>CAWEDO010000001.1:0-1434293 GCA_963807915.1 uncultured Chloroflexia bacterium | reverse complement strand
CCCTCGACCGGTGCGTCATCTCAATGTGACCGGGACACGCTCTGGCAGCCTCGCGGGCCGCGCAGCCGGCGCTGGCCGACTCCACGCGCTCGACCCGGCGCCGCACGGGCTTCGCCCCAGCCATCCACGCTCGGAACCTGCAGGCAAGGCAACGGCCTCTGACTCGTGTCCCGGTCCGCACAAGGACTGCGAGTTCACGGGATGCGGGAACGGAAACTGAGGAGTACGGTGCAGTCGGATCAACGGACTGGGGAGACAGTAGGCCACGGAAGGTGGCGAGCCTTGGATATCCGCCAGATCGAATTCGTTGACGCGGTCGCCCGCCACGGCAACTTCACGCGGGCAGCGAACGAGCTCCATGTCGCGCAGCCGGCCGTTTCGGCCGCGATCCGGCATCTTGAGGACGAGCTCGGCGTCCGTCTCTTCGAGCGTACGAGCCGGCATGTCGCCCTCACAGACGCGGGCAAGGCATTCCTCTTTGGCGCGCGACGCGTGATGGCCGAGCTGAGCGACCTCTCGGATGCGATGCGCGAGTTCGACCAGGGCACGCGCGGCGTGCTGCGGACATCGTGGTGGCACCAGACCGATCCTCAGATGGTCAGGTACCTAAGCGACTACACGACCAAGAACCCCGGAGTCGAGGTCTCGATCGTTGAGTGGTCCACGTCTGAGTCACTCGCGGGGCTCCGCCGAGGCGAGCTCGACCTCGCGATGGTTGCCCTGCCGGATAGCATCGATCTGACTGGCCTGAGCCACACCGTCATCCGACGCGAACGGTATGCCCTCGTGGTCACACAGGATCACCGGCTGGCTGAGAGGGACTCGGTCAGCGTTGACGATCTTGCCCACGAGCGGTTCATCGTGACCCGACCGGGCACTGGACTCCGGAGCTGTTTCGACTATGTGTTCGCCGGGCGCGACGCTGCGCCCCAGATCGTCATCGAGACCAATGCGCTGAGCGCGATGCTTGCGCTCGTGGCCGATGGCGCAGGGAGCGCAATCCTGCCGCCAACGATGGCCCGACAGGCTCCTGAGGACCTCAAACTCGTGACGCTCGTCGATGCTCCCGACTTCGTGCTCGCCGTGCTATGGCTGGAGGGTCCCCATACGAAGATCCTGCAGCGGGCCATTGATCTGGTTCGGCGGCCGAGGTCGGGCGCGTCGGTGGTGTCGGAAGCAAGATCATCCTGACGGCGACTCACGGTTCCACGCGCGAGCGACGACGGGCCTGATCCTCGACCGAGAGCGCGGCGACCCTGAGATTCGCCGGACCCAGCTACCTGCCGAGCCATGACGCCGGGGCGCTCACAGGTCGTCTGCCCGCGTGCGCCGGGGGATCGATAACCCTGGTGACGGAGCTGCGAGTGAATCTACGTCTTGGACATGCGCGGCCTCGGCGGCTACAACCGTTGATGTGACAGGCGCCCGCGTCTGTCTGGCCCGAGCCCAGGCCCCCGCCTGCCGGGTCGAAGAGGCCGACGGCCCGCAGTAGGGGGAGTCCCATCGCGGATGACCGCAACGAAGCCAGCCGCACCGCCCGACGTTAAGAGCGCCCGCCCAGCGCGGGGCGCCGGATCCCTCCGTCCGGATTCCCCGCGCGGGACGCGGATCCGCTTCCGACGGCTCGTCGAACACCTGCCTGACGTCGTGTATCGCTTCGGGCTCGTTCCTCCGCGGCTCGAGTTCGTCAATCGAGCCGTCGAGGGATTGCTCGGCGTCACGGCGGGGGAGCTCTACGCGGATCCCGAACTCGCATACCAGCTCGTCGATCCGGCTCACCTGGGTGAGATGCGGTCGACGCCCACCGATCCGCGCGAGATCCGTCCTTCCACCTGGCGCTGGCGGCGGACAGACGGGACCTACGCTGCGCTCGAGTCCATCCCCGTGCCAGTTCTTGATCGAGCCGGCCGTCTCATCGCTGTCGAAGGGATTGCCCGCGACGTCACCGCGCGGGTGATTGCGGAAGAGGCACTGGAGCGGACGCGGCATGAACTCGACACGGTGGTGGGCGGCGCGCCGGTCATCGTCTGGGCGCTCGACTTGGCCGGGACGATCACTCTCGCCCGTGGCGCCGGCCTTGCGGCCGTGGGACGCACCAGCGAGGAACTCGTTGGACGGCGTTTGGACGAGCTGGGATCCGGTACCACTCGGCTCCTCGCCCAGTTCGAGCGTGCGTTGCGCGGGGAGCGACTCTTCGTCGACGTCGGGCTTGCCGGGCGTGTCTTCGCGACCGTGGTAGAGCCGCTCCGCGATGCGGCAGGGGCGATCTCGAGTCTGATCGGCGTCTCGACCGATGTGACTTCGGAGCGCCGGCTCGAGGACGGAGCGGCGCGCGAACAGCGGGAGCGGGCCGTCGTCGAACTGGCTCTCGAGGGGCTTGACCCACTGCTCGGGCTCGATGCCCAGGCCCGCGCGATTGCGACCGAGCTCGTGGATCTCCCTGATGTCGACCGCGTGAGTATCCTCGGCTTCGGGCCCGGGGGGCTGGTCTTCCTGTTCGCCGCCGAAGGGCTCTCGGTGCCCACTCTGACAGCAGGTGTTCGACTGCCGGCTGCGAGGGCGCGGTACCTGCGCCGTCGGGCCCGGCAGGGAGCGTGGGTTGAACCCTGGGACCCTCGCGAGGTCGACGGAAGCTACGGGTTGGCGCTGAGCCGTGTGGGGATCACTGCGGTCGCATACCAGCCGCTCAGGACAGCCCGTGAAACCCGTGGGCTCATGGTTCTCTCGACATGCCAGCCAGACGGTGTCACGGCGCTCGAGCGTCACCTGAGCACGTACGCCGAGGTGGGGGCCATCGTGTCGGCGCGTCTCGGACCCGACCTGCGCGAGCGGGAGAAGTCCGACGTCCTGCGGGCCGAGATTCGGGCGGTCATCGCCCATCAACGATTCCGGGCCGTGTTCCAGCCGATCGTCTCTCTCGATGATGGCCTGACAGTGGCGTACGAGGCGCTGACCCGGTTCGATGACAACGCCCCACCTGAACGACGGTTCGCCGAGGCGGCAGCAGTCGGGCTGTCACCAGAACTCGAACTTGCGACCCTCGCGATGGCGTTGAGCTCTGCATGTGGGCTCCCGCCCGACGTCTCGGTGGCCCTCAACGTCTCGCCAGGCCTCGTCCTGGAGCCGAATGGCCTTCGCGCTCTTCTGGGACGACGCCCACGATCGCTCACACTTGAAATCTCCGAGCGCGACCAGATCGACGACTACCGGGGGCTGCGGGCCGCCCTCACGAGCTTTCCTGACATCCGCTGGAGCATCGACGATGCGGGAGCCGGATTCGCAAGCCTCCGCCACTGTGTCGAGCTTCGGCCGGACGAGATCAAGCTTGACCGATCCCTCGTTTCGGGCGCCGACCGCGATCCCGCGCGCCTGGCTGCCATCATGGGCTTCCATCGATTCGCGGCCGAGCTCGGTGCGCGCCTGGTCGCAGAGGGCATCGAGACCGACGCCGAGCGCTCCGCCTTGGTTGCTATCGGCGTTCGCTTCGGGCAGGGCCATCTGTTCGGCCGGGCGGCGTCGGTCGAGACATGGTCGACAGGCGACTCTGGCTGACCTGGATTGCGCCCGCCCGCGTTTGCGAACGGGGCGGCATGAGGAGGAACCGCGGCATAGTGGGCAGACGAGCATCAGCATTCGTCCCTGAGCGACACCGGCCCCCTCGATGCACGCGGTCGGTGAGCGCTAGCTCCCCTCGGTACTTCCCCCTGACAGACGACGGGCTGAGGAGACCGTTTCGATGAAAGCGATCGTGGTCATGGATCCGGCCGCTGGAGCAGCTGGGATGACGTTGGTGGAGCGGCCGGCACCGCCGGCGGCGATCAACGATGTCATCGTTGAGATTCATGCGTCTGGGTTCGTGCCGACTGAGGTGGGGTGGTCTTCGACCTGGACCGATCGCGCCGGCCGTGACCGCACGCCCTCGATCCTTGGGCATGAGCTGGCCGGGGTGGTCAGCTCCCTCGGCTATGGCACGACGGGTCTGTCGGTGGGGCAGCGGGTGTTCGGCCTCGCCGACTGGCATCGTGATGGAACCCTGGCGGAGTACGTGGCGATCGAGGCACGCAACCTCGCACCGCTGCCGGGTGACGTCGACTTCACGGTGGGCGCGAGCCTGCCGATCTCGGGCCTGACCGCGTGGCAGGGACTGTTCCAACACGGCCACCTCCACGCGGGCCAGAGCGTGCTGGCGCACGGCGCAGCCGGCGCAGTCGGGTCGATGGTGACGCAACTCGCCCGAGAGGCCGGCGCCTATGTCATCGGCACCGGACGCGCCGCTGACCGTCAGACGGCGCTTGACTTCGGCGCCCATGAGTTCGGGGACCTCGAGCGCGACAATCTGGAAGATGTCGGGGGCGTCGATCTGGTGTTCGATGTCATCGGCGGAGAGATCCAAACGCGGTCCGCGGGGTTGATTCGGGCCGGTGGAATACTGGTCACCATCACCGGGCCAGCCGAGGCGAGGCCCACAGACGGCCTCGCGATTGACTTCGTCGTCGAGGCCGATCGTGCCCAATTGGTTGAGATCGTCCAACGGGTGCGGGACGGACGGCTGCGGACCAACATCGGCACCGTCGCGCCACTCGCTGATGCCGTCCCCGCCCTCAACCCGACCCAGCGACGGACGGGAAAGACGATCATCCAGGTTCGACCCTGAGACTCGACGACGGCTACTGGTTCTATCGCCATGCGGGTCAGCGTCAGCCGCGGCGCGTCGGGCAGCTCATGGCGACGCGAAGCGGTGCGTCGCCCTGATGCGTAATCGGTCGAGTGGGGTGGTCCAGACCGATGCGAAGACCTCCGCGGCCCTGACGGCCCACGATGGGAATGGTCGTTAGCGCGGCCCCGAGACCTGCCGGGGACGCCACCCTCAGACGACGCCGACCGCAGCTCCTGAGGGCAGGCGGATCGGCTCCGCGCTCTCCACGCGTTCGGCCGCGTCTCGGACCACCAGCACCGACACCGGCGTGTGCAGCAGGACCTTGCGGGCCACGCTGCCGAGCGCCAGGCGGCTGAGCGCCGAGAGGCCGCGCGAGCCGACGACGATCATGTCCGCGTCATCCTCGTTTGCAGCCCGGATCAGCTCATCGGCCGGGTCGCCCTCGCGCAGCTCGCTGGTCGCGACCAGGCCCACACGGGCAAGGTCCTCGCAGGCCCGTTCGGTGACCTGCTCGACCTGGTTCCGTCGAGCCTCGCGACTCGTGTCGTTCGTCTCCGCCATTCCGGGATAGAACGCCGAGCCGAGTGCGGCCCAGCCCGGGGAACGCTCCGACACGCCGACGACTCGGGCAGGAAGGCCAGCGAAGATCGGCCAGGTCGAGAGGGTGGCCACCGCGCGTTGGGCGGATTCGGAGCCGTCGACGCCGACGACGAGCCGATGGGCACTCGGCCAGCGGGCCACCAGGACCGGGCAGGGGGCGTGGTCGACCACTTCGGTCGACACGGAGCCGACGAGGACGGTTGCCAGCGGACCGTGGCCGCGGCTGCCGATGACGATCAGGTCCGGCTGGAGGGCGTGGGCCTCTTCCAGCAGGGCCGAAGCCGGGCGTCCGCGCACGACGCGCGTATCGATCATCCGGCCAGCAGCTTGCAGTGGCGCCGCAGCAGCCTGCAGCGTTGCCTGGAGGTCGGCCAGCATGAGGGCCGATGCCTCGCGCGAGTCCTCCGGCACCGCCGCGTATTCGGGGGCGCCAAACAGCGCGGGCCCGCGCTCCAGCGCTGCCACCAGGGTGATTGCGGTCCTGGCCGGCCAGCGGAGGTGCGCGACCAGGTCGCGGGCCGCCTCGGCTCCGGCAGAACCATCGAAGGCGAGCATCACACGCATGTCAGCCATCTCCCATCGTTCGAGTCCAAGGGCGTCCGGCGCGAGCAAGGAGTCCCGCACCGGGCCCTCCCGAAGCGTGCGATTCCCGCAGGTGCCCTGACAGGGCCATCTGTCGCGAACGGCCGGGACCGAAGTCGCCCGGCGACGGTGCGCCCGGCAATTGCCGCGGGCGTGTGCGGATCTCACCATTGGGCCGAAGACTCGGATTGGCCACGCGAGGGGCACCCCATGGCACGCGCGCTGCGGGATCAGGCATGGGTCGTCTGCCAGGCGGAGACGCGACTTGTCGTCCGCCGCTCGGTGGCATGCCCGGCTGGGGGACGGGTGCCGGTACGGACCTGTCTTGCCTGCCGCTATCTGGTCACGAGCTCGGGGGAGCGCCGACGGGACCGTTCCTGCACCGTGGACGACGCGATCGTCTCAGGCAGCGCCCTGGACGGCCTCTCCGCGCAGCTCCAGGCGAATCGACTCGACGCCCGGCTCGAGTGCGCGACAGGTCCATGGGAGCCCGCTGTGCTCGAGGAGAGCGTGGATCGGATGGTTCCCGGTCAGCATCGTCGCCTCGAGGGCGACCAGCCCACGACGCCTGGCGGAAGCGATCGCCAGCGCGACGAGCGCGTGGCCAAGCCCCTGCCCCTGCCATCGGTCGGCGACCGCCACGGCGATCTCTTCGACGCGCTTGCGCTGCACGTCGGTCGGCTCGAGGCAGAGGTGGGCGACGATGTGGTCCTGGTCGTCGATCGCCACCCAGCCATGCGCGCCACGCTGCCGCGCGCGAGCGAACTGCCGCGCCTGGAGATCGCTGATGGAGCGGCACGCTCCGAAGAAGCGGGTGCGCCGGCTGTCCGGTGAGAGCGCCGCGTAGAAGGCGGTGAGAGCCGCGGCGTCATCCCTGGAGACGGGTCGAACCAGCGGGCGGAGCGCGTCCATGGCGCAAGCGTGCTCGCTGCAGCTGCCGAGCGGTGAGTGCCGTTCGACCCCTCAACCCCAGCCGCACGGTCCGTGTCCGAGGGTCCTTCGTCACTCACGGCCGAGGTGGCGCCGCCCGTAGACTGCCGGCATGCGCATCGTCACCGCCGCAGAGGCGGTCGCCGGCATCCGCTCGGGCGAGCAGGTCTTCGTCCATGGCGGCGCGGCCACGCCATCGGTCCTGCTCGACGCGCTCGTTGCTCGTGCCCCCGAGCTGGAGGGGGTGAGCATGGTCCACTTCCACACCGAGGGACCTGGACCGCACCTCGCTCCGGAGATGGCGCCGCACTTCCGTCACAAGGCGCTGTTCATCGGAGCCAACGCCCGGCTGGCCGTCAACGAGGGGCGCGCCGACTACGTACCGATCTTCCTCTCCGACGTGCCCGATCTCTTCACCTCGGGGACGCTGCCCCTCGACGTGGCACTCCTGAACGTCACCCGTCCGGACGCCCACGGCTTCTGTTCGCTGGGGACGAGCGTCGACGCGGCGCTGGCGGCGTCGCGCACCTCAAAGACGGTGATCGCCCAGCTCAACGCCTCCATGCCCCGCACCCTCGGTGACACCTTCATCCACGTCTCGCGGATCGACTTCGGGGTCGAGGTCGACCAGCCACCCTACGCGTACCTGGAGCCGGCGCCGGGGAGGGTTGAGCGCCAGATCGGCGGGCACGTGGCCGAGCTCATCGATGACGGCGCCACCCTCCAGCTCGGGATCGGGGCGATCCCGTCCGCCACCGCCCTGGCGCTCCGCGACAAGCGCGACCTGGGAATCCACACCGAGATGTTCACGGATGCGGTCATCGGCCTGGTCGAGTGCGGGGCGGTCAACGGCTCGCGCAAGGAGATCAACCGGGGCAAGATCGTTTCCGCCTTCCTGATGGGGAGCGCCGCGCTGTATCGGTTCGTCAACGACAACCCGATGGTCGAGATGCGTCCGGTCGACTACACCAACGACACCGCCGTCATCCGCCGATTCAGCCGGATGGTGGCAATCAACTCCGCGATCGAGGTCGACCTCACCGGCCAGGTGGTCGCGGACTCGATCGGCGCGCGCTTCTATAGCGGGGTCGGCGGGCAGATGGACTTCATCCGCGGGGCGGCGTTGGCGACGCAGGGGCGGGCGATCATCGCCCTGCCGGCGACCGCCTCGGGCGGGACCATCTCCCGCATCGCGCCGACGATCCGGGAGGGCGCCGGCGTCGTGACGACGCGCGCCCACGTGCGCACCGTCGTCACCGAGTACGGCATCGCCGAGCTCCACGGACGGACGGTTGGGGAGCGGGCGCGCGCCCTGATCGCCATCGCGCACCCCGACTTCCGCGACGAGCTGACGCATCGGGCGCACAAGGCCAATTACCTGTAGGTCAGATCTCCGCGATCGGTTGCGGAGCCATGCGCGGGCCGTACCGCGGTGCCCCGATGCCGCTCACCTCGAGGAGACGCTGCACCCGTCCACGCTGCCCCCGGTACGGCTCCAGCAGCTCGAGCATGCGCGCGTCGTCGGCGCGTGGCTCGCGGACCAGCGCCCAGGCGACGACGTTCGGCAGGTGGTAGTCGCCGACGCTGACGGCGTCTGGGTCGCCGAAGGCGATCCGACCGACTTCGGCCAGTGTCCACGGCCCGATCCCGGACACCGCTCCCAGGCGGGCATAGGCCTCCGCCGGCGCGGCCTGCTCGATACGCGACGCGAGCTGGGCGGTGATGCGGATCAGGTCGGCGCGCCGGCGCTCCAGGCCGAAACGATGGAACGCGAAGTAGGGAAGGGCGGCAAGGGTCGACGGTGCCGGCGGCAGCCGCAGGCCGGCCGGGCCGGGAGCGTCCTCGCCGTGGCTGGCGATGATGCCGCGGAACGCCTTGCGGGCATCCACGCCTGAGACCTTCTGCTCGCAGATGGCGGGAAGCAGCGCCTCGAACGGCCGGTTGGTGCGCGGCAGCCGCAGGCCGGGGAAGCGGTGGACCAGCTCGCCGATGAGCCGATGTCGCGGCTCGAGTCGTTCCGGCTCGTCGTTCGCGCCGATCAGGTCGGCGGCGCCCGCCACCGCGTTCGCAGCTCCAGCGCCCCATGCCGCGACCTCCACCCCGTCGGTCACCGCCCGCAGGTGGATGGTGGCCGGGCCATCGGGCGTGCGCGTCGCTCGCCAGATGCCGTCAGGTCCGAACCGGATGGTCGGGTCGCCCCGCCCATGCGCGATCGGCGCAAGGGTGAGGTCGAGGTCGATCGGCGCCGTGAGCGGGATGAAGTCGACGGCGTCCGGCTCGGACATCGGTCAGCGATGCATGCTCAGCACGATGGGCGTCTCGGAGCGCTGCACCGCCTCGAAGTCATCGCGCGAGCGAATGCCGCGATACCCCTCGGCGACGACCAGCTGCCCGCAGATCCCGCCCAGCGAGTTGCCCGGTCCGGGCAGGATGAGCAGGTCGGGGGCCTCCTCGCGCAGGGCGACGCGGACGCTGGTGGCGAAGCGGAATGGGGTCGTCACCTGCTCGCCGAGGGTGTAGTCGCGGAGCGCGCCGGGATCCGTCGACCACGGGGTCCAGCGAACGCCGCGCCCGTCGATGACGGTCGCGGAGGGGGCCTGCCAGTCGAGGTTGCCGAGATGGGCGCGCGCCGCCTCGGCGACGTGCGCGACGAGGGGGGTGTGGTACGGCCCGTGTTGCGAGAGGCGCAGCGGGAACATCCGATCCCCGACGCGCACCGGGGCGAGCCGCCCGAGCAGGCGAGCCACGCCGGCTTCGTCGCCCGCCAGCACGGCGTAGGCGCCGAGATCGATGCTCTCGTGGACGTGTCCGTCGCCGTTCACCGCGGGATCGCGGAGGGCAGCCTCCACCGCGGCATGGAGCTGCGGATCGGGGCGCCAGGCGGCATCGGCGAGGGGGTAGATCACTTGGCCGCCCGGCCCGCCGGAGGGGAGCGGCTGCTGCTGCAGGATCGCCATCTCCTGCACGAGCCGGAAGGCATCGTCGAACGGGAGCGCCCCAGCCGCGGCGAGCGCGGTGTACCAGCCGAGCGAGTTGCCGATCACCGCGGTCACGTGGTGGTCGACCACGGCGGCCTCGGCGTCGAGCATCGAGACGAGGAAGATCAGCGGCGAGGCATGGATCGGCTGGAGGTGGCGGCTCGGGTCAAAGTGGTCGGCGCGGTCGAGGTCGAGCAGCGGCTCCAGTCCGTATCGGGCCCGCAGCTGCTCGGCGCGCAGCACCCAGGGGTGATCCGGCTGGAGCGAACCGAGCGATGCGGCGGCATACGAGCCCCGACCCGGACAGGCGAGGACGGCGCGCCGGGTCATGCGTGGAGCCGGCCGCTCACCGTGGTCAGCGCCCCGGCCACGATCTGGTCGGTGCCGACCAGGACCGCGCTGGTGGCGGTGCCCAGCGGCACGAAGCTGTCCACCGCCCGCACCGACCACAGGCGACGACCGATGCCGGCCTCGGCAAGGTCCGCCAGGATCGCGTCGGCGACGCCACCACCGGTGCGACGGCACTCGTCCACCACCAGCACCGCGCCGATCGCGGCGGCCTGCTCCCGGATGGCCTGGTGCGGAAGCGGGTTCAGCCAGCGCAGGTCGAGGACCCGGGCGGCAATCTCGTGCTGCTCTCGCAGGCGTCGCGCCGCCTGGAGCGAGAGCCGCAGGCCGTTGCCGTAGCTGACGATCAGCAGGTCGGCGGTGCCCGTGTCGAGGGGACCGTAGATGCCGACCTCGCCAGGCAGCAGCGCCGCCGGCGGGGCGGGGTAGTCGGTCAGCCAGCCTCCGTCGCCATCGGTCTCGATGTCCTTCTCGTGGTACAGGGCGATCGGCTCGAGGAAGACGACCACCCGGCCGTCCTCGGCCGCCATGGCGACCGCGCCCCGCAGCATCCGCGCCGCGTCGTCGCCGCGCGCAGGGACCGCCACGACCAGGCCCGGGATGTCACGCAGCGCCGCAACGCTGTTGTCGTTGTGGAAGTGGCCGCCGAACCCCTTCTGGTAGGCCAGGCCCGGGACCCGCACCACCATCGGATTGCGGAACTGGCCGGAGCTGAAGAACTGCAGCGAGGCGGCCTCGCCGCGCAGCTGGTCGAGCGCGTTGTGGAGGTAAGCGAGGTACTGGATCTCCGGAATCGGGAGGAGGCCGATGTGCGCCGCACCCTGTGCGATGCCGAGGATCGACGTCTCGTCGAGCAGGGTGTCGAAGACGCGGCCCGTCCCGAACCGCTTCTGCAGGCCATTGGTGACGTTGTAGACGCCTCCCTTGCGCCCCACGTCCTCGCCGAAGAGGATCACCTCCGGCCGTCGTCCGAGCTCGTCGGCAAGCGCCGCGTTCAGGCACCCGGCCAGCGTCCTGGCGGTCGGGATGACGGCGTCCTCGGGAAGCGTCCCGCCGTGGAGCTCCAACCGCGCGGCCGGCTCGAGGAGGGGCTTCGCGGCGCGGGCCATGATCCGGGCCGGGTGATATGGCGCCATGGGCGCGACGACCTCCTCGGTCGTCTCCAATCGCGGGCGATGGGTCGCCTCCTCGGCGGCTGCCATCACCCGCTCGCGTGTATCGGCCACGATGGCCCGGAGATCGTCAGGGCTCGCGGCACCGGTCTCGATCAGTCGTCGAGCGTTGCGCAGCAGCGGATCGCGCGACTCGTTCTCGGCGATCTCCTTCGGTGACCGATATGCCTGCTCGGCGTCGCTGCCGGCGTGCCCCCACAGGCGCACCGTCTTCAGGTGGAGGAAGGCGGGGCGGCGGGCGCCGCGCACGAAACGGATGGCGTCCGCGACCACGTCCCAGACCTCGTCGATCTCGCCCTCCGCCAGGTCATAGCGCAGGTGCTCGAGGTGCCCGAAGCTGGACGCGATCCACCCCTCGGGGGTGGGCACGCTGATGCCGGTCTCGTTGTCCTCGCAGACGAAGAGGATCGGCATCGGCAGGCCGAGGCGGACGGCATAGCGCGCGGTGTTGATGCCGGCCAGCGCGGTCGCGTGGTTGACGCTGGCGTCGCCGAACGAGCAGAGGACGATCGCGTCGTCCGGCAGGTCGGTCGCCACCCCGAGCCTGCGAGCCCGGGCCAGGCTGAAGGCAAGGCCCATGGCCTTCGGCAGGTGGCTGGCGATCGTCGAGGTCTGCGGCGGGACCCAGAGCGGGCGGCTGCCCCAGACCTTGTGCCGCCCCTGGGCGATCGGGTCGTCGCTGCTGGCCACAATGCCGAGGAGGGCGTCGAAGGCAGGGGTGCTGCCGGGCAGGTGGCGGGCACGCGCCATCATCAGGGCCCCGGAGCGGTAGTGCAGGAAGGCCGGGTCGTTGACCCGCAGCTGCGCCCCGAGCACAACGTTGTTTTCGTGGCCGGCGCTGCTGATCGTGTAGAAGCTGCGGTTCGTCTTCTTCAGCTCGCGCGCCGCGACATCCAGCTGCCGCGACGTCACCTGGTCCTCGAAGAGCTCTATCGCCTGGCGAGCGGTCAGCGCGCTTCCCTCGCGCAGCGGAGCGCCGGCGGGGAGGCTGCTCGATGGGGCAGTCGCCTGCGCGAGGAACCCGTCGAGCGCTGACTCGACGATGGCGACGCGGTCGAAGGTCATGCGGATGCTGCCCCCGGGTGGTGATCGGCGATGCGGTCCGGGAATGATACCCGTCGGGTAAGCGGCTGATAAGCGGGCAATAAGGCCACCCGCGGTCTCCTGCCGATGCGCCGAACCGCGCTCAACCCGAGAGCGGCGGTTGCCATCGCGGAGCGATCGCGAATGCCACGCACCACCCCTGCGCGGGGAGCTCACACCGGCGGCGGCTGGCCCGCCTGACCACGAGCGGCTCGGATCAGCCGCCGAGCGAGATCAACACGATGCCCGCGACGGCCAGGGCGACCGCCGCCAGCCCGAGGCGTGGCAATGCTTCGCCGAGCACGGTCCGGGCCAGGATCATCGTGGCCAGCGGATACGTGCCCGAGAGCGCCGCAGCGATGCCAACCGGGATCGTGGCGAACGCCAGCACGACCATGCCATTCGCGGCAACGTCGAGGACCCCGGCGATCGCCACGAGCGGGGCGACCGCGCGCAGCCGGGATCGATCGCCGGCGAAGAGGGCACTCCCTCCGACGACCAGGGAGGCGGAGCCACGGCTGGCGACCAGTGCCCACAGCTGGCCATTTTCCGCGGCGCGGTCCAGGAAGACGAACCACAGCCCGAAGCCGAGCGCGGCCACGAGTCCGAGCAGGACCGCGTCGCGGTGGACGCCGCGCATGGTTGCGCCACTGGCGGCCGCGATCGCCACGAGCGCGCAGGCCACGCCGGCGAGCTGCAGCGGCTGGACGACGGTGCCCCACAGCAGCGTGCCGACGGCGAGCGGAATGAGGACGCCGCCGACACCGCTGACCGCGGAGACGAGCCCCATGGCTCCCATCCCGAGGCCGCGGTACAGCGCCGCCAGCCCCAGGCCGCCGGCGACGCCGCCAATCGCGCCGAGCACGAGCGTCGACGGGTCCGGAGACGGGGGACGGAGGATGGCAACGGCGCCCAGCAGCAGGATGAAGCCGACCACCTGTGCGCCCCCCGTGGCGAGCATCCCGCCGGCGCGCCGCGCCGCCAGCCCACCGGCGAAGTCGCCCGTGCCCCAGGCAGCCGCGGAGCCGACGCCGAGCAGGATCCCTGGTTCGATGACGCACCTCGCATTTCGGTCGTCGGCGGAATGTAGCAGCCAGCGCCGAAGCCCTTGACACCCTGCCCGCGGGACCGCCACAGTGCGCCAAACCTCGGCGCACCAAAGGGAGCACGTGGCCCTCGAACCGATGACCGCAGGTCAGCCCCAATCGCGCCCCACGGACGCTCCGGCGGTCACGCTCGAGCACCTCGTCAAGCGATTCGGCGAGGTGGAGGCCGTTGCCGGCATCGACCTCGAGATCCGCGACGGCGAGTTCTTCTCGATGCTCGGCCCGTCCGGCTCAGGAAAGACCACCACCCTGCGCATGATCGCCGGCTTCGAGGAGCCGAGCGAGGGTCGCATCCTGCTCCACGGGAAGGACGTCACGGGTGTCCCGCCGTTCGACCGCGACGTGAACACGGTCTTCCAGGACTACGCCCTCTTCCCGCACATGACGGTGGGTGAGAACGTCGCCTACGGGCTGATGGTTCGCAGGACCCCGGCTCCGGAGCGGGCGGCGCGCACCGCTGAGGCGTTGCGCATGGTGCGGCTCGCTGACTATGAGAAGCCCGTCTATCTCGCCCAGCGCATCGGCGGCGAGACGGCCGGCATCACCCGCTGACCGAGCCGATGGGCCGATCCCTGCCGCCGCCGCTGACCGAGCTGGCGTGGGACCGCGCGGAGCCCCCGGATGCGGCCAGCGCGGCGAGGCGCTTGCGCGACGCGGGCGTGGAGCCGCACGCCTGGTCGAACGGCCCGGGCGACCGCTACGGCGTGCACGCCCACGACTACACGAAGCTGCTCGTCTGCGCGGCGGGCTCCATCACCTTCCTGGTCGGCGCCGATGCGACCCCGGTGGAGCTGCTTCCCGGCGATGGCTTCGTCCTGCCCCCCGGCACGCCGCACGCCGCCGTCGTCGGGCCGCGGGGCTGCACCTGCCTCGAAGGGTCCCGCTAGCCGTTCCCTGACAGCAGGTCGCCGCGGTCGCGCCAGCGCTTGAGGAACCGGTAGAAGTTCCGCTTGCTGAGCCGATCGCGCTCCTCGACTGGATGCGCCTCCCACCCCCGATGCGGATGCTGCACGACGGGCAGCGGGTCCGTGCGGACTGCCTTCCAGCCGGCGTCGCGGACCGCGAACGAGAGGTCGAGGTCGGCGTGGCGGTAGAAGCGGTAGTGGGTGTCGAAGCCACCGACCTTGCGCAGCGCGTCGCGCCGGATGGCGAGGGCGTAGGCCTCGATCGCGTCGACCGGACCCGGTGGCGCGTCGACGAAGTCGCGCCCATCCGCGCTGGTGACTCCCCATCCACCGGCGATCCCGACGCTGGATTGCGCGAACGAGGCCAGGAGCGGGCCGACGAGGTCGCCTGTCGGCTCCAGCGAGGAGTCGAGCAGGATCGTCACCGCTCCGCGGCTGCGGCGGAGGCCCAGGTTCACCGCATCGCCCCAGCCGAGGCGATGGGCGGTCGGCAGGACGATCACCTCCGGCCGCCCCGCGCCGGATGGCCAGGCCGCATCGAGGAGCGGCTCGACTTCGGTGGCGGGTTCGTTGGCAACGACCAGGAGCTCCCAGCTGACCGTCGGGGGATGGGCGGCCAGCCCACGCACCAGGCGCTCGAAGTCCTGAGGATGGTCCTCGAGCACGACGACGACCGACGCATCCAGGACGGGTGGGTCATCGAGCAGGCTCGGCAGGTCCGCGGTCGCCGGCGGGGCCACGGGCCGGGCGGTTGATCCGCCGGGGGTGTCGACCGGCTCCCAGCCACGCGCGTGCATCTCGTCGCGCAGCGCGTCGGCGGCCCCCCAGTCGCGGGCAGCTCGGGCGGCCGCCCGTTCGTCGAGCAGCCGCGCGACGTCGGCCGGCGGCTTCGCGCTCACGGGAGCGTCAGCGATCGCCGCGCGCCGGCCAGGGAGTGGTGCGCCCGATCGGCCGCCCATCGGGGTCGCGCTCGAGCTGGTGCGAGCCGCCCTCCGGGGGGTCGTAGCGAAGGCGTTCCACCGGCCGTCCACCGAGCAGGTGGCTCTCGACGATCTCGCCCGCATCGGCCGGCGTGACTGCTGCGTACCAGACGCCTTCTGGGTAGACCACCACCATCGGTCCGTTGCCGCACTGGCTGAAGCAGCCCGAGTGGTTGACCCGCACCCTCCCCGCCAGCTCCGTGGTGCGGATGGTCGCCTTGAGGGCCGCGTGGACGCCCAGGCCGTCCCCGTCCACCGAAGGGCACCACTCACCGCGGGTGCAGACGAAAACGTGCCGCTCGTAGACGGGCATTCGCGGAAGTACCCCTGTCATCGGATCGAAAGTACCGGGGCTCCCCAGCCCACCCCAACCTTACTATCCGGCCAGAAGCCGCGCGCTCCGCACCCAAACGGTCCACGTGCGCTTCAACAGCACTGGGAAACCAAATCCGATGATCAGCAACGAGGTAGGGAAGCTGCTCACGGCGACCGAGGTCGCCGAGATGCTCCACCTGCACGTCAACACCGTCAAGCGACTCGGCGATCGGGGCGAGATCCCCTTCTACCGGGTCTGCAAGCGAGGCGACCGTCGCTTCCGCTACGACGACGTGCTGGACTTCCTTCGCCGCGCGAAGTAACCCGCGCCATTTGATGCCGGTCGCGGCCCAGCGCCGTGACGGCCCGTTCCCGCCAAGGGGGCGCGCGACGACCGCCGAGGTGCCAATCTCTCGGCGGTCGTTTCGTTTCCGACGATAATGCTCCGCACGAATGGCCGATGAACCGCAGCAGCGCCTCGCAGAGGGGCAGCGCCTCCTCGATGGCGGCGACCTCGATGCATCGATCCAGATCCTTGCCCCCCTGACCGGGCACCCCGATCCCGAGCTGGGCGGCGCCGCGTGGCTCGCCATCGGGACCGCCCGCTACCGGCTCGATGACGAGGCCGGCGCACTCGAAGCCTGGCGTCAGGCGGCGGAGCGCGGCGGGTCCCACGCCTGGCTGGGGTGGCGCTCGGTGGCGGAGCAGGAGGTCCGCGACGGCCACCTCGAGGAGGCCGTCGCCGCCTACCGCGAGGCCGATCGGCGTGCCCCACCCGAGGAGCGCGGCGCGATTGCCAACCGCATCGCCTGGCTATTGAAGGAGACCGGCCATGACTTCGCGGCCCGCCGGCAGTTCAACCGGGCCAGGGGCAGCTATGGCAGCTATCCGGCCCTGGTCACCTGGGCCGTCGTCCTCGCCAACGTGATCGTCTTCGCACTCGACGGCGTCCTCTCCGGCAGCGCCTCGCCGCTGAACGGGGGGAGTGGTCCGCTGTCGCAGGCGGGCGCCGTCTACGGCCCGGCGGTCGCGAACGGCGAGTGGTGGCGGCTCATCACCGCCGCCTTCCTGCACCTGGGAATGCTGCACATCCTCTTCAACATGTATGCGCTGTGGCTGTTCGGCCCGGTCATGGAACAGATGTACGGGCATGTGGAGTTCGCCGTCATCTACGTCCTCTGCGCGCTGGGCGGCAACGTGCTCACCATCCTCTTCGCCCCGAACAATCCCGCGCTCGGCGCCTCCGGGGCGATCTTCGGCCTGTTCGGCCTGGGGTTCGTCGTCTCGCGTCGCCGCCACCTCCTGCTCGGGCCCGAGGCGCGTGCCCTCCTGTCGCGGGTCGGGACGCTGCTCGTCCTGAACCTGGTCATCACCTTCACCATCCCGGCCATCAGCTGGACCGGCCACGTCGGCGGGCTGGCGGTCGGCGCGCTGATCGGGCTGCTCCTGGCGCCGGCCAACGTCCCGACCATGGGCGGCATGTGGCGAGCCCCGGACGGATCGCTGCTGGCCCGGCGGATGTCGCCCGCCCTGCGCGCGAGCACCTACCTGGTGGTCGCGGCGGTCCTGGTGTTCGGAACCTACGTGGCGATCCAGCAGCTAGGCTGACGGCATGTGCTACGACGACGACGCCCGTCCGCCGCTGCCGCCGATCCGCGGCTCCGCACTCGATGCCGGCGAGGTGACGCTCACATCGGCCGATTCGACCCTGGTTGCCGCCTACGCCGCACGCGCTGCCACTCCCAGCGGCGCGGGAATCGTGATCCTGCCGGACGTGCGCGGCCTGCATCCGTTCTTCGAGGAGCTGGCACTCCGCTTCGCCGAGGCGGGAGTCGACGCGATCGCGATCGACTACTTCAGCCGCACTGCCGGGACCGGCCGCCGCGGGGCTGACTTCGACCACAACAGCCACGTCCCGCTGACGCGGCACGACACCCTCAACGCGGATGTCGCGGCCGCCGCGGCCTACCTTCGCTCACCGCAGGGCGGCGCCATCGAGCGCCTCTACACCGTCGGCTTCTGCTTCGGTGGCCGGCTGAGCTTCCTGCAGGCTGCGTCGGGGATCGGGGCGGCGGGCGTCATCGGCTTCTATGGCTGGCCGGTGGGGTCGAACCGCGCCGGTCTCCCTGCGCCCGCCGACGAGGCACCGCACTTCGCCTGTCCGGTGCTGGCCATCTGGGGCGGCGCGGACCAGGGAATCGGCCCCGAGGCGGTGCAGGCCTTCGACGCGGCGCTGGATGCCGCCGGCAAGCAGCACCGCACGGTCGTCTATCCGGACGCTCCGCACTCGTTCTTCGATCGCACCGCCGCCGAGCATGCATCGGCCTCGGAGGATGCCTGGCGCGAGGTGCTCGACTTCATGGGCGTCACGGCCCCCGCCGGGAGCTAGGGCTCAGGCGCCGGGGGCGGGCAGGCTCGTCGAGACGGGGGCCGGGGTCTGCGGCTTCATCGGCTGCAGGTACAGCGCGAGGACGCCGACCACGTAGGCGACCCAGGTGACGAGCGTCGTCCACTCCGGTGTGCTCGTGTAGCCGAACACCGCGCGCAGCAGCTGCCCGAGCAGGTTGCCGCCCTCCGGCTCGTGCGGCAGGAAGCCGCTGATGTCGAACGCGGTCGAGGTGCCGAACCCGATCAGGCCGGCGTCGATGAACTCGTGGGCCGCGTGACTGACCAGGCCGCCGGCGATGAAGATCAGCGCCACGCCGGTCCAGCGGAAGAAGCGCGCCAGGTTGAGGACGCGAGCGCCGCGGTAGAAGGCGTAGCCGATGACGATGGCGATCAGGATGCCGATGACGGCTCCCACGAGCGTGCTGGCGGCTCCCGCATCCTCGGTCGTGGCAGCCGTCGCCTGGCCGAGCAGGAAGAGCGATGTCTCGATCCCTTCTCGCACCACGGCCGTGAAAGCCAGGACGGAGAGGGCCCAGACGCTGCCGTCGGTGAGCGCCCGATCGATCCCGGCGTGCAGCTCGCCACGGATGTTCGCCGCGGTCCGTCGCATCCAGAAGAGCATCCAGGTCACCACGGCGGCGGCGAGGAGCATGGCGCTCCCCTCGAAGTACTGCTCGGCCGGCGAACTGAGGCCCCCGATGGTGATCCACAGGACCGCCCCCACCGCGACGCTGAGGAAGACGGCCGCCGTCGCGCCGAGCCAGATGCGACCAAAGTGACGCGCGTTCCCGGTGCGCGCCAGGTAGGCCAGGATGATGCTCACGATCAGCGCAGCCTCGACGCCTTCGCGGAGGCCGGTCAGCAGGCCCGTGGTCAGGAAGCCGACGTCCAAGGGGTCCTCCCGCGCTTGTCGGATGCTCGGCAGCATGTCGCAGAGATCGATCCGCGGGTGAGGCTAGACGACCACCGCGGGGGCGTCAATTCATCTCCTACCCACACGCTCAGGATTGGCCGCGGGGCGCCGACGACGACGAGCCGGCGGCTAGAATCCGAACCGATGATCGACTTCTCCCTGACCGATGCGCAGCGCGACGTCCAGCGCACCGCGCGCGCCTTCGCCGAGCGCGAGATCCTGCCGCGCATCCACGAGCTCGACTCCACCTCGACCTATGACCGGTCCCTCTACGAGAAGATGGGAGCGGAGGGCTTCCTTGGCCTGCCCATCCCGGAGCGGTACGGCGGGGCGGGCATGGACTACATCGCCTTCGCGCTGCTGTGCGAGGAGATGGAGCGGGCCGACACGGCCTTCCGGGTCGTCCTCTCGGTGCATACCGGCCTGAACTCGCTGACCCTCCTGCAATGGGCCAACGACGACCAGAAGGAGCGCTACCTCGTCCCGCAGGCGCGCGGCGAGAAGCTGGGGACCTTTGGCCTCACCGAGCCCGGAGTCGGCAGCGACGCGGCCAACCTCTCCACCACGGCCCGTCGCGACGGCGACCGCTACCTCCTCAACGGCAGCAAGATCTGGATCAGCCTGGCCGATACCGCCGACAACTTCCTCGTCTTCGCCACGGTCGATAAGAGCGCCGGCCACAAGGGCATCACCGCCTTCATCGTCGAGCGGGGCTTCCCTGGCTTCAGCACCGAGTCGCTCCACGGCAAGCTCGGCGTACGGGCCGGCAACACCGGCATCCTCACCTTCTCCGACTGCGAGGTGCCGGTCGCCAACCGCGTCGGGGAGGAGGGTGAGGGCTTCACGATCGCCATGAGCGCGATCGACCAGGGCCGCTACACGGTGGCCGCCGGCTCGGTCGGGCTGGCGCAGGCCTGCCTCGACGCATCGGTCAAGTACGCGCACGAGCGGAAGGCCTTTGGCGAGGAGATCGGCCGCCACCAGCTCGTCAAGCAGATGCTCTCGAAGATGTACGCCGGGATCGAGGCGGGGCGCCTCCTCGTCTTCAAGGCCGGCTGGAAGAAGAACGCGGGCGAGCGCAACACGCGCGAGACTGGGCTCGCCAAGTGGTTCTGCACCGACCACGCGGTGGCGTCGGCGCTCGACGCCATCCAGATCCACGGCGCATACGGCTACAGCGACGAGTACCCGGTCGAGCGCTACCTGCGCAACAGCAAGGGCTCGGTCATCTACGAGGGAACCTCGCAGATCCACACCCTGATGCAGGCCGACTACCTGCTCGGCTACCGCCAGGATCGGCCGCTGCGCATGCCACAGCCCGCGTTCGAAGGGGAGATGTAGCCGCTACTCCTGGTCGGGCGGCGGCTCGGACCACGGTTCGCGGGTCGGCACCGGGCGCAGGCGGGTGCGCGGTTCGCGCACGATCGGCGGCGTGAGGCAGAGAACCGCCAGGAGCGCGGCCGGCATCAGGATGAGCAGCGCCGCCGTTGACGGCAGCGAGTAGGCGAAGGTCACTGGATCCGGTCCCTGGAAGCGTGGGATGTACGGGAGGACGCCGAGGGCAACCAGCCACCACAATGCAGCGGCCGCGATCGAGGGCACCACCAGCACTCGGCGCCACCAGCCACCCTCGATGAGGATCGCCACCGAGCCCGCGACGAGCCCCGCGGCCGCGCCGATCAGCGAGATGACGATGCCGAACGGTGTCCAGGGAATGCGGCCGATCCAGTAGCCATCGACCAGCGTGTAGCCGGGGTGGTTGAGCACCTCGACCCAGGCGTAGACGAGCAGGATGGACGGGCCGATCACCAGCAGTGCGAGCGCCAGGCGGGCCCATTGGTGCGCGCCGGCGGCCAGCCGCGAGGCTCGGGAGTCCGACATGGGCCGCACTATACTCGCGGCCATGAGCCGTGCCGTCGAGCTGCTGCTGGGCATCATGCTGCTCGCCATCGGCCTTCTCGTGCTCGCCAGCGAGCCGCTCGGGAAGTGGTTCTCGGGGCTCGGAATCAGCGAGGAGCTGCTCGCCTGGTGGCCGGCCATCGTGGTCGTCCTGTCGGCCTTCTTCCTCGTGCCGGCCGCGCTGCCGGGACCCAATCGACGGCTGCGGGCTGGGATGGTGATCCCCGGCGCCTTCCTCGCCGGCGTCGGTGGCGCACTGCTCTACACGAGCCTCAACGACCGATGGGACGCCTGGTCCTACCTCTGGACCGTTGTCCCGTTCTCGATCGGGATCGGCCTCTACGCGGCGGGCTGGATCGCGGACCTGCCGGCGTTCAAGTGGATCGGCTCCGGCATGGCGGTCGGGGCGGCGATTGCCTACCTGGCCTTCGCGACCGCCTTCGGTGGCGAGACGTTCAGGCTGGTGGGCTCGCTGGCCATCATCGTGCTGGGTCTGGCGCTGGTCGCCGGCGGCCTGGCCGATCGGCTCAGCCGCAAGGGAAGCAGCTAGGCGCCGGTCAGGCTCGGAAGAGGCTCGGCAGGATCGCGACCGTCACCACGGCTCCGAGTGCGGCGGCCGCCGCGCCTCGGACCAGGCGCGACCACGAACCTGCGGTGAAGGCTCCCAGCGCGGCGGCCGGAGATGCCCCGGCCAGCCCGGCCAGCGATGCGGCCACGGCGTGGGCGAGGGTTGGCGACGCCGCACCGAGCTGTCGTTCGCCGGCGGTCACGGCCCCGGCGACGATCACCAGCAGGGCCGCCAGCAGAGCAGCGCCGAGCGTGCCGGTGAACGCCCGCATCCGCCCCAGCTGCGTTCCGCCCGCCGCGGCCGCGCCGACCACCAGGACCAGCGCCACTGCCCAGGTGACGGCGACCGGATGAGTGCTGTCGGCTGGGGGGCCGATGCCGAACCAGGCGAGGGCAAGGGCCGGGGCTGCCAGCATCCCGAGCGCCGCGACCCAGGTCAGGGGTCGCGTCCAGTCCTCGGGATCCTCGGGCGGGACGACCGTGCCGAGCCGAACGCTGACCGGGACGAGGTCGTCCGACTCCTCGTCCGACGAGGTCACTGCGAGACCGCTTCGCCCATCTCGGGCACGCTCGGAATCGCTGCCAGGCGCAGGCCCAGCACCTCTCCGGCCAGGTTGCGAACCGTGCTCGCCGCGTCGGCACGCTCCTTCGGGTCCTCGGACTCGAGCGCCAGGGACGCGAGGGCGACCAGCTCAACCAGGGCGGTTGGCGTGTCGAGGTCATGCTTCATGGCGTCCAGGAAACGCTCGCGAAGGTCCCGCACGGCGGGTTGCAGCGCGGCTGGGTCGAGGGCGTCCGCATCGCCGGCCGCCAGGCTGGCCATCCTGAGTCGCGCGACGAGGACGGCCGCCTCCCCCAGTTCGGCCCCGTCGAAGGCGAGCTCGCTGCGGTAGTGGTGGCTCACCAGGTAGAGGCGGATCGTGTCCGCGCTGTAGGACTGCAGCAGGTCGCGCACCAGCACGAGGTTGCCGAGCGACTTGCTCATCTTCTCGTCCGCGTAGTGGAGCATCCCGGCGTGCATCCACCATTCGACGAATGGACGCTGCCCGGAGGCCGCCTCGGACTGGGCGATCTCCGATTCGTGATGCGGAAACGCCAGATCGGCCCCGCCGCCGTGGATCTCGAAGTGGTTTCCCAGGTAGGTGCTGCTCATGGCGGAGCACTCGATGTGCCATCCCGGCCGGCCGGGGCCCCACGGCGACGCCCACGACGGCTCGTCGGCGAGGGACGGCTGCCACAGGACGAAGTCGAGGGCATCGCGGCGCCCCGGCATCTCGGGCTTGCTGCCTCGTTCGAGGGCGAGCGGCAGCATCTCCTCGCGCGACAGCTTCGACAGCTCGCCGTAGGTCGGCCACGAGGCGACGCTGAAGTAGACATGCCCCTCGGCCGCGTAGGCATGGCCGTTGGCGACGAGCCGCCCGATGAGCTCCAGCATCTGCGGGATGTGCTCGGTGGCGCGCGGGAAGTGATCGGGCGGCAGCCAGTTCAGCGCCTCCATCTCGGCCCGGAAGGTGGACACGTGACGGTCGCCCAGCTCGAGGTAGTCCTCGCCGGTCTCGCGCGCGCGGCGGAGCATGTCGTCGTCGACATCGGTCAGGTTCTGGACGTAGACCACCTGGTGCCCCAGGTACCGCAGGAAGCGGTGCAGGACGTCGAAGCTCAGGTAGGTGAAGGCATGCCCAAGGTGGCCCGTGTCGTACGGGGTCACGCCGCACACGTAGAGGCCGACCGGGCCGGGACCGATGGGGGTGAATGGCACGAGCTCGGCGCGACGAGCATCGAAGAGACGCAGGGTCACGGCGCGGATTCTAGGCGCTGATAGAATCGGCGGGCCGACTGCCAGGTGGTGTGTCGTTCGTCAGCCGTATAGGAGCCGAGGCCATGTGGGACGTCGTGCGCTGGTTCGCCGTCTTCGTCATCGCCGTCCTCGTCATTGTGCTCGGATTGTTCTGGATATTCGACAAGCCCTTCCCTTGGCCCCAGCTCTTCTGAGGACTCACCACAACGCTGGCTTGGTGCTCATCAGGAAGCCGATGAGGCCGGTCGCCACCGCCATCGCGTAGGCCACGTAGCGCACCCGCCGTGCCTGGCCGCGCCACCCCTCGGCGTCCGGGTCGCGGACCCGCATCAGCCGCCGCAGGCTGGGGCGGGAGATGAAGGCCGCCACCAGCAGGTTCGCGGCGTAGACCCCGAGCGCAACGAGCAGCCACGGCTTGGCCAGGATCTCGGTCCCCAGGGAGACGACCAGGCCCGCGCCGGTCAACGCCAGACCCAGCGCGATCACGACGCTGCCGGTCCCCTGCAGCGTCGCCAGCAGCCGGACCGGGGTGCTCGGCTCGCCGCTGGCCGATTGGCGGCGCAGCAGGAAGGGGAGCACGAGGCTGGGTGCCAGAAGCGAGACCGCCAGGAGCACGTGGGCGGTCAACAGGATGGGAAACCAGTTCAACTCGAATTGGGCCTCGTCGAGGGGCGCCGTGGCATGATGCCGACCCATGCGCCTGCGGCCGTACCTTACCCTGCTCCGCGACAATCCCGCCTTCACCCGACTCTTCGGCGCCCAGCTGATCAGCTTCGCCGGGGACTGGTTCGCCACCGTGGCGCTGCTCGGGCTCGCGCTGGAGGTGACCGAGTCGCCGGCCATCGCCTCGCTCCTGCTGGTCGTGCAGACCGGGGCCTTCGCCCTCGCCTCGCCGATCGCCGGGGTCCTGGCCGATCGCTACGACCGACGGGTCCTGATGGTCTCCGCCGACCTGGCCCGCGTCCCGGTGGCGCTGGCATTCCTGTTCGCCCGCGACGCCGACACCCTGTGGATTGCCTTCGTGGCTGCGGCCCTCCTCTCGCTCGGCGCGGCGGTGTTCGAGCCGACCAGCTCCGCATCGCTCCCGAACCTGGTCGAGGAGGACGAGCTGGCCGAGGCGAACATCCTCATCGGGTCGTCCTGGGGGACGATGCTGGCGGTGGGTGCCGCGCTCGGCGGGCTCGTGGCGGCGACCTTTGGGCGTGATGTGGCGTTCATCGTGAACGCGGCGTCGTTCGCGGCCTCCGCCCTGCTGATCGTGGGCATCCGACGGTCGTTTCGCGCACCGCGCACCGCCGGAGAAGGGGGTCCACGAGAGCACGAGCACGCGGGCGTGGTCGAGTCGATCCGGGTCGTCCTGCGCTTCGCGCGCGGCAATCGCACCCTGGCCGCACTCCTCCTCTCGAAGACGACCTTCGGCGTGGGGACCGGCGTGATCGTGCTGCTGGCCGTCTTCGGCCGGGACGTGTTCAAGGCGGGCGATGCCGGGATCGGCATCCTCTTCGCCGCCCGGGGGCTCGGCGCGCTGATCGGTCCGTTCCTGGTTCGGTCGGTGGTGGGCACTAGCGAGCGAGGGCTGATCGCCGGGATCGCCGCCTCATTCGGCATCTTCGCGCTGAGCTACGGGCTGCTGCCACTGGCGCCGATCCTGCCGCTGGCGGCGCTCGCCGTCTTCGGCGGGCACCTGGGTGGCGGCGCGCAGTGGACCCTTTCCTCGTACGGGTTGCAGCGCGCCGCCCCCGACGCCATCCGCGGGCGGGTTTTCAGCTTCGACTACGGCCTCGTCACGCTGACGGTCGCCCTCTCGACCCTCCTCGCCGGCTTCCTGGCCGAACGCGTCTCGCCCGCGACCACCACCTGGACGCTCGTCGGGCTGGCGGCACTCGCCGCCATCGGTTGGATCGCCTTCGCGCGACCCGTCTGGCAGCGGCCGGCCGGGTAGGATCCGTCCGTGCGCATCATCGACGCCGAGCAGGTCCGCAGGGCCGCCCCGATGCCCGAGCTGCTCGACGCGGTCGAGGCGGCCTACCGCGACGTCGCCGCGGGGCGCGATCGGTCACCGATCCGCTCCCGGATCGCGATGGCTGCGGGTGACCTGCTGCTGATGCCCGGCATCCGGGAGGACGGGGCGGGTGCATCGGTCAAGCTGGTGACGGTCATGCCCGGCAACGCCGCCCGCGGACTGCCGACCATTCACGCCGTGGTCGCCTGGCTCGACGCGGACACCGGGGAGCCGCTCGCCATCCTGGACGGCCCGACCGTCACCGCCATGCGCACCGGTGCCGCATCGGGGGTCAGCACCAGACTCCTCGCGCGACCCGATGCGCGGGTGCTGGGCCTGTTCGGGGCCGGGGCACAGGCCGCCTGGCAGGTGCGGGCGGTGATGGCCGCCAGGGAGATCGCGGAGGTCCGCGTCTTTGCCCGAACCGCCGAGCGCCGCGACGCCTTCGCGGCCAGCCTCGCCGACGAGCTGGGGCCGGAGGTGCGGGTGATCGCCGCCGAGAGCGCCGAGGCGACGGTGCGCGGCGCCGACGTGATCTGCTGCGCCACGACCTCGTTCGAGCCGATCTTCTCCGCCGACTGGGTCGCCCCCGGCGCGCACGTCAGCGCGGTCGGCAGCTTCCAGAAGGGGATGGTCGAGCTGCCGCCGCAGCTGTTCGCGGCGGCCGCGCTGGTCGCGGTCGATTCTCGCGAAGCCGTGCTGGAGGAGGCGGGCGACCTGCTGGCAGCCATCGAGACGGGTCGGCTGGCTGCCGATGGATTCGTCGAGATCGGCACCCTGGATCGCGGCTGGGCGGGGACCCGTGATGCCGGGGCGATCACGGTCTTCAAGAGCGTCGGGCTGGCGATCCAGGACCTGGCCACCGCCGAGCTGGTGATGGCCAACCTCGATCGCGACGAGGGTGGATCGGCCTAGGACGGACCGAAGAGCCGAAGGGCCAGCCCGCCATCGGCGACGAGACCCTGGGTCAGCGCCGAGAGGAGCCGCTCGGCGGCGGGTCCCCACTGTTCGCGGAAGCCGGCGAGCCGCGGGTCGATCACGTCGACCTCGATCACGAAGCCCGCAATCTCCGTTGCGGGTCGAGCCGGCCAGGCATACCCCACTGCCCACCCGCGCTCGAGCCAGGCAAGGTGCCGGCTGCGCGCGACCGGCTCGAGGTCCCACGACTCAGGGATGCCGCGGAACGCCCCGAGTGCGGTCGGATCTGCGTCTCCGGCCTCCACCACGACCGGTTCGGGATCGGCCGAGGGCGGGGGAGGCGGCGCCACGGCACCCTCGACGCCAGCCTGCCCACCGCCGGGAAGCTGCTGGTCCGGAGGCGGCGTCGGCAGCGGCGTCGGCGTTGGGACGGGCGTTGCGGTCGGAGCCGGCGTCGGCGTCGCCGTGGGAGTCGCGATCGCGGTGGCCGCGGGCGTGTCGCTTGGCGCCGGGGTCACGGGGGGCGTGGCGGTCGGGGCGGGCGTGGGGACGGCCGTGGGAACGGGGCTGGCCGTGGGAGCCGGCGTGGGAGTCGGGGTGGCGGCGGGGGCGCCGCTGACCGTCACGCCGGGGTAGTAGTAGATCAGCATGATCTCGGTCGCCGTCTTGCCGGCCAGCCCGCAGGCCTGGGTGCCCCACTGCCAGACCTTCCAGCCGGTCGCGTTTGCACCGCACGCCTCTCCCGAGCTGCCGGCGTTGTAGTAGGTCGGGAAGATGGCGCCGTTGCGCAGGACGCGCACCTCCCAGGTCGCATCAACTGCCGCCGCCGCGCTGCTCCAGGTGGCCTTGCTCGGATCGTAGACCTGGTCGTACGTATCGTCGCGCAGGTCGAAGCACTCTCCGACGGTGTTCACTCCGCCACGCCAGTGAAGGACCTGGTACCAGGCGTAGTGCTTGATCGCCAGGGCGCCCGAGCGGAGCGACTCGGTGGTCCAGGAGCCGATCCACTCGCGCGACAGGACGTTCTTGGTGTAAGCCCGGAAGTCGACCGTCTCGACCGCGCCGGTTACGTGCCGAAAGACGCGGATGGTGGGCGGCGGAGCCGACTCGGAGGTCCAGCTCGAGCACGACGCGGCAGCGGCCGGCGCCACCCATGCGGGCAGGCCGCCGGCGAACGCGGTGAGCACAGCCAGTCCGGCTGCGACGAGGGCACGTCGAGGCACGCTCCGATGGTGCGGTCCACCAGACCGCACCGGAACCCACCGAAGGTCCTACGCCGTCAGGCCCAGCGGTGCACGCGCTCCCGGATCCGGTCGAATCCCAGCTCGTCGCAGAGGCCGATGAACTCCTCGCGCGGGACGCCCTTCCAGGTGAGGGAGTCGAGATCTCCCGAGATCGCCGCATCGGCGTTGAGGGTGGCCAGGCGCTTGTAGAGGAATGCGTCGGCGCGCTGCTGCTGGAGGGTCGCCGCCAGGCGCACTGCGTTGCGCACCGGCACGTCCCATTCCAGCGGCGAGGCGGGGATGTCCTCCAGGTGACGGAACTTGGCCAGCACCGCCGCCGCGCTCTTCGATCCCCAGCCGGGGAGTCCCGGGTAGCCGTCCGAGCTGTCACCGACGAGGGCGAGGTAATCGGGGATGCTCTCCGGCTCGACCCCGAACTTGGCGATGACGCCGGCCTCGTCGTAGGTGATCGTCCGCATCCGGTCGCGCAGGACGATCCGGTCCCCGCGTACGCATTGAGCCAGGTCCTTGTCGACGCTGCAGATCACGACCTGCTCGAGCCGTGGATCGTCGCCGAATCGCGCCACGCCGGCGGCGATCCCGTCATCGGCCTCGTCCTCGACCATCGCCCAGGTTGTGATGCCCAACGAGCGCAGCGCCCGTTCCGCGTCGTCGAACTGCGACAGCAGCGCGGGGTCCATGCCCACGCTGCTCTTGTAGGTGGGGTAGACGTCGTTGCGCCACGACTCGATCACGTGGTCGGTGGCCGCCGCAACGTGCGTCGCGTCCGGCTCGCGCAGGAGCGAGAGCATCGATTCGATCAGGCCACGCACCGCGTTGACCGGCCGGCCGTCGGGACCGTGCTCCTCGGGACGCGAGTAGTAGGCCCGGAACAGCTCGAACGTGGCGTCGACCAGGTGGAGCTTCACCGTCCCATGCTAGGCGGCCGCGAGACCCATTGGTCGACCGATAAGCCGGTGATAAGCAACCGTGCTGAGAATGGACGGGCTGGCGTCCGGCGCGGGCGCGTGCCCTGCGACCCTCGGTTGGGCCCGGGCCAAGCCGAGACCGCGCCGGACGCTCGCCCCCGCTCAGGCCGCGCGGTCGGCCGCGGTCCAGCTGGTCTGCGTGCGGGCCGCAGGGGAGAGATGGAGGCTGCCATCCGCCTCGACCCACCATGCCGACAGACCGCGGCGGCGCGCCTCGTCGCCGATGAGCCGACGGCCGGCAAGGAAGAGGCTCTTCGACCAGACCTCGGCCCACGCGGAATCCGTTCCGACGACCGTGACGGCGGACAGCCCGTCGCCGCCAGGCTCACCGGTGCGTGGATCAATCAGATGGTGGGCCGATCGCCCATCGGAAGTCATCCAGCGGCGAACCGCGATCGACGAGGTCGCGACCGCCGTGTCGAATGTGGAGATGACCGCGAGCGGTTGATCGGAGCCGGACGGGTCCTCGATGCCGATCTGCCAGGGGCCGCCCTGTGGCGCCTGGCCGCGTGTCACCAGGTCGCCACCGGCCTCGAGCAGCAGTCCTGCCCCCTCCAGCCCGGCGCGGCGCAGTGCGGTGAGCGCCCAGCGCAGGGCCAGGCCTTTCCCGATCCCGCCCGAGTCGATGGGAACCGCGAGCGCGGCGAGGCCGCGTCGTGGGTCGAGACCCAGCCAGGGTGCCCCAGTCCCGGTCGGGTCGTTGCCTGCCTCGGGGAGCGGGATACCGGCCCGGTCACCCAGCGCTTCCAGGCGACGGATCACGCGAGGGTCGAAGCGACCTGCGCTGACGCGTTGGGCACGAGCCGCCGTTGCCAGCATCCGGACCAGCCGCCGGTCGACCGGCACCGCTCCGTCGCCGGCCGCGCGGTTCAGCGCTGACAGCCCACTTTCCACTCGCCAGCGGGAGATCGACGCCTCGGTGGCCGCGATGTCGTCCCTCGCCAGTGCCCAGGCGCGCGCCGCCGCGGAGCGGGACAGACCGACCACCGTGAGGCGCAGCGGCGACCCCATCGCCCGGCCCTCGAAGCTGGAGGTGAGCCGACGGCTCATCGTCCCGAGGCGCCGGTGGTCGCGTTCGTGACGGGTGCAGCCACGGGGGTGACCGCCGACGGCGCGGATGGCAGACGCACGGAGGCGGGGAGGCGTGCCGCGGCCCCGGTGGCAGCCTCGACGCTCGCGGCCAGCTCCTGCAGGGCGGCATCCAGCGCCGCGGACGCGTCCGTCGTGTCTGCGTAGCGATCGCTCGCCGCCTGCAACGCCGCCGACGCAGCGCGGAGGGATCGTCCAGCGGCCTCCCGCTCGGCCTCGGCGCGGGCGGCGGCTTGACCGAGCGGCGCGTTGGCGCGCGCCGTGTCGGCGTCATGCTCGGCCTGGAGCAGCGTCACCAGGCCGAGGCTTCCGGCGTAGAGCCCGGTGCAGATCGCCGCCGTGATCGGCAGATGGAGCGGAGTGCGTTCTCCGGCCATCAGTCGTCGTCCGCGCCTTCGGGCTCACTCGCGGGCGCTGTCGAACTGGTCGAGTTGGTTACGGTCGTGCCGGCGGGTGCCACGGGGCTCCGCGCTGATGCCAGCTGCCGCTCGAGGGTGGCGAGCCGTACCTGTGCCTCTGCCAGCTGCTTCGCCAGCCCATCTGCCGACGCGGCGTCGGTCGCAGCCTTCTCCTGGGCGGCGCGCAGCGCATCCTGCAGCTGCGCCGACCCGTCGAGCACCTGCCCCAGCTCGGCGGCGATGGCGTCCGCTCGGGCCTGCTCGTCGCGGAGCTGTCCGACCAGGGCAGCCGCGTCCGGCGGCTGATCGAGGGGCGCGGCGCCGGCGGTCCAGCCGGCCGCCGCGCGGATCGCGACGGCTCCCCCGAAGATGCTGGCGATGGTGACCAGCGTGACCAGGCTACGGCGCAGGACGAGTCTGGACATGTGCTTCCTCCTGGACTGGACGGAGTTGAACGGGAACTCCCGCTGGTGCGTGCCGCTGCGCCGTCCGCGCGCGCCGCACGATCCAGTAGCGATGGGCCGCGGCGAGGACCACGGCCAGGGCAATGCCCCAGTACAACGCGGCAAGCGCCCGCGTATCGGTCCCGGCCAGGACCCCATGCGTCCAGGCGAGCGCCAGCACGACGCCGGCCAGCCGGTGCAGCTTCAGCCACCAGCCGGTCGGCAGCAGGCGCGTGAACCTCGCGGACAGTGCCGTGATCAACAGGGCGTAGAGGGCCAGGACTCCCAGCGCGACGGGGGCGCTGCGGTATTCCGAGAGACCTGGGACGAGCGCCCCGCCGATGCCGACGCCCGCGTACGGGTCGATGACGAGGCTGATGACGTGCACCGCCAGGAAGGCGAGGACGAAGATCCAGAGCGCCTCGTGCCACGGGTAGATGCGCTTCGCGAACTTCCACTGCGTCTGCTCGGGGTGGCTCAGCAGGATGCCGAGCACGACGAGCGCGGCGACGAGCACCAGGGCGGCGATGCCAGTGGCGCGGGCGGCCAGCCAGACCCTCATCTGGGCCTGGTAGTCGGACGTGGCGGGGAGGATCTGATCGGTGGCGGCAACGACCGTCAGGCCGACGACGGCCAGCAGCACCAACGCCAGGCGGACGCTCGTCTTCATGGCGCGGCAGCCCCGCGCGTCGCCTCGATCCCCATGCCCTATCGAGGCGATCGGCGCCGCCAAGGTTTCAGGAAAGGGCAGGACCTTCGGTCAGACCGCGAGTGGCTCTTTGTACTCCCCGTACTGGCGGCGCAGAAGGTTGCACATCTCGCCGATGGTGGCGTACGCCTCGACCGCGGCGATGATCGCCGGCATCAGGTTCTCGCCGTCGGCAGCGTCGGCGCGGAGCTTGTTCATGGCCCGGCTGTGGGCATCGGCATCGCGCTCGGCGCGGGTGCGCAGCAGCCGGTCGAGGTGGCGGCGCTCCTGGTCCGCGCCGATCTCGAGCAGGGGGATGCGCAGCACTTCGTCCGGGTCGGCGAAGGCGGTGACGCCGATCGTCTCGCGCTCGTGCTCCTCCAGTGCCCGGACCTGGGCGTAGGCCGCATCGGCGATCTCGGCCTGAGGGTAGCCGGCCTCGATGGCGGCCAGCATGCCGCCGATCTCGTCGATGTGGCGGATGTACTGCCACGCGGCCTGCTCGGTCTGGTTGGTGAGCGTCTCGACGAAGTAGGAGCCCGCCAGCGGGTCCACGGTGTTGGCGGCTCCGGACTCCTCGGCCAGGATCTGCTGCTGGCGCAGCGCGAGCAGGGCGGCCTCTTCCGAGGGGACCGCCCACGCCTCGTCGTACGCATCGGTGTGGAGGCTCTGGGTGCCCCCGATGATCCCGGCCAGGGCCTGTATCGCGACCCGGGTCAGGTTGTTCTGCGGCTGCTGGGCGGTGAGCGAGACGCCCGCCGTCTGGGTGTGGAAGCGCATCCAGGTCGAGCGCTCGTTCTCCGCCCCAAATCGCTCCCGGCAGAGCTTGTACCAGATCCGGCGCGCCGCGCGGAACTTGGCGATCTCCTCGAAGAAGTCGTTGTGGCTGTTGAAGAAGAAGGAGAGCCGCGGCGCGAAGTCGTCGAAGCGCAGGCCACGCGCGAGGGCGTCCTCCACGTAGGCGATCCCGTCGGCGATCGTGAAGGCCAGCTCCTGGACGGCGGTCGAGCCCGCCTCGCGGATGTGGTAGCCGCTGATGCTGATCGTGTTCCAGCGCGGCATCTCCCGCGTCCCGAACTCGACCGTGTCGGTCACCAGCTTGAGCGATGGCCCGGGCGGGAAGATGTATTCCTTCTGGGCGATGAATTCCTTGAGGATGTCGTTCTGCAGCGTCCCGGTGAGCTGCGCGCGAGGCACGCCCATCTTCTCGGCGGCCACGATGTACATCGCCCAGATCATCGCGGCCGGGGAGTTGATGGTCATGCTGGTGCTGATCTCGCCGACCGGCAGCCCGGCCAGCAGGATCTCCATGTCGGCCAGGCTGCTGACCGCCACGCCGCAGGTGCCGAACTCGCCCGCGGCGAGCGGCTCGTCGTGGTCGTACCCGTACAGGGTCGGCATGTCGTAGGCGATCGAGAGGCCGGTTCCGCCTGCGGCGATCAGCTTCTTGAAGCGGTCGTTCGTGTCCTCGGCGGTGCCGAAGCCGGCGAACATGCGCATCGTCCACAGACGGCCGCGGTACCCGGTGGGATGGATCCCGCGGGTGAACGGCGGCTCACCCGGCATGCCCACGTCGTCCGCCTGGTTCCAGCCCTCGGCCGGGGTGGCGGGCGGGCTGAACCGATAGCGCGGCCTGTCCCGATCGGGATCGTTGGCGGGGTCGACCAGGTCAGCTGGCGTGTAGAGGCGATTGATCTCCACCCCGGACTGGGTGATGAAGCGTCGCTTTCGCTCGGGAGGTGGCTGGCTCACGCGGCCCATATTGGCGGCTGGACCGATGCCGTCGCAACCACCCGGCCTAGGGGTAGAGCCCGCGCAGGGCAGTCGCCTCGGCCACGCGGCCGACGGCCACCATCATCGCCGCGCCGCGCAGGTCGACCCGCTTCCGCTCGGCCGTGGCCAGCACGCCGGCGTAGGCGGCCTCCATGATCCGCTCCAGCTCGGCGGCGATCTCGCGCTCCGCCCAGAAGAAGGCCTGCGTGTCCTGGACCCACTCGAAGTAGCCGAGCAGCAGCCCGCCGGCGCTGCACAGGATGTCGGGGATGACCTGGATCCCGCGGTCGCGCAGGATCGCGTCCGCCTCGGGGGTGGTCGGCGCGTTGGCTGCCTCGGCCAGGATCCCGGCGCGCAGCGCATCGGCGGCCGCGGCGGTCACCTGGTTCTGCACTCCGGCGGAGACGAGGACGTCGCAGTCGAGCCCGAACAGGTCGGCGCGCTCGATCGGCTCGGCGCCGGGGCAGCCACTGATCGTGTCCCGCTGGCGGATCCATTCGACGGCCGTCGCAACCTCGATCCCCGCCGGGTTCGCAACTGCCGCGCGGTCGTCCGCGATTCCGACGATGCGTGCACCTGCCGACGAGAGCATCTCGGCCAGGGTCGTGCCCACCCGGCCAAAGCCCTGGATCGCGACCCGCGCCTCGCCAAGCGCCAGGCCACGCGCACGCGCGGCCGCGACGATGCAATGGAACGCTCCGCGGCTGGTCGATTCGCGACGCCCGCGGGTGCCGCCGATGGCGATCGGCTTGCCGGTCACCACGCCGGGGACGGTGCGGCCGTGGTGCATGCTGTAGGTGTCCATGATCCAGGCCATCGTCTGCGAGCCCGTGTTGACGTCCGGGGTCGGGATGTCGCGCTCCGGACCGATGAGGAGGCTGATCTCGGTCGCGTACCGGCGTGTCAGACCCTGCCGCTCGTCGGCTGACAGGCGCCGCGGGTTCACGACCACCCCGCCCATCGCACCGCCCCACGGCAGCTCCAGCATCGCCGCCTTCCAGGTGTTGAGCATCGCGTTGGCACGCACCAGGTCGAGGGTCAGGTCGGCGGTGTAGCGCACGCCGCCGGTGGCGGGGCCGCGATTCAGGTTGTGGTGGACGCGATAGCCGGTGAAGGCCTGCACCGATCCGTCGTCGAGGGTGACCGGGAAGTGGACCTCCAGCTCGCGCTTCGGAACGCGCAGGACGCGGTGCATCCCCTCGTCGAGGTCGAGGCGCTCGGCCGCGATGTCGAGGTCGCGCTGGGCGGCGGCCCAGACGTTGTCCGCGGCCTTTTCACCCTTCCCGCTGGCTGTCATTCGGGGTACAGGCTACCGAATGCGCGGGTCGGGTGGCAGACTGATGGCTCCAACCCAACCCGACGTGCCGGCGGCTCCGCACTGCCGCACCGGCGCGCAGCGCGACGAGGAGGCAGCCATGGCCCCACGCGTGATGACCGTTAACGGCCCGATTCCACCCGAGCGAGTCGGTTTCACCCTCCCGCATGAGCACACGTCCGCGCGTCCGGAGGTCGCCGCCCGACGAGAGCAGCTCTTCGACTTCACCTCAGACCCGGAGCTGATCATCGAAGAGCTGCGCGACTTTCGCCGCCGCGGTGGAAGCTGCCTGGTCGACGTCACGAGTGGTGGCCTCGGACGCGATCCGCTCTGGCTCCGCGACCTGGCCCTGCGGAGCGGCACCTTCATCGTGATGGGCGCCGGCTGGTATCGCGAGGACTGGTACCCGCCGGAGGCGCGAATCGACCGCCGCAGCGTCGCGGACCTCGCCGCCGAGATCGTGGCCGAATTCGAGCACGGGGTCGGCGATTCGGGCATCCGGCCGGGGATCATCGGCGAGATCGGAACTGATCGTGGCTGGCCGAGCGCCCAGGAGGAGCGCGTGCACCGGGCAGCGGCCCGTGCCGCCGGGGCCACCGGACTCGCGGTGACGACCCACTCGCTGCACAGCCACGTCGGCCTCGAACAGCTTCGGATCTTCGAGGAGGAGGGGCTCGATCCCGCCCGGGTCATCATCGGCCACGCCGACTCCGTGCCATCCCTCGATTACTACCTGGCGATCCTGGACCGCGGTGCGAACGTGCAGTTCGACCTCCTCGGAGCGCCGGGGGATCCCGTCGCCGAGCACGGCGAGCCGCGGCTGATCGAGATCATCGTCGAGCTGCTCGAACGTGGCTTCTCCGATCGGATCCTGCTCAGCCACGATGTCTCCGCCAGTCGACAGCTCAAGGCGTATGGCGGGGACGGCTACACGTACCTCCAGCAGCACTTCCTGCCGAGCCTGCGCACCGCGGCGGTCGCCGAGGGGGAGATCGGCCAGATGACGATCGACAATCCGCGCCGCATCCTGACCGTCGGGTAAGCGATGCCCGAGCCACGCGACCCCGCGGCCGACCTGCGCCGGATCGCCTTCCTGCTGGAGGTGGCCAACGAGCCGACCTTTCGGGTGCAGGCCTTCCGCAAGGCGGCGGTGCTCGTCATGGGCCTGCCACCCGCCGAGCTGGTCGAGCGAAGCCGGCGCGGGACGCTGCGCGACCTGCCCGGCATCGGCGAGGTGCTGGCCCGGACGATCGCCGAGTCCCTGCGGGGGGAGGAGCCGGTCTACCTGCGTCGGTTGGAGTCGACCGGCGGTCAGCCGATCGCCGAGCTGGGCGCGGCGCTGCGCTCCGCCCTGCGCGGCGATTGCCACGTCCACTCCGACTGGTCGGACGGCGGCTCGCCCATCGGGGAGATGGCCGAGGCGGCGCGCGGCCTCGGCCACGCCTACATGGTGCTGACCGACCACTCGCCGCGGCTGACGGTCGCGAACGGGCTGACGGCCGCCCGTCTCGAGCAGCAGCTCGACGAGGTCGCCCGCCTCAACGCCGAGCTGGCCCCGTTTCGGATCCTGACCGGGATCGAGGTCGACATCCTCAGCGACGGCGCGCTCGACCAGACCCCGGAGCTGCTGTCGCGCCTCGACCTCGTGGTCGGCAGCGTGCACTCGGAGCTGCGGATGGAGGAGAAGCCGATGACGAAGCGGCTGGTGATGGCGCTCGCCAACCCGAACCTCGACGTGCTCGGGCACATGACCGGCAGGATGGTGACCGGCAAGCGACGTCGACCCCCGTCCGCGTTCGACGCCGACATCGTCTTCGCCGCAGCCCTGAAATTCGACAAGGCGATCGAGGTCAACTCGCGCCCCGAGCGGCTCGACCCGCCGAAGCGGATGCTGCGCCTCGCGGTCGAGGCCGGCTGCCGGGTCGCGATCGACTCGGACGCGCACGCCCCCGGCCAGCTGGCATGGCTCCCGTTCGGCTGCGATCGCGCCGCCGCCTGTGGCGTGCCCGAGACATCGGTCGTCAACGCGATGGACGCCGACGCCCTGCTGGCCTGGACGGCGACCCATGAGGCCGCCTAGGCCGCATCGGTCCTAGACTTTGATCTCCGCCCTGCTGCAGAGGAGAGATCAAGCCATGTCAGTCGCGAAGGTCACCGAGCTGAGCTGCACCTCCGACCAGTCGTTCGAGGACGCCATTCGACAGGGAATGGCACGCGCCAACAAGACGCTGCGCGGCGTGCGAGGCGCGTGGGTCAAGGAGCTGCGCGTCAATGCCGGCAACGACGGCGCGATGGAGTTCCAGGCCAACATCCTGGTCACCTTCATCCTCGAGGGATGAGGCCCGGCGGGCGTTACTCCGCGGCGAGCCCGATGCGGTGCTCACGCCGCACGAACCGCCCGCGGTAGGTCGGGTTCGAGACACGGGCGTTGACCGTGGCCGCGTCGAGCGGCTTCGCAGTGCGCGGGGCCCGGTAGCGCCCGCGGGCGGAGATGGCGGTGGCGAGCTCGGCGGCCGTCTGCGGCCCGAGCTCGGTGATCACCGCGGCGATCTCGTCGTGGAGCGCGATCTTGGGGCCAGCAGACCTCGTGCGCCTCGCGCTTGATCGCCGGACCGGAGCGGCCGTTGCGTCGACCGCCTTGCGGGGCCCGCCCCGTCCGCGCTTGACGGGCGCTGCGGCCTCGGTGTCGGCGGGCGGCTCGGCCGGGCTGGCCGGTGCGGAGGTGAGCTGATCCAGGCGTCGAGCGAGCTCTTCGACCCGTGCCGCGAGCGAGGCAAGAGCGTCGGGGTCGGTCGTCGCGATGACGGCGCCGCCACCGCGCGCGGCGTCGAGGCGCTCCTCGACCCAGCGGGTCACCAGCTCGCCGGGGCGGATCCCCGCCTCGGCGGCGAGGAGCTTGAGGGCGCCCAGTCGGCGCGGGTCGAGGCGGATCGACATCCCGCCATCGTCCATCGGCGGTCGTGGCGCGAAGCCGGCAGGGCGTGGGGGACGCGCGCCAAAGCTCCGCTCGCGGGGCGGTCCGGAGAACTCCCCGCGGTCGCGCTGGGGCGGGCGGTCGCCGAAGGCGGGGCGATCCCGCTGCGGACGGTCGCCGAAGGTGGGGCGGTCGCCGGTCGGTCGTCCGGAGCCGCCGGGTCGGCCGCCGCCAGGGCGTCGGTCAGGTCGTCGATCGTATGGCATCGGCTCCACCATACCCGGTGGATCGTTCCGGCGCCAGAGCCGGGTCAGAAGCTGCCGCCACCACCCCCGCCGCCGGAGCTGCCGCCGCCGCCGAAGCCACCCCCGCCGGACGAGGACGAGGGCGGTGACGACCCGATGCTGCCGACGGCGCTGAACATGCCTCCGATGTCGGGCACGCCCGAGCCCGAGAAGATGCTGCCGCCGGCCATCCCCTCACTGCCGAAGGAGGACGGCGAGCTCCCCAGCCAGAGCGGGTAATACGACCCGGTGGCGCTCGATGGATCCTTCGCCTGGTCCTCGAGGTTGCGTCGCAGCACGTCCGCCACCTCGTCGTGCAGGCCCAGCGCGAAGCCCCAGACGACAGCCTTGTCCGGCGTGTCCGCGAGCGTCTTGACGGTGGGGTCAGCGACGACCTGCTCCATGCTGCGCGCCTGCTCCATCGTCTTCTGCAGCGTGCGCCGATACGCCTTCAGCATCGCGTCCACGTACGCGCCGTTGGGGGTGCGCTGCGACATCGCCTGGCCGATGGCCCAGGTCACCAGCCCGCCAACGCCTGTCGCCGCGCCGAGGAGGGTGAGTCCGGACATCGGGATCACGAAGCCGCCGAACACGAAGAGCCCGCCCAGCAGCATCTCGCCGATGCCGATGAAGCTCCACCGGGTGATGAGGGTCGACGGGCGGCGCGTGAACCAGCCGAGCCGCACCACGTCGTCCTCCAGGCCACTGCGGATCGGCTCCAGCACGCCGTTCAGTTCCCACAGCCGCTCGCGCGAGATGGTGGTGCCGCCCAGGGCCTGCTGCCGGATCAGCTCCCAGGCGCCGCGTTCGGCGGCTCCCATGCGGCCCTCGCGCGGCGCCGTCTCCATCAGCTCGATGGCCGGGTCGAGCAGCGGGTTGGGTTCGTCGTCTGACTTCACCTTCCCGGCCTGATCGAGGTTCTGGAACGCCATCCGGCCGGTGCTGGCCAGCTCCATCAGCAGGGTATTCATCGAATGGCGGGTTGCCTTGCCCTGGCGGACGACCGTTGCGAGCGGCGGCGTCATGTCGGCCGGCGGCCCGGCCATCAGGATCGACGGCGAGTCGAGCACCTCGGGGTCGTCGCCCTCGCGACGCCAGGCGAAGAAGACGATGCCCACGATCACGAGCAGCGCAAGCGGCGCCCCGATGATCCCGATCACCCCGTTGACCTGTCGCAGCAGGTTGAGCCGGGCCGTCGCGTCCGGCGTGATGGCGGCGTCCACGGCGTCCAGCGCCGCGATCAGGCCGCCGCCGACCTGGCCCTGTCCCGCGGCCGGCAGGATCACCTCGTCGAAGAGCGCCTGCAGGTCGCCCTGGGAGAGGTAGCCGCGCAGGAAGCCAGCGCCGGCGTAGTAGTGCGCCTGCCCGTGCTGGAGGCCGGGCTCGAAGCTGATGAGGAAGACGAGGCCATCGTCGAACCCCTCACGGCCGACGCCCCACTGGTCGAGCAGCGCCTGGGCCGCGGCGAGATTCGAATCCGGGGTGGCAGACGGGTCGACCTGGACGTAGATGGCGATCTCCGCCCCGCTGCGGGCCTCGATCGCGTCGATCTTGGCCTCGAGCACCTGCTCGATGTCGGCGTCGAGGGCGCCGGCGGGGTCGTAGACCGCCTGCCCGACGACCGGGTCGGGGAACGGATGCTCGCCCGACGAGGTGCCGGGGAAGCCGAAGACCGCGAAGGCGATGACGACCGCCCAGAAGAGGCCGAAGACGAAGCTGCTCGCGACCCGGAAGAAGCGCAGGACACCCACCTCAGCAGGATAGTCGGCCGCCGCCGACTAGGCGCAGCTCACGGCCACGCTGGCCGGCGCCCGTGACAGGCCGGGGATCCGCTCGCTGAACGTGACCGTGCCGCCGCCCTCCACCGGCGGTGAGATCGTGGAACGGATGCGCAGCACCAGGTTCGAGCCATCGCGCGCGGTGAGCTGGCACTTCGCCCGTCCCTCACGCGTCCCCTGATTGGTGACCACGACCTCGACCACGACCGCATCCGGTGGATCGCTGGCCCAACGCACCGCCTCGCCGTGGAACGGCCCGATCCCGCGCAGCGACCAGCTGGCGGCGAGCGCCATCAGGACGACGCCTGCCACGATCGCCACCACGATCGTGCCGTGGTACTGCGTCGCCGACGGTGTCGCCATGCCAGCGCGGTTGCAGATGGCGCAGATCGTCTCGTCGGGGCCGATCTGGCGGCCGCACTTGTAGCAGTTGCGAAACGGTCGCTGGTCGACCTCGGTCACGATGCCGGCTTCAGCCGCTCGCCGGCACGAATGGCGACGGTCAGCCAGTTCTCCGGCGGTGCGAGCGGGCAGCTCCAGACCGGGTCGTAGACGCACGAGGGGTGGTAGGCGTAGTTGAAGTCGATCAGCAGCTCGTCGCCCTCCGAGCCCAGGTCCGCCCCCTTGCCGGAGTCCCACAGGTAGCGACCGCCGCCGTAGGTCTCCTTGCCGCTGGTCGCGTCGCGGAACGGGATGAAGATGCCGCCGGCGTACTCGTTCAGCCAGTAGACGGCCAGCCGCGCGGGCGTGCCCTCGACCTCGAAGCTGACCCAGCCGATCCGCGCGTACGGCATCTGCGGACCGGCTCCCGAGCGCGGCACGTCGAGCGATGGCGCCTCGGGATCTGGCTCGAGGCGGGCACGAAGCGCCAGGGATGGCGCGTAGCGCCAGTAGGCCAGACCTCGGAAGTCGCGTCGCCCGGCCTTTGGCACCGGGGAGGAGGGATGAGCGGCGAAGAGCCGGTCCTTGGCCGCACGGAAGCCGAGCAGGCGAGCGGGCTCGGCCCGCGCGTCACGCCGCAGGGCGTCGTACATGGCACTCACGCGGCGGCGCCAGTCGGCGAGATCGAGGTGCTCGGACATCGGTCCGGAGAGTGTACGGGCGGCGCCGCCCGGAGGCTGCGCCGCCCGCATCGGTTGCCGGAAGCCGTGCCTAGATCAGGCCGTTGTCCTGCAGGAACTGCCGGGCCACGTCGGCGGCCACCTCGTGGTTCACCACGATCGACGCGCCCAGCTGGGTCAGCGCCTCGGTGGTGAGCTTGGCGGTGATGGCGTTGAGCGTGTCGGCCAGCTCCGCCCCCGCTGCGTCGGACAGTTCCTTGCTCGCGATCGGCACCAGGTTCTGGGCCGGCTGCAGATGCATGTCATCGGTGAGCAGGACGAGGTTCAGGGTCGAGATCTCTGGCTGCGTGGTGCAGACCTGGGCCACGTCGATGGCGCTGTCGTTCAGCGCCGTTGCGATGTCGGTGCTGCACGGCGGCAGGTTCTGCAGCTGCCCAGCCGGCAGGCCGGCGAGGTCGATGCCATACGTGTCCTTCAGGCCCGGCGCACAGACCGGGTTGGTCGCGCAGCCCTCGGCCACGCCCCAGGTCAACTGGTCCGCGACCTCGGCGACGTCGCTCATCGTCTCCAGGCCGAACTCGTCGGCCGTCTCCTGTCGGACGGCGAAGCCATCGGCGTCGGTGCCAGGCGAGAAGTCGAACGAGACCCAGCCCTTGTTGGCCAGCGCATCCTGCATGTTGTCCCAGGCTGTCTGCGGGTCCGGTGACAGCTCCTCGATGCCGAGCCCCTGGCCGGCGAGGCCGCCGAGGTACTCGGGAATGAGGTTGACTTCGCCTGCATCGAAGGCTGCATGAACGGCCGGTCGCTCGCCAATCTCCAGGTGGCGGTCGACGACGTAGCCCTTGGCCTCCAGGGCCTGGGCGTACATCTCGGCCGTGACGGCCGCCTCCCAGAAGCTGGCGGAGCCGACGCTGACGTCGGGCTTGTTGGCTGCCGCGCTTTCGCCCGGCGACCCGCTCCCACCCGACGTGCAGGCGCTCAGGACGAGCACCAGCGACGCCGCCCCGAGAGCGAGCGTGCGGTATGTCCGCATTGGGTCCTCCTTGTGAAATGGGACTGTGCGCGCCGCGCTTCCTGCGCGAGCGCCCCGGAGTCTAGCAGCGCACCCCGGACACCAGTTATACGGCGTTTGGTGGTGTCGCGTTCAGACCGCAGGAAGCGACGCGGGCTCCGGTGCGGCGCCGCCCACCGGTGCCGCGAGACCGGGCGACACAGCGCGGCGCTGGAGCCAGGCGAAGCCCAGCTCGGTCAGGATCGCCAGCAGGGCCACCATCACGGCGGCGGCGAAGACGCGGACCTCGTCGCTCAGCGCCAGCCCCTGCAGGATGTAGGCGCCCAGCGTCCCGCCGCCGACCAGGGCGGCGAGGGGCGCGGTGGCCACGACCGCGACCGCGGAAGCGCGAATCCCGGCCAGGATCACCGTCAGGGCCACCGGCACCTCGACGCGCACCAGCAGCTGCAGCTCCCGCATGCCCATCCCGCGCGCCGCCTCGCGCAGCTCCGGATCGACGCCGCGCAGTCCCGTGTAGGTGTTCGTGACGATCGGTGGGATGGCCAGCGCGACGAGGCCGACGAAGGCCGGCAGGAACCCGATCCCGGCCCGATGGAAGAGGGCGGTCGTGATCGGGAAGGCGATCCCCAGCCAGCCCAGCGACGGGACGGCCCGGCCCATGTTGCTGAGCGCCACCGCGAGTCGCGCGCCGCGCCCGGTATGGCCGATGGACAGCCCGATCGGCAGGGCGATGGCGAGGCCGGCCGCGAGCGAAACGACCGAGAGCGAGAGGTGCTGCCACAGGCGCAGCGGGATGGCGTTGTTGCCGGTCCAGTTGGCGGGGTCGGTATACCAGGCCAGGACCTGCCCAAGGAAGTCCATCGGCTCAGCCTGCCCGTGCCCGCGACCACGGAGTCAGCCCGCGCTGGAGCGCCAGCAGGCCGACGTCGACGATCGTCGAAAGGAGCACGACGATGACGATGCCGGTGATGGTGGCGGTCGGGAAGCGCTGCTGGACGCCGATGTTCACGATCAGGTAGCCGAGCCCGCCCATCCCGATCAGGGTGGCGATCGTCACGAGGCCGATGGTGGTGACGGTCGCGATCCGCAAGCCCGCCACGATGATCGGCAGCGCGATCGGCAGCTCCACCCGCCACAGCCGCTGTCCGTCGGTGTAGCCCATCCCGCGCGCCGCTTCGATGACCTCCGGCGGCACCGCCCGCAGCCCGGTCACGATGTTCCGCACCAGGATCACCAGCGTGTAGCTCACCAGCGCGATCTCGGCCGTCAGGAGCGAGAGGCCCGTGATGGGGATCAGCAACACGAACAGGGCGATGCTGGGGATCGCGTACAGGACGCCACTGATCGCCAGGATCGGGGCGTAGAGGCGCGGGTAGCGGCGCACCGCCAGGGCGAGGGCGAAGGAGATGACGAAGCCGACGACGACGGCGATGACCGTCACCAGCATGTGCTCGCCGATGCGACGCGCCAGCACGTCGAGGTGGTCGAGCACCCAGTCGAGGCGGAAGAACGGCTCTTCCTCGGTCACGCCGGCCTCGCCACGGGGGCGCGCAGGACGTCCGAGATGGCGTGCACGCTGATCACGCCGATGACGCGCTCGGCGTCGTCCACGACCACGCCGAGCTGCACCGACGATCCGAGCATGACCGACAGGGCGTCGCGCAGCGTGCTCTCCGGTTCGAGCGTCGGCGACCCGGGCGTCGCGTCGTCGGCGGAGATGCTGCCGTCCCCGGCGAGGTCCTCTCGCCCGATCCAGCCGATGGGCCGGTCGCGCTCGTCGGCGAGCAGGGCGAAGTCGGCGCCAGCATCGTCCAGGCGACGCCGCAGCTCGTCGCGGGCCTCACCTGCCCGCGCGATGACCGGCTGGGCGAGCGGCAGGTCGCGAACCCGGCCCAGCGAGAGTCGCTTCAGGCCGCGATCCGCGCCGACGAAGTGCGCCACGAACTCGGAGGCGGGGGCGGCGAGGATCGCATCCGGGGTGTCGTACTGGGCCAGGATCCCGCCGCGCCGCAGGATGGCAATCCGGTCGGCCATCTTGATCGCCTCGTCCACGTCATGGGTCACGAACACGATCGTCTTGCGGACCTGGGCCTGCAATCGCAGGAACTCGTTCTGGAGCCGGTCGCGCAGGATCGGGTCGACCGCGCCGAACGGCTCGTCCATCAGCATCAGCGGGGGATCCGCGGCGAGGGCGCGGGCCACTCCCACGCGCTGGCGTTCGCCGCCGGACAGCGCCGACGGATACCGATCGCGGTAGCCGGACGGCTCCAGTCGGACGAGGTCGAGCAGCTCATCGGTCCGCTCGCGGACGCGCGACTCCGGCCAGCGCAGCAACCGCGGAACGACCGCGACGTTCTCGGCCACGGTGAGGTGCGGGAAGAGCCCGACCTGCTGGATGACGTAGCCGATCCGGCGCCGCAGCTCGACGGCGGGCAGCGTCATCACGTCCTCGCCGTCGATCAGGATCCGTCCCGAGGTCGGCTCGATCAGGCGGTTGATCATCTTCATGGTGGTCGTCTTGCCGCAGCCGGATGGGCCCACCAGGACGCAGATCTCGCCGGCGGGGATCTCGAGCGACAGGTCGGACACGGCCTCGGGACCATTGGCGGCCCCATACCGCTTGCTGACGTGCTCGAGCGTTACGACGGCCGCGCTGCTGGTCACCGGCCGAATGATAGGGACGCCGGTTGCGCGCTCGATGCCAGCCCGCCGGCGACCCGCCAGATGCGCAGTCCGCCGGACTGGTAGGCGAGCGCCCAGTCGGGGCTTCCGTCGAAGGTCGTCGGCTGGCACTGCCGCGGCGGGCCGGTGTCGAGCAGATAGGTTGCCCCCAGCGAGCGGGCCAGGTCGGCGGCCTCTCCGGGGATCCCGTCGCAGTAGATGCGGTCGACGATCGCTGCCCGCGCATCGGGCGGGTAGCCCAGGTTCGCGATGTACGGCGTGAAGGTCAGCACCCGCAGCCGGCCGGCGGGATCGGTTGGGGAGTTCAGCCAGCCGTTGGTGACGAAGACGGAACGCTCCGGGGTGTTGGCCGCGATCCAGTCGGCCGCCTCGATCTCGTTCCACCCGAGCACCACCTCGCGGTTGAGCGCCGTCCAGGCCGAGACGAGGAGCGGCGACGGGACGCTCAACAGCAGGACGGCAGCGATCGCCGGGACCGGCCAGCGCCGGATCAGCCAGGCGGCAAGCAGCGCCACCGCGATCCACATCGCCTGGAAGTACTTGTTCATGTCGAAGCCGATGACGCTGACCTGCACCACGTTCGGCACGACGAACAGGGTGACGAGCCACGTCGCGAGGAAGGCGCGGCGTGGCACGCCCGGCAGCAGGAGGCTGAGCACGGCGAGCGCAAAGGGGATGCCGAGATTCGTCAGGTAGAAGAACAGGACCGCCCCTGGGCCGTCGGCCATCGGCGCCGACTCCCAGCCCGCCACCCAGTGCAGTGCTCCGCTGCTGCCGGCCTGCAGCAGCGGCGCGACCGCGAACGGGACGGCCAGCACGTATGGCGCCAGCAGCAGGATGGCATTACGAGGCGCCCGCAAGTCGAGCAGCCGCCCGCCCACCACGACCCAGCCCAGGGCGAGCGCCAGGAACGCCGGGAAGAAGAAGAAGTGGAACGGGGCCAATAGCGCGCCGAGTAGCCCGGCGAGGCCGATCAGGGCCGGCCGATCCCGCCAGCCCTCGGCTCGCTGGCGTCTGCTGGGCAGCCCGGCAACCAGTAGCAGGACCGCCCCGACCAGCATCGGCAAGCCGGCGGTCGTGGCCCGATGGACGAGCAGCCCGGTCCCCATCACTGACGGGATGCGGAAGAAAGGCCATTCGGTCAGCCACGAGTTGTCGTAGGAGTTGCGGATCACGAGGTCGGGCAGGTCGCCGAAGCCGTTGGCGAGGTCGCCAACGAGGCGCATCCAGCCGAGCCCACCGCCGAACACGACCAGGACCGCCGCCAGCACGGCCGCTCGGCGCGCGCCGCGACCGCGGAGCAGGGCTCGGCCGAGGCCGTGCACCAGCAGGGCGAGGGCGCCGGCCAGGATGGCGGACGAGACGACGAAGCTCGGGATGGCGAAGGTGCCCGCCGCCCGGGCGGCGATCGCCGCGTGGAAGTCGGCGAACCAGTGGTAGACGAGTGGCTCGCCCGCGAAGTACGGCACCTGCGGCGGGAAGTTGCCGGCGTTGAGCGACTGGGCGATGGAGAGGTGGACCCCCAGGTCGCTCCAGTTCGAGCCGCCGGCCGCGACCCCGTTCGGCGTGGCCTGCCACAGGCCCGATTGCAGCACCGCCCCGACGAACGCCGCGGAGCCGGCGGCCACGGCGAAGGCAAGCCAGTCGCGGCGGACGGCCCGCCACGCCGGCGCGGCCTGAGCGAGGGCGGCGCGCGACCCGCCGCGCAGGAAGCCGATGGGGATCGGGAGGGCCAGCAGCGCTGCCACCACGAAGATCGTCTCGCGCCGGTAGCCGCCGGTGGCGAGCGACAGCCAGTAGACGAGGTGCGCGCTCAGGGCCACCGAGAGGACGATCGCGAGACCGAGGCGCCCCGTCGCCGAGATGCGCGGACGCGCCCAGCCAACGATCGCCCAACCCGGCACGACGAAGAGGAGCGGCCAGACCGCGATCACCGCCAGCGCCGGAGCGATCCAGGCCGCCAGCAGTGCCGCGGCCACCATGCAGGAGGCCACGCCCGCCGCGAGGACGCCCCTCGTCTCGACCGCGGATCCGGGCTCAGCTTGCACGGGCGCTCCGGAGCCGGGGGAGTGGTTGCCGTGGATCAAGCAGCGCGACGATCCGCTCAACCTGGTTCTTGGTCAGGCTGCCGCCAGCTGCGATCCCGGCCGCCAACGCGTCGGCATCGCGGATCACCTGGATCCCGGGTCGTTGGCCCGAGTCCCACTCGATCTCGACGCCCCGCGGCGGCACGAGGCAGGCGGTCACGGCGGAGGGGAGCGTGGCGCGCTCGAGGTACATCTCCAGGCGCCGTCCGCCAAGCCTGGTGGCGGTGATGGGGCCGGCGTCCCACGGCACCCAGGAATCGGTCGCGTCGCTGTGCCGATACCAGTGCCCGTTGCGCTTGCGGTACCGCCCGTGATCAGCACGCAGGGTCAGGGCCCACGTCCCGCCGGGCCCCACCATGACCGCCTCGATCGGCTCCTTGCCGCCGGCGAGCACGTGGCGCAGGTAGTGGAAGCGGTCGTCGAGGCGCCGCCCGAGCGGCCCGCTGAGCCGATCACCGCCGGCCCGCGGCAGCGCGAGGCGCAGCGATGGTGAGGTCGGTCGGTGGATGACCATGGCGGCGGCCCCGAGTCTACCGTCGCCGGAGCGCCGCGCCTAGCCCGCGCGGGAGCCCTGCTAGCATGCGGCGCATGGACGAGCGCGCGCCCGGCAGCCAGATCCCCGAGGCCGTCCGGACCCTCCTGGCGGAGCTTGGCGAGGACCCCGATCGGGCCGGCCTGGCCGGCACGCCGGATCGCGTCCGGCGCATGTACGCCGAGCTGACCGAGGGCTATCACACCGACCCGGGCGCCCTTCTCAACGGGGCCGCCTTCGAGGTTGACTACGACGAGATGGTGGTCGTCCGCGACATCGAGTTCTTCTCCCTGTGCGAGCACCACCTGCTGCCCTTTTTCGGGAAGGCGCACGTCGGCTACCTGCCGCGCGGCCGGATCATCGGCCTCTCGAAGATCCCGCGCATCGTCGACATGTACGCGCACCGCCTCCAGGTGCAGGAGCGCCTGACCCAGCAGGTGGCGGGCTTCCTGATGGAGCAGCTGAAGCCGAAGGGGGTCGCCTGCGTGATCGAGGCGACGCACCTCTGCACCGTCATGCGCGGGGTCAAGAAGCAGGAGGCGACCATGGTCACCAGCTCCATGCTCGGCACCTTCCGCGCCGATGCGCGCACCCGCTCCGAGTTCCTGACCTTCATCGGCCGGTCGTCCGACCGCTAGGCCGATGCCGTACGCCACGCCCCTGACCGAGCCGGAGATCGCCGCCGCCCTCGCCTCCGTGCCCGAATGGCATCGCGACGGCGATTGGCTGATCAGGACGGTCGAATGCCCGAGCTTCCGCTCGTCCATATCCCTGGTCGCCGCCGTGGCCGATGCCGCCGAGGAGGCTGACCATCACCCCGACATCACGATCAACTGGCGTCGCGTCACCTTCAGGCTGACCACCAAGGCGTCCCACGCGCTGACCGCCAAGGACGTCGCCATGGCCGCCACCATCGATCGGCTGGCCGAGGCGGGAGCGGCGTGAAGGTCGGACTCATGCTCCCGATCGGCGAGCAGGAGAAGCTCGGCCGCGCCCTGGGTTGGGACGAGCTGCGCGAGATGGCGGTCGCGGCCGAGGAGTCCGGTCTCGACTCCATCTGGGCGGCGGACCACCTCATCTTTCGCGACGACGGCACGAGCAGCGGCATCCACGAGTGCTGGACGCTGCTCACCGCGGTGGCGGCCGTCACGCGGCGAGTGGAGATCGGCCCGCTCGTCCTGGCGCTTCCGTTCCGCAACCCGGCGCTCCTCGCCAAGATGGCGACCGCGCTGGACGAGGTCTCGGGAGGGCGGTTGATCCTGGGCCTTGGCTGCGGATGGCATGAGCCGGAGTTCGACGCCTTCGACTTCCCGTTCGACCATCGGGTCGGCCGCTTTGAGGAGGGCCTGGCGGTTTTGCTGCCACTGCTCCGCGACGGGCGCGTCACGGTCGAGGGCACGTGGCACCGGGCCGATGCCCAGCTGCTGCCGCCCGGCCCGCGCCCGAACGGTCCGCCCATCCTGATCGCGGGCAAGCGACCGCGCATGATGCGGCTGGTCGCCCGCCACGCCGATCAGTGGAACGCGGCCTGGTACGGACGCCGCGAGACGGCGGGGGAGCTGGAGCAGCGCATCGGTCACCTTCGCGAGGCGTGCGAGGCGGAGGGCAGGGACCCCGGAACCATCACGCTCACGGCGGGGCTCTTCGTCCACTTTCCCGCGCTGCCCGATCCCAGCTACGAGGATCCTCCCGCCAACGCGATCTCCGGCGACGCCGAGGCGGTGGGCCGAGAGCTGGCCGCTTATGGCGAGCTGGGCATCGAGCACCTCATCGTCCACCTCTGGCCACCAAGCGCGGAGGCGGCCAGGGAGCTGGGTCGCGCGGCCGAGGTCGCGCGGGCGGACGCTAGAATCGGCGCGCATGGATGACCCCCGCAGCACCCCGATCCGCGTCCTGATCGCCAAGCCGGGGCTCGACGGCCACGACCGCGGGGCGAAGGTTCTCGCCCGCGGCCTGCGCGACGAGGGCTTCGAGGTGATCTACACCGGCCTGCGCCAGACCCCGGAGATGATCGTCGACGCGGCCGAGCAGGAGGACGTGGACGTCATCGGCATGTCGATCCTGTCGGGGGCGCACATGGCGTTGCTGCCGCGCGTCGTCGAGCTGAGCAAGAGCCGCGGCATGGACGACGTCCTGATCGCTGCCGGCGGGATCATCCCCGATGCCGACATCGCGAAGCTGAAGGCGTCGGGGATCGCCGAGGTGTTCGGCCCCGGGACGAGCATCGGGCAGATCGCGGGCTACTTCCGCGAGCACGCGCGCCGGCGCGCCTGAGGGTCGTGGCCGACCTCTCGGAGCTGCTGCGCGGCGCCGTGGCGGGGGAGCGACTCCCCCTGGCGCGCCTCCTGACCGCGATCGAGAACGATGCGCCCGGCCTGAGCGAGCTGCTGCCCGAGCTCTTCGCCGCGGGTCGAGACGGGCAGGTGGTGGGCATCACCGGGCCGCCGGGAAGCGGCAAGTCGACCCTCGTCAACGCCCTGACGGAGGAGTGGCGCCGCCGCGGCAGGCGGGTCGGCATCGTCGCCGTCGACCCATCCTCGCCGTATACCGGCGGCGCGATCATGGGTGACCGGATCCGGATGATGGGTCACGCGGCGGATCGGGACGTCTTCATGCGATCCATGGCCAGCCGCGGCGAGCTCGGCGGCATCGCTGCCGCCACCTGGATGGCGGCCGCAGCCCTCGACGCGGCCGGCTACGACCCGATCCTGATCGAGACGGTGGGCGCCGGCCAGAGCGAGGTGGAGGTCGCACGCCTGGCAGAGACGACGGTGGTGGTCGAGGTCCCCGAGATGGGGGACGAGGTGCAGGCCATCAAGGCCGGCCTGCTGGAGGTCGCGGACCTGCTGGTCGTCAACAAGGGCGATCGGCCGGGTGCCGATCTCGCCGCCCGCCACCTGCGCGCCATGCTCTCCACCGCCGGCGGCCGCGTCAGCCGCAAGCCCCCGCCGATCATGATCACGTCGGCCATCAGCGGGGATGGCGTGGCGGCGCTGGCTGATGCGATCGAGGCCCACCGGACGGAGGCCCGCACGCCCGATGCCCTGAAGCGTCGCGCTGGCCACCAGTTGCAGCGCTCGCTGGCGGAGCTGGCCGTCCGCCACGCAGCAGCGAATCCGGCCTGGGAGGCGACCGTCCAGGCGGTCGCCGACCACGAGCTGGACCCGATCACCGCCGCGCGGCGGCTGATGGGCGAGGACGCCTAGGACCGGGCGAGCGGGGTCAGCTGCGCAGGTCGCGGCGGGCGAAGCCCCAGGCACCGATCGCGATCCCGCCGATCGCGAGCGCGATCGAGGCCGCGACCCCGCCCCAGTCCCAGACCCCGACGAAGGTCTGGCCGAGGTGCGAGGTCAGCGCCAGCTGCATGACGAAGTCGGGCAGCTTCAGCAGCCCGCCGGCGAACTGGACGAACCAGGTCACCAGGACGAAGACCACCACGAACGGGGCGGCGAAGCGAGTGCCGAACACGCCCCCGACCGCGACCCCGATGCCCACCAGCGCCGCCGCGTACACGCCCAGGATCAGCGAACCTGCCATGGGCGTGAATACCTCGCTGCCCGTGGTCGACACGCCGATCCCGATGCCGGCCGCGCTGAGCGCGACGAAGATCGCGACCGCCACCAGGCTGCCGATGCCACCGCCCGTGGCCCAGCGCACGCGCCGGAGGGGTGTCGCCAGCAGCATCTCGAGGCGACCGGAGGTCTCGTCGGATGCCCACCCGCCGACGAAGGTCGCCGCGGCCAGCCCGGCGAAGATGACCCCGAGCTCGACGAAGAGCAGCTGGAGGAAGCCGCCGGGCGACGCATAGTCGATGCCCGGGAAGACGGTTTCGAGCAGCTTGACGAAGTCCGGTGAGTTGTTCACCTGCTCCACGAACGGCCCGGCCGCGCCGCCGAAGACGAGGCCGAACAGGCCCACGCCGAGGCCCCACCAGAGGGCCGCGGGCAGGTTGGCGGCGGTGGCCCGCGCCAATGGCCCCGAGAGCCCGAGCAGGAAGCGCGGCATCGATGGCGCGAACCGCATGCTCGAGCTGCCGATGTCGCGCCGGGCGAAGGCCTCCACCCCGACTGCCCCGAGGACGACCACCGCCACGCCGACGAACGCGACGGACGGCCAGTCGAACTGGCCCGCCAGGGGGATGTGGTCCTGCGTCCAGCCCCACCACGTCAGGTTGGCGTACGGCGCCAGCTGCGGCACGGGCTGCTGGTAGCCGTTCAGGATGAAGCCCGCAAAGACCACGAATCCGCTGAGTCCGGCCGCCGCACCGCGCCCGACGAATGGCGCCGCGGCGAATGCCAGCGCGCCGGCCGCGAGGGCCATGAGGCCGAGCCAGACGGCATAGCCCAGGGCCTGGGCCACGCTGATCTCGTCACCCGGCAGGACCGGGTACGCGGCACCGGCGATGGCGATCGAGACGAACGCGACCAGGGACGCCAGGCCGACCATCAGGACGTGGCCGGACAGCTTCTCGAGGGCGACTTGTCGGCGGGATCTGCCGGTCGATGCGATGAACTCGAGGCTGCCACGCGACGCCTCGCTGGCGAGCGTCCCGGACAGGGCCAGGATGGACCACACGCTCAGGACGAAGGGGAAGAAGGTGCCGTACTTGTACTGGAAGTACCCGCCCAGCGTGCCGACGTGCACGGCCTTGCCGGCCAGGCCCTGGAGGATCGGCGGCACGGCCGCGACGAGCGCCTCCATCTCGGCGCGGGACTTCGGCGTATCGAACTGGGTCACGATCGCCTTGCCCAGCCCCAGGAAGGCGAGGGCGAGCACCGCGGCGGTGATGATGGTCGCCCGGCGCGAGTCGCGGATGGTCTTGGCAAAGACGCTGCCGAGGCCGTAGATCCGGCTCCACAGCGACGGTGCGGGCGAGATTGCTCGGGTGGCCGCGCTCATGCCTCGCTCACCTCGACCGCGCCCTTGCTGTACTCGGCCAGGAAGGTCTCCTCGAGGGAGGGCTCGCGGCTGACGAAGTCCGCCAGCTCGTACTGCGCTGCCGCGCGGACGACCGGGGTGATGCTCCCGGACACGCGCATGCGGAGGACGTGGTCTTCGGCGACGACGTTCGAAACGCCTGGCAGCGAGCTGAACGCCTCCACCGGCACCTGGTCGGTGAAGACGAGCTCGACGGTGTGGTGAGCCAGGTCGCGGAGCGCCTCCGTCCGATCCACGCGTGCCAGTCGACCGTCGCGGATGATCGCCACGCGGTCGCAGGTCTTCTCGACCTCGGACAGGATGTGCGAGGAGAGGAAGACGGTGCGGCCCTCGGCCTTCGCCTCGCGAATGACGCCGTAGAACTCCTGCTGGATGAGCGGGTCGAGCCCCGAGGTGGGCTCGTCGAGCAGCAGCAGGTCCGGATGGTGCTGCAACGCGATGATCAGCCCGATCTTCTGCTTGTTGCCCTTCGAGTACTCGCGGAACTTCCGGGACGGATCGACGTCGAGCCGGGCGATCAGGGCTTGCTGGTAGGTCCTGTCGACCCCTCCACGCAGGTTGGCGAAGTATTCGAGCGTCTGCCCACCGGTGAGCTTGTCGTACAGCGCGAACTCGCCGGGCAGGTAGCCGATGCGCCGATGGATGGCCACCGGATCCGCGGTGGTCTCGATGCCGAAGATCGTGGCACGCCCACTGGTCGGCCGGATGTGATCCAGCAGCGTGCGGATCATGGTGGTCTTGCCGGCGCCGTTGGGGCCGAGAAAGCCGAACGCCTCACCCTCGAGGATCTCGAGATCGACCTCGATGATTCCCCGGTGACTGCCGTAGGACTTGGTGAGCTTCTCGGTTTGAATGACGGTGGTCATGCGATTCCTTCCTGGGTCAGGTCCTTGGCCATCTGGGCCGATGTCTCGACGTAGCCGAGCGAGCGATAGAGCCCACGCGCCACGTCGTTGCCGCCGAAGACGTTGAGCTCGATGCGGCCGATGCCGCGGGCCCGCGCTTCTTCCTCCGCCAGCCGCATCGCCGCGCGACCGTAGCCAGCACCCCGATGGGCCGCGTCGATCGAGACGTCGTACACGTACAGGACCTGGCGCCCGGCCACCTCGCGCTCGGCCAGCCACAGGCGGCCAACCGCCTGGCCATCCACCTCGACGACGAAGATGTGGTGGCCTGGCGTGTCGAGGGCAAGGGGCAGCACGGCGGGGAAGTCCGCTTCGGCCTTGCGCTGCGCCGCCTCATGGCTCTGGCCCCCGTGGACCTCGATTCCCTCCGCGTACCCCGCCTTGGAAGCGACCAGGAACGCGGGATATTCCGCGGCGGTGAGGGGTCGCAGGCGGACCGCTTGCTCGGCTGGCATGGTTCAGGGGCATTATCGGTGCTGGTAGGCTAGGCGGCCATGAGCCTCGACCGGGTCTTCGTCATCGGCGCCGGCCTGATGGGCCACGGCATCGCGCAGGTCAGCGCGGCCGCCGGCAAGCAGGTGACCCTCGCCGACCGGACGTCGGAGCTGGCCGACAGGGGCAGGGCGCGGGTGGCCGCGAACCTCGCCCGCCAGGTCGAGAAGGGGAAGCTGCAGCAGGCCGAGGCGGACGCGCTGCTCGCGCGCATCGCCACCGCGGTGGGCACTGACGGGGCCTCCGGGCACGAGATCGTGATCGAGGCGGTCTTCGAGGACGAAGCGGTCAAGCGCGAGACCTGGCAGGCCCTCTCCGCAGCCGCCGACCCGGACGCCATCTTCGCGAGCAACACGAGCAGCATCAGCATCACTTCGCTGGCCACCGCGACCGATCGACCCGGCCGCTTCATCGGCCTCCACTTCTTCTCGCCGGTGCCGGTCATGAGCCTGATCGAGATCATTCGCGGGCTCGAGACCGATGACGCCACGCAGGCCGCCGCGCGGGACTTCGCCGAGGAGCTCGGCAAGACGGTGATCGAGTCGAAGGACTACCCCGGCTTCATCGTCAACCGGATGCTCGGCCCCTTCATCAACGAGGCGATCTTCGCGCTGATGGACGGCACCGGCAGCGCCGAGCACATCGACGCCGGGGCAAAGCTCGGCCTGAACCACCCGATGGGTCCGCTCGAGCTGAGCGACTTCATCGGCAACGACGTGATGCTCAGCGTGATGGACGTCCTGTATCGCGGCTTCGGCGACCCGAAGTTCCGCGCCGCACCGCTGCTGCGCCAGATGGTCGCGGCGGGTCACCTGGGCCGCAAGACGGGGCGCGGCTTCTACCGCTACGACGAGCGGGGCACGAAGATCGGCTGATGGTGAGCACCGCGACGCCCACGCGGCCGGATCCGTACGCGCTGAACGAGGAGGAGCGCTCGGTTCGCGATACCGCCCGCGAGTTCGCGGCGCGCGAGCTGGCGCCCACGGTTGCGCAGCGCGACGAGGAGGAGCGCTACGACCGCGCCCTCTTCACCCACATGGGCGAGCTGGGCTTGACGGCGATCCCGTATCCCGAGGAGCTGGGCGGGGCAGGGCTCTCCTACTTCGCGTGGGTGCTGGCCTGCGAGGAGATCGCCGCGGCCGACATGGGGATGGCGATCAGCCTCTCGGTCCACGTCCTCTCGCAGCTCTGCATCTACGCGCACGGGACCGATGAGCAGCAGGCACGCCTGCTGCCGCCCATGACCGCCGGCACCCACCTCGGCGCATTCGCCTTGACCGAGCCCGGCGCGGGATCCGACGCCGCAGCCCTGTCGCTCAGCGCGCGGCGCACCGATGACGGTTACGCGCTGACCGGCACGAAGGTCTGGATCACGAACGGCGGGGAGGCGGACGTCTATGTGGTCTTCGGGACGGTGGACCGCTCCCGCGGCCGCGACGGCGTCACCGCCTTCGTGGTGACGAGCGACACGCCCGGCTTCCGCATCGGCAGCCACGAACGCAAGATGGGGATCCGCGACTCGCCCGCGGCCGAGCTGATCTTCGACGAGGCGCTCGTCCCCGAAGGGAATCGGCTCGGTGCGGAGGGGGACGGGCTCAAGGTCGCCCTCGGCTCGCTCGCCTCGGGCCGCATCAGCATCGCAGCAGCCTGCACCGGGCTGGCCCGTTCGGCGCTCGAGCACGCCACTCGCTACGCGTCGCAGCGAACCCAGTTCGGCCGCCCCATCGCCGAGCAGCAGATGATCCAGGCCACCCTGGCCGATGCCGCGGTCGCGGTCGAGGCCTCGCGCCTCCTCACCTGGCGCGCGGCGCGGCTGCGGGACGCCGGCGCCTCCATCAACGCCGCCAGCAGCATGGCCAAGCTGTTCGCCAGCGACACCGCCATGCGGGTGGCGACCGACGCCGTCCAGGTCTACGGCGGGGCCGGATACTCGCGTGACAACCCGGTCGAGCGCTTCATGCGCGACGCCAAGGGGGCGCAGATCTACGAGGGCAGCAACCAGATCCAGCGGCTGATCATCGCGCAGCAGCTGGTCGAGGAGATGCGGAGGTCCGACCGATGATGCAGACCGAGATCGAGCCGCGCGACATCCCGGCCGAGCTGCTCGCCGACAGCCTGGTGGCGCTCGTCCACAACTCGGTGCTGCGTAACCCGGAGAAGGAGGCGCTGCGCTGGAAGCTGCCGAAGACGAAGCGCCAGACCGGCGGGCCGCCGGAGGAGGAGGCGGTGGCGTGGAGCAGCACCAGCTATCGTCAGACCTGGGACTGGATCACCCAGGTCGCGATGGGCCTCAAGCACCTCGGCATCCGCGACGGGGACCGCGTCTGCATCATGAGCCGGACCCGCCCTGCCTGGCTGGCCGCCGACCTTGGCTCGCTCTCCCTCGGGGCCGTGACCTGCCCGATCTATCCGTCGGTCGAGCCGAACCAGGCGGCCTACGTGATCAACAACGTCGAGGCGCGGCTGATCTTCGTCGAGAACCTGCAGCAGGCCGCCAAGATCGACCAGGTGCGCGCCGAGTGCCCGTCGCTCGAGCACGTGGTCGTGATCGACGACCGGGGCAAGCTCCCGGCCGGCGCGATCAGCTTCGATGACATCTTCGACCTCGCCACCGCCGATCCCGGCGAGATCCGCGAGTGGACGGAGACCTGGGGGCGCTACGGGCGCGACAAGGTGGCGACCATCGTGCACACCTCCGGGACGACCGCCAATCCCAAGGGAGTGGTGCTGACCCACGGCAACATCCTCGTCAACTTCGAGGGTGGCATCCAGGCGGTCGACTTCAACGAGAACGACCTCTTCCTCTCGTTCCTGCCGCTCTCTCACATGACCGAGCGCGCGGCCGGCCAGATCGTCCCGCTGGGGCGGGGCTGCACCATCGCCTACGCCGAGCCGGCGATCGAGCGCCTGGCGGCGAACATGGCCGAGGTCCACCCCACGGTGATGGTCGCCGTGCCGCGGCTCTACGAGCGGCTCTACGCGCGCGTCATCTCGACCGTCGAGGCCGGACCGCCGCTGCGTCAGCGGATCTTCGCCTGGGCGCTGGGGCTGGGCCGCGCCAAGTACGCCAACCACCTGGCCGGGCACGCCGAACTCGGCCTGGCTGCGCGTCCAGCTGAAGGTCGCCGATCGGCTCGTCTTCCACAAGATCAAGGCACGCACCGGTGGTCGAGTCCGCTACTTCGTGTCGGGCGGCGCGCCGCTGTCGCAGGAGATCGGCGAGTTCTTCTACGCCATGGGGATGCTGATCCTGGAGGGCTACGGCCTGACCGAGACGGCGCCGTTGCTCACCATCAACCGGCCGGGCGACTTCAAGTTCGGCACCGTCGGACGGCCGGTGGCCGAGACCCAGATCCGGATCGACCCGGGCACCGGCGAGATCCTGGCCAAGGGTCCGCAGGTGATGCAGGGCTACCTCAACCAGCCGGAGGAGACGGCCCAGGTGATCGACGCCGACGGCTGGTTCCACACCGGCGACATCGGCGAGATCGACGCCGACGGGCGGGTCCGCATCACCGACCGTCTCAAGAACATCATCGTGCTGGCCAACGGCAAGAACGTGGCCCCGGCGCCGATGGAGATCGCCATCCTGACCAGCCGCTACGTCGCCCAGGCGCTGATCCTCGGCGACAACCAGCCGTACACCGGGGCGCTGATCGTGCCCGACTTCGACCAGCTCGGGACGTGGGCGGCGGCCAACGAGATGGCCGAGATGCCGCCGGAGCAGCTCGTCGAGCAGAAGGCCGTCCAGAAGCTGATCGAGGCGGAGGTCCGCGCCAAGCTGGATGGCTTCGCCATCTACGAGAGACCTCGCCGGGTGGCCCTCCTGCCGCGGCTCCTTTCGGAAGAGGAAGACGAGCTGACCCCTTCGCTCAAGATCAAGACGCGGGTCGTCGTCAAGAAGTGGACCGACCAGGTGGCCCACCTCTTCGGCGAGGACGACAAGGAGTAGCCCGGCGCCACTCCGGCACCGCGGCGGTACCATGCCCGCATGAGCGACGCCTTCATCCTCTCGTCCGCCCGCACGCCGATCGGCAAGTTCCTCGGGGGCCTCTCGACCGTCCCGGCCACCCAGCTCGGCGCCATCGCCATCCGCGCGGCGGTCGAGCGTTCCGCGGTGGCCCCGGAGCGAATCGACGAGGTGTTCATGGGCCAGGTCATCCAGGCCGGCGCCGGACAGGCGCCTGCCCGCCAGGCCGCGCTCAAGGCCGGGCTGCCCAACGGGGTGGGCGCCACGACCATCAACAAGGTCTGCGGCTCGGGCCTCAAGGCGGTGATGCTCGGCGCGGCCTCGATCCGGGCCGGCGACGCCGCCGTGATCGTGGCGGGCGGCATGGAGAACATGAACCTCGGCCCGTACCTGCTGCCGGGCGCACGCGCCGGCTATCGGCTCGGGAATGCCGAGCTCGTCGACGCGACCGTCCACGATGGGCTGTGGTGCGCCATCTGCGACGTGCACATGGGGATCCACGCCGAGCGGGTTGCCGCCAAGCACGAGGTGAGCCGCGACGCCCAGGACGCCTTCGCCGTCCGATCGCACGAGCGGGCGCTGGCCGCCATCGCCGACGGCCGCTTCGCGGAGGAGATCGTGCCGGTCGAGGTGCCGGGCAAGAAGGGGCCGACCATCGTCGACACCGATGAGAACCCGCGCTCGGACACCTCGCTCGAAGCCCTGGCACGGCTCAAGCCCGCCTTCCAGCCCGATGGAGGATCGGTCACCGCCGGCAACGCCCCCGGCATCACCGACGGCGCCGCCGCGCTGGTGCTGGCTTCCGAGGAAGCGGTGACGCGCGACGGGCTGAAGCCGATCGCCCGCATCACCGGCTATGCCCAGGCGGACGTCGCCCCCGAATGGCTGTTCGAGGCGCCGATCGACGGGGTCCGGCGCCTGCTGGCCAAGCTCGACCTGAAGCTCGACGAGTTCGACCTGGTCGAGATCAACGAGGCGTTCGCCGCCCAGGTGCTGGCCGATGGCAACGCCCTCGGCTTCGACTGGGATCGGGTCAACGTCAACGGCGGGGCGATCGCGCTCGGCCACCCGATCGGCGCGTCCGGGGCGCGCGTCCTCACGACGCTGCTGCACGAGCTCCGCCGGCGTGGCGGCAAGCGCGGCCTCGCCACCCTCTGCCTGGGCGGCGGGGGAGCCGTTGCGCTGGCCGTCGAGATGGTCTGAGGGCTCGTCGCGCCGACCCAATCGGCCTGCGGCCGGCGTGACCTTCAGCAGGGGACGCTCACGCTCGACCCAACCCTATAATCGGGCTGTCGCGATCGGACCAGCTCCCGCACCAGCTTCGCGGAGGCGTCGGACGGCGACCTACTGGAGGCTCGCACAGCACCCCATGGCAAGTTCGAATCAGGTCGCCGAGGCGCCGAACATCTGGGCCGTCGCCCAGGCGCAGTTCGATGCAGCGGCCGAGCAGCTCGACCTGGATCCCGGCCTGCGCCGCGTGCTCCGCGTCCCGCAGCGTGAGCTCACCGTGAACTTCCCGGTGACGATGGACGACGGACACGTGGAGGTCTTTACCGGCTTCCGCATTCAGCACAACGTCAGCCGCGGCCCCGCCAAGGGCGGCATCCGCTACCACCAGGACGTGACCCGCGATGAGGTGCGAGCCCTGTCGATGTGGATGACCTGGAAATGCGCCGTGGTGAACATCCCGTACGGCGGCGGCAAGGGCGGCGTCATCGTGGATCCCAAGAAGCTCTCCTTGCGTGAGCTCGAGGGTCTGACCCGTCGCTTCACGACCGAGATCAGCCCGCTCATCGGGCCCGACCGGGACATCCCCGCGCCGGACGTCAACACCAACGCCCAGGTGATGGCCTGGATGATGGACACCTTCTCGATGCACCGCGGGTACACGATCCCCGGTGTCGTCACTGGCAAGCCGATCGCCATCGGAGGATCGCTGGGACGCAACGAGGCGACCGCGCGTGGCGCGGTCTTCACGCTGAACCAGGCCAGCAAGGCGCTCGACATCCCGCTCGCCGGTGCGCGAGTGGCGATCCAGGGCTACGGGAACGCCGGCTCGATCGCAGCGACCCTGCTGGCGGCCGAAGGCGCCGTGATCATCGCCGTCAGCGACTCGCAGGGCGGCATCTACAACCCCCGGGGGCTCGACCCGGCTCGGGTTGGCGCCTGGAAGTCGGAGCACGGCACCGTCGTCGGATTCCCTGGCGCCGATGCGGTCAGCAACACCGAGATCCTGGAGCTCGACTGCGAGATCCTGGTCCCGGCCGCGCTGGAGAACCAGATCACCGAGCACAACGCGCCGAACATCAAGGCCCGCATCGTGGCGGAGGCGGCGAACGGACCGACCACCCCCGAGGCCGACCAGATCCTGTACGACCGTGGCGTGTTCGTGATCCCGGACATCCTCTGCAACGCCGGCGGCGTGACCGTCAGCTACTTCGAGTGGGTGCAGGACATGCAGTCCTTCTTCTGGACCGAGTCCCGCATCAACGAGAGCCTGCACGAGATCATGGACCGGGCGTTCGAGAGCGTGTATGCGATGAGCAAGCGCCATTCGGTCCACATGCGCACCGCCGCCTACATGGTGGCCGTGGCGCGGGTGGCCGAGGCGACGACGCTGCGAGGCCTGTACCCCTAGACTCCTGCGCATGCTCGACCACGAAGAGCGGTTCCTCTTCCGCGAAGAGATCCTGAACCTGGCCAACGCCCTGGGTGAGGCCGGGGCGTTGGACAACGTCGAGGACCTGCTCGCCGACGTGACGACCTCGCCACGCTTCGACAGCGACGTCTTCACGTTGGAGCGATCGCTGCAGGTGATGCTCGGCAGCCGAGCCGGCTCGACCCTGGTCGGACTGCTGACGGTGACGCGCGAGGTCTTCGACGAGGTAGGGGAGATCGGGCTGCCGCCCGACGTCCACGAGCGACTGGTTGGCTGGCGCGCCCGGTTCGGGCTCGCGATCGACAACGCGCTCAACTTCCTCAACAACCCCGACGGGATCCAGGGCCACAACTTCGGCACGCAGCTGACCCACGCCGAGGGCGGCCTGACCTTGCAGGGCCGCTTGACGCTGGTTCGCTACAACAACGAGCCGCAGTTCTTCATTGCCGACGCCGATGTCCTGCTGAACATGGCCGCCGACGTGATGGAGCGCCTCGGCGAGCACCTCGAGCCGGAGATGGTGGAGCCCGAGCTCGTGACGCGGCTGCGCGAGGCGGTCGAGCTCATCGAGCGGCGCGGCAAGCCGCGGGGGTGAGCGCCGGCCAGCGCGTCTTCGTGGCGGCGACCGGGCAGAATCGGGGCAAGACGACCGCGTCGCTGGGCCTCACCGCAGCCATCATCGGACGAGGCTCGCGCACCGGCTTCATCAAGCCGGTTGGGCAGCGCTACCTGGTCGTCGAGGGCACACGGGCCGATGAGGACGCCGTGCTCATGAAGGCGGTCTTCGATCTCCCGGACGCCCTGGACGACATGAGCCCGGTCACCCTTCCCCGCCATTTCACGACTGACTACGTGATGGGCCGGGTGACCGAGGACCTGGAGCGTGAGGTGACGGACGCCGCGACCCGTGTCGGGGCGAACAAGGACCTGCTCGTGATCGAGGGGACGGGGCATGCCGGGGTGGGGGCCGTCGTCGGCCTCTCCAATGCGCGGGTCGCTGCCCTCCTCGAGGCACCGGTAGTGATCGTGAGCGAGGGCGGCGTTGGCCGGCCCATCGACGAGATCGTCCTGAACCGGGCGCTCTTCGAGCGCGACGGCGTCCGCGTAGCCGGAGCGGTGGTCAACAAGGTGGACGTCGAGTCGCATCCACAGCTTCCCGAGGTGCTGCGGCGCGGCCTCGGACAGCACGGGATCGAGCTGCTCGGCTGGATCCCGTACAGCGACCTGCTGGCGAATCCCTCGCTCGAGTTGATCGCGACGCACCTCGACGGCGAGCTGCTCGCCGGGGAGGCGACCCCCGGCCGCACGATCGCGCACGTGGCGATCGGCGCGATGCAGGCCCAGCACGCGGTGCCGCTGATCCACAACCGAACGCTGCTCATCACCCCCGGTGACCGGGACGACCTGCTGGAGATGGCGCTGCAGCTGAACGCGGCCGATTCCGAGCAGGTCACCGGCGTCGTCCTGACCGGCGGCTTCTCACCAACCAACGCGCGGCTCGCCGAGTTGCGGGCCGCGAACCTGTTCACGTACCTGGTCCGCAGCGACACCTACCGCAGCGCCCAGGCGGTGGATGAGATCCTGGTCAAGACCCATCCCACCGACACCGACAAGATCGAGACGATCATCGGTCTCGTTGGCGGCTCACTCGACATCGGCGACTTCCTGGCGCACCTCTAGTAGCATGCCGGGCATGACCGCCACCACCCAGCCTGCGACCGATCGACTCCACTTCACCGGCGACGACGAGGCAGATCGCCTCCTCGCCAGCGACCCGCTGGCGCTGCTGATCGGCTTTGCGCTCGACCAGCAGGTCTCGGTCCAGAAGGCGTTCTCCGGCCCGGCCGAGCTGCGCCGCCGCATCGGCCATCTCGACGCCGCGCGGATCGCGGCCATGGATCCGGAGGATCTGGCCACCGCCTTCCGGGAGCGGCCGGCGCTGCACCGCTTCCCAGGTGCCATGGCGGGGCGGGTGCAGGCGCTGTGCGCCTACCTCGTGGCGACCTACGGCGGCGATGCCCGCCGGGTCTGGACCGATGCGCGCGATGGGCGCGACCTGCAGGCGCGACTGCTCGCGCTGCCATCCATCGGTGACATGAAGGCGCGGTCCCTGATCGCGATCCTCGGCAAGCGCTTCGGGCTGCAGCTGCCCGGCCTCGACGAGGTGATGCCCACGCACCCCACCCTCGGCGACGTGGATTCGGCCGAGGCGCTGGCCAGCTACCAGGCCCAGAAGCGCGCCTGGAAGGCGGCGCATCGGGCCGCCACGGGCTGAGGGCCGACTCTCGGACAGGGAAGGAGGCCGGACGTGGGCACTCGCCGGCCTCCTCGTACGCCGCAGCGCGACCGGCCGAAGCCGGCGCGCGCGGTGACAATCGGCATCATACGGAGCGGACCCCCGACGTCACTAGTACTTTGTGGCGCCCTTCGATCAGGCCACGTCCCAAGCCAGCGGCATGTTGTCGGTGAGGCGCGTATGCCCGATCCAGACGGCCACCAGGGCGAGGGCCGGGCCGGTCACCCGCTGCAGCTCGACCAGGCTGGACGCATCGGCGACGCTGACGTAGTCGGGGCGCGCCATCGACTCGGCGCCGATCACCTCGGTCATGCGCGCGCGCAGCACCTCGGCCGAGCGCTCACCGGCGTCGTAGGCGGCTCGCGCGGCGTTCAGGGCGGCGAAGAGGCAGGCGGCGGCGTGCCGCTCCTCGATCGAGAGCTGGGCGTTCGCGCTCGAGAGCGCGAGCCCGTCGGCCTCGCGCACGGTGGCACAGATCACCAGCTCGATGTTCATGAACAGGTCGCGCATCATCCGGCGCAGGATCACGACCTGCTGCGCGTGCCGCTGGCCCAGGTAGACGCTCGCCGGCCCGACCAGGTGCAGCATCTTGAGCATGACGGTGGTGAGGCCGTCGAGGTGGCCCGGCCGCGAGGCGCCTTCCAGCTGCCGGGTCAGCCCCTCGACGCTGACCCGTGTCACGTCATCCGGCGGGTAGAGGCTCGCGACGTCCGGCATGAAGACGAGCGTCGCCCCGTCGCGCTCGAGGAGGGCCAGCTCGCGGTGCTCGTCGCGCCGCGTCGGGCTTGCCTCGTCCAGGGTCCGGATATCGCCGGGGTTGACGAACGAGCTGACCACCACGCAGCCGTTCTCGGCGCTGGCACGGCGGACGAGCGAGAGCTGCCCGTCGTGGAGGACCCCCATGGTCGGCACGAACCCGACCGACTCTCCGGCCAGGCGTCGTTCGAGGATCGCGGCTCGCAGCTCGGGGACGGTCCGCAGCACCTGCACGTTCAGCGTCGACGGGAGCGGGCCGGACGCTCGGGGCGCTCCGGCGGGTGTGCCTTCCGGTAGCGGTCCACGATCACGTCCCACAGGCGCTCGGCGACCTGCCGCTTGGGGAGCATCGGCCAGTCGCTGAGCTCGCCCTCCGCCCCGAACACGATCACCTTGTTCTCGTCCGAGCCGATCGCGTCGAACGGCCCGCCGACCTTGTTGCCGACGATCAGATCGAGCCCCTTGTCGCGCAGCTTGCTGCGCGCGTTGGCCTCGAGGTCGTCGCTCTCGGCGGCGAAGCCGACCAGGAACGGGCGGGTGCCGTCGGCCATCTCGCCCACCTCCGCGATGATGTCGGGGTTCGCGACCAGGTCGATCTGGAGGTCGCCGCCACCGCGCTTGATCTTGCTGCTGCTGGCTCGCTTCGGGGCGAAGTCGGCCACTGCGGCGGCCATGATCAGCACGTCGGCGGCCGGGGCGGAGCGCAGCACCGCCTGGCGCATGCTGGCCGCGGTGGTGGCATCGATGACCGTCACCCCCCGCGGCGGGGGAACGCTCATCACGCCGGCGATCAGCGTCACGCCGGCGCCTCGATCGCGCGCGGCCTCGGCGATGGCCACCCCCATCTTGCCGCTGCTGCGATTGCCGATGAAGCGCACCGGGTCGATCGGCTCGCGGGTGCCGCCGGCGCTGACCACGACCTGCAGCCCGTCGAGGTCGCCCGCCCGGGCGAAGAGTCGCTCGATCGACTCGACGATCGTCTCGGGCTCGGCCAGGCGTCCGACGCCGGTCAGGCCGCTCGCCAGCGCGCCGACCTCCGGTTCGACGATGCGATGCCCGAAGCCCCGCAGCGTCTCCACGTTGCGCTGCGTCGCGGGATGCGTCCACATGCCGGCGTCCATGGCCGGCGCCACGACCATCGGCGCGCGGCTGGCCAGCGCGATCGCGGTCACCGCGTTGCTCGCGTTGCCGGCGGCCAGGTCGGCCAGCAGGTTCGCGGTGGCCGGCGCGATCACGATCGCGTCCGCTCCCTCGGCCAGCTCGACGTGGGCGATCTGCGCGTCGGCATCCAGCGCCATCACGTCGTCGACGACGCGGCGATGGGTGAGCGACGCGAAGGTCAGCGGCGTCACGAACTGGGTCGCCGCCGGGGTCATCGCCACGTCCACGATCGCTCCCCGCTCGGCGAGGAGGCGGACGAGCGAGACGGCCTTGTAGGCGGCGATGCTGCCCGCCACGCCGACCACGACGCGCCGCCCGGCGAGCGAGCCGCGATCGTCGGTCATCCGTCGCCTCCCGAATGGGCGGCGGAGGCGCTGGCCGCGCCCTCGGCCTCGCGGATCGACTCGAAGGCGTAGCGGATGCCGCGCAGGGTCAGGTCCGGCTCGATGGCGTCGATCCCCGGCACGTCCTGGAGCCACGCCTCGTAGGTGTAGCCGCCGGTGGCGATGACTGTCACGCGGCTCGACTCGGGCGATCGCTCGAGCAGCTCGCCGCGCAGGGCCGTCAGCAGGCCGCTGACCAGGCCGATGTACCCCAGCACGGTCCCGCTCTGCATGGCGTGGACCGTGTTCGACCCGATGGCGTGCGGCGGCCGCCGCAGCTCGATCCGCGGCAGCTTGCTGGCGTAACCGACGAGGGCCTCCAGCGAGAGGCCGAGTCCCGGCGCGATGGCCCCGCCGATGTACGCCCCCTCGGCGCTGACGAGGTCGAAGTTGGTGCTCGTCCCGAGGTCGATCACGATGGCCGGCCCGCCGAACTCGAAGCGAGCCGCGAGCGCGTTGCAGAGTCGATCCGCTCCTGCCTCGGCCGGCCGGTCGATCTCGATGGCCAGCGTGCCTGCCAGCGACGCGGCGTCGACGATCACCGGCGCCAGGCCGAGGCCGCTGCCGAAGAAGTGCGCGAAGGTGTCGGTCAGGGGCGGCACGACTGATGCCAGGGCGACCGCCTCCAGCTCGCCGAGCCCGTGGCCGCCCAGCGCGAGCATCTGGGCGCTCATCGCCGCGATCTCGTCCGAGGTGGCGCCGGCATGCGTCGTGGCGCGCCACGAGCCGACCAGCTCGCCATCCGTGAAGAGGCCGAGCGTGATGTTCGTGTTGCCGACATCGGCGGCGAGCAGCTTCACGGGCCACATCCTACCAGCCGTCCGGTGCCCTCCCGCCCGCTGGGTCCGGTGCTAGACTCGCCCGCGATTCCCCACTGCAAGGCGCAGCCCGTGAGCGACCCGATGACCGATGCCCGAGCCAAGCTCTACATCAACACGGGCGTCGTCACCGACAAGAGCGACATCTACAACATCCTGCGCCCGCTCCTGAAGCAGACGGTGACCTACACCTACCGTCGCGGGGCGCAGGTGACCGGCCGCGGCACGGGCTGGGTGGAACGGATCGTGGTCGATCACCCTGAGATCGCCAGCTACTTCACGCCGCTCGCCATCTGCCTCAACCTCGACTCGTTCGACTACCTGCAGTTCGACACGACTTCGGACCAGCTGCTCGTCTACACGCTCATCATCGGGGAGGAGCGGGTCGTGCTCGAGTTCGCCAGCTCGGCTCCTCGCGCGGATGTCACGGACGATGACGAGGAGGCCCACCCACTGCCCCGCACCGCCGGCGAGCTGGCGCGTGACCTGCGCTTCATTCAGATGGAGCTGCTCATGTCGCCCGAGGCGAGCGACGACGACGAGGAGGCCTGAGGTGGCGGCCGGCGTGGCCGCCAAACAGGTCCGCGCGCGCCCCAGCGTCCCGTACCGGCGGAGCGTGCTCCCGAACGGGCTCCGCGTGGTGACGCAGCAGATGCCGACCGCCAGATCGGTCGCGGTGGGCCTCTTCGTGGGGGTCGGCTCCCGACGCGAGGACGAGGCGCACGCCGGTCTCTCGCACCTGCTCGAGCACCTCGTCTTCAAGGGGACGCGGCGCTATCCCGAGCCCGGCGGCCTCTCCGAGGCGGTCGAGGGATGCGGCGGCAGCGTGAATGCCGCCACCGACCGCGAGCTGACGATCTACAGCGCGCGGGTTCCGGCCGAGGCCGCGTCGCGCGCCCTGGCCGTGGTTGGCGACCTCGTCCTGTCGCCGCTCCTCCGGCGGAAGGACCTCATCGGTGAGAAGCCGGTGATCGTCGACGAGATCCGGATGTACGTCGACTCACCCGGGGACCACGTCTTCAGCCTCTTCGACGAGCTGCTCTTCGGCACCCACCCACTGGGCCGGGAGATCGCCGGAACGCCGCGCAGCGTGCGACGCGCCAGGCACGAGACCGTGGTGGACCATTGGGAGCGCTGGTATCGGCCCTCGAATCTCGTCCTCGCCGCGGCCGGCTCGATCGCGCACGACGAGGTGCTGGCCGTCGCCCGTCGCTGGTTCGATGTTGACGAGCGTTCCGTATCGGCGCCGATCCACCTGCCACCGGCGCTCGAGGCACCCCTGCCAGCGCCGCCCGGCTCGGTGCGGGTCGCGTTCCGCCGCCTCTCGCAGGGGAACCTGTGCATCGGCATGCCGGGCGTGGCCCGCGACCACCCCGACCGATGGGCGCTCGACCTGCTCGGTGCGGTGCTCGGCGACGGGATGAGCAGCCGGCTGTTCGTCGAGCTCCGCGAGCGGCGGTCGCTGTCCTACGACGTGTCGACCTTCGGGTCCACCTATGCCGACTGCGGCACCTTCGGGGTGCACGCCGGCTTCGATCCCGACCAGGCGCCGGCGCTCGTGGGTGCCATCGTCGATCAGCTGGAACAGGTCGTCCAGGAGCCGGTCGCTGGCTCGGAGCTTGATCGGGCCAGGGCCTACACGCGTGGGCGCCTCGAGCTGCGGATGGAGGAGACCGGATCGGTGGCGGCCTGGCTCGGCACCGGCGAGAGCCTGCTGCCGCGCATCCTGACCGTCGACGAGGTGATCGAGCGGCTCGAGGCCGTCACGGTCGAGGACCTGCTGCGGGTGGCGCGCGCCTACGTCCGGCCCGATCTCGCCCGGCTCGCGGTCCTCGGTCCATTTCGATCACGCCTGCGCTTCGAGCGGATGCTGCCCGCGTGAGCCGCCGAGCCGCCGAGCCGCCGCCGCGCTGGGATGCGCCGCTGGAGGTGGTCGACCTCATCCCGGACGACCTTGCCCTGGCCCGCAGCCAGCTGGGATCGGGCCTCTACGGGCTGGCCGAGGGCGTCCTGCTGCGCCTCATCGCCGGGCTGGAGGCAGCCGGCAAGGGCGGCCTGGAAGATCTTGACGGAGCCCGCGCCCTGCTGGCGGAGGCGCTCTGGCGCCAGGGCAGGCCGCAGGCCGCCGGGGCGGCGATCGAGGCGATCCGCGCCACGAGCCTCGAGCGACGACGCCCGCTGGTGATGCTGATCGAGGCCGAAGCTGTGGCGGCCGGCGGGGACCCGGACCGTGCGGCGAGGCTGGCCGAGCGCGTCGTCTCGACGATTGGGGTGGACGAGGCCTGGAAGCTGCGCGGTGGGGTGGCGACCCGCATCACGTGGCCCGCGCCATCGTCGTTCCGGTCGCCCGCGCGCAAGACCGAGGGCGCCGGTGCGCTGGCAGAGGGACCGCCCGCACCGCCCACGCCGGAGCGGACTGCCGCTGCCCATTCGCGGCTCGAGGCGGCGCGCCGCGCGCTCGGGGCGGGGGAGCTGGACGAGGGCGATCGCCAGCTGGCGGCGGCGCTGCGACTCGACTCCCGGATCGGGCCGGAGGGCGCCGCCATCCTGGAGCCGACCCTCGGCAGCGAGGCTCCGCCGGAGCGTCTGCTACTCTACGGCGACCTCCTGCGGGCCGCCGGCCGCGAGGCCGACGCCACCGTCGCCTTCGATCGCGCCGCCCGCGCCTGACCACTCGCACGGAGCCGATTTCCGCATGGAACGCACCCTCGTCCTGATCAAGCCAGACGGCGTCCAGCGGGCCCTCGTCGGCGAGATCATCGGCCGCTTCGAGCGGAAGGGTCTCAAGCTGGTCGGGCTTCGGATCCTCGACGTGTCACGCGAGCTCGCCGAGCGGCATTACGCGGTCCACGCGGGCAAGCACTTCTACGACGGCCTCGTCGAGTTCATCACCGCGGGGCCGGTGGCGGCGGTCGCCCTCGAGGGGCCAGATGCGATCGCAACAGTTCGACGGATGGTCGGCCGCACGATGCCGAACGAGGCAGAGCCGGGCACGATCCGTGGCGACCTGGGGGTCAGCGGCCTGCGCAACCTGATCCACGCCTCGGATGCCCCGGAGACGGCGTCGTCGGAGCTGGCGATGTGGTTCGAGCCAGCGGACCTCGTCGACTATGGGCGCGCCATCGACACCTGGATCGTGGCCGAGGAGCCCGCCCGGTCGTAGGACGCGGTAGGAAGGCCGGCGTAGCTCGGACGTTCGACGAACCCCATCCGATCCAGCGGGAAGTAGCGCAGCCAGGCGCGGCCCACGATCAGCTCACGGTCCACGACCCCAAAGAAGCGCGAGTCCTGGCTGTTCGGCCGGTTGTCGCCCATCACGAAGTAGCTGCCCGCCGGGACGGTCCAGCTGGACGTCCCCTCCGGGTCCTTGGGCAGGGTGTCGGCGATGTCTCCGCCGATGGAGTGGATCAGATACGGCTCGTCGATGCGCATCGGGCTGCCACCGGGCTCCTGGATGAAGACCCGGCCGTTCTCCAGGCTGACCGTGTCGCCGGGCATGCCGATGACGCGCTTGATGAACGGCACGCCACCCTGGCCGAAGCCCTCGGGGGGCTGGAAGACGACGATGTCACCGCGCTGGTAGTCGCTGAAGCGCGGCGAGATCTTGTCGATCAGGACGTACTCGCCGGGATTGACGGTCGGCATCATCGACTCCTGCTCGACCTCGAACGGCTGGGCGACGAAGTTGTGGATGACGAGGTAGATGACGAGGGTCAGTACCAGCGTCTCGACGATTTCGAGCGCGCAGCCGAGCCTGCGCCGGGGAGCTGGTGGCTCGCCCTCCCCAGGCAGGTCCGTGCCAGGGGTCGGCGGCGGGGTGTAGGTCATCGGGCTCCGTCAGATCAGGGCGTGGCAGGCGGCGCGTAGCATAGCGGGCTCAGTGACGAAGCGCGCCGTGCCCCTCCGGACCGTGGCAGTCCTCGCGATCGGCATCGCCGCGCTGGGGGCGATCCTCTACTACGCCTCGACCGTGGATGGCCGCGACCCGACGGTGGTGGCCATCTCGCTGACCCAGCACCTGGCCGACGACCCCGAACAGGCGCTTACCACCACGAGCATCGAGGTCGAGTTCTCCGAGCCGGTGGACCATGCGTCGGCGCAGGCGGCGTTCACCATCAGCCCATCCGTCGAGGGGGCCTTCAGCTGGAGCGCCTCCAGCCTGACCTTCACGCCCGCTGCCCGGCTGCCGCTGCGCACGGCGTTCGAAGTGTTGGTCGGCAGCGGCGTGCGTGACCGGGCGGGCAACGCCATGGCGCGCGGTCCGGACCCGTTCCTGTTCGAGACGGTCGGAAACCCCACGGTGGTCACCTCGGAGCCGGTCGACGGCGCGAGCGAGATCGCCCTCGACGCACCGATCGTGGTCGAGTTCTCGACCCTCATGGACACCGCTTCCGTGGAGGCGGCGATCCGGCTTGCCCCGTCGTCGGACGTGACGCTCCGCTGGGGCCGGGAGCGGCTGACGATCGCCCCGGTCGCGCAGTGGGAGCCCAACCGGCGCTTCTCGCTGACGATCGGAGTCGGTGCCCGCGACCAGGCGGGGACGCCGCTCGAGCACCCCTTCCGCCTGACGTTCAGGACGGTCGCGGCCGGGCTCGCGACAGAGGCCGTGGTTCCGGCCGATGCCTCCGCCGGCATCTCGGTGTTCACGCCGATCGCGCTCGTCTTCGACCAGGCGCTCGACCCCGAGAGCGTGAACGACGACATCCTCACCATCGAGCCAGGCATCGCCGGGTCGCTCGACGTCGTGGCGGCGCCCGGGGCAGCCGGCCTGGAGGACGACGCGACGCGGATCCTGCGCTTCCAGCCATCGGGGCCGCTCGACCCGAACACGACCTACCAGGTGACGCTGGGCCCCGGCCTGCGCGGCGCCGATGGGGCCGGCATGCCGGCCGGCCTGGCCTGGAGCTTCACAACCGGCGCGCCTTCGACGACCCTCTCGAACCAGGTCGTCTTCCTCTCCGACCGCGCGGGGATCGCGAACCTGTGGGCCATGAACCCCGATGGCTCGAACCAGCGTCAGCTCTCGGCGGAGCTGTCGCCCGTCACGAGCTACGCGGTCTCACCCGATGGCCGGACTTTCATCACCGGCGACGGAGCCGCAATCGTCCTGCAGCGAGCAGACGGCGCCGCCCGTCGAACCCTGACCGATCCCGGCGTGGTCGAATTCGACGCCGCCTTCTCGCCCGATGGAGCGCTCATCACCTTTGGCCGCGCCGATCCCGTCCTCGGATCCAGCCTTGGCCTCTGGATGCGCGATGCCGACGGAAGCGACCCGCGGTCCATCGAGCTGCCCTCGCCCGCCTCGTCCCCGTCCCCGAGCTCCTCGGCCCCCATCCCGCTCCTCCGCGCACCGCGCCTGTCACCCGACGGCACGGCGCTCGCCTTCGTCGACGAGGCGGGCACGGTGGGCATCCTCGACCTCGAGCTGCAGCAGATGGCGACGGCTCCCTTCGTCGCGCTCTCCGAGCCGATATGGCTGCCGGATGGGAGCGGCGTGATCCTGGACGGCCTCCCCGCCGGCCCGGGGATCTCGCCGGTGCCGGCACGACCGGGTGCTGCCGTACCGATCCTCGATCCGGCCTATCGCTCGCTCGGGGCTTCGCAGGTCGCGGCGCTTCACGTGGTGCGGCTCGACCGCTTCGCGACCTCGGTCACCGCCACCGGCTTCGGGTCGGGAGCGGCCCGCCCCGCCGTCGACCCGAGCGGTGGATTTGCCTTCATCCGCCTCGCCGGCGACGAGGTTGGCAGCGGAGCGCTGTGGGTGGCCTCGGCGCTCGACGACTCCGGTGAGGAAGTCCACGTTCCCGCGTCCGCCCCTCCCGGCTCGCTGGCCTTTGCCCCGGAGCCGGGCTCGCTGGTGATCGGCCAGGCCGAGCCGGGAGGCGTCTGGGTCGTGGACGTGGGGACCGGCCGGGCGCACCGCCTCACCGACGATGGGTGGCTGCCGCGCTGGCTGCCGTAGGAGGTTGACCCGTCGCGAGGGGCCGGGCTACCATACCGCCGCATCGCTGGCGGACGCGCTGACGCGACCCTCCGCCGGCGTTTCCGTGTGCGAGACGACGTGATACGCGACCCGGGCGCGCCCTGATCAGCAGCGACCGAATCGCCCAGCCCAATTCGGAGGTTTCATGGACATCCACCCCATCACCTGGGTCATCCCGGTCGCCGGCGTCGCCGCGATTGCGTTCGCGCTCTACCTCGCCTGGGACGTCCTTCGATCGGACATCGGGACCGAGGCGATGCAGGAGATCGCAGGCACGATCTTCGAGGGCGCCGTCGCCTTCATCCGGCGCCAGTACCGCACCATCGGCCTGCTGGCACTGGGCGGCGCGGTAGTCATCGGGCTGGTGATCACGCTGGTGGAGGGGAAGGAGGTGGCCGACACCAGCGTCTTCGGGCTGGACCTCGGCATCAAGACCGGCGTCGCGTTCCTGGTGGGCGCCGCGTGCTCGATGGCGTCGGGGATCATCGGCATGTACATCAGCGTCAAGTCGAACCTGCGCACGGCCGCCGCCGCCCAGAACAGCCTGGTGCGCGCGGTGCAGGTCGCGATGCGGGGTGGCGCCGTCTCCGGCTTCCTGGTGGTGGCCCTCTCGCTGCTTGGCGTCTGGTCGATCTTCGCCCTCTATGGCGGCTTCAGCACGCCTGAGCAGGCACCCTTCCTGATCGTCGGCTTCGGCTTCGGCGCCAGCTTCGTGGCCCTCTTCGCCCAGCTGGGCGGTGGGATCTACACCAAGGCGGCGGACGTCGGCGCTGACCTGGTCGGCAAGGTCGAGGCCGGCATCCCCGAGGACGATCCTCGCAATGCCGCCGTCGTGGCCGACCTGGTGGGGGACAACGTCGGTGACTGCGCCGGTCGTGGCGCGGACCTCTTTGAATCCACCGCCGCCGAGAACATCGGCGCCATGATCCTGGGCGTCGCGGTCTTCAGGATCGCCCAGACCGCCGGCTGGCCGCATCCCGAGGCGTGGATCTTCTTCCCGCTCGTCATCCGCGCCTTCGGCCTGCTGGCCACCATCGTGGCCATCTTCTTCGTCCGCGGTCGCGAGGATGAGGACCCCATGAACATGCTGAACCGCGGCTACTGGGTGACCACCATCCTGTCGGTCGGCGGGCTGGCCCTCACCACCTCGGTGATGATGAACACCCCCGGCACGACCGGTGCCAACGGCATCGCGCCGTGGGTCTGGTTCTTCGGCGCGGGCCTGGTCGGCCTCGCCACCAGCGTCGCCTTCGTCTACATCACCCAGTACTACACCGCCGGCAACTGGCGGCCGGTCAAGGAGATCGCCGAGGCCAGCAAGACCGGCCCGGCGACGAACATCATCTCGGGCGTCGCGGTCGGCTTCGAGACGACCGCCGTCACAGCCATCACCATCGCGATCGCGCTCTTCGCCAGCCACTGGCTCGGCACCCAGGCGCTCCCCGATGTCCCGAACGGCGGGATCTTCGGCACCGCGGTGGCGACCATGGGGATGCTCATGACCACGGCCTTCATCCTGGCGATGGACACCTTCGGGCCGATCACCGACAACGCCGGCGGCATCGCCCAGTTCGCCCACGCCGAGGGGAAGGCGCGCGAGATCACCGATCACCTGGATGCGGTCGGCAACACGACCAAGGCGCTGACCAAGGGCTATGCGATCGCATCGGCCTCGCTGGCGGCATTCCTGCTCTTCTCGGCCTACATCGACAAGATCAACCTGATCCAGACCAACCGCGGTGGTCCACTCCTGGAGTCGGTCAACCTGGCCGATGTGAACGTCTTCATCGCCGCCCTGATCGGTGCGATGCTCGTCTACTTCTTCAGCAGCCTGGCCATCAGGGCGGTCGGCAAGGCGGCGCAGGCGATCATCTTCGAGGTGCGTCGCCAGTTCCGCGAGATGCCCGGAATCATGGACTACACCCAGCGGCCGGACTACGCGCGGGTCGTCGACATCACCACTCGCTCCGCGCTGCGGCAGATGATCCTGCCGGGCGCCGTGGCGGTGGCGACTCCGATCGTGGTGGGGCTGCTGCTGCGGCAGGAGGCGGTCGCTGGGCTGCTGATGGTGGGAACCATCGCCGGCGTCCTGCTGGCGACGGTGCTGAACAACGGCGGTGGCGCGTGGGACAACGCGAAGAAGTTCATCGAGGCCGGACACCTGACCGATGACAAGGGCAACGTGCTCGGCAAGGGCACCGATGCCCACGCCGCGGCCGTCGTCGGCGACACGGTGGGGGATCCGTTCAAGGACACCGCCGGGCCTTCGCTGCACGTCCTCGTCAAGCTGCTGGCCACCATCAGCCTGGTGCTCGCTCCGCTCTTCATCCGCTAGCCGCCACACTCGAACCCGGGGAGTGCCGTGGACCTCGTCCTCCAGGCCGCGCTGATCGGGCTCCTGCAGGGGCTGACCGAGTTCATCCCGGTCAGCTCCAGCGCGCACCTCGAGCTGGCCCCGTGGATTGCCGGCTGGCCGGCCGATGGACTGCTCGGCAGCCTGTCGTTCGACGTCTTCCTGCACCTCGGCACGCTGCTGGCCCTGCTCGGCTATTTCGGCGGCGACTGGCTGCGACTGCTGGGCGCCGCCATCGCCAGCATCCGCGAACGGCGGCTGGGTGACGATCCCGACCGGCGCCTGGCGTGGCTGCTGATCCTGGCCACGATTCCCGCAGGGCTGATCGGCTTCGTGGGCGAGGACCTGATCGACAAGGCGCTCCACGCCGACACGGACCAGGTGCGGCTGGCCATCGCCGGCTTCGTGGTGGTCGGGGCGGTCGCCCTGTGGCTCGCCGATCGGCTCGGCTCGCGCCGGCGCGAGGTCGATGGCCTGAGCCTGCCGGGGGCGGTCACGATCGGGCTCAGCCAGGCGCTCGCCCTGCTGCCGGGGATCAGCCGCTCTGGCGCGACCATCAGCGCCGGCCTGGCACTCGGCCTGTCGCGCGAGTCGGCCGCCCGCTTCAGCTTCCTGCTCGCCACGCCGATCACCCTGGGAGCGGGCCTGTATGGCTCGCGGAAGCTCCTCGACGTGAGCCACACCGGGATGGAGTGGCTCGCGCTCGCCGCGGGGTTTGGCGCCGCGGCCATTTCCGGGATACTGGCCATCAGCTTCATGCTGTCATGGCTGCGGACCCGGTCGGTCACCGTCTTCAGCGCCTATCGGCTCCTCTTTGCCGGCCTCATCGTCGCGCTCGTCCTGGTGGGCCGCTGAGACGATTCGAGGCCGGCGCGACGCCCCTCCGTTCTTTGACACCGCCATGTGGCCGCCCTACAATCCGGCGACTGCGGCCGACCCCACGCAGGGATGGCCGAAGCACACCTGGCCGACGGCCAGCTTCAGGAACGCCACGCACAAGCCGATGGCGGGCCCTGGAGCATTTTTTGTTAGTGGATGACGATGAATAACAAGCCCGTCTACCTCACCGCCGAAGGGCTCGCCAAGCTCAAGGCGGAGCTGACCCACCTGATCACCGTGGAGCGGCCGCGCGTGGCCGCGAGGATCCATGACGCCAAGCTCGACGGCGACATCACGGAAAACGCCGAGTACGAGGACGCCAAGCAGGAGCAGTCGTTCCTGGAGGGCCGGATCGGCACGCTCGAGGCGCAGCTCAAGAACGCCGAGGTGATCGAGAAGACGAATGGCGACAAGGTCGGGATCGGCTCGAAGGTCGTCATCAAGGGCGAGGATGGCCAGGAGACCTTCACGATCGTCGGCTCGGCCGAGGCTGCCCCGCGCGAGGGCCGGATCAGCAACGAGTCGCCGGTCGGCGCCGCGCTGATGGGGCACAAGAAGGGCGACACCGTCGTCGTCGAGGCTCCGGCCGGGGAAGTCACCTTCACGGTCGTCAGCATCCACTAGCCGCCCAAGACGTGTTCTGGGCCGACGAGCTGGCGGCGCGCCTCACCGGGCCGCAGGTCGTCAACGACTCGAAGACCCCCTCCGGCACGGTCCACGTCGGCTCCCTGCGCGGCCCGGTGATCCTGGACGTGATCGTGCGCGCCCTGCGCGCCCACCAGCTGCCGACCACGCTCCTGTACGGCGTCGACGACCTCGATCCAATGGACGCCCAGGCGATGCTGACGCCCGACGCCACCGAGCGCTGGATGGGCGCCCCGCTGGCGAACGTCCCGGACCCAGTCGGGGATTGCCACCGGTCCTATGCGCGCCACTTCGCCGCGCTCTTCATCGACACCTTCAGCGGGCTCGGCATCCATCCGGATCGCTACTACTGGATGAGCGAGATCTACGCGACGGGTGAGATCGACGCGTTCATCCGCACGGCCCTCGATCGCGCGGAGGTGGTGCGCGACATCTACCGCCGGGTGAGCCGGGTCGAGCGCCCCGAGGGCTGGCTGCCGGTGCACGTCATCTGCCCGACCTGCGGCAAGGTCGGGACGACGCTGGCGCGCGACTGGGACGGCGAGACGGTGGCCTTCGAATGCCAGCCGAATCTCGTCACCTGGGCCACGGGCTGCTCGACGCAGCGGCCGGATCGCGCCGTTCGGCGGTGCCGCGAAGCTCCCCTGGAACCTCGACTGGGCGGCGCAGTGGAGCATGTTCGGGGTCACCATCGAGCCGTGTGGCAAGGACCTTGCCACCGCCGGCGGATCGCGGGACCGTTCCGACGCGATCGCCCGCGAGGTCTTCGACCGGGAGCCGCCGCTCAACCTGCCCTACGAGTTCCTGAACATCGGCGGCCGCAAGATGAGCAGCAGCAAGGGGCGCGGTGCGGCCGCGCACCAGATCGCCGAGGTGGTGCCGGCGGAGCAGCTCCGGTTGCTCATGATCCGCCCCCGCCCGAACCACGCGATCGAGTTCGACCCGGACGGGACCGATGCCATCCCGCGGCTCTTCGACGAGTCGGACCGAATCGCGGCGGCCAGCGCCGGGATCGAGGTCAAGGGCGACCTGCCTCCGGATCACGACCGCGTCTTCGCCGCATCGCTGGTCGATCCCGATGCGGACCTCCAGGCCGCCGGATCAGCCTTTCGCCCGCCATTCGCCCACCTGGCGCTGCTGCTCCAGATCCCAGGCGTGGAGGTGGAGGCTCGGATGGAGGCCGAGAAGGGAGCACCGCTGACCGACGGTGAGCGGAAGCTCCTCGACGAGCGGACGCGCGCGGCCCGCGCCTGGCTCGACGTATACGCACCCGAGCGCGCGCGGATCGAGGTCAAGCGGGAAGCGCTGCCAGCCGCCGCCGCGCAGCTCGACAGCGACCAACGCGGCGCCCTGGCCGGCCTGGCCGCGACCCTGCCGGCATCGGCTGCGTGGGAGGGGGAGTCGCTGCAGGCGGCCATCTTCGAGGCCGCCCGCGCCAGCGGACTGCCTCCCGGACGGATGTTCGCCGCGTTGTACCTCGCCTTCCTCGGCCAGCCCAGCGGCCCGCGCGCCGGCTGGCTGCTCGCATCGCTGCCCGCCGAGTTCGTCGTCGAGCGGCTGCGGGCCGCCTCCGCGCCCGATACGCTCACCGCATGATCTCGCTCCAGCTCATCCGCGACGACCCCGAGGCGGTCAAGCGCGCGATCGCGCGCAAGGGCGAGCCGGGCGAGGCGGTGGACCGGCTGCTTGCGGCTGACGCTCGTCGCCGCCAGCTGGAGGCGGACGCCAACGACCTCCGCGCGGAGCGGAACAACGGCAATCGCCAGCTCGGCGAGCTGATGCGCAACGGCCAGCGTGACGAGGCGGATGCGCTCAAGGCCCGCATGGCTCCGCTGTCGGAGCGGATCGACGCGCTCACCGCGGAGCTCGGGGAGCTGGAGACGGCCATCGAGGCCGACCTGCTCCTGATCCCGAACCTGCCCCACGAATCCGTCCCGGATGGTGCGAGCGCTGGCGACAACCCGGTGATCCGGTCCTGGGGCGAGCCGGCGGCCGAGGGCAGCTCGCCGCCGCACTGGGAGATCGCTGAGCGATTGGGGCTGTTCGACCTCGAACGCGGCGCCAAGATCGCGGGCTCGGGCTTCATCCTCTACACCGGCGCCGGCGCTCGGCTGGAGCGCGCCCTCATCGGGCTCATGCTCGAGCTCGCCGAGCGGCACGGCTATCGCGAGGTCTGGTCGCCGATCCTCGTCAACGCCGCCTCGGCGCGGGGGACCGGCCAGCTGCCCGACAAGGAGGGGCAGATGTACGTCCTCGAGCGCGACGACCTGTACCTGATCCCCACCGCCGAGGTCCCGGTCACGAACCTGTATCGCGACGAGATCCTGCCGGGCGAGGCCCTGCCGATCTACCACGCCGCGTACACGCCCTGCTTCCGGCGCGAGGCCGGGGCGGCCGGGAAGGACACGCGCGGCCTGCTCCGCGTCCACCAGTTCGACAAGGTCGAGATGGTGAAGTTCGTCAACCCCGACTCGAGCTGGGACGAGCTCGAGACGCTCACCCGCAACGCGGAGGAGGTGCTCGAGGCGCTCGAGATCCCGTACCGCACCGTCGAGCGCTGCGCCGCCGACCTGGGATTCGCGCCCGCCAAGGGCTACGACCTGGAGGCGTGGTCGCCCGGGGTGGGGAAGTGGCTCGAGGTCAGCTCGTGCTCCAACTACACCGATTTCCAGGCCCGGCGCATGAACCTGCGCTACCGGGCATCGGCCGACGCCCGTCCCGAGCTGCTGCACACGCTGAACGGCTCCGCCCTCGGCATGTCGCGGACGTACGCGGCGCTGATCGAGACCCACCTGCAGCCCGACGGCTCGATCCGCCTGCCGGCCGCGCTCCAGCCCCATTTCGGCGCAGCCGCCATCTCCTGAGGGGCCGACAGATGCCGCTGTTCATGGACCGTCACGACCTGCCCGGCGCGACGGCGGAGATGGTCGCGCAGGCGCATCTCACTGACCTCCAGACCCAGGCCCGCTTCGACGTCCAGTTCCTCGCGTACTGGTTCGACGCTGACACGGGCGAGGTCTTTTGCCTCGCCAAGGCGCCGCGGCCGGAGGCGATGCACGCGGTCCACGAGGCGGCCCACGGGCTCGTCCCGAACGAGATCATCACTGTCTCCGAGGACAACGTCGTCCGCTTCCTCGGCAAGATCAGCGACCCGACCGAGCACGGACCGGCAACCACGGGGCTCCGGACCATCCTGTTCACGGATCTCGAGGGCTCGACTGCACTGCTCCAGCAGCTCGGCGAAAGCGCCTACATGAGCCTCCTCGGCGAGCACGACCTGATCATCCGACGCGCCCTGCTGGCGTCACGCGGCCGCGAGGTGAAGCACACCGGCGACGGGATCATGGCCTCGTTCGACGAGGTGGCGCGCGCACTCGAGTGCGCACTCGCGATCCAGAACGGCTTCGCCACCCGAAATGCCACGGGAGGGAAGCCAGAGCTGCGGATTCGGATCGGGATGGCTTCCGGCGAGCCGGTCGACCACAACGACGACATCTTCGGCACGACCGTCAACCTGGCGAGCCGCATCTGCGACGTGGCGGAGGTCGGTCATCCCCTCGCCTCGGAGCCGCTCCGCGATCTCGGTGTCACGCAGGGCTATTCGTTCGACGAGGGGCGGGAGGTGGAGCTCAAGGGCTTCGCCGGCCCGACCCGCGTCTTCCCGCTCCGGCCGAGGTCGGGCTAGCCGGCGAACGCCGGCTCGAGCACGAAGATGGGGATCAGGCGGCTCGTTCGACGCCGATAGCTCTCGTACAGCGGGAATGCCGCCGAGACCAGCTGCCACAGTCGATCGCGCTCGTCGCCCGCCACCTCGTAGGCGCGCACCGCCCACTCCTCGTCGTCTCGGGTGACCGTGGCGCGGGGATTGGCGCGCAGGTTGCCGGCCCAGGCTGGATCCTTGGCCGAGCCGCCACGTGAGCCGACGATCACCAGCCGGTCCCGGTCGTCAAAGGCGAAGAGGGGGACCTGACGGGGCTCGCCGGACCGGCGGCCCGTGGTCGTGAGCGCGATCAGCACCTAGCCCGGTGCCGACAGCGCCGCGAGCTCATCGCGGAGCGCGACGAGATCCGGATCCTGGGTGGCGAACTCGGCCAGATCGGGCCCCATGCCAAAGGCCGCGCGCAGCAGTGGCCGCGCCCGCTCGAGCCTTCCCGCCACCGCATGTGCGCAGGCCACGTTGTACATGCCCACGGCCCGATCGTAGTCCGCCAACGGCGCTCCCCTCAGCTGGCGTTCGTGGTCGTCCAGGAACGCCTCGATGCGCTGCGTGTCCACCCCGATGCCCGCCTCGGACAGCCAGATGAAGTGGGTCGTCGCATGTGACGCGCTGTTGCCGTAGATCTGTCCGACCATTCCCTCCCGCGAGGTCAGCAGCTCGCTGCCGGCCGCGCGGACGTCGGCCACCAGCTGGTCGCTGACCTCATCCGCCTCGCGGACGACCTCGTCCCACGTCCAGTCGGCCCGAAGGGCCTGGAGCTCTGCGTTGCGCTCGTCGGTCTCCCGCGCATCGGCGGCGAGCTGCTCGCCCCGGGCGGCAGCCTGGATTCGCTCCGACTGGATCTTCTTCCACGCGGTCAGGTGCGCCTGGTGGTCCTTCGGCGACCAGTCGCCGGGGCGCATTGGCCGGTCCCGGGTCTCGGGGTCGAGCGCCCCGAAGACGTCTCGCTCGGCGGCGCGCATGGCCTCCAGCTGGTCGACGAGCGCGGTTACGAGCGGCCCATCACGCATCGTACTCATCCATCCTCCCAGTGTCCCGGTCAGCTTGTCGCACCCAACATTACTCAGGAGGCGGCTGGACAGCCATCGCACGCCTTGAAGTGGTTTGAAGCTCGAACGTGGGCGGTCCTATCGGCACCCGAAGACAGGCCAGGTGGGCCTTGGACATGTCAGCCGTGACTGAGACAGTTCTCGCTGAGATGTTGGTCAAGTCCGCTCCCCCCATCGAGCTGCCTCTGCTGCCCACCCCGAGGCTCGAACTCTCCACGCCGGAGGTCGGCGCCCCCGTCGCCATCGCTGGCCTGCTGGCCGATCGAACTCGGGCCGGCATCCTGCATCTGCTGCGAGATGGCCCGCACTGCGTGTGCGAAATGGCGGCGGCGCTGAACGAGCGCCAGAACAACGTGAGCAACCACCTGGCGCAGCTGCGGGAGGCCGGTCTCGTGCGTGCCACGCGCCATCACGCCGACGCCCGCTGGGTCTACTACGAGCGCAACGAGGCCGCATGCAGCTCCTCGCTCACCGTGCTGCGGGGCCTCCTGGAGCCATCCGCGTGACCACGCTCTCGTTCGGCGCCGCCCGGCGCCACATTCCGCTCGGAGTCATCGTCGCCTCCGCGGTGGCGGCCTGGCTCGCCGCCTGGTTCGCGGAGGCGCCGCTCGCTGACTGGGTCAGCTTCGGTGTGCTGCGCCTGGAACGCGGCAGCCAGCTGGGCGAGGCGGTCGCCTTCTTCCTGCTCGATGTGCCCAAGGTCCTGCTCCTGCTGCTCGGGATCGTCACCGTGGTGACGCTGATCCGGAGCTTCTTCCCGCCGGAGCGGGTGCGCGCAGCCCTGGCGGGCCGCGGCCTGCTGACAGGAACCGCCGCGGCAGCCGCGTTCGGAATCGTCACCCCGTTCTGCAGCTGCTCTGCGGTGCCGCTCTTCATCGGGTTCGTGGAAGCCGGCGTCCCGCTTGGGGTGACGTTCGCCTTCCTGATCAGCAGTCCCGTGGTCAACGAGGTCGCGCTGGTGCTGCTGTGGGGCCTGTTTGGACCGGTGATTGCCATCGTCTACATGGCCGCCGGCCTGACCGTGGCGATCATCGGCGGGCTGGTGATTGGCAGGTTGCACATGGAGCGCTACGTCGAGCCCTACGTCTGGGCCTTGCAGGGCACCGGTGGCGCGACGATCGAGATCCGGTTGAGCTGGGCCGATCGATTGAGCGACGCGTGGGCCTACACCCGGGACCTCGTACGCAAGATCGCGCCCTACCTCTTGGTCGGGATCGGCATCGGAGCACTGATCCATGGATACGCCCCCACCGAGCTGGTCGCTGCGATCGGCGGCCGATCGAATCCGCTGGCGATCCCGCTCGTGGTGCTGATTGCGCTGCCGCTCTACTCAAACGCGGCGGGCACCATACCGATCGTCCAGGCGCTGCTCGGCAAGGGCATGCCGCTGGGCACCACCCTCGCCTTCATGATGGCGATCACGGCCATCAGCCTCCCCGAGTTCATCATCCTCCGACGGGTCCTCAAGCCTCGGCTGATGGCGCTGTTCGCAGGCGTCGTGATCGTCGGCATCCTCGCCATCGGCTACCTCTTCAATGCCCTCATCCCCTGATCTGCGAAAGGAGACTGCCATGCTGAAGATCGAGGTCCTCGGACCCGGTTGCGCCAACTGCCAGCGACTCGAGGCCAGCGCCCGGGAGGCGGTCGCGATCGCCCGCGTGGACGCCGAGATCGTCAAGGTCAGTGACTATGCCCAGATCGCCGCGTACGGGGTGATGAGCACTCCCGGGCTGGTGATCGATGGTCGGGTCGTGAGCACTGGGCGCTTGCCGTCGCCCGAGGTCATCGCCGGATGGCTCATCCCCCGCGAAGCCTGATCGCGGACCGGGTCTCAGGCCGTTTCGCCGGGCTCTCCGATCCTCGCGAGCGCGTCGCCCAGTCCGTCAGCTTCCTCGTGAGCCACCAGGACCGTCACCCGATCACCCTGGCTGAGGGTAGTGTCGCCACGTGGCGAGAACTGGCGTCCATCGCGTCGGATGGTGATGGGCAGCGATAGCGCTGGCCACGGCAATTCCGCGATTCGCCGGCCGACTGCCGCGGCGCTCGACGTGAATTCGAGATCGACGATCCGATAGCTGCGCAACCAGGATCCTCCGGCGAAGCCTGCCGCCGGAGCGGGTGTCCGGCGCGGCGGCGCACCGAGGACCACCCCGCCAAGGCGCGCACTGTACGCCGCCAGCACGTCATGGTGCGTCAACCAGCCGATCACCTGCCCATCGCTCGCATCGGTGACGGCCAGGCCGCTGGCACCCTCGTTCAACAGACGCTCCAGTGCCTGCTCGAGCGTTTCATCGGCCCGCACCGGCGGCACGCTCTGTGCCAGGTCGGACGCGGTGCTGTCGAACGCGTTGGCGCGCATGCTCTCCTCCAGCTGGTAGGAGGTGACGACCCCCGCATAGGCGCCGCTTGGATCGACGACCGGGAGGGCCTCGACACCCTCGGCGGCGAAGCGATCGACGACGTCGCCCAGCGGGGCGTCCCCGGCCAACGGATCCGGCAGTGGGCGCATCGCGTCGCGTGCGGTCAGGAGTCGCATGGGATTGGCCGCCGCCCGCCCCGCGAGGATGTCGATGCCGCGCCGGCGAAGCTTCAGGGTGTAGATCGTGTCGCCGGCCAGGACGCTGGAGACGCCCGACGAGACGACGATGGCAAGCATCAGGGGCAGGATGATCTGGTAGTCGCCGGTCAGCTCGAAGAGGATGAGCACGGCCGTGATTGGAGCCCGGGCGGCTCCGGCGAACACTGCGCCCATGCCGACAAGCCCGTACGCGCCCGGAGCGGCGACCAGACCCGGCGCGAACGAGTTCGCAATGACGCCGAACGCCGTCCCCAGCATCCCGCCGATGAACAGCGACGGGGCGAACACTCCGCCCGATCCGCCGATCCCGATGGTCAGGCTCGTCGCCAGCATTTTGCCTGCGACCAGCAGCAGCAGAAGCATCAGACCGGTATGCCCCCCGATTGCCTGCTCGAGGGGCGCGTAGCCGACTCCGTACAGCTGGGGCAGGGCCAGGAGCAGTCCTCCAAGCACCGCACCTCCGACCGCCGGTCGAAGCCATTCCGGCCGCGACCCCCACAGCCGATCCAGCAGATCCTCCGTGCCGTACAGCGTCCGAATGAAGGCGACACCGACGAGCGCGGCGGCCAGGCCGAGGACGGCGTACAGCGCGTATTCCCAGATGCTGAGGACCTGGAAGGGCGGCAGGGGCAGGAACGAGGCTGATCCGTAGGCGGCACGACTGATGACGTTGGCAGTCACCGATGCAAGGACGACCGCACTGAACGAGCGGACCTCGAAATCGCGCAGGATGAGTTCAAGGGCAAAGAAGACGCCCGCAATCGGCGCGTTGAACGTGGCCGAGATGCCCGCCGCCGCACCGCACGCGACCAGCAGGCGCAGGTTCGCCTCGCTGACGCGAAGGAACTGGCCCACCGCCGACCCCAGCGCCGAGCCGATCTGGACGATCGGTCCCTCGCGCCCCACCGACCCGCCGGCCCCGAGGCAGATCGCCGAGGCCAGCGACTTGACGACCGCCACCCGGGGACGGATGCGGCCGCCCTGCTCGGCGACGGCCAGCATGACCTCTGGGACACCGTGGCCGCGCGCCTCCCGGGCAAAGCGGTCGATCAGCGGGCCGTAGAGCAGGCCGCCAATGACCGGGACGGCCACGATGAACCAGATGCCCAGCTCCGGCAGCGCGGGATGCGCCTCGCGCCCCACCGCGCCGTAGTCGGATTGCCCGGTGAAGACGAGCGTGAAGGCGCCGATCAGCTCGCGAAAGGCGATGGCCCCGAGACCCGCGCCAAGTCCCGTGAAGAGTGCCAGCGCAACCAGGCCGGTGGGGCTACCTCGCAGCCAGTCGCGGGCGTGTTCGAGCAGCGTGCCGCGGATGCGAAGCCTGGCCTGGATGCTCAACGGTACTCGTCAAGCGCATCAGCGATGCTGGCCAATTCGCGCAGGGTGGCATTGGCCACCTCGACCTGCGAGGCGCTGGCCTCGATGTGTCGACGACGGAAGGCGAGGATCTCCTCGCGGGCCGAGCGGCCGGCATGCGTCAGGGAAGCACGCGAGGCGCGGCGGTCGCTCGCATCCGGGCCAATCTCGAGGAGGCCACGGCGGGCAAGTCGCCGGAGCTGGCGACTGGTCGCCGGCACGGTCACGCCGATCCTTCCGGCCACCTCGCTGACCGTGGCCCCCTCCGCCTTCTCACCAAGGACCACCAGGACCCGCCACTGCGGGAAGGTCAGATCCAGCCCGGGCGTCGCCTCGGCCAGCGCACGGGTGGTGAGCGCCACGCCGGCCAGCACGATGCGTTCGAGCAGCTCGGTCAGGCCCGGATCGCGCATGCGGAGAGGATACCCGAACTACTTGCCAGGTGGCTATCATATGTTGAGCCTCCGTCCGCACTGGGAGAACCAACGTGACCGCCGTCGCCCACTCCGCCGATCGGCCGCTCGTCCTGCTCGATGCGGTCTCGAAGCGCTATGGGGAGGGGGACGCGGCGGTCGATGCCCTCAGGGAGGTCAGCCTGACCATCGGCTCCGGGCAGCTGGTGGTGGTGCTGGGGCCCAGCGGTTCGGGAAAGACCACGTTGCTGAACCTCATCGGCGGGATCGAGCGGGCGTCATCGGGCCGGGTGCAGGTGGCGGGACAGGACCTTGCCACGCTCAGCGCGGACGAGCTGACGACCTATCGTCGCGAGAGGGTTGGGTTCGTCTTCCAGTTCTTCAACCTGGTGCCCACGCTGACAGCCCTCGAGAACGTGCAGCTCATCGCGGAACTGAGCGCCGGGGATGCGGCGCGGCGCAGTGACGAGGCACTCACGTCGGTGGGCCTCGCCGACCGGATGGATCATTTCCCCGGCGCGTTGTCCGGCGGCCAGCAGCAGCGGGTCGCCATCGCCCGGGCAGTCGTCAAGGAGCCCGCGCTCCTCCTGTGCGATGAGCCGACCGGGTCGCTCGACCTGGAGATGGGCCGCCAGGTGCTCGAGCTGTTGCGGCGGGTGACGGCGGATGGCCGAACGGTTTTGGTGGTGACGCACAACGCCGCCATCGCGCGGATCGCCGACCGGGTGATCCGGATGGGATCCGGGCGCGTCGTGGATGATCGGCAGGTCGCCGCGCCGGATGCGCCGGGCCTCATCAGCTGGTGAGCCTCCTCGAACGAAAGCTGCGGCGCGACATCGGCCGGCGTCGATGGCAGTTCGCGGCGATCCTGCTCACCGTCGTCCTGGGGGTCGCGCTGTTCGGTGCCTCGTACGACGCCTACCAGAACCTGCTCGCCTCGTACCAGGCCGTCTTCGACCGCACCCACTTCGCCGACCTCACCATCGAGGGCGGGGATTCGGAGACCATCGCAGCCGCGGTTCGTGGCACCCCGGGCGTGACGGTGGTGGCAACTCGTTCGACCGCCGAGCTGCCGCTCAGGCGAGGCGACAGCACGCTGATCGGACGGCTGGTCGGCCTCCCGGCGGACCAGCGCGCAGCGGTCAATGACGTCCTGCTGCTTGGCGGCGCGTACCTCGACCCGGCCGACCCGGTCGGGGTCCTCGCCGAACGACACATGGCCGATCACTTCGGCATCAAGGCCGGAGATACGCTCGACGTCTGGGCCGATGGTGGCTGGCAGAGCCTGAGCGTGCGCGGCACGGCTGCCTCGGCCGAGTACATCTGGCCGGCGCGCAGCCGCCAGGAGGTGCTCACCCTGCCGGAGGACTTCGGCGTCATCTTCGTGCCGCAGGCGTTCCTCGACGGGCTCGTTTCACCTCTTCCGACGGGCCAGGTCCTGGTCAGGTACGCGGCGGACGCTGACGCGCGTGCCGTGACCGACGCCGTCGTGGCGCAAGCACGAGCGGCCGGCGCCACCGATTCCTTCACTCGCGCGGATCAACCTTCCAACGCCGCGCTCCAGGAGGACATCAACGGCTTCGGCGAGCTCTCGCTCCTGTTCCCGCTGATGTTCCTGTCGGCGGCCGGGCTGGCCACCTACGTGCTGCTCAGCCGGATGGTCCACGCGCAGCGTCCGCAGATCGGGCTGCTCCTGGCGGTCGGCTTTCGCCGTCGGCGCGTGTTCGGCCATTACCTGGGCTTCGGAGTGCTGATCGGCCTCCTCGGCGCCGCGATCGGGGCCATGCTGGGGCTCGCCCTGGCGGGGCTGATCACCGGCGTCTACACCGGGGTGATCGCCATCCCGATCACCGTCATCGAGCTGCGACCGTTGACCGTCCTGTTGGGGCTCGCTTTTGGGGCCGCCGCCGGCGCACTTGCCTCGCTGCTGCCCGCGCTCCGTGCGGCGCGGCTCAGCCCGGCCGCTGCGATGTCCGGTCAGGTCGCTGCGGGCCACGGCAGTGAGAGCCTGCTGGAGCGCGTGGTGCCTGGCCTGGGCCGCGTTCCGGCGCGCTGGAAGATGGTGATCCGCGGCATCGGTCGCTCGCCGGTGCGGAGCGTATCAACCGTGGTGGGGGTGATGATTGCGGTGACCCTGGTCCTCGTCTCATGGGCCATGCTCGATACGGTCCAGCTCCTCCTCGACCGGCAGTTCAACCAGGCTCAGCGCGCCGACGCCGTCGTCTACCTGCCAACCGGCGCGACCTCGAGCCAGCTCGATGCCCTGCGACACGTCGACGGGGTGGCGGTGGTGGAGCCGCTGGCCCAGCTGCCGGTGACCGTCGTCCACGGCAGCGCCAGCTACGGCACGACCCTCGCGGCATTCCCCGTGGATACGGGCATGCATCGCTTCCTGACGGGCTCCGGGACGCGCGACCTGCCGGCCGATGGCATCCTCGTCGGCACCGCACTCAGGGGCAAGATCGGCCTGACGCCCGGCGATGAGGTGGAGCTGGTGTTCGGCTCGCTGCAGCGCACCGTGACCGCGCGCATCGCGGGCTTCGTCGACGAGCCGCTCGGCACCTTCGCCTACGCGAGCACCGCCGAGCTTGCGTCACTCATCGGCCCGCAGAGTGCCGCCGATGCGACGCAATCGGCCAACGTTCGGTTCGCGCCAGGCGCCGACCGCTCGACCGTCGTGGATCGGCTGAGGACGGTCGGAGGGGTCGCCGCCGTCATCGATGCCCGCGGCCTGGAGCGGGCCGCTCAGTCGCTGATGGGCCTCTTCTACGCGTTCGTGGGAGCGATGCTCGTCCTCGGCGCGGTGATGGCCTTCGCGCTGCTCTTCAACCTGATGTCGGCGAACATCGGCGAACGAGTCACCGAGCTCGCCTCGCTGTACGCGTCGGGGATGAGCGGGGGCCAGCTGAGTCGGGCGATCACCGCCGAGAACGTGCTGCTGACTCTCGCGGGCATCATGCCTGGTCTGGTTGTGGGGTACATCGGCGCCGCCGAGTTCATGTCCTCGTTCAGCAGCGACCTGTTCAGCTTCGAGCTTCACGTCCGGCCGACGACCTTCCTCTTCACGGCCCTCGGCGTCGTCGCTGCTGCCCTCGTTTCGCAGCTGCCGATCCTGGCGGCAGTCCGTCACATCGACATCGCGCAGGTGGTCCGCGAGCGAGCCAGCTGACGGGCTCGATAGGCAACGCCTCCTTGCGACCGCTGAGAAGCTCGAACGACCACCGCGCTAGGATCTGCGCGGAAGGGTGGCAGAGTGGACGAATGCGGTGGTCTTGAAACTGGCCGCTCTTGACGCTTCCGCCTCAGACCGCACCACTTGCACGCTGAAGACCGCTGCACTGTCCCGCTGCGGGCCGGTGTAAGCCACAGGCCCGGCTTAGTGCCAGCGCTAGCGCCGCCCCCTTGAAGCTAGTCTCTGAACAGTCGGCAAGCCCTGCGGTCACTGGACCCAGCAGCCGCGAACCCCGTGTGCCCGAGGAGTCGAAAGCATGGCTTTGATCGCCGACCGAGTGGAGCTTGCCCGGCGGGGCGCCAATGACGCCGTCATCTGCCGACTCCCGTCCGGCTGGGCCGTCATCGGCGATGTTCAGTTCTTGCCTGGCTACTGCCTGCTGCTGGCGGACCCGGTCGTAGCCAGCCTGAACGATCTCGACCATTGCGCGCCGCGCCGAGTTCCTGCGCGACATGGCCAGCCTCGGGGACGCCGTTCTGCAGGTCACGTCGGCGGACCGGATCAACTACGAGATCCTGGGCAACTCCGAGCCGGAGCTGCACGCACATGTCTTCCCGCGGTACGCGACCGAACCGCCCGAACTACGGCGCCTGCCGGCGTGGTTCTACGACTGGGCCGCGGCGCCGCGATACGACGCCGAAACCCACGCTGAGCTGCGCGACGCGTTGCGGCTCGCGCTCGAGGACGACTCGCAGACTGGGCGTTGACTGCGGAACCCGTCGAGCGCAGGCTGCCGCCATGGGCGATCTTATCGACCTGTCAAGCCCGCGGAGTCGATGGTTTGCAGATTCCCGGGGGCGATCCCTGAAGGCGACGTGGCATGCCGAGGCCGAGCTAATCGTCCTGAGCCTGTGGGAGAGCGATCGTTGCGTCGGCACCTTCCAACTTCCGGTGGCTGACGCTCCACAGCTCATGGTCCTGCTGGCGGAAGCGGTCAAGGCTTGGGCCGCCAAGCCTCTGCCGGTCGACCTCCAGATCGACGCCGGGCTCTAGCCAGCGACCTCCGGTTCGGACTGGAGGAGGTTCAGCGTGGCCTATTGGATCACGAGCCTGGTGCTCATCGGATTCGGCATCCTCGGCGCGGCGAGCATTGGGCAGCCGTTCTTTCTGGTCGGACTCGCGATGGTCTTGCTTGGGGCGTTTCGCGGGCGTCCGCTCATCTTCTGGCCACCGCTGCTGGCGGTCATCGCCTACAACCTCGCATTTCTGGCGGTCGCACCGTTCTACTGCACGGCCAGCTCCACCGTGGGAAGCACATCGACCACGGTCTGCTCAAGCCTCATCGGCCTGCGCTACAGCGGCGAAGGCATCTACACCCCTTCCCTCATGCAAGCGGTCTGGGTTGGCCTGACCTTCGCTGGACTGACGGCGATTGCCGTCCTCGCGTTCCTGCTGTGGAAGCGTCGAACGCGGTCGAGCGCGCGATCCGGATAGCCGTCACCGCCGCCTGGCCCGATCGCGCGGTGACTCGCGTGCCGATCGCCAGCCGCATACTGGCGCCGATGGCCATTGGGTCGCGCCTACCCGCGCTCGTGCTGCTGGTTCTCGTCATTGCCGCAGCGGCCTTGCTCGTGGCCGGGTGGGGAGTCCCGGTCGGTGTCGGCGTCTTCATTGGGCTGGCGCTTGGCTTCGTCGCGATCCGGAGGCATTGCTTGACAAGCGAGTTGTGTCTGACACAATAGGACCACATGACGTGGCTGTCGACTTCCACCCCTCGGCGTCTAAGCATGGCATCAGCCAGGAACGGATCAAGCATGTCATCGAGAACTGTGCGTGTCCGCTCTACTCAGAGGACCCGGACGAGGAAGCCTTGGTCATCTTCCTTGGACCTGATCAGCGTGACGTTCCGCTCGAGGTCATCGGCATCGAGCTCGAGGGCGGTGACCTACTCGTTATTCACGCGATGAAGATGCGCGGCAAGTACAAGAAGGCATACGAGATGGTGATGGGATGTCGGTAAGAACGAAGAGTGGGCGCACTCTCACCAAGGCAGACGTGGATCAAATGGCGGCACAGGCCGAAACCGGTTTCGACCTGTCAACTTGGAAGCCTCGCCGTGGCCGGCCAGCCCTAGACGCCACTGCCTCCGAGCACTCGCCGCGTATCGCTGTACGCGTGCCGAAAGCCCTGCATGAACGGGTGATTGTCCGCGCTGCGAGCGAGGGACGAGCCGTCAGTGACGTTGTACGTGGACTACTCATCGGCTACGCAGGCAAGAGCGCGCCTGGCATGCGCGCCGCCAAGTCGGCTGGGGGAGCGGGGGTCGCCAAGAAGTCGAGCAAATCGAGCTTGCACGCTAGGTCCAGGTCAACGAGGGCATAGAGGCTCGACCTCCCAACATCCACGCTAAGATCGCGTGCCGGAGGGGTGGCAGAGTGGACGAATGCGGCGGTCTTGAAAACCGCTGAGGTGCAAGCCTCCGTGGGTTCGAATCCCACCCCCTCCGCCACCACCTGACCCTTCATTCGTGCCGTAGCATTGCCCGATGGGCGAGAAGCGAACGAGTGCTCGGGCATTTCGCGACGCCATCGGAGTCGATGACTGGCGGGTCCTTTTCTCCGGCGCCCACGCCCACTTCCCCGTCGGATCGTTCGCGAAAGCAGCCAGGTTCGTGGCCGCGATCGCCGACGTTGCGGAGGGTGTAGGCCACTTCCCCGACGTGGACGTGCGACCCGAGGGAGTCACCGTCCGGACCGCCTCCGGCGAGTACGGCGCACTGAGCCATCGTGATGTCGCGCTCGCACGCCAGATTTCGGCAGAAGCCCGGAAGTTGGGGATCGAGCCGGACCCCTCCCAGGTCCAGGTCGTGGGCATCGCGGTGGCACAGGATGCCGGCAGCGACGTGGCTCCCTTTTGGGCCGCGGCCCTCGGGTACCGGAGCCTCGGACCGAAGGAAGACGTCGTCGATCGGCACCGCCGTAATCCGCACGTGTCGTTCCAGAGCCTCCGCCCTCCAAAGGCGGGGCGTGGCCGGACCCACATCGACGTCAGCGTGCCGGCCGATCAGGCCGAAGCAAGAGTCGCGGCAGCACTCGAAGCTGGCGGACGCCTGGCGGACGGTACGCATGCGCCCCATTGGTGGACACTTGCGTCGCCCGAGAACCACGGTGTCGATATCGCGGCATGGCCGGACTTCGAGGACGACGCGGAGGACTAGGGGAGGTAGCGCACCTCGTCCCGGCCGATGGCACGGCGCCTCCGACCCTGCCTAGACCGATGCCTCCGGCACCTCGTGGTGGAGCCGGCACCGCGCCTCGTACTTCTCGTCGCCCATCCCCCCGATCACGATCAGCGGCGAATCGGCTGGCGCCGGCAGCCCGTCGATCAGCCGCTGCGTGCGCGTCGCCGGCTCGCCGCACACCACGCAGATGGCGGTGAGCTTCGTCACCTGGTCGGCCAGGGCCATCAGGCGGGGCATGGGGCCGAATGGGATGCCGCGGAAGTCCTGGTCGAGGCCCGTCACCAGCACCTGCTTGCCGGCATCGGCCAGGCGTCCGACCACCTCGGGAAGCCGCTCGTCGAAGAACTGCCCCTCCTCGATCGCCACGATATCGGCGTCTCCGACGATCGCCTCGATCTGGCGTGAGTCGTCGACCGGCACCGCGGTGTGCTGCGCGCCGGATCGCGAGACGACGGTGCGATCCTCGGTCCGGGTATCCAGCCGAGGCTTGATCAGGACCACCGTCCTGCCGGCGATCGAGAAGCGACGCAGGAGGCGCAGCATCTCGTCGGTCTTGCCGCAGAACATGCAGCCACAGATCACGTGGACCCAGCCGGCGGTGTAGAACATCGGTCCCTCGTCAGTCGCCGACCACGGCGATGCCCTCTTCCGGGAGCCCCAGCTCCGCGGCGAGCGCGCTGCGCATCACCTCGGTGGGGGGATCCTGCCCGGTGAGCAGCCGAAACGTCTTCGCCGCTGCCGACAGGAACGAGGCCTGGCCGTTGGCGACCGTGCCGCCCCGCGCCTGCGCATCGTTCATGAGCGGCGTGCTGGCGTGATTCAGGACCAGGTCGAGCACGAACAGGCTGGGCGCCAGCAGCGCGGCAGGCAATGCGCTGGTGCCTTCTTCGGTGCCGATGCCGCTGGCGTTCACCAGCAGCCCCGCCCGTCCCAGCTCGACTTCGAGGAAGGTCTCGTGCCAGGGCAGCGCACGCAGCTCGATCTGGCGGGCGGCGCGCGCGAAGTGGGCGACCACCGCCTCGGCCTTGTGGAGGTGCCGGTTGAAGACCGCGATCCGCTGGAATCCGGAGCCGATGAGGACCGCCACCACCGCCCGCGCCCCGCCGCCTGCCCCCAGGACGATCGCGAGGCGCGGCCACTTGGTCCGCAGCTTGGGCAGGATCGCGTCGAGGCCGGCCCGCACCCCGTCGACGTCGGTGTTGTAGGCACGCAGTCGCGTGCTGTCGCGTACGACGACGTTGGCCGCGCCACTCAGCTTGGCGTCGTCGGAGTGAAGGTCGGGGAGGGCAGCGGCTCGCTCCTTGTGGGGAGCCGCGATCAGGGCACCGGCGAAGGCCTCGCCCCGGAGCTCCTCGAGAGCGGCCTGCAGCTGGTGCGGGCGGCGCTCCCAGCGCTCGATCGCGATCGGCACATCCGCCGCCTCGAAGGCGGCGCGCTGCACCGCCTCGACGGCGGAATGAGCGAAGGATTGGCCGATGACGGGAAGGCGCTGCACGGGTGGGCTCTGGCTGGGGGGAAGAGGCTTGATGCTATCATCGGCGCCGCTCGCGGAGAGGTCGCATAGTGGCCTAGTGCGGCGGTTTGCTAAACCGTTGAAGGGGGTTTCCTCTTCCGAGGGTTCGAATCCCTCCCTCTCCGCCACCAACGTCGCGCACGTGCCCGTAGCTCAGTGGATAGAGCGTCAGGTTGCGGACCTGAAGGTCGGAGGTTCGAGTCCTCTCGGGCACGCCAACGTACCCGGCGGTGACGACCGGCACCATCGTGCGGTTAGGGTGGGTTCGGGCGCCTCGCCAGGCGCTGTTGTGCTGGAGTACTCTCTCGCGCAATTGCACCGTGCTGGCGGTGCCCGTCCGAGTAGCCGGGAGAGAATTCCTCGATGCATCGCACCCGCCGTCTCGTCGCTCTGCTTGCCGCCCTCACCATGGTGGCCGCCGCCTCCGGCCTGGCGAGCGCACACCCCTCCGCGGGGGCTCTCAGTCCCGGCACCGAGGTGCTCCCGATCTTCCGTGGCCACGTGCAGCCCGCCAATTCCCACAAGCCGGTTCGCAACAACAACTTGTCGAGCCACGGTGGACCGATCCAGGTCACGCCGAAGGTCTACATCAGCTGGTGGGGGCCGGAGTGGGCGAGCGGCTTCACCACCGGCGGCTACACGAGCGCGACCGCGCAGACCTACAACACCAACTTCTTCAGCAACGTCGGTGGCAGCACCTGGAACAACGTCGTGAAGCAGTACTGCATGAACGTGCCATCCGGCACGCCGACCTGCGGGACGGGCGGGACGCACATCCAGAACCCGAGTGGCCAGTTCGCCGGGGCGTGGAATGACACCACAGCAGTGCCATCCAGCCCGACGCAGGCGAACATCTTCTCCGCCGCCCAGCGGCTGATGGCGCAGGTCGGCTACGACCCCGAGGCCACCTACCTCGTCTACACTCCGCACGGCAAGTCGATGAACGGCTTCGGGACGCAGTGGTGCGCCTGGCACTCGTCGGGCTCCACGGCGAGCGGCCTGCTCGCCTACGGCTACATCCCGTACATGCCCGATGCTGGCGCATCGTGCGGCGCGAACTTCATCAACGCCAACAACGCGTATGGCAACGGCTACTTCGACGGCTTCAGCGTCGTCGCCGGCCACGAGTACTCCGAGGCCGAGACCGATCCCTTCCCCAGCAGCGGCTGGGTCGACCGCAACGGCGCGGAGAACGCCGACAAGTGTGCCTGGAGCGCCTCGTCGGCGAATATCACCCTGGGCGGCCACGTCTACGCCGTTCAGCCCACCTGGAGCAACGCGATCAGCGGCTGCGCGATGTCCGCCAGCTAACCCGAACCGTTTCCACGCACGAACGGGGCCCCGCCGGGGCCTCGTTTCATGTCCTGGGCATTCCAGCGCTACGCTGACCCCATGACCCGACTCGCGGCCCCGATCAGCCGCCGCCGATTCCTGTCGGGCCTGAGCGGAGGCGCCGCCGCGCTGATCCTGGCCGCGTGTGGAGTCACACGATCGAGTCAGGCACCGCCATCGGCATCGCCCTCATCAAGTCCGACGGCCACCCCGCTCCCGACCCAGTCCACAACCCCTGTGCCGAGCCTGCGCGAGCGGATTGGCCAGATGCTCATGGTGGGCTTCAGAGGGCTGACCGTCGACGAGGCGGGGGAGATCGTGGCCGACATTGAGGAGCGAAACCTTGGCGGGGTCCTCCTCTTCGACACCGATCAGCCCACGCACAGCAAGGTCCGCAACGTCGAGTCTCCCGAACAGCTGACCGCGCTCGTGGCCGGACTGCGGGCGCGAGCACAGACGCCGCTGCTGGTGGCGATCGACGAGGAAGGCGGCCTGGTGGCGCGCCTCGACGAGCGGCACGGCTTCCCGCCGACCACCTCCGCCGCCGAGCTGGGAGCCCAGGACGACCCGGCCGTCACGCGCCAGGCGGGCGAGCAGATCGCGCAGACGCTCGCCTCGGTCGGCGTCAACCTCAACCTGGCGCCGGTAGTGGACCTCGACGTCAACCCGACCAACCCGATCATCGGCTCGCTGGGCAGGTCCTTCTCGGCGGATCCGGCGGTCGTCACCGCGCAGGCGGAGGCGTTCATCGAAGGGCATCGGACCGCGGGCGTCCGGACCACGCTCAAGCACTTCCCCGGACACGGCAGCTCGACCGGCGACACGCACCTTGGCGTGGTGGACGTCACCGACACGTGGTCTGCGGTCGAGCTGGAGCCGTTCCGCAACATCGTTCGCGACGGCCTGGCCGATGCGGTGCTGACCGCCCATGTCTTCAACGCGACCCTGGATCCCGACCATCCGGCCACGCTCTCGGAGCTGACCATCACCGGCATCCTGCGCGAGCAGATCGGCTGGGACGGGGTCGTCATCTCCGACGACATGCAGATGGGCGCGATCCGGGATGCCTATGGCTACGCCGATGCGGTGCGCCTCGCGATCCTGGCCGGAGTGGACATCCTGACCATCGCTCAGCAGCAGGTGTACGAGGAGGGGATCGTCGGACGAACGATCGACCTGATCGAGGGCTTCGTTCGCGACGGGACGCTCAGCGAGGAGCGGATCGATGCCTCGTACGAGCGGATCCAGGCGCTGAAGGGCAGCTAGTCCCGGAGGTGCACTCCACGCGGATCGGTCAGTCTGCCCTGGTCGTCTCGCGTGCGGCGGCGACCGAGGCCATATCGTCGGCGGCCTTGCGGGCAAGGAAGATCGACCGGTACGACTCGTCCGACGGAGGGCTGTCCGGCGAGCGAACCTGCCATCCGCTCAGCTCCGGAACGTAGACGATCTCGAAGCCGTGGCGTTCCTCGGTGGGATGGTCGCCGTGCGGGACGAGGAGGGCCTTGCGGCCGGCTGGCGTGCTCGATGCGCGGATGCATCGGCCACAGCGGGAGGCGACGAGCCCGTGGGGGCAGGTTCGGCAGGAGGTGCACTCTTCAGTGCGGAATCCGTGGATGCAGGGGGCCGTCATGGCGTCCTTTGATGGGGAACCAAGGGTACCACTTCCACCGATGGGGGCCGATCTGGTATCATTTCGAAAACGTGTTCGATAGGCGCTCCGGTCCGCGCCGCGGCTTCAACCCCGTCCCGATCCCGATCCACTCATTCGCCCTGACCGGGCCCCGCATTGTCGCGGGAGGGCCTCGTCAGGAGCTCTCTCATGTCCTTCTCCACGCTCGGGCTTGCGCCCGGCCTGCTCCGCGCCGTCGCGGCGCAGGGCTACACCGAACCCACCCCCGTCCAGCGCGAATCGATTCCGTTCGTGCTGGCCGGCCGCGACCTGCTGGCGGGCGCCCAGACCGGCACCGGCAAGACGGCGGCCTTTGTGCTGCCGATGCTGCAGCTGCTCGCGTCGACGCCGCCGCGTGACCGTGGCCGCCCGCGTATCCGCGCCCTGATCCTGGTCCCGACTCGGGAGCTGGCGATGCAGGTCGAGGAGAGCGTCCGTGTCTACGGCTCGAACAGCCGTCGCTCGACCACCATCTACGGCGGCGTCGGCTTCCCCGGCCAGCTGCGCGCGCTGCGCGCCGGTCCGGAGATCGTGGTTGCCACGCCGGGCCGTCTGCTCGACCACTCGCGCCAGGGCACCATCGACCTCGGCGCGGTCGAGATCCTCGTCCTGGACGAGGCAGATCGGATGCTCGACATGGGCTTCATCCGTGACATCCGCTCGATCATCGCCCTCCTGCCGCCGCGACGGCAGAACCTCCTCTTCAGCGCCACCTTCAGCAACGAGATCCGTGCCCTGGCCGAGCGCCTGCTCGATCGGCCGGCATCGGTGCAGGTCACGCCCCGCAACACGCCGACCGACCTCGTCCGCCAGGTGGTGTACCCCGTCGACCGCGCGCGGAAGCGCGAGCTGCTCTCGCACCTGGTGCGGACCCACGCCGTCGACCAGGCCCTCGTCTTCACCCGCACCAAGCACGGCGCCGATCGCCTCGCCAAGCAGCTGCTCGAGGATGGGATCGCCACCACGGCGATCCACGGCAACAAGTCGCAGCCGCAGCGCGTGCGTGCCCTGGCCGACTTCAAGGCCGGCCGCGTCACGCTGCTGATCGCCACCGAAGTGGCGGCCCGCGGCCTCGACATCGAGCAGCTGCCGCACGTCGTCAACTACGAGCTCCCCATGGTCCCCTCCGACTACCTGCACCGCATCGGTCGCACCGGTCGGGCCGGGATCGAGGGAGATGCGATCTCGCTCGTCTGCATCGACGAGGCGCCGATGCTGCGCGAGATCGAGCGCCTGCTCGGCCACCCGATCCCGAGCGAGGAGGTGCCGGGCTTCACGGTCGATCCCTCCATTCGCCCCGAGGCGATTCGCCTCCGGACCGGTGGCGGCGGCCGACCACAGCAGTCGCGCGGTCCGCGTCGCCCGGGTCCGGCCCCATCGGCCAATGGCTGGCGTCCGCGCCCTGCCCGGCGCTCGGGCGGTCGTCCGGCCGGCTCCGCCTCAGGTCATCGCGGCGGTGGCTGGGTCAGCCTTCCCGGCGAGCGGACGCACCGCTAGTCGAGGCTGGGGAACCTGATGAGCACCATCGCGACGTGCGGGTTGCGGCATAGGCTCGGCCGGCCTGCCGACCGAGTGCCTCCCGCCACGCGTTCGGCTCCGCGGCGCCGACGGCCATCAGATCCAGCACCACCCCGCGGGCGGCGGACCGTCGCTGATCTCGTCGTCGGGCAGCGCCAGGGTTGGGGCACCGGGGCGGGCGCAATCGGCGAACCAGATCCGTGAGCGCCAGTCATCGGGTGCGAGGGAAGCCGCGGTCAGGATCGGGTAGAAGAAGACGAACGTGGCGACGACGGCCGCCGTCGCCACGCCGATCGTGACCCGCCCGGCCAGCGTGCGCCAGGCCAGCGCGGCCAGCAGGCCCAGCGCTCCGTACAGGAACGGGATCGTCGGCAGCAGGTACCAGATGAAGACCTGCGACCGTGAGCCGGAGAGGACGAGCCAGGGCAGGTAGGTCGAGAGCGCCGCCGCCAGCAGCACGGCCTCGGGTCGCCAACGACCGGCACCGGATCGGGCCCAGCGCACGGCCACGGCGGCCAGTCCCACTGCTCCGGGCCACCAGGTCAGCGGGTTGCCGATGGCGAGGACCTCGCGGTAGCCCCCGCCAACCTCCGCGAAGGAGTACGCCACCGGCCGCTTGAGCAGGAGCCACGCCCACGGCGCCGACTCGTAGGGGTGGTCGCCGGCCAGGCCGGTATGGAAGCGCAGCATCGCCAGCTGGTGCTCGAGGATGCCCCGCCAGACCGACCCTTCGCGCCACGGCAGGGCAAGGACCTCGCCGTCGACACGGCCGGCATAGGAGGCGAGGTAGACGAGGACCGGCACCACGCCGAGCAGGACGAGCGAGGGGAGGATCTCCCTGCGGAATGCGGCCGCGAAGCCCGCCTCGGCACGTTCCTCGCCCGCCCGTTGCGCCAGGGAAGCCCCCACTTCCCACGCGACGATCAGCGCGACGACGCCGATCGCCACGTACCCGCCGGACCACTTCACCGCGATCGCCGACCCGAGCGCCAGCCCGGTGGCGAGGCGCCAGGGACGCCCGAGCGCGACGCGCCGCAGCCAGGCCGGCGCATCGAGGTCCTCGCCGCGCGGTCCGCGCCGGCGCCCGCCGTCGAGGACGGCAAAGAGCACCGTCGCGATCACGAACAGCGTCACGAACGAGTCCAGCATGGCGACACGTGACTGGACGAGGTGCAGGAAGTCGGTCGCCAACAGGCCAGCCGCCGCAGCCGCTCCCGCGGTCGCAGCCGTCGCGGCGACGCGACCGGCCAGCAGCCGCCGCACGAGGAGGTAGAGGAGGGCAACGCCCAGGATGCCCGCTATCGCGGAGGTGATCCGCCAGCCGAACTCGTCGTACCCGAAGAGCCGGATCCCGATCCCGATCAGCCAGTTGCCGAGCGGGGGATGCGCCCCGCTGACGAGGTCGTCGATCCCGCAGGCGGCGGTGTCGATGACGAACCGACATGCGTTGCGCGCGTAGAAGACCTCGTCGAAGACGAGCCCGGCAGGGGTCGTCAGCCCGGCCAGCCGGATGGCCGCGGCCCCCAGCGTGACCAGCGTCATCGCCACCCAGTCGCGGCGCGCCCAGGCCGGCTGATCGTGCATGAGCGGCCATGCTAGCGGTCTCCGGAGGCCGCGGGAGGGACTGCTAGACTCGGTCCGTGAACTACGAGCTGTACATGGCCGAGGCGATCGCCGAGGCGCGCCGCGGGGCCGAGGAGGGGGAGACGCCCATCGGGGCGGTCGCGGTCCTGGACGACGCGATGATCGCCCGCGACCATCGGCGCATCCTCCTGCAGCGCGATCCGACGGCCCACGCCGTCCTCCTCACCCTCCAGGCCGCTGCCCGCAAGATCGACGCGAAGCGCCTGCCGGAGGTGACGCTCTTCACCACTCACGAGCCGTGCGCCATGTGCGTGGGAGCCCTGCTCGAGGCCCAGGTCCGGACGCTGGTCTACGCCGTCCCCGACATGGAGCGTGGCGCCGCCGGGGGAGCCTTCCAGCTGGCACGGGCACCCGGCATGCCGCACCAGATCTCGGTCATCTCCGGCGTCCGCGAGGACGAGGCACGCAGGCTGGGGGCTATCGCTCCGGCTCCGGCCTGACCCCGCTGCTAGACTCCCCAGCCGGAGAGGTGTCCGAGTGGTTTAAGGTGCCGCTCTCGAAAAGCGGTGTGCGATGAGCACCGTGGGTTCGAATCCCACCCTCTCCGCCACGCACCACCCCCGGAGAGGTCGCCTAGTGGCCTATGGCGCCGCATTGGAAATGCGGTTCGGGGAAACCCGTCGGGGGTTCGAATCCCCCCCTCTCCGCCACCACCTCGATTGACCGATGTCGCCGCGCGCGACTACCATCGCGGCGGCCGTGCTAGGTGGGGAACTAGCGGTGCCCTGCACCCGCAATCCGCTACAGCGGGACTGAATCCCCGGCCTAGGCCGATCCGCCTTCGCCTCCTACGACATCGACCGACGTTGAGAGTCGGGTCCCACGCAGCGAGAGTCCGTGAACCCCGTCAGGTCCGGAAGGAAGCAGCGGTAAGCGTCAGCCCTCGGGTGCCGTGGGACGACCTGGCTGGAGCCGGTCGGTGAAGTGTGTGCGAGGTCGGTCGATCGACGCCGGGTGCACGGCCACATCACTCGCCCTCGAACCACCGCGACCGATTCGCGGTTCGGTGTACGGTTAGGAAGCCATGCTCGAACCCGCAGCCGCCGCATCTCCCGAGCCGTCCGCCATCTATCGCCGATGGCGCTCCCAGCGCTTCGAGGAGCTCATCGGCCAGGAGCCGATCGTCACCACCCTGCGCAACGCGGTGGCCACCGACAAGATCGCCCACGCCTACCTGTTTGTGGGACCGCGCGGGACGGGCAAGACCTCGATGGCGCGCATCCTGGCCAAGGCGATCAACTGCACCGAGCGCCTGGCCGATGGCGAGCCCTGTGACCGATGCGCCGCCTGCGTCTCGATCCGCGAGGGTCGAGCCATGGATGTCATCGAGATCGATGCGGCCAGCCACGGACTGGTGGAGGATGCCCGTGACCTCGTGATGCGGGCGCTCACCGCGCCGGCCGAGCTGCGCCGGAGGGTCTACATCATCGACGAGGTCCACATGCTCAGCACGCACGCCTTCAACGCGCTGCTGAAGCTGGTCGAGGAGCCGCCGCCGCACGTCGTCTTCATCCTCGCCACCACCGACACGCACAAGGTGCCGGCCACCATCATCAGCCGCACCCAGCGCTTCGACTTCCGGCGCATCTCGGTGCCGCTGATCGTCGAGAAGCTGACCCGGATCGTCGCGGCAGACGGTGCCCAGGCCGATCCGCAGGCGCTCGAGCTGATCGCTCAGCTCGCCGACGGCGGGATGCGGGACGCGGAGTCGCTCCTCGACCAGGTGCTGGCCTACGCCGGTGACCGCTTGACGCCGGAGGGCGTGCGCGAGGCAGTCGGCCTGGCCGACGAGGCGGAGATCGGCCTCCTGCTCGACGCCTACCTGGCGGGCGACGCGGGCGCGGCCCTCGATCGCATCGAGGCCCTCGCCGACGTCGGACGGGACATGGGACAGGTCGCCGCGCAGGCTGAGGCCGAAGCACGCCGCCGGCTCCTGCGGTCCGCCGCGGATCCGACGCTGGCTCGACGCCTGGCGAGCATGCTTCGCACCCTCGCCGAGGCAGCCACGGTCGGTGCCCGCGAGGGTCGGGCGCGGCTCGCCCTCGAGCTGCTTGCCGTCGAGGCGCCCGCCGGCACGGTCGCCGCGCCGCCGCCCGTGCCGCTCCGCGCGCCGGCGCCGACACCTGCTGCCCCACCCGAGCCCGCCGAGCCGGCGGTTGCCGCCGCATCGGTGCCGCCCACAGCGCCCCCCGCCCCGCTCGAGGACGCAGTCCCCGAGGCCGCGGTGCACGAGCCCGCCACACCCGAGACGCTCCCCGGCGACCTGGGCAGCCTCCGATCGCGCTGGGGCGACGTCGTCGAGCGCGCGGCTCCCGCCATCAAGCCCCTGCTCCGTGAGTGCCGGCCCATCGCGGTGGAGGGGGTGCGCGTCACGCTCGCCTTCCCCGAGGAACGGTCCTTCATGCGCGCCAAGGCCGCCACCCGCGCGCCTGCCATCGAGCAGCTGCTCAGCACCGTGCTCGGCGGGAGCTGGGCGATCGAATGTGTCGCCAGCAACGTGGAGCTCGAGCCGCTGACGATCGCCCAGGCCGTCGTCTCCAGCCCGGCCGACTCGGAGGGCCTGGCGCTCCTCGAGGGCGTGCTGCGCATCACCGGCGGTGAGCTGGTCGAAGCCCCGGAGGTCAGATCGTGAACATCGGCCAGATCGCCAAGATGGCGCAGCAGATGCAGACCCAGATGGCCCAGGCCCAGGCGGAGCTGAAGGAGATGACGCTCGAGGCCACCGCCGGCGGTGGCGCGGTGCGGGTCGTCGTCACCGGGGCGCAGGAGGTGCGCCTGATCGAGATCGACCCCGCCGCGGTCGACCCCGCGGAGGTCGAGATGCTGCAGGACCTGGTCATGACGGCGATCAACGACGCGATCGCACGGAGCAAGGAGCTCGAGCGCCAGCGGATGGCCTCGGTCGCCGGCGGGATGGGCCTCCCCGGCCTGCCGGGGCTGCCGTGACCCGTCGGGCGTGAGCGGCCTGATCGCGCCGGTCGCGCGCCTGATCGAGGAGTTCAGCAAGCTCCCGGGGGTCGGTCGCAAGACGGCGCAGCGCCTCACCTACCACATGCTCCGCGCCCCGGCCGACGAGGCGCGCGGCCTGGCCTCCGCGCTCGTCGCCGTGAAGGAGGAGGTCGCCTACTGCTCGGTCTGCTGCAACATCACCGATCGCGGCGTGGACCCCTGCGCCTTCTGCGCCGATGACCGGCGCGACGCGACCCGCATCTGCGTCGTGGAGGAGCCCCTCGACGTGCTGGCGATCGACCGCACCGGCGAGTACCGCGGCCGCTACCACGTCCTGCACGGGGCGATCAGTCCCATCGACGGCATCGGTCCCGAGCAGATCAAGGCGCGCGAGCTGGTGGTGCGCGTGGCGGCCGGCGGGGTCGAGGAGGTCATCCTGGCCACGAATCCGAACCTCGAGGGAGAGGCGACCGCCATGTACCTGGCCGAGCTGCTGGCCCCGCACGTGCCGATGGTGTCGCGCATCGCCCGCGGGCTGCCGGTGGGTGGCGACCTCGAATATGCCGATGACGTGACCCTGATCCGCTCGCTCCAGGGTCGCCGGCAGGTTGACCGGTCCTGAGGTGACCGTCGAGCGGCCGCTCGTTCTCGCCCTCGACATCGGTTCCTCCTCGGTCCGGGCGGCGCTCCACGATCGTCGTGGGCAGCCCGTCAAGGGCTGCGCCGTGCAGGTTCCGTACGCATGGGACATGGGTCCCGACGGATCCGTGCGCCTCCCCGCCGAGGCGCTCCTCGACCTGGTCGGCGAGGCGCTCGATCAGCTGGTGGCAGCCGCTGGTTCGCTGACGGCCGACGTGGTCGCTGGCGGCGTCTCCTGCTTCTTCCACAGCATCGTGGGACTCGACGGCGCCGGGCGCCCGATGACATCGGTCCTCTCCTGGGCCGACAACACGAGCGCCGCCGAGGCTGCTTCGCTGCGTGAGCGCATCGATCCCGAGCGGGCCCACGCATCGACCGGCGTCCCGATCCACGCGAGCTACTGGCCGGCTCGCATCCTGCGGCTGCAGCAGGAACGGCGTGGGATCCGGCGATGGGCCGGCTTCCCCGAACTCGTGGCGGAAGCGCTGACCGGACGTCAGGTCATCAGCCGGTCAATGGCATCGGGCACCGGCCTCCTCGACCGCGCCAGCGGATCCTGGGCCGATGAGCTGCTCGAGGTGCTGGCGATCGACGCCGAGGGGCTCGCACCCATGGTGGGCGACGACGAGCCGATCGGCCGCCTGGCGGCGGCCGCGGCACGGCGCTGGCCACAGCTCTCGAAGGCCTCCTGGTTCGCCGCCTGGGGCGACGGCGCCTGCGGCAACGTCGGCCTTGGTGCCACGGTGCCAGGGAAGGCGGCCCTCATGGTTGGCACCTCGGGAGCGCTCCGAGCGGTCGTCGCGGACGCCGCACCGCCGGTCCCTGCGGGGCTGTTCGCGTATCGGCTTGGCGCAGGCGCCGTGGTGGGCGGCCAGCTGAGCGAGGGGGGTGGGACCCTCGAGTGGGCAAGCCGTCTGCTCGGACGCTCGCGCGGATGGCTGGAGCGTGGCGCGGCCGGGATGTCCGCCGACGGGCACGGGCTCACCGTCCTCCCGTACGCCTTCGGCGAGCGCGGCCTCGGCTATCACGACGATGCGAACGCCTGGCTGACCGGGCTCAGTCCCGGGACCGACGCTGCGGCGATCTACCGCGCCATGATCGAGTCGATCGCTTTCGGCTTTGTCGCGGTCGACGAGCGCCTCACTACCGTCCTGGGCTCGCCTGCGGCGATCATCGCCTCGGGTGGTGCACTGACGAGCTCGCCGCTGCTGGCGCAGGTCCTCGCCGACGCTCTGGGACGGGACATCGCCGTCGCGCCGGCCTTCGAAGCCTCCCGTCGCGGGGCGGCGCTGCTCGCCCTCCAGGGTTCGGGTCAGCTCGCCCTCCAGGGGAACGCCGGACCCCGAAGCCGAAAGATCTCAAGCGATCCCGAACGATCCTCCCGCTACGCGGCGGCGCGGCTGCGTCAGCAAGCGTTGTACGAAGCGGTTCTCGGCGGCACGGTGCGGTGATTTTGGGGTCGCATTTGCGCGTGCCAACGGCTACAGTGCGCCGATAACGAAGATGCAGCCAATCAGCTGGGCATCACATTCGATGAGGAGGAGTCCAACCGTGTCGACCCGAAGGTTGGCTGCGATCTTGCCGATCGTTGCCATGATGGTGGCTGCCTGCACCAGCAGCAGCCCTGGAGCATCGGCCGGTGCCGGCTGCAAGGTGGGCGTGGCCTGGGCAACCTTCCAGGAGCCGCGCTATGGGCAGCGCGACGAGCCCGGCATCAAGGCCGCCCTCGAGGCCGGTGGCGCGACGTACATGTCGGGCGGCGACGCCCAGAACAAGGCCGAGACGCAGGCGTCGCAGATCGCGACGCTCCTTGCAGCGAACATCGACGTGCTCGTCCTCAACTCGGTGGATCCGGTGGCGGTGCTCCCATCGCTTCAGGATGCAATCGACGCCGGAATCCCGGTCATCGCCTACGACCGCGAGCTCGAGAGCTCGAAGGTCTTGTTCCTGACGCACGACAACGTGCTGGTCGGGCACATGATCGCCGACGAGGTGACCAAGGTGCAGCCGACAGGCAACTACGTGATCATCAAGGGCGACGAGACGCAGACGAACCCGATCTTCCTGCGTGACGGCATGGAGGAGATCCTTAAGCCGCTGGTCGATTCCGGTGCCATCACCATCGTCGCGGAGGAGTTCACCAAGGACTGGACGGCTGAGAACGCCCAGACCGAGATGGAGAACATCCTCACCGCCCACCCGGACATCCAGGCCGTTCTCTCCGAGAACGACAACATGGCGACCGGTGTTACTGCGGCGCTGGGCGGGAACGCGGACGGCAAGGTCAAGATCGGCGGCCAGGACGGCGACCCGATCGCCCTCAACCGCGTGGCCCTCGGCACGCAGGTCGTCAGCGTCTGGAAGGACGCGACCGAGCTCGGCGATGCAGCCGGCAAGGCCGCGCTCGAGCTCTGCAAGGACCCGGACATCTCGAAGGTGACCGGCGCAGTGAAGTCGAAGACCACGGGTGGCCTGGACAGCTACGCGGAGCTGCTCAACCCGGTGCCGATCACCAAGGACAACCTCCAGGTCGTCCTCGACGCGAACTGGATCACCAAGGGCGACCTCTGCAAGGACGTCACACCCGGTTCCGTCAACGGTTGCTGATCGTCAATCGCTGATCTGGTAGCTATGAGCTCTGCGTCGCGATTCAACCGCGGCGCAGAGCCTCCTCTTCCTGTGATCATTGACGCGTGGTGATGCCCGAGGCCAGGCCAGCCATGGAGGCCACGCTCAAGAGCGCCCCTGGCAGGCCATCGGTGCGATCTCTCCTGGCGAGCTTCGAGATCGACGGCCGCCTGCTTGGGATGGTCGTGGCCATGGGGGTCGTGTGGATCGTCTTCAACTTCCTGTCCGACGGCCTCTTCCTCTCCCCGCGCAACCTCTGGAACCTCTCGGTCCAGTCCGCCGCGGTCGCGATCATGACGACCGGCATGGTCCTGATCATCGTGTCGCGCAATATCGACCTCTCGGTCGGATCGGTCCTCGCCGTCGTGGCGCTGGTCATGGCCCTGCTCCAGACCGATTGGATCCCCAATGGCCTCGGCGTTGGCCTGAATCAGCCGTACACCTGGATTGTCGCGATCGTGATCGGGATCGCCCTTGGGGCGCTCATTGGCGCTTTCCACGGGTTCCTCGTCGCCTACGTCGGCATCCCCTCCTTCGTCGTGACCCTCGGCGGCCTGCTCGCCTGGCGTGGCGTTTCGTTCGGCCTCGTCAGCGGCCGGACGATCGGCCCGCTCGACAGCACCTTCCAGAGGCTGGGTGGAGGGTCGCGAGGGTCGCTGGGACCGAACCTGAGCTGGCTGGTTGCAGGACTCGCGATCGCAGCCCTCGTCTACGGCATCGTCGCCAGTCGTCGCCGCAGACGCCAATACGGCTTTCCCCTTCGCGCGGCGTGGGCGGACGCGGCGCTCGGCGTCATCGGCAGCGTCGTCGTGGCCGGGGCGGTCTGGGTCGCGAACAGCTATCCGTCCGGAGGGGCCCCGTACGGGATCGCGATCCCGGTCCTCATCGCGCTTGCGGTTGCCGCGATCATGACCGTGCTCGCCATACGACGCCGATTCGGGCGCTACGTGTACTCCATCGGCGGCAACCCCGAGGCCGCGGAGCTGGCCGGCATCAACACCCGGATGACGATCATGAAGACCTTCATCCTGATGGGCGTGCTCGCCGCGGTCGCGGCGGCGGTGACCTCCGCCCGTCTGAACGCGGCCACGAACGGACTCGGGACAGGAGCCGAGCTGCAGGTCATCGCGGCTGCCGTCATCGGCGGCACGTCGTTCGCGGGCGGGATCGGGACGATCGCCGGTGGTGTCCTGGGCGCGGTGGTCATGCAGTCGCTCTCCTCGGGGATGGTCCTGATGGGCGTGCCCACCGCGTTGCAGGACATCGTGGTGGCTGGCGTGCTGGTGACCGCGGTCGGGATCGACAGCTATCTGCGACGCGGGAAATCCTGACCCATGGGGAGACGATCGTGACCACGGCTACACCCGCCAAGGCAACGAGGGACGCGCAGCGCGAGACGCTCGTCGAGATGCGCAACATTCGCGTCTCGTTCGGCGGTGTGCATGCGGTTGACAACGTCAGCGTAGATCTCCACGCGGGCGAGGTCGTGGGGCTCGTCGGAGGGAACGGCGCCGGAAAGTCCACCCTGATCCGCGCCCTGTCCGGCGCACACGCTGCCGACGCGGGCGAGATCTATGTCGGCGGCCAAAGGGTCTCCATCAAGCAACCACGCGACGCGAGGACCTTTGGGATCGAGACCATCTACCAGACGCTGGCCCTCGCCGACAACGTGGATGCTGCGGCCAACATGTTCCTCGGGCGCGAGATCACGACCTCACTCGGCTCCCTGGACGACGCGGCGATGGAATCGGCGACCCGCGAGGTCATCGGCAGGCTCAATCCCAATTTCCAGAGGTTCAAGGTTCCGGTCAAGTCGCTCTCGGGTGGCCAGCGCCAGTCGGTGGCGATCGCGCGGGCGGTCCATTTCAACGCCCGGATCCTGATCATGGACGAGCCGACGGCTGCGCTCGGCCCCGCGGAGACCGCCCAGGTGCGCGACCTCGTCTCGGAGCTGAAGGCGCAGGGGATCGGCATCTTCCTCATCAGCCACGACATCCACGATGTCTTCGATCTGGCCGACCGGATCAGCGTCATGCTGCACGGCAAGCTGGTCGGCACCGTTGACAAGGACAAGGTGACGAAGGACGACGTCCTCGCCATGATCATCATCGGGAAGCTCCCCGAGCAGGTCTCGAAGGCCGAGATGGTGGAGCTGATCACCTGATCCGGCAGCGCCGGGTTACAGGCATGGTCTGGTAGGAGCCGAGCGGGTTGGTCATCGGAGAGGGCATTGACGTGCTCGCCGCGGCCGGCGCCGAACTCGGTGAGTGCCCCGTCTGGGACTCGCGCACTCACCGACTCGTGTGGGTGGATATCCCAGCCGGGCGGATCCACCTGACGGATGTTGGCTCGGGACGCAGCGACCTAATCGAGGTGCCACTCCCCGTCGGGGCGGTGGCGCTGCGCGCGGCCGGTGGGTTCGTGGCAGCCCTCGAGGATGGATTCTGGATCGTCGACGACGCGATCTATCGGCTCACGCCTGTCCCCGAGGCAAGGCCAGGGCTGCGCTTCAACGATGGCAAATGCGATCCTGACGGGCGGTTCTGGGCCGGCACCATGGCCTATAACCAGTCGAGGGGGGCGGGAGCTCTCTATCGGCTGGATCCGGATGGTGGGGCGACCCAGATGCTCCAGGGGGTGACGATCTCGAACGGGTTGGCCTGGAGCCCCGACGGGCGCACGATGTACTACGTCGACACGCCCACGCAGCGGATCGATGCGCTGTCATTCGTGCCGGCAACGGGTGACATCCTCGACCGACGGCTGGCGGTTCGCATTCCGCCAGAAGCTGGAGCGCCGGACGGCATGACGATCGATGAGGAGGGCGGACTGTGGGTGGCCCTCTGGGGTGGCGGAGCCGTGCATCGCTACCTGGATGGCCGGCTCGAGCGGGTCATCAAGCTCCCGGTCAGCCAACCGACGAGCTGCACGTTTGGCGGGGAGAACCTTGACGAGCTGTACGTGACCTCGGCGTGGGAAGGGCTCTCCACGACGGAGCGGCACGAGCAGCCGCTGGCGGGTGCCCTCTTCGTGGCCCGGCCTGGCATGCGCGGCGTCCCCGCTGCAGCCTACGCGGGAACCAGGTGACGGGGCGCCAGATGCAGGGGAATGGACGTCTGGAATGCGGCCGAGCGCTACTACGGGGGAACCGCGGTCCAGTGAAGGTCAGGTGACCGACAGCATGACGCGCGGGCGAATCGGCCTTCTCGTCCTCTTTCTCGTCGTGGGTGCTTCGGCAGCCAGCGGCGCTGTGCTGCTCCGCACCCCGATGCGGACCGAGGCCGCCGGCCCGCCCAAATTCGTCGACGACACCCTGACTTCGGGCCTCTCCCAACGGTACGACGGCCCAGACATCTACCAGGTCGGTGGCGGCGTCGCGGTCTTCGATTGCGACGGTGACCGTCTGCCGGACCTCTACCTGGCCGGTGGCGAGGGGCCGGCGGCGCTGTATCGCAACCGATCCACGATCGGCGGTGCGCTCCGCTTCGAACGCGTCGCCTCTCCCACCACCGACCTCACCAGCGTAAACGGGGCATATCCGCTCGACGTCGATGGCGATGGCATCGTCGACCTCGCCGTCCTGCGCATCGGCCAGAACGTCCTCCTGCGCGGGCTCGGGAACTGCACCTTCGAGCGAGCGAACGACGCGATCGGCTTCGTCGGGATCGACGGTCACACAACCGCATTTAGCGCCAGCTGGGAGGGGAATGCATCGCTACCGACCCTGGCGATCGGCCACTACCTCGCCCTGGACGCAACCGACCACGACACCGACACCTGCGACGACAACGCGCTCCTCCGCCCCGACGCGAAGGGGTCGGCCTACGGAGCGCCAATCCCCCTCGCGCCGGGTTACTGCTCCCTCTCGATGTTGTTCAGCTCGTGGGACGGCTCCGCCCGACGCGACCTGCGCGTGTCGAACGATCGTGAATACTACGCGGGTGGGTCGGAGCAGCTCTGGCGCGTGGCTCCGGGCCAGGCGCCAAACCCCTATACCGCCGAGGATGGGTGGGCCTTCCTCCAGGTCGAGGGGATGGGGATCGCCAGCCAGGACCTGACGGGTGATGGGCTGCCGGAGGTGTACCTTACGAGCCAGGCCGACAACAGGCTTCAGACGCTGACCGCCGGTCCCGACCGGCCCGCCTTCCATGACATCGGGCTGGCGCGCGGCGTCCTTGCCGGCCACCCGTATGCCGGTGACGTGGACCTGTGGTCGACGGCGTGGCACCCCGAGTTCGCCGACGTCAACAACGACGGGTTTATCGACCTCTTTGTCTCGAAGGGCAATGTCGGTGCGCAGGCGGACTACGCGTCGCGTGATCCGAGCGACCTCTTCCTCGGCCAGCCAGATGGAACGTTCGTCCAGGCGGCCGAGGGAGCAGGCATCACGCGGTTCGACCGGGGGCGCGGCGCTGCCCTGACTGACTTCAACCTCGACGGTCTGCTGGACCTGGTGGAGGTCAACTACGGCGCCGATACCGTCGTCTGGAGAAACGTCGGCGATGGAACGGCCGATGCCCCGGCATCGATGGGCCACTGGCTCGAGCTCGACGTCCAGCAGCCGGGGCCGAATCGGAACGCGATCGGTGCATGGGTGGATATTCGCATCGGCGATCTGACCATCCGGCATGAGCTGACCATCGGCGGCGGGCACGCCGGCGGCCAGCTCGGCTGGCTCCACTTGGGGTTGGGCCCGGCGACGAGCGCCGAAGTGCGGGTCGTGTGGCCGGATGGCGAGGAGGGTCCGTGGCTCCGCGTCGCAGCCGACCAGTTCGCGATCGTCGCGCGCGGCGCAACGACCGTGGAGCCATGGAGCCCCTGACCCACCGGGTCAGCGAACTAGCCTGTCCGCCGGCGCGCAGACCGCTGTTGGCGTTGTGCGAGCGCGGCCAGTCCGGGCAGCCCCACCAGCAGGAGGCTCACCAGTGCGACGAGGACCACGCTCCGCTGCTCCGTCTCGACGCCATTCATGCCCGCATCCGGGACCGAGGGAATCGGAGTGGGGCTGGGTGTCGGGGTCGGTGTCGGGGTTGGCGGTTGGCAGCGGCGGCCCGGCGGTGTCGGTGTCCGATGCGGTCACGTCCGGGAACGGGTTGCCAAGGCCATCCTCGAAGGAGACCGTCGCGTCGTTCATGATCGCCCCCGTCGCGGCTAAGTCCACGGTGACCGTGATCTCCACGGCGGCGCTCCCGCCGGCGTTGATCCAACCGCCGAGCGTGGCGTTCACCGTGCCGAGGCTCTCACTGCAGGTGCCGGTCGCCGGCGCGACGATCGTGCAGGACACGAAGGTCGAGTTGGCCGGGATCGTGTCGCTGATGACAACGGCCAGCGCGGCCCCGGCGCCAGGGCCGCTCGAGGTGTTCGTGGCGGTGACCGTGTAGGTGAGGTCACCGCCGGCAGGCGCAACCGTCAGGCCGTCGTCCTTGACGAGCGCCATGGCTGGGGTCGGCGGCTGGCTGTAGAAGGCGCCAACGCCGTTCTGGGCCTCCTGGATGAACTGGTTGACGGCAGGCAGGCAGGTGACGATTCGCCACCAGCCACCCTCAGGCGTCGCGATCGTGTCACCGCCGCGCGCGAGGCCCACGCCACCATTCCAGCCGGCGTTGGGCGACAGGGTCCCAGCCGTCCCGCCGGTGAGCCCGGTCGGGTCGAAGGCGTCGGACGGTGCGTAGTAGCGGACACGGGTGCTGCCATCCATGTCGTAGTTGTTGAAGGTCACTGATGCCTGGCCCGCACTCACATACTCGAACAGCGTCAGGCACGCGACCCCAGCGGTGCTCTGCTGGTAGCTGATCTGGACCTGGCTGATGAGGATCTCGTCGTTCGTCCCCGGGAGCCCATCGGGGTCATCGGAGTTGGCCGGAGCAGCGTTCGTCGGGTCAGCATCGTCATCGGTTCCGACCCGGATGCGCCACCCGTTGTCATCATCTCCCGCGCCGATCACGGCCGAGCGGACGACGTACTGGCCACAGGTGACCGGGGCGAGTGTCGCGAAGCGGACCCACGCCTCGGGCAGCGTTGGCTCGGTCAGGTAGGTCGTCTGCAGAATGCCATTTCCTGGTGCCGGAAGGTCGAATCCGGGTCCAACCACCGCGCCAGGTCCGTAGAGCTCGAACTGCGTCGAGTCGCTTGCACCGCGTGGCTCATCCATCGAAGAGAGCGCCCCCTGGGCGTTCATCTCGGGGCTGAAGAGATCGACGTACAGCGGCGTGACGGACGGCCAGCCGCACGGGACCGTGATGATGAGGTAGTTGTATCCGTTCCCGGCGCCAGCGGCATTGGAGCTGTACCAGTCACCGATCCCCGCTCCGGCGTTGGGACCGGAGGTCTGAATGTAGAAGCCGCCGCCCGCCGGAGGAACCTCGAAGGCGGCACTGCTTCCCACGCCAGAACCCACCAGGATCGCGGCAGCCAGGCCAGCCACGGCTAGCACCGCGCGATGGGCCGGGCCGCGCCGCAGGGCCGTCTGAGGGCGCATCCGGGGGCTCCACAGGGGGGACGGGGGAAGACACTGATGATAGCCGAGGTGGCGATGGCGCCGCCGGCGAAATCCGCGCATCGCTCAAGCTCGGTCCGAGAAGCTGCGCATGAAGGCGATATGGCTGCTCGACGCCGTGTTGCTCCATGGATTCCAGCGCCGCAGCAAGCTCGGCTCGGCTTGACACTCCGCCTCGCCGCCGCGTAGACTCCGAGATCGCGCCGGCACGCAGCCGGCAGGCGATGCGAGAACGGCGATCCACCCGGACCGCGCGCTCCGCGCCAAGCTTCCCGATCAGGAGGCCAAGAGCATCGAGCGAGACCGATCCGTCGGTACCGTGACCTTAACAGCTGAAGAGTGACAGGAACCCACACGAGTCAACGGGACAAACGTCTGAACTGTGAACGGTGGTGGAGCCCTCGGGCAAGACCACTGTTTTTGTTTGGAGAGTTTGATCCTGGCTCAGGACAAACGCTGGCGGGGTGCATGAGACATGCAAGTCGAACGGGGTTGAGCGGGCTTGCTCGATCAACCTAGTGGCGGACGGCTGAGTAACGCGTAGGTGACCTACCCGGAAGTGGGGAATAACTGCCCGAAAGGGTGGCTAATACCGCATGTGGTCGGCGATTCGGTTCGCCGCCCAAAGCCGTAAGGCGCTTCCGGCGGGGCCTGCGTCCGATTAGCTAGTTGGTGGGGTAATGGCTCACCAAGGCGACGATCGGTAGCTGGTCTGAGAGGATGATCAGCCAGACTGGGACTGAGAACGGCCCAGACTCCTACGGGAGGCAGCAGTCGGGAATTTTGCCCAATGGACGAAAGTCTGAGGCAGCAACTCCGCGTGAGGGACGAAGGCCTTCGGGTCGTAAACCTCTTTTCTCAGGGAAGATACAAGACGGTACCTGAGGAATAAGCCACGGCTAACTACGTGCCAGCAGCCGCGGTAATACGTAGGTGGCGAGCGTTGTCCGGATTTACTGGGCGTAAAGAGCGCGCAGGCGGCTGGTCAAGTCCGATGTGAAAGCTCCCGGCTCAACTGGGAAATTGCATCGGAAACTGATCGGCTGGAAGGTGGGAGAGGGTAGCGGAATTCCCGGTGTAGTGGTGAAATGCGTAGATATCGGGAGGAACACCAGTGGCGAAAGCGGCTACCTGGCCCATTCTTGACGCTGAGGCGCGAAAGCTAGGGGAGCAAACGGGATTAGATACCCCGGTAGTCCTAGCCGTAAACGATGAACACTAGGCGTAGTCGGTATCGACCCCGGCTGTGCCGTAGCCAACGCATTAAGTGTTCCGCCTGGGGAGTACGGCCGCAAGGCTAAAACTCAAAGGAATTGACGGGGGCCCGCACAAGCAGCGGAGCGTGTGGTTTAATTCGTCGCAACGCGAAGAACCTTACCAGGGCTTGACATGCACCGGAAAACGGCGGAAACGTCGTCCTCCCGCAAGGGATCGGTGTGCAGGTGTTGCATGGCTGTCGTCAGCTCGTGTCGTGAGATGTTGGGTTAAGTCCCGCAACGAGCGCAACCCCCGTGGCATGTTGTATCACTCATGCCAGACTGCCGAGAGAAACTCGGAGGAAGGTGGGGATGACGTCAAGTCAGCATGGCCCTTACGTCCTGGGCTACACACACGCTACAATGGCCGGTACAACGGGTTGCCAAACCGCGAGGTGGAGCTAATCCCTTAAAGCCGGTCTCAGTTCGGATTGCAGGCTGCAACTCGCCTGCATGAAGCCGGAGTTGCTAGTAACCGCAGGTCAGCACACTGCGGTGAATATGTTCCCGGGCCTTGTACACACCGCCCGTCACGTCATGAAAGCCGATAACACCCGAAGCCGGTGGGCCAACCGCAAGGAGGCAGCCGTCGAAGGTGGGATTGGTGATTGGGACGAAGTCGTAACAAGGTAGCCGTACCGGAAGGTGCGGCTGGATCACCTCCTTTCTAGGGAGAACCCGATCCGCCGGTTCGCCGGAGGATCAAGATCTTCCAGGTCGATCGACCAGCTCATCGAATGGTTCGCTCCCTCGAGGGGGATCGGGCGCCCGCGCAAGCGGGACGAGCTGGCCGCCCTCGAACCTACAGACCTCCCGTCGACAACGCGGGTTCCTGTCACTCTTCAGCGGTCGAGGCACCGCAGCCGTCCCATCTCAGGGCGGCTGTTCGCTTGTCCGGGCCGGCCTCCCTTGCGCCGTCGCGATCGGTGCAGGTACCATGCCGCCCCGCGAGGGGCGTTTAGCTCAGCTGGTTAGAGCACTGCCCTGATAAGGCAGAGGTCTCTGGTTCGAGTCCAGAAACGCCCACCACCTCACCCACCACCCGATGGAGCGCATGCCCGTGCCGGAGCCGGCCGACCGCCCGATGGGAATCCTGGCGGAGCCGAACCCCGACCGCGCCCTGCACGCCTCGCTCGACGGCGCGGTCTACGCCCGCCATCCGGTTCGCACCCACCTGGTGACCGATGCCGACGACCGCGGTCGATGTGGTCCGCCGCTATGCCGCGCCGCTGCCGTGACGACACGGTGCTGGTGGCGGTCAGCGAGCGGATGGTCGCGATCACCGAGGGTCGCTCCTACCCGATGACCAGCATCCGCCCCGGCCGCCTCGCGCAGCTTCCTCGTGCGCTTCGTGACGCGCCCGGGCTACGGGATCGGGCTCGGCACGGCCGAGACCATGCAGCTCGCCATCGACGAGGTCGGCGCCCCGCGGATCCTGCTGGCCGCGGCCGTCAGCGGCGTCACCAAGCCGTTCGGGGTCCACGGCCTCTTCTACCGGATCGCCGGGCGCCAGGCCGCCGCCATCGACGGCCCGACCTCCTACACGATCCCGCCCTACAACCAGGCCGCCACGCTCGGCCCGAGGGATCCCAGCGCGCGCGGCGAGGACCATCTCGGAGGCGATCGGGGCACCCGTCGCCGTGATCGACGCCAACGACGCCGGCTGCAACGTCCTGGGCCTCGCCGCCGGCCTCGAGCGCCGCTTCGTCGAGCGCCTCTTCGCCGACAACCCGCTCGGCCAGGCCCGCGAGCAGACGCCCGATCTGCGTCGTGCGTCGGGTTGCATGGCCGGCCGGGCGAGCCGCTCCCGCCGGAGCCAAAGCGCCGTCTGACGCCGCCGTAGCGGCGAACCGGCATGGGGCGCTACGATGCCGGCGGCCATGGGGATGTAGCTCAGCTGGGAGAGCACCTCCTTTGCAAGGAGGGGGTCAGGGGTTCGAGTCCCCTCATCTCCACCATTCACCGCACCGCGAGCAATGCCCCCGGGCGGAGTCGCAGAACCAGCCCCGTATCGCCATGGTCGCTGACGGGGAAGCGCTCCATCTCAACCACGCGACCGTCAGCGAGCGGCGCGAACCGCGCCACCTCGCTCTCAGGGTCGAGGAGCGCCAGCAGCCAGATGCTGCCGCTCCCCGAGAGGCCCGGCAGCGCGCCGGGCAGGAGGCTCGCATCGGGCCCGATGGTGACCCCGGCCGGGATCAGGTCGCCGCCGGTGTACGCCGGCTCGAGGCCGGAGCGCCAGTACCGCAGCTGCGCCGGCAGCTTGACAGGATCTGTGTGCCTCTGGAGCAGGTAGGCGAGCGGGAAATAGGTCTGCGCGTCCGCGACCAGCACCACGTCACCTGCCTGCACCCGGTGCTGCAGGAGAGCCGCGGCCGCCGCCGCCGGCTCCTGCCCGTGGCCGCCGACCCAATCGGCCTCGAAGGCGACGGAACCTGAGCCGACCATCAGCAGCAGGGCGGCCATGCCGCCCGCGATGGCCCGGCGATTCAACCCGCGTCGCGCCGACCAGGTGACCGCCTGCTCCACACCCACGGCAATCGCCATGGCCAGCGGCGGGACGGCAGCCCCGAGGTAGCGAGGGTCATAGGCGGGTCGCCACAGGGACGCGATCCACCAGGCGGGGATCAGGGCGGCCGCCCCAGCCACCGCCAGAGCGGTTGGCAGGCGGTCATGTGGCCGGTTGCGGAAGAGCGACGCAAAGCCAATCGCACCCAGGATTGCCAACGGCGGCACGGCGATCCATGCAGGCGACGGCTGCCACCCGCCGAAGACGACGGCGAGCGTCGCCAGCAGGGCACCGAGGTCGGCGACGGGAGTCCAGAATGGCTGCCCGTCCGTCGCGACCGAGAGGACTCGTGGCAGCCATGGCAGGAAGGCCGCGAAACCGGTGGCGAGGCCGATGGTCGCCGAGCCGGTTCCCGGTCTTCGGCGCCACGCCAGGATCCCGACCACGAGTACCTGCAGGCCCCAGACGGCGATGCCAGTCGGCATCGTCCACAGCTCGCCCGCCACGGCGAGCGCCAACCCCAGCACCAGGAAGGCGCGGCCGGCGCCGTGGCGTGGCTTGACCAGCAGCGCCCAGATCAGCCACCACGCCAAGACTGCAAGGAGCGACTCGAGGGAATACATCCTCGCCTCGCGGGCGTTGGCGATGGCCAGCGGCGAGAGTGCCACGAGCAGTGCTGCCACGAAGGCTGCCCGCGTCCCGACGGCCTGGCGTGCCCACGCCCACGTCACGGCGACCGTCGCCAGCCCGGCCGCGGCGGGCAGGGCGCGCAGCGCCATCGGGCCATCCACCAGAATCGCGATGACGGCCTTGAGCAGGTAGGGGAAGAGGGGCGGATATGCCTCGTGGCTCGAGCGCGGGATGATCTCGCCCCACGGTGCCCGCGCGAGGAGCCATGATGCCGCCTCGTCGCGGAACAGCTCGCGGCTGTCGAGCAGCGCGAAACGCAGCACGGCCGCGGCTGCGAGGAGGAGGAGCAGTGCCGCGACAGGACCGAATCGAACGCGCAGCTGATCCACTGGCCGCCCATGATGACGGGAGCCGCCGATGGGTGCTCACCGCGATCGGCCTCGGCGCCATCATCGCCGTCGCCGCGCTCCTCAGGTTTGCCGACCTCGGCGTGAATCCCGGCGGGCTGTACACCGACGAGGCGACCGAGGCCCTCAGCGCGCATCGCATCCTGCACGACCCCGGCTACCTGCCGGTGTTTCTGCCCGAGGGCGGTGGACGGGAGGCGCTCTTCGCGTACCTGGTGGCGGCGGCATTCCATTTCTTCGGCGAAACCCCGCTCGCCCTGCGCGCCACGGCGGCGGCGATCGGGGTCGCCGGGGTGGTGGGCATCTGGCTGCTCGCCCGGCGTTTCGGACTCGCCGCGGGCCTCGGTGCCGCTGCCTGGGCATCCGGGTCGCTGTGGCTCATCTGCATCAGCCGGGATGGCATGCGGAACACCATGGTCCCACTCTTCGCGGCCGTGGCGCTGGCGAGCCTGCTGGCCTGGCACGACCGGCCGAGTCGCCTGCGAGCGGTCCTGGCGGGAGGCCTTGCGTCGCTGGCCACGCTCTACACCTACCAGCCGCTCAAGCTGATCCCGGTCCTCGTCATCGTCTGGCTGCTCTGGCTGCACCAGGTCAATCGACCTGCCTTCGCGCGGCTGCGTCCGAACCTGCCGGCCTTCGCCATCGCGTTCCTGGTGATCGGGGCGCCGATGATCGTGGCCGCCGCGGCGGATCCGGCGAGCTACTTCGGGCGCGCGGCCGGCGTGACCTTTGCGCCCGGGGCTGCGGTCGACGTCCCTGGCCACTGGCTCCGTACGCTCGGCATGTTCGTGCTGACCGGTGACCCCAACCCGCGGCACGACGTGGCCGAGCTGCCGCTGCTCGGTTGGCCGCTCGCCGCCCTCGCAGCCGTCGGCGTGGCGCGCCTCTGGCGCGGTCTGCGTGAACCGGCCGAGTCACTTGTGCTGTGGAGCCTCCCGATCTTCCTGCTGCCTCCGCTGCTGGCCACCGAGGGGGGAGCGCCCCACTTCCTGCGCGCCCTTGGGCTGGCCGCTCCGCTGGCCGTCGCGATCGGGCTGGGAGTCCAGGAGCTGATCCAATATGTCGCGTCGCATTGGGGGCAGTGGCCGTCACGCGCGGTCGCGATGGCCGGCGCACTGCTGCTGGCGGCGCTGGCGATCGGCAGTGGTGGCGCGTACCTGTCCCGCCCGGTCGCCGATCGATACGACGCCTACAGCTACGACTTGGTGGCCATGGCCGGATTGGCCGGGCCGGACGACGTGGTCATCCTCGACGACTACACCGCCAGCGTGGTCCGCTTCCTGGACGGCGCCCGATCGCCGGCGGTCGTCTCGCCAGGCAGGCCGGTGGGGCCAGGCGCTTCACGGGTGCTGGCGCTCACGCTCGCGGATTTGCGGACCGCAGTCGGCGTCGCCGCGAGCGAGCATGCGCTCCCGGTCGCCACGAATCCGCGAGGAGACCCTGCGGTGTGGGCGGTCGTTCCGTGACCAGGCCTGCGGGCCGATCCGTCCTGCTTTTCAACGGTTCCGGTCCGATTCACGGCGCCTTGACCGTCGCGATCGGCGGGTGATACTATCTCTGTCCCTCGCGGGAAGGCCGGTGTGGCCGGCCCGCGATCGTTGTGAACAGCCCCAACATCATTGATCCCCTGATCGCTGCGCGCGACGCGCGTCGTGCCCATCGATCAGCGGATACCGCTGAGGCTTCGTCTCGACGCGAGACGGACGCGACCTTAAGAACCGAAGACTGGAAGCATCGATTTCGTCGAGGATGAAATCCGAACGCATCGCGTGGTGAAGAGCCACGCGTGAACCAACGCGCATCGGGCCAGCACCGTGCTAGCCGCGTGAGCGTTAGGTCAAGCTACTAAGGGCGTGCGGTGGATGCCTTGGCGCCAAGAGCCGATGAAGGACGTGGCAGGCGACGAAATGCTTCGGGGAGCTGCGAGCAAGCGTTATCACCCGGAGATGTCCGAATGGGGAAACCCACCCAGGGTAATGCCTGGGTACGTTCGACTGAATTCATAGGTCGTTCGAGGAAACCGAGGGAACTGAAACATCTAAGTACCTCGAGGAGTAGACAGACATTCCGTGAGTAGTGGCGAGCGAAAGCGGAGGAGCCCAAACCCCGGTTGCGTGACAGGCTGCAGCCGTTGCAGTCGGGGTGTTGTAGGGCCGGCCCGCGGTGCACTGCATTGCCCGCAGGGAGTTACAAATCGGTTCGCTAGCAGAAGTGGCATGGAAAGGCCAGCCGTAGAGGGTGACAGCCCCGTAAGCGAAAGCGAAACCGACTCCCGGCCGAGTCCCTGAGTACCACGTGGAAGGTCTCTCATGTGGGAACCCGGGCGGACCACCGTCCAAGGCTAAATACTCTTGGCGACCGATAGTGAACCAGTACCGTGAGGGAAAGGTGAAAAGCACCCCGGGAGGGGAGTGAAATAGTACCTGAAACCGCATGCCTACAAGCAGTCAAAGGGTGTTGCCCGGGGGCTTCGGCCGCCGGGTAGCCTGATGGCGTGCCTTTTGAAGAATGAGCCGGCGAGTTACTCGTAGGTGGCGAGGTTAAGTCCGTGAAGGACGAAGCCGCAGCGAAAGCGAGTCTGAATAGGGCGATTGAGTCGCCGCGAGTAGACCCGAAACCGAGTGAGCTACCCATGGGCAGGTTGAAGCGGGAGTAATGTCCCGTGGAGGACCGAACTCACTAACGTTGAAAAGTTAGGGGATGACCTGTGGGTAGAGGTGAAATGCCAATCGAACTCGGAGATAGCTGGTTCTCCCCGAAATAGCTTTAGGGCTAGCCTCGGGGGTTCAGTCACGGGGGTAGAGCACTGAATGGGCTAGGGGGCTTACCGCTTACCAAACCCAATCAAACTCCGAATCCCGTGATTCCATACCCCGGGAGTCAGACTGCGAGGGCTAAGCTTCGTGGTCAAAAGGAAAACAGTCCGGACCGACAGCTAAGGTCCCAAAATCCAGGCTAAGTGGGGAAGGATGTGGAGTTGCACAGACAACCAGGATGTTGGCTCAGAAGCAGCCACCATTTAAAGAGTGCGTAATAGCTCACTGGTCAAGTGATTCCGCGCCGAAGATCCAACGGGGCTCAAGCCTGGTACCGAAGCTTCGGATCGTGCGCACCTTCGGGTGCGGCGGTGGTAGGGGAGCGTTCCGTCAGCAGTGAAGGTCGACCGTGAGGACGGCTGGAGTGGACGGAAGTGCGAATGCCGGCATGAGTAGCGAAATGCACGCGAGAAACGTGCACGCCGTATGTCTAAGGTTTCCTGAGGAAGGTTAATCCGCTCAGGGTTAGTCGGGCCTAAGCCGAGGGCGAGAGCCGTAGGCGATGGACAATCGGTTGATATTCCGATACCGCCAGAGATCGTTTGCACCGCAAGGTGCCTGGCCCGTGGACGCTGGTGCGCTGAGGGCGACTTCGGTTGTTCGAAGCAGCCAGATGAGAAGCGGGCTTGGGAGCAAGGGCATGACCGGGAACGGTAGGTTGAGCGCACTTTTGGCTATGTGCGTCTAAGCCGGTAGGGGGAGAGGACAGGCAAATCCGTCCTCTCATTCAACTCCGAGCAGCGAATGAAAGGCGAAAGCTGATTCGACTGAGCCGATCCTGCAAGAAAAGTGTCTAGCGAGATCAAAGGCGTCCGTACCGCAAACCGACGCAGGTAGACGGGTAGAGCATACCAAGGCGATCGGAAGAACCCTCGTTAAGGAACTCGGCAAATTGACCCCGTAACTTCGGGAGAAGGGGTGCCTCGCAGTGGCTCACTTCGCGTGAGAGGCTGATCGAGGCCGCAGTGAAATGGCCCAGGCGACTGTTTAGCAAAAACACAGGTCTCTGCTAAAGCGAAAGCTGACGTATAGGGGCTGACGCCTGCCCAGTGCTGGAAGGTTAAGAGGAGGGGTGCAAGCCCTGAATTGAAGCCCCAGTAAACGGCTGCCGTAACTATAACGGTACTAAGGTAGCGAAATTCCTTGTCGGGTAAGTTCCGACCCGCACGAATGGCGTAACGATCTGGGCGCTGTCTCAACGAGGGATCCGGCGAAATTGAAATACCTGTGAAGATGCAGGTTACCCGCGGCAGGGCAAAAAGACCCCATGGAGCTTTACTGCAGTTTGATATTGGACTGAGGTTCAGGATGTGTAGGATAGGTGGGAGACTTGGAAGCTGGGGCGCTAGCCTCGGTGGAGTCAACGTTGAAATACCACCCTTTTTGGATTTCGGCTCTAACAGCGTCCCGTAATCCGGGCGCTGGACAGTGTCTGATGGGCAGTTTGACTGGGGCGGTCGCCTCCTAAAGTGTAACGGAGGCGCCCAAAGGTACCCTCAGGCTGAATGGAAACCAGCCGAAGAGTGCAAAGGCATAAGGGTGCTTGACTGCGAGACTTACACGTCGAGCAGAGACGAAAGTCGGGCTTAGTGATCTGGTACCTCCGAGTGGAAGGGGTATCACTCAACGGATAAAAGCTACCCTGGGGATAACAGGCTTATGGTGCCCAAGAGTTCACATCGACGGCACCGTTTGGCACCTCGATGTCGGCTCGTCGCATCCTGGGGCGGAAGTACGTCCCAAGGGTTTGGCTGTTCGCCAATTAAAGCGGTACGCGAGCTGGGTTCAGAACGTCGTGAGACAGTTCGGTCTCTATCCGCCGTGGGCGTAGGGAACTTGAGAGGAGCTGCTCCTAGTACGAGAGGACCGGAGTGGACGAACCAATGTTGTGCCAGTTGTCGCGCCAGCGGCATTGCTGGGTAGGTATGTTCGGATGGGATAAGCACTGAAAGCATCTAAGTGCGAAGCTCGCCTCAAGATGAGGTTCCCCACCGGGTAACCGGGTAAGACCGCAGCGAGACTAGCTGTTTGATAGGCCGCACGTGGAAGAGCAGTAATGCTTGTAGCGAAGCGGTACTAATGGTCGAGGGCTTGACCTAATTCACGCGTCTAGCACGCTGCTGGACCGCGTTCGGAGGCCGGCATTGTCCGGCTCCATTTCGACAAATCGAAGCTTCCAGTCGACGGTTCGTTCGCCACCCTTGTGGCGGTCGCGCCAATTGAAGATCTATCCCGGTGACGCTAGCGGAGAGGAACCACCCGTTCCCATCCCGAACACGGAAGTTAAGCTCTCCAGCGCCGAAGATACTTGGGGGGCAACTCCCTGGGAAGATAGGTCGTCGCCGGGATAGTTCATTCCTCGGGCCCCTTCGGGGATCGCTGCCGCCGTGCCGGCACCACGCTATCCTCGCCGCGTGGATCGAATCTGCCCCTACCTCGCTCTGGCCGACGATGGTCGCACGGTGGCGGACGGATTCGACCCGGAGCATCGGTGCCATGCCCTGGCTCCTCCCGCCCCCCTCGAACGGTCGCGCCAGGTCCAGCTCTGCCTGACGGAGGCACATGCCCGTTGCGAGCGCTTTGCTGCGGCGCGCACCGCGTGGCTTGCGGCGTCGAGCGGCCTCCCTCGGGTCTCTCCGGATGTGGATTTCGGGCGGACGCGCCTCGTCCTGGAGCCCGAGGCGGCATGGCGCAACCTCTCCACCTCGCCGACCGCGCGCGTCACGCGCAGTGCGGTCGTCGTGGCGGCGGTCGCGTTGGCGGTGGTCGGGCTGCTCGTCCTGAGCAGCGTCTTCCACCTGCTCGGCGGCGAACCGCCAACGGGCAGCCAGAGTCCCACCCCGTCACCTTCGGTCTCGACCTCGCCCCAGCCGTCGCTGCCGCCGAGCTCGGTGGCCGCGTCGGCCTCCGTCCTCCCGGTCAGCGTCGCGGAGACGCCGACGGCCGCGCCGACCCCGCGTACGTACGTCGTGCAGGAGGGGGACACCCTGAACCTCATCGCTCAGCGGTTCGGCACGACCGTCGCAGCCATCCAGGCTGCGAATGGGCTCAGCGGGACGGACATCAACATCGGCCAGGTGCTGATCATTCCCTGAGTCAGAACGGCGGCTGGCAGCTCCTGCAGAAGGTGGTCGCCTCGTCTCCACCGATCTGGCGCAGGTCGCGGCCGCAACGGGGGCACGCCTCGCCGCCCCGGAGGTGGACCTTGAGGAACTCGCGGTGCTGCAGGTGGATGTCGGGCGGCACGAGCTTGCGCAGGCGCTTGGTGGCGTCGGCGAGCACCGAGCGCATCGCCGCGTAGAGGCGGTCGACCTCCTCCGGCTTCAGCGTGCTCCGGCGGCGTAGCGGGGCCAGCTGGGCCTCCCACAGGATCTCGTCGCTGTACGCGTTGCCGATGCCCGCCACGAACTTGCTGTTGCGCAGCAGCGACTTCAGCTCGCCGGGATGCTTGCGGATTCGCTGGCGGAAGGCGTCGAGGGTGAGGCCGGGATCGTCGGCATCGGGGCCCATCTCGGTCCAGCCGGGGATCGCATCGAGGCCGTCGGGAGGGACGAGGTACAGCTTGCCGAGCATCTCGCGATCGACGTAGCGGAGCTCGCCGCCATCGGCGAAGCGAAGCCGGAGGCCGGTGCGGGCGCGGACCTTTGCGGCGCCGTCGAGCAGCCAGAAGCGACCCGCGAGCATCGGGTTGGCCGCCAGGATCAGCTCATCGGCCCCGTCGCGACCGAAGGTGAGCAGCAGGAACTTGCCGCGTCGGCGGGCGGTCGTGATGCTGGTGCCGGCCAGCTTCGCAAGCTCCGCCGGGGTGGCCCGCACCAGGATCGGCGTCGGCGCCGAAGCCTCGAGCACGACGCGACCGGTTGCTCGTGCCTGGAGCTCCTCCGCCACGACCGTCAGATCGGGCAGCTCAGGCACGGAGGAGTGGCCTTGACCGTGTGGTATGCTCCGGCGGCTCTGGAGCAAACAACCGCATAGCACGCGCGGATGCGCGCCTCTCCCATCGGCCGTTACGGAGGAGCACCCCTAAGGCAGCTTCCACCCCACCTGATGAATGAGACGCCCTCCGCATGCGGAGGGCGTTGTTGCTGCGGGGACATTCCACCCAAGGAGCGTACACGCACTTGACCGACGAAACGAATCAGCCCGAGCCGCAGACCGAGGACGTCATTCCCGTTGCGGCAGACGAGACCCACGCCACGGACGCGCCGGCGGAGATGACCGCCGCCCCGCAGGCCGATGAGCCCGCTGATTCCATCGTCGAGGAGCCCCAGGCCGAACCCGAGCCTGCGCCGGAGCCGATGTGGCCGAGGCGGCACCCGAGCCGGAGGCGGTCAGCCCCCGAACCCGAGCCTGCACCGGAGCCGATGGCGGCCGAGGCGGCACCCGAGCCGGAGGCAGCAGCCCCTGAGCCCGAGGCCACGCCCGAGGCGGAGCCGATGCCGGGCCAGGCTGCCCACGAGCCGGAGGCCGTTGCCCCCGAGCCCGAGGCCACGCCCGAGCCGATGGTGGCCGAATCCGAGCCTGCCGCCGAACCGGCGCCCGAGCCTGAAGGCGAGTCCGAGCCCATGACGATGGCCCAGCTGCTCGACGATCCGTCGAACGAGGTCAAGAGCCTCAAGCACGGCGATGTCGTCGAGGGGACCGTGGTCCGGATCGATCCGGACGAGATCCTGGTCGACTTCGGCGGCAAGAGCGAGGGCGTCGTCTCCAACCGCGAGCTCATGAGCCGCCGCGGCCCGCGCGACGGCGAGGAGGCGCGGCCCGACCTCTCCGTCGGCGACGAGGTCCTCGTCTACGTCCTGCAGCCCGAGTCACCCGAGGGACACGCCGTCCTCTCGCTGCGTCGAGCCGGGCTCGAGCGCAAGTGGCGCGCGATGCAGGAGCGCTTCGACGCGGGTGAGATCGTCGAGGCACGCGTCATCGACCACAACAAGGGCGGCCTGATCGTCGACCTCGGCGTCCGCGGCTTCGTGCCGATCAGCCAGATCGTCGACTTCCCGCGCCGGCCTCGCGACGAGCAGCCGCGCGACGCCGCCCAGGAGATCGCCGAGAAGCTGCAGCCCTTCGTCGGGCGCACCCTCCGCCTCAAGATCCTCGAGGTCAACCGCAAGGCGAATCGGCTCATCCTGTCCGAGAAGGTGGCGCTCTACGAGGAGCGGCGCGAGAAGCGCGACGAGCTCTTCAGCAGCCTGCAGGTCGGACAGAAGGTCCAGGGCACCGTGCGCAGCATCGCGCCCTTCGGCGTCTTCATCGACCTCGGCGGGATCGACGGCCTGGTGCACAAGAGCGAGCTCTCCTGGAACAAGGTCAACAACCCCGAGACCGCCTACGCCATCGGCGACGAGGTCGAGGCCGAGGTGATCGACATCAACCACGAGCGCGGCCGCATCAGCCTCTCGATCCGGCGCCTGCAGCCCGATCCGTGGCAGGAGTCGGTCGCCAAGTACAAGATCGGCGACGTCATCGCCGGCACGGTCACGAAGCTCGTCAACTTCGGCGCCTTCGTCCGGGTGGAGGAGGGCCTCGAGGGCCTGATCCACATCAGCGAGCTGTCGAACCAGCGCGTCGCGCACCCGGGGGACGTGGTCAAGGAGGGGGACACCCTCGACCTCAAGATCATCAGCCTCGACTCCGAGCGCCATCGGCTTGGCCTCTCGCTCAAGCAGGCGGCCGAGGCAGGCTCGCACCCTGAGCCGGCACCGACAGCCGCTGCGCCGACGATCGGTGCGAGCGCGACTGCACCGGCCCGATTCGAGGAGCGCCCGCGTCGTGAGCGCGGCAGCCGGGATCGGCGCGACCGCGACTACCGTCCCGAGGACGCGATCAGCGAGCCTGACGAGGGGATCGACAACACGATGGCGGCTGCCTTCGCCGAGTCCGGGCTGCTCGACCAGCTTCGCCCGAAGCCGAAGAAGGCGTCAAAGGCCGCCCCCGAGCCCGAGGCGGAGGAGGCTGTCGAGCCGGAGGCCGTTGCGGCCGAGGTCCAGGCCGATGAGCCGCGAGGCCGACCGGCCTGCGCCCAGGAGGCCGAGCGCTGAGGTGCCGCGGAGCCCGAGGAGAGCCGAAGCCGCCGACGCAGAGAGCCGAGCCTGAGGCTGCGCCCGAGGCCGAAGCCGCGCCGGAGCCTGAGGCCGGCGTCGCCGAGGCCCAGGCCGATGAGGCCCAGCCAGACGAGCCGGCGGCCGAAGCGGCTGTACGGCGCGCCGAGGGCGACGCCAGGGCCGAGGCCGTTACCGCGGACAACGACGCCGAGGGCTCGTAGATCGCCGATTTCGGCGGCCTCGCGATTCGGACCGAACCCGTCACGCAACTCCTCTGAGCCGCGCTGCGCGCCGCGTTTGGTGAGCGAACCGTCACCGTAGGCCGTAGTACCTATTGAAGGCACCGCGTGGGAGTGGTGCTCTACACTCTGGCCACGTTCGGTGGTCCAGCCAGGGTCGCCGGACAAGCACACAGGACGCGCCATGGATCGCTTCGACAAGTTCACGGATCGGGCACGCAAGGTGCTGACCCTTGCCCAGGACGAGGCGCAGCGCTTCAACCACAACTACATCGGCACCGAGCACCTGCTCCTCGGCCTCGTCCGCGAGGGCGAGGGGGTTGCCGCGCGCGTCCTCGAGAACATGAACGTCGAGCTCTCCAAGGTCCGCACCGCGGTCGAGTTCATCATCGGTCGGGGAGATCGCCCGGTCGTCGGCGAGGTCGGCCTCACGCCGCGCGCCAAGCGCGTCATCGAGCTGGCCATCGACGAAGCACGGCGGCTCGGGCACAACTACATCGGCACCGAGCACCTGCTCCTCGGCCTCGTGCGCGAAGGCGAGGGGATCGCCGCCGGCGTCCTCGAGAGCCTGGGCGTCAACCTCGACAAGGTGCGCCACCAGGTGATCCACGTCCTGAGCCAGAGCACGAGCGTCTCGCCGGCGCAGGAGACGAAGCGACCCTCCAAGACGCCGACCCTCGACCAGCTCGGGATCAATCTGACCGAGGCCGCCCGTTCGGGCAAGCTCGATCCGGTCATCGGGCGCGAGAAGGAGATCGAGCGGGTCATCCAGATCCTGAGCCGCCGGACGAAGAACAACCCAGCCCTGATCGGCGAGCCCGGCGTCGGCAAGACCGCCATCGCGGAGGGGCTGGCGCACCGCATCGTCAGCGGCGACGTCCCCGAGACGCTCGCCGACAAGCGCGTGCTGACCCTCGACATCGGCTCACTGGTGGCCGGCACCAAGTACCGCGGTGAGTTCGAGGAGCGGCTCAAGAAGATCATCGAGGAGCTCCGGAGCAGCAGCGACAGCGTCCTCTTCATCGACGAGCTGCACACGCTGGTGGGCGCCGGCGCGGCCGAGGGGGCGATCGACGCCGCCAACATCCTCAAGCCGCCGCTCTCGCGGGGCGAGCTGCAGTGCATCGGCGCCACGACCCTGGACGAGTACCGCAAGTACATCGAGAAGGACGCCGCCCTGGAGCGACGCTTCCAGCCGGTGATGGTCGAGGAGCCGACCGTCGACGAGGCGGTCGCGATCCTCTTCGGCATCCGCTCGCGGTACGAGGAGCACCACCACGTCACGATCAGCGACGAGGCCATCCAGGCCGCCGTCGACCTCTCGGTCCGCTACGTGGCCGACCGCGCGCTGCCGGACAAGGCGATCGACCTGATCGACGAGGCCGGGTCCCGCGTGCGCCTCCGCCAGTCCAAGGCGCCGCCGAACATCAAGGAGGCGCAGAAGGACCTCGAGGAGGTCACGCGCCAGAAGGACGACGCGATCGCCGCCCAGGACTACGAGGCCGCCGCCCGACTCCGCGACGAGGAGGCCCAGGGCAAGGAGTCGATCGAGGCGCTCCGTGCCGCCTGGCACGAGGAGTCCGCCAAGGACGTGCCGGTGGTGACCGAGGAGGACATCGCCCAGGTCGTGAGCATGTGGACCGGGATCCCGGTGATCCGCATCAGCGCCGAGGAATCCGAGCGCCTGCTCCACATGGAGGAGGCGATCCACAAGCGGGTGATCGGGCAGCAAGAGGCGATCGACATCGTCTCCAAGGCGGTCCGTCGCGCCCGAGCCGGGCTGAAGGATCCGAAGCGGCCGATCGGCTCGTTCATCTTCATGGGCCCCACCGGCGTCGGCAAGACCGAGCTCGCTCGAGCGCTGGCCGAGTTCATGTTCGGCTCCGAGGACGCCATGATCAAGATCGACATGAGCGAGTTCATGGAGCGCCACAACGTCTCGCGGCTGGTCGGGGCCCCGCCCGGCTACGTCGGCTACGACGAGGGCGGCCAGCTGACCGAGGCGGTCCGCCGCAAGAGCTACAGCGTGGTGCTGCTCGACGAGATCGAGAAGGCGCACCCGGAGGTCTTCAACATCCTCCTCCAGATCCTGGAGGATGGGCACCTGACCGATGCCAAGGGTCGCCGCGTCGACTTCCGCAACACGATCATCATCATGACCAGCAACGTCGGCGCCCAGCTCCTGCAGAAGGACTCGCGCATCGGCTTCCGCGCCGGCGTCGACGAGGGCTCCGTGGTCGAGGCCTCTGCCGACTACGAGCGGATGAAGGAGAAGGTGCTCGGCGAGCTGAAGAACGTCTTCCGCCCCGAGTTCCTGAACCGGATCGACGCGACCGTCGTCTTCCGCGAGCTCACCCGCGAGGAGATCCGCGAGATCGTCGACCTGCTCCTGGAGCGCGTAAAGACGCAGCTCGCCGGGCAGCAGATGGAGCTGATCGTCACCGACGCCGCCAAGGACGCGATCATCGTCAAGGGCTACGACCTCGCGTTCGGGGCTCGGCCGCTGCGCCGCGAGATCCAGCACCAGATCGAGGACCCGCTGGCCGAGCGCATGCTGCAGGCCACCTTCGAGGCCGGCGACACGATCGTCGTCGACGCCACCCCCGACGGCCTCGTCATCGAACGCAAGGCCGCGAAGGAGACCGTCAAGGCCCGCTGACGGGCCGATAACGTCGCCGATAACGTCGTGGTACGCGGGGGCGTGGCAAGATGGCCGCGCCCGTGCCAGCCACCCGTTCCGTCTACGTCTGCCAGCAGTGCGGCGCCAGCGCGCCCCGCTGGTCCGGGCAGTGCGCCTCGTGCGAGGCGTGGAACACGCTTGTCGAGACGGTCGTCACACGTGCCGCGTCGAGCGGCGGGGCGTCGTCGCGTGCCCGCGAGCGAGCGTCGGCGGCCGGCTCGGCCGCGATCTCGCCCATCGGCGGCATCAGCAGCGCCGAGGCGTCGCGCCTGCCGAGCGGCATCGGCGAGCTCGACCGGGTCCTGGGCGGTGGGCTGGTCCCCGGCTCGATCGTCCTCTTCGGCGGCGACCCGGGGATCGGCAAGAGCACCCTCCTCCTCCAGCTTGCCGGACGCCTCGCCGCGGCCGGGCACTCGGCCCTTTACCTGACCGGCGAGGAGTCGGCAGCACAGGTCCGCGGGCGCGCCGAGCGGGTCGGTGCCGTGGTCGACGGGGTCGGGCTGGTGGCGAGCACCGACCTGGCGACGGCGGTCGGCGCGATCGAGGCGTCCGCGCCGGCGCTGGCCGTGGTCGACAGCGTTCAGACGTTCGCGAGCGCGGAACTTGGCGGGCCGGCCGGGAGCGTCGGGCAGGTCCGCGAGGTCGCCACCCGTCTGGCGGAGGTGGCGAAGGCGGGCTCGACCTGCGTGGCGCTGATCGGGCACGTCACGAAGGAGGGGACCGTGGCCGGGCCGCGGACGCTGGAGCACCTGGTCGACGCCGTCATCTACCTCGAGGGCGAGCGGATGGGGACGACCCGCCTCCTGCGCGCCGCCAAGAACCGCTACGGCTCGACCGATGAGGTCGGCGTCCTCGAGATGCGCGCTGATGGCCTGGTCGAAGTCGCCGATGCCAGCCGCTTCTTCCTCGAGTCCGAGCAGCCGCCGGTTGCCGGCAGCGCCATCACCATCGCCCTGGAGGGGACGCGGCCGCTCGCGGTGGAGATCCAGGCGCTCGTGGCCCCGGCTGGCTACGGGTCGCCTCGCCGCGCGACGACGGGGATCGACGTCAACCGGGTCCTGATGCTGATCGCGGTCCTGGCGCGGCACGCGGGGCTGAACCTGACCGGGCACGACGTCTACGTGAACGTGGCCGGCGGGCTTCGCATCGACGAGCCCGCGGCGGACCTCGCCGTCGCCACCGCGCTGGCATCGTCCCTCCGCGAGCGCCCCGTGCGGGAGGGGACCGTGCTGGCAGGGGAGCTGTCGCTGTCCGGGCGCCTGCGACCAGCCGCTCGCGCTGAGCGCCGGCTGGCGGAGGCGACGCGGCTTGGATTCGACCGCATGGTGACCGGACCGGAGCGCGGAGCGAGCGGCCGAGAAACGCCGGGGCGAATGGTGGCTGCGGCGGACCTGCGCGAGGCGCTGCGCCAGGCCCTCGTCGAGGATTGATTCGCACCTGGAGCCCGTAGACCTACCGATCGGCAGGTGCTAAGGTGGCCGCCCGCCGTTGGGCGGGCGCGGGATTGGCATCATCGAATTCATCCCCCTTCATTGCCCGCGACATCGGATCATCACGGACTCATCGGCTCATGACCAAGATCATCCAGCTCGTGGGCGCCCTGCTGGGGACATTGCTGGGGTTCGCACTAGGGCTCCTCATCCTCAGCAAGGCGGACACCACCATCATCGAGGCGCCGAATCGGCCTGCCTTCCTGATGGCGATGGTGGCCGCCACGCTCCTCTTCGGCTATCTCGCCATCCCGTACGTGACCACCCGGCCCGCACGCTGGGCCGTCGATCGACTCGCGCAGGCGGGTGCCGGCGAGTTCGCGCTGGCCGTGGCCGCCATCGTGGTCGGGCTGCTGGTGGGCGTCCTCGCCGGGCTGCCCCTCATCGCGATCGGCGGCTGGGCCGGCTCGGTGCTGCCCCCCGTGGTCGCCGTCGTCTCGGCGCTCCTCCTGCTGGCGGCGACGATGTACAAGCGAGACGTCCTGTTGCCGGCGGTGGCCGGCATCCTGCCGGGCGCCCGGCGTCGCGGCGGCTTCTCGCAGATCGTGATCGACACGAGCTCGGTGATCGATGGCCGCATCGTGGACGTGGGTCGCACCGGCTTCATCGTCGGCACGCTCGTCGTGCCGCGCTTCGTGCTCGACGAGCTGCAGCACATCGCGGACTCGCCCGATGCCATCCGGCGCAACCGGGGTCGCCGCGGCCTCGAGATGCTGACGGCGCTCCAGAAAGACTCCATCTCGCCGGTCGAGGTGAGCGAGGAGACGTACCCGGAGATCGGCGAGGTCGATGCCAAGCTGGTGGCCTTCGCTCGCGACCATGGCGCAGCGATCCTGACCAACGACTTCAACCTCAACCGGGTCGCCGAGCTGCAGGGGATACGGGTCCTCAACATCAACGAGCTGGCCAACGCAGTGAAGGCGGTCGTCCATCCCGGTGAGGAGATGACGGTCAAGATCATCCAGGAGGGGAAGGAGCCGGGGCAGGGGGTCGGCTACCTCGACGACGGGACGATGATCGTGGTCGAGGGTGGCGGCCGCTCGATAAACCAGGAAGTGGGCGTGACGGTGACCCGCGTCCTCCAGACGGTTGCCGGACGCATGATCTTCGCGCAACCACGCGAAACGCCTTCGGCCGGGTGAGCCAGGCATGGTGATCGGGGCGGTCCTCGTGGCGGCGGGGAGCGGTCGCCGGATGGGGGGCGACAAGCTGTGGATCGACTTCTCGGGCCGCCCGGCCTGGCGCTGGGCGCTCGACGCGCTGCTGGCCGTGCCCGGCATGAGCTGGGTGGTGGTCGTGGCGCCGCCAGATGGGCTGGACCGGTTCCGTGACGCGATCCCCGAATCCGTCCGCGGCCGATGCGAGGTGGTCGCCGGGGGTGAGGAGCGGGCCGACTCGGTTCTAGCCGGCATCTCCGCGCTCACGAAGGCCGGATTTCCCGAGGACGGGGCGGTCCTGATCCATGACGCCGCGCGGCCGGCAGCCTCGACCGAGCTCATGGAGCGGATCGTGAACGCGGTAACGGCGACCGATGGCGCGGTCCCGGTGGTCTCGCTCCACGATTCGCTCAAGCACGTCGACAGCTCCGGGCGCATCGTGGGTGCATTCGATCGGGAGGGCCTGGCGCTGGCACAGACGCCGCAGGCGGCCACGCTCGTCGTGCTACGGGCTGCGCTCGAGGAGTCGCAGGCCTGGGGTCGCAAGATGACCGATGAGGCCGCCGCCTTCGGGGCGGCCGGCATCGTCGTGCGGTCGGTGCAGGGCGAGCCGGGCAACCAGAAGCTGACCGAACCAGGTGACGAGATCCTGGTGGGCGGCGTCCTCGCGGCGCGCGCGATGCCCCCGGTCGCGCCGGCGGTCGGCGCCGGCCAGCGGGCTGGACTCGGCTTCGACGCGCATCGCTTTGGGGCGGACGGAATGCTGCGGCTGGGTGGGGTGGACTTTCGCGCGGAGCCCCGCCTGGCCGGACACTCCGACGGCGACGCCGCTCTGCACGCGGTCGTCGACGCGCTGCTCGGTGCCGCGGCGGCGGGGGACATCGGCAGCCACTTTCCGTCTGACAACGCCCGCTGGAAGGACGCCGATTCGGGCGACCTCGTTCGCGGCGCGGTCGCGACCCTTCGGACGGGCGGCTGGGCGCCGTTCTCGATCGACCTGACGATCGTGGCAGAACACCCGGCCATCGCCCCGCGGCGTGACGAGATCGCCGCCCGCCTGGCAGAGCTGTGCGGGATCGAGTCCAGTTCCATCAGCGTGAAGGGCACGACCTCCGACGGCCTGGGGTTCGCCGGCACCGAGGGAATTGCCGCGTTCGCGGTGGCCGTCATCGCCCAGGCATGAGTGACTGGATCGGGGGTCGTCGCCCGGTCGTCGAGGCACTTGCCGCAGGACGGCGCGCAAACCGGCTCCTCGTCGCCCACTCGGCTCGCCCCGGCCCGGAGCTGAACGAGGTGCTGGCAGCCGCGCGGGGTGCATCGGTCCCGGTGGAGACGATCGACGCGAACCGGCTCCGGCAGCTCGCCGGCTTCGACGGGCACCAGGGGGTGCTGCTCGAGGTGGCGGATCGGACCTTCGCGGACCTCGCCGAGCTGCTCGCCGGAGCGTCTCGACGCGGGCATGAGCCGCTGCTCCTGATCCTCGAGCACCTGCAGGACCCTACCAACTTCGGCACGCTCCTCCGCTCCGCCGAGGCGGCGGGCGTTGACGGGGTCGTCTTCCCGGAGCGCGGCGCGGCGCCGCTCTCCGCCGCGGCGGTCAAGGCCTCTGCCGGCGCCAGCGAGCACCTCCTCCTCGCCCGGGTGGCAGGGCTGGGCGAGACCGCGCACGAGCTGCACGAGCGGGGCATCCGCCTCATCGCCGCGGACCAGGATGCCGCGACCATCGCATGGGACGCGGACCTGACCGGACCGATCGCGATCGTGGTCGGCAGCGAGGGGAGCGGCGTATCCGGCGCCATGCGTCGGCGTTGCGACCTGCTGGTGCGGTTCCCGATGGCGGGCAGGATCGCGAGCCTCAACGCGGCGACTGCCGGCGCGCTGCTGCTCTTCGAGGTCGTCCGTCAGCGAGCCGCCGGCGCTCGACTAGAATCGGCCGCGACGCCGACGTAGCTCAACGGTAGAGCAGCGGTTTTGTAAACCGCCGGTTGTGGGTTCGACTCCCTCCGTCGGCTCCAGCCCGCCTCGGTTGAGGCGTGGCTCGGTCGTTCGCTATACTCCCGCTCGGTCGGCAGCGCCCCTGCCGATCGGAAGGCGTGGGTAGGTTGAGCAGGTGGTGAGCTCCGCTGACTGTAGATCAGCCGTCTTCGACTGTGGGGGTTCGATTCCCTCCCTGCCCACCACCACCGGCGAGTCCTCGATCCGATACCTAGATTTGCCAAGATAGGCCGATGGTTGCCTGCCATCTGGCCGTTCCGGCAGAATCTGCGCGCGCCCACGTAGCTCAGTTGGCAGAGCACGTCCTTGGTAAGGACGAGGTCTCCGGTTCGAGCCCGGACGTGGGCTCCACCCTTCTCGAGTGGAGATTGCGAGCAGAACACGGCAGGAGGCCCCGGCAGTCGTGAACCCGAACGTGGTCTTGCCCCTGGCGTCGTCCGTCCTCTCCTTCGCGTTTGCCGCGCTGGTGGCCGACCAATGGCTGCGTCGCCGGCACCCCTACCAGCTCGTCTGGACGCTGGGCCTGCTGTGGTACGGGATTAGCGCCGGGACCGAGTTCCTGGGTGGCGCCTTCGGATGGAGCGACCCGCTGTATCGCACCTGGTACCTCATCGGCGCGGTCTACGTTGCCGGCTGGCTGGGGCTCGGCACCGTCTTCCTGCTCGCGCGCACGCGCTTCGGGTATGCCTTCGCGATCTCGCTCCTGCTGGCGGGGCTCTTCACCGTCCTCAGCCAGGCCAAGTACGACTACTCCAACTCCGGGCCTGCGCCGATCATCTATTTCGGCATCGCGATCGTGGTGGCGATCGCCATCGGCGTCATGACCTTCCGCGGGGACGAGCGCTGGGCGAACCTGGCCGCGGCGCTGATCGTGGGTGGCAGCCTGGTCGCCGCGGTGATGGCCGTGACGGTGCAGCTCAGCGCGCCGGGGTACTCGCTCGATCCGGCGACAATGATCCCGACCGGGGAGAAGATGCCCGGCTACCTCCGCCTGCTGACCCCCTTCTTCAACGTCACCGGCGCCTTCGCGCTCGGGCTCGGCGCCCTTTACAGCGCTTACACCTTCATGGAGAAGCGCCGCCTGATCCGCTATTCCCTGCGCAGGGGCCAGGGTCCCGGCTCGTTCGTCCTCAACCTCCTGCTCGCCCCGGTCGCGATCCTGGTGAACTTCATCGTCTCGCTTCCGGGCGCCGTGGTGGCACTCGTCCGCGGGCGGCTGTCGAGCCGCGTGCCGGCCACGATCCTGATCGCGATCGGCGCGACGATCCCGGCCTTCACGAGCGGCGCGAACCGATTTGGCGCGACCAGCGCCTTCTTCGTCGGTGAGCTGCTCGGGATCCTCTTCCTGTTCGCCGGTTTCCTCGTGAGCATCGAGGTCTTCAGCGACTTCCGGCTGCCGTTCACCCGGATCGTGCTGGTGCGACGCAAGCAGGCCGATCCCCCAGGAGCGGCCCCCGCCTGATCAGCGGGTGGTGGCGGCGTCCTCGCCGAACTCCGCCTGGAGCCGGCCGATATAGGCGTTGATGGTGGGGACCGCCACCAGCCGGTCGTGGAAGAAGGTGTTGACCAGGTTCTTGAGGAGACTGCGCGCTGCCTCGGCGTCGATGCTGAGGGCGGCCACGTGCTCATCGGTTTCGAGGTCCTCCCGCAGCCGGACGAGGGTGCGCACGATCTCCGTCTCCTCAGCCCCGTCGAGGACGCTGGCCACCTCGGTGATGAGCGCGTCCGCCTGGGTGATCGCCTCCTGCATGGTCGTCGTCTCGTCTGGGTTGACGGCATCGTCGATGGTCCGGACGAGCGACCAGATCTGGTAGAGGAGGGCGGCCGGCTCGTCGAAGAGCTCGCGCAGGTAGACGGCATCGAGGTAGCGACCGGTGAGACGGAAGACGTTGTACATCCGCTTCGCGGCCTTGCCGTAGTTCAGGTCGTGGGTGACGTACTTCGCCACCTCGTGCTCGAGCTGCGCCACGTAGTCGTCGAGGGCGTCCGGGGTGGCGTTGCGCACGACCTTCGAGAAGATCGGAATCGAATCAGCCTCGAGGTAGACCTCCTGGAAGTACCCGTCGAGGTGGCCGTCGAGGGGCGTGATCGAGCCGTCCGGCGCCTCCCAGGTGACGTCGAGCATGTTGCTGGCGTTGGCGAGCGTGCCGTGGGCGCGGTCGGCGACGACCCAGTCGAGCTTGCACCAGCCGGGATCCAGGGCCACGTCGTCCCAGCCCAGGGGGAACGGCTCGCCATCCGGGGTCGTGGCGGCGATCTTCCCGTCGCGGATCTCGGCGGGCGTCCAACTGATGGCGCTTCCGCGTCCGAGCGGCTTGCCCGCGTGCAGCAGGTCGCGCGGCGAGGAGCCGAACTTCACCTCGATCAGGCGGTAGGTGTCGCCGCGCTCCGTGGCCAGCGCCTTGTCCCTCATCAGGACGGCGAGCATGCGGCAGGCCTCGTCACGGGTCGGGGCACGCAGGTTGATACGCTCGAAGTAGTCGCAGTCACCCGGGTTCGTCTGGATCTTCGACTGCGCCGCCGATCCGGAGAGCGCCAGGGCGGTCTCGACCCCGGGCCGATCCTCGAATCCCACGATCCGGCCAACGGCGCGGAAGTGGGCCAGGTTGGCGGGAGAGAAGTCGAGCATGCTGACCCGGTGCCCGAAGGTTCCGCTCCCGGCGTCGACGACGATCTCGCCGCCTGAATCCGCGGCCATGGCGCTCAGCCAGCGCAGCGCCTCGGCCTCATCGAGCTCGACGCCCATGCGGCGCGCCGCGTCGACGATGCGGGCGAGATCCTCGGCCGGCTGGGTCGTGTCTGTCATGGTCTGCCGGTCAGTCTAGTCAGCCGGCGCGGCGCCGGATCGGGCCTCGCGTTGACATCGGCCTTGGCGCACGCCTAGAATCACCAGGCTTTCCCCCGGTGACCAGCCCCTTATTTGGCGTGGGCGGCGACGGGCGATAGACGAGGACATCGCACCGTGGCCAAGGCCGAAAATCGACCCGTGATCTCGCTGGCGTGCACCACCTGCAAGGAGCGCACGTACAGCACCCGCAAGAACAAGCGAAACGACCCTGGCCGGATGGAGCTCAACAAGTTCTGCCCGCGATGCCGGCAGCACACGCTGCACCGGGAAACGAAGTAGGCAGGACGACGTCGGTAGGGGTGTAGCTCAACTGGTAGAGCACTGGTCTCCAAAACCAGCGGTTGCAGGTTCGAGTCCTGTCGCCCCTGCCAGCTTCATCGGTCAATCGAGAAACAGCACCACAGGAGCGAGCTGAAGCCATCGTGTTCCGCGGCATGCGCCAGTACCTCACCGAGGCCTGGTCCGAGCTCAAGAAGGTCGCCTGGCCCACCCGCCAGACGGTCATCAACCTGACGCTGATCGTCCTCGCCGTCTCGATTGCGGTGGGCGTCTATATCGCCGTGCTCGACACCGCCTTCCACGCGCTCATCGACCAGGTGCTGTGATGACCGACGAGCCGATGACGGAGCAGATCACCGAGGAGGTCGCGGAGCCCGTGGCCGAGCCCGCCGCCAAGCCGGCCGCCGAGAAGGAGGCCCGCAACGAGGCGCGCCAGGCCGCCCGCCTCTCCCGCGAGGCTCCGCAGCCGGACGATCCGTATGCCTCCGAGCGCACCACCAAGCAGTGGTACGTGATCCATACCTACTCCGGTTACGAGAACAAGGTGAAGGCCAACCTCGAGCACCGCATCGAGTCGATGGGGGTCGAGGACCAGATCTTCCAGGTGCTCGTGCCGATGGAGGAGGAGATCGAGATCAAGAACGGCCAGCGGCAGACCGTCAACAAGAAGGTCTTCCCCGGCTACGTCCTGGTCGAGATGGTGATGACCGATGAGTCCTGGTACGTCGTGCGCAACACGCCGGGAGTGACCAGCTTCGTCGGGTCCGGCAACCGGCCGACGCCCCTCATGGAGGGCGAGGTCAAGAAGATCCTCAAGCAGATGGGGGTCGAGGCGCCCAAGTTCAAGCTGCAGTTCACGAAGGGCCAGAGCGTCCGCGTCAAGGACGGCCCCTTCGCCGAGTTCATCGGCACCGTCGACGAGGTCAATCCGGAGCGGAACAAGGTCAAGGTGCTGGTCAGCATCTTCGGCCGCGAGACGCCGGTCGAGCTCGACTTCCTGCAGATCGACAAGCTCTAGACAGAGGGAGGAGCGCAACCCGCTCCGCTTGCACCTCGGAGGAAGCAGATGGCAAAGAAGATCCGCGCGATTCTCAAGATCCAGGCGCCCGCCGGGCGCGCCACGGCCGCGGCCCCGGTCGGGCCGGCCCTCGGGCAGCACGGCATCAACATCATGGAGTTCATCAAGGCCTTCAACGAGCGCACCGCCAGCCAGTCCGGCTACGTGGTGCCGGCCGAGATCACGGTCTTTGAGGACCGCTCCTTCACCTTCGTCACCAAGGCCCCGCTGGCTGCCGCGCTGCTGAAGCGTGCGGCCGGCGTCGAGAGCGGGTCGGCCGAGCCGAACCGCACCAAGGTCGGCAAGGTGTCGCAGCGGCAGCTGCGCGAGATCGCGGAGGCCAAGATGGCCGACCTCAACGCCAACGACGTCGAGCACGCGATGAAGATCGTGGCCGGCACCGCTCGCAGCATGGGCATCGAGGTGACCGACTGATGGCACGCCACGGCAAGAAGTACCTCGAAGCGGCGAAGCTGATCGAAGTGGACCGCCGCTACCTGCTGGATGAGGCCTGCGACCTCCTGCCGCGCGTCTCGCCCACCAAGTTCGACGCGACGGTCGAGCTGCACCTCCGGCTCGGGATCGACCCGCGCCATGCCGACCAGCTCGTGCGCGGGACCGTCGTCCTCCCGCACGGCACCGGGCGCACGACCCGCGTGATCGTCTTCGCACAGGGCGAGAAGGCGCAGGACGCCCTCCGCGCCGGAGCCGATGAGGTCGGTGGCGACGACCTCGTCAAGAAGATCGACGACGGCTGGTTCGAGTTCGACGTTGCGATCGCCACGCCCGACATGATGGGCACGGTGGGTCGCCTTGGAAAGAAGCTCGGCCCGCGCGGCCTGATGCCGAATCCTAAGGCCGGCACCGTCACCTTCGACATCGAGCGGGCGGTGGGCGAGATCAAGTCCGGCCGGATCGAGTTCAAGGTCGATCGCGCCGGCATCGTGCACGTCGCGGTGGGGAAGGCGAGCTTCACGCCGGACCAGCTGTCGGCGAACATCGCGACCCTGGTCGACGCGGTGCAGCGCGCCAAGCCCAGCGGGGCGAAGGGCACGTATATGCGAACTCTGACGGTTGCCCCTACCATGGGGCCCGGATTGCGGATCGACATTCCATCCGCGCTGGCGGCGGCCAGCGCCTAGGAGGTCAGCAGACCAGACTCCTCGGGACAGCCGAAGAGAAGCCACAGACAGCGTTGTGCGCCGGGTGCGAGCCCCGGGCCAATCGCCGGCCAACGAGAGCCGGCGGCACGCCGAGGCAATGAGACGACCGGAGACGGTCCTCCTGCCGATGGCGTGCGCGAGGACCGTTTTGATGTGATGGAGGTTCGAGAGGACAAGAGATGCCGACCGATGCGAAACGCCAGGCGATCGCCGAGCTGACGGAGATGCTCCGTAACAGCTCCGCGCTGGCCGTGGCCGATTACCGGGGCCTCAAGGTCTCCGAGATGCAGTCGGTACGGAGGTCCCTGCGCGCCAACGGCGTGCAGCTGCACGTCGCCAAGAATCGCCTGCTGAAGATCGCCGCCGCGGAGGCGGGTCGCCCGGAGCTGACGTCGCTCCTCGCCGGCCCGACGGCCGTGGCGACGGGATCCGGCGACGAGACGGCCCTGGCGAAGGCCCTGCAGGACGCCCTCCGTCCGTATTCCAAGGTGGTTGCCCTGCGGGGCGGCCTGCTGGGCGGGGTCGCCGTCGACGCCGCGATGTTCCAGCAACTGGCAAACCTGCCGAGCCGCGACGTGCTGCTCAGCCGCCTGGCCGGAGCCATGGCCTCCCCGATCGCGGGGATGGCCGGGGTCCTTGCCGGCAACCTGCGAAACCTCGTCGGCGTGCTCAGCGCAGTGGCCGACCAGAAGCGAGCAAGCGAGGGCGGCAGCGCCGCCTGACGAGAAAGGGAGACCGAACGCACATGGCCACGAAGACGATGAGCAAGGACCAGATCCTGGAGGCAATCGACGGCATGACCGTCCTGGAGCTCTCCGAGCTGGTCAAGGCATTCGAGGAGCGCTACGGCGTGACCGCGGCTGCCCCGATGGCGATGGCCGCAGCGCCCGCCGCGGCGGGAGGGGGCGAGGCCCCGGCAGCGGCCGAGGAGCAGACCGAGTTCGACGCGGTGCTGACCGAGGTCGGCCCGAACAAGATCCTGGTCATCAAGGCCGTCCGCGAGCTGACCGGCCTGGGCCTCAAGGAGGCGAAGGACCTCGTCGACGCTGCCCCCAAGGCCGTCAAGGAGGGCGTCGCCAAGGAAGAGGCCGAGGCGGTCAAGGAGAAGCTCGCCGAGGCCGGTGCCTCGGTCGACGTGAAGTAGACCCGCGTAGGGACCGACGCGAGGGCCGGACCCGGCAACGGGCCGGCCCTCCTTCGTTTCTAGCTTGCCTCGGCCAGCGCCGACCGATAGACGAACGCCGCGACTGCCGCGCCGATGGCCGGGCCGATCCACCATACATACCAGTCGGCGTAGGCTCCGGCGGCAACCGCGGGGCCGAACCAGCGGGCGGGGTTCATGGCCGCCCCGGTCAGCGGACCGCCGACCAGGATGTCGGCCGCCACCGCCAGCCCGATCGCCAGGCCGCCGATCTTCGGCGCGCGGGCATCGACCGCGGTCCCGAGGACCGCGAGGACGAGCAGCGTTGTGAGCACGGCCTCGATGGCGATCCCCATGGCGGGGGAGATGCCCGCACCGAGGGCCGGAGTCCCGATGTTCGAGGCCTGCCACGCATTGGCGAAGACCAGCTTGAGCGCGAGCCCGGCCGCCAGCCCGCCGACGAGCTGCGCCACGACATAGAGCGCGGCGCGCATCGGCGTGATCTTGCCGATGACCCAGATCCCCAGGGTCACTGCGGGGTTGAAGTGGCCGCCCGAGACGGCGCCCAGTGCCGATACCAGCACCGCCAGTGTCAGCCCGTGCGCGAGGGCTACGTTGAGCAGCCAGCTGCCGCCCGGAGCGAGGTCCACCCCTGGGAATATCTGCTCCTGCAGGACGATCGAGCCTGCGCCCACGAAGAAGAAGAGGAATGTCCCGATTGCCTCGGCGATGAGCGCCGCCACGGTTCGATCCCGGATCATCGACCTGCCTCCTTCACGTCCTCGCGCGAGCGAGGATCGGGGGCATTCTGGCCGATCCAGCGGCCTCGCCGCGCGCCGTGGCGGGGTCAGTCAGGCGAGGCCACGACCAGCGGGAGAGCAAACCCGGCTTCGGTCCCGCCACCCTCGCGCGGGACGGCCCAGATGCGGCCACCGAGCGAGTTCACGATCCGCTGGCAGACCGCGAGCCCGATGCCGAGGCCGTTCGTGCGCATCTTGGCCGCCTCGGTTCGATAGAAGGCGGTGAAGAGCTGGCTGGCATCGGCGTCGCCGATGCCGATCCCGCGATCGCTGACCGTGACGCACGCCTCGCGTTCGTCGAAGGCGACGGCGACCTCGATCTCGGTCGAGGCGGGGCTGTACTTGGTCGCGTTGGTGAGCAGGTTGTCGAGCAGCATTTCGAGGTGGCCGCGATCTGCCTCGACCACCATCTGCCCCGGCTGCACCTCGAGCGAGATGGTGCGCTCGGGGTGGTGCTGGCGATAGCCATCGACGGCGTTGCGGGTCACATGGGCGATCAGCTGCGGCTCCTGCTCGGGTGGCGTGCCGGAGCCGAGCCGGGTGAGCAGGAGCAGGTTCTCGATGATGCCCAGGAGCCGATTCGACTCGTCCGCGATGTCGGTCAGCATCGAGTCGGTCTCCTCGGTGGCGAGCAGCCCGGCCCGTCCGCGGAGCAGGTGCGCGTTTCCGAAGATCGTCGTCACCGGGGTCCGCAGCTCGTGCGAGACGAGGCCCAGGAACTCGTCCTTGACCATGTTCGAGGCGGCGAGCGCCTCGGCCGCGGCGCGCAGGGCCTCCTCAGCCTTGCGGCGCTCGGTCACGTCGACGAGCACGTTGACCGCCCCGATCCTGCGCCCGCCCGTGTCGTGGAGCGGAGTTGGATAGGCCATGAACACCGCGCGGGTGCCGTCCAGCCGCTCGAGCTCGGCCTCCATGCCACGGATGGGCCGGTCCTCCTTGAGGGTCATCGCCAGCGGGGACTCGTCGTGGGGCAGGGGCCGTCCATCGGGCCAGTAGAGCCGCCACGAGCCGCACCACTGCTCGCCCAGCTCCGGCCGGCGGCCCCACAGCGTGTATGCGGCCTCGTTGAAGTAGGTGATCCGGCCCTCGGCGTCGGTGGTGTAGACGGCGACTCCGAGCGCGTCGAGGAACCCATGGAACTCGGGTCCCGGGTGAACCGGCGGAACGGTGTCGTCCTCCGCTTGCACGGGCCGACCGCCCGCGCGGGATGGGGACGCCATGCGGACCTCGTCTGCGGTGATCCGTCCCACTATCTCAGGTCGAGCCCTTCTTCGCGACCTTGTCGTCGTCGGAGACCTCGATCCGGTGACGGCGGGCCGCGGCCAGGATCTTGCGGCGGGCCGACTCCTTGGCGGTCTTGGACGGGAAGTCGGTCTGGTTCCAGCGAGCGAGCGCGTTGCGGACGTGCTCCTCGTCGTTGATCGGGAGGTGGCCCGTCCCATCCTTGTCGACGTATGCGAATTGCCGCTCGTCGAGCTTCTTTCGATCCGCGGTGTCCAGCTCGGCCATTGTGCTTACCTCCGGCGCGCGATCCCGTCGGCTGCCCGACGGGATCGCTCTGCGATGGGCGGGGAAGCGGTCGAGTGCGCGGCGATGACCGCCATCGCGATCAGGGCCGGCAGCAGGGCGGCCGCCAGGACGACGAACGGCACGTCGGCGTTGAAGAGGCCGGTGCCCAGTCCGATCGATGCGAACCCGATCAGGCGCCACCCCGGCTGCGGAAGTCGGGACGGATCAGGCGTGCGGTCTGGCAATGGATGCTCCCTCGGCTGCGTTCGACGGGCAGATCGTCGACCAGCGCGAACAACACGCAGTCCATCGGCAGGCAGGTGGGGTATTGCACGAGCATCACAATGCCGGGACGGGGAGGACTAGGTCGTGGCCGCCGGTGCTGCGACCGTGCTGACCGCGCCCTCGCCGGCGCGCCGCTTGGCGAGGTCCGGAAGCTCGATCGCCTCGAAGTGCTCGACGGTGGCGGTCTCGGCCAGGCCGGACTCCCGCGTCACCTGGTAGGGCTGAGAGGGGTCGGGACCGAGCGCATCCATGAGGGCGTCCCAGTCGCGCCAGACGGTGACGATGACCGCGAACTCGTCTGGTCCATCCGTTCGCCGGCCGACGTTGACCGAGATGAGGCCGGGGTGCTCCTGCATCCGGGGAAGGCCGCGCTCACGCATGAAGGCGTGGAACTCGGCCCCACGGTCTTTTGCGATCCGGACGTTGAGGACCCTGACGATCATGCGATCTGTGTTGCCCTGCTGCGGGAACGGCATCGTGGAGGTGCCCGGGTCGGAAGTCAAGCGCCCTGCCCTGCCCCATCGGTGCGGCGAACACCGTCGTGTGCCGGCGAGGGGTTCGCGAAGACATCCATCGTCAGGAGGTGCCCGACGGCGTCCTTCAGGTCGCGCGCCTGGTAATCCGGTCGGTGGTTGCGAGGCTGCGGATCGGACGGTCCGATGAGGATCACCTTGAGGCCCGCCTGGCGCGCCGAGCCAACCTGACGCGGGCGGTCGGTCAGCAGCCAGGTACCCTCCTGCGCATCCTTCACGTTCCGCCAGCGATCCACGGCCTCGCCCTGTCCGGCGGCCCGATCCTCCGACGGTTCGTCGAAGGCGACCACCGCATAGGCGCCGCTGCCGACGGTGGCCCGAACCCAGGACTCGCGACTCTCCAGCTCCGGGGGAAGCGCCCGTCCGGCGACCTGCGAGCCGACCAGGACGATCGGGCGACCGATCCAGCCGATGCGGCGGAGCGCGACCTGGGCATCATCGATCGCGGCGGGCTGGGCGGTTCGCTGGACGATCAGGGCGTCGAGCGCGATCAGGATCCCCGGGGATGACTCGGCGCGCGGCTCAGCCTGCATGGCCCTGGACCGCGGGCGCCTCGCCGAGGTCCGCGCCGTCGGCGGGCATCTCGAGGGGCGGCATCTCGTCGACGTTCAGCACGTAACCGATGCCCTGGAACGTCTTGATCGGGCCCGGCTCACCCGGAGCCGCGCCGAGCTTGCGCCGCACGCGGCTGACCCACACGCGCAGGTACTGGAGGTCGTCCCGATACTCCGGGCCCCAGACCTTGGTGAGCAGCTCCGTGTGAAGGACGACCTTGCCGGCGTTGGCGGCAAGGTGCTGGAGGAGGAGCCACTCGGTGCGGCTGAGCTGCACGAGCTGCCCGTTGCGGGTCATCATCCGCCGCTCGAGGTCGATCTCCACGTCGCCGATGTGCAGGAGGCCGCCCGACGGCGAGATGCCGGCCGCGCGCCGGAGGACCGCACGGACGCGGGCGGCCAGCTCGTCGGGATGGAACGGCTTGGCGATGTAGTCGTCGGCCCCCAGGTCGAGGCCCTTGGCCTTGTCCGACGTCGAGCCCTTGGCGGTGAGGAGGATCACGGGCACCGGCCGCCACTCGCGGAGCTGCCGCATCACCTCGATGCCGTCGAGGTCCGGCATGACCACGTCCAGCAGGACGATGTCCGGCCGCATCTCCTCGGCCTTGCGGAGGGCCTCCTCGCCGCCGCCAGCGGTGACGACCCGGAAGCCCTCGTCGCCCAGGCTGATGGCGACGAGCTTCGTGATTCGGGGCTCGTCGTCTGCGACGAGCACGAGTGGCTGATTGTTCATCCGGGCTCCTCACCTGCACGGGTCAAGCGGTCAGGCACTGGTTTCAAGCATGGCACATGTCCCGCGCCGACCCTTCCCGCCGACAACTTACGGCTCGCGGCGGGCGATCCCGACCAACGCGAGGATCAGGAACTCGAGGATGGTCCACCCGACGAGCGCGACGAGTGCAGAGAGATCCAGAACCGAGTGACCGGCGCTGATTGCGTTCGTGTGGAGGATCCCCTCGAAGGGACCGATGAAGAAGGCGCTCGTGTCATAGATGAAGCGCACCAGCTGGTTGGCCTGGTTCGCATAGGCCAGGAGCAGGACGATCCTGATGACGATCAGCGCCTGGACGATGCCGAACAGGACGACAACCGCCCGTCGGGCGACCTCGGCGCCGCTTGGCGAGTGACGAACGGTCTCCGAGACGACCGATGACTGGGTGACGGGCTCAGGCGGATAGTCGGCTGGCTCGGCGTATGGGGTGGCCTCCGCCGGTGGGGTGGTCACGCTCTGGCGCTCGACCACGCGCTCTTCGTCCACGATGGGCTTCCTCCTGGGTAGAGTTCAGGAGAGATCATCGGGGGGAGGCCGGCAACCCGAGCCACCGCCAAAGCCGGGAAGTGTTGCAATCTCGTTGCGCGCTCGCGAGGGGCCTCGCCACGCACGAGCCGGATCGGTCCCGCTTCAGTTGACGAAGCGCATCATGCTGATCTAAACTTCTCGTTCGCGTGTCCGCGCCCCACCATGTCCTCTTCGAGGAGTCCTGAATGGCCTTGGCCGAGTCAGCCAGCCGATTTGAGCTGGCCCCGACCCGTGAAAATTTCTCACATATTCCGGAGGTCCTTCCCCTCCCGAACCTGATCCAGACCCAGACCGAATCCTTTAACTGGTTCGTCCAGACCGGCCTCCGCGAGCTCCTGGACGAGATCACCCCCATCACCGACTTCACCGGCAAGAACCTCGAGCTGCACTTTCGCGACTACTACTTCGAAGAGCCCAAGTTCGACGAGAACGAGTGCCGCACCCGTGACCTGACCTACTCCAAGCCGCTCAAGGTCGAGGTCGACCTGATCGTCAAGGAGACCGACGAGGTCAAGCACCAGACCGTCTTCATGGGTGACTTCCCGTGGATGACGGAGCAGGGCACCTTCATCATCAACGGTGCCGAGCGCGTCGTCGTGTCGCAGCTCGTCCGCTCGCCGGGCGTCTACTACACGGGGGCCGAGGATCCCGCCACCGGCCGCATCCTGTTTGCGGCCAAGGTGATCCCGAACCGTGGTGCCTGGCTCGAGTTCGAGACCAGCAACAAGGACCTGCTCAGCGTCAAGGTCGACCGCAAGCGGAAGATCCCGGTCACCACCCTGCTGCGCGCGGTGGGCGTCGAGGACAACGCCGAGATGCTGAAGACCTTCGGCCCGGCCGATGACCATCCCGAGCATCCGTACGTCTCGCTGACCCTCGACAAGGACCCCGCCGCGACCCAGGACGAGGCCCTGATCGAGGTCTACAAGAAGCTGCGCCCCGGCGATCCGCCCACCGTCGACAACGCACGGGCGCTCGTCCAGAGCCTCTTCTTCAACTTCCGGCGCTACGACCTCGGGCGGGTCGGCCGCTACAAGCTGAACAAGGCGCTCGGCGACGTCGCTGCCAAGCTGAAGATCGCGCTTCCCGCCGAGGGCGGCGAGACGACCCGCGAGTCACGCGTCATCAGCCGCAACGACATCGTCGCGATCATCGGCAAGCTGATCGAGCTGAACAACGGCCGAGGCACGGGCGACGACATCGACCACCTCGGCAACCGGCGCATCCGCGCCAACGGCGAGCTGATCCAGAACCAGTTCCGAATCGGTCTCCTGCGCATGGAGCGCGTCGTCAAGGAGCGGATGACGATCACCGATGCCGAGCAGGCGACGCCGAACTCGCTCATCAACATCCGCCCCGTGGTGGCGGCGATGAAGGAGTTCTTCGGCGGCAGCCAGCTGTCCCAGTTCATGGACCAGACCAACCCGCTCGCGGAGCTGACGAACAAGCGTCGCCTCTCCGCCCTGGGGCCGGGTGGCCTGTCGCGTGAGCGCGCCGGATTCGACGTCCGGGACGTCCACCCGTCGCACTACGGCCGGATGTGCCCGATCGAAACCCCCGAGGGTCCCAACATCGGCCTCATCGGCTCGCTGGCGACCTACGGCAAGATCAACGAGCACGGCTTCATCGAGACGCCGTACCGCGAGGTGCGCAAGTTCGTCTCGTACCGCGACAAGCAGGCCGACGCCATCGGCGAGACGCTGGCGGACGACGTGGTCGTGGGCGACCACGGCAAGAAGCTGGCCAAGGCCGGCGCGAAGATCGACGACAAGCTGTGGGCTGCCATCAAGGAGCACAAGCTCGCGTCGGTGCGGATCGTCCCGGTCGTGACCGCCGAGATCAAGTACCTCGCGGCCGACGAGGAGGAGCGCTACTACATCGCGCAGGCGAACGCGCCGCTCGATGAGGGCAACCACTTCGTCGAGGAGCGGGTCATGGTCCGTTACCGCGACGAGTTCCACGTCCAGGTCAACGAGGACGTGGACTACATGGACGTCAGCCCCAAGCAGATCGTGAGCGTGGCGACGGCCATGATCCCGTTCCTCGAGCACGACGACGCGAACCGGGCGCTGATGGGCTCGAACATGATGCGGCAGTCCGTGCCGCTCCTCCAGCCGGAGGCCCCGGTGGTCGGCACCGGCGTCGAGTACCGGGCCGCCTTCGACAGCCAGCAGGTGGTCGTCGCGGAAGCGGGCGGCACGGTGGTGAGCGTCACCTCGGCCGACATCCAGGTCGAGCGCGACGAGGGGGACGTGCGGGACACCTACCACCTCAAGAAGTTCCTGCGCAGCAACCAGGGAACCTGCATCAACCAGCGACCGATCGTCGACGTCGGCGACCGCGTCGCGGCCGGGCAGGTCCTTGCCGACTCGTCGAGCACCGACCAGGGCGAGATGGCACTGGGCCAGAACATCCTGGTGGCCTTCCTCCCGTGGGAGGGCGGCAACTACGAGGATGCGATCGTGATCAGCGAGCGGCTCGTCCGCGAGGACCTGTTCACCTCCATCCACATCGAGAAGCACGAGATCGAGGCCCGCGACACGAAGCTGGGTCCCGAGGAGATCACCCGCGACATCCCCAACGTCGGTGAGGAGAGCCTTCGCAACCTCGACGAGGACGGGATCATCTACGAGGGGGCCGAGGTCACCCCGGGCGACATCCTGGTCGGCAAGATCACGCCAAAGGGCGAGACGGAGCTGACCGCCGAGGAGCGCCTGCTGCGAGCCATCTTCGGCGAGAAGGCCCGCGAGGTGAAGGACAGCTCGCTGCGCCTGCCCCACGGCGAGCGCGGCATCGTGGTCGACGTGCGGCAGTTCAGCCGCGAGAGCGGCGACGAGCTGCTCCCCGGCGTGAACCGGCTGGTCCGGGTCAGCGTGGCCCAGAAGCGCAAGATCGCCGTCGGCGACAAGATGGCCGGGCGCCATGGCAACAAGGGCGTCATCGCCAAGATCCTGCCCGTCGAGGACATGCCCCTCATGCCGGACGGGACGCCGGTCGACATCGTGCTCAATCCGCTCGGCGTGCCGAGCCGGATGAACATCGGCCAGATCCTCGAGACGCATCTCGGCTGGGCGATGAAGGTGCTCGGCCTGAAGGCCGCCACGCCGGTCTTCGACGGGGCAACCGAGGCGCAGATCACGGCCTCCCTGAAGAAGGCGGCCGCGGTCAAGGGCTCGGTCGTGAGCGAGGACGGCAAGACGGTCCTGCGCGACGGGCGCACCGGCGAGGCCTTCGACCATCGCGTGACGGTCGGCTACATCTACATGCTCAAGCTCCACCACCTGGTGGAGGACAAGATCCACGCGCGCAGCACCGGCCCCTACTCGCTCATCACCCAGCAGCCGCTGGGAGGCAAGGCGCAGTTCGGCGGCCAGCGCTTCGGCGAGATGGAGGTCTGGGCGCTGGAAGCCTATGGCGCGGCGAACATCCTCCAGGAGCTGCTCACCGTCAAGAGCGACGACGTGATGGGCCGCGTGCAGACGTACGAGGCGATCGTCAAGGGAGAGGAGATCCAGCCTCCGGGCGTGCCGGAGTCCTTCAAGGTGTTGATCAAGGAGCTTCAGGCGCTCGGCCTCTCGGTCGAGATCCTGAACGAGAACGAGGAGGAGATCCGCTTCATCGAGGACACCGGCAGCTACCCGCTGCCGGACCTGGGCGGGATCAATCTCCAGGGATTTGAGGAATAGCCGGAGGGGCGGCGTCGTGACGGCGTCGCGCCTCAGTCATCGGTCCATGTCGAGCCGGGGCCTGGTCAGCCCTGGCGAACCGCGCCAGAAGCGGCGTCAGCCGCAGGAGCCGTAAGCCACCCATGCTGGAAGTCAACAACTTCGACGCCATCCGGATCAGCCTCGCCTCGCCCGATCAGATCAAGAGCTGGTCGTCGGGTGAGGTCACCAAGCCTGAGACGATCAACTACCGCACCCTCAAGCCGGAGAAGGACGGTCTCTTCGACGAGCGCATCTTCGGTCCCACCAAGGACTGGGAGTGCTACTGCGGCAAGTACAAGCGCATCCGCTACAAGGGCATCATCTGCGACAAGTGTGGCGTCGAGGTCACCCGCAGCAAGGTCCGCCGCGAGCGGATGGGACACATCAAGCTGGCCTCGCCGGTCAGCCACATCTGGTACTTCAAGGGCACGCCCTCGCGGCTCGGCATCCTGCTCGACGTCAGCCCGCGCAACCTGGAGCGCATCCTGTACTTCGCGCTGTACGTCGTCTCGCGTGTCGACGAGCACGAGCGCGAGAAGGCGCTCGCCCGGGTCGAGGAGGAGCTGGCCGAGCGCATCGGCCGCGCCGGCGAGCTGGTGGAGGCCAAGAAGGCCGAGCTCGAGGCGGCAATCGCCGACAAGCGGGCCCAGGTCACGAGTGACGCAGAGGCCGATGCGGCCCGTGCCGACGCCCTGATCGCCACCCGCAGCGAGGAGCTGGCCGCGGCCGGCCAGCAGGTCGAGGCGACCCTCAAGGAAGCCGGCAAGACCGTCGCCGAGGACATCGTCTTCACCCCCACCGGCGAGGTGGTGGCGCGTGCCGGCGAGCCCGCCAAGGCTGCCCTGACCGCACTGCGCAAGGCGGTGAAGGCCGAGGTCGAGGCGCTCGAGAAGGAGGTCAAGGAGGCCAAGGCACACGCCGCCGAGCGGCTGCAGCTGGCCATCGCGGACCTCAGCAGCGGCATCGACGACGCACTCGCCAACGAGAAGGCACAGGTCGCGCGCGAGACCGATGACGCGCGCCTGGCGGCCCGCGCCGCACGTGCCCAGATCGCCGACATCAAAGTCATGCAGACCCTGACCGAGTCCGAGTTCCGCTCGCTGAGCGAGCAGTACGGCCGGCTCTTCGACGCCGGCATGGGCGCGGAGGCGATCAAGAAGATCATCGAGCAGCTCGACCTGGACGACCTCGCCCAGCGGCTGCACGTCGAGATGCGGCAGACCTCCGGGCAGCGCCGCAAGAAGGCGATCAAGCGTCTCCGCCTGATCGAGGCCTTCCGCAAGAGCGGCGCGCGGCCCGAGTGGATGATCCTCTCGACCCTGCCGGTCATCCCGCCCGACCTGCGCCCGATGGTGCAGCTCGACGGCGGCCGGTTCGCGACCAGCGATCTCAACGACCTCTATCGCCGCGTCATCAACCGCAACAACCGCCTGAGCCGGCTGCTCGACCTCGAGGCGCCGGAGATCATCATCCGCAACGAGAAGCGGATGCTGCAGGAGGCCTGCGACGCGCTCATCGACAACGGTCGACGCGGGCGCGCCATCGCGGGAACCGGCAACCATCGGCTCAAGAGCCTGTCGGACATGCTGAAGGGGAAGCAGGGACGCTTCCGCCAGAACCTGCTCGGCAAGCGCGTCGACTACTCCGGCCGCTCGGTCATCGTGGTCGGCCCGGAGCTGAAGCTGCACCAGTGCGGCCTTCCCAAGAAGATGGCGCTCGAGCTGTTCAAGCCGTTCGTCATGCGCCAGCTGGTGGAGAAGGGCTTCGCCCACAACATCAAGAGCGCCAAGCGCATCGTCGAGCGGGTGCGGCCGGAGGTCTGGGACGTCCTCGAAGAGGTCATCCAGGACCACCCGGTGCTGCTGAACCGCGCCCCGACCCTGCATCGGCTAGGCATCCAGGCCTTCATGCCGGTGCTGGTTGAGGGATCCGCGATCCAGATCCACCCGCTCGTCTGCTTCGCCTTCAACGCCGACTTCGACGGCGACCAGATGGCGGTCCACGTGCCGCTCTCGACCGCCGCCCAGCGCGAGGCGAAGGAGCTGATGCTCTCGACCCAGAACCTGCTCTCGGCCGCGGATGGCTCGCCGGTCGTTTCGCCGACCCATGACATGGTGCTCGGCTGCTACTACCTGACCATCGAGGAGCCGAGCGAGAAGGGGGCCGGCAAGGCATTCGCCAGCGCCAACGAGGCGGTCATGGTGACGCAGCTCGGCCACGTCCACGTCCAGGCTCCGATCAAGGTGGAGCTCGAGATCTGGGACGCGGCCGCCAACGACGGTGCGGGTGAGATGCGCACGGAGCTGGTGGAGACGACCGCCGGCCGCGTCATCTTCAACACCGTCATCCCCAAGGAGCTGGGCTTCGTCAACCGCGTGATGGATCGCAAGGGGCTCAAGGCCCTCATCGCGCAGTGCTACCGCGAGCTCGGCCCCGCCGCCACCACGCAGCTGGTGGACGGGATCAAGACCCTGGGCTTCCACTACGCGACGGTGGCCGGCATCACGATCGGCATCGGGGACATCCGGGTGCCGGTGGAGAAGGTCAAGCTGCTCGCCGCCGCGGATGCCAAGGTGACGGAGATCGACCGGGAGTTCCGGCGCGGCTTCATCACCGAGGACGAGCGCTACAACCAGACGGTCGACGTCTGGCGTGGCACGACCGACGACGTCACCGAGAAGATGCTCGCCGGCCTCGACAAGCGCGGCTCGGTGTGGATGATCACCCACTCGGGTGCGCGTGGAAATGTGACCCAGGTGCACCAGCTGGCGGGGATGCGCGGGCTCATGGCCGACCCATCGGGCCGGATCATCGACCTGCCGATCCGCAGCAACCTGCGCGAGGGGATGAGCGTGCTCGAGTACTTCATCTCGAGCCACGGGGCCCGCAAGGGACTCGCCGACACCGCCCTGCGCACCGCCGACTCCGGGTACCTGACCCGGCGCCTGGTGGACGTGGCGCAGGACGTCATTACCCGCGAGGACGACTGTGGGACGGATCTTGGGACCTGGATCACCCGCGAGGAGTCGACCCAGATCCCCGAGCCCTTCGTCGACCGCCTCGTCGGCCGCATGGCCGCGCTCGACCTGGTCGACGAGAAGACCGGTGAGCAGATCGTCGCCCGCAACGACGAGCTGGACGAAGTCGCCATCGAGCGCATCGAGGCGCTCGGGATCGACCGCGTCAGTGTCCGGTCGCCGCTGACCTGCGCTGCGCGGCACGGCGTGTGCCGGATGTGCTACGGGCGCAACCTGGCGACGGGTCGCCTGGTCGACCTCGGGCAGGCGGTGGGGATCATCGCGGCCCAGTCGATCGGCGAGCCGGGAACCCAGCTCACCATGCGGACGTTCCACACCGGCGGCGTCGCCGGCGAGGACATCACCCAGGGCCTGCCACGCGTCGAGGAGCTGTTCGAGGCGCGGATCCCCAAGGGCCAGGCGATCATGACCGAGATCGACGGGACGATCGAAGTCGTGCGCGCCGGGACCGACTCCCCGGTGATCGTGCGGGTCACGCACCGCGACACCTACGACACCCCGATCAAGCTGACGCCGCAGCACGAGCTGCTGGTCGCCAACGGCGACGAGGTGACCGACGGGCAGGTGCTGGCACGCATCGGCGAGGGGGCCGAGCTGGTCGAGGTGAAGTCACCGGCCGCCGGTCGGGTCACCAAGAAGGGCAGCACCCTGACCCTGCACTCGGAGGACGTCGACAGCCGCGAGTACCAGGTCCCGCACTCGGCGCGGCTGCGCGTCGAGACCGGGGACGAGGTGCTGGCCGGACACCCGCTCACCGAGGGATCGCTCAACCCCAAGGACCTGCTCCAGATCAAGGGCGTGGACACCGTCCAGCGCTTCCTGGTGGCCGAGGTCCAGAAGGTGTACCGATCCCAGGGCGTCTCGATCGCCGACAAGCACGTCGAGATCATCGTGCGCCAGATGCTGCGCAAGGTGACCGTCGACGCCGCCGGCGACACCGAGCTGCTGCCGAGCGAGCTGATCGACCGCTTCGAGTTCGAGGAGGTCAACAACCGGATCCTGGCCGAGGGCGGGGAGCCGGCGACGGCGCAGACGGTGCTGCTCGGCGTGACCAAGGCGTCGCTGAACACGAGCTCGTTCCTGGCCGCGGCGTCGTTCCAGGAGACGACGCGGGTGCTGACCGAGGCGGCCATCAACGGCTCCAAGGACCATCTGCTGGGGCTCAAGGAGAACGTCATCATCGGCAAGCTGATCCCGGCCGGGACCGGCGCCGAGTCGCGGGCAGCTGCCGCGGCGAAGGCCCGCGAGCTGTCGCCGGAAGAGGCCGAGGCGCTCCGCGAGCGCGAGGCGGCGATGACCTTCCTGACCGGCGACGAGGATGCCGAGGGCGACGGATCGCCCGTGGCCGACGCGATCGAGGAAGAGGCCGAAGAGGCAGCCGCGGCGAGCGTCGACGAGAGCTGATCGAGGGGGCGTCCGGCGAGCTCGTCGGGCGCCTCGTTCGGTTGACACTCGTGCGGCGGGAACCGTATACTCCGCCTTCGGTGTCCCGCTCGCGGGACGCCTTCGTGTGTGCCCTGTGAGAGGGCGCCGTCAGCCCCTTGAGTGCCGGCCTCGGTTCGGGTCGCCATCACTCGATGCCGACGCACGATCAGCCAACGGAGTGTGAGGTCTCTCTCTTGCCGACAATCAGCCAGCTGGTCCGCAAGGGCCGTAAGCCGGCAGGACACAAGGTGAAGGCACCGGCGCTGCGCCGTACCTTCAACACGCTGAAGCAGACCGCCTCCGAGGGACGTGGCGCCCCGCAGCGCCGCGGCGTCTGCCTGCAGGTCATGACCCGCACCCCCAAGAAGCCGAACTCCGCGCTGCGCAAGGTCGCGCGCGTGCGCCTCACCAACGGGATGGAGGTCACCGCCTACATCCCCGGCGTCGGCCACAACCTCCAGGAGCACTCGGTGGTGCTCGTCCGCGGCGGCCGCGTGAAGGACCTGCCCGCAGTGAAGTACCACATCGTGCGCGGCACGCTCGACGCGGCCGGCGTCCGCGACCGGAAGCAGAGTCGCTCCAAGTACGGCGCCAAGTCGGCCGGGAAGGGCTGAGCCAACCCATGCCCCGCCGTCCCACCATCGCGCGCAAGACGAAGTACCAGGAGCTCCTGGTCGGCACCGCGCTGACCCTCGACCAGTTCACGAACAAGCTGATGCACGGCGGCAAGCGCCAGCTGGCCGCGCGCATCCTCGAGGACGCCATCGCTCGCTGCGAGAAGCAGGCCGGGCGCTCGGGCGTCGAGGTGATGGAGCTGGCCCTGCGCAACGCGATGCCGCTGATCGAGGTCAAGCCGAAGCGGGTCGGTGGCTCCACCTACCAGATCCCGGTCGAGGTGCGCGCCGATCGGCGCATCAGCCTCGGCATGCGATGGCTGATCGACTCGGCCCGCAAGCGCAACGGACGCAGCATGGGCGAGAAGCTGGCCGCGGAGTTCTTGGACGCATCGAATGGCATCGGCGCTGCCGTCAAGCGGCGCGAGGACACCCACCGGATGGCGGAGGCCAACAAGGCCTTCAGCCACTTCAAGTGGTAGGCCGATGATGACCCAGGCATACCCGCTTCAGAAGACCCGCAACATCGGGATCATCGCCCACATCGACGCCGGCAAGACCACCGTCTCGGAGCGGATCCTCTTCTACACGAAGAAGATCTACAAGCTCGGCGAGGTCCACGAGGGCGCGGCCACGATGGACTGGATGGAGCAGGAGCAGGAGCGGGGGATCACGATCACCGCCGCCGCCACGACCTGCTTCTGGCGGGATCATCGCATCAACTTGATTGACACGCCCGGCCACGTGGATTTTACGGTCGAGGTCGAGCGCAGCCTTCGCGTGCTCGACGGCGCCGTCGTGGTCTTCGACGGCGTGGCGGGTGTCGAGCCCCAGTCGGAGACGGTCTGGCGCCAGGCCGATCGGTACCGGGTGCCGCGCTTCTGCTTCGTCAACAAGCTCGACCGCACCGGCGCCGACTTCTGGCGGGTGGTCGACATGATCCGTGAGCGGCTCGGCGCGATCGCCGTGCCGGTACAGCTCCCGATCGGCACCGAGGGCGGCTTCCGCGGCGTGATCGACCTGCTGGAGATGCAGGCGATCACCTACGGCAGCGACCTGGGCGACCAGGTCGTGGTGGGGGAGATTCCCGCCGAGCAGGTCGAGGACGCCACGCACTGGCGCGACAAGCTGGTGGAGGCCCTCGCCGACCTCGACGATGACATCGCGCACGCCTTCCTGGAGGGCCAGCCCGTCGAGGCCGATGCCCTGCGCCGCGCCCTGCGCGCCGGGACGCTGGCGTCGAAGATCATTCCCGTCCTGTGCGGCTCGGCCCTCAAGAACAAGGGCGTCCAGCCGATGCTCGACGCCGTCATCGAATACCTCCCCTCGCCCCTCGACGTGGCCGCGGTGATCGGCACCGACCCGCGCACCCACGAGCAGGTGACGCGACACGCCGACCCGGCAGAGCCGTTCGCGGCGCTCGCCTTCAAGATCGCCGCCGACCCGTTCGTCGGCAAGCTGGCCTTCTTCCGGGTCTACTCCGGCACGCTGAAGACCGGCTCGTACGTCTACAACGCCACCAAGGGGGAGCGGGAGCGGATCGGCCGGCTGATCGAGCTCCACGCCAACCATCGCGAGGAGATCGAGTCGGTCAGCGCCGGCGACATCGCCGCGGCGGTCGGGCTCAAGGTCACCTTTACCGGCGACACGCTGTGCGACGAGGCGAAGCCGATCGTGCTCGAGAACATCACCTTCCCGGAGCCGGTCATCGAGCTGGCGGTCGAGCCCAAGACGAAGGCCGACCAGGACAAGATGTCGATCGCCCTGCAGCGCCTCGGCGAGGAGGACCCGACCTTCCGTGTCAGCAGCGACGAGGAGTCCGGCCAGACCCGCATCGCCGGGATGGGCGAGCTGCACCTGGAAGTGATCGTCGACCGCATGCTGCGCGAGTTCAAGGTGCAGGCCAACGTCGGCCGCCCGCAGGTCAGCTACCGCGAGACGATCCGCAAGGCCGTCAAGGGCGAGGGCCGCTTCGTGCGCCAGACCGGCGGCAAGGGCCAGTACGGCCACGCCGTCATCACCCTCGAGCCGCTCGATCGTGGTGGCGGCGTCGAATTCGAGTCCAAGATCGTGGGCGGTGCCGTGCCGCGCGAGTTCTTCAAGCCGATCGAGCAGGGCATCCGCGATGCCCTGGCCGGCGGCGTGGTGGCCGGCTTCCCGGTCATCGACCTCAAGGCGACGCTCATCGACGGCTCGTTCCACGAGGTCGACTCGTCGGAGATGGCCTTCAAGATCGCCGGCTCGATGGCGGCCAAGGACGGCGTCTCGAAGGCTGACCCCGCGATCCTGGAGCCGGTCATGAAGGTCGAGGTGGTCGCCCCCGAGGAGTTCATGGGCGACGTCATCGGCAACCTCAACAGCAAGCGCGGCCACATGGACGGCGTCGACGAGCGGGGCAGCTCGCGCGTGATCACTGCCCACGTCCCGCTGGCCGAGATGTTCGGCTATGCCACCGAGCTGCGCAGCATGACGCAGGGCCGCGCCACCTATTCGATGGAGTTTTCCCGTTACGCAGAAGTCCCCACCAATTTGGCCAACGAGCTGATCGCGAAGTCCAAGAGCTAAAGGAGCGACGAAGGACACACCATGGCAAAGCAGAAGTTCGACCGCAGCAAGCCGCACGTCAACGTGGGCACCATTGGTCACGTCGACCATGGCAAGACCACTTTGACCGCCGCGATCACCAAGTACCTCGCCCTCCAGGGCGGTGCCGACTTCCGCGCCTTCGACTCGATCGATAACGCTCCCGAGGAGCGGCAGCGCGGAATCACGATCGCGATCAGCCACGTCGAGTACCAGACGGCGAACCGTCACTACGCGCACGTGGACTGCCCAGGTCACGCCGACTACATCAAGAACATGATCACCGGCGCCGCGCAGATGGACGGCGCGATCCTGGTCGTGTCGGCCGCGGACGGCCCGATGCCCCAGACGCGCGAGCACATCCTGCTCGCCCGCCAGGTGGAGGTCCCGTCGCTGGTCGTCTACCTCAACAAGGTGGACATGGTCGACGACGAGATGCTCATCGACCTCGTCGAGATGGAGGTCCGCGAGCTCCTCACCAAGTACGACTTCCCCGGCGACGACACCCCGGTCATCCGCGGCTCCGCCCTGAAGGCGCTCGAGTCGAGCTCGACCGACCAGGACGCCCCGGAGTACGCCTCCATCAAGGAGCTGATGGAAGCGGTCGACAGCTACATCCCGACCCCGGTTCGCGAGGTCGACAAGCCCTTCCTGATGCCGATCGAGGACGTGTTCGGGATCAAGGGCCGCGGCACCGTGGCCACCGGCCGCATCGAGCGTGGCGTGGTCCACACCGGCGACACCGTCGAGCTGGTCGGCATCCATGCCAAGAGCCGCCAGCTGGTGGTGACCGGCGTCGAGATGTTCAAGAAGACCCTCGACGAGGGGCAGGCGGGCGACAACGTCGGCCTCCTGCTGCGAGGCATCGAGCGCGAGGAGCTGGAGCGCGGCCAGGTGATGGCCAAGCCCAGCAGCGTCAAGCCTGGAACCAAGTTCAAGGCAGAGGTGCTCGTCCTCACCAAGGAGGAGGGCGGCCGCCACACGCCGTTCTACGCCGGCTATCGTCCGCAGTTCTACCTGCGCACGACCGACGTCACCGGCGCCATCTCGATGCCGCCTGGCGTCGAGATGATCATGCCGGGCGACAACGTCAACATCGATGTCGAGCTGATCACGCCGATCGCCATCGAGCAGGGCCAGCGCTTCGCCATCCGCGAGGGCGGGCACACCGTCGGCGCCGGCGTGATCACGGCGCTGAGCTGACCTGACGATGGCCAAACAGCGCATCCGCATTCGGCTCAAGGCGTACGACCACAAGCTGCTCGACCAGTCGGCCGAGCAGATCGTGGAGACGGCGCAGCGGACCGGCGCCGGGATCGCCGGCCCGGTTCCGCTGCCGACGCGGATCGAGAAGTACACGGTCATCCGCGGCCCGTTCGTCCACAAGGACGGCCGGGAACAGTTCGAGATTCGGACGCACAAGCGGCTGATCGACATCATCGACCCGTCGACCAAGACGGTGGATGCGCTGATGCGGCTGAGCCTGGCAGCAGGCGTCGACATCGAAATCAAGATGTGATTGGGGAACGAGAGAAGCAGTGCCGGCAGGATTGATCGGGCGCAAGCTCGGAATGACGCGAATCTTCGGTGACGACGGCAGCGTCGTCCCGGTGAGCGTCATCGAGGCCACGCCCAACAGCGTCACGCGGCTCCGCACGACGGAGCGGGACGGCTATGCCGCGCTGCAGGTCGGGGCAGGCTCTGCCAAGCACCAGACCAAGCCGGTCGCGGGCCAGTTCAAGGAGCTCGACAAGGAGCTGCAGCGGCCGCGCCACGTCCGCGAGTTCCGCGTCGACTCGACGGAGGGCTTCGAGCTCGGCCAACGGATGGACGTGAGCCTCTTCGAGGCGGGTGACCTCGTCGACGTGACGGGCGTCAGCAAGGGTCACGGCTTCACCGGCACGATCGCCCGCCACCACTTCAAGCGCGGCCCGAAGACCCACGGCTCGACGAACATTCGCCAGCCCGGCTCGATCGGCGCCGGCACGACGCCGGGTCGCGTCTTCCGCGGCACGCGGATGGGCGGCCACATGGGCGACGACCAGGTGACGGTCAAGAAGCTCCAGGTCGTGAAGGTCGACGTCGAGCGCAACCTGATCCTGGTCAAGGGCGCCGTCCCTGGCGCGCGCAACGCGGTGCTGCTCGTGCAGAAGGCGAAGTGACGATGGACAAGGCACCGATCCTCAACGTCAGCGGCTCCGAGGCGGGCAAGGTGGACCTCGCCCCCTCGCTCTTCGCCGCGCCGGTCAACGAGGCGCTCATCCACCAGGCCGTGGTCCGCCAGCTGGCGGGCCAGCACCTCGGCACGGCCGACACCCTGACCCGCGGCCAGGTGCGTGGCGGCGGCAAGAAGCCGTGGCGTCAGAAGGGGACCGGCCGCGCGCGGCAGGGCACCCGGTCGGCTCCGCACTGGAAGGGCGGCGGCGTCGTGTTCGGCCCGCATCCGCGTGGCTACGAGCAGCGCATGCCAGCCAAGATGCGCCGGGCCGCGCTGCAGGGCGTGCTGAGCGGCAAGGCCGACGACGGCGCGCTGCGCATCGTCGAGGGCTTCGGCCTCGAGACGATGGGCACCAAGGCCTTCGCCGAGCGGCTGGCGGCCTGGAAGACGGAGGGCAAGGTGCTCGTCGTGTTGCCGGCCCGCGACCCGATCGTCGAGCGCTCCTGCCGCAACCTGCGCGAGGTGCGCGTCCTGCTGGCCGACAGCCTGAACGTGGTCGACCTGCTCGAGGCGGACACGATCATCTTCACCGCCGACGCGCTGGCACGCGCCCAGGAGGTGTACGCATGACCGCCGTCAGCGTGCACGACGTCCTCATCCGCCCGGTCATCAGCGAGAAGAGCGTCGCCGAGACCGAGCGCAACAACTACACCTTCATGGTCGGTCGTGACGCGAACAAGTTCCAGATCAAGGACGCGGTCGAGGCCGAGTTCAAGGTGACGGTCCTCGGCGTGCGCGTCCTGTGGGTCAAGCCCAAGCAGAAGCGCCGCGGCCGACGGACGATGGGAACCGTGCCCGGCTGGCGCAAGGCGGTCGTGACGATCGCCGCCGGACAGAAGATCGAACTCTTCGAGGCCGTGTAACTCTGATGCCACTTCGCAACTACCGACCAACCAGCCCCGGGCTGCGCCAGATGACGCGCTCGACCTTCGACGAGATCACGAGCGATCAGCCCCACAAGCCGCTGACCGAGCGCCTCGTGCGCAAGGCCGGGCGCAACAGCCAGGGGAAGCTGACCGTCCGCCACCAGGGCGCCGGGCAGAAGCGCCTCTATCGCATCATCGACTGGAAGCGGGACAAGTTCGGCGTGCCGGCCACCATCGCGACGGTCGAGTACGACCCGAACCGCTCCGCGCGCATCGGCCTCCTCCACTACGCCGATGGTGACAAGCGTTACATGCTCCTGCCCCACGGCCTGGGCGTGGGCGACGTCGTCGTCTCGGGCGAGGACGCAGAGGCCCGGGTCGGGAACGCGCTCCCGCTCGGCCGAATGCCGCTCGGCACGCAGATCCACAACGTCGAGATGGTCGCCGGGCGCGGCGGCCAGATCGTGCGCAGCGCCGGCAGCAGCGCGCAGCTGCTCGCCAAGGAGGGCGAGATGGCGACCATCCGCCTCCCCTCCGGCGAGGTGCGTCGAGTGCGTGCCAACTGCATGGCCACGGTCGGCCAGGTGAGCAACCTGGAGCACGAGAACCAGAACATCGGCAAGGCGGGACGGAGCCGCCACATGGGTCGCCGACCCGAGGTCCGCGGCGTGGTGATGAACCCCCGCGACCATCCGCACGGCGGCGGCGAGGGCAAGTCCCCGACCGGGATGCCGCCCAAGACGCCATGGGGCAAGCCGGCCATGGGCCTGCGCACCCGCAAGAACAAGACGACCGGCAAGATGATCGTCCGTCGTCGCTATGGACGAGGGTAGGAGAGCGCGATGAGCCGTTCCGTCAAGAAGGGACCCTTCGTCGATGCCCGCCTCCTCGGCCGGATCGACGAGATGAACAAGCGCAACGAGCGCAAGGTGCTGAAGACCTGGTCGCGCCCGAGCGTGATCTTCCCGCAGATGATCGGGCACACCATCGCCGTGCACGACGGCAAGCGCCACGTGCCGGTCTTCGTCACCGAGAACATGGTCGGCCATCGCCTCGGCGAGTTCGCGCCGACCCGTCACTACCGCGGCCACGGCAAGGCCACGGACCGATCCACGGCACTGAAGTAGGAATGCACGAGATGCGCGTCGTCGCAACCGCCAAGTACATCCGGATCAGCCCGCGCAAGGTGCGGCTGGTGACCGACCTCATCACCGGCAAGCCGGTCGAGGAGGCCGCCGCCATCCTGCGCTTCCTGCCGAACGCGGCCGCCCGCGACGTGGCGAAGGTCCTCAAGAGCGCCACCGCCAACGCGGAGAACAACTTCAACCTGTCCGCCGACGAGCTCCACGTGCTGAGCGCCACCGCCGACGAGGGACCGACCCTCAAGCGGTTCCGCCCTCGAGCCCAGGGCCGCACCTTCAGCATCCTGAAGCGGACCAGCCACATCACGGTCGCCGTGGCCGATGGAGAGGAGTCCTGATGGGACACAAGGTTCATCCCTACGGCTTCCGGATCGGCATCAACAAGCCGTGGCTGGCGAAGTGGTACGCCGATCGCGACTACGCGACCCTGCTCCAGGAGGACATGAAGATCCGCGCCCTGGTCGGCAAGCAGCTGGCCAACGCGAGCGTCAGCCAGGTGGAGATCGAGCGCGGCATCAACCACGTCACGGTCACGGTGCACTCGGCCAAGCCGGGGATCGTGATCGGCAAGGGCGGAGCGAACGTCGAGCTGCTGCGCAACTCGATCGGCAAGCTGACCGACAAGAAGGTCAAGCTCGAGATCAAGGAGATCCTGCAGCCCGAGCTCGACGCGGTCCTCGTCGCGCAGAACGTGGCCGGCCAGCTCGAGCGCCGCATCGCCTTCCGCAAGGCCGTGAAGCAGACGGTCCAGCGCACCATCAAGGCCGGCGCCAAGGGCGTCAAGATCCAGGTCTCGGGGCGCCTCGGCGGGGCCGAGATGAGCCGCACCGAGTGGGACAAGGAGGGGCGCATCCCGCTCGGGACGTTGCGCGCCGACATCAGTTACGGCGTCGTCCACGCCCGCACCACCTACGGACGCATCGGCGTCAAGGTGTGGGTCTACCGCGGCGACCAGCTCGGCGAGCGACCGGGATCGGCGCGTACCGAGCCGCGCGAGCCGCGACCGCGCACGACCCGCACGCGCACCCGGGCCACGTCTGCGGCTGCCAGCGCCACGGCCGCTCCCGCTGAGACGGCGCCCGCCGCGCCCGAGGAGGCCTAGCCATGTTGATGCCGAAGCGGGTCATTCACCGCAAGGTCCAGCGCGGCCGTCGCGCAGGGCTGGCCAAGGGAGGCACCAGCGTCAGCTTCGGCGAGTACGGGCTGATGGCCGAGGAGGTGTGCTGGCTGACCAGCCGCCAGATCGAGGCCGCCCGGCGCGCCATGACTCACCACATCAAGCGCGGTGGCCGGATCTGGATCCGGGTCTTCCCCGACAAGCCGGTGACGAAGAAGCCGGCGGAGGTCCGGATGGGCTCCGGCAAGGGTGCGCCCGACCACTGGGTGGCGGTCGTCAAGCCCGGCCGCGTGATGTTCGAGATGTCCGGCGTGCCGGAGGAGATCGCTCGCGAGGCGATGCGACTGGCCAGCCACAAGCTGCCGATCCAGACCAGGTTCGTCGCCAAGGAGGGCGCGTGATCGTGGATATCAACGAGATTCGAGGCCTGTCGGACCTCGACCTGCAGAGCGCGCTCGTCGACGCCAAGCAGGAGCTGTGGAAGATCCGCTTCGACCTGGCCACCCGCCAGGAGAAGAACTACAGCCGCCTGCCCGCCACCCGCAAGCGGATCGCCCGCATCCTCACGGTGATGACCGAGCGCCAGCACGCCGCGGACGACGCGGCGGCCGAGATCGAGAAGGCCAGCTGATGGCAGGCAAGCGTCGTACCAAGGTCGGCCGCGTCATCTCCGACAAGATGGACAAGACGGTCGTGGTCAGCGTCGAGCGGCTTCGCCGGCACCCGATCTACAAGCGCGTGGTTCGCCTCTCGAGCAAGTTCAAGGCGCACGACGAGGAGAACTCGGCGCACGTCGGCGACACGGTGCGCATCGAGGAGAGCCGCCCGCTCTCGCGCGAGAAGCGCTGGACGGTGACCGAGGTGGTTGCCCGTGGATCGGGTGAGGAGCTGGTGGACACCGCATGATTCGGCAGTACACACGGCTGCGAGTCGCCGACAACAGTGGTGCCCGCGAGCTGATGTGCATCACCGTCATCGGGCGCTCGAGCAGCGACACCGCCGAGGTCGGCGACGTGATCGTTGCCAGCGTCAAGCAGGCGTTGCCCAACACTGGCGTCAAGAAGGGCGAGGTGGTGCGGGCCGTCATCGTGCGCACCGCCAAGGAGTTCGGCCGCCCGGACGGCAGCCACATCCGCTTCGACGAGAACGCGGCGGTCCTCATCACCCCGCAGGGCAGCCCACGCGGCACGCGCATCTTCGGCCCGGTGGCCCGCGAGCTGCGCGAGCGCAACTACATGAAGATCGTGTCGCTCGCTCCGGAGGTGCTGTGAGATGAACATTCGCAAGGGCGACACCGTGCTCGTGCTGGCCGGGAAGGACCGCGGCAAGCGCGGCGTGGTCGAGCGTGTCGAGCGCACGAAGCGCGGCCTCGGCGTGGTGGTCCCGGGCATCAACATGGCCAAGCGCCACCAGCGCCCGCGGTCTCGGACGCAGCAGGCCGGGATCCTCGACCTGCCGGTGCCGATCCACCTCAGCAACGTGCAGGTCGTCTGCCCGCGCTGCGACAAGCCGACGCGCATCTCGCACCAGCTGCTCGAGGACGGCGCCAAGCGCGTCCGTGTCTGCAAGCACTGTGGTGAGCAGATGGAGGTGGCCCAGTGAGCGACGAGGCGGCGACCACGCCGCCGCCGGCCGAGAAGCCGGCAGAGAAGCCGGCGCGCCAGTTCCGCCGCAAGCCGCCAGAGGCGCCGGAGGCCCCCGCGGTCGCTCCCGCCGCGCCCGGCGGGCTGCATCGCCGCTACCTCGACGAGGTCGCGCCGGCCCTGCGCCGCGAGTTCGGCTACGCAAATCCGATGCAGATCCCGCGCCTCGAGAAGGTCGTCGTCAACATCGGCCTGGGCGAGGCGATCCAGAACGCCAAGGCGCTCGACGCCGCCGTGGGTGACCTGACCCAGATCACGGGGCAGAAGCCGATCGTCACCAAGGCGAAGCGCTCGATCGCCCAGTTCCGCCTGCGGACGGGGATGCCCATCGGCGCCAAGGTGACGCTCCGCGGACAGCGGATGTACGACTTCCTGGAGCGCACCATGCGCCTCGCGCTGCCGCGCATCCGAGACTTCCGCGGGATCAGCCGCAACTCGTTCGACGGGCGCGGCAATTTCAGCCTCGGGCTGCGCGAGCAGCTCGTCTACCCCGAGATCGACTACGACAAGATCGATCGCCTGCGGGGAATGGAGATCAGCATCGTCACCACTGCCAAGACCGATGAGGAGGGGCTGAAGCTCCTCCAGCTCCTCGGCATGCCGTTCCAGGCCAGTTAGCGAGGATTCGAGTGGCCAAGAAGTCGATGATCGTGAAGTCGCAGCGCAAGCCGCGCTTCGCGGTCCAGCACAAGAGTCGCTGCGCCGTCTGCGGACGTCCGCGCGGCTACATGCGGCGCTTCGCGCTGTGCCGCATCTGCTTCCGGGAGCGAGCCCTCGAGGGCCAGCTGCCCGGCGTCACCAAGTCGAGCTGGTAGCTCGAGGAGAACCAGAAGCAAACATGAATGTGACTGACCCGATCGCCGACATGCTGACCCGGATTCGCAATGCGAGCCTGGCTCGGCATCGCGAGCTGACCCTGCCCTCGTCCCGCATCAAGCGCGATATCGCGCGGATCCTGGTCGAGGAGGGGTTCATCGAGTCATACGCGACGAGCCAGGACGGCGTCCAGGAGCTGCTCACGATCCAGCTCAAGTACGTCGAGGGCAAGACCCCGGTGGTCAGCGGCCTGAAGCGCATCAGCAAGCCGGGACTGCGGGTCTACGCCCGCAAGACCGAGATCCCGCGCGTCCTGGGCGGACTCGGCACGGCCATCCTCTCGACCTCCCACGGGATCATGACCGGGCAGAGCGCCCGGAAGCTGAATCTCGGCGGCGAAGTCCTCTGCTACGTCTGGTAAGGAGCGAACGCGATGTCACGCATCGGTCGAATGCCGATCCCGCTCCCGTCGGGCGTGGAGGTCACCCAGGAGGGGACGAACCTGAGCGTCAAGGGCCCGCTCGGCACCCTGGCGCGATCGATCCACCCCGAGATGGCGATCGAGCGTGGCGACGGCGAGCTGCGCGTGGTGCGACCGAGTGACGAGCCACGCCATCGGGCGCTGCATGGCCTCACGCGGACGCTGGTCAACAACATGGTGGTCGGCGTGACGACAGGCTTCACGAAGGGGCTCGAGATCAGCGGCGTCGGCTATCGGGCCCAGCTGCAGGGGACCAAGCTGGTCCTGGCGCTCGGCTACTCGCACCCGGTCGAGGTCGACCCGCCCGAGGGGATCAGCTTCCAGGTCGAAACCCCGACCAAGCTGGCTGTGGTCGGAGCCGATAAGGAGCTGGTCGGGCAGATCGCCGCCTACATCCGGTCGCGCCGCAAGCCCGAGCCCTACAAGGGCAAGGGGATCCGGTACGCCGGCGAGCAGATCCTGCGCAAGGCCGGCAAGGCCGGCAAGGTCGGGGGAGCCAAGTAATGATCAAGAAGGTCTCGCGCGACCTGCTGCGGCGCAAGCGTCACGAGCGACTGCGACTCCGGATCGAGGGCAGCCCGGCACGGCCGCGCCTCTCGATCTTCCGCAGCGCCAAGTACATCTACGCCCAGGTGATCGACGACAGCAGCGGACGCACCCTTGCCGCCGCCTCGAGCCGCGAGGCGACCCTGGCTGCAGGACCCGGCAAGGTGGACACGGCTCGCTCCGTCGGCCTCGCGCTCGCCCAGCGGGCCAAGGCGGCCGGGGTCAGCGCTGTCGTCCTGGACCGCGGCGGATACCGATATCACGGGCGGGTTCGCTCGCTCACCGAGGGCGCCCGCGAGGGCGGCCTCGACCTGTAGCGGAGGAACCATGGCTCGCATCGATCCAACCAAGCTCAACCTCGAAGAGAAGGTCGTCCAGATCAACCGCGTCGCGAAGGTCGTCAAGGGCGGCCGGCGCTTCAGCTTCAGCGCGGTCGTCGTCGTCGGCGACGGCAATGGGGTCGTCGGCGCCGGACTCGGCAAGGCCGGCGAGGTTCCCGAGGCGATCCGCAAGGGCGTCGAGGACGCCAAGAAGCACCTCGTCCGGGTCCCGCTGGTCGGGACCTCGATTCCGCACGCGGTGACGGTCGACTTCGGTGCCAGCACCGTCCTGCTGCGACCCGCCTCGGCCGGCACCGGCGTCATCGCCGGCGGCTCCGTCCGCTCGGTGGTGGAGGCAGCCGGCATCCGCGACATCCTGTCGAAGTCGATGGGCAGCACGAATCCGGTCAACGTGGTGCGCGCCACCATCAAGGCGCTGCAGGCGCTGCGCTCCGCCGATGCCATCGCCCTGAGCCGCGGCACGACCGCGGAGCGACTCCTCGGCAAGCGTGGCGCCGAGGCAGCGCGACGGCCGCACGAATACGTCGAGCGCCCGGCTCCGGCCTTCGGTGGAGGCGGCCGTGGCAGGTAAGCGCAAGGCGGCGAGCGGCGGGCCGATGCTGCGCGTCACCTGGGTCAAGTCGACGATCGGCCACAGGGCCGGCGCGCGCGGGACGATCCGGGCGCTCGGGCTGCATCGGCTCAATGAGACCGTCGAGGTCGCCGACAACCCGGTGACCCGCGGCATGCTGCGACGCGTGGCCTTCCTGGTGACCGTCGCCGAGCCGGCAACCGCCAAGGCAGCCGACGGGGAGGGCTAGATGAAGCTGCACGATCCACAGCCGCGCCCGGGCTCGCACCAGCCGCCGCGCCGCCTTGGCCGTGGCCACGGCTCCGGCCGGGGCAAGACCGCCGGGCGCGGCACGAAGGGCCAGAAGTCGCGGGCCGGTGGCGGGATCCCCGCCTGGTTCGAGGGCGGTCAGACGCCGCTCCACGTCCGCACTCCCAAGCTGCATGGCTTCAAGAACCGGTTCCGGGTCGAGTACGCGCCGCTGAACCTGGGCGTCCTGACCGATGCCGCGGCGGGGACCCTCATCACGCCGGACGTGCTGCGCCACGACCGGCTGCTGCGCGACCAGAAGACCCGGCCGATGCCGATCAAGATCCTCGGCGGCGGCGACGCCCCGAAGGGCGTCACCATCCACGCCCATGCCTTCACTCGATCCGCACTGGCCAAACTGGCCGAGGCCGGCAGCACGGCGCAGCTGATCAGCTGGCCGGACGGTGCGCCGATCGAGTTCGAGCCCGAGACCCCGGCCGACGCCGGGCCGACCGGTCAGCGCGCCAGGAAGGCGTCGTCCCGGAAGGCTTCGGCAAGCAAGGCGAAGGCCGAGGCGGCCGCCGAAGCGGCAGAGGCGATGTCCGATTCCGGCGCTCCGGCGACACCGCCCGAGAGCGCGCCCGAGCCAGATGGCGAGACGGAGTCAGCGAGCGAGCCCGAGAGCGAGAGCGAGTCCTAGGTGATCGAGTCCCTGGTCCAGGCGTTCCGCGCCCCGGACATTCGCCGCAAGATCCTCTTCACGCTCGGGATCCTGCTCGTCTTCCGCGCGCTGACGAACGTGCCGGTCCCGAACGTGAACCAGGCGCAGCTCTCGAACCTGTTCGAGACGAACCAGCTGCTGGGCCTGCTCGACCTCTTCTCCGGTGGCGGCCTGGCGACAGCCTCGATCATCGGGATGGGGGTGAACCCCTACATCAACGCCAGCATCATCATGCAGCTGATGCAGGGGGTGATCCCGAGCCTGGGCGAGCTCGCACGCGAGGGTGAGTACGGGCGCAATCGGATCAACCAGTACACCCGTTTGCTGACGATCCCCATGGCCTTCGCGCAGGGCTACGGGTTCTCCGTCCTGCTGTCGGCCAACGGCGTCATCCCCGCCAACCCCCTGTTCAGCTTCGAGACCCTCTCCCTGCTGCTCTCGTTCACGGCCGGCACGATCCTGCTCATGTGGCTGGGCGAGCTGATCAGCGAGCGCGGGCTCGGGAACGGGATCAGCTTCATCATCTTCGCCGGCATCGTGGGCCGCCTGCCGCACCGCGCCGCGCCGATCGTGACCGGCCCGGACGGGCTGCTGCGCATCATCCCGTTCATCCTGATCGCGATCGTGGTCATCGCCGGCGTCGTCTTCATCAACGAGGGCCAGCGCCGCATCCCGGTGCAGTACGCGAGCCGCGTTCGCGGGCGGCGCATGTACCAGGGCCAGACCCAGTACCTGCCCCTGAAGGTGACGATGGCCGGCGTGATCCCGATCATCTTCGCCATCAGCATCCTGCTCTTCCCGGCCCAGATCGCCCAGTACTTCACCGCCTCGACCATCGACTGGGTGAAGAACGTCGCGAACTTCGTGGTCGCCAACCTGAGCCAGAGCAACCCGGTCGTCTACGGCGCGCTCTACTTCATCCTGGTCGTCTTCTTCACCTACTTCTACACCGCCTTCCAGTTCCGGCCGGACCAGACGGCCGACTTCCTGCGCAAGAACGGCGGCTTCATCCCCGGCATCCGTCCCGGGAAGCCGACGGAGGAGTTCCTTGCCCGGATCACGAATCGCATCACGCTCGGCGGTGCCCTCTTCCTGGCCTCGCTGGCCGTCCTCCCGCTGTTGGTGACGGCCGCGATCCCCGGAACCCAGGGGCTGCAGCTCGGCGGCACGAGCGTCCTCATCGTGGTCAGCGTCGTGGTCGAGACGATGAAGCAGCTCGAGGCGCAGATGCTGATGCGCCACTACGAGGGCTTCATCCGGTGACCGATCCGGGCGGTAGCCCGGCTGCGCCGTCCACCGGGCGGCGAATCCTTCTGTTGGTCGGCTCGGTCGGGGCGGGCAAGGGGACGCAGGCGGCGGCGCTCAGCAGCGAGCTCGGCCTCGCGCACCTCGCCTCTGGCAACCTGTTCCGCAAGGCGCTCCGGGAGGGGAGCCCGCTCGGCGAGCAGGCGCGCGCCTACATGGAGCGTGGTGACCTCGTTCCGGACGACATCACGATCCAGATGTTCATGCAGGAGCTGGCCCAGCCTGGCGCCGCGCGCGGCGCGATCCTGGACGGCTTCCCCCGGACCGTGGCCCAGGCCATTGCCCTCGACGCGACCCTTGGCGAGCGCGGTGAGCGGATCGAGCGGGTCATCGCGATCGAGGTCCCGGTGGAGGAGCTCGTCGCCCGCGTGGCGGAGCGACGGGTCTGCCCGGAGTGCGGCACCCCGTATCACGTCGTCGGCGACCCGCCTCGGGTTGCCGGTCGCTGCGACCACGATGGAGCGGAGCTGCAGCAGCGCGATGACGATCGGCCCGAGGTGGTCCGTGCGCGGCTCGAGAAGCAGGTCACGCCGATGCTCGAAGTGCTCGACTACTACGACCGGAAGGGGATCGTGCAGCACGTCGACGGCAGGCAGCCGATCGATGCGGTGACCAGGGAGATCCTGGAGGGGCTGCGCGCCGGATGGTGACGATCAAGCGGCCCGAGGAGATCGACCGCATGCGGCATGCCGGCGCGATCCTGGCGGACGTCCTTCGCGTGCTCGAGGGTGAGCTGCGGCCGGGTGTCTCGACCGGGGAGCTCGATGCGATCGCCGAGCGGATGATCCGCGACGCGGGTGCGATCCCCTCGTTCCTGGGCTACGGCGGATCGCGTAACACGATCCCGTTCCCCGGCTCGATCTGCGTCTCGATCAATGACGAGGTGGTGCACGGCATCCCCTCGGCGACGCGCCGGATCGTCGCCGGCGACCTGGTGAGCCTGGACATCGGCTGCATCTGGCAGGGATGGCACGCCGACACGGCCCGGACCTTCATGGTGGCACCGGTGTCCGATCGGCTGGCCCGCCTGGTCGACGCCACCCGGCGGGGGATGGAGGCGGGGATCGCGGCGGCCGTGCCCGGCAACCGCCTCGGCGACGTGGGAGCCGCGGTCCAGGCGGTCGCCGAAGAGCACGGCTACGGCATCGTCCGCCACCTCGTCGGCCACGGCATCGGCACGGCCATGCACGAGGATCCGCAGGTGCCGAACTACGGCCGTCCCGGCACCGGGATGCGGATCGAGGCGGGGATGTGCTTCGCGATCGAACCGATGTTCAACCTCGGTGGTGACGACGTCGGCCTCCTCGAGGACGGCTGGACGGTGGTCACCGCCGACGGGAGCATCTCGGCGCATTTCGAGGACACCATCGCAGTCACGGCGTCCGGGCCGGAGGTGCTCACCCGTGCCTGATTTCCGCTTTGATCGGCGTTGTGCTCGTCCGGCCACCTGGTGTATAGTTCTCTTTCCGTGGTCGCCCCGTGCGGCGGCCTTTCCGTGTGTTCCCAACCAATGTGCAGCTGATCAGCAGTTCGAGGGTGCGTAGCGCTTGGCGAAGAAGGATGCGATCGAGGTCGAGGGCGAGGTTGTTCTCCCCCTGCCGAACGCGATGTTCAAGGTGCGACTGGAGAATGGTCACGAGGTTCTCGCCCACATCTCCGGCAAGCTGCGCCAGAACTTCATCCGCATCCTGCCCGGCGACACGGTCCGCGTCGAGCTGAGTCCCTATGACCTCACCAGGGGTCGCATCACCTACAGGATGAGATGAAGGTTTCTGCGTCCGTGAAGCCGCGCTGTGAGCGGTGCAAGGTCATCAAGCGCTCCGGCGTGGTGATGGTCATCTGTGTCATCCCCAAGCACAAGCAGCGACAGGGATAGGCGCCGATGGCACGCATCGCCGGCGTCGACATTCCCCGCGAGAAGCGGGTCGTCATCTCGCTGACCTACATCCACGGCATCGGGCCGAGCTCGTCCCAGCAGATCCTGACCGCGGCCAACGTGCCGCAGGCGACCCGGGTCCGCGACCTCACCGAGGAAGAGGTCAACCGCCTCCGCGAGGTGATCGACAAGCGCTTCAAGGTGGAGGGAGACCTCCGTCGCGAAGTGAGCATGAACATCAAGCGGCTGATGGAGATCGGCTCGTATCGCGGCCTCCGACATCGGCGCAACCTGCCGGTGCGGGGACAGCGCACCAAGACGAACGCCCGCCAGCGCCGCGGTCCGCGAAAGACCGTCGGCGTCCGGCGCAAGAAGTAGCGACACAGGAGTTCCATGGCTGAGCGTAAGAAGGCGACCCGCACCAAGAAGCGCGAGAAGAAGAACGTGCCCACCGGGCACGCCCACATCCAGTCGACGTTCAACAACACGATCGTGACCATCACGGACATGACCGGGAACGTCATCAGCTGGGGGAGCGCCGGGCTGGTCGGGTTCAAGGGCTCGCGCAAGAGCACCCCGTACGCCGCCGCCCAGACCGCCGACGGCGCCGCGAAGCGCGCCATGGAGCACGGGATGCGCCAGGTCGAGGTCTTCGTGAAGGGCCCGGGTGCCGGCCGCGAGCAGGCGATCCGCTCCCTCCAGACCGCCGGCCTGGAGGTGACCGCCATCACCGACGTCACGCCCATCCCGCACAACGGCTGCCGCCCACCCAAGCGGCGCAGGGTCTGAGCCGATGGCGCGATACACCGATCCGGTCTGCCGCATCTGTCGTCGAGAGGGCCTCAAGCTCTTCCTCAAGGGCAGCCGCTGCTTCAGCAAGAAGTGCGCCTTCGAGCGACGCAGCTCCCCGCCCGGCATGAACACCCAGCGCCGCCGCAAGGTCAGCGAGTACGGGATGCAGCTGCGCGAGAAGCAGAAGGTTCGACGCAGCTACTCCGTCCTCGAGAAGCAGTTCAGCAACTACTTCACCAAGGCTGAGCAGCAGAAGGGGATGACCGGCGAGAACCTCCTCCGCATGCTCGAGATGCGCCTCGACAACGTCGTCTACCGCATGGGCTTCGCGCGGTCTCGGGCCGAGGCGCGACAGCTCGTCAACCACCGGCACTTCGCCGTGAACGGCCGGCCCACCAACATTCCAAGCTTCGGGACCAAGGTCGGCGACAAGATCGAGGTTCGGGAGAGTCGACGCGGTCGCGAGATCTTCAAGACCGCCGCCGAGACGATGAAGTCGGCAGCGATCCCCGAGTGGGTGAGCATCGATGCGGCCAAGCTGGCCGGATCGGTGATGGCCGAGCCCGCCCGGGAGCAGATGCCGCTCGAATTCAACGAGCAGCTCGTCGTCGAGTACTACTCGCGATAGCAGCAGGAGTCAGACGCCTTCATGATCGAACTTGAGTCCACGCCGACCACCCGCATCGAGGAGGTCGAAACGCGCGGCGACCTGTCCATCTTCGAGGTCAACCCGCTGGCCGACGGCTACGGGGTGACGCTGGGCAACGCCCTGCGCCGCGTCCTCCTGAACTCGCTCGAGGGGGCCGCCGTCACCTCCGTGCAGGTGGCGGGCGTCTTCCACGAGTTCAGCACCATCGACAACGTCAAGGAGGACGTGACCCAGATCGTCCTCAACATCAAGAAGCTGCGCCTCCGCTCGTTCGCGCGCCACGCGGTCACCCTCAAGCTGATGAAGCACGGCGCCGGCCCCGTCACCGCGGCCGACATCACCGAGTCGGCCGACGTCGAGATCGTCAACCCGGAGCTCCTGCTCCTGACCCTCGACTCCGACGCCGGTTCGATCGAGATGGACCTGACCGTCGAGACGGGCGTCGGCTATCGGCCGGCGGAGCACGCCGAGGACCTGCCGATCGGGATCATCCCGGTCGACGCGATCTTCACCCCGGTCCGCCGCGTGAACTTCATCGTCAGCGACACGCGCGTCGGCCAGATGACGAACTTCGACCGCCTCACGCTCGAGATCGAGACCGATGGGACGACGACCCCCAAGGCCGCCCTCTCGAGCGCCGCGGAGATCCTGGTCGCCGAGTTCAGCCGCTTCGCCGAGATCGGGCGTCGCCCGCTCCCCGGCGCGGAGGATGCGCCGGCGCTGGTGAGCGCGAACCTGCTCGACGCTCCGATCGAGGAGCTCGACCTGCCGATGCGCGCCTACAACAGCCTGAAGCGCAACAACATCACGAAGATCGGCCAGCTCCTGGCGCTCGGCGACGACGAGCTGCTGCGGATGCGCAACTTCGGCAAGAAGAGCCTCGACGAGATGAAGGAGCGCCTCGCGCTGCGCGGCTTCATCGTGCCGGAGAGCCCGGCGGGGAGCGTCGACGAGTCCGACCTGCCGGCCGCCGCGGAGCTCGACGAGGCCGCCGCCGCAGAGCTCGACCGGGAGGGCTGAGCGATGCCGCATCGGTTGGCCGGCCGCAGGCTCGGCCGCGCAAGCGACCACCGCCTGCACATGCTGGACAACCTGGCGGTGTCGGTGCTCCGCTACGAGAAGGTCAGGACCACCGAGGCCAAGGCCAAGGAAGTCCGCGGCCGGGTCGACCACATGATCACGCTGGCGAAGCGCGGCGACCTCTCCGCGCGCCGGCTCCTGATCTCCGCCATGCCTGACGAGCCCCTCATCATCGACAAGCTGATGGGCGAGCTGGCCACCAAATACGCCGATCGCGCCTCTGGCTACACCCGCATCGTCAAGATCGGGCCACGGCTGGGAGACGCGGCGGCCATCGTCCAGATCGAGCTGGTCTAGCTCAGACCAGCCACCTGGCCGGACAATGGAAGACGGACCGATGCCACCCACTGGACGACGATGTGCACGGGCGGTGATCGAGTACGACGGGACCGACTTCGCCGGCTCCCAGTACCAACCGCGCGTGCGGACGGTGCAGGGGGAGCTGGAGGAGGCGCTTAACAGACTGACCGGCGAGCGGACGCGAGTCCGATTCGCCGGGCGAACCGATGCCGGGGTGCATGCCACCGGCCAGGTCGCGGCCTTCTGCCTCCCTCGCCGCAAACGCGGCGAGGGGATCGGATGGCCGGAGCTGCGGCGACGGCTGAACGCAGCCCTGCCGCCGGACCTGGCGCTGCGGTCGCTCCGCCCAGCGTCCGCGGGATTCGACCCGCGGCGTGACGCACGATCGCGCGTCTACCGCTACCGAATCAGGATGGCGGGGGACAAGCGGCCGGCGGACCGGCATCGGACGCTCGAGATCGGCGATCGGCTCGACGTCGCGGCCATGCGGGCCGTGGCGGCTGAGCTCCCAGGCGAGCGCGACTTCGCGGCGCTGGGGAGCAACGCGGAGGGTCGAACCATCCGGCACCTGCGGGAGGTGTCGGTCGTGCAGCGCGGAACCTCCGTGGAGATCCGGGTCACGGCCAACGCGTTCCTGCGGCGCATGGTGCGCAGCATCGTGGCCCTCCTGCTGGAGGCGGGACGCGGACGGCTGGCGACCCGGATCGGTCGCCGGACTGCTCGACGCGGGTGAGCGCGTCCTCCATGGACGGGCAGCACCGGCACGAGGGCTGACGCTCGAGCGGGTCGTCTATTCGAATCGGGCATCGACGGCAACGGGATCGAGGAAGAAGGCAACGTGACAACGTACGCAGTCAAGGCGAGCGAGATCGAGCGCAGCTGGTTCGTGGTGGACGCCGCCGACCAGACGCTGGGTCGCCTTGCCACGCGCATCGCCACGCTGCTGGAGGGGAAGCACAAGCCGATCTACTCGCCCCACCTCGACACGGGCGACCACGTCGTCGTGATCAACGCCGCGAAGGTCAAGGTGACCGGCAACAAGCTGACCCAGAAGGCCTACTACCGGCACTCCGGCTATCCCGGGGGCCTGCGCGAGGAGAGCCTGCAGGCCCTCATGGCCCGCAAGCCGGAGATCGTGATCGAGCGGGCCGTGAAGGGGATGCTGCCGCAGAACCGCCTCGGTCGGGCGATGTTCAAGAAGCTCCATGTCTATCGCGGGCCGGAGCACCGCCATCAGGCGCAGCAGCCCACGGCTGCCGAGCTGTAGGAGGAACGCACCGGTGAGCACCAGCTACGTCTACGGAACCGGTCGACGCAAGGAGGCGGTCGCGCGCGTCCGACTGCTGCCGGGCGACGGCAGCATCGTCGTCAACGGCAAGGACGCCGCCGACTACTTCGGCGGGACGCCCGGACTGGCGACGCTGCGCCTGCCGTTCCGCGTCACCGAGACCGAAGGACGCTACTCGGCCAGCGTGCTCGTCGCCGGCGGCGGCTTCAGCGGCCAGGCGGGCGCGATCCGGCACGGGATTGCCCGCGCACTGCTCAGCGCACACCCCGACGCGCGCTCCGCGCTGCGGGCGGCCGGGCTGCTGACCCGCGATCCGCGGGCGAAGGAGCGCAAGAAGTACGGCCTGAAGCGCGCGCGCAAGGCGCCGCAGTACACGAAGCGCTAGCCGGCTTCCACCAACCGCCTCGGGAGGGGGGTCCGGGGGCCTTTGGTATCATCGGCTCCCTTGTTCGACGCCATCGCTGACTTCCTCAAGCTCTATCTGCTCGGCAGCTGGACGTCCGTCGTCGACATCCTGCTGGTGGCGATCGTCATCTACTGGGTCTTCATCCTGATCCGCGGCACCCGCGCGGTGCGGATCGTCATCGGCCTCTCGATCCTCTACCTCGTCTACCTCGCCGCCCAGGCGCTCAACCTGCGGCTGCTCTCCACGCTGCTCCAGACCGGTGCCGTGGTTGGCCTCTTCGCGATCGTGGTCGTCTTCCAGCCGGAGCTGCGCCGCGCCCTCGAACAGATCGGGCGCTTCGGGTCGTTCAACCGCTTCTTCGTGAGTGGCGACAACGCGGAGGCCGAGCGGGTGGCCCGCGAGATCAGCCGCGCGGCACGCCTGCTCGCCGGCTCGCGGCACGGGGCATTGATCGTGCTCGAGCGCGAGACGGGCCTCGCCGATCTCGCTGCCGAGTCCGGCGTCCTGCTGCACGCCGACCTGCGCGCGGAGCTGCTGGCGACCCTCTTCTACCACGGGACGGCACTCCACGACGGCGCGGTGATCGTCTCGGGTGATCGCATCCTGGCGGCCGGCGTGCTCCTGCCGCTCTCCCAGAACGTCCTCGACTCGGAGCGCTACGGCACCCGGCACCGGGCCGCCATCGGCATCAGCGAGCAGTCGGACGCGATCGTGATCGTGGTTTCGGAGGAGACCGGGTCGATCTCGCTGGTGATGCGTGGGCGCATCGAGCGCAACCTGACCGAGGAGCAGCTGCGCCGCCGGATCCTGAACCTGATCCGGCCGCAGGCGCCACGCCGGCAGGCGCCGCTCCTGCGTCGGTCGCTGGAGGGTCGCTGGGGGGTCGAGGGTCCTGTCGAAGAGCCGCCGATCGATCCCGACGCGCGCGTCGTGAAGGCGGGCGACGAGAAGCCGATCACCGCCGGCGGATCGAGCGAGCCGCCCGAGCCAGCGGCGGCCGCTCCCGCATCGAAGCGCCTCTAGATGGCCTGGCTCTTCCGCAACTGGGCGCTGAAGCTCGGCGCGGTGGCACTGGCCACCGTGCTGTATACCGGCCTGGTCTTCTCCGGGTCGTTCAGCGATAAGACCTTCCCGGCGTCCACGTCACGGCGCTCGCCAGCCGGAGGGGACGTACCTGCTGACCCAGCAGCTGGGTACGGTCGACATCAAGTACCGCAGCGCGACCGATCCAACGGCGACGGTCACCGCCGAGTCGTTCGCGGTCACGATCGACCTTGCCGACTACGACATGGGCCAGGCGCCCGCAGGTGCAGTCGCTGAAGATCAGTGTGCGGTCGCTCGATGATGCGGCATCGAAATCCTCCCGGATGGCTTCACGCCGAGGGCGGTCTCGGTGGCGCTCGACCGCCTCGACGAGGTGCAGGTGCGGGTCGCGGTCGACTCCGGCGACGTGCCGCCTGGCCTCGAGATCGGCACGCCGCAGCTGAGCGCGCAGCGCGTCACCGCCAGCGGACCGCAGAGCCTCCTCGACCGCGTCGACCGCGCCCTCGCGACGGTGCGCATCGATCCGTCGGGGATCGACTGCTGCGGCCAGGTCGACCTCGTTCCGGTCGACATCGACGGTCGTCGGGTCGAGTCGGTGGAGCTGAACCCATCGACCGTGCGGGTCGAGATCGACGTGAGCACCCTCGAGACGAGCCGCACCGTGCCGATCCGCCCGCTGCTGACCGGTGCGCCGGCGACCGGCTTCGAAGTCGGCACGGTGACGGCGGAGCCATCGGTGGTCACGCTCCGCGGCGCACCGGAGGTGCTGGCGGCGATCGCCGAGGTGCTCACCGAGCCGATCAGCCTGGCGGGCACGGACGCCACCCTGCGCGCGAGCGGGACGCTCGTCCTGCCCGAGGGAGCGCGCCTTGCCGACCCGGCCACCTCGGAGCCGACGATCACGGTCGAGATCAGGGAGATCGTCGCCACCCGGACGCTGCTGCTCGGTCTTGTCTGCTCCGGGGCGCCATCCGGCAGCGCCTGCCTGCCCCGCGTCGGGCAGGTGGCAGCCACGGTGAGCGGCACCGTCTCCGATCTCAATGCGCTCGACCCGGGCGATCTGACCGCCGTGCTCGACGTGTCGGGGCTCGGACCCGGCGATCACCTCGTCCAGCCGACCGTGGCACTCCCCGACGGTGTCACGCTGGTGACGATCTCGCCGATCTCGGTCACGGTTTCCATCGTCCCGCCGGCAACGCCGGCGCCTTGATGGGCCGCCTCTTCGGAACGGACGGCATCCGCGGCGTCGCCAATGTCGACCTGACGCCGACCCTCGCCTACGACCTGGGACGCGCGGTCGGTCATCTGCTCGAGGCCATTGGCCGCGGCGTGGTGATCGGCCAGGACACGCGGCGATCGGGGGACATGCTCGTCGCCGCCGTCTCGGCCGGCCTCGCCTCGGTGGGTGCCGACGCCATCCAGCTCGGGGTGGTGACGACCCCCTGCCTGGCCCATGCCGCCGCCAGCGGCGACTTCGCGGCGGGCATCATGGTCTCGGCGTCGCACAACCCGGCCGACGACAACGGCCTGAAGGTCATCTCCGGCGGACGGAAGGTCGATGACGAGGTCGAGGAGGAGATCGAGCGCCTCCTCTTCCAGGCGGAGTCGCTGCCGGGCATGCCGAACCGGCAGCTCGGACGCATCACGCGCGACACGACGCCGATCGATGCGTACCGTGCGGCGCTGACGGCGGAGGCGGGCGACGTCCTTCGCGGTCGCCGCATCGGGATCGACTGCGCGAACGGCTCGGCCTCGGCAATCGCCCCCGACCTGCTGCGCGAGCTGGGGGCGAGACGTCACCGTGCTGGCGGCGGCCCCGGACGGGACGAACATCAACCTTGACTCCGGCTCCACGCAGCCCGGGGCGCTGGCGAAGACGGTGGTCGCCGAGGGGCTCGAGATGGGGATGGCGTTCGACGGGGACGCCGATCGGCTGATCGCGGTCGACGAGCACGGGACGATCGTGGATGGCGACGGCGTGATGGGCATCTGCGCCCTCGCGCGGCTGTCCGCCGGGACGCTCCGCAACCGGATCCTCGTCACCACCGTGATGAGCAACGGGGGCCTCGACCGAGCGATCGGCGCGGCGGGAGGTCGCGTGATCCGGACCCCGGTGGGGGATCGGCACGTCTTCGAGGCGATGGAGCGGGCGGACGCGACGCTGGGCGGCGAGCAGTCGGGCCACGTCATCTTCCGCGACGTCGCGGACACCGGCGACGGCATCCTCACCGGGATCCAGCTACTGAAGGCGCTGCGCGACACCAGCGCCACGCTCGCCGAGGGAGCTTCCCAGATCCAGCTCCTGCCGCAGGTGGTGATAAACTCGAACGTCCGCCATCGGGACCAGTGGGAAGTCGATCCGGAGTTCGCGGTCGCGGTGGCAGAGGCCGACGCCCGTCTCGGCGCGCGTGGACGGATCCTGGTTCGGCCCTCCGGGACGGAGCCGAAGATCCGGATCATGGTCGAGGGCGAGGACGCTGACGAGATCAACCAGATTGCGCGGGAGCTGTCCGAGCTCGCCCGTGCGCGACTGAACTAGGAGCCAGCGCAAGCCATGTGCGGCATCGTGGGGTATGTCGGCCCGCGTGACGCGGCGCCGATCCTGCTGGAGGGACTCCGCCGCCTCGAGTACCGAGGCTACGACTCGGCGGGGCTGGCGGTCCTGACCGACGCGGGCGAGGTGTTCGTCGAGAAGAAGGCGGGCAAGCTCTCCAACCTGACCGAGCATCTCAACGGCGGCGCCCCGGCCGGCCACCCCGGCATCGCGCACACCCGCTGGGCGACCCATGGGCGCCCGAACGACGCGAACGCGCATCCGCACCGTGACTGCTCCGGCCGTCTCGCCCTCATCCACAACGGGATCATCGAGAACTATCTCCGAGATCAAGCAGCGCCTGGTGGCCGGGGGCCATCGGTTCACCTCGGAGACCGATACCGAGGTCCTCGCGCACCTGATCGAGGAGCGGTATCACGGCGACCTGGTCGAGGCGGTCCGCGATGCCCTCAACGAGGTGCGCGGCGCGTACGCCATCGGCGTCATGCACCTCGACCACCCCGATCGGATCGTGGGCGCCCGCATGAACGTGCCGCTCATCGTCGGGCTGGGGGATGGCGAGGGATTCCTGGCGAGCGACGTGCCCGCGATCCTGGAGCACACCAAGAACGTCGTCATCCTCCAGGAGGGCGACATCGCCGACGTGACCCGGGACGGGGTCACGATCATCGGCATGGACGGCGTCCGCGTCGACCGCCCCGTCACCAGGATCCGCTGGAACATCGCCGCCGCGGAGAAGGATGGCTTCCCGCACTTCACCCTGAAGGAGATCTACGAGCAGCCGCACGCCATCGGCGAGGCGCTCCGCGGCCGCGTCGACGAGGCCGGCCGGATCACCCTTCCCGAGCTCGACGCGATCGAGGAGAAGCTGCGCCGGGTGGAGCGCGTCTACGTGGTCGGCTGCGGCACGGCGCGCTACGCCGGCGAGGTGGGCGCCCACCTGATCCAGAGCTGGGCGGGGCTGCCCGCGAGCGGCCAGATCGGCTCGGAGATGCGCTACTCGCCGCCGCCCATCGACGACCGCACCCTCGTCATCAGCGTCAGCCAGTCGGGCGAGACGGCCGACACGCTCGCGCCCCAGAAGCTCGCCTCGGAGCGCTGGCGCGGTGATCGTGGTGGTCACGAACGTGGTGGGGAGCGCCCTGACCCGCGAGGCCGATGCGGTCTGCTACCTGCAGGCCGGCCCGGAGGTGGCGGTGGCCTCGACCAAGGCGTTCGTCACCCAGGTCGTCGTGCTCGAGATGATCGCGCTCCATCTTGCCGGGCTGCGGGGGACGCTCAGCGAGCGCCGCCGCCGGTCCTTCGGCCTCGCCCTGCGCGACCTCCCCGGCCAGGCGGCCGAGGTGCTCAAGCTCGCGCCGCAGGTGAAGAAGCTGGCCCGCCGATGGGGCGGCGTCCGGGACGTGATGTTCGTCGGCCGCGCCCTCGGCTTCCCGGTCGCGATGGAGGGAGCCCTGAAGCTGAAGGAGCTCTCGTACGTCCATGCCGAGGGGTACGCCGCCGGCGAGCTGAAGCACGGCCCGATTGCGCTGCTCGATCCCGACACCCCGCTGGTCGCGATCGCGACCAAGGGCGCCACTTACGAGAAGGTGGTGAGCAACGTGGCCGAGGTGCATGCCCGACAGGCGCCGGTGGTCGCCATCGCGACCGTGGGCGACGAGACGATCGATCGTTACGCGCAGGACGTCCTCTACGTGCCGGAGACGCCCGAGGAGATGTCACCCGTCATCGCGATCATGCCGCTCCAGCTGCTCGCCTACGAGGTGGCGGTGGCGCGCGGCACGGACGTCGACCAGCCGCGGAACCTGGCGAAGTCGGTCACGGTCGAATAGCCGCCACCTCGCCTCGATGAGCCGCCACGAGATCGGCGTCGACCTGATCGACATCGACCGCATCATCGCGACCCTCGGCCGCTTCCCGGATCGCTTCCGCGAGCGCGTCCTGACCGACGGCGAGGCGCGCTACTGCGGCGCGAAGGCGGAGCGCATCGCCGGCCGCTGGGCCGCCAAGGAGGCGATCAGCAAGGTCCTCGGGCTGGGCGTTCGGGGCGTCGGCTGGCGCGAGATCGAGATCCTGCCGAACTGGGCTGGCGCGCCCCAGGTGCTCCTCCACGCTCGGGCCGCAGCGCGCGCGGCAGCCATGGGACTCGAGGATGTGAGCGTCACCATCTCCCACGAGCGGCACATGGCGGTGGCGGTGGCTGTCGCGCACCGCGCACCGGAGGCGTAGGCCGATGGCGCTCGTCGCCCTGACCCAGGGCTGGGTCGCCAGGCACCTCCCCGAGCGGCCCGCGCGAGCCCACAAGGGCACCTTCGGGCGCCTCCTCATCGTGGCCGGCTCGCTCGAGTACGGGGGTGCGGCGCTCCTCACCGGGCTCGGCGCGATTCGCGCCGGGGTCGGTCTCGCGTGCCTGGCCACGCCCGAGGCGGTCGGGACGCGGCTGATGGGCCTCGTCCCGGAGCTGACCTCCATGCTGCTGGTCGAGGAGGCCCCCGGCCTGACGGCCCCGGCAGGCTGGCGTCAGCTCGCGACCGAGGCAGCCGGCTACCAGGCCTTCGTCATCGGGCCGGGGCTGGGCCGGCAGCCGGCGACCCTGCGCCGTGCGCGGAACTTCATCGGTGAGCTGCGACAGCCAGCGGTGGTGGACGCCGATGGACTCACCGCGCTGGCCGGTGCGCAGCGCTGGTGGCAGCCGCTCCACGCGCCCCTGGTGCTCACCCCGCACGCGGGCGAGTTCGCCCGCCTGATGCGGATGCCGGAGGGGGAATCGCTCCCGGACGACGACGACCGGCGTGCGGAGGCGGCCGCCGAGGCGGCGGCTCGCTGGAACCAGGTGGTCGTGCTGAAGGGGGCGCACACCGTCGTCGCCTCGCCGAGCGGAGATCTGCTGCGCTCCGACATCGCGACGCCCGGCCCTCGCCACGGCCGGGAGCGGCGACGTGCTGGCGGGTGCGATCGGCGCATTCCTGGCCGGTGGCCTGGAGCCATTCGATGCCGCGGGCTGCGGGGTTGCCGTCCATGGCGCGGCGGGGCTGCTCGCCGAGGACCGTATCGGCCTGGCCGGAGTCGTGGCACGCGACATCGCGAACCTGCTGCCGACGGCCATCCAGCAGCTGCGCGGCGCGCCGAAGCGATGAGGACGGCGGCGTCACGAAGCCCGCATCGGGCCTGGATCGAGGTCGACCACGGGGCCCTCGTGCGCAACCTGGACGCCCTGCGCGGCATGGCCGGCGAGGGATGCAGCGTGATCGGGGTGGTCAAGGCCAACGCCTACGGCCACGGGGCGATCGAGGTGTCGCGGACGCTCATCGACCACGGCGTCGAGCGCCTGGCCGTGGCGACGCTGGGGGAGGCGCTCGAGCTGCGCGCGGCGGGAATCGGCGCGCCGATCCTGGTCCTCTGGGGGCTGGGCGCTCCCGAGGCCGAATGGGCGGTTGCCGCCGAGCTCGAGCCGGTCGTCTACGACGAAGCGGGGATCGCGCTGCTCGAGGGTGCGGCCGCCGGCGTGGGACGCCGCGCGGCGGTGCAGCTCAAGATCGATACGGGGCTCGGACGGCAGGGCAGCGAGCCCGGGCTGGCGGTCGAGCTGGCGCTGCGCATCGTGCGCAGCCCGCACCTGCGCCTCGTCGGCACGTTCAGCCACCTGGCGGTGCCGGGCGAGGACGAGGCCTACACCGACGTGCAGGTCCTGCGGCTGGCCCAGGCCCTCGACGCCATGCGCTCGGCGGGCGCCGATCCCGGGCTCGTGCACGTGGCCGCGACTGGGGGCCTGCTGGCCGGTGGTGGCACGTTCGGCGACGCGATCCGGCCGGGCCTTGGCCTGTACGGGATGGTGCCCGGCTGGGCCCGCGATCGGGCGGCGGAGCTGACGCCCGCCCTCTCGCTCCGGGCGCTGCCGCTGCGGATCTTCCCGTTGGCGGCCGGGGAGGCGATCGGGTACGGCCTTCGCTACCGCGCGGAGCGTGCGACGCGCATCGCGACGCTCGGCATCGGCTATGGCGACGGGTGGCCGCGTGCGCACGCGAACAACGGCTGGGTCCTCGTGCGCGGCGAGCGTCGCCCCATCGTCGGGGCCATCAGCATGGACGGCATCACCGTCGATCTGGGCGATCTTGATGATGTAACCTACGCCGACGAGTTCGTCCTGATCGGCGAGCAGATGGGTGCCCGCATCGACGCCGATGAGGTCGCCGCCCAGCGACGCACCATCAACTACGAAGTGACGACCGCCCTTCGTGAACGCCTCCCGCGCGTGCATCTGCCGGAGGTCGCCGCGAACCCGGGGTAGCCGTCGAGCGAGCAACCATGCGTGTCCGGACCGAATCAGGTGTCTCGCAGGGAGGGTCCAGCGTGAAGCGCGCCGACGCCCTCGCCGATGAGCTCGAACGCCGCGGGATCGGTGGTCCGGCCGCGATCCTGATGGACGCGCACCGACCCCTGCTGCCGCTCCTGCGCCAGGGGGTCATCTTCCTGGGACCGCTCCTGGGCTCGCTCCTCGGTCCGCGGCGGTTCGGCGTCCTGCGCGGCCTCGTCGATGATCCGGCGACCTACGATCGGATCGCCGGCGACCTGGCCGGCGAGCGATCGGACGAGGGACGGTAGATGCCCAACCTCGGCGAGCTCGCCTCGTACCTGGTCGGCCTGGTGACCGATGCGATCGGCTCGTCCTCGATGCGCCTCCATGCCGCCCCCACGGTCGCGATCCTGGTCGTCCTGCTCGTGCTCCTCTCGCTCATCGCCCGCCCGGGCGCACGCTGGACCGGCAGCGACCTGGGCGGCCTGGCACGCGTGGGACGCGTGATGGCCCTCGCCGCCGAGTCCGGGGCCGATGCGACGATCTCCCTAGGAAGCGCCGGCATCGGACGGTCGGCGTCGGCCACCGAGCGCCTGCAGACCCTCGCCGCGCTACCGCTGCTGGGGCACGTCGCGGACGCCGCGGCTCGGGCCGGCGTGCCGCTGCGGGTGACGACCAACGACCCGGTTGCCGGGCTGCTGGCGCAGACGACGCTGGCGGGGGCGCACCGACGCACGGCGACGCCGGAGCGCGCCTCGGCCGCCGCGGTCGAGTACGTCGGGGAGGGGCGAGCTGCCGCGGCCGCGTTCGCCCTCGCCACCGCACAGGTGCACGGCGTCGCCGCCGTCGCCGGAGGGCTGGCCGAGGATGCGCTGCTCGTGCTCGACGGCGTGCTCGGTGACGCGGAGTGGAGCCTGGCCGCGACAGCGGGCGCGTCCCAGGCGGCCGGGCCGCTCTTCGACGGCGATGGCAGCCTGATCGGGCCTGAGCTGTTCCAGGCTGCGGGGGAGCTCGGCGCCGGTGGGCACGCGCGGACGGCGGTCATCGCGGCGAACCGGCTGATCTGGGGCGCCATCGGCCTGATGGTGACCGGATCACTCATCACCTGGGCCGGCGGCGCAGGGGTTGCCGCCTTCCTGACGGGACGCTGAGCCCGATGCGTCGTTCGATCCTCGCCGGCATCGTCCTGGTCACCGGCCTGCTGGTCCTGCTGGACCTGATGATCGTGAACCCCTCCCTCGACGACGTCGCCGGCGCGGTCAACGAGTTGCTGGTCCTCCTGGCGGCCGCGGCCGCGGTCGGCGGTGGCGCCACGCTGGTGGCGCACCACGCGCGCGTCATCGCCGCGCGCTCGGACGACGCGACCGCCTCGATCGTCCTGCTCGCCGGCATGGCGGCGATGCTGGTGGCGGGGCTCCGGCCGGGGTCCAGCGGAAGCGCCGATCCGTCGGTGCTGTGGCTGGTCGCAGCGCTGCTCGCTCCGATCGCCGCATCGGTCTTCGCCCTCCTCTTCATCTTCCTGCTCGGCGCGTTCCGGCGCGGATTCGCGCTGCGCGTGCGCGAGACGACCGTGATGGCGGGGGCCGCGACGGTCGTGATCGTCCTGCTGCTGCCCGTCGGCGGAGCCGCCGGCGACTGGCTGGCGGCGAGCGCAGGCTGGGTGCGCGATGTCCCGCTGGCAGGCGTCTTCCGTGGCCTGCTGATCGGGACCGGGATCCTGGTTGCGGTCAGCGCCGCGCGCTCGCTGCTTGCCCTGGACGGCGATGACGAGTAACCCCCGGACGCCGGCGCTGTCCGGCGAGCAGCTTGCCGGTCTGCGCCGTGCGGCGCCGGCATTGGGCCTCCTCCTCGCGCTGGTGGTGGCGTCGCTCCTCTCCAGCGGGACCGGGGGGCTTCGCCTGGCGAGCCCGGACCTCTCCCGGGTCGACCAGCTGCGGCTGACGATCGGCAACCTTCCCGACGGTGCGCTGGTCCTGGTCGCGTTCGACGCCGATCTGGGCACCTACCCCGAGATCCGGGCGACGGCGCGCGTCGCGATCGACGACCTGGCCGCGCACGACGCGCGGCTGGCGATCGTGAGCTTCACCCCCGAGGGACGGGCGATCGCGGCGGCGGAGCTGGCGCGCCTTGCCCGCGACGGCACGGCGGCGGTGCCGGCGGACCTCGGATTCGTGGCGGGCGCGGAGGCTGGCCTCGTGCGCAGCGTGGCGTCCATCGTGCCCGCATCGGCCGAGGGAGCCACATTCGACGCCGTCCGCGGGCGCGGAGGCGGGCTCGGCGCCTTCGACATGGTGCTGATCGTGTCGGGGAGCGACATCTCGGCACGCAGCTGGGTGGAGCAGGTCGGGAGCCGGCTGCCGGACCTGGCGCTGGTCGCGATTGCCCCGACCTTCCTGGATCCCGAGCTGGAGCCGTACCTGCGCTCGGGGCAGCTGGCCGCGCTCCTCTCCACCCTGCGCGACGGGATCGCCTACGTCGAAGCGGTCACCGGCGTGGGCGGTTCGCATCCCGGCCCCACGCCCGGCCCCTTGCCGATGCTGGTCGGGATGCTGGCCGCCATCGCCGTGCTGGCCGAGGCGGCGTTCCGTCGCTTCGTCCGCCGCGGGCGCCCCCGGGCGCCGGCCAGCCGGGGGAGCTCGTGAACGGATTCGCGGGCTCGGACCTTGCTGGCAGCGTGGCCACCTGGGTCGCGGCGCTGGCCACGATCGCGGTCTGGTCCTACCTGGTGGGTGCCCGGCGGCCCTTCGTGCTGATGCAGCACCTGCTGGCGGGGCTGGCAACGGGCTATCTCGTGCTGCTCGCGATCCGCGAGGTCCTGGTGCCGCGGCTGCTGGTGCCGCTCGTCGAGCACCCGCGCGACAACGCGCTGCTGGTCCTCGTCCTCGTCCTGGTGGGGATGCTGATCGGCGCGTCGTGGCTCCCCCGGCGCGCGATGGCTCCGATCGCGGCGATCCTGGTCGGCGGCATCGCCGCCTACGCGCTGGGCGGCGCGGTGGTCGGCACCATCCTGCCGCAGATCGCCGCCGCGCTTCCCGTGGCGGGGGCCACCACGGGCGACCTGGCGGGCGAGGTCATCTCGCTGGCCATCACGACGCTCGTGCTGATCGCCTTCCTGCACGGGGAGCGGCGCGGGACGCTCACCATCCGCGCCGCGGGGATCGGTCGCTGGCTGCTGGTCGGCGGCATCGGCGGCTGGATCGGCTTCCTCGTGGTCAGCCGCCTCGCGTTGCTTGTCGATCGGGTCGCGTTCCTCCTCGGTGATTGGCTTACCGTGCTGCGATGACGACCACCGAGCTGCGGCCGCGCGAGATCGGCCGTGCCACCGCCGAGCTGTCGCTGCTGGTCGACATCGGCTCCGCCTGGACGAAGGCTGCCGTGGTCGGTCGCGCCAACGGCCGATGGCGGATCGCCGCCCACGCCGCGCAGCCCTCTGCGTGGGACGAGGTCGAGCTGATCGCAACCCTGGCCGCGCGTCTCGCCGGGCGGGTCGATCCGCGCGTTTCGGCCCGGATCGCGACGCTGCTGGCGGATGCGCCGCGGATCGCCGTCCACACCCCCGCGCGCCCTGGCCGCATCGCACTGGCGGCCGTCTCCTCCGAGCTCTCCGGCCAGGCGGCGCGCCGTGCCGCCGAGGCGGCCGGCTGGGTGGTGGTCGAGGCGGTGACGGTCGACGACGGCCGGCCGGTGGTGGATCGGCTCTCGGCCCTGCAGACCGCGGAGGTGGATGCCTGGCTGATCGCCGGTGGCTTCGACGAGGAGGGCGGCGAGGGAGCCCTCGAGGTCGCCGGGCTGGTGGCCGCGGCGCGCGGTGGCGGCCGCTCGCCGGTGGTGTGGGCCGGGTCGGCGGGGCTCACCGAGCGCGTCGGTGCCTACTTCGAGCCGGGTGTGCTGCGCGCGGTCGCGAACCCTCGCCCCTCCGCCGAGCGGGAGAACCTGCTGCCCCTGCGCCGCTACCTCGACGGCCTGATCGAGCGGCTGGTCGAGCGCGGCTCGGCCCGCCAGCTTGCGCCGATCGGCTTCGGTCGTGCTGTGGCCGAGCTTGCCCGCGCCTCCCGCCTCCGGGTGGTGGGGGTAGACCTGGGCGCCCGGTACGCCACCTGGGCCAGCGCCGACGAGAACGGGATGGCCGAGAGCCGGATCGTGGCGCTCGGAGGCCTGGCCTCGCCAACCCTGACCGCCCCGGGCGGTCCGGCGCGGATCGCGCACAGCCTGGCGCTGGCGATCGACGAGCTGGCGGTGGCGGACACCCTGCAGAACCTCCGCGCCCGCCCGGGCTCGATCCCGCAGACCGATGAGGAGCTGGCGGTGGTCCACGGCGCTGCCCGCGACCTGCTCGCCGACCTGGCCGGCAGCGGTCCCCAGCCGGAAGGGATCGACCTCCTGATCGGGTCGGGGCGAACGATCGGGAACGCGCCACTCCCGGCGCAGGCGATGCAGCTGCTCCTCGACGGCATCCGCCCCATCGGGATCGTGCAGCTCGCGATCGATCCTGCTGGCGCGCTCGGGCCGCTGGGCGCGCTCCGCGACGACGAGATCGTCGAGGGCCTCGGCACCCTGCGTGACGACTTGCTGACGCCGCTCGGGGCCGCGGTCGTGTGTCGCGGCGGTCGGTCTGGCCACGCGTCGATGCGCGTCACCGTTCATCGTGTCGGCTGGCGCTCGCTCGGCCCGATCGAGGTCCGCCCCGGACAGCTGGAGGTCGTGCCCCTTCCGCGTGGCCAGGTGGCCGAGCTGGAGATCGAGCTCGATCCGACGGCCAGCCTCGGCTCGCCGCGGCGTGCCCGCAGGCTGCGCGCCTCGGTCACGGGCGGAGCGGTCGGCGTGGTCCTCGACGCGCGCGATGCGCCGCTCCTCCTCCCGCGACGGAGCGACGATCGTCGGGCGGTGCTGGGCGCCTGGCGCGACGCGCTCCTGCGCGAGGTCCGGCCCCCGACCGAGGGTGCGGCATGATCGGCGCATCGCTGCATCGGATCCACCTGCCGCGCGGCACCGTGGTGAGCGCGCGCGTCGGCGCCGAGATCAAGCCGGACGAGGTGATCGGCCTTCGCCGCGGGGCGCTGGCGCCCGTTCGGGTGCCCATCACCCGCCCGCTGCATCGGCAGCCGGGCGAGATCGAGGCGCTGCTCATCGTGCGGCCCGGCGAGCGGGTCGAGGCGGAGCAGCCGCTCGCGCTGGTCGAGGGCGGCGCCGCCGTCCTCGCTCCCGTGGCGGGGCTCGTGCTGGCGGCCTCCGGCCGCGACGGGACCCTGCTGCTGGCGCCGCTCGGGCCCGAGGAGACCGTGATCGGGCACGTCCGCGGCAGGGTGCGCGCCGTCGAGGAGGGCTCGCTGGTGATCGAGGTCCCGGCGGCCCGCCTGCATGGCGTGGGTGGCAGCGGCGAGGCGGTGCACGGCGAGCTCGTCGTCGGCGTCCCGAATCCCGGCGACGAGCTGCGTGCGGCGGCCATCGATGCCGGCGCCACCGGCAAGATCCTGGTCGGGGGCTCCCGGGCCTCGGCCGAGACGCTGACCCGTGCTCGCGCGATGGGGGTCGCCGGCATCGTCCTCGGCGGCGTGCTCGACAAGGAGCTGCGCGACTTCGAGGCGATCCAGCGCCGGCGGCGCGAGGCCGGCGGCATGACCGGCGCATTCGGGATCCTGCTGGTGGAGGGATTCGGCAAGGTCGGCATCGATCCGCAGCTGTTCGCGTGGTTCCGCAAGCACGCGGGCCGCGTGGCCAGCCTGTTCGGCGCCGATGGGCTGCTGTACGTCTACGATGCCGCGCCGCTACCCTCGCGCCGGGCGCTGGCCACCGTGGGCGATCGCGTGATCGCGCACCGGCGCCCGTTCCAGGGCCGCGGCGGCGTCCTCGTCGCGCTGCTCGAGGAGCTGCACACGGCCCAATCCGGGATCCCGACCCGCATGGCCCTCGTCCGATTCGAGGACGGTCGCCTCGCCCCGGTGCCGTTGGCCAACATCGAGGCGACCGTGCTCCCGGAAGGCCACTGATCGGCCGCTCCCGTATCCTTCGACGCATGGAATCGGAGGGAAGTCTGCGCACCGCCGCGCCCCAGGAGACGCGGGCCATCGGCAAGGCGCTCGGCTCGCATGCGCACGCCGGGTCGCTCGTCGCACTCATCGGGCCGCTGGGCGCCGGCAAGACCGAGCTCGCCAAGGGGGTCGCCGAGGGGCTCGGCGTGTCGAGCGTCGTCAACAGCCCGACCTTCGTCCTCATGAACGAGCACGTCGGCCGGCTGCGGCTCTTCCACATCGATGCCTACCGCCTGGAAGACCCTGATGAGGCGCTCGCGGCGGGCCTCTTCGACGATCGGCAGGCGACCGGGGTCGCGGTCGTCGAATGGGCGGACCGCCTGGGCGACCGGCTCCCGGCGGAGCGCCTGGAGCTGACGCTGGCGCCCGACTCCGACGGCAGCGATCGACGCCGGATCAGCTGGCGGGCGGTCGGCCCGGCGCACCAGCGGCTCGCCGATGAGGCCCGGCTGCCCCGATGATCATCGCCATCGAGAGCGCCTCGAGCGACCCGTCGCTGGCGCTGGCCGCCCACGACGGAACCGTCTTCGCGACCGACGGCTGGGAGGGTGAAGGGCGACAGGCGAGCGAGCTGCTGCCGCGCCTGCTCGTGCTCCTCGCCCGGTCCGGACGGACGCTGCGGGACGCGACGGCGCTCGCGGTCGGGGTCGGCCCGGGCTCCTTCACCGGCCTGCGCGTCTCGATGAGCCTGGCCAAGGGAATGGCGCTCGCGCTGCGCGTTCCGCTGGTCGGGGTTCCGAGCCTGACCGCGTGGCTCGACGCCGAGCCCGAAGCGGCTGCAGCGATCGCGCGGGCCGGCGCGCAGGATGCGTACCTGCTGCCGCGCGGCAGCGTCGAGCCGCAGATCGTGGCCGCCGCCGAGCTGGCGCGGCTCGTCGACGGCTCGCTGGTGGCCGCGCCCGCGGAGCTGGCGCTGGCCTTCGGCCTGCCGCGGACGGCTCCGCCGCGCAACGCCGCCACCGCCGTGGCGCGCACCGCTGCCGGCCGGCTCGCGAGCGATCCGGGGGGAGACGACCTGGCGACGGTGGAGCCGTGGTACCTGCGCCCGCCGCGCGGGAGCGTCCTGCCGGAGGCGGTGAGCCGATGGCCGTGACGACCCCGCTCATCGTTGGCCCGATGCGCATGGCCGATATCGCGGCGGTGCTCGAGATCGAGCGGCTCAGCTTCAGCGCCCCGTGGCCCGCCTTCGCCTTCGAGCAGGAGCTCAGCGCGAACCGCCTGGCCCACTACCGGGTGGCGCGCCTCGGTGACCGGGTCGTGGCCTTCGGCGGCATTTGGCTGATGGTCGACGAGGCGCACATCACGACCTTCGGCGTGCATCCCGATCATCGGCGACGCGGCGTTGGGCGGCGCCTCCTGCTCGAGCTGGCCGAGGCGGCCATCCAGCTCGGCTCGACGCGCATGACGCTCGAGGTCCGGGTCAGCAACGAGCCCGCCCAGGCGCTGTACCGGTCGTTCGGCTTCGCCGTCACGGGTCGCCGGGTCGCCTACTACAGCGACGACGGCGAGGATGCGCTGGTCATGACGACTGCCGACCTGGCGAGCCCCGGCATGCGGGCGCTGCTGACGGCCGAACGAGTCCGCGCCGCGGGGGACGGAGCGTCATGAGCGGCCCGCGCATCCTGGCCATCGAGACGAGCTGCGACGAGACCGGGGTGGCGGTCGTCAGCGGCGGCCGGCGCATCGCCTCGAACCAGGTCGCCACCCAGATCGCGCTGCACGCCGCGACCGGTGGGATCGTCCCCGAGGTGGCCGCGCGGCAGCAGCTGCGCTGGATCGTGCCGACCGTCGATGCGGCCATGGCCGAGGCAGAGGTCGGATGGGACGATCTGGATGCGGTGGCGGTGACCTTCGGGCCGGGGCTGATCGGCTCGCTGCTGGTGGGGGTCAACGTGGCCAAGGCGCTCGCCACCGTGCACGACCTGCCGCTCGTCGGCATCAACCACATCGAGGGCCACATCTACGCCAACTGGCTGACCGATGTCGGAGCCGGCGAGCCGCTGCCCGCCGAGCCGCCGTTCCCGCTGCTCTGCCTGGTGGTGAGCGGCGGTCACACGCAGCTGGTGCTGATGGCCGATCACGGTCGCTATCGACTGCTCGGCCAGACGGTCGACGACGCGGCCGGCGAGGCGTTCGACAAGGTCGGGCGCCTGCTCGGGCTGCCGTATCCCGGCGGCCCCGCGATCAGCGCGGCGGCGGAGGGTGTGGCGGCGGCGACCCGCTTCCCCCGAGCGCGCACCGCCGGTCCGTACGACTTCAGCTTTTCCGGCCTGAAGACAGCGGTCCTGCGCGAGGTCGCCGGCTACCGCGAGCGCGGCGCCGCGATTCCGGTCGACGGGCTGGCGGCGGCCTTCGAGGAGGCCGTCGTGGACGCACTCGCCACCAAGACGGTTGCCGCAGCCGAAGAGCACGCCGTGGCCGCCGTGGCGATCGGCGGAGGCGTGGCCGCCAATCGGTCGCTGCGCAGGGAGCTGCGCAACCGTCTCGAAGCGCTCGGGCTGCCGCTCCTCGTGCCTCCGCCGGCCTGGTGCACCGACAACGGCGCGATGATCGGGGCGGCGGCCGGCTTCCGCTTCGTGGCCGGCGATCGCGCGGGGCCGGCGCTGGAGGCGATCCCGAACCTCTCGCTGTCGTGGGCCGACACATGAGCGGTCCGCTCGCGCCTGAGCGCCTGCTGCCACCGACGCCGGGCCAGCTGCGCCGGCTGCTCGCCGCCGAGGGCCTTCGTCCACGGAAGGCGCTGAGCCAGAACTTCCTGACCGATGCCGCGGTCCTCGATGCGATCGTCGACGCGGCCGAGCTGGCCCCGGGCGACCGGGTGGTCGAGGTCGGCCCCGGGCTCGGCGTCCTCACTCGGCGCCTCCTCGCGGCGGGCGCGACCGTGATCGCGGTGGAGCTCGATCCGCGCCTGGCGGCGTACCTGCGTCGCGAGCTGGGCGACGAGCCCGGATTCGAGCTGATCGAGGCCGATGCGCTCGCTCTCCACCCGCGCGACTGCTTCCCCGGGGAGGAGTTCAAGCTGATCGCGAACATCCCGTACCACATCACCAGCCCGCTGCTGCACGCGTTCCTGGAGGGGGAACGGCCGCCGCTGCTCACCGTGCTCCTCGTCCAGGCGGAGGTTGCCGCCCGGGTCGCCGCGCCGCCGGGCCAGATGAGCTACCTGTCGGTCTTCGTCCAGAACGTTGCCGATGCCGAGATCGTCGGCCAGGTGCCCGCGGCGGCCTTCGAGCCGGCTCCAGAGGTCGACTCGGCGATCCTTCGGCTGCGTCGGCGTCCCTCCCCCCAGGTCGACGTCGGGCTCGGTCGCGAGCCGTTCTACCGGCTCGTGCAGGCGGGGTTCCGCCAGCGGCGCAAGCAGCTGCACAACGCGCTCGGGCGGGAGCTGCCCGTCGACCGAACGAGACTGTCCGAGGCGTTCGCGGCGTGCTCGATCGACTCCGAGCGTCGTGCCCAGACCCTCTCGTTGGCGGAATGGGATTGCCTCCACCGGCGGCTCGCTCCGCTCCTCGCGCAGCCGGCGGCCGAGGGTTGATCCCATTGACGGCCCTGAGTTTGGAGGCGCCGGCCAAGCTCAACCTGTCGTTGCGGGTGGTGGGACAGCGCCCGGACGGGTTCCACCTGCTCGAGACGGAGATGGTGCTGCTCGAGCTGGCGGATCGGCTCCTCCTGCTGCCCGGGGCCACTGGCCTGCGCGTCGAGGCTGTGGCCGATGAAGGCATCCCGGTCGACGAGAGCAACCTCGCCTGGCGCGGCCTGGTGGCCGGGCTGGGGAGCTGGCCGGACCTTGCCTGCCTGGCGCTCGAGAAGCGGATCCCCGCCGAGGCCGGCCTGGGCGGCGGCTCGTCCGACGCCGCCGCGGCGTGGCGCATCGGCCGGCGAGCCGCCGGCGCCTCCGAGGCCGCGACGAGTGATGACCTGGCCTCCCTCGCGCTGCTCGGAGCGGACGTGCCATTCTTCGCGTCCGGGGCGGCGGCGGCCCTGGTGACGGGGATCGGCGAGATGGTGCGGCCGCTGACAACGCCGGAGCGGACGCATGCCGTGCTCGTCGTGCCCGCCTTCCGCCTGTCGACGGCCGCCGTCTTCGGCGAGCTGCGGCCGGGCGACCTGGCAGCGGAGCGCCCGGACGGCAACGACCTGCTCGCCCCGGCGCTGCGGCTGCGTCCCGAGCTCGGCGACCTCATGCGCGAGCTCGCGGCGGCGGGCGGGGAGCCGCGGCTGACCGGCTCGGGCTCGACGATCTTCGCGCTGACCGACGACCCCGAGCGCGCCGCCGACATCGCCACCCGGCTACGCGGGGCCGGGACGGCGGTCACGCTGACCCGCCTGCGCTCCGAGCCGGCGACGATCGTGGAGCTTGACGAGGCGCCGCTGGATGCTGGCGCCCCGGCGCCGAGCATGGGATGATCGAAGGCCGATGCCCGATGGAGGAGTCATGACCGCCCGCGCCCAGGTCCAGACCAGCGCCGCCCCTGCCGCGATCGGCCCGTACAGCCAGGCGATCCGCGTCGGCGGATTCGTGTTCACCGCGGGCCAGGTGGGTGCCGAACCATCGGACGGTTCGCTGGCCGACGGCGTCGCCGCCCAGGCCGATCGGGCCCTGCGCAACCTCGCGGCGGTGCTCGCCGAGGCGGGCTCGAGCTTCGGGCAGGTGGTGAAGACGACCATCTTCCTGACCGACATGGACGACTTCGCCGCGGTCAACGAGGTCTACGCCAGCCACCTGCAGCCCCCGTTCCCCGCCCGCTCGACGGTCACGGTCAAGGCGCTGCCGAAGGGCGCGCTGGTGGAGATCGAGATGGTGGCGCTCGCTCCCGACGAGGAGCCTGAACGATCGTGATGTCCACCGCGGCGGTCGTCCTGGCCGCCGGACAGGGGACGCGCATGCGTTCCCGCCTGCCGAAGGTGCTTCACCCGCTCGCTGGTCGCTCGATGCTCGATCACGTGCTCGCCGCGCTTGCTGACGCCGGCGTCGAGCGGCCCGTCGTGGTGGTCGGACACGGTGCCGACCAGGTCGAGGCCGCGCTCGACGGACGCGCGACGACCATCCGGCAGGAGCAGCAGCGGGGGACCGCCGACGCCGTCCGGATCGGCCTCGAGCACGTCCCGGCCGATGCGCAGCGCGTGGTGATCGCGATGGGGGACGCGCCGCTCGTCCCGGCCGCGCTGTTCGAAGAGCTCCTGAGCGTGCAGGCCGCGGCTGGCGCCTGCATCGCGCTGCTCGCCTCGCGCCCCACCGACCCGGCTGGGTACGGACGCATCGTGCGCGCTCCGGATGGCTCGGTGACGGCCATCGTCGAGGAGCAGGACGCGGATCTCGAGACGCGCCAGCTGGGCGAGGTGAATGCCGGAACCTACGCGTTCGATGCGGCCTGGCTGCGCGCCAACATCGGCGCGGTGCCCGCGTCGAGCTCCGGTGAGCACTACCTCACCGACCTCGTCGCGATGGCAGCCGCCAACGGCGGCGGGGTGGTCGTCGTCAGCGCCCCGCGGGCCGAGCTGGCGATGGGGATCAACGATCGGTCGGGGCTGGCGGCTGCGGAGCGGATCCTGCGCGCCGAGATCGCGGAGCGGCACATGCGCAATGGGGTCACCATCGTCGACCCCGTCAGCACCTTCATCGACGCCGGCGTCGAGATCGGCGAGGACGCACGGATCGAGCCCGGGACCACCCTGTCGGGGGCGACCGTGATCGCGGGCGAGGCTGTCATCGGACCGTGGTCGCAGGTGGTCGATTCGAAGATCGGCGCGCGCACCACGGTGTGGGCCAGCGTGGTGGAGGCGTCCTCGGTCGCCGAGGACGTGCAGATCGGGCCGTACAGCCATATCCGGCCCGGCTGCGAGATCGGGCCACGCTGCCGGATCGGCAACTCCGCCGAGCTCAAGAAGACGCGGGTTGGCGCGAGAACGCAGATCCATCACTTCAGCTACCTGGGGGACGCGGAGCTCGGCGAGGGCGTCAACATCGGCGCCGGAGCCATCACCGCCAACTACGACGGGACAACCAAGCACCGCACCACCATCGGCGACGGCGCCTTCATCGGGGTCGACACGATGCTTCGCGCGCCGGTCAACATCGGTGCGGGGGCGCGAACCGGGGCCGGCGCCGTCGTGACGCGCGACGTGCCCGCCGGCGAGACCGTGGTCGGCATGCCGGCCCGTCGCATCGGGACCCGCCATCGGAAACCGGACGCCGATGCCTGAGACTTCCGGAGGCGGAGGGACCGGGAACCCGGTCCTCGATGTCGCCATCGTCCTCACGCTGATCCTGGTCGGGGGTTTCTTTGCCGCGAGCGAGATCTCGCTGATCACCGTCAAGCGCCACCGGCTCAGCCAGCTCGTCGGGGAGGGGAGTCGTGCGGCCCGAGTGGCGGAGCGCCTGACCGAGGATCCGAGCCGCTTCCTGGCCACCATCCAGATCGCGCTGACGTTCCTCGGCTTCCTGGCCTCGGCGTTCGGCGCCGTCTCGTTCTCGGGCGGCCTGGCCGATCTCGTGCGCCTGATCCCGCTCGCGTTCATCCGGGACTCGGCTCCCCAGATCAGCTTCGTGCTCGTCACGCTCCTGATCGCCCTCGCCTCGATCATCATCGGCGAGCTGGTGCCCAAGACGCTGGCGCTTGCCTTCCCGGATCGGTTCGCCATCTTCGTGGCACGGCCGATCGGATGGTTCGATCGGCTCCTGCGACCGATCGTGTGGCTCGTCTCGACGATCTCGAACGTGCTCGTGCGCGCGCTCGGCGGCAAGGATCGGCCGCAGGCCGGCTACCTGTCGACCGAGGAGCTGAAGATGCTGGTCGAGACCGGCACCGAGCAGGGCGGGATCGAGGAGGACGAGAAGGAGATGATCCACGGGGTCATCGAGCTGGCCGAGACGAAGGTCCACCAGGTGATGGTCCCGCGCATCGGCATCCGCGCGGTGGAGGTGCACGACCCGGTCGAGGAGGTGCTCGACATGATCGTGCGCGCCGGGCACTCGCGAGTCCCGGTCTACGAGGAGAGCCTCGACAACATCGTCGGCATCCTGTACGCCAAGGACCTGCTCCCGTTCCTGCGACCCGGGGCGGGACCATCGTCGGAGATCGACATTCGCGCCCTCGCGCGCCCCGCAGCCTACGTCCCCGAGACGAAGCCGGTCGACGAGCTGCTGCACGAGATGCGCGTCGACAAGCGCCACATCGCGATCGTCGTGGATGAGTACGGCGGGACGGCCGGGCTCATCACCATGGAGGACGTGGTCGAGGAGATCGTCGGCGAGATCCAGGACGAGTACGACAAGGAGGAGCCGCTGGTCGAGGTGCTCGAGGAGGAGGACCGCATCGCCTTCCGGGTCGACGGCCGGGTCAGCATGGACGACCTGCGCGACCTGTTCGAGCTCTCCGACACCGAGGAGGAGGACGAGGACGAGTACGACACGGTCGGGGGATTCATCGTCCACCGCGTCGGTCGCATCCCGCTGCCGGGGGCGGTCGTTCCGTTCCGCGACGTCACGCTGACCGTGGAGACAGCCGAGCCGCGCCGCATCGCCAAGGTCATCGCCACCCGTCCGCGGGTGGCCGAGTCCGCCCTCGAGGAGCTGGCCGCGACCGACGCCGACTAGGCGCTGATCATGCTCTCGACGAGCGCCCGCAGCTCGTTCAGGTGCTCGGCCGGGACGGGCAGCGAGCGCGCCTCGCCGAGGGCCAGGTCGCGGTAGCGACGCGCCTCTTGCTCCGTCGCGGCGCGAGCGCCCGAACGTTCCAGGATCTCGAGCACCTCGCGGACCAGCTCGTCGGAGAGGAGGGCATCGCCGTCGCGCGAGACGGAGCCGTCCGTGGTGTGCATGACTGACTGGTAGATCTCGACCAGGCGCTCGACCTCACCGGCGGCGGCGTTCTGCATGGCCCACACCACCGGGAAGGTCTTCTTGCGCTTGCGGATGTCGCCCGCGGCCGACTTGCCCGAATCGGCGCTCGCCCAGAAGCTGCCCTTGAGGTCGTCGGCGATCTGGAAGGCCATCCCGAGGTCGCGACCGAGGCGCCGGTATGCCACCACCACCGCGGGGTCCTCGCTGGCCATCATGGCGCCGGTCTCGATCGAGGCCCCGATCAACGCGGCGGTCTTCTTGGAGATCATCTCGAGGTACTCCTCGACCGTCACGTCGGTGCGCCGCTCGAAGCTGATGTCGAGGTACTGGCCCTCGCACAGGGCCAGGCAGGTCTCGTCGTAGACCTGCATCACGTCGAGGAGTTTCTGCGGCTCGTACTCCTCCTCCTTCATGAGGCGGTAGAGCGCGAGGCGAGACAGTGCGAAGAGGGCGTCTCCGGCATTGATCGCCAGCGGCACCCCCCACAGCGCCCAGAGGGTTGGCCGATGCCGCCGCTCGCGGTCGGAGTCCTCGATGTCGTCGTGGACGAGGCTGAAGTTGTGCCCCAGCTCCACCGCCGCGGCCGCGGGCAGGGTCTTGCGATAGTCGCCGCCCAGCGACTTGAAGGCGAGGAGGCCGAGCAGGGGACGCAGCCGCTTGCCGCGCGGCCCCTCCGTGTCGTCGAGGCCGAGGTGGTAGGCGAGCATCTCGTAGAGCGGCCGGGCGTGGCCGTCGCGCTCGCCGATGACCGACCGCATCTCGGTCTCGATCTCGATCAGCAGGTCGTTAAACTGGCCCGTGATGTCCACGTACCAAGGGTACCCGAGGTCGTCGCGCCCGTGAGCCGAGCCCGTCTCTACAAGACGGAGGCGATCGTGCTGCGCAGCATGGACCTCGGCGAGGCCGATCGCGTCCTCACCGTGCTGACGCCACGCCTCGGCAAGCTGCGCGTGATCGCGAAGGGGATCCGCCGCCCGCGCTCGCGGCTGGGTGGGGGACTCGAGCCGTTCAGCGACGTCCACCTGGTGCTGGCCGTGGGGCGGACCTTCGACGTCGTCACCCAGGCCGCGCTCGAGGATCCGCATCTCGGCCTGCGCGACGACCTGCATTCGACGGCCGCCGCGTGGTACGTCGTCGAGCTGGCCGATCGCTTCTGCGAGGGGTCAGCCGAGTCGCACCAGGCCTTCGAACTCCTCGCGCAGGCGCTCGCCGCGCTCGACGCCGCCCCGGCCGCCGTGTCACGCGAGATCGTCGCCCGCTGGTTCGAGCTGCACCTGCTCGACGCGATGGGCTTCCGGCCCGAGCTGGCGCAGTGCCTCGACTGCGGCATCGAGATCGAGCCGGATGGGAACGCCTACTCCCCGGTGGCGGGCGGCGTCGTCGGCCCGGAATGCTCGCACGACGCGCTCGGCGCCCGGCCGCTGTCGGCATCGGCGCTGAAGGTGATGCGCCACCTGCAGCGCTCGGCCCTCACCGAGGTGCTGCGGCTGCGGGTGCCGACGGCCACCCAGCGAGAGGTGGAGCACCTCCTGCACGCGAGCGTCTCCGCCGTGCTCGAGCGCGAGCTGCGCAGTCGCGACTTCCTGGACGAGGTGGCGCTGCGCGGCGTGCCGGCGCCGGCCTAGCCCTCGCCGGCCACCTGGAGCGACTCGAATCGGATCGACGCCGGCCCGGCGACCTGGGCGAACGCCTGGGACTCGGACGAGAAGCGCGCGTTGGCCATCGCCTCGAACAGGTTGCCCGTCACGGATCCGCCACTGACGGCGCGGCGCTCCGATCCGCTCGTTTCGTAGCCGACCCGGATCTCCATCCCAAAGTCGCCGCTCAGTGGCTCGACGTTGGGCGCCGAGAAGTCGAGCACCTCGAGCACCGGCCCGTCGCCCTGCAGCAGGTCCGCTCGCGACGTCGCGCCGACCGCCATCTCCGCCACCCCCGGCCGGCCCGTGACCGGAACGCCGAGGTACTGCGCGTAGCGCAGCGTGGCGGGGCGCGCGCGCAGGATGCCATCCTCGATGACCAGCAGGTCCTGGGCCGGGATGCCGTCCGAATCCCAGCGGTAACTGCTGACGCCGAACGGCCGGCGCGCGTTCGCCCGCATCGTGACGCGGTCGCCGGTCGGCTCGAGATCGCCATAGATCGACGCGGCCAGCTCGAAGCGCGACAGGTTCTCGTAGGCGGTCCGCGCCAGCGTCTGGAAGACATAGGCGCCCGGCGCACCGGTGACCTGCCCCGCCATCATCTGGTTCAGCGCCTCGCCCGAGATGACCACCGGGCCGATCCGCGTCCTCGGGGCGGCCGCACCCAGCTTGTCGCGAGCGAGCTGGGCACCCACCGCTACGGTCTCCTCCAGGGCGAGGTCGGCGAGCTGCCGGGACTCGACCTGGCGGAAGTACTCGGTCTCGTCCTGGGTGCCGCGCGCCAGCAGGGTGAGCTCCATGAGGATCCGCGTCGAGGTGGCGGACGCCTCGGCTCCCTGGCTGTTGGCCAGCTCCGCCTCGTAATAGGTCAGGAACAGCTCCGCCCCGCTCAGGCGCACGCCGGAGGCCGATTCCCGCTCGGCCAGCTCCCTAATCTGGTCGGCGGCCTCGAGGCCCGCCGCCGTCGCATCTGCCGCCGCCACCAGGCGGGGGTCGGCGAGCGCCACGTCCGGCATCGGCGCCGCGCCGGTCAGCACCCACGGCGGGTTGTCGATGAGGCTCGCCATGGTCACGGCGTCGTCGAGGATCGCCGGCAGGTGGTCGAGGTCCACCCGGGCAAGCGGGATCGTCGCTCCGCCGCGGGCCATCTCCGATCCGCTCGCGCCCGACGCGGCGGGATGGTCATTGAAGACCTCGACCTCGTATGCCTCGCGCTCGACCTGGCGGACGCTTTCGATGTCCGGCCCGGCCAGGTAGATCTGGACGCCGCGCGTCCGCTCCAGGCGGAGCGTCCAGTCGTGGATGCCCGCGTGGGCGCGCAGGGCGTCGATGATGCGCTGCTCCATCGGCTCAGGCCAGTCGCAGCCGGGTGCGGATGTGCGGCCCGCCGGAGCCGTTTGGGACGAGCTCCTTCCAGCCCTTGCCACAGGTGCCGGGGGTGATCAGGAAGTCGTTGGCGACCATCGAAACGTCGGCCAGGACGTCGGGAACGTAGCCGGTCATGGCGACCGGGGCATAGAGGACGCCGGTGGGCTTCCCGTTCTTGTACTCGCGGGCGAAGTTCGTCCAGATCTGAATGCCCCAGCCCTTGGGATCCTCCATCCCGTTGAGCGCGCGGCACACGAACAGCCCGTCGTCGAGGCTGCCCAACAGCTCCTGGGGCGTGTGCGTGCCGCGGGCGAAGAAGGTGTTCGACATGCGCGCATACGCCTTGCGGTGGATGCTCTCGCGCCGTCCGTTGGCGGAGCGCGGGATCCCGAGCCGCGTTGCGGAGTAGAGGTCGGTGAGGCCCCGCTGGAAGACTCCGTCACGGATGATCGTGGTCGGGGAGGCCGGTTGGCCCTCGTCGTCGATGTAGTAGCCGCCGTAGCCACCGGGGACCGTCGCGTCGTCGACGATGTTGACGAGCTCCGACCCGACCCGCTGCCCGACGTAGTGGGCCGCTCGCGCCCGCTCCTTCAGGAACATGTCGGTCTCGACGCCGTGGCCGAACGCCTCGTGGGCGATCGTCCCGGTCACCGACGAATCGGCGACGATGTCGTACACGCCAGCCGGGACCGGGCGGGCGGTGAGGAGGCCGACCGCGGTCTCGGCCTGCTCGGCGAGGTCGGCCTCGGTGATGTCGACCACCTCGAGCCCACCGGTGCCGCCTCGGCCGAGGTAGTCGTAGCGCTGCTGCTGCCCGTCCGAGACGAAGAGGATGAGGGCGAGCGTCGTGCGGCGCACCTGCTGGGTCGCCATCCCGACCCGGTTGACGAAGACCGTCCGCTGCAGCGTCTCGCCGTATCCGGCCGATGCCTGGACCGCGCGCCGGTCGGACTCGCGCAGCCGGCGTCGGACCGCCTCGTACCGGGCCAGCTTCTCCCGCAGGGTGAGGCTGGCGGGATCGATTTCCATCGGCGTGGCGTAGTCGGCGTCCGACGGCGCCTCCGGCACGATGTCGAGCGTCGGCCCGGTGCCATTCGTGCTGGTCGCGCGGATCCTGGCCACGAGCTCGGAGGCCGCGGCCCGGATCGAGTCGGGGTCGGTGCGGTCGGTGGCGGTCTCCTCGAGCGCGTGGCCGTTGGACGCGGTGAGCACCACGCCCGTGACGGGGTCCAGGCGATTGGCCGTCTGGCCACCGTCGCGGAGGTCGACTCGGAGGCCCTCGCTGGATCGCATGAGCGCCGCCGCGTAGGGGACGGAGCGCTCCATCTCGGCGACGACGTCGCGCAGGAACCCGAACGACGAACGCAGCTCGGCGGCGGCAGCGGCATCCGCGTCGGTGAGCGTGGAGGGCCCCTGATCGGTCATGGTCGGCATAGGGTAGCGGGGATCGTCAGGATGCGGATTCGAATCCCGAGCCCCGACGAGGTCAACCGCCCATGACCCAGCCACCGGTCCTCGAACCGGACCTCGAACCGGAATTCGAGCTCTTCCTGGAGGCATTCCAGCTGACGCTCTACCCGGCTGGCTGGATATCCGCCCCTACCAGGAGTTCGCCACCATCTCCGCCCTCAGCCGCATCGTCTACGGCGCAACGCTGGGGCTGCTGGGCGTCGGGTGCTGCTGCGGGTCTTCGGCGAGCGGGTCCCGCTGCGCTAGACTCGGCCGCGATGCCCGCGCCGAACATGGAGCTCATCGTCAGCCTCGCCAAGCGCCGCGGGTTCGTCTTCCCGTCGAGCGAGATCTATGGTGGGATGGGCGGCTTCTGGGACTACGGGCCGCTCGGCGTCGAGCTCAAGAACAACGTCAAGGCCGCCTGGTGGCGGGCGATGGTCCAGCTGCGCGACGACATCGTCGGGCTCGACGCGGCGATCGTCATGAACCCGCGGGTGTGGGAGGTCTCCGGCCACGTGGCCGGCTTCAGCGACCCGATGGTCGACTGTCGCAACTGCAAGCTCCGCTTCCGCGCCGACGACCTGAAGGGCCCGCCGTCCGAGATCGCCTGCCCGAACTGCGGCAACCGCGGGACCCTGACCGAGCCGCGGCAGTTCCACCTCATGTTCCGGACCCATGTCGGCCCGGTGGAGGAGTCGGCATCGGTCGCCTACCTGCGCCCCGAGACGGCACAGGGCATCTTCGTGAACTTCGAGAACGTGGCCACCACCACCCGCAAGAAGCTGCCGTTCGGGATCGCCCAGATCGGAAAGAGCTTCCGCAACGAGATCACGCCGGGCAACTTCATCTTCCGCGACCGCGAGTTCGAGCAGATGGAGATGGAGTTCTTCGTGCACCCCTCGCAGGAGGAGGAGTGGTTCGCCTACTGGGTCGCCGAGCGGCACCGATGGTGGACCGATGCCATGGGGATCGGCGCCGACCGCCTTCGGCTGCGGCCGCACGACCCCGACGAGCTGTCGCACTACAGCCGCCAGACGACCGACGTCGAGTACGCCTTCCCGATGGGCTGGTCGGAGCTGGAGGGGATCGCCGACCGCACCGACTTCGACCTGAAGGCCCACGCCGCCGGATCCGGCAAATCGCTCTCGATCTTCGACGAGGCGAGCGGGGAGCACGTGATTCCCTACGTCATCGAGCCGGCCATGGGGGTCGATCGGGCGGTGCTCACCGTCCTGCTCGATGGGTACGAGGAGCAGCAGGTCGAGGGCGAGAAGCGCGTCGTGCTCCACCTGCGCCCCTCGCTGGCGCCGATCAAGGTTGCGGTCATGCCGCTCCTCCGCAATCGGCCGGAGCTCGTCGAGCGCGGGCAGCGCCTCGCGGCCGACCTGCGAGCCACGATGGCCGCCACCTATGACGACACCGCCAGCATCGGCAAGCTGTATCGGCGGCAGGACGAGATCGGGACGCCGTATTGCGTGACGGTGGACGTCGAGACGCTCGAGGATGGGGCGGCGACCATCCGGGAGCGGGACTCGATGACCCAGGAGCGCGTCGCCCTGAGCGCCCTCGCGGAGCGGCTCGCTGCCCTCATCGCGGGCGCGCCCTGGCAGGGGACCGCACGTGAGCCGGCTGCCGAGCGCTGAGCCGATGGACGAGCTCGCGCAGCGGCGTGAGATCGGTCGCCAGGACGCGATCCTGGCCGAGCGGCCGGGCGACGACGCTGCGCACGAGGCACGGGCACGGGCGCACCTGGCCCTGGGTCGCCTGGAGGAGGCGGAGGCCGACGCGATGGACGCGGTCCGGCTCGACCCCGACGAGGTTCGCTACCGTGAGCTGCTGGCCGAGATCCAGTCGCGACGCGGCGAGCACGCCGATGCGGCGGCCGAGTACGCACGGCTCGCCCGCCAGGATCCGGCCCAGGTGGCCTGGACCGTCGCCGAGGCGGCCGAGCGGATCGAGGCCTCGGAAGCCGAGAAGGGGGTCGAGGCCGCCCGGCGCGCCGTGCGGCTCGATCCGGGCAGCTTCGAGGCGCAGCTTGCCCTGGCCCGCGGCCTGATCCACACCGGGGACCCGGCGGCCCTGTCGGCGGCGACTCGCGCATCCGACCTGCGACCGGGTGACGCGAGCGCTCGCGAGGCGATGAGCGACGCGCAGTGGCTGGCTGGCCGCCGGCGAGCCGCCTTCGACGGGTTCGGGGAGCTGGCGCGCGAGCTGTCGGGCTCCGACCAGCAGCGGGTCCAGGCCAAGGCCCGGTCGCTGTATCGGGAGCGCGCCGGCTGGTTGGGCAGCCTGCTGGCCTCGTGGGAGTGGCTCTTCGGCTTCGCGCTCGGTCGCGGCTGGCTGTGGATCCGATGAAGGTCGGCGACCTGCGCGAGCGGCTCGCCGCCGCCATGGCGAGCGGCATGCGGCGCCCGGAGCCCGAGGCCGTGGCCCTGACCGCCGATCGCGCCAAGGCCATGGCGGTCGCCATGGCCGGCATGGAGGCGTCGGCCGACGTCGACCCCGAGGCGCTGACGGTGGGGACGCGACAGGTCGGGATCATCCTCGGCTTTCACCCGGAGCACGTCCGTCGCCTGATCCGCACCGGCCGCCTGCGTGCCTCGCTCATCGGGGGCGACTACCAGATCCTCCTGAACGACCTGTGGCCGCTGCTCGAAGTGCGCTACCGGCCGCCTGGTCGTCGCCGTCTGTCCGGCCGGAGGCCGTAGAATCAGGTCTCCCGCGATCCCCACATGAGGAGCCCGACCGCCGCATGGCCACGACCGCCGCGAAGCTGATCTACACCTTCCATGAGGGGAACGCCGCGATGCGCGCACTCCTCGGCGGGAAGGGTGCCGGCCTGGCCGAGATGACGAACGCCGGCCTCCCGGTGCCACCCGGCTTCACGATCACGACCGAGGCCTGCAATGCGTACTACGCGGCCGGCAAGGAGCTGCCCGACGGGCTGTGGGACGACGTGCTGGCGCACATGACCGCGGTCGAGGCGGAGTCCGGCAAGCGCTTCGGCGACCCGGCCAACCCGCTCCTCGTCAGCGTCCGTTCGGGAGCGGCCTTCAGCATGCCAGGGATGATGGACACCGTCCTGAACCTCGGCCTGAACCCCGACACCGTGGCCGGCCTGATCGCGCTGACCGGCAACGAGCGCTTCGGCTACGACGCCTGGCGTCGTTTCGTCGCGATGTTCGGGCGGATCGTGCTCGACATCCCGGCCACGGAGTTCGACGAGCCGTTCGACGCGCTCAAGGAGCGCCGCGGCGTGAAGCTCGACACGGACCTGACCGCGGACGACCTGCGCGAGGCGGCCGATGCGTACCGGGCCATCGTCCGTGAGGCCACCGGCGAGGATTTCCCGACCGATCCATACCGCCAGCTGGAGCTGGCCGTTCGCGCCGTCTTCGACTCCTGGTTTGGCAAGCGGGCGCACGACTACCGGGAGTTCAACAAGATCCCGCACGACCTGGGCACGGCGGTGAACATCGTGACCATGGTCTTCGGCAACATGGGCGCCGATTCCGGCACCGGTGTCGCCTTCACCCGCGACCCGAACACCGGGGAGCGAGTGCTCTATGGCGAGTACCTGACCAACGCCCAGGGCGAGGACGTCGTGGCCGGCGTGCGCACCCCGGCCAAGATCAGCCAGATGCGCGACGAGCTGCCGGAGGTGTACCAGCAGTTCACCGAGATCGGCGAGCGGCTCGAGCGCCACTACCGCGACGTCCAGGACCTCGAGTTCACGATCGAGCGTGGGAAGCTCTACATGCTCCAGACGCGTTCCGCGAAGCGCACCGCGCCGGCGGCGGTGAAGATCGCGGTCGACATGGCGGGGGAGGGGATCCTCACCCGCGAGGAGGCGCTGGGGCGGGTCGAGCCGGCGCAGATCGTCCAGCTCCTGCTGCCGCGCTTCGACGAGGCGGCCAAGGGCAAGGCAAGCGACCGATTCCTGGCCAAGGGCCTCAACGCGTCGCCGGGGGCGGCCACCGGGCAGGCGATCTTCGACCCGGATCGCGCCGAAGAGGCGAAGGCGGCCGGCCACCCAGTGATCCTGGTGCGCATCGAGACCAGCCCGGACGACGTGCACGGCATGCTTGCGGCACGGGGCGTGCTCACGGCGCGCGGTGGCGCGACCAGCCACGCGGCGGTCGTGGCCCGCAGCATGGGCCTTCCCTGTGTGGCCGGCGCCGAGTCGCTCCAGATCGACTACGCCGAGCGCACGATGCGAGCCGGCGGCTCGACCGTCCGCGAAGGGGAGATGATCAGCATCGACGGCACCACGGGCGAGATCTTCGCCGGCGAGCTGCCGACCATCGAGGCCCGATTCGAGGACGAGCACGACCTCGCCACCCTCCTCGGCTGGGCCGATGCGGTGCGCCGCCTGCAGGTCTGGGCCAACGCCGACTACCCGCGCGACGCCGAGCGCGCTCGCGCCTTCGGCGCGCAGGGAATCGGCCTGTGCCGCACCGAGCACATGTTCTTCGAGGAGGAGCGGCTGCCCACCGTGCGCCGCATGATCCTGGCCGCGACACGCGCCACGAGCGCGAAGCAGCGGCAGGCCGCCGGTCACGAGATCTCTCCCGACGAGGCCGAGACGGTCGCCACCTTCGACGACGCGCTGGCCGAGCTCCAGCACCTCCAGACCGATGACTTCGCCGGCCTCTTCCGCGCCATGGACGGCCTGCCGGTCGTGATTCGCCTCATCGACCCGCCGCTGCACGAGTTCCTGCCCTCCGCCGACGAGCTGATCGCGAAGACGACGCGCCTGCAGACGCTGGAGGAGAACGACCTCGGCGGACCAGGGGTCGGGGCGGAGCTCGCCGAGGCGGAGGAGCTGCTTGCCGCGGTCGAGGCGATGCGCGAGCAGAACCCGATGCTCGGCATGCGCGGCGTGCGGCTCGGGCTGATGATCCCGGACGTGGTCCGGATGCAGACGCGCGCCATCCTCGCCGCCGCCGCGCGGGTGGCGGCAGAGGGGAAGACTCCGCTGCCCGAGATCATGATCCCGCTGGTCGGGCACGTGAACGAGCTGAAGGAGACCCGCCGCGTGCTCGAGGCCGAGGTGACCAGAATCGTCGAGGAGAGCGGGCAGCAGGTCCACTACAAGTTCGGGACGATGATCGAGGTCCCGCGCGGCGCCCTGACCGCCGACCAGATCGCCGAGCACGCCGAGTTCTTCAGCTTCGGCACGAACGACCTGACCCAGATGACATTCGGCTATTCGCGCGACGATGCGGAGGGCAAGTTCCTGCTCCAGTACGTCGAGCGCAAGATCCTGCCCGAGAACCCGTTCCAGGTGCTCGACCGCGAGGGCGTGGGACAGCTCGTCCGCATGGCGACGGAGAAGGGTCGCGCGACCCGCCCCGGACTCAAGGTCGGGATCTGCGGGGAGCATGGCGGCGATCCGGCCAGCATCGCCTTCTGCCACGAGATCGGCCTGGACTACGTCTCCTGCTCGCCGTTCCGGGTCCCGGTCGCGCGTCTCGCCGCCGCCCAGGCGGCCCTCGCATCAGCCGAGGTCCGCGACAGGTAGCCGCGATCCGCGGTCAGGGGCAGCCTGGGTCGTCCACGTCGGTGAGGGTATCCAGATCGTTGTCGATGCCGTCCGTGCACGTGGATGCGGCATACAGCGAATTCTCGGGCGTGCTGAGGTTGTTGTTCGGGTCTGATCCGTATGTGAGCTCGTCCACATCGGTTACGCCGTCCCCATCGGTATCGGTCGGCGGAACCGGCGTCGGCGTCGGGGTCGGCGTTGGCGTTGGCGTTGGCGTTGGCGTCGGCGTCGGCATGGGCGTCGGCAGCGCGGTCGGGAGCGGGGTAGCGCTCGGTATGGGCGTCGCAACCGGACTTACCACCGGCGTCGGGGCCGCGGTTCGACGAGGGGTGGGGGTCACCGCGGGAGGGGCATGCGTCGGTCCGGGGGGTCCCAACGGGGTCAACGTCTCATCTGGTCCCGTCGCGGTCGGCTCGGGCTGACTCGGCTGGGGAGTCGCGGTCTCCGCCAGCACCCCCTGGTCCGGGGTCGCGCTCGCCTGCGCCACGGGCCCGTTCGCACGCGAGACGCCGATTAGCTGCGCGACCCCAACCCCCAGGATCGCCGCGCTGAAGAGCACCGCGGTCGCGCCCATGAGCCGTCCCGCCATCACCAGCCGGCTGTGTTCCCGCCCCGTCGGTTGGACGGGCATCCGGGCCAGGCCGGTGTTGACGCTGCCGAGCAGGTCGAGGGCGTCCATCGACTGGCGGCAGCCGGGGCAGACCGATGCGTGCACCGCCACGTCGCGCGCAGGATCGCCTTCGGCGCCGCCTGTCAGCCAGTCGTGGAAACGCTGGTGCGCCTCGTTCACCGGGGCGCCTCCCCGCTCGAGAAGGCCCGCGCCGCAAGCTCCGTAACGCGGCTCGCAAGCTCGCCCATCGGCTGATCAGAAGCTGTCTCTGGCTCATCGGCCGATCTGCGCGCGGCGAGGCGCAGGTACTGGTCTCGCGCCCGCGCCACCGCATGCCGCGTCGCGGCCGGCGCCGCGTCCAGGATCGTCTCGACGTCGATCGGGTCGAAGCGTTCGATGGCCGAGACGACGAGGGCCGCGCGCGAGTCGAGCGTGAGCCTGGCGAGCCCTCGATAGACGATCTCATCCGCGCCGAGCGTGGCAAGGGCCGCGCGACGCTCCTCGGCCGGCGTTCGTCCCGGCATGGAGCCGCGCTCGTGCAACAGGCGCAGCGTGCGCGCCCGGAGCCACGCCGCGGCCCGCTCGGGGTGGCGGAGCGCAGCCGCCTGCCGCGCCCCGGCGGCGAGCGCGAAGCCCGCCACACGCTCCGCCGCCGGGGCGTCGCCGAGCGTCACGAGCAGGGCGAAGCCGTGCAGCCGCGGCCCGTGCAGGTCGCGGAAGGCGGCCGCCATCGTGGCGTCGTCGTGCGCGGCGGGTGAGGGCTGCAGAGCGGCCGTGGGACTTCTCCATGGCATGAGCGGGGATCAGCGACTGCCAAGTCTATTCCGAATGGGCAAACCCATCGTTTTGAGCTCATCGGGAGCGTGGATCCTTGACTTTGTGGTAAGATGCCGCCATCCCTCTTGACAAGCCCTTGACAATGCGCCGCGCAGCGCAGGGTGGCCCTTCCCTATGACCGCATCCGGCATTGCCGCCGAGATCAAATCCAAGCTCCCCGTCATCGACGTGGTCGGCGAGACCGTCGCCCTCAAGCGGGCCGGTTCTGCCTACAAGGGCCTCTGCCCGTTCCACGCTGAGAAGACCCCTTCCTTCATCGTCACGCCCGATCGGGAAAGCTGGCGCTGCTTCGGCTGCGGGGAAGGTGGCGACATCTTCACCTTCATCATGCGCCGGGACGGCATCGACTTCCGCGAAGCACTCTCGCGGCTCGCCGAGAAGGCGGGCGTCGAGCTCTCTGCCCAGACCGCCAAGGAGGATCGGCATCGGCGCCGCCTGCGCGAGGCGCTCGAGGCCGCCATCACCTGGTATCGGGAGGTCCTGCTGCAGGCGCCCCAAGCCGAGAAGGCCCGATCCTACCTCGACGAGCGCGGGCTCACGGCGGAGACGCTCGAGCGCTTCGGCATCGGCTACGCCCCCACCAGCTGGGATGCGCTCACCCGCCGACTGGTCGGTCGCGGCTTCAGCAATGACGAGCTGCTGGCGGCAGGGCTCGCCTCGGTGTCCAACCGTGGCGGCGTGATCGACAAGTTCCGGGGCCGGATCATCATCCCCATCCGCGACGCCTCCGGCCGGGCGGTGGGACTCGGCGGCAGGATCATGCCCGGCGCCGAGGGTCCCAAGTACCTGAACTCTCCCGCTGGACCGCTCTTCGACAAGAGCCACACCCTCTACGGCCTCGACCTCGCCAAGTCCGCCATCCGGCGCGAGAAGCTGACGGTCATCGTCGAGGGCTACACCGATGTGATGGCCGCGCACCAGGCCGGCTTCCAGAACGTCGTCGCCAGCCTCGGAACCGCCCTGACGCGGGGACAGATCGAGCTCGCGACCCGGTACGCCGACGGGATCGCGCTCGCCTACGACGTCGACCTTGCCGGCGAGGCGGCCACCCAGCGCGGCCTGCTCGAGGAACTGGGGCCGGACCAGTCCGTCAGCAAGGTGCGCGTGGTGCGGGTCCCGGCCGGGAAGGACCCTGACGAGCTCATCCGCAACGACCCCGACGCGTGGCGCAAGGCCGTCGCCGAGGCGAAGCCGGTGATCGAGTACTTCATGGAGCGCACCGCCTCTGACGTCGACCTCGACAGCATCACCGGCAAGCGCGAGCTCACCGGCCGCGCCCTCGCGCTTCTTAAGCGCGTGGGCGACCCGGTGGAGCGCAGCCTCTACTTGCAGCGCCTGGCGCGGATGGTCAACGTCGAGGAGCGCGTCCTCCTGGAGGCCCTTGCGCGGGAGCCGGTCAGGCGCGCGCCGCGGCTCGCGCCGCTGCCGGTGGGTCCGGGGACCACTCCCTCCGGGGCGCAGTCGCTCGCGCCGCTCGAGCGCGAGGCTCTCGCTCTCCTCCTTCGGTATCCCGCCCTCACCGCAGATCTGCCGATCGACGAGCCACTCCCGTTCCGCGATGCCGCGCCGAGCGCGCTGGTCGAGGCCTGGCGTGAGCGGGTGGCGCAGGGAGCGGGCACGGCAGCCGACCTCGAGGCGTTCGTCGCCGGCCTGGACCCCGCCACGGCCGGCCTGGCGCGCGAGCTGCTCGCCGCGCTGGCCGCCAACGGGGATGGCGGCCCGCTCGATCCGGGCGAGGCGCGTACCCAGCTGCGTATGTGCCTGCTGCGCCTGCGGGCCGCACGCATCGAGGAGGCGATCCACGACGGACAGCTGCTGCTCGTCGAGGCGCAGCGCGAAGACGACGCGGCCTCGCTCGACGCGCTCAAGCAACAGATCAACCAGCTCGGCCGCGAGAAGGCCGATCTCAACAAGGCAATGGAGTCTCCGGCCCAGGCGGTCGGTGTCAGGAGGAGCTGATCGTGGCCAAGACCATCACCCGTGAGCCGATGAAGAAGGAGCCCGTCAAGGCGGCGAAGCCGGCGGCCGTTGCCGTCGTGGCGAAGCCGTCCCGCAAGGCGGCTCCCGCATCCGAGCAGCCGAAGGCCGCAGTCAAGGTCTCGAAGGCCGCCTCCAACGGCAAGGCACAGGCCGCCGCGCCCAAGGCTGCTGCGCCCAAGGCTGCTGCGCCCAAGGCTGCTGCGCCCAAGGCTGCTGCGCCCAAGGCTGCTGCGCCCAAGGCTGCTGCGCCCAAGGCTGCTGCGCCGAAGGCCGCTCAGCCCAAGGTGGCTCCCGAGGCATCACCGAAGGCAGCGCGTCGCAAGGCCGGCTCGACGGAGTCGGGCAAGACGATGGGGGCCGCGCTCGAGAGCCTCCTGGCCAAGGGACGCGACGAGGGCTTCATCACCCACGACCAGATCCTGCAGGCGATGCCGCAGCCGGAGCAGCATCCCGGCGAGATCGAGGAGCTCTACGCGGCCGCGGAGGAGTCCGGGGTCGAGGTCCTCGACGCCGACAACAACCCGACCCTGATCGCGGAGGCCGGCCTCGACGCCGAAGAGGCCGCCGCGGTGATCAAGCGCGAGGGGATCGACGAGGATCTCGACGCGCTGGCGGCCGACCTGATCGGCATCGACGACCCGGTGCGCATGTACCTCAAGGAGATCGGCAAGGTCGCCCTCCTAACCGCCGAGGAGGAGGTGGTGCTGGCCAAGGCCATCGAGCTGGGGGAGCTGGCGGTCGAGGACCCGGCGCGCGCCCTGGTGAACCTCTACACCTGGGTCAGCTCGAACTCCGAGCCGAAGGCCCGCAGCATGGCCGCGATGCGGGCCTTTGACCTGCCGAAGGACTCGGCCCGCGTGACGCGGGACGCGATCGACTGGTGGGTTGCCAAGCGCAAGGAGACGATCAGCCCGCCATCGGTGAAGTTCAGCAAGGCGCGCCGCGCGCCGGACCTCGACGACGAGGCCCGCGAGCGGATCATGCACGCCGAGTCGATCATGAAGACGATCGCTGAGGATCCCGGTGAGACGCTGAAGGAGGCAATCCTCTTCGGCCACACCTACCGGCAGCGTGCCCTCGACCACGCCGGCGCGACCGAGCTGGTCGAGCTCGAGCGCTGGGCGCGCGAGACGGCGCAGGGGATCGTGCGGGCCTACATCGAGGACGGCAACGATGCCGCGTACCTGCACGAGCTCGGCTACGACCCAACCATCGCGCCGGAGGTGCCGCTCGAGAAGCGCGCCGGGCGCCTGGTCGAGCAGAGCGTCGATGCCCGCAAGCGGCTGACCGAGGCCAACCTGCGCCTGGTGGTCAGCATCGCCAAGAAGTACATCGGGCGGGGCATGAGCTTCCTGGACCTCATCCAGGAGGGGAACATCGGGCTCATCCGGGCGGTCGAGAAGTTCGACTACGAGAAGGGCTTCAAGTTCAGCACCTACGCCACCTGGTGGATCCGACAGGCGATCACCCGGGCGATCGCCGACCAGGCCCGCACGATCCGCATCCCGGTCCACATGGTCGAGACGATCAACCGCCTGATCCGGGTCAGCCGCACCCTGCTCCAGGAGCTGGGCCGCGAGCCGACCGTGGAGGAGATCGCGCGGCGCATGAGCCGTGACGAGATCATCCGCGAGCTGCGCGACAAGCTCCAGCGCGAGCCGACCGAGGCCGAGACCGACGAGCGCGAGGCGGCCGGGCCGCAGACCGTCTCGCCGGAGAAGGTACGCGAGATCATGAAGGTCAGCCAGGAGCCGGTCAGCCTCGAGACGCCGATCGGCGAGGAGGAGGACAGCCACCTCGGCGACTTCATCCCGGACCTCGCCAGCGTGGCTCCCGCCGACGCGGCCAGCCATCAGCTGCTGAAGGAGCAGGTGGAGGGCGTGCTCGACAGCCTCACCCCGCGCGAGCGACGCGTGCTCCAGCTCCGCTTCGGGCTCGAGGACGGCCGCAGCCGGACCCTCGAGGAGGTCGGCCGCGACTTCAACGTGACCCGCGAGCGGATCCGGCAGATCGAGGCCAAGGCGCTGCGGAAGCTGCGCCATCCGAGCCGAAGCAGGAAGCTCAAGGATTACCTCGAGTAGACCCTCCCCTGAGGGGCGGGTATCATCCGCGGCGCGTTCCGGCGTAGCTCAGTGGTAGAGCGGGCGGCTGTTAACCGCTTGGTCGTAGGTTCGAGTCCTACCGCCGGAGCCACTCTCACGCTCGGCTTGGGCCGTTTTCGGCCCGTCCAAGCCGATGAACGGCAGAGTTATACTGTGCCGCGGTGGTCCGGGTCGTCCTGCGCCGTAGCCTCATCGCGATCACGCTCATCGGCCTCGTGGGCTGTGAGACGCAGCCACCCGCGACGGGTGCGCCCACGCCGACGCCGTCGGCGACCTCCGGCCCGGCCGCGACGACCGTGGCAACGCCGGTCCCAGTGCTGTCGATCCCGGGGTCGGTCTGGCTCTTCGCGCTGCCGCCGCTGCCGCCTGGATCGACCCTGCCGTTCGCCGACGGCTCGGTCGACTACCTCGATCTGTGGCAGGCGGACGCGCCCTGGGCAAACGCTGCGGCCAGCGTCGACGTCTTCGAGATCGCCTCCTCGTGGATCATGAACTACGCCACACCCGCTGAATTGCGACAGGTGGTGACCGGGGTCGCGTCGCGCGGCATGAAGCTGGCGCTCGCCATCGGCGCCTTCTCCGCCGGCCAGGTCGGCTGTGGCGCCGGCGTGGAGGGCTTCGACGCCGGCCTCGAGCCGCTGTGGAAGATTCGCGACGCCGGTGGCCACGTCGACTTCATCGTGTGGGACGAGCCGTACGCGTTCGGGGTGCGGGAGCGAGCGACCAATACATGCCAATGGACGGTCGAGGAGGCCGCGCAACACGCGGTGTTCTTCGTCAACCAGGTCCGAGGCTACGACGCCTCGATCCTGATCGGTGGTGACGAGCCGATGTGGGCCGGCATCTCAGCCGCGGATATCGGCGGATGGCTCGCCGCCTACGCAGCTGCCACCGGCAAGCCGTACGCCTTCCTCCATATCGACGTCGATTGGTCGGTCGCGGACTGGCCGGCGATCGTCCTCGCCACGGAGCAGGAGGCTGAGGCTCGAGGCGTGCCGGTCGCGGTCATCTACAACGGCGGCGACAGCGCCACCAGCGACGCCGAGTGGGTCGACCTCGCGATGGAACGTGCGCACATCTTCGAAGAGGTCACGGGGGGTCGCCCTGACCACACCGCGCTCGAATCATGGATGGACCACCCCGACCACCTGCTGCCCGAAACCGATCCCACCACGTTCACTGCGTTGATCAATCGCTACTTGGAGCTGCGAAGCACGCTCACGCCATAGCGGCCCGCTCGCGCGTGCGTGCTTGCAGCCGATCCCCTTCCGAATGGAACCCGTTCGCGGCCGAGCGCGTCCCGGCTACATGCCACGACGGCCCAGCATCCGCGCGCTCGCGGCACTCGCCCTGCTTCTCGCGCTTTCGGCGTGCGCTCCCGCCGGTGTGACCGGGGTGGCCGATGCCGCGACAGCGGGACGGCTGGCGCTCGCGCAGCAGCCACGCTTCGCGGGGATCGGGCCGCGCGACGACCACCTCATCGGCCAGGCATCGTGGTTCGAGGTGTCCGAGGCGGCCGACGGCTGGCAGGTGCTGATCCGCATCGGTTGGGGAGACTGCCCGGCGGGCTGCATCAACGAGCACCGCTGGACCTATGCCGTGGGGCGGGACGGGAGCGTCGAGCTGCTTCGCGAGGAGGGGGACGACCTCCCCGCCGCGACCGGCGTCCGCGGCATCGTGTCGGCGGGACCAACCTGCCCGGTCGAGCGCGAACCGCCGGACCCGGCCTGTGCCGAGCGCCCGGTGGCCGGTGCGGTACTCGTCTTTACCGATCGGGGAGGCACCGAGGTGGCGCGGACGACGTCAGCCGCCGACGGGGCGTTCACGGTCGAGCTGCCACCGGGGAGCTACACGCTGACAGCGGAGCCTGTCGATGGCCTGATGGGAACCCCGGCGCCGATGGTCGTCGAGGTGGAGGCGGGTCAGCCGATGACCGAGCTGCAGGTCTCCTACGACACCGGGATTCGCTAGCGGCGCTTCTGCTCGAAGTCCGGGTCGACGGGGGCGGTCGGCCCCACGTTGTTGGCCGTCGGCAGCAGGACCCACAGGAAGACGGCCATCGCCGCGGCGAAGATGAGAAGGAGGGACGTGCCGGCAGGCTCCCCGCTGGCCCACCAGTAGACGCCACCGACCACGGCGATGAGGATCGGGAGCCCCAGGTAGCGGATCATGGCCGCGATGATAGCGGAGGGGGCACCGGTGCGCGATGCCCGCGCTCTGCGTCAAACCTACGCATTTCTATGACTCAAACGATCCAGCCGCAGTCGGTGCGTGCCACCGCCCGACCCTCGCCGGGTCGGACGCCGGTCACCGGCTCGTTGGCCTTGACCAGGGGGCCGGCGCCCAGCAGCTCGCCGCTGTCGGCCAGCGACGCGCGGCGGACCGCCGGATCGGTGACCGGGGCTTCGCCCTCCGCCACGTCGGGGACGGCCGCACGGGGACCCGAGATCGTCGGTCGCCCGGCAGCGGGACGGGCGGTGATGAGGGTTCCGTCGGGGTAGGGGAGCCAGAGGCCTCGCATGCGCGCCACGAAGTGCTCGGGCATGCCCGGCACCAGGAGGTCAACCTGGCCGCGACGGCTGCGACGGTAGCCACGCGGCCGCTCGTCGGCCTGGACGCGGTCGACGAAGGGGCGGGCGAGCAGCTCGTCGACCGCCACCGAGATGGCCTCGGGCGCTTCCACCTTCGAGCTCCCGTCCTGAAAGGTCGCGGTCCCGACGACCGCTCCCTGGTCGCCTCCCTGCCTGCCCTGGACGAGCTCGTAGACGATCGTGTCCTCGGTTCGCAGCCGAGCGATTGGATCGATCACGGCCGCAGGATAGCCGATGCCGGTCGGCCGCCGGCGGCGCAAGCGGCGCAGTCGGCGAGGGTGCGGCTTGGGTAGAATCGGCTCGCCAATGACGAGCGGAGGAGCTGGGTGAGCGCGATCGACGAGCGCGACTACCGGACGATGGTCGAGGCGCAGGGCGACCAGCAGATCGACACCTGGGCGGCCGACCTCTTCATCGACTTCGCCAAGCGGATGGGGGTCGGCACCGCCATCGCGGCCTTCTGCGCGGTGGCCGACCTGGACGCGAAGGGATTCCAGCGCGCCTTCCTGGTCGGCGGCGGACCCGATCACGTGGTTGGGATCGACACCGCCGGCGCCCTCGCCGCGCCGATCTTCGAGCTGCCGCGAGCGATCACCGGCCTCCGGCGCATCGACCCTGAGGCACGCCGCAAGCTGATTGCGTTCCTCGTCGGTCAGCGCGAGGTCATGAGCTACACGCCCTAGGGCGCTGCCTCGCGCGTCGCCCGGATGATGGCGATCGCGTTCTCCAGCTTGAGCTTCGTGACCGTCAGGTAGCGGGCCAGGTTGTCGCGGTTCGTATCCGGGATCTCTTCGATGAGGTCCCGGTCGCTCAGCAGGTCGACCAGCTCGTCCACCGCCCCCGCAAGACGGGTTCGGTTGTTGACGAGCGCATCGTCCGCGTTCTTCGCAGCGGCCACCTGGCCGGCCACGGTGCGCGCGCGACGCTTCGGCTTCGCGGCCGGCTCGGCCTCCGGGCGGGTCCCGCTGCCGGTAATGGCGCGCAGCCGCGACAGGGTCAGCTCGCCGGCAGCGACCTTCTTCGCGAGGCGCTTCCGCGTCCGCTCGTCCTTGACCTTCATCAGCTCGTAGGCGTGGCTGAGCGTGTCTTTGCGCAGGGACACGAGCTCGCGGATCTCGGGCGGCGCCTCCGCAAGACGGATCCGGTTCTCGACGTAGCCCTTGTCCTTGCCGATCTTCTGCGCCAGCTGTCGAAGCGAATAGCCCAGGTCGGTCATCTTGCGGAACATCGCCGCCTCTTCGAGCGGCGAGACGTCCTCGCGCTGGAGGTTCTCGATGATCGACACCTCGAGCGCCGTCTCGTCGTCGAACTCGACGACGATGGCCGGGATGGAATCTCGCTGCGCCATGCGTGACGCGCGCCAGCGCCGCTCGCCGGCGATCAGCTCGAACTGGCTCCCGACCGGCCGCACCAGGATCGGCTGGAGGACGCCGTGCTCACGGATCGAGTCGGCAAGCTCGACGAGCGACTCCTCTTCGTACGACAGACGGGGCTGGGCCGGGTTCGGCAGGATCCGGTTGGTGGGGACCTCTCGAATCTGCGCATGCGTGGCCCGAGATTCGATGAGCGAAACGATGCCGGGCGCGAGGTCGGTGGCCTGCGCTTCGTCGAAGAGTCGGTGGATGTTCTCGCTGAACGCCGGTCGCTTGCTAGCCAAGTTCGATCACCTCCTGCGCCAGGTCGCGGAACGCGCGAGCGGCAGCGGAGTGGGTTGCGTACTCGGTGACCGGCTTGCCTGTCAGCGGCGCCTCGCCCAGCTTTACGGTCTGCTTGATCATCGTCGAGAAGACGCGATGGTCGCCCAGCTCGCGAAGGTTCTGCAGCATCTCGCGCGCGAGCACCGTGCGCCCGTCGTAGAAGGTCGCAAGCAATCCCAGGATCTCGAGGTCGTGGTTCAGCTTGATCTTGATCGTGTTGATCACCTTGATCAGCGCGGTCAGGCCCTTGATCGCGTAGTACTGCGTCTGGACGGGGATGATCACGCGCGAGCTGGCGACCAGCGCGTTGATGGTGAGCAGCCCGAGCGTTGGCGGGGAGTCGATGATGATCACGTCGAACTGCCGCTCGGCCCATCCATCGAGCGCGTCCCGAAGCACCATCTCGCGACCGATGGCGGTGAACAGCTCGACCTCGGTCGACGCCAGCTCCAGCGTCGAAGGCGCGACCGACAGGCCCGGCATCTCGGTCCCCCGAACGATCTCGTCGAGCGGGACCCGGTTCTCGGATAGCACGTCGGCCATCGAGTGCCGAACGTCCGAGAGGCTGATGCCCAAGCCGACGGTGAGGTTGGCCTGCGGGTCCATGTCGATGCAGAGGACCCGATATCCCAGTTCGGCGAGCGCACCGCCGAGGTTGATCGAGGCGGTCGTCTTGCCGACTCCGCCCTTCTGGTTCGCGATCGAAATTACCTTGGTCACGCAGATCACCTTGCAGCGGCTCGGGCGGGAGATGTCGCGGACGCGACCCGTGGATGATAGCCGCCGTCTCTCCTGCGCGACCACCGGAGTTATCCACAAGCTGCAGGAAATGTCGACGTCTTTGTGCAAAGACGAGCATCTATACTCGGAGTTGTCCACCATTCGTCGGGCCCATAGCTCAGTGGTCAGAGCATCCGGCTCATAACCGGCGGGTCGCAGGTTCGATCCCTGCTGGGCCCACCACCAGTGCGGAGAACGCCTCGTGTCGACGGCCGACAAGCTTGCGAACCTCCGACGGCTGCGCGAGGAGGCCCGACTCGGCGGCGGCGAGCAGCGCATCGAGCAGCAGCACGCGCGCAACAAGCTGACCGCGCGCGAACGCGTGGAGCTGTTGCTCGACGAGGGATCGTTCGTCGAGCTCGACGCGTTCGTGATCCATCGCGCGAGCGACTTCGGTCTCGACGACGAGCGCTATCTCGGCGATGGCGTCGTCACCGGTCACGGCCGCATCGACGGGCGGCTCGTCTTCATCTACGCCCAGGACTTCACCGTCTTCGGTGGCTCGCTCTCCGAGGCGCACGCCGAGAAGATCTGCAAGGTGATGGACCTCGCGATAAGCACCGGTGCGCCGATCATCGGTCTCTCGGACTCCGGCGGCGCTCGCATCCAGGAAGGCGTCGCCTCGCTTGGCGGCTACGCGGAGATCTTCCTGCGCAACACCCTGGCTTCGGGAGTCGTGCCACAGATCTCGGTCGTGATGGGACCGTGCGCCGGCGGCGCGGTGTACTCGCCGGCGATCACCGACTTCACGGTGATGGTCGATGGCAGCAGCTACATGTTCGTGACGGGACCGAACGTGGTGAAGACCGTGACCCACGAAGAGATCGATCTCGAGGGCCTCGGTGGCGCGCGCGTCCACAACGAGACGAGCGGCGTGGCCCACTTCCTCGCGGCAGGGGAGCCACAGGCGATGGAGCTGACGCGCCGCATCCTCGGCTACATGCCGCAGAACAACGTCGACCCGCCGCCGACCGCGACCGAATGGCAACCGCCGGAGGTGGATGGGGACGAGCTCGACGTGCTGGTGCCGGATTCCCCACAGCGCTCTTACGACATGCGACGCGTCATCTCCGGGATCGCGGATGCCGGTTCCTTCACCGAGGTCCACGAGCACTTCGCGCGCAACGTGATCTGCGGTTTCGCCCGGGTGGAGGGGCAAAGCGTGGGCATCGTCGCGCAGCAGCCCGAGGTCCTGGCCGGGGTGCTCGACATCGACGCGTCGGACAAGGCGGCGCGCTTCGTCCGATTCTGCGACTGCTTCAACATTCCGCTCCTCACCCTGGTCGACGTGCCCGGGTTCCTGCCCGGCGTGGAGCAGGAGCATCGGGGCATCATCCGCCATGGCGCGAAGCTGCTCTACGCGTACTGCGAGGCGACCGTGCCGAAGGTGACAGTCATCACCCGCAAGGCGTACGGCGGCGCGTACGACGTCATGAGCAGCAAGCATGTGCGCGGCGACCTGAACTTCGCGTGGCCGACTGCCGAGATCGCGGTGATGGGCGTCGAGGGGGCGGTCAACATCATCTTCCGAGAGCGCATCGCCGCCGCCGCTGACGCGGATGCGGAACGCGCCGCCCTCGTTGCCGAGTACGAGGAGCGATTTGCGAACCCGTACATCGCCGCGGCGCGCGGCTACGTCGACGAGGTGATCCTGCCGTCCGAGACGCGTTCGCGCATCGTCGACGCGCTGGCCATGCTCGAGGGAAAGCGACAAGCGGTGCCCGCCCGGAAGCATGGCAACATCCCGCTCTGAGGTGGCCTCGTCTTTGCGCAAAGACGAGCCACCCTTCCGGCGGCTCCTGGTCGCCAACCGGGGCGAGATCGCCGTCCGAATCATTCGCGCCTGTCGCGAGATGGGCATCGAGTCGGTGGCGACCTACAGCGAGGTAGACGCCGATGCGATGCACGTCCAGCTGGCCGACCGGTCGGAGCTGATCGGCCCGGCCCCAGCCGCCGATTCCTACCTTTCGATCGACGCGGTCCTCGCGGCGGCGGCCCGCTCCGGGGCGGAGGCGATCCACCCGGGCTACGGATTCCTGTCGGAGAACGCGGCCTTCGCTCGAGCGGTGGAGTCGGCCGGCATGGTCTTCGTCGGCCCTCCGCCGGACACCCTCGAGTCGCTCGGCGACAAGCTGGCGGCCAGGCGATCCGCGGCGGCGGCCGGGGTGCCGATCGTGCCCGGCCTGCTGCTGCCGCTGGTGGCAGACCCGAACGGATCGGTGGCGCCGGCCGACCTGGAGGGGGTCGGCTTTCCGGCGCTCCTCAAGGCAGCGGCCGGTGGCGGGGGACGGGGGATGCGCCGGGTCGAGGACCACGCCCAGCTCGAGGCCGCGCTGGCCGGCGCGGGGCGCGAGGCGCTCGCCGCCTTCGGCGACGGGACGCTCTATCTCGAGCAGCTGGTCGCTCCCGCCCGACACGTCGAGGTCCAGCTGCTCGGCGACCGGCATGGCAACCTGGCCGTCCTCGGCGAGCGTGAGTGCAGCGTCCAGCGCCGGCACCAGAAGCTCGTCGAGGAGTCGCCATCGCCCGCCGTCGGCCCGGACCTCCGGGCCGCGCTCGCCGACAGCGCCCGCCGCGTCGCCGGGACCGTGCCATTCCACAACGCTGCCACGGTCGAGTTCCTCGTCGATGCCGACGGCAGCCACTACTTCCTGGAGATGAACACCCGCCTCCAGGTCGAGCACGGCGTCACCGAGCTGATGACCGGCCTGGACCTGGTCGCCTGGCAGATCCGGGTGGCGGCGGGGGAGCGACTGCCGGCATCGGTCCTGGCCAGTGCGCCGATGGGCCACGCGATCGAGGTTCGCCTCTACGCCGAGGATCCGCACTACGGCTTCGCTCCGGTCTCGGGCACCGTTACGGCCTGGCGGATGCCCGAGGGGCCGGGCGTCCGCGTCGATGCCGGCGTCGCCGGCCACACCGTCCTGCCGGTCGAATACGACCCGCTGCTCGCCAAGCTGATGGTCCACGCCGAGGATCGGCCGCAGGCCGTGGCGCGCCTGCGCCGTGCCCTGGGCGAGACGGTCATCGGCGGCGTCCAGACCGACCTTTCCTTCCTGCGCTGGCTGGTCGAGGAGCCCGCCTTCGCGTCCGGCGCCTACGACACGGGCATCGTCGAACGGGAGTGGGGCGACGGGCCCGCTCTCAGCGCAGAGGAACGGTCGCTGGCGGCCGAGGTGGCGCGCCAGGCGCGGTCGCGCAGCCGCGAATCGGCTGGTCCAGGCTCCGTGCCGGATTCGCGCGAGACCGCCTGGCAACGCCTGGCGCGGCGCGAGGCGGTGGGACGGCGGGAGCCCACATGAGCGACCTCGAGCTGAGCATCGACGGCGCCCCGGTCGAGCCGGCGAGCGAGTGGACGGTTGACTGGATCGATCCCGATGCCGGCCTCGCCCGGTTGAGCAACGGCTCGCGCTCGGAGCTCTTCCTCGTCGAGGGAGCCGGGACGGACTGGACCGTGACGCTCCGCGGGCGGCGCGTCCCGGTCGTGGTGCGCACCTGGCGGGAGCGGGTCCTGGCCGATGCCGAATCTGCATCGAGACGGCGTGACGGCCCGATCGAGGTGCGGGCCACGCTGCCGGGGCTGGTCGTGGCGCTGGGTGTCGGGGAGGGGGACGAGGTGGACGAGGGAGCGCCGCTCCTCACCATCGAGGCGATGAAGATGCAGAACGAGGTACGGGCGCCAAGGGCGGGGCGCATCGTGTCCGTCGCGGTGGCCACCGGCCAGGCGGTGGCGGCCGGGGCGCCCCTCCTGCGCATCGAGTAGCCGGGCAACCCCGGCCTGCCTCGTACAATCGGCGGGATGAGCGACCCCGAGCGCGCCGCACGGCCTCCGCATCGGTCCACCTCGGGGATCGAGATCGGGCGGATCTACCGGCCCGCCGACCTCCGGCCGGACCGCGCCGATGAGGAGCCGGGGGCCTACCCGTTCACCCGTGGCATTCGCCCCGACGGCTATCTCGGTCGGCCGTGGACGATGCGGCAGTACGCCGGCTTCGGCTCCGCTGCCGAGACGAACCAGCGCTTCCGCTACCTCCTGGCCAGCGGCCAGACCGGCCTGTCGGTCGCCTTCGACCTGCCGACCCAGATGGGCTACGACTCCGACGACCCGATGGCGGTCGGCGAGGTCGGCCGGGTGGGCGTGCCGATCGACACGGTCGCCGACATGGGGGCCCTCTTCGACGGGATCCGGCTCGATGCGGTCAGCACCAGCATGACGATCAACGCCACTGCCGCGATCCTGCTCGCGCAGTACGAGACGGTTGCGCGGCGCCAGGGGATCGAGCCGGCCGGCCTGCGCGGGACGATCCAGAACGACATCCTGAAGGAGTACATCGCCCGCGGTACCTATATCTATCCGCCGGTCCCCTCGATGCGGCTGGTAACCGATACCTTCGCCTACTGCAAGGCGGAGCTGCCGGCCTGGAACACGATCAGCATCAGCGGCTACCACATGCGCGAGGCGGGGGCGACCGCCGTCCAGGAGGTCGCCTTCACGATCGCCGACGCCATCGCCTACTCGGAGGCTGCGATCGCCGCCGGGATGGCGTTCGACGAGTTCGCCCCGCGCCTCTCGTTCTTCTTCGCGGCGCACAACGACCTCTTCGAGGAGGCCGCCAAGTTCCGTGCGGCACGGGCCGCCTGGGCGCGGGTGGCCCGCGACCGCTTTGGCGCCAGCGACCCACGCAGCATGGCGATGCGCTTCCACGTCCAGACCGGGGGAAGCACCCTCACCGCCCAGCAGCCGGAGACGAACGTCGTGCGCACGACGGTCCAGGCCCTTGCGGCCGTCCTGGGAGGCGCACAGAGCCTCCACACGAATGCGTCGGACGAGGCGCTCGGCCTGCCGACGCCGGCCACCGCGCGACTTGCCCTTCGCACACAACAAGTGTTGTATTACGAGTCGGGTGTCAGCGCTCCCGTCGATCCGCTGGGCGGCTCCTACTTCGTCGAGGCGCTGACGGACGAGATCGAGGCGCGCGTGCACGCCGAGCTGGCCGAGATCGACCGGCGCGGCGGGACGCTCGCCGCCATCGCGGACGGCTACCAGCAGGGAGCCATCGCGGATGCGGCCTATGCCGCCCAGCGAGCCATCGAGACGGGGGAGCGGATCGTGGTCGGCGTCAACGCCTTCGCGGAGGCCGGCGACGAACAGCGGCCCCAGGCGCAGGTCATCGACCCGCAGGCCGAGGCCGAGCAGGTGGCGAGGACGCGCGCCATCCGAGCCGCCCGCGACCAGGGCCGCGCGGACGAGTCGACGGCAGCCCTTGCGGTGGCCGCGCGAGGCACCGAGAACGTCGTGCCGCGCATCCGTGCCTGCGTGGAGGCCCAGGTCACGCTGGGTGAGATCAGTGCCACGCTTCGCGCCGCGTGGGGCGAGTACCGCCCATGACGGTCGGACCGATCGACCACGTGGCGATCGTGGTGCGCTCGATCGACGAGGCGCTGCCTCGCTATCAGGCGTTCTTCGGCTGGGCGCCGATGGACGCGCCACGCGTCTTCGCCTCCCAGCACGCGCGCCTCTGCTTCCTGCTGCCCGGTTCGGGGCGGGGCGCCAAGCTGGAGCTGGTCGAGCCGACCGACGACGAAAGCGGCGTGGCGCGCTTCCTGGCGACGCGCGGCGAGGGCCTGCACCACGTCTGCCTGACCAGCGACGACCTGGTGGAGGACCTCGAGCTCATCGCCGCGGCAGAGGGGGAGCTGATCGACCGCGAGCCGCGTCCCGGCGCCCATGGCGAGGTGGCGTTCATCCATCCACGCGCCCTGAATGGCGTCCTGTGGGAGCTCCTGCAGATCGAATCGGAGGACACCGAGTGAGCGACGAGACGCAGCCCCCGCCGATCCCCGAACGACCGCTGCTGCGTGGCGAGCGGGTCTGGCTGCGGCCGCTGGAGCCGCGGGACATGCCGGCCTACGTGGCGGGGATCAACGACACCGAGGTCGGTGCCTTCGCCGGCTACCGCATCCCGACGACGGTCGCGGACGCCACCGCCTGGCTCGAGCGGCACGCCGCGAAATCTCGCACGGGGGAGGGCTACTTCTTCGCCGTCTGCGAGATGGGCGACGACCGGTTCATCGGGACGATCTGGTTCAAGGACGTGAACACGCTCGACCGGAATGCCGAGCTCGCCATCTTCATGGACAGGGACCACATCGGCTCCGGCTGGGGGACCGATGCGCAGCGTACCCTCCTCGCCTTCGGCTTCGGAACCCTTGGCCTGGAGCGCATCTCGCTGACGGCCAGCGCCAACAACGCGCGTGCGATCCGCTCCTATGAGAAGGTCGGTTTTCAGCACGAGGGAGTCATGCGGCGATCGTTCCGGGTCGACGGCGAGATGGAGGACACGGTGCTGATGTCGATCCTGCGCGACGAGTGGGAGGCCGCCCGGCCGTCGAAGGGCTAACGGACCCCGGCATCGCGCAGCAGCGCGGGGATCTGGGAGGGTGAGTCGGCGACCCGCACGCCAGCGGCCTGCAGCGCCTGCCGCTTCGACTCGGCGGTGCCCGCCCCCCCCGAGATGATCGCGCCGGCATGGCCCATGCGCCGCCCCGGCGGGGCGGTGCGACCGGCGATGAAGGCGGCGATCGGCTTTCGGACCTCGCGCGCGCAGTAGTCCGCCGCGCGCTCCTCCTCGTCGCCACCGATCTCGCCGATGAGGACGATGGCCTCGGTCGCGTCGTCAGCGTTGAACATCTCCAGTACGTCGATGAAGTTCGTGCCGACGATCGGGTCGCCACCGATCCCGACGCAGGTCGTCTGCCCCACTCCCGCATCAGTCATCGCCTGGACGACCTCGTAGGTGAGCGTCCCGGACCGGCTGACGAGGCCCACCGGGCCGGGCCGATGGATGTCGCCGGGGATGATGCCCACCTTGGCGCCCCCCACCGTGGTCGCCCCGGGGCAGTTCGGGCCGATCAGCCGCACTCCCTTGGCGTGGAGCACGTGATGGACGCGGAGCATGTCGAGGACCGGGATCCCCTCGGTGATGCAGATCACCAACGGGATGCCGGCGTCCGCCGCCTCGAGGATCGCGTCCGGCGCACCCGGCGCCGGCACGAAGATGCATGATGCGTTCGCGCCGGTCTGGGCCACCGCGTCGATCACCGTGTCGAAGACCGGCACGCGACCGTCGACCGCCGACTGGCCGCCCTTGCCGGGGGTCATGCCGGCCACGATGTTCGTGCCGAACTCGAGCATCGCCCGCGAGTGGAAGTCGCCCTCGCGACCCGTGATCCCCTGTACCAGCAGCCGCGTCTCGGCGCCGACGAGGATGCTCATGCGGGCGCGCCCGCCGCCGCGACGGCCTTCCGTGCCGCGTCATCCAGGCTGTCGGCGGTGATCAGGTTGGCCGCCCGCAGGATCTCGGCCGCCTCCGCGGCGTTGGTCCCGACGATGCGGACCACCATCGGCACCTGGCGACCAAGGCTGGCGCGCGCCTCGACGATGCCGTGCGCGACCTCGTCACCCCGCGTGATGCCGCCGAAGATGTTGATGAGGATGGCCCGCACGTTGGGGTCCTCCAGGATGATGCGGAAGGCTGCGGCCACCCGATCCGCCTTGGCGCCGCCGCCGATGTCGAGGAAGTTCGCCGGCTCACCGCCGGCCAGCTTGACGAGGTCCATCGTCGTCATCGCCAGCCCTGCGCCGTTGACCATGCATCCGATGGTGCCGTCGAGCTTGATGAAGTTGATGCCGGCGTCGCGCGCCGCGGTCTCCGACGGCTCCTCCTCGCCCAGGTCGCGCAGCGCCTCGAGGTCGGGGTGGCGGAACAGGGCCGAGTCGTCGAGCACGATCTTGGCGTCGAGGGCCTCCAGGGCGCCCGCCTCGGTCACCACCAGGGGATTGATCTCGGCCAGGTCAGCGTCCGACTCGATGAAGGCCGCGTACAGCCCGCGCAGGATCGCGGCAAATGGCTTCCGCAGCTCCGCGGGCAGGCCCAGGAAGAAGCCGACTCGCCGCACCTGGTGCTCCTGCAGTCCGATGAGCGGATGGATCGGCAGGCGCAGGATCGCGTCGGGGTTCGTGCGCGCCGTCTCCTCGATCTCGACCCCGCCATCGGCGCTGGCGATGATCGTCACCGCCCGGGCGCGACGGTCGAGCACGAGCCCCAGGTAGTACTCCCTGGCGATCTGCACGGCCGGCGCCACCAGCACGGTGCGCACGGTGACGCCCTTGATGTCGAGGCCGATGATCTCGGCCGCGCGGGCCGCCGCCTCGTCCGGTGTCGCCGCCAGCTTCACGCCGCCGGCCTTGCCCCTCCCGCCGACCAGGACCTGGGCCTTGACCACGACCGGTCCGCCGATGCGGGCCGCAGCGTCGCGCGCCCCGTCGGGGGTCGTGGCGGTCTCACCGGCCGCGACGGGGATGCCGTGGCGGGCGAGGATCTCCTTCGATCGATATTCCTGGAGCTTCACGGCCACTCCTGCGGACAACAACGGGTGGACAGCCATCAGCCTACACTTGCGATCCCTACCGCCGGCGCTGTGACCGGCGCGCACCGGAGACCACATTCGTGACCTACACCGTCACTCTGATCCCCGGCGATGGGATCGGCCCGGAGCTGACCGAGGCCACCGTGGGCGTCCTGGAGGCGACCGGGATCGGCTTCGCCTGGGAGGTGCAGCAGGCCGGCGAGGCCACCATCGCCAACGAGGGGACGCCGCTCCCCGAGCGCGTGATCGAGAGCATCCGGCGCAACGGGGTCGCGATCAAGGGTCCGATCACGACCCCGGTCGGAGGTGGCTTCCGCAGCGTCAACGTGGGCCTGCGGATCGCGCTCGAGCTCTACGCCAACGTTCGCCCGGCGCGGTCCATGGTCGGGGTCGAGTCGCGCTACACCGACGTCGACCTGATCATCGTTCGGGAGAACACCGAGGACCTGTACGCCGGCGTCGAGCATCGGGTCGGACCCGACGCCGCGGAGAGCATCAAGATCATCACCCGCGCGGCCTCGCAGCGGATCGCGCGCTATGCCTTCGAGTACGCGCTGCGCAACGGCCGGCGCAAGGTCACCGCCGTCCACAAGGCCAACATCATGAAGCTCTCCGACGGCCTCTTTCTCGAGAGCTGCGGCCAGGTCGCGGCCGAGTACGCCGGGCGCGTCGAGTTCGAGGACCGGATCGTCGACAACATGTGCATGCAGCTCGTCCAGAAGCCGGAGCTCTACGACGTGCTGGTGCTCCCGAACCTGTACGGCGACATCGTCAGCGACCTCGCGGCCGGGCTCGTCGGCGGCCTGGGCGTCGCGCCCGGCTCGAACATCGGCGAGACGGCAGCGGTCTTCGAGGCGGTCCACGGCTCCGCCCCCAAGTACGCCGGCCAGAACCGGGCCAACCCGACCGCCCTCATCCTCTCCTCGGCGCTCATGCTCCGCCACCTCGGCGAGGTGGCCGCTGCCGACCGGGTGGAGACGGCGGTGCGCGGCATCATCGCCGAGGGCCGCACCACCACCCACGATCTGGGCGGAAGCGCCGGCACCCGCGAATTCGCCGCGGCCGTGGCCGAGCGCGTTCGGGGCGCCTGACCAGTCCATGTTCCGCTATCGGATCAGCTGGTCGCAGCTGGCCTGGTTGGGGCATCGCCTGTCGGGGATCGGCGTCCTCGTCTACCTGTTCATGCACATCGTGGAGAACGTGACCCTGACCTTCGGCCCGGGCGTCTACGACACGACCCAGACGTTCTTCCACAACTTGCCGGTGCGGCTCGGCGAGATCGTGCTGATGGCTGCGCTCGTCTACCACTCCCTCAATGGGCTGCGCGTCATCACCATGGACTTCTGGCCCTCGACGACACGGTGGTATCGCCCGCTCACCTACGGGGTCATCATGGGCACCTTCGTGGCCATGATCCCCCTGGGCCTGATCATGATCACCCCGTACGCCCCGTGGAACGGCCGCTGATGGCGATCGGACGCAAGATCTGGCCCGTCCAGGGCGACCCGCTGCGGCGGAACCCGTCGCGCGCCGCGCGCCCACGACCTGCCGAGCCCGGCTTCGAGCGCTGGATGTGGTACTTCACCCGCATCAGCGGCCTCCTGCTGGTGATCCTGGCGATGGGCCACATGGGGATCATGCACGTGCTCGTGCAGCTGACCGGGCAGGAGATCAACTTCGCCTTCGTCCTCGAGCGATGGGGTAACCCCTTCTGGCGCGGCTACGACCTGCTCCTCCTCGTGCTGGCGCTGCTGCACGGCGTGAACGGGGCGCGCATCGTGGTCAGCGACTACATCGAGCGTGGCGGCCTGCGCACGCTGCTGATCGGGATCCTGCTGGCGGTCTCCTTCATCTGGCTCCTGCTCGGGATCTTCGTGATCGCGACCTTCGACCCGAATGGCGCCCCGGCGATCGGACCCTTCTCGTGACCGCTCGTCCGCCGCAGCGAGCCCGGACGTCCGCGGCCCCGAACGCACGACCTCGACGCGGTGGTGGTCGGCGCCGGCGGCGCGGGCCTGTACGCGGCGCTCGAGCTGAAGCGCAACCTCGGGCCGGAGGCCCGCATCGGCGTCATCAGCAAGCTGTACCCGTCGCGCTCGCACACCGGCGCGGCCCAGGGCGGGGTCTGCGCCGCGCTCGGCAACACCGAGGAGGACAGCTGGGAGTGGCACTGGTTCGACACCGTCAAGGGCGGCGACTACCTCGTCGACCAGGACGCCGCCGAGGTGATGTGCCGCGACGCGGTGGGCACCGTCATCAACCTCGAACATCTCGGGCTGCCGTTCAACCGCACCCCGGAGGGCCTCATCGACCAGCGGCGCTTCGGCGGCCATACCCGCAACTATGGCGAGGGCCCCGTGCGGCGCGCCTGCTACGCCGCCGACCGGACCGGGCACCACATCCTGCAGACGCTCTACGAGCAGTGCATCCGGCACGACGTCGCCTTCTACGACGAGTACCAGGTGCTCGACCTGGCCATGCCCGATGGGTCCGATGGACCGGTGACCGGGGTCATCGGTCTGCAGCTGTCGAGCGGCGAGATCCACTCGTTCCGGGCCAAGGCGGTCCTCTTCGCCACCGGCGGGTTCGGCAAGATGTTCAAGGTGACGAGCAACGCGCATACGCTCACCGGCGACGGGGTGGCGATCACCTACCGGCGCGGTCTCCCGCTCGAGGACATGGAGTTCTTCCAGTTCCATCCGACGGGGATGTACAAGCTTGGCTTCCTTCTCTCCGAGGCGATGCGCGGCGAGGGCGGCTTCCTCGTCAACGGCGAGGGCGAGCGGTTCATGGAGCGCTACGCGCCGACCATGAAGGACCTCGCCAGCCGCGACGTGGTGAGCCGCAGCATCTACCAGGAGATCGCCGCCGGAAGAGGCATCGGCGGGCAGGACTTCGTCCACCTCGACGTTCGGCACCTGGGGGCCAAGGTCCTCAACGAGAAGCTGCCGGACATGAGCGGGTTCATCCGTACCTACTTCGGGCTCGACCCGCTGACCGAGCTGGTGCCGATCCAGCCGACCGCCCACTACGCCATGGGCGGCATCCCGACCGACGTCGACGGCCGCGTCCTGGCCGACGAGACCGGGCGCCTGGTGCCCGGCTTCTACGCGGCGGGGGAGTGCGCCTGCGTGAGCGTCCACGGCGCGAACCGGCTCGGCACGAACTCGCTGCTCGACATCCTCGTCTTCGGGCGCCGGGCCGGCGTCGCGATGGCCGATGAGGTGCGCCGTGCGCCCGACCCTGCGCCCGATCCCGGTGCGGAGGCGAGGGTCGCCGAAGGCATCGAGGAGCTGCTGGCGCGGACCGAGGGTGAGCGCCCGGCCCCGATTCGCACGGACCTGCAGGAGACGATGTTCGCGCGGTGCGGCGTCTATCGCTCGGCCTCGCTCCTGGCCCAGGCGGCCGACGAGGTCGATGCGCTCCGCGAGCGCGCCAAGCACCTCGTCGTGCAGGACAAGGGGCAGCGCTACAACACGGACCTGGGCGAGGCGATCGAGCTCGGCTTCCTGCTCGACTGCGCTGAGGCGACCGTGGCGTCGGCCGTGGCGCGCACCGAGAGCCGTGGCGCCCACGCGCGCGAGGACTACCCGGATCGTGACGATGTCGACTGGCTGAAGCACTCCTTCGCGTTTCGCTGGTCGGAGGGTGCCCCGCCGCGACTGGCGTACCGGCCCGCCACCATCACCCGCTTCGAACCGAAGCCGAGGGTCTACTGAGCGATGGACGTCCAGCTCCGCATCCTCCGGTTCGACCCGGATCGCGACGCCGCGGCGCACTGGGAGGAGTACGTCGTGCCGGCCGAGCCGTCCGACCGCATCCTCGACCTGCTGCACCACGTGAAGTGGTACCAGGATGGCACGCTCACCTTCCGGCGCTCCTGCGGGCACGGCGTCTGCGGCTCTGACGCGATGCTGATCAACGGTCGCAACCGGCTCGCCTGCGAATACCTGGTCAAGGACGCCGGCCGGGAGATCAGCGTGGAGCCGGTGCGCGGCACACCCGTCATCAAGGACCTGCTCATAGACCTGGACGGGTTCTGGGAGAAATACCGCTCCGTCATGCCGTACCTCGTCAACGACGAGGTGCCCGAGGACGGGAAGGAGCGGCGCCAGTCAGCCGACGAGCGCGACCGCTTCGACGACACGAGCAAGTGCATCCTGTGCGGCGCCTGCACCACGGCCTGCCCGTCCTTCTGGGCGAACCCTGACTACGTGGGGCCAGCGGCCATTGTGAACGCGCATCGGTTCATCTTCGACAGTCGGGACCACGCGACCGAGGAGCGACTGGAGATCATGGCCGACGCGGATGGCGTGTGGCGCTGCCGGACGATCTTCAACTGCGTGGAGGCCTGTCCGCGTGGGATCAACATCACGCGCGCGATCATGGAGGTCACCCGCCAGATCGAATCCCGCCGTCCGTGAGCCCGGGCAGTTCGCCGCGGCGGATCCTGATCTACACCGATGGAGCTGCCCGCGGCAACCCCGGGCTGGCCGGCCTTGGCGCGATCCTGCGCGACGCCGAGACGGGAGAGGTGCTCGCCGAGCTCGCGCGGTTCCTCGGCGTCCGTACCAACAACTACGCCGAGTGGACTGCGGTGGAGGACGCCGTTGCCGAGGCGCTGCGCCTGGGCGCGACCCACGTGGATCTGCGGATGGACTCGGAGCTCGTCGCTCGCCAGATCAGCGGTCGCTACCGGGTCAAGCACGCCGACCTCAAGCCGATTCACGCGAGCGTCATGGCGATGCTCGCCCAGCTGCGCGGCTACACCGTTGGCCACGTGCCACGGGAGCTCAACAAGGATGCGGATCGGCTCTCGAACGTGGCCATCGACGACCGGCGGTAAGATGCTCGTCCCTGGAGGCGGCCGGACGGCCGCGGACGCGATCGTCGAAAGGCGGCGTCCGAGGAAAGTCCGAGCTCCATAGAGTAGGTTCGCGGGTAACGCCCGTCCGCCGTGAGGCGAGGACCAGCGCCACAGTGACGATGCCCGCAGCGATGCGGGAGTGAAACGCGGCAAGCTCGAGCCGGAGCAAGACCGAATAGGAGGGCGCAAGGCGGCGTTCGCGCCGCAGCAGGCTGCTCGCTCAGCCCTCGGGTAGGTCGCTCAGATGGATGGCCGTCGCGGCGCCGCAAGGCGTCGGCACAGAACTCGGCTTACAGGCCGCTCTCCAGGGATTCGTTACGTTAGCCGCGCCAGACACCATCCTTGGCTGGCTACGCGACAGCCTGCGGATGGCGCCGGCCACGCCTGACCTCACCGTTGTTGTGAATAACCGTCCTCAACGGAACGATGTGGGGTGCCCGCTCGCACCCAGACATCGGTCTAGTCCTCGTCGGCGCGCCAGATGGTCGTGGCGGTGCAGGCGTTGCAGATCTCGCGCGCCTCGTCCATCGTGCCAAGCGGCAGCGGGTGGCCGAGCCCGCCAAGGAGACAGTCGACCTGGACGCGTGGACCCTCGCCGGCTGGCAGGATCGAGACGTGGCGCACCCGGCAGCGACGGATGCGCCCCTGGCGGGGGATCGGGATCCGCGCGCCGGTCTCGAGCTTCTCGACTGCCATGCGTCGACCTTCCCCTCGGTGACCGGGGTGACGTCGAACCGGTCGCACCCAGCGTAGGTCGGCGCGCGGCGGGACCTCAATGGGGCGTTGGTACCATCGGGCGGCTGTAACGCGGCCCGTCAAGCCCTCACGCTACACTCGATCGGGGGTTGGTCCGTCGAACGCAGCACGAGACGAGGTCGCCAGGCATTGTTCGGGCGTCGAAACCGCGAAAGCCGCCAAGAGGCGGATCGGGAGCTGAGCAGGCGCGCCCTCTTCGAGGAGCTCGCCAAGCGGCCCCCCAACATCTGCCCGTTCCTCGGCCTTGCCAGCTCCCAGACCGAATACCACGAGGGGTTCACGCGCGAGCATCGCTGCTACGCGTTCGGTGACCCGGTCGAGCTCTCCGCCGAGCAGCAGGAGCGCGTCTGCCTGGGAAGGGGCTACGGCAACTGCCCCCGCTACCTGCGCGGCGTCCTCGTCATCCCGACCGACGAGCTCGAAGCGCTCCGGCGACCACAGCCGGTCCGGCCACCGACGCCGCCGGTCGCACCCCCACCACCACGCCCCGCCGCCTCCCAGGGTGGCGGCGGGCGCCGCCGCGGCGTCGCGGTCCTGGTGGGAGCGGTGATGCTCCTCGCGGTTGCCGGAACGGTTGGCGCCCTGGTCCTGTTCAAGGGTCCAGGCATCGGCACCGAGCCGAGCGTGAGCCCGTCTCCATCGGTGAGCGTCCCCAGCCCTTCCGCCTCGCCGAGCAACGGGCCGTCGCTCACGCCCGAGCCGAGCGTGGCCCAGACGCCGTTCCCCGAGACCCCCAAGCCAGATCCCACGCCGCAGCCGGGGGACACCTTCCAGGGGTATGAGGTGACGGTGCTCGAGGGCGAGAACACGCTGTTCCAGGTCAACGACGCCGGCGAGATCCTCGGGCAGGAGATCGCCCATTTCAGTCGATTCTCGAAGGCGCCGGTGGACCGCACCGTGGCGTCGAACGGCCTCCTCCATTGGCGAACGAGCGAGGGATTCTGGGTCGGGTTCTCGTATATCCATGGTCAGTCGGGCGCGTTCCTCATTCGCGAGGTGTACGAGGGATCCGACGGGCAGAAGCGCTACATCGTGCTCAACGACGAGGACATCTAGGCCTCAGCCCCATGGCGTCCGCCGGGCGCCGGGTCCCAGGACCAATGCCTGGTCCATTCCCTGCAGAAATCCCTTGACGGCCGGTCGCTGCCCTGTACAATGGCGTCCGATGGCCCAAAGTGGGGACAGATGGGGAGTAGTGGTAGCAAGCTCGCATGCAGTCAACGTTCCTGACAGGCGAATTCCGGCACACGCTCGACGACCGCAGTCGCGTCGCCGTCCCCGTGCGCTTTCGGCAGCGCCTGGCGCAGGGGGCAACGCTTGCACGCTGGCTCGACAACTGCCTGGGCCTCTTCCCGCACGACGCGTGGGATGAGCTCGCCGCGAAGATCTCGGCGCTGCCGCTGACCAACCCTCGCGCACGCGAGTTCGCGCGCTTCATGTCCTCGGGGGCCGTGGAGGTCGAGCTCGACAAGCAGGGTCGGATCCTGGTCCCGGGCTACCTGCGCGAGTACGCGGGACTGACCGACGGAGACGTGGTGGTGGTGGGGGCGCTCAACCGGCTCGAGATCTGGTCTCCGGCAGCCTGGCTGCCGTACCGCTCGAAGATCGAGGACGAGCCGGAGGCGCTCGCCGAACACCTGGCCGACCTCGGGATCTGAGGACGCGACGAATGACGCACGCCGCGATTCCTCCATTCATGCGTCTCCGGGCCGATCGGCCCGTCGTCCGACACGAAAGGTGCGACCGCGAATGGGAGAAGGGCACCTGCCGGTCCTCGTCGACGAGGTTCTTGCCTCGTTGGCGGTGGGTCCCGGCAGCTCCATCGCAGACTGCACGGTCGGCGGCGGTGGGCACGCCGAGCGGCTCTTGGAGGCCTCGTCCCCGGATGGCCGCCTGCTCGGCATCGACGCCGATCGGGCGGCCATCCTGGAGACGCAACTCGTGCTGGCGCAGTACGGCGACCGCGTCGTGCTGCGCCAGGCCAACTTCGAGGAGATCTACGACGTCGCGAACGAGGCCGGCTTCGTCCCCCTCGACGCGGTCCTCTTCGACCTTGGACTTTCGAGCTATCAGCTGGCCGATCCCCAACGCGGATTCAGCTTTGCGGCCGATGCGCCGCCGGACATGAGATTCGATGAAGATCGTGGTGTATCGGCCCTCGACGTCATCGACCGATCGTCGCAGCGAGAGCTCGCCGGAATCCTCGCGACGTTTGGTGAAGAACGCCGTGCAGGCCGCATCGCGACGGCGATCCTGGCGGCGCGTGCGGAAGGGCGGCTCGTGACCGCCGCGGACCTGGCGCAGGTCGTCGCAGCCTCGGCACCGCCCAGCCGTGCCGATGCCGGTCGCATCCATCCCGCCACTCGCACCTTCCAGGCGCTGCGCATCGCCGCCAACCGGGAGCTCGAGGTCCTGCCAGCGGCACTCGCCGGCGCACTCGCCGCGCTCCGACCCGGCGGCCGGATGGCGGTCATCAGCTACCACTCCGGTGAGGATCGGATCGTGAAGCGCTTCATGGCTCGCGAGAGCCGTGACTGCATCGAGGAGCCGCTCCCGCCCGCCTGCCTTTGCGGCCATCGCGCACAGCTCCGTCCCATTGTCAAGAGGGGCATCACTCCGACCGCCGCCGAGGTGGGTCGGAACCGCCGAGCTCGCAGCGCACGCCTGCGAGCCGCCATCAAGCTCGCGCCGGCAAGCGCGTAGGCACCTGGAGGAGGGTCACCCATGAGCCGAGGACGTCCCCGTCACCAGTCGAGTCGCAGACGCATGTACAGCGGCCGCCAGCGCGACCTGCGCGAGCGCCGCGCGCACCAGGACTGGAATGCGCCGGCGGCACTGGACCACGACGGCCAGCTCGACGCCGATGACGGGCACGAGCTCGAGATGCCCGGCTGGGGCATCCAGCTCAACGCGCGAGCAACGGCCGCCTAGATGGCCATCGTCGGCGCGCGTCCCGCGACCGGGATCGGCATCGTCAGACGCCGGCCTCGCGTTCGCACGCGCCCCGCAGCACAGTCGCGGCCACGGGCACGACGCATCGCCCGCAGCCGGGGAGCGGTCACCAGCATCTCGACCGTGCTGGTCGGGATCGCGGCCGCTGCCGGCCTCTCGCTCTTCTACCTCACCCAATCGACGCACGTGGCCGCGCTCGGCTACCAGATCGACACGCTGGAGGCCCGTGTCGCCGACCTTCGCGCCGAGGAGCAGCAGCTCACGTTCCAGATCGGCGGGGCGCGCTCGCCGAGCACCATCCAGGAAATGGCGCAGCGCGAGCTGCAGCTGGTCCCCGTCGATCCAGCCGCGGTCCGCTTTGCCACGAGATCGATCGACCCAGCCCTCTTGAAGTAGTCGACCGGGCACTTCGCCCGGTCGCCGGAGTAGCCGTGCTCGCCAGGACTGACAGCCGTGCCCGCGCCCTGTTCCTGCTGATCATCACGGCCATGCTCGCCACCCTGGTCGGCGGGCGGCTCGTCTTCTGGCAGGTGGTGGACCGGGATCGGGTTGCGGCGATCGCGCTCAACCAGCTCGCGCAGAACGAGGAGATCCCCGCCGAGCGCGGCGAGATCCGCGACGTCAACGGGGTGCTGCTGGCGACATCGGTCGAGGTCCAGTCCGTGTACGCCATCCCGCCGACGGTGCAGAAGGGCGACCCGGAGAGTGCCGCCACGCTGCTCGCCTCCGTCCTCGGCATGGATGTCGGCGAGATGCGCGCCCGCCTCACCGGCAAGGATCCGTGGGTCTGGCTTCGACGCAGGGTCGACGCGCAGATGGCGGAGCGCGTCTCGGCCCTGAAGATTCCCGGGGTTGGGATGCTGCCGGAGACGCGGCGGGTCTACCCGATCAGCGGCGTGGCGCCGGGCACGACCCTCGGCGCACAGCTGCTCGGCTTCGTGAACGTCGACGGCGCGGGTCAGTACGGGGTCGAGGGCGCCGAGGACGCGCTCCTGGCTGGACTTCCCGGATCGGTCAGCGCCCAGGAGGACGTCATCGGGCGACGGATCGCCGACTCGGTCTACGAGCTGCGCCCGCCGGTGGACGGCGCCGACCTGCGCCTCACCCTCGACGCCGGCCTGCAGCACATCCTCGAAACGGCGATGTGGGAGACCTACGAGAAGAACCTGGCCCAGGGCGTAACCGGGCTGGTGATGGACGTGCATAGCGGGGCGATCATGGCGATGGCCTCCTTCCCCTCCTTCGACGCCAACACCTACGGCACCAGCGACCCGGCGCTCTTCACCGACCCTGCGGTGAGCCGCCAGTACGAGCCCGGCTCGGTGATGAAGGCCTTCACCGTGGCGGCCGCGCTCGACGCGGGCGCGATCGACCTGCAGACCACCGTCGAGGACGACAACAACCTGCGGATCGCCGGCATCCGGATCCAGAACGCCGACCGTTACACGGTCCCGTATGGACACGGCGAGATCACCGCCGGGGACGTCCTGAAGCTTTCGAACAACGTCGGTGCCGCCAAGATCGGCCTCCTCCTGGGCCGGCAGCGGCTGTACGAGGCCTTCAAGCGCTTCGGCTTCGGCACGCCGACCGGGGTCGACATCGCGGGCGAGGCGTCGGGCGTGGTCTGGAATCCCGACGGGCCGAACGCCACCGGCGACCTCACGGCGGCCCAGAACGCGTTTGGGCAGGGGCTCAGCGTCACGGCCGTCCAGCTCGTGGCAGGCTACGCGGCCATCGCGAACGGCGGGACGCTCGTCACGCCGCACGTCATCGCCGGCTGGACGGGACCCGACGGGGTCTACCACGCCACCGAGGTCCAGCAGGGCGAGCGGATCATGCGCGAGGAGACGGCGAAGACGATGGTCCGGCTGCTGACCGAGGCGGTCGACAACGGCCGCGCCCAGCCCGCCAAGATCCCCGGCTACTCGATCGCCGGCAAGACCGGTACCGCGGAGGTCGCTGGGCCGAAGACGGAGCAGGTCCAGGTCGGGACCGATGGCGACGGGAAGCCGATCTACGAGCTGCGCACCCACCTCGTCTACCAGCATGGCTGGATCGACTCGTCGTTCATCTCGATCATGCCGGCCAGCGACCCGCAGTTCGTGACCCTGATCCTCATCCACCGCCCGGTGACCTGGGGCCTCTACAAGATGGCACAGACCCCGGTGAGCCTCTTCCGCAGCCTGGCGCCCCAGATCTTCGACTACCTGGCCATCGTTCCCGACCGGGTCGTCTCGCCGGTCGCCGCCAAATGAGGCTGGTAGACTCGGCCGACCCCCCTGCAGGGAGCAGCGTGCCACCGTCCATCCGGGTCGACGACCTCCTGGCTGCCACCGGGGCCCGTCTCCTCGGGCCGACGAGCGTCACCACCTTCGCAGGCGCTGCGGTCGATTCGCGCCAGGCCTTCCCCGGCTGCTGCTTCGTTGCACTTCCCGGCGAGCGGACCGACGGGCATCGCTTCGTCTCGGAGGCGGTGCACGGCGGCGCCTCGGTCGTGCTCGTCGAGCACCCCGTCGACCTGCCGGCCGGGACCGATGTCGCCGTTGCCCAGGTCACTGACTCCCTCGTGGCGCTGCAGGAGCTCGCCGCCTGGTGGCGGGCGCGCTCGACCGTTCGCGTGGTGGGCATCACCGGCTCGACCGGCAAGACCATCGCCAAGGAGATCGTCGCCGACGTCCTGGCCAGCGCGCTGCGCGTGCTGCGCAACGAGGGCAACCTGAACAGTGAGACCGGGCTGCCGATGACGCTGCTCCGGCTCGAACCATGGCACCAGGCGGCGGTGCTCGAAATGAGCATGTACACCGAGGGCGAGATCGCGAGGCTGGCGGAGATCGCGCGCCCGGAGGTGGGCGTTGTTCTGGCGGTGCACCCGACCCACCTCGAGCGGGCGGGGAGCCTGCAGGCGATCTCACGCGCGAAGTCCGAGCTTCCCGCTGCGCTGCCCGCCGACGGGCTGGCCGTGCTGAACGCCGATGATGCGAACGTGCTGGCCATGCGGGCCATCACCGCCGCCACGGTACGGACCTTCGGTCTCGGCCCGGACGCGGACGTGCGCGCGACCGAGGTCGAGTCGCACGGCATCGATGGCACCAGCTTCACCCTCGACGCGCCGTGGGGACGGCGGCGGCTTCGATCCGCGACGCCGGGACGTCACCTCGTCCCGCATGCCCTGGCCGCCGCGACGGTCGCCGAGCACTTCGGCGTGCCGCTCGACGAGGTCGAGGCCGCGTTGGCGGTGGGGAGCCGGGCCGACCACCGGATGGCCGTGGTCGAGGCCACCGGCGGGGCGACCGTGATCGACGACACCTACAACGCCTCGCCCGTCTCGGTTGCCGCCGCGCTCGACTTCCTCGGCGAGAGTCCGGTCGGGCCGGGTCGCTCGCGCTACGCGGTGCTGGGCGACATGCTCGAGCTCGGGCCCGCGGAGGAGCGGCTGCATCGCGAGATCGGCGCGAGGGCCGCGGGCGTCGCCGACGCGCTGGTTGCGGTCGGGGAACGCGGTCGCTGGATCGGCGAGGGAGCGCGGGCGGCCGGCCTGCGTCGGGTCAGCGAGGCGCGCGACGCCGACGAGGCGGTCGTGGCCGTGGAGCGCGACCTGGCCCCAGGGGTCGGCGACGTCCTGCTGGTGAAGGGCTCGCGCGGCATCGAGCTCGACCGGCTGGTGGCGGCCCTCTCCGGCGAACCCGGAGGGCATGGCTGAGATGCTGCCGATCGTCGTCGCCCTGCTTGCGGCCTTCGCCGGGGTGGTGCTGCTCGCCCCGGTCTACATCGGCCTCCTCCAGCGGCTCGGGTTCGGCAAGCAGATCCGCTCCGACGGTCCCGAGAGCCACTTCGGCAAGGCTGGGACCCCGACCATGGGCGGCATGCTCCTGGTCGTGGTGGTCATGTTCCTGGCCATGGCGATGCGGATCGAGGACGTCTACACCCTGACGCCGATGCTGGCGCTCGTCGGCGTCGCCATCCTGGGCGCCATCGACGACTTCGTGAACATCCACACCGGGATCGGCGTCCGCGGCCGCTTCAAGCTCGTGTGGCAGACGGCGGTCGCCCTCCTGGCGGCCTTCTACATCGAGCGCCACTTTGCGATCGAAGGCGTCAACATCTCGTTCATCTCGGTGCCGATCCCCTTCGCCGGCGAGGTCGTCATCGGCGGCATCCTCTTCGTCCTCTTCGTCGCCTTCGTGATCGTGGGTGTCAGCAACGCGGTCAACCTCACCGATGGCCTCGACGGGCTGGCGGGAGGGGTCCTCATCTTCACCTTCGTGGCCTACCTGCTGATCGCGCTCGTCGAGGTTCCTGGCGGCAAGCCCTCGCAGCCGAACCTCGCGGTCTTCTGCGCCCTCATCATCGGCGCGCTGATGGGATTCCTCTGGTTCAACGTGCACCCGGCGCAGCTGTTCCTGGGAGACGCCGGCTCCCTGTCGATGGGCGCCACCCTGGCCGTCGTCGCGACCCTCACCGCTCAGCTGCCGCTGCTGGCCGTGATCGGGGCAGTCTTCTTCGCGGTGATCATGAGCGTCGTCATGCAGGTCGTCTCGTTCCGCCTGCGCGGACGGCGCATCTTCCGGATGACGCCGTTGCAGCACCATTTCGAGCTCATCGGCTGGGCCGAGGAGAAGATCACCATGCGCTTCTGGATCGTCGGCGCGCTCGCTGGCCTCCTCGGCTTCAGCCTCTACCTCGCTACCGTGCGCGGGCTCCAGTAGGACCGATGGCCACCATGACCGCTCCGATCGCGACCCTCGACGACCTTCGGGGCCGCCGCGCCCTGGTCCTCGGCCTGGCCCGCTCGGGCACCGCCGTCGCGCGCCTGCTGGCCGACGCCGGCGCCGAGGTGAGCGCCTACGACCGACGGCCTCCCGCCGAGCTGGCGGAGGCAGTCCAGGCCCTCGGCGGCCGATCCATCCGCCTGTCGCTCGGGGTCAGCGCGGACGATGCGCGCGCGATGATCGGCGAGGCCGACCTGCTCGTCACGAGCCCGAGCATCTCGCCGACGATGCCGACCACCGACGCGTGGCTGCGCGCCGCCATCAACGAGGCGATCGCGCGCGGCGTCGAGGTCGTCAGCGAGGTCGAGCTCTTCCTGCGCCTGACGAAGGCCCGGGTCCTGGCGGTCACCGGCACGAAGGGCAAGACGACCACGACCTCGCTGATCGGCGCGATCATGGATGCGGCCGGGATCCCGCACCTGGTGGGCGGCAACATCGGCCGGCCGCTGATCGAGGAGGTCGAGCACCTCGGCGCAGGGGATTGGGCCGTGCTCGAGCTATCGGAGCTCCAGCTGCCGACCATCTCGCGCGGCGCGGAGATCGCGGTCTACACGAACATCGGCGCCGACCACCTCGACCGCCACGGGACGGAGGAGGCGTACCGCGCGGTGAAGGCGCGGCTTGCCGAGCTGAGCGTGCGGCATGGCCGTGTCGTCCTCAATGCAGATGACCCCGGCTGCCGGGACCTGGGCGCGCGCCTTCCGGCCGCCTCGATCGCCTGGTACGCCCTCGCCGCCAACGAAGCGTGGCTGACGGCGCGCCTGGCCGACGGCTGGCTCACCCTCCGCGACGAGCGCCTGCTGGCCGCGGCCGAGGTTCCGATCCCCGGACGCCACACCCTGGCCGATGCCCTCGCCGCCGCCGTGGGCGCTTCCCTCGCCGGGGCCTCGAACGAGGCGATCGCTGCCGGCATCCGCGACTTCGGGGGCGTGCCGCACCGCCTCGAGCGGGTCGCGACCCGCCAGGGTGTGGCCTGGGTCAACGACTCGCAGGCGACGATCCCGATGGCCGCCATCGGCGCGCTCGATGCCTTCGCACCAGCCGAGGTGGTGCTCATCGCCGGCGGCAAGGACAAGGGACTCGACTACGTGGCCTTCGCCGACGCCATCGCCCGCCGCTGCCGAGCGGCTGTCCTGATCGGGGAGACGGCGGCTCGGCTGGAGGAGCTGATCGCCGGCCGCGTGCCCGTCGTCCGGGCCGTGGCGATGCGCGACGCCGTCGCGGCTGCGGCGGCCTGGGCGACGCCGGGCGACGTGGTCGTGCTGGCCCCGGCAGCCGCCTCGTTCGACATGTTCGACGACTACGCCGCCCGGGGCGACGCGTTCCGGGCCGCGGTGCGCGCGCTCGACGCGGCGGAGCCCGCCGACGCGTCCGGGGAGCCGCACGGATGACCGCCATGGCCGCCACCGTCACCCGCCGGACCGCGCGCGTCGGCGTCCGTCGCGAGCGGCACGAGGTCGCCTACCCGCTCCTCGTCGCCGTCATCGCGCTGGTAGCCATCGGGGTGGTGATGGTCTATTCCGCATCCAGCGTGCGCTCGTACATCTCGACGTCGGACCCCGGCAGCCAGGGACTGCAGCAGGGGATCTGGGCGGCGCTCGGCCTCGTGCTGATGGTGGCCGCCAGCCGCACCGACTTCCGGCTGCTGCGCCACGCCGCCATTCCCGTCTTCGTCCTGACCCTGGGGCTGCTCGTGATCGTGCTGATCCCTGGCATCGGCACCTCCGCCTTCGGCTCGCGTCGCTGGCTGTACCTGCCCGGCATCGGCGGCTTCCAACCGGCCGAGCTGGCCAAGCTGGCGATCTGCCTCTACCTGGCGCACTGGCTGGACCGCCGGGGGACCGATGCGCGCGGCCTCTGGAACGGCCTCGTCCCGTTCGTCCTGCTCGTCGCTCCCGGCTTCCTGCTGATCGCCCTCGAGCCCGACCTGGGGACGGCGGGGGTCTACGCGGCGGCGTCGCTCGCGATCTTCTTCATGGCCGGCGCCAACCTGCTCTACCTCGGGGCGGTTGGGTCGGCGGTGATCGGGGCCGCCTTCCTGATGGTCACCCAGACGGCGTACCAGCTCCAGCGCATCGACAGCTTCCTCGATCCGTTCCGCGATCCGCTGAAGAGCGGCTACAACGCGGTGCAGTCGCTGATGGCGCTGGCGCTGGGCGGCATCACCGGGGCGGGGCTGGGAGCGAGCCGCCAGAAGTATCTCTACCTGCCGGCGCCGTCGACCGACTTCATCTTCGCGATCATCGGGGAGGAGTGGGGGCTGATCGGGACCCTGACGGTCCTGGCGCTGTTCGTGATGGTCGCGTACCAGGGCTATCGGATCGCGATCACGGCTCCCGATACCTTCTCCGGCCTGCTGGCCGCCGGGATCACGACCTGGCTGGTCGCCCAGGCCTGCATCAACATGATGGTCGTCACCGCGCTCCTGCCGGTCACCGGCATCCCGCTGCCGTTCATCAGCTACGGTGGCTCGGCCCTCATCATCAACCTCGTGGCAGTCGGCATCCTGTTGTCGATCTCCCGCGAGACCACGCAGACAGGATCATTGCTCCATGCGGTGTTCGGTGTCGGGCGGCGGGACAGGCGGGCACATCTACCCCGCGCTGGCCGTCGCAAGGGCACTGCGCGACGCGCAGCCCGAGCTTGAGGTCAGCTACATCGGCGGCGCGCGCGGTCTCGAGCGCAGCCTCGTCGCCAATGGCGAGCTGCCCTACCACCAGCTGGTGGTTCGCTCGCTGCGCAGCTCGGGAGCCGATATCCACCTCGTCCTCGATCCTCTGCGCCTGGCAGCATCCGCCCCGCAGGCGTGGCGGCTCCTCGGTCGGCTCCGCCCGGCGGCGATCTTCACGACGGGCGGCTACCTGGCGCTGCCGCTGGTCGCCGCCGCCCGAGCCCGGGGCATCCCCAGCCTGCTGTGGGAGGGGAACGTGACGCCGGGCCGCGCGACCGCGGGGATCGCCCGCCTCGCGACCCGCATCGCCGTCTCCTTCCCGCCGACGCTCGCCTCCTTCCCCGGGCGCAGCTTCGTCTCGGGGACTCCCATCCGGTCATTCGCCGGTGTCGATCGCGACGAGGCGCGGGCGTCGTTTGGCGTCGCAGCTGACGAGCGGCTCCTGCTCGTCTTCGGCGGCTCGCAGGCCGTGGCGCGCATCACGTCGGCGCTCGAGGCTGGGCTCGAGCGCCTGCTCGGCGACTGGAAGGTCGTGCACCTCGCCGGGTCCGCCGGGATGGGCGCGGCGCTGCGGATGCGGGATCAGCTGCCGCCGGACCTCCGCGACCGATACCAGCCGATCGTCTTCCTCACCGACCGCATGGCCGACGCCCTCGTGGCCAGCGACCTCGTCCTCGGCCGGGCCGGCTCCTCGACCTGCGCCGAGGTCGCCGCGGTGGGGGTCGCCTCCATCCTCGTGCCGTACCCGCATGCTGCCGGCCACCAGGAGGCGAACGCGGCCTGGCTCGCCAACCAGGGAGCCGCCGTGCTCGTGCGGGACGCGCAGCTCGACGGAGACCGACTCGTCACCGAGGCGTCCGCGCTGCGGGACGACGAGCGCCGCAACGGCATCGGCGCCTCCGCCCGTGCCCTCGCCCGGCCGGATGCCGCGCGGATCCTCGCGGAGGAGCTGCTGGCGATGGGCGAGGGGCGCCCGCTTCCCTCGCTGAGCGGAACGGCGGGTTGACGCTCATGGCGACGATCAGCGCCGCCGACCTGGAACGCCTCGACAGGCTGGCTGCCGAGCGCGGGATCGCGCTGGCGGCGGACGCCGCAATGGCCCCACTCACCACGCTTCGTGTCGGCGGCCCGGCCGACCGGCTGCTGGTGGTCCAGACCCGCGACGAGCTGCTGGCCGTGCTCGCGCTGGCGCGCGACGCCGCCGTGCCGTGGTTCATGCTCGGCAACGGGAGCGACCTGGTCATCGCCGACGCCGGCATCCGCGGCCTTGTCATCCGCAACCGCGCGCGGAACGTGACGGTCGCCGGACAGGAGCTGCGCGCCGACGCGGGCGCCCCGATGGCACTCCTCGTCCGCCGCTCGATCGATGCGGGCCTCGGCGGCCTGGAGTTCGGGACGAGCATCCCCGGCACGCTGGGCGGTGCGGTCTGGGCCAACGCCGGGGCGCATGGCCGCGAGATGAGTGACGTACTGACGCTGGTCGAGGCGTGGGATCCGGCCGACGGCAGCGTCGTCAGCCTCGACACCGCCGCCTGCGCCTTCGCCTACCGCGAGTCGCGCTTCAAGCACTCACCCGAGGTCGTGGTGGGGGCCACCCTCATCCTCGAAACCGATGCCCCCGACGCGATCGCTGCGCGCGTGGCGGAACACCAGGCGCAGCGGGTGGCCACGCAGCCGGTCGCGGACCAGAACGCCGGCAGCGTCTTCCGCAACCCGAGCGGTGATCACGCGGGGCGGCTCATCGATGCTGCCGGGCTCAAGGGCCTGCGCATCGGCACCGCCAGCGTCAGCACCCTGCACGCCAACTTCATCGTCACCGATCGCGGCGCACGCGCCGCGGACGTGCGCGCGCTGGGTGACCGGGTCCGCGCCGAAGTCCAGAAGCAGTTCGGCATCGAGCTCGCGTACGAGATCGAGTTCGTCGGGGAGTGGGCGGCGTGAGCGGTCGCCTGCGGGTCGGAATCTTCGCCGGAGGCCGCTCGGCAGAGCACGAGGTGAGCGTCAGCTCGGCCGATGCCGTCCTGCGTGCGATCGATCGCGGCCGATTCGAGCCCTACCTCGTGTACATCGATCGCGACGGTCGCTGGCACCTGCCGGCCGGACCCGCCCCGGAGCTCGGCGGGCAGCCGCTGGCCGAGCTGCTGGGCGCAGCGACGCCCGCGGAGCAGACGAGCCGCCTGCGCGAGCATGCCGACCCGGCGGTGGCGATCGGCGACGACCAGGCCGACCGGGCGCCGCGCGCCGTCCTCCGCTCGCTGGCCGAGGCGATCGACATCGCGTTCCTGGGGCTGCACGGACCGTTCGGCGAGGACGGCACCCTGCAGGGATTCCTGGAGCTGGCGGGCATCCCGTACACCGGCGCCGGGGTGATGGCCAGCGCGGTGGCGATGGACAAGGTCGTCTTCAAGGACCTGATGCGCGGCCACGGCCTGCCGGTGGTCGACTACGCCTGGTTCCGTCGCTCGGCCTGGCGTGAGCGGCCGGAGCGGGTGCTGCGCGACATCGGCGAGACGGTCGAGGAACGATCGGTGGTCAAGCCGGCGCGGCTGGGGAGCAGCGTCGGGATGACGCTCGTCCACGGGCCGGCGGAGCTTCCCGATGCGCTGGACGAGGCGTTCCGCTACGACAGCAAGGTGATCGTCGAGGCCTACGTGGCAGGGGCGCGCGAGCTCGAGTGCGGGGTCCTCGGCAACGACGACCCGCTCGTCTTCGAGCCGGGCGAGGTGATCAGCCACCACGAGTGGTACGACTACGAGGCCAAGTACGTCGAAGGGCTGGCCGACGTCATCCCGGTCGCGAAGGTCGACCCGCAGCTCGCCGCCCGGGTCAAGGAGCTGGCGCTGGCCGCCTATCGCGCCGTCGACTGCGCGGGGCTGGCGCGCGTCGACTTCCTCGTCCCGCCCGGCGCCGTCTATCTCTCGGAGATGAACACGCTGCCGGGCTTCACGGCCACGAGCATGTATCCCAAGCAGGCCGAGCTGGCCGGGCTGGCTTTCCCGGACCTCATCGCTCGCCTCATCGACCTGGGCCTGGAGGCCGCTCGCGAGGGCCGTACCCCGGGCAACGGCGAGCCGACGGTGGAGTCGTGACCCGTCGCGCGACAACAGCCCGCAGGAGGCCGACGGCCCATGCCCGCCGTCCCGGGACCCCGCTTCGCCGGCGCGTCCGGCGTGCGCTGCCGGCGCCCGGTCGGATCGCGGCGGGACTCCTCACCGCCATGCTCGTCGGCGGGCTGCTGGCGCTCATCAACGGTCCCTGGCTCCGCGTGGCGAATGTTGCCTGGGCGGGGCAGCGTTACACCCCGTCCGTCCAGCTGCAGCGCATGCTCGCTTCCCTCGACGGAACGGCCCTGCTGACCGTCGACGCGAGCGCGGTCGCGGCCGAGCTGCAGCGGCTGCCGGCCGTCTCCCATGCGACCGTGGAGGCGGTCCTCCCCGACACCGTCCGCGTGCGGATCGTCGAGAAGGTGGCCGGCTTCGTCTGGCAGACGAGTGCGGTGCGGCTCATCGGCGTGGCCGACGGGACCCTGATCGGGCAGGTCGCCCTCAAGGCCGATCTGCCGGCCGACATGGCCGTGCTGCCGCTGATCGACGACCGTCGCGTCGACAGCCGCAACATCATCGTCGGCGACCGCATCGACCCATCGACCCTGGCCGCCGCCCTCCGGCTGGCCACCGTGGAGCCGGTGGCCCTTGGCTCGGGCGCAGCCGCGGTCGAGGTGCACCTCACCGACGACGATGGCTTCCTGCTCGTGTCCGCCCAGCCGAGCTGGCAGGCCGACTTCGGGTTCTATCCGGATGCCGATGCCGACGCGGCGGCCCCGCTCGACGAGCGCGTCGACGCGCAGGTCGCCGCGGTCCGCACCCTCTTCTCGTTCGAGGGCGAGGCGAAGATCGGGTGGGTCGATGTCCGCGACCCTCGGAGGGTATATTGGCGCCCCTAGAACCCGCGACACACGCAGGATGCATCTCCGATGTGGCTAGCCCTGGGAGGCCTCGTCCTTGGCGTGGCGCTCGGCCTGGCGCTGAACGTGAACGTCAGCCCGGACCTGGCGCGCTACAGCGCGGTCGGCATCCTGGCCGGCCTCGACTCCGTGCTCGGCGCGATCAGGGCCGAGCTCGACGCCCATTACGACAACCGCGTCTTCATCTCGGGCTTCGTGACGAACGCCCTGGTGGCCGCGGCCCTCACGTTCATCGGCGACCGGCTGGGCATCGACCTTTACCTGGTGGCGCTCTTCGCGTTCGGCCTCCGCATCTTCCAAAACGTGGCATTGATTCGCCGCCACTTCCTGTAGGCTCGGACGCACCCGTGCCGCGGATTGGCGGCGGGACCTACGGGAGGTAGCTTGGACAGGGAGACGGTCCTGGTCGGCATCGACGCCGGCACGACCAAGGTGACGACCCTCATCGGCGAGGTCAGCCGGGGTGGGGACGTCAACATCATCGGCTACGGGATCGCCCCTTCGGTCGGGATGAAGAAGGGGATGGTCGCCAACATCGACCAGACCGTGAACTCGATCGCGGCGAGCCTCGAGAAGGCCGAGCGCCTCTCCGGCTACAAGATCAGCTCCGCCTTCGTGTCGGTTGGCGGCAGCCACATCAGCAGCCAGAACAGCCGCGGCGTGGTCGCCGTCTCCGGCCACAAGCGCGAGGTGAGCCGCGAGGACGTGGCCCGCGCCACCGAGGCGGCCAAGGCGATCCAGGTGCCGTCGAACCGCGAGATCCTGCACGTCATCCCGCGCGGCTACATCGTGGACGGGCAGGAGGGGATCAAGGACCCGCTCGGGATGAGCGCGGTGCGCCTCGAGGTCGAGACCCACATCGTGGCGGGAGCCGCGACCTCGGTCCAGAACCTGAGCAAGTGCATCGCCAACGCCAACGTCCAGATCGACGAGCTGGTGATCAGCTCCCTCGCAGCGGCGGAGGCGACCCTGACCGATACCGAGAAGGAGCTGGGGGTGATGGTCGCCGACATCGGCGGCGGCACCACCGACCTGGCCATCTTCACCGATGGCGCCGTCTACCACTCGGCGGTCCTGCCGGTAGGCGCCATCAACGTCACCAACGACGTGGCGATCGGCCTGCGCACCAGCCTCGACCTGGCCGAGGAGATCAAGATCAAGCACGGCTCCGCCAACCTGGCCGAGATCGCGCCCGAGGAGCTGCTCAACGTGGCCGTCCTGGGCGAGGGCGGCGGCCAGACGATCCAGCGCAAGAAGCTGTGCGAGATCATCGAGGCGCGGATGGGGGAGATCTACTCGCTCATCGGCGAGGAGGTCAAGCGCTCCGGCCATGCCGGGATGCTGCCGGCGGGCGTGGTGCTGACCGGTGGTGGCGCGCGCCTCGCCGGGGTCGCCGAGCTCGCCCGCGAGACGCTCCAGATGCCGGTCCGCGTCGCCTCGCCGCAGGGCGTCGGCGGGCTCATGGACCAGCTCTCCAACCCCGCCTTCAGCACCTCGATCGGGCTCCTGCTGTGGGGCGCGCACCACATCGGCACCGAGCCGATCAGCTTCACCACCGGGTCGCCGCTCAGCGGCGTCGGGGGACGGTTCGTCGACTGGATCCGGGGCCTCTTCCCCGGCTGATCCGGCGCCGCTCACGGGCTTTGAGTGTGGAGCAACGGCCGAACCCTCCACCACGATTTCGACCGTTGTGGACAACTCCGCGGGCGGATGTGGATAAATCGGCAACGCCGCCTCGGCGGGCTCGTTAGAATCGGTCAAACCCGCGCGAGCTCCGGGTTCGCCCAAGCAAGAAGCCAGCACCTTGTGCAGGAGAACCCCCCATGCCGCTCCGTTCGGACGCCGAGCACTTCGCACTGATCAAGGTCATCGGGGTCGGTGGCGGCGGGTCCAATGCCGTCAACCGCATGATTCGCGCCGAGATGATGGGCGTGGAGTTCATCGCGGTGAACACGGACGCGCAGGCCCTCCTGCAGAGCGACGCGCCGCACAAGATCCGGATCGGCGACAAGCTGACCCGCGGACTGGGCGCGGGTGCCGATCCTTCGGTCGGGCAGCGTGCGGCCGAGGAGGACAGCGAGAAGATCTATGAGGCGCTCAAGGACGCCGACATGATCTTCATCACCGCCGGCATGGGCGGTGGCACCGGCTCGGGCGCGGCACCCGTCATCGCCGAGATCGCCAAGGACCTTGGTGCGCTGACGGTCGGCGTCATCACCAAGCCCTTCAGCTTCGAGGGCGTGCGGCGCAAGCTGGTCGCCGAGCAGTTCTCCGAGATGCTCAAGGAGAAGTGCGACACGCTCATCACCATCCCGAACGACCGGCTGCGCGAGGTCGTGGACAAGAAGACGAGCATCCTCGACGCGTTCCGGGTGGTCGACGACGTGCTGCGCCAGGGCGTTCAGGGCATCAGCGACCTGATCACCGTGCCGGGCCTCATCAACCTGGACTTCGCCGACGTCAAGACGATCATGCGCGACGCCGGCTCGAGCATGATGGGGATCGGGATCGGCACCGGCGACAACCGTGCCGTGGAGGCCGCCCGGGCTGCGGTCATGAGCCCGCTGCTCGAAGTCAACATCACGGGCGCGCGGGGCATCCTCTTCAACGTCACCGGCGGGAGCGACCTCGGCCTGTTCGAGGTCAACGAGGCGGCCGAGGTGATCAAGGAGGCCGCCGATCCGGAGGCCAACATCATCTTCGGCACGGTCATCGACGACCGGATGCGCGACGAGGTCAAGGTCACCGTCATCGCCACCGGCTTCGACGCGACCCGCAAGCCCCGCCCGGCGAGCCGTGCCGTCACGGCCGCAACCGAGGTCGCGAGCGGGATCGAGACCTCGCTCGACGAGCGGAGCCGCGAGATCCTGGCCGAGATCGAGCGCGACCGCGCCGAGCGCCAGGCGCTCGAGGACCAGATGCCGGAGGCATCGCCCTTCGCCGCCACGGAGAAGCCGGCCGCGCCGGCGGCCAAGAGCAGCGAGCGGCAGCCGATCCCGGTCCGCGGCGCCGGCCTCGACCGGCCGAGCTACGGCGAGACCGACCTCGACATCCCCTCGTTCCTGCGCCGCAAGAGCGAATAGCGGTCCCATGGACCGATGCGCCCCGGCCATCCGGCCGGGGCGTTCGCATCCCTGCCATTCCCGGCCGCGATGCTCCCGATCGACGAGCCGCCGCTCACCGTTGAGCTGATCCGCTCCCGGCACGACGCCGTGCTGGCCCGCCTGCGCGCGGCTGCCGTGGCCGCCGGTCGGGACCCCGACGCCCTGCGGATCGTCGCCGTCACGAAGGGATTCGGCGACGAGGTGATCCGCGCGGCGCTCGCGGCCGGCCTCGCCCGCTTCGGCGAGAACCGGGTCCAGGAGGGAGTCGCCAAGATGGCCGCCGCGCCCGGCGCCGAATGGCACCTGGTGGGGCGCCTCCAGGGGAACAAGGCGCGGCCAGCGGTGCGGGCCTTCGCCGCCATCCATTCGGTGGATTCGCTGGACCTGCTCGGCCGCCTCGACCGGATCGCGGCCGAGGAGGCCCGAAGCCCGCAGCTCCTGCTCCAGGTCAACGTGACGGGCGAGGCGAGCAAGGCCGGCTTCCCGCTCGACTGGTTCGCGGCGGCGTCCCGCGCATCGGGCGCCCTCTCTGCAACCCTGGCGGACCTCGCCGCCGCGAAGGTCGTGGGCCTGATGACGATCGGGCCGATCGGCCGCGCCGACGAGTCGCGCCAGGCATTCGCCCGGCTGCGCGAGCTGCGTGACCAGCTGCAGGACCTCGTCGGGGGTCCACTGCCCGAGCTTTCGATGGGAATGACGGCCGATGCCGAGGCCGCCGCGGCCGAGGGCGCCACCCTGGTCCGCATCGGCACCGCGATCTTCGGACCACGGCCCACCTGATCCCGCGCTGCTATCCTCGGAGCCAGGATGCCACTCGTCGTCGTGAACTTCATCGAGCTGCTGATCAGCGTGCTGATGCTGCTCGTCATCGCCCGCGTGCTGGTCAGCTGGCTGGCCCCGACCGGCGGTGGCGGGCTGGTCGCGTTCATCTACCAGGCGACCGAGCCGATCCTGGCGCCGATCCGGCGAGTGGTGCCGCCGAGCGGCGGTCTCGACTGGGCGCCGCTCATCGCGATGCTCGTGCTCGGCCTGCTGCTGCGCGTGGTCGTGCGCCTGTAGCGTGGGCGGTCCGGCCCAGCTCACCGTCCACGTCACGCCCCGCGCCGATGCCGACCGGGTCGGCCCGTTCACGGACAGCGTGCTCCGCGTCCGCGTCACCCGGCCTCCTGCCGACGGAGAGGCGAACGAGGCGGTGCGAACTCTCGTCGCTGGCGCCATCGGCGTGCGGCGATCGGCCGTCACCCTCGTCGCGGGCCGTCGCGCCCGGACCAAGCGCTTCGCCATCGACGGCATGACCCCCGCCGAGCTGGCGAGGCGGTTGGCGGCCATCGCCGATTGAGGGCCGGAGGAGCCGTCGGTATACTGCGAGGCCCCGTGGGGCGATTAGCTCAGCTGGTTAGAGTGCACGGTTCACATCCGTGAGGTCACTGGTTCGAGTCCAGTATCGCCCACCATCAACGACCCGCCGGCGCAGGTGACCCATGCTCCCCATCCCGGCATCCTGGCGCCGCCGTCTGCGGGGCATCCGGCTCTTCGAGCCGCTGCGCGAACGCGACTTCGCGCTCCTCACCGCCGGCTGGGTCGTCTCGCTGCTGGGCGACGGCTTCTTCAGCGTCGCGCTGGCGTGGCAGGTCTACGACATCAGCAACGTGCCGACTGCCCTCTCCATCGTCGGCGTGGCGTGGACCCTGCCGCTCATCCTGTTCATCCTGCTCGGCGGCGTCTTCTCGGACCGATACGACCGCCGCTGGATGATGATCGGCGCCGATCTGGTGCGGGCCATGGCCATCGGCCTGCTCGGCATCCTGTCGATCGCCGGCGTGATCGAGCTGTGGCACGTCGTCGCGCTGATCGCCTTCGTGGGGCTGGGCGACGCATTCTTCAACCCCGCCTCCACCGCCATCGTCCCCGACCTGGTGCGCGAGGAGCAGCTGCCGCAGGCGAACGCGCTGCAGGGCCTGGTGCGGCCGCTCATGGTGCGGCTCATCGGTCCCGCTCTCGGCGGGATCACCGTCGCCGGCCTGGGCCCGGGGGCCGCCTTCGTGGCCGACGGCGCGAGCTTCCTCGTGTCCGCCGCCGCCATTGCGCTCATCTCGACGCGTCCCAGCCGGGAGGTGGTTGCCCACGGGCTGCGCCAGACGATCGCCGAGGTGGGCCAGGGGCTCGCCTTCGTGCGCCGCAACCCGTGGTGCTGGGCCACGCTGCTGTCGGCGATGTTCAGCCTGCTCGTCTTCATCGGGCCGGTGCAGGTGCTGCTCCCGTACCTCGTGAAGAATCGCCTCGGCCTGGGGCCGGAGGCGCTCGGCGCCATCTTCGCGGTGAGCGGGGTGGGTGCCATCGGGGCGGCGATCGGGGTCGGCCAGCTGGGCCTGCCGCGGCGACGCATCACGATCATGTACCTCGTCTGGTCCGCCGGCGTGGCGCTCTTCGCCGGCTACGGGCTGATGACGTCGCTGTGGCAGGCCTTCGTCATCGGTCTCGGCACGGCTGCGCTGTTCGAGGTCGGCCAGATCATCTGGGTCACGCTGCTGCAGACGCTTGTGCCGCGCGAGCTGCTCGGCAGGGTGTCGAGCCTCGACTGGCTCGTCTCGACCGGCCTGGTGCCGCTCTCCTTCGCCCTCACCGGGCCGGTTTCGGCGCTACTCGGGCCTGGCCCGACCATGATCGCGGCCGGGCTGTTGGGTTCGGTGCTGATGGGGATGCTCCTCTTCGTCCCGGGCGTCCGCGATCCGGAGCGGCGGGATCTCGTCTCCGCGCAGCCCATGGCCGACCTGCAGTGACCCAGGCCGACCGGCCGCTGCGGATCGCGATCTTCGGTGAGTCGTACCTGCCGTACCTGTCCGGCGTCACCGTCTCGACCGAGGCCCTGGCACGCGGGCTCGGGGCAGCGGGGCACGAGGTGCTCCTCGTCGCGCCACGCCCCGCGGCCGGGCGCGAGCCGGGAACTGCCGGCGCAATGGGGTCGGAGCCGCGAGCTGCTTGGCTCCCATCCTTCCAGGTGCCCGGGCCGGCGCCCGACGGCTACCGCGTCCCATGGCCGCTGCCGTCGGCAGCGCTCGAGGCCGCGGCCGCCTTCGACCCCGATATCGTGCATGCGCAATCGCCGTTCACCTCGGGGCTGATGGCCCGCCGCCTGGCCCGACGCGCCGGGGCGCCGCTCGTCTTCACGCACCACACCCGCTTCGGCGACTATCGCCACTACCTCGGTCCGCTCGGCGCGCCAGGCTCGGCGCTCCTCGACGCGTACCTGCAGCGCTTCTGGAGCGGGTGCGCCGCGATCGTGGCGCCCGGCAGCGAGCTTGCCGCGGAGATCAGCGAACGGCTGGGCCGGCGTCGCCGCCCGGTCGTACGGGCCATCCCGACCGGCATCGAGGTCGCCGCGCTCGCGGCGCTGCCGGCAATCGACCCACGGCCGGCGGCCGGCTGGCCTGCCGACGCGGTCGTGATCACCACCCTCGGCCGGCTGGCCCCGGAGAAGAGCGTGGACGTCGTGCTGGAGGCATTCGCCCAGGTTGCCGCCGACGAGGCTGCCGTCCGGCTGCAGATCGTGGGTGGCGGTCCGTCCGAGGCGGCACTCCGGGCGCGGGCCGCCGAGCCAGACCTCGTCGGGCGTGTCCAGTTCACGGGCCAGCAGCCGCACGACGCGGCCCTCGCGATGGCCAAGGGTGCGGATGGCATGGCCTCGGCGTCACGGACCGAGACGCAGGGCCTCGTCCTGGCCGAAGCGCTGGCCCTCGGGCTGCCGGTGGTCGCGATCGAGGGACCAGGCGTGACCGATTCCGTCCGCGACGGGATCGACGGGCTGGTCGTGGGCGGTGCCCGGGTGGGGGACCCACAGGGGCTTGCCGACGCCCTGCGCTCGCTGGTGCACGACTCGGCTCGCCGGTCGGCCATGGCGGTGGCGGCGGTTGCCGGTGCGGGTCGCTTCGATGCCGCCACCCGCATCGAGAGCATGGTGTCGCTGTACCGGGAGCTGCTGGCCGGGCAGAGGTAGCGGATCGGCGCGAATGCTTGCGCCCGCTGCGGTGCCGCGTACAATGCCAGCCATGCGCGTGAGTCTGACGGCCCGCTTCGTCTCCCATCCGGCGATCGACTTCGGAGCCAGACGGGCAGCCGGCCGCAGACCAAGCCTCGGGTTGCATGGCTCCACGCTCACCTACCACGCCACCACGCTCCGGCGCCACCGTACGCCGACGATCGCCGCCCTCCGGGCACCGACGAGCCGATTCCGGTTCCCATCGGTCGGGAGCGTCGGCCGGGTCAGTCCGCGGCGCGCCCTGCTGTCGCTCGGGCTACCGCGCGCCCGTCGCGCGTAGCGGCGGGGGTGCCCGCGCTGCGTTCCGCCCGAGCCACGTCGGCCGGCGGCGTCATCCACCGCGCGGAGGGGGGTCGCCTCGAGATCGTGCTCGTCCATCGCCGCCAGCCGCCGCTCTGGGCGCTGCCCAAGGGAACGCCCGACTCCGGCGAGACGCTGGCCGAGACCGCAATGCGTGAGGCGAGCGAGGAGACCGGGCTCCGGGTCGAGATCGAGGAGCCGATCCGCTCGATCGCCTACTTCTTCGTCCACGGCCGGACCCGCTTCCACAAGACGGTGCACTTCTTCCTGATGCGTCCGATCGGAGGTCGCCTCGAGGATCACGATCACGAGTTCGACGAGGTCCGATGGCTCCCGATCGACGAGGCGCTGCGGCTGATGACGCACGCTACCGAACGGCAGGTGGCCGAGCGCGCGGCGGAGATCCTGGCGGCGCGATCCGAGGTGACGCAGCTGGCGGTCGGCGGGGCGCCGTCATGACAGACGCACCGGCGACGCTGCGCAAGACCCCGCTGCACGCCAGTCACCTGGCGCTCGGCGCGAGGATGGTGCCCTACGCGGGTTACGAGATGCCGGTCCAGTACACCTCGATCATCGAGGAGCACCGAACCGTGCGCAGCGCGGTTGGCCTGTTCGACCTCTCGCACATGGGCGAGCTCCACCTCTCCGGTCCCGAGGCGCTCGCCTTTGCCCGGTACGCGGTGGTCAGTGATCCGGGCCTGCTCGAGCCCGGCCAGGCCCAGTACTCGATGCTGTGCGCGGCGGATGGCGGGATCATCGACGACCTGATCGTGTACCGCGTCCACGACGGCTACCTCGTCGTCTGCAACGCCGCCAACCACGATGCGGTTCGCGCGCAGCTCGAGTCGCTGCAGGCACACGGCGACTTCGACGTCACCCTGGCGGATCGCTCCGAGGAGACCGCGCTCATCGCGCCGCAGGGACCCCGGGCCGCCGAGCTCATGGGCCGCCTCACGGACGTCGACCTGGGCTCGCTCGGCAACTACCGGTCGATCGCCGGGCGGGTGGCCGGCACCGAGTGCCTGGTGGCCCGCACCGGCTACACCGGGGAGGACGGCTTCGAGCTGTTCTGCGCGGCGAGGCGTGCGCCGCGCCTGTGGGACGCGCTCATGTCGACGGGCGCCGACCTCGGCCTGAAGCCGTGCGGGCTCGGCAGCCGCGACACGCTGCGCCTCGAAGCGGGCATGCCGCTCTACGGCAACGAGCTGGACCGATCGGTCGAACCCGTACGAGGCGAACCTGGGCCGGGTGGTGAAGATGGAGAAGGGCGAGTTCGTCGGTCGCTCCGCCCTGGCCGCGGTGCAGCAGACCGGGCCGCAGCGAAAGCTGGTCGGGCTGCGTCATGCGCGACGAGGCCATCGCGCGCCACGGCTACCCGGTCCTCGTCGACGGGAAGGAGGCGGGCGCGGTCACCAGCGGGACGCTGTCGCCGACGCTCGGCGAGCGGATCGCGATGGCCTATCTGCCGGCGTCGGCCGCCGCCGTCGGCGGCGAGGTCGAGGTGCTCGTGCGCGACCGCCCCCACCCCGCCGAGCAGGTAAAGTTGCCCTTCTACCGACGCCCAAAGCCGGACGCGGCCTGAGGCACGACCCGCCCCACCGCCCCGAAGGAGCCCGATGTCCACGACCCTCCCCGACGACCGCCGCTACTCCCGCGAGCACGAGTGGGTCCGGGTCGATGGCTCGGTCGCGGTCATCGGCATCACCAGCTTCGCGGCGGACGAGCTCGGGGACATCGTGTACGTCGAGCTGCCGGAGGTCGGCGCCAGCCTGGCCCAGTTCGGGAGCTTCGGCGTCGTCGAGAGCGTGAAGGCGGTGAGCGACCTGTTCGCGCCGGTCTCCGGCGAGGTCACCGAGGTCAACGGCGAGCTGCGCGGGACGCCCGAGCTGCTCAACACCGATCCGTTCGGGGCTGGCTGGATCGCGAAGGTGACGCTCGCCGACGCCGCCGAGATGGAGAAGCTGCTCGACGCGGCCGCCTACGCGGAGCTGACCGCCGGCTGATGGCCTACTCGCCCCACACCGCTGACGACCGCGAGCGGATGCTCGCGGCGATCGGGGTCGGGTCGGTCGACGACCTCTTCGCCGACATCCCCGCCGCCGTCCGAGCGACACGCTTCGAGCTGCCCGCCCCCCTCGCTGAGCAGGAGGTTCGCGCCGAGCTGACGCGCCTTGCCGGCCAGAACCGCATCCCGCGGGTGAGCTTCCTCGGCGCGGGGGTGTATCGCCACCTCGTCCCGTCGGTGGTGAGCGAGGTGATCGGCCGCGCCGAGTTCTCCACCTCCTACACGCCGTACCAGCCCGAGGTCAGCCAGGGCACCCTGCAGAGCATCTACGAGTTCCAGTCGCTCATCTGCGAGCTGACCGGGATGGAGGTGGCCACCGCCTCGCACTACGACGGGGCCACCGCCACGGCGGAGGCTGCGCTGATGGCCTGCCGCCTAACCCGTCGACACCGGGTCGCCGTCTCGACCGCCGTCAACCCGCAGGTGCGCCGCGTCCTCGCCACGTACTGCGCCGGCCCCGGCATCGAGATCGTGGAGGTGGCGGCCGAGACGGGCGAGGGAGCCACCGGCCTCACCTCGCCAGCGACGGCCTCGGAGGCGCTGGCGGACGACGTCGCCTGCCTGATCGCCCAGCAGCCGAACATGTTCGGCGGGATCGAGCCGATGTCGGAGCTCGCCGACGCCGCGCACGGCGCCGGTGCGCTGATGGTGGCGGTGGTGGAGCCCACATCGCTCGCCCTGCTCGCCCCGCCCGGCTCATACGGTGCCGACATCGTGGCCGCCGAGGGACAGCCGCTCGGCATCCCGCCCTCCTATGGCGGGCCGTACGTCGGCCTGATGGCAGCGAAGATGGAGTCGGTGCGCCAGATGCCCGGCCGCCTGGTTGGCGCGACCCGCGACGGCCAGGGACGCAAGGGGTACGTCCTCACCCTCCAGGCGCGCGAGCAGCACATCCGTCGCGAGAAGGCGGCCAGCAACATCTGCACCAACCAGGCGCTCTGCGCCCTGGCCGCGGCGACCTTCCTCTCCGCGGTGGGGCCGGAGGGCCTGCGCGAGCTGGCCGACCTGTCCGTGACGCAGGCGCGGCACGTGGCGGCCGCGATCGAATCGGCCGGCCTCGGAAAGCGCCGCTTCAGCTCGCCCTACTTCGCGGAGGTCGCGATCCAGGTCCCCGACGCGGCGCGCCGTCACGCGGCCCTGGCCGAGCAGGGCATCGTGGCCGGCTACCCGCTGGGAGCCGACTATCCCGACCTCGGCGATACCCTGCTCCTCGCCGCCACCGAGCTCACCACCGACGCGGACATCGAGGCCCTGGTCGATGGCCTGGAGTCGACCCGATGAGCGTCCTCGAGCGGCCGGCCAGTGGGGACGCGTCGGGTCGCGGGGCGGCGTTCACCTCACCGGAGGCCGGGCAGCAGCTCACCATCGTCGAGCCGCTCGTCTTCGACGCCTCGCGACCCGGCCGACGCGCCGTCCGCTATCCGCGCCCGTCGGACGGTGCGCGAGCAGCGGCGGCGGGCCAGCCGGCGATCCCGGCGGCAGCTGCCCGCATGGATGCTCCCCGCCTGCCGGAGGTTGCCGAGCTCGACCTGCTGCGCCACTTCAATCGGCTCAGCCATCTCAACCACGCGATCGAGCTCGGCTTCTACCCGCTGGGCTCCTGCACGATGAAGTACAACCCCAAGGTCAACGAGTGGGCGGCCCGCCTCCCCGGCCTCGCCGAATCGCACCCGCTCGACCCCGATCCGCTGGCACAGGGCAGCCTCGAGCTGGAATGGCTGCTGGCCGAGCTGCTGAAGGAGATCAGCGGCTTCGCGGCGATCAGCCTGCAGCCAGCGGCGGGCGCGCACGGCGAGCTGACCGGCCTGCTGATGGCGCGCGCGTACCATCGGTCACGCGGCGGGGGCGAGCAGCGCACCAAGGTGCTGGTGCCGGACAGCTCGCACGGGACGAATCCGGCGACGGCCACGATGGTCGGCTACACCGCCGTCACGATCCCGTCGAACCCGCGCGGCGGGATCGACCTCGAGGCGCTGCGCGCCGCGCTCGGCCCGGATACCGCCGCGCTCATGATCACCAACCCGTCCACGCTCGGGATCTTCGAGGACCAGATCGACCAGGTCGTCGCGGCGGTCAAGGGCGCCGGCGCGATCGCCTACATGGACGGCGCGAACCTGAATGCCATCCTCGGTCGCTTCCGGCCGGGCGAGGCCGGCTTCGACGTCATGCACTTCAACCTGCACAAGACCTTCTCCACGCCGCACGGCGGGGGAGGGCCGGGAGCCGGCCCGGTCGGCGTCAGCGAACGGCTCGCCCCGTTCCTCCCCGCGCCGCTGCCGCTCCTCGTCTCGGGCGATCCCGATGACGTCCGCCGCAACGCCTGGGCCGGCCGCCAGACGCCGGGTGCCCGCTTCGCGCTCGAGGCGCCCGACGAGCGGCCGACCAGCATCGGCAAGGTGCGAGCCTTCACGGGCAACTTCGGCATGTTCGTGCGCGCCTATACCTATATCCGCAGCAACGGCGCCGATGGGCTGCGCGGGGTGAGCAACGACGCGGTCCTCGCCGCCAACTACCTGCGGGTGCGGTTGGCCGATGCCTTCGACCTGCCCTATGACCGCATCTGCAAGCACGAGGTGGTCTTCTCCGGACGGCGCCAGAAGCGCGAGCACGGCATTAGCACACTCGACATCGCCAAGGCGATCCTCGACCACCGCATCCACCCCCCGACGATCTACTTCCCGCTGATCGTGGAGGAGGCGCTCATGATCGAGCCGACCGAGACCGAGTCCCTCGAGACGCTGGACGCCTTCGTCGAGATCATGCACGGCATCGCCGACCAGGCGATCAACGACCCGGACGCCCTGCGCCAGGCCCCGCTGACCACCCCGGTCGGCCGGCTGGACGAGGCCGCCGCCGCGCGCCGCCCGGACCTGCGCCACACGTTCCCGGGGGAAATCGACTCCGCCGGTTGAACTCCCGCTCGACGAGCGGCGTAGTATCAGCGTCAATCGGCTCTTCGCACCAGGGGTGCCATTGGCTACGAAGCAGCCGGATGACCTCGTCGAGCGCATGCAATCGGGCGACCTCGATGCGTTCGAGGAGTTCTTCCACACCTACCAGCGACCGGTGTACGCCACGGCCCTGGCGATCACACGCGACCCGTTCCTGGCTGAGGAGATCCTGCAGGATTGCTTCGTCAAGGCCTACCGCGTCCGGGCCCGGCTGCGCCGCGACGTCTCGCCGCTGCCGTGGCTGCAGCGCGTCACCACCAACCTCTGCTACACGCGCATCGCGCGGCGGCGGGCACTCACCGAGCCCCTCACCGCGCTGATCAGCAACCTCGTCGCGGACCTGACCCAGCGCCCGGACCGGGTGGCCGAGTCGCGCGAGATCATCGAGGTGCTGCAGCGGGGCATCGACAGCCTGCCACCGAAGCAGCAGACCGCGATCATCCTGTACTACCTGCACGGCTACTCGCTGGCCCAGGCGGCGGAGATCGCCGGCTGCCGGGTCGGGACCATGAAGTCACGCCTGCACTACGCCCTCAAGGCGCTCCGCTCGCGCCTCCCCGTCGAGCGACGCGCTCCCGCTCTCGGCTCCGCACCACTGGTCGGCAATGAGCTGCCGTAGGGTCAGCCGCGAGCTGCTCGAGCGCTTCCGCTTCGGCGAGGAGCTCGGACCGAGCTCGGAGCCGCATCTCGCCCACCTCCAGTCCTGCCCGACCTGCCGCACGGAGGTCGGCCTGGACCGCGCGCTCGTCATCCAGCTTCGGAATGCCCTTCGGGCACGGGTGGCCGGAGCGTCGCCGTCGCCCCGCAGCTGGGAGCTGGTGCGGGAACGCGCGCTCGCGCCCGAGTCCCCGGGCGCCCGGTTCGCCGGGGTCCTGCGCTGGATCCGGTTCGCGCCGGCGGCCGCGGCGATGTCGCTCATGATCTTCGCGGTCGCGGTGGCGCAGGATACCGAGCGTCCGAGGGCGATCCAGCAGCACAACTGGCCCACCTTCCAGCAGGTCCCCGTCACCGAGCCGCAATGGGAGATGCCGTGGTGGCTGGCCGCCCGCGAGGGCCCGCCGCCGGCGCCGCAGTCCCACGGCCCGCTGGCCAAGGCGGCGGACGACCTGATCCGCGCCTCCCGGGCCGGACCGTTCTCGGAGTTCGTCGAGTAAGATCGGCTCCCCGCTCGAACCTGAACCCGTGGCGACGACAGCGGGTATTAGAAGTGACCGGTTATGTTTTCTTGACGCAGCCTTGCGCCAAGGATGATGATTGGCCGGCTTTGCCGATGGCGGCTGTCGTTGGGCCGTGCCCGCGCCACCACCGGCCGGTACACGAACTGCACCAGTCTCATTTGCGAAGAACGCAGGCGAAGGAGGAGAGGAGGTCGGACCCGCGAAGATCGCAACGACAGTCGTGATGCGACGGTCACCGCGAGCATCGATGACTCGAGCTCATGGCGGTCGGCCCGATCAGCCGCGAAGCGCGGCTTGCTCAACTGACGCCACATAAGGCGAAAGGAACAAACGTCTATGTATTTCAAGAAGTTCATGGGTGGCATCGTTGCCATAGGGCTCGTCCTGGCAGCGTGCTCGACGCCCGGCACCAGCGCCGGCCCGTCCGGCAGCCAGGCCCCTGGCGAGAGCACGGCTCCCATTGCGGACCAGGTGCTCCGGGTCAATATGAGCCAGGAGCCACCGCACCTCGATCCGACGCAGGCTGACGACAGCATCTCGATCCAGGTCCTGCGCTCGATCACCCTCCCACTGGCCTACTACAACGCCGACCTCGAGGTCGTGCCCGGCCTGGCCGATTCGTGGGACATCTCCGCCGATGGCAAGGAGATCACCTTCCACCTCGGCGACCACAAGTACAGCAACGGTGAGCCGATCATCGCTGATGACTTCGTCACCAGCTACAAGCGTCTCGCCGACCCGCGCATCGCGGCGTCGTACTCCTACTCCCTCGAGCCGGTCGCCGGCTGGGCGGAGATCCAGGATCTCGACCCGACCACGATGACCGACGCGGATCTCGATCAGCTCGGTGTGGCCGCTCCTGACGACAAGACCTTTGTCGTCACCCTGAAGCGCGCCGCCTCGTACTTCGTCTACATCGCGGCCGGCTGGTTCTCCGCCCCGGAGAAGGCCGACTTCGACTATGCCGAGGCCGACACCTATGTCGCCTCGGGCCCGATGATGATCAAGGAATGGCGCCACAACTCGAACATCGTGCTGGTCCCGAACCCCGAGTGGGACGGTGAGCCGGTCACGATCGACGAGATCGACCTGGCCATGATCAACGACCCGACCGCCAGCCTGGCAGCCTACGAGGCAGATGAGCTGGACGTCACGGCCGTGCCGAGGGCCGAGGTCAACCGCGTCAAGGAGGATCCCGAGCTGAGCGGTCAGATCCGCGAAGGCGACGTCCTCTCGATCGCGTACTTTGGCTTCGACCTGAAGAACCCGAACGGACCGTTCACCAAGAGCGTGCTCCTGCGCAAGGCCTTCAACGAGGCCCTGGACAAGGACACGATGCTGGCGACGATCTTCTCGGGGATCGGGACGGTCGCCTACAGCCTGGTGCCGCCCGGCATGCCCGGCCACCAGGATGACCAGTTCATCAAGTTCGACGCAACCCAGGCCAAGGCGGACTTCGACGAGGCCCTGGGCGCGCTCGGAACCACCGCGGATGCCCTCAACCTGGAGCTCGGCTACAACGTGGCCGGCAACAACGAGGACCTCGCGGTCTACTTCCAGGAGCAGTGGCGAACCGTCTTCGGGATCGAGGTCAAGCTGACCTCGATGGGCGACTTCGGGGCATACCTCGACCGCCTGACCGAGGATCCGTTCGACATCTTCCGTCTTGGATGGGGCGCGGACTACCCGCACCCGAACAACTTCCTGACCGACCTGATCTCGTGCACCAGCGGCAACAACAACATGGGTTACTGCAACCCGGCTGTTGACGCACTGCTGGAGCAGGCTGCGGCAACCCCGGAGCTTGCGGATCAGGTCCCGCTGTACAACCAGGCACAGGAAATGGTGATGGCGGACGCTCCGATCATCCCCCAGACCTTCGGTGCACGGTTCACGCTCGTGAAGCCGTGGATCCAGAACCTGGTCCTGACAGCGCAGGACAGCAACTCCGGTGAGCTCTTCTACGCATGGACGAGCGTCGCCGACCACTAGGCACGTGAGCGTTCGCAGCTCGCGAACGTAAGCAGCACGTCGGGCGGGCCGGTCAGCCGGTCCGCCCGACGGCCGCGATCCCCGAGGGAACTCCTCGGAGGCCGCGGCCGTCGGGTTCGCACGTGATGGTTGACCATACCAAGGAGACGGGTCGTGCTCGGCTACATCATTCGGCGCGTGTTGTGGATCATTCCGGTGCTGTTCTTCGTGTCGGTCATCACCTTCACGATGATGCACCTGGCCCCCGGCGGGCCGTGGGCGCGTGAGAAGCACCTCCTGGCTTCCACCGTCAGGGCGCTGAACATCAAGTACGGCCTCGACGACCCAATCCCGGTCCAGTACCTCAAGTGGGTGGGCAAGCTGGTCACCGGTGACCTCGGCCCCTCCTACAAGTACAGCGAACGCTCGGTCAACGACATCGTCGGCGACGGGATCGGGACGACCGTCCACCTCGGGGTGATGGCCTTCTTCCTGTCGATCGTGGTCGGCATCCCGCTGGGGGTGATCGGGGCGTTACGGCACAACAAGCTGCCGGACTACATCGCCACCTTCATCTCGGTGATCGGGATCGCCACGCCCTCGTTCGTGGCCGCCATTCTGCTGCTCGTCTTCTTCAGCGTCGTGCTGCGCTGGTTCCCGACCCACGGCTGGGACGGCTGGGCCAAGCCTGGCGCCATGGTCCTGCCGGTGGTGGCGCTGTCCCTCTTCCCGATTGCGCAGATCAGCCGCTTCACGCGGGCGAGCATGCTCGAGGTGACGCGCAAGGACTATGTGCGCACCGCCCAGAGCAAGGGCCTCAAGGAGCGCACCATCGTGGTGATCCACATGATCCGCAACGCGCTGATCCCCGTGGTCACCATCCTGGGGCCGCTCCTCGCCTTCCTGATCACCGGCTCGTTCATCATCGAGACGATCTTCAGCGTGCCGGGCATCGGACGCTACTACGTGATCAGCATCGGCCAGCGTGACTACGGGGTCATCATGGCGATGACCATGCTGTACGCTGCCGCGATCGCCATCCTGAACCTGGTGGTCGACGTGCTGTACGCGTACATCGACCCTCGCATCCGCTACAGCTAGGAGGAGCGCACGCGATGGCAAACAGGACTGGCGCCCTCGAGAGCCCGGCCGCTGCGAAGGAATACTCCTCGAGCCTGTGGGGCGATGCCTTCCGCCGCCTGATCCGCAACCGCCTGGCGATCGTCGGCGGCGTGATCGTGCTCGGCCTCCTCTTCCTCCTCTTCTTCGGGCCGCTGGTGGCCCCGTATCCGTACCAGGAGCAGCACCTTGCTGCACTGGTCGCCAACGACAACAAGCCGATCGGCCCGCTCACCGGCGGCTTCCTGCTCGGCACCGATGACCTGGGGCGCGACCTCCTCAGCCGGATGATGGACGGCGCCCAGATCAGCATGACCGTGGCGCTCGTGGTCCAGGCGGTGGTGCTCCTGATCGGCCTCCCGATCGGCGCCGCGGCGGCCTGGTACGGCGGCAAGACCGACGCCATCCTGATGCGCTTCACGGACGTGATCTACGCCTTCCCGGACCTCCTCTTCATCATCCTGCTGACGGTCACCTTCCGCGACACGTTCATCGGCTCGGCCATGAACGGGGTGCTGCTCGTGTTCGTGGCAATCGGCATCGTGAGCTGGGTCGGCATGGCGCGCCTGGTGCGCGGCCAGCTGCTCAGCCTCAAGGAGACCGAGTTCGTGGAGGCGGCGCGGGCGATCGGCGTCAGCGACTTCAAGATCGTCACTCGCCACCTGCTCCCCAACGCCCTCGGGCCGATGATCGTGGCCGTGACGCTGGGCATCCCGGGCGCCATCCTGGCAGAGGCGACGCTGGCCTACCTGGGGATCGGCGCGCAGCCGCCGAAGGCGAGCTGGGGCAAGCTGGTGGTGGACGGGCAGCAGTACCTGCGCTCGGAGCCGCACCTGGTCATCTTCCCGGCGCTGATCATCGCCCTGGCCCTGCTCAGCTTCACCTTCCTGGGTGACGGCCTGCGCGATGCCCTCGACCCGAAGCTCAAGGGAAAGCAATAACTTGACCGTCTCGGAAGAGAGCGGAGGGCCGGGCAGCCCCACTGTTGCCGAGCTGCCCAACAACGTCACCCTGGAGACCGAAGAGGGCCGGCTGCTCGCCGAGCGGCTGGCCGACAGCCGCCATCACGCGCGCAAGCTGCTCGAGGTTCGCAACCTGTCGACGCAGTTCTTCACCCGCGATGGGGTGGTCCATGCCGTCGACGACGTGAGCTTCGAGCTCGAGTACGGCGAGACGCTCGGGCTGGTCGGTGAGTCCGGCTGCGGCAAGAGCGTCACGGCGCTGTCGCTGACGAGGCTCGTTGCCAGCCCGCCAGGCAAGATCGTCAGCGGCGAGATCATCTTCGACGGGATCGACATCATGAAGCTCTCGTCGGAGGAGATGCGCCTCCTGCGCGGCCGCAAGATCGGGTTCATCTTCCAGGACCCGATGACAAGCCTGAACCCGACCCTGCCGATCGGCTTCCAGATCGCCGAGTCCGCCCGCCTGCACCTGGGCCTTTCGCGCAAGGCATCCGACGACCGCGCCATCGAGCTGCTGGCCAAGGTCGGGATCCCGCGTGCCAAGGAGCGGATGGGGGATTACCCGCACCAGTTCTCCGGTGGCATGCGCCAGCGCGTGATGATCGGCATCGCGCTGGCCTGCGACCCGATGCTGCTCCTCGCCGACGAGCCGACGACCGCCCTGGACGTGACGATCCAGGCCCAGATCCTGGACCTGATCCGCTCGCTCTCCCAGGAGTTCGGGACCGCGGTGATCCTGATCACGCACGACCTGGGCATCGCGGCCGGGATGTGCAACCGGATCAACGTCATGTACGCCGGGCGCATCGTCGAGACCGGCATGGTCGACGACATCTTCGAGCAGCCCAAGATGCCCTACTCGTGGGGACTGCTCGACTCGCTGCCCCGCATGGACGAGCAGAAGGGGCAGCGGCTGCGGACCATCGAGGGGCTGCCACCCGACCTCATCAATCCCGGCGCCGAGTGCCGCTTCTCGCCACGCTGCAAGTACGTCCACGACAAGTGTCGGGTCGAGGAGCCGGAGCTCAGCGAGCGCGAGGGTGAGGGACACCTGGCGCGCTGCTTCGGCACGGAGCCGGGAGGATGGATCAAGTGACGGCCATGCCCGCCGAGTCGCCCAACAGCCTCATCCAGGTCGAGCACCTCAAGGTCCACTTCCCGATCCTGAGCGGGATCTTCCAGACCGAATCGGGCAGGGTGCGCGCGGTCGACGACATCAGCTTCGAGATCCGCAAGGGCGAGACCTTCGGCCTGGTCGGCGAGTCGGGCTGCGGCAAGAGCACCACCGGCCGCGCCGTGATCCGGCTCCGCAATCCCACCGACGGCAGGGTCCTCTTCGACGGCCAGGACCTGATGGGCCTGTCCCGCAAAGAGCTGCGCAAGATGCGCCGCCGGATGCAGATCATCTTCCAGGACCCGTACAGCAGCCTGAACCCGCGCATGACGGTCGGCTCGATCATCTCCGAGCCGCTCGAGACGCACAACCTGGTCAGCGGCCCTGCCCGCATCGAACGGGTGAAAGAGCTGCTGGCCCTCGTCGGGCTGAACCCCAATTACACGAACCGCTACCCCCACGAGTTCAGCGGCGGGCAGCGGCAGCGCATCGGCGTGGCCCGAGCGCTCGCGGTGGAGCCGGAGTTCATCGTCTGCGACGAGCCGATCAGCGCGCTCGACGTCTCGATCCAGGCGCAGGTCCTCAACCTGCTGGTCGAGCTGCGCGAGAAGTTCGGGCTGACCTACCTGTTCATCGCCCACGACCTGTCGGTGGTGCGCCACATCAGCGACCGCGTCGGCGTCATGTACCTGGGCAAGCTGGTCGAGGTCGGGCCGCCGACGGCGATCTACGAGACGCCGGGACATCCCTATACCCGTGCGCTCCTCTCCGCGGTGCCGATCCCGGACCCGAAGGCCGAGCGACGCCGCAAGCGGGTCATCCTGACCGGCGACGTGCCGTCCCCGGCGAACCCGCCGGATGGCTGCCGGTTCCATACCCGCTGCTGGCTGTACGAGCGCCTTGGGCGGCCCGAGCAATGCCGCACCATCGATCCGGAGCTGCGGGTCGTCGCGCCCGAGCACCAGGCGGCCTGCCACTTCGCCGAGGAGGCGCTGCAGAGCGACGTCGGCGTCGCCCACGTTCGCGAGGCAGCCACGACCCGACGCGGCACACCGGACTCGGCCACGGCCGGCCTGGAGGCCGAGCAGGCGGCGGCGGTGGGGAGCGCCGCATCGGTCCAGGACGCAGCCGCCCCGAGCTCTGGCAACGAAGAGCCGGAGAGCTAATACAAACACAGCTGGCGCCCATTCCACGATTGGGTCGTCGCTGTTAAGGTAGGCGTCGAATGCGCGGCCGCTGGCCGGCGCGACGGTCACGGACGTAGCGGATTCAATGAGAGCGGAGGGTTACCGAATGCGGAGATGGAGATCGTTCTCCTCGCTGATGGTGCTGGGCCTCGTGCTTGCGGCCTGCCAGAGCGGCAGCACCCAGAGCGCCGGCCCGACGGGCAGCTCGGCAGCGTCACCGGAGGGGAGCAGAGCTCCCTTCGCAGCGCGGAGCTATCCCGAGGACGCACCGGCCGATTGCGCCTACGGCGGCGAGTTCAGCCAGATCAAGGCGGTCGACGAGCTCACCGTCGAGTTCGACCTGTGCTTTGCCGATCCAGCCTTCCTGTCCAAGATCGCGTTCGTCGCGAACGGCATCCAGGACTCGGACTACCTGGCGGCGAACATGGAAAACCACCTGATCCTGGCGAAGCCGAACGGCACCGGGCCGTTCAAGTTCGACCAGTACGTTCGTGGCGACCACGTCTCGCTGGTTCGCAATGACAGCTACTGGGGCGACAAGGCCCTGGCACCGGCGCTCGAGTTCCAGTGGAACTCCGAGGCCGCGGCCCGGTTGCTCGCCCTCCAGTCGGGCACTGTGGATGGCATCGACAACCCCGGTCCCGATGACTTCGCGACGATTGAGGGCAATGCGGACCTCAAGCTCTACAACCGCGAAGCGCTGAACACGATGTACATCGGCATGACGAACACGTTTGCGCCGTTCGACAACGAGAAGGTGCGCCAGGCCTTGGCCCAGGGCATCGACCGGCAGCGGATCATCGACAACTTCTACCCCGGTGGGTCGTCGGTTGCCGATTACTTCACGCCGTGCAACATCGCGTTCGGGTGCGAAGGCGATCCCTGGTACAGCTTCGACAAGGACGCGGCCAACGCGCTCCTTGACGACGCGCTGGGAGCCGGCAAGCGGTTCAGCACCAAGATCTTCTACCGCGACGTGGTTCGCGGCTACCTGCCGGATCCGCCACTGGTGGCCCAGGAGCTGCAGAAGCAGCTCAAGGACAACCTCGGCATCACCGCGGAGATCGAGCCCCAGGAGTCGGGGACCTTCCTCGACAACTCCTCGGCCGGACTCCTCGACGGCCTCTACCTGCTTGGCTGGGGCGCGGACTATCCCGACCCGACCAACTTCCTCGACTACCACTTCAACAACCCCGGCAACCTGCAGTTCGGCACGATCGACGCTTCGGTCACCGATCCGCTGAAGGTCGGGGCCCAGACACTTGACGAAGACGCCCGAAAGGCGGCCTACGCCGAGGCCAACAACGCGATCAAGGCGTTCGTCCCCATGATCCCGGTCGCGCACGGTGCCTCGGCGGATGCCTTCAAGGCTGACGTCGAGGGTGCTCACGCTTCCCCGCTCACGAGCGAGGTCTTCTCGGTCATGAAGCCGGGCGACCGCGACATCCTGGTCTTCATGCAGAACGCCTATCCGATCTCGCTGTACTGCGCAGACGAGACCGATGGCGAGACGCTGCGCATCTGCGAGCAGATGAGCGAGTCCCTGTACGCGTACGAGACCGGAGGCACGACGCCCGTGCCCTCGCTCGCCACCGGCTGTGAGGCGAACGCCGAAGCGACCGTGTGGACGTGCACCCTGCGCGACGGTGTCAAGTTCCACGATGGGGCGTCCCTGGACGCCGGTGACGTCGTGGACAGCTTCGCCGTGCAGTGGGATCTCGATCACCCGCTTCACATCGGACGCACCGGCGCGTTTGAGTACTTCTCCGGATTCTTCGGCCAGTACCTGAACGTGCCACCGGCGAGCTGATCTCGCGATCGGCCTGACCTCGGGAGTGCGCCGCACAGACGAAGGGCGTCGCCTCCGGGCGGCGCCCTTCGTCTGTGCGGCGCACTCCCGAGCCGGTACACTCCGCCGATGCTGCGCTTCGTGGTGCGCCGCCTCCTGCTGACGATCCCCGTCCTCTTCGGGATCGTCTTCGTGGTCTTCGCCCTGGCCCGCCTGCTCCCCGGAGACCCGTGCGTGGCCGCCCTCCAGGAGCGCGCCAACCCTGCCACCTGCGCCACCTTCAACGCACGCTACGGCCTCGACGAGCCGATCCCGACGCAGTTCTGGATCTACCTCACCGACCTGAGCCACGGCGACCTGGGGGATTCGATCGCCCAGGGGCGCCCCGTCTCCGAGATCCTCATCGAGCGGCTGCCGGTGACCATCGAGCTGACGCTCTTCGCCCTGACCCTGGCGACCATCCTCGGGATCCTCCTGGGCGTGATCTCGGCGTCGCGGCGGAACTCGGCGGTCGACGTGGGGACGATGGTGGGCGCGAACCTCGGCGTCTCGACACCGGTCTTCGTGCTGGGCCTGATCCTGATCTGGATCTTCGCCGTTCTCCTCAAGGGGACGCCGTTCGTGCTCCCTCCGGGCGGCCGCATGACCGCCGGGGTGCACGTGATCCCGCTGGCCGAGACCTGGGGCCTCAGCGCCATGCAGGGCCCTCTCCGATCCGTGGTCGACTTCTTCTCGAACATGTTCGTGGTCAACTCCTTGATCACCGGGCAGTGGGGCGCCCTGGGCGACGCCCTGCGCCATCTCATTCTGCCGGCGGTCGCCCTCGGCACCATCCCGCTCTCGATCATCGCGCGCATGACGCGTTCGAGCCTCCTCGACGTGCTGGGACAGGACTACGTCCGGACGGCCCGGGCCAAGGGACTTGGCGAGCGCGCCGTGGTCCTGCGCCACGGCCTGCGCAACGCGATCCTGCCGGTGGTCACCGTGATCGGCCTGTCGCTCGGCGGCCTGCTGGCGGGTGCGGTCCTGACTGAGAGCATCTTCGGCCTCTCCGGGATCGGCAAGATGATCACCGACGGTGTGACCGGTCGCGATTACGCGGTCGTGCAGGGGCTCACGCTGGTGACCGCTGTCATCTACGTGACCGTGAACCTGATCGTGGACATCAGCTACGCGTTCCTCGATCCCCGGATCCGGCTGCAGTGACGCCGCCGATCGGCACGGTGCCACGCCTCGCCACGCCGGCCGAGGAGGGCCTGGCGGCGAAGCCGACCAGCCTCTGGACCGATACGCGTCGCAACATCCTCCGACAGCGGGTGGCGCAGGTCGGCTTGGTGCTCCTGGGCACGCTGCTGGCGATCGCCATCTCTGCGCCATTGATCGCGACCCACGCTCCGGACGACACCGCCGGCATCGACGAGGGGCTGGTCACCAGCGGGCAGCTGGGCCCCTGCATCCACCTCCTCGGTTGCCCAGCCGACCGGCCGCAGCACCTCCTTGGGATCGACCGCAACGGTCGTGACGAGTACAGCCGGGTCGTCTACGGCGCCCGCATCTCGCTCCTGGTCGGACTCGCAACGGTCAGCTTCGCCATCGTGGTGGGCACGCTGCTCGGCTCAATCGCCGGCTACGCCGGAGGCTGGCTCGACAACCTCATCATGCGGCTGATGGACGTGCTCCTCGCATTCCCGTCCCTCATCCTCGCCATCGCCATGGTGACCGTGCTCGGACCGGGGTTACTCAACGCCACGTTCGCCATCGGCATCGTCGCCATCCCGGTCTACGCCCGGGTGATGCGGGCCTCGGTGCTGTCCATCAAGGAGCGGGACTTCGTGGTCGCGTCGCGGGCCCTCGGCGAATCGTCGCGCGGCATCCTCCTGCGGCGCATCCTGCCCAACGCGCTGACGCCGCTGATCGTGGTCGGCACGCTGGGGATCGCCGGCGCGATCCTCGACGTGGCGGCGCTCTCCTTCCTGGGCCTCGGGGCCCAGCCGCCGCTCGCCGAGTGGGGCTCGATGATCGGCCTCGACCGAAACCAGCTCTTCAATGCTCCGCACCTGATCATGGTGCCGGGCGTTGCGCTCTCGCTCTCGGTGCTCGGCTTCAACCTGTTGGGAGACGGCCTTCGCGACGCGCTCGATCCGAGGCTCAACCGATGACCATCGCCGAGCTGCGCGAACCCCGCCGCCGAGTCGGAGTGGCCGGCGAGCGCCTCCTCGACGTTCACGACCTCCATACCAGCTTCAAGACCAGCGACGGGGTGGTGCGCGCTGTCGACGGCGTCGACTTCCACGTGGACCGCGGCGAGATCCTGGGCCTGGTCGGCGAGTCCGGCTGCGGCAAGAGCGTCACCAGCCTCTCCCTGATGGGCCTCGTGGCCAAGCCGGGCAAGGTGGACTCGGGGCAGGTGATCTTCGACGGCCGGGACCTGCTCAAGGTGTCGCCCAAGGAGCTGCGCGGGCTGCGCGGCAACCGGATCAGCATGATCTTCCAGCAGCCGACCAGCTCGTTGAATCCGGTCTACAACGTCGGCCGCCAGATCGGCGAGGTGCTCGAGCTGCACCGCAAGATGAAGCGAGGCCCCGCCCGCGAGCGGGCGGCGGAGATGCTGCGGATGGTCGGGATCCCGGATCCGGTCGGTCGCCTGGCCGCCTTCCCGCACTCGCTGTCGGGCGGCATGGCACAGCGCGTCATGATCGCCATGGCGCTCGCGCTGGAACCCGAGCTGCTGATCGCCGACGAGCCGACCACCGCGCTCGATGTGACCATCCAGGCGCAGATCCTGGACCTCATGCGCGACCTGCAGCACGAGACCGGCACCGCCATCATCCTCATCACCCATGACCTGGGGGTCGTCGCCGAGATGTGCGACCGGGTCGCGGTCATGTATGCCGGCGAGATCGTCGAGCAGACGGACGTCAAGTCGCTGTTTGCCGCGCCCAAGCACCCCTACACGCAGGGCCTGATCGGCTCGCTGCCCACCCTCGGACAGGTCCAGCCGGAGCTGGCGACGATCCCCGGCGCGGTGCCGAACCTGATCGACCTGCCGCCGGCCTGCCGCTTCGCGCCGCGCTGCCGGGCGCGCGTCGAGCTCTCCGTCCCGCACTGTGAGGAGATCCACCCCGCCCTGCGCGCGGCCGAGGAGGGCGGCCCCGAGCACGACGTGCGCTGCTGGATCTACCACCAGCCGGAGGGCGAGGCATGACCGGGGTGACCGAGCTGCCGGCTGGCGGGCACCCGCTCGTCCAGGTCGAGCACCTGGCCGAGTACTTCCCGATCACCGGCGGGATCCTGCAGCGCAAGGTCGGCGAGGTGAAGGCGGTCGACGACGTCAGCTTCACGATCCGGCGCGGCGAGACGCTTGGCCTGGTCGGCGAGTCGGGCTGCGGCAAGACCACGGTCGGACGGCTGCTCCTGCGGCTGATCGAGCCGACCGCCGGGCGGATCCTCTTCGGCGGGACCGAGGGAGTCGACATCACCAAGCTCAGCGGTCGCGACCTCAAGCCATTCCGGCGCAGGATGCAGATCATCTTCCAGGATCCCTACGCGTCACTTGACCCGCGATCGCCGATCGGCACGGCCATTGGCGAGGGGCTGCGGATCCACGGCATCGGGACCCGGAGCGAGCAGGCCGACAAGGTGGCAGCGATGATGAAGCTCGTGGGCCTGCAGCCGTACCACGCGCGTCGCTACCCCCACGAGTTCAGCGGTGGCCAGCGACAGCGGATCGGCATCGCGCGCGCGCTCGTGCTCGAACCGGACCTGCTGGTCTGCGACGAGCCGGTCAGCGCCCTCGACGTCAGCATCCAGGCCCAGGTCCTGAACCTGCTGCGCTCGCTCCAGCGCGAGCTCGGGCTGACCTACCTCTTCGTCGCGCACAACATGGGCGTGGTCGAGCACATCAGCGACCGGGTGGCGGTGATGTACCTCGGCGCGCTGACTGAGGTCGCCAGCGCGGCCGACATCTACCGCACCCCCCTGCATCCGTACACCATCGCCCTCCTCTCCGCGGTCCCCAGCACGGATCCGACGACCCGGGCGAAGCGCCGGCGGATCATCCTGGTCGGCGACGTGCCGTCGCCGGTCAACCCGCCATCGGGCTGCCGCTTCCACACCCGCTGCTGGCTGCGCCAGCAGCTCGGCAACCCGGAGCGCTGCGTCACCGAGCGACCCGAGCTGCGCGTGCTGCGTCCCGATCACGGCGTGGCCTGCCACTTCGCGGAGGAGCTGACCGAGCCGGTGCGTCGCGAGCAGCTGATCGGCACGGCCGCGGCCGCGACGTCCGGCCGCACGACTCCCGACGAGGAGCTCGTGGTCGGGCCGCTCGCCCCGCCCGCGGCCGCCGAGGTGCCCGAGGTCCGCTAGGCTGATCGGCGTGGAGTACCGGATCGCGCTGGCGCAGATGGCGCCGCGCCTCGGCGAAGTCGACGACAACCTGGAGCTGGCGCGCGCCTGGCTGCGACGTGCCGCGGGCGAGGATGCCCAGCTGGTTGCCTTCCCCGAGCTGGCGCTGACTGGCTACCTGCTCGCCGATCTTGTGCCCGAGGTCGCCATGCGAGCCGACGATCCACGGCTGGCGGCGCTCAGCCGTGAGGCGCCGGGGACGCTGCTGGCGGTCGGCTTCGTCGAGGAGACCGATGCGCACCGCTTCTGCAACAGCGCCGCGCTGCTCCGCGATGGCGAGCTGATCGGGGTGCATCGCAAGGTCTACCTGCCGACCTACGGGATGTTCGACGAGGGCCGCTTCACGCGGGCCGGGGACCGGATCCGGACCCATCCGGTGGGGGAGCCGATCGGCCGCATCGGCCTCTCCATCTGCGAGGACTTCTGGCACGCCAGCCTCCCGATGCTGCAGGCGCTCGATGGCGCCGGCCTGCTCGTCAACCTGGCGGCCGGTCCGGCACGCGCGCCCGGGCGGCTCCAGCAGGGCTGGCGGCGATCGCCGGCTGGCACAAGATGCAGGACACCTATGCGCTGCTAGGCACCGTGCCGGTCGGCTTCTGCAACCGGGTCGGCAACGAGGAGGGGCTCACCTTCTGGGGCGGCTCTCGCCTGCTGGCGGCCGACGGCTCGACGATCGCCGAGGGGCCGCTGTACGAGGAGGCGCTGGTGGTCGGGGCGATCGACGGCGACGACGTCCGGATGCAGCGCTACGGCCTGCCGCTGCTCTCCGACGAGCGGCTCGAGCTGGTGCGTCGTGAGTTGGACAGGATCATCGCCGAGCGTGCCGGGATGCCGCTGCCGGACGACGAGGCGGAGGCGTGAGCCCGCCACTCCCGCAGATCGACCCGGCATCCGCGCTCCGGGTGATCACGGGCTTCATCCGCTCCCAGCTCGAGCAGACGGGTTTCGAGCGGCTGGTGGTCGGACTCTCGGGCGGTGTCGACTCGGCGACAGTCGCCTTCCTGGCGGCGCGGGCCATCGGCCCGGACAACCTGCTGGCGGTGCGCATGCCGTACCGCAGCTCGTCGCCCGAGTCTGAAGCCGATGCGATGCGGGTCGTCGCCGTGCTCGGATGCCGGACGGAACGCATCGACATCACGCCCATGGTCGACCCGATGCTGGCCCTCATCTCCGGCGACGACGAGGCGGCCGTCCGGGTGCGACGCGGCAACGTGATGGCGCGCCAGCGGATGATCGTCCTCTACGACCGGTCCGCCGCGTTCGACGCGCTCGTGGCGGGGACGAGCAACAAGACCGAGGCGCTGCTCGGCTACGGGACGCTCTATGGCGACATGGGCGCTGCCTTCGCCCCGATCGGCGACCTCTACAAGAGCCAGCTGCGGGCCGTTGCCGCCGCGCTCGGCGTGCCGGACGAGATCCTGGCCAAGCCGCCGTCGGCCGACCTGTGGCCGGGACAGACCGACGAGGCCGAGCTTGGCGCGACCTACGACGACCTGGACCGGATCCTCTTCGCGCTGGTCGACCGCCGCTGGAGTCCCGAGCGCTGCGTGGCGGAGGGTCTCGACCCGAAGCTGGTTGCCTGGGTCGAGCAACGGGTGGCGCGCAACGAGTTCAAGCGCCAGACCCCGCCGGTCGCCAAGCTGAGCCTTCGCACCCCCGGCGTGGACCACCTCTACCCGCGACGCCGTCCCGGCTCGCGGCGGGGGACCTAGGGAGCGTGCCCGGCCGCCTGCTCGTGGTCGGGACGCCGATCGGCAACCTGGGCGACCTGACCCCGCGCGCCGCAGAGGCGCTGCGCAGCGCCGACATGGTGATCGCCGAGGACACCCGGCTGGCTCGGAAGCTTCTCTCGCACCTCGGAGCGCGACGGCCGCTCATCTCCTTCAACGACCACTCGCCCGATACGCGCCTCGCGGAGCTGCTGGAGCGCCTGGCGGCCGGTTTGACCCTGGCGCTGACCACCGATGCCGGCATGCCCGCCGTCAGCGACCCTGGTGCGCGCCTGGTGGCCGCTGCACGGGCGGCAGGAGCTGCCGTGGAAGTGCTTCCTGGCCCGTCGGCCGTGACCGCCGCCATGGCCGCCGCGGGCGTCGAGGCGAGCGGCTTCCTGTTCGGCGGGTTCCTGCCGTCTCGGCCGCTCGCGGCCCGCGCTGCGGCCCTCGACAGACTCCTCGACGCGGCCGGCAGCGCCGGCCTGCCGCTGATCCTGTTCGAGGCACCCCATCGCATCGCACCGTTGCTGGCTCTGCTGGGCGAGCGCGTCCCCGAGGCGCGGGTGGCGGCCTGCCGCGAGATGACGAAGCTGCATGAAGAAGTGATCGTTGGCAGCCCTGCGGAGGTGTCAGCGGCACTCGTGCAGCAGCGGGGCGAGCTGACGCTGGTGATCAGCGGGATTCCCGAACGCCGGGCCTGCGACATCGTTCCGGACACCGCGGCGTTGCTCGCAGCCGCGCAAGAGGCCGGCCTCGCGTCGCGGACCATCGTCGAGCTGCTCAAGGCGGTGGGTCTCTCGCACCGCGAGGCATACCGGCTGGCCCAGCACGAGAAACCGGTAAGCGCGGACTAACCGGCCGATAACCGCTCCCTCCTAGGCTGCTCCGCATCCGGTGGCCGTCTCGCCCGGTGCGCCGTGAGCCCGACATCGGGCAGGAGGAATGGTTCGACATGAACAAGGTGTTTCTGGTGGGGCGGCTGACCCGTGATCCGGAGCTGCGCACGCTGCCATCGGGCAAGCCAGTCGCCAACTTCGTGGTGGCCACGAACGAATACCGCGGAAACGGGGCGCCGGAGCGGACCGAGTACCACAACCTGGTGGCGTGGGACCGGCTGGCCGAGATCTGCGGTCAGTTCCTTTCGAAGGGGCAGCTGGTGGATGTCGAGGGGCGTCTCCAGACCCGCCAGTGGGACGATGACGGTGGCGTTCGCCACTGGAAGACCGAGGTCGTGATCGGCGGCCTCGAGATGCTCTCCGGGCGCGGCAAGAAGGAGTACGCCAAGGAGGCGCAGGCGGTCGCCGCCACGGGCGAGGACGGCCTGCCGGCGGGGATCGCCGGCGAGACGAATGGCGCCGAGACCGAGGCCCTCGTCGCGATGTAGGCAACCGCATGGAGGGGCGTCTCGTCCGCCCCTCCCCGAGCCTCGTTGGAGGCTGCCGCCGGCAAACGTTGACGGACGAATGGCGCTACGCGCGGCCTGGAAGCCGCCCCCGCGAGCCTAAGAAGTCGACCTGGTCGGGAATTTCAGGGCAGCGCGCCGAGGACCAAGGTTGCGGTCAGCTGGAGCTGGCCGTCCGAGGGCGCGGTGCCGTTCAGGTACACGACGTCAAAGTAGGTGTTGTTGTCGCGCACGTAGATCCCACCCGTGCTCACCGTGCCCGCCGGGGCCCGTGCGATGACGGCGGCATCGGCGAAGTTGGGGACCTGGGTCAGGCTGAACCCATTGAGCGCCGCCGTGGTCTGGGCGTACGCCTCCTCGGCGACGTTCGCCGATGATGCGACCAGGACCTGGACGACCACGCTCGCAGGGGGCGAGGTAGTGAGCCAGGTGCATTGGACCGCGCCGGTGCTCAGGTCATGCAACTGCCCGTCGCCATACGAGATGCCGTTTACTTGCATGACCTGCTGCGGGTCTAGCAGGTCGCAGGGGTTGAGTGCCGTCTGCGTTGCCACGGCCGAGCCGGATGGCCCCCCGCCTCCCGCCGATGTCGGGCTGGCGACGGAGGTCGCGCTGGCGGGTGAGCTGGCGATGCTGGCTGCGGCCGAGGGTGAGGTTCCGGTCGTCGCCGTGCAGGCCGCAAGAACGCTGGTGGCGATGATGAACGCGAACACCAAGCGAAGCGCGGGGGTCCCCGACTGGGTCATGACGCCCTCCAGAGCGAATGGCAGCATCCCGCTCGCTTGGGCGGCCCTCCATCGAGGACGCGTCGGTCGGAAGGAGTATTGCACGATCGGCGGAGAGAGGTTCCTGACGAGCGAGGTCATCTTCCGTGGTACTGACGGCGCGAAGAGCTCACGCGACAACGGCACCTCGCGGCATATCCTGCGCGCAGGGAGGCCCATCCCGGGCCAGGCACGCGGCAGCCCGCAGGACCTACTGATGAATGGTCGATCCCGTCGCCAGGGAGGGCCAGAGCCGATGTTCCCCGATTCTGTCGCCGAACGTCCCCCCCCGCCGTTCGATGCGATACTCGCTCGATGAAGTTTCGAGCGCTGATCGAGGGAGCGGGCAAGACAGCGGCCGGCATCGAGGTACCCCCCGAGGTGGTGGCTGCGCTGGGCTCGACGAAGCGCCCGCCGGTGCGCGTGACGATCAACGGCCACACCTACCGCAGCAGCGTGGCCGTCCTGGGCGGCCGCTTCATGCTCGGCGTGAGCAGTGAGGTCAGAGCGAATGCGGGCGTCGAGGCCGGCCAGGTCGTCGAAGTCGAGATTGAGCTCGACATGGCGCCGCGCGAAGTGGCGGTCCCGGCTGAGCTAGCACGCGAGCTGGCCAGGGACGCGGCAGCCAGCCGGGTCTTCGAGGCGCTGTCCTACAGCAGGAAGCGCCTCATCGTGGACCCGGTGGCGAATGCCAAGACGGCGGAGACGCGCGACCGCAACATCGCCAAGGCGATGACCGCGCTCACCAAGGGGAGCTGAGGCCGGCCCGGGTCAGGGTCGGGCGGCGGCGACGACCAGGTTGATGATGTAGGCGTGCAGCAGCGCCCCGTACAGGACGGAGCGCGTCCGCCACGCCAGCCAGCCAAACCCGAGGCCGCCGAAGAACGTGGAGAGCGTCTCGAGCTCCGGCTTGCCGAGGTGGGTGAAGACGAACGGGAAGGTCGCCAGCACCACGCCGACCGGCCCGGCCACGCGGATCAGCGTCCACATCAGGAAGCCGCGGAACAGGAACTCGGCCGAGCTGACATCGAGAAGGCGGCCGATTATCGCGAGCGGCCCGGCTTCCTGCGCGGCGTAGTAGAGCTGGAAGTCGGGGAGCCCGGCGGCGAGGATCGACGATCGGCGTCACCAGCAGTCGCCAGGCCGATCGCGACGGCCAATCCGATGCGCCAGTCGCCGAGGCGCAGGCCGTACTCCGACGGGCGTTCCCGGAGCAGCAGGAGCGTGACCAGCGGCACGACCAGGAAGAGGCCCACCCGCGCGATCCCCGTCGAAGCCGCCGGACCGATCGGCCAGTTGAGCAGGGCCAACGGGTGGTAGTAGTCGATCACGAGCGCGAAGGTCGTGACCAGCGCCACGATCGTCTCGCGCAGCGGGAGGGGCAGGCCGGCGACGTTGACCGTCCTGGGCGTGTCGGCGGCTGTCACGCGCGCAACTGTCGGGGATGCCGCCGCCGCGGGTCAAGCGCCGCACGGCGGCGCGGAAGGTTCAGGCTCCGGCGCCGGCCTTCGCGCGCTCGGGCTTCTCGGGCGGCTCCGTCGCTTCCGGCTCGGGCGGCGGGTAGACGCCGGTAAGGTACGAAGCCATCGCGGCGGCGGCGCGCTTGCCATCGCCCATGGCCAGGATCACCGTGGCGGCGCCGCGAACGATATCGCCGCCTGCGAACACGCCCGGCATGCTGGTCATGCCGTGGGGATCGGTCTCGATGTAGCCCCACTGGTTGACCTTCAGGTCCGGAGCTGTCGAGGTGAGCAGCGGATTGCTGCGGGTGCCGATCGCCACGACCACCATGTCGCAGTCGATGACGAACTCCGAGCCGGGGATCGGCTCCGGGCGGCGACGGCCCGAGCCGTCGGGCTCACCGAGCGACATCCGCTGGCAGCGCAGGCCGGTCACCCAGCCGCTCTCGTCGCCGATGACCTCGAGCGGCGCGACCTGCAGCTCGAATTGGACGCCTTCCGCCTCGGCGTGGTGGACCTCCTCGGCCCGCGCCGGCAGCTCGTCGTGGCCGCGCCGGTAGACGATGGTCGCCGCGCTGGCGCCAAGCCGCCGGGCGGTGCGCACCGAGTCCATCGCGACGTTGCCGCCGCCGACCACGGCCACGCGCTGTCCGTGGAGGACCGGCGTGTCCGAGTCGGCGTTCCAGGCGCCCATCAGGTTGACGCGGGTCAGGTACTCGTTGGCCGAGTAGACGCCCTTCAGGTTCTCGCCGGGGATGTCCATGAAGACGGGCAGGCCGGCCCCGACCGCGATGAAGACCGCGTCGAACCTGGCGCTCAGCTCCGGCAGGGTGTAGGTCTTGCCGATGATCACGTTCGCCTCGATCTTCACGCCACTGGCGCGCAGGCGATCGACCTCGGCCTGGACGATGTCCTTCGGCAGCCTGAATTCGGGGATGCCGTAGACGAGGACGCCGCCGGCGGCGTGGAAGGCCTCGAAGATGGTGACGTCGTGGCCGATCTTGGCCAGCTCGCCAGCGGCGGTCAGGCCGGCCGGGCCGGAGCCGATGATCGCCACCGTCCGCCCAGTGGGCGCGGGCGTGGCGTGGATCAGCCCCTCGGGGTGACCCTGCGCCCAGTCGGCGACGAAGCGCTCCAGGTAGCCGATCGCGACCGGGTTGCCCTTCTTGCCGCGCAGGCAGACCCCCTCGCACTGCGTCTCCTGTGGACAGACCCGGCCGGTGACGCACGGCAGCGCGTTGTCGTCGAGCAGGGAGTTGGCGGCGCCGGGCAGATCCCCCTCCCGCAGGAGGCGGAGGAAGCGCGGGATGTTGACCCGCACCGGGCAGCCGTCGATGCAGTAGGGCTTCGGGCACTGCAGGCAGCGCTCCGCCTCGAGCATCGCGATCTGCTGGGCGAGGCCCAGGTTCACTTCGCGGAAGTTGGCGGCACGGAGGTCGGCGTCCTGCTCCGGCATCGTCTGCCGGTCGATCGCCATTCGCTCCTTGGCGGTGAGGATCGTCGGCTCGGTCATGTCCGTGCCGCTGCCACGGCGGCCGGCCGCTGGAGCCCGATCCGGCACGCCTCGCGGCGCTCCATCGCCTGCTGCTCGAACGGCCGATAGGTCTGCAGGCGATCCGCCAGCATCCCGAAGTCGACCTGGTGGCCATCGAACTCGGGTCCTTCGACGCATGCGTAGCGCGTCTCGCCGTCGACCGACACGCGGCAGCCGCCGCACATGCCGGTCCCGTCGACCATGATCGCGTTGAGCGAGACCGTGGTCGGCACGCCGTATGGGCGGGTCATCTCGCTGACGGCTCGCATCATCGGGACGGGGCCAACGGCGTAGACCGCGTCGATCCCGCCGGCCGCGAGCAGGTCTTCGAGGGCCTGGGTCACGAAGCCATGGCGGCCGTAGCTGCCGTCATCGGTGCAGACCACGACCTCACCCGCCCGGGCCAGCTCCTCCTCGAGGATGACCCACTCGCGCGACCGGCCACCGATGACGCTGGTGACGCGGACGCCGCGGCGAGCCAGCTCGAGGGCGATCGGCAGGATGACGGCCGTTCCCACGCCGCCACCGACGCAGACTGCGTGGCCTGCCTCCAGCAGCTCGGTGGGGCGACCCAGCGGACCGGCGATGTCGGTGATCGCACCGCCCGGCTCGAGCTCGACGAGGTCGGTGGTGCTCTTGCCGATCGACTGGATGATGAGGCTGATCGTGCCCGCCTCGGGATCGGCGGAGGCGATGGTGAGCGGGATCCGCTCGGCGCCAGGGCCGAGCCGGACGATCACGAACTGACCAGGCTGCTTGATCTCCGCGATGCGCGGCGCCTCGACCACCAGGCGGGTGACGTTCGGCGAGAGCTGCGACTTTGCTACGACAGGATGCATCCACCGTCGCTCGGTACGGGTTCCGTCCCTGATGGTGGGTCCTGGCAGCTGCGGGCTCATGCACCAAGTCGCACGTTTTGACCATGCCAAAGGTCACCTGCGTGCGAGGCCCGGATCAGGTCGAGGGGGGCACTCCCGGCTTGCCCTTGGGCCAGTAGAGCTCCTTCTTGACGTGGAACTCCGGGAAGCCGCGGTCCATCAGCACGCGCTCGACGTTGAGGATCATCTCGGGGTTGCCGCAGATGTAGACCACGGTGCGGTCCGGCCGCAGGTTCAGGTCGTGGCAGACCGACGCCACCACCGCCTCCGCCCGCCCGGTGCGGCCGTCCCAGCCCGCGTTGCGCGGGTCGTTGGGCCGGGAGATGGTGGGGACGTACTGGAGCGGATAGCGGCCCTCGCGCTCCCACTCCTCGAGCTGCTGGCGATAGCCCAGCTCCTCCACGAATGAGCAGCCGTGGAGCATCACGGTCCGCCGCGGCTCGCCAGCAGCCATCGTCTCGCGCACCATCGAGATGAACGGGGCGATGCCGGTCCCGGTCGAGACGAACAGGTGCGTCCGCTCGTCGTCCGGCTCGAGCATGAACTTTCCCTTGGGACCGATCATCCGCATCCGATGCCCGATCGGCAGCCGCCACAGGAGCGAGGTGAAGCGCAGGATCGGCACCAGGCGCACGTAGAACTCGTAGCCATCGGTCCCGGCCACGCGTGGGGGAGAGGCCACCGAGTAGGGCCGCTGCTCGAGCTTGCCCTCGGCGTAGACGCCCGGTCGTCATGTACTGGCCCGGCTGGAACGGAGTCGGCTCGCCGTCGAAGCGCACCCAGAAGTAGGCCAGGTCCTCCGTCTCGTCGACGCGCTTGACCAGGCGGGCGTTGTACTGCTCCGCGTCCGGGGTGATCTCGCGATTGTCGAGGTGGTGACCGCTCATCGCGGAGCAGGGTAGCGCACCGGGGTGGCGAGGGGCCGACGCTACAATCGCGCGACATGCCCGATCGGTACTACCTGACCACGGCCATCTTCTATCCGAGCGCAGGACCGCCGCTGCACTCGCTGTTCGAGGCGTTCGGGGCGGACGCCGTCGCCCGCTACCAGCGGCTGCTGGGCAAGGACGTCCGCTTCCTGACCGGGATGGACGAGCACTCGGCCAACCTCGAGCGACAGGCGGGCGAGCGGGGCGTGGAACCTCGTGCGCTGGTCGACGAGTGGGCGGCGAGCTGGCGGGCCGGCTTCGATCGGTTCGAGATCAGCTACGACCGCTTCATCCGCACCACCGATCCGGATCACGCGGCTGCCTCGACCGAGATGGTCCGCCGCGCGCTGGCCACGGGTGACATCTACAAGGGCACCTACGCCGGATGGTTCTGCGTCGGCGACAACGAGTTCAAGACCGACAGCCAGATCGTCGACGGTCGCTGTCCGGACCATCCCACCCTCGAGCTGCAGTGGCTGGAGGAGGAGAACTACTTCTTCCGGCTGTCCCGCTACCAGACCGCGCTCGAGCAGCTGTACCGGGAGCACCCCTCGTTCTGCGAGCCGGAGCACTTCCGCAACGAGGTCCTGGGCTGGCTGCACGACGGCGTCACCGACTTCTCGATCAGCCGCGCCGGCGGGACGTGGGGGATTCCCTTCCCGGACGACCCATCGCACCGCATCTACGTCTGGTTCGACGCCCTGACCAACTACCTCACCGGTGCCGGCTTCCCCGATGATCCCGGCTCGTTCGAGCGCTGGTGGCCGGCCGATGTCCACGTCATCGGCAAGAACATCACCCGCTTCCACTGCCTCTACTGGCCGGCGATGCTGATGAGCGCCGGGCTGCCGCTCCCCGACAGGGTCTTCGCCCACGGCTTCATGCTGATGCGCGGCGAGCGGATGTCGAAGTCGCGCGGCAACATCCTCGATCCCGACGTGGCGGCCGCGCTGTTCGGCGTCGACGGCCTGCGATACGTCGTCCTGCGCGAGATCCCCTTCGACCGTGACGGGGACGTCACTGCCGACAGCCTCGTGCGCCGCTACAACGCCGAGCTGGCCAACGACCTCGGCAACCTCGTGAACCGCACCGTGAGCATGAGCGCGCGCTACCTGGGCAGCGCGCTGCCGCCGCTGTCCGGAGCCGATACCCCCGCCGACCAGGAGCTGCAGCGCGCGGCCGCCTCCGCGGTCGAGGCGTATCACGCGGCCATGGGCCGCTTCCACCTCGACGAGGCGCTGGGCGCGGTCATGGACCTGACCTCCGCCGCCAATGGCTACGCGGAGTCGCAGGCACCGTGGGCACGCAACAAGGAGGGCGACCAGGCGCGCGTCGGCGCGATCCTGGCCGCCATGGCGGAGGTGTGCCGAATCCTCGGCCACCTGATGGCGCCCTTCACCCCGGCAGCCGCGGCCGAGCTGCACGCCCAGCTTGGCGTGCCCGTCCCGTACGACGACCGCGGGGCCGGCGGGCCCGGGCCTCGACCGGCTGCTGGCCTGGGGATCTGGGCCGGCGGGCTGGAAGACGGGCGACGCCTCGCCGCTCTTCCCGCGTGTCGAGCTGCCGGAGGCCGCTCCTGAGCCGTAACCGCGCGCCGGCCCACCTGGCCGGCCTCGTCGACTCGCACTGCCACCTGCAGGACCCAGCCTTCGACGGCGATCGCGAGGCGGTCATCGCCCGGGCCGTCGAGGCGGGGATCAGCCGCATCCTCGTGCCGGGCTACGACCTCGCCTCCTCTCGCGCGGCGATTGCGTTGGCCAGGCTTCATCCGGAGCTCATCGACGCGGCGGTGGGCGTTCATCCGCACTTCTCCGCGGCTCCGACCGCGGCCGAGTGGGACGCGCTGTCGGTCCTCGCCGCGGACCCCGCCGTCGTGGCGGTGGGGGAGATCGGCCTCGACTTCCATCGGGACCTGTCGGCCCGCGATGCCCAGCGCGCCGCGCTGGACCGCCAGCTCGCGATGGCCGCATCGGTCGGAAAGCCGGTGCTCGTCCACGACCGCGAGGCGCACGACGAGGTGCGGGCCGCGTTGCTGGCGTGGACGGGACCCGGCGACGGCCGACTGCGCGGCGTGCTGCACTGCTTCTCGGGCGACGCGGAGCTCGCCGCGGACCTGGCGGGGGGTGGCTATCTGATCAGCTTCGCCCTGCCCGTGAGCTTCTCGTCCGCGCGTGGTCCCCGCGCGGCGGCCGCGGCCCTCCCCGAAGGGACCTACCTGGTCGAGACCGACTCGCCCTGGCTCGCGCCGGGTGGGGGAGCGCAGCGCAACGAGCCGACGACAGCCCTCCGCGTCGCTGCCGAGCTGGGACGTCTACGGGAGACAACGCCCGAGGCAATTGCCGCATCGGTGGCGGATTCGTATCGGGCACTGATCGGCGGCGCCCGACCTTGACACGCGCCCGCTCGGCGGGCTACGATCCGTTAGCACTCTCAGCGGTTGAGTGCCAGCACCCCGGTCGCATCGGCCCTGCTGGCTTCTCCCGCTGAGATTGGATCCAAGCAGCGCCCGCGCATCATCGGTTGAGGAGGCATCACGCACACATGGCCACCAAGGTCGCTACGAAGACCAGTCTCAAGCCCCTGGGCGACCGGCTGGTCGTCAAGCCCAGCGCCCGCGAGGAGATGACCAAGAGCGGCATCGTCCTGCCGGACACGGTCAAGGAGCGCCCCCAGGAGGGGACGATCCTGGCGGTCGGCCCGGGACGCACCCTGGACGACGGCACCAAAGAGCCGATCGAGGTCTCCGTCGGGGAGAAGATCCTGTTCCAGAAGTACGCCGGGACCGAGTTCAAGCTGGATGACGAGGATCTGCTGATCCTCTCCCAGAAGGACGTCCTGGCAGTCATCCAGTAAGCAGCGTTTCGGAGGACGAACAACACCGTGGCAAAGCAGCTCCTGTTCGACGAGGAGGCACGACGCGCGCTCAAGCGCGGGGTCGACAAGATGGCCGACGCCGTCAAGGTCACCCTAGGCCCACGCGGTCGCTATGCGCTCCTGGACAAGAAGTACGGATCGCCGACGATCACCAACGACGGCGTCACCATCGCGCGCGACATCGAGCTGGAGGATCCCTACGAGAACATGGGGGCCCAGCTGCTCGAGGAGGTCGCGGCCAAGACCAACGACATCGCCGGTGACGGCACCACCACCAGCATCGTGCTGGCCCAGGCGATCATCACCGAGGGCCTGCGCAACGTGACCGCCGGCGCCAACCCGATGGCGCTCAAGCGCGGCATCGAGCGTGGCGTCGCTGCCGTGGTCGACGAGATCAAGCGTCTCAGCAAGCCGGTCCTCACCAAGGACGACATCGCGCACATCGCCGCGATCAGCGCCCGCGACACCGAGATCGGCGAGATGATCGCCGAGGTCATGGAGAAGGTCGGCAAGGACGGCGTGGTCACCGTCGAGGAGAGCCAGGGGCTCAAGCTCGACAAGGAGTACGTCGAGGGGATGCAGCTCGATCGGGGCTACGTCAGCGCCTACATGGTCACCTCGAACGACGCCGGCCGCATGGAGGCCACCCTCGAGGCGCCGATGATCCTCGTCACCGACAAGAAGATCAGCGCCGTGGCCGACATCCTGCCGACCCTCGAGAAGGTCGTGGGAGCCGGCAAGGCCCTCCTGATCGTGGCCGAGGACGTCGACGGCGAGGCGCTCGCGACCCTGGTCGTCAACAAGCTGAAGGGCACGATCAGCGCGCTGGCCATCAAGGCGCCTGGCTTTGGGGATCGCCGCAAGGCGATGCTCGAGGACATCGCCACCCTGACCGGTGCGCGGGTCATCTCCGAGGAGGTGGGCCGCAAGCTCGACAGCGTCATGCTCGAGGACCTCGGGCAAGCTCGTCGCGTGACCGCCACCAAGGACACCACCACCATCGTCGAGGGCAAGGGCGATCCGAAGGCGATCGAGGCTCGCAAGTCCCAGATCAAGCTTCAGATCGACGACACCACCTCCGACTTCGACCGCGAGAAGCTCCAGGAGCGCCTGGCCAAGCTCTCCGGCGGCGTGGCGATCCTGAAGGTCGGCGCGGCCACCGAGGTCGAGCTCAAGGAGAAGAAGCACCGCATCGAGGACGCGCTCTCCGCGGCTCGGGCCGGGGTCGAGGAGGGGATGGTCGCCGGTGGCGGCTCGGTCCTGCTCCACGCGATCCCTGCCCTGGACAAGGTCGAGGCGCTCGGTGACGAGGCGACAGGTGTCAACATCCTGCGTCGCGCGCTCGAGGAGCCGCTCCGCCAGATCGCCGCCAACGGCGGCTGGGAGGGGTCGGTCGTCGTCGAGGCCGTTCGCAAGCTGAAGCCCGGCAACGGCTGGGACGCCCAGAAGGCCGAGTACACCGATATGTTCGTGGCCGGCATCATCGACCCGGCCAAGGTCACCCGCTCGGCGCTCGAGAACGCCGCTTCGGTGGCAGCCCTGCTGCTCACCACCGAGACGGTCGTCACCGACCTGCCCGAGAAGGAGAAGGCGCCGATGCCCGGCATGGGCGGCGGCGGCATGGGCGACTACTAGCCTGACCTTCGCACGAATCGGAGAGCCCCGGCTTCGCAGCCGGGGCTCTTTCGTGTTTCGTCGATTCCTGCATCGGCGCGTTCGTCGTAGGGTGTGGACGGCGCCCCGCTGCGCGCCAGCAAGCCTGAGGACGGACCGATGCGCTTCGTGCTCTTCACCTATCCCGACCCCGACTACGCCGCTCGCTGGGACGCAATGTCCGAGGAGGAGCGGGCTGCGTCCCTCACCGAGCACATCGCCTGGTTCGAGCGCTACGGCGATCGGATCAGCGGCGGTGCCGACCTGGCGTGGCCGAAGGTGATCCGCACCGTTCGGCGCCGTGCCGGACAGCCGGTCACGACCGACGGGCCCTTCATCGAGGGCAAGGAGCTGCTGGGTGGCGTGATCATGGTGGACGTCCCCGGCTGGGACGACGCGATCGCGATGGCCGGCGAGTGGCCGTCGCTGCTGCGGGGACCGGGCGCCGGCGTCCAGGTGGAGGCCGTCACCGAGCACTGAGCTCGGCTAGCGCTCCATCTCGCACGGCCCGCCCGCCGGGATGTGACCGCACTTCTCGCATGCGGCGCCACAGACGGCCAGGTTCGTGCAGTAGAGGCAATGCGTGGTCCGGATGTGCGACATCGTGAACACATCCGCGGCGGCACGCTCGGCCGTGCTGCTCACCGGTGCGCCGCAGTGCGCGCAGGTAGGCCACTCGCGGGTGGTGGTGTAGGGGACCGGCTGGGTGTCCATGCATGCACATTGAGCGGAGGTCGACGTGCCACAAAGGGCCATTGGTCACGGGTTCGGCCCGGGTCATGAGCCCGTAGAATCAACCCAGTCATGTCCCCTCGGAAGGCCGCTCCGCCGGCCGCGCCCCGTGAATCGCACTCGCCGGAACCGCCTGTTCCTGGCCACCGCGCCGCCCTGCTCACGCCGGACGAGATCCTGACCCGCCTGAACGAGCCGCAGCGCGAGGCGGTGTCCCACACGAGCGGGCCGCTGCTCATCCTGGCTGGCGCGGGCAGCGGGAAGACGCGCGTGCTGGCCCATCGGGTCGCCTACCTGGTCGCCAGCGGCACGAAGCCGTGGCAGATCGTGGCCGTGACGTTCACGAACAAGGCGGCCAACGAGATGCGGGAGCGGATCGCGGGGCTGATCGGGGAGGAGGCAGCTCGAGAGGCGACAATCGGGACCTTCCACGCCATCTGCGCGCGGATCCTGCGGCGCGACGGCAACGCCATCGGGCTCAGCCGGAACTTCGCGATCTACGACCGGGCCGACCAGGTGGCGATGGTGAAGGGCATCCTGCGGCGCCTGGACCTCGACGAGAAGCGCTTCGCACCGGCCGGGATGCTGGCCTGGATCGGGCAGCGCAAGGACGAGCTGGCGGACCCGGCCACCGCCACCCGCCAGGCCGCCAACTACTACGACGAGACGGCCGCCCGGGTGTACGCCGTGTACCAGGAGCAGCTGACCGAGGACGACGCGGTCGACTTCGACGACCTGCTCATGCGCGCCGTCTTCCTGTTCGAGCAGCATCCCGAGATCCTGGCTCGCTACCAGGGCCGCTGGCAGCAGATCCTGGTGGACGAATACCAGGACACGAACCGGGCGCAGTACCTGCTCTGCAGCCTGCTGGCCGCCAAGCACGGCAACCTGGCGGTGGTCGGCGACGACGACCAGAGCATCTACTCCTGGCGAGGGGCCGACCTGCGCAACATCCTCGACTTCGAGCGCGACCACCCAACTACGAAGGTCGTGAAGCTCGAGCAGAACTACCGCTCCACCCAGACGATCCTGGATGCAGCCCACGCGGTCGTCTCCCGCAACGAAGGGCGCAAGGAGAAGAAGCTGTGGACCGATCGCGGGGCGGGCACCGCGATCACCCTCTTCGACGCGTACAACGAGTACGAGGAGGCCGAGTTCGTCGCGCGCCAGGTCGAGCGGCTGACCGGCTCGGGGCGGAGCGGGCTGAACGCGATGCTCACCGCCCGGGCCGATGACGAGTCCGGCTCCCTGCGCTACGGCGAGATCGCGGTCACGTACCGCATCAACGCCCAGAGCCGCGTGCTGGAGGAGGCGTTCGTCCGCTTCGGGATCCCGTACCAGCTGGTCGGCGGCACCCGCTTCTACGAGCGCCGCGAGGTGAAGGACGCGCTCGGCTACGTGCGGCTGTCGCGCAGCACCGCCGACCGGGTCGCGCTGGAGCGGGTCATCAACGTCCCGGCACGCGGGATCGGCGACAAGACGCTGGAGGAGCTGCGCGCTTCGGCCGAGGCACGCGGCGGGACGCTGTGGGAGGCCATCGAGCGCGCGGGCGAGAACCCGAACCTGTCGCCGCGGGCCCGGACCGCACTGTCCGGCTTCGCCGACCTGGTGCGCGGCTTCGCGGCGATCGCGGCCAAGGAGCCGCCGTCGGCCATCTTCGACGCGGTCTACGAGCGCACCGGCCTGCGGGAGCAGCTTCAGGACGGCACCGATGACGGCGAGGAGCGCTGGACGAACCTGCTCGAGCTGCGCAACCACGCCGCCGAGTTCGACGAGCTGGCCGTCCCGGAGGGGCTGGAGCGCTTCCTGGAGCAGGTCGCGCTGGTCAGCGACCAGGACGAGCTGCAGGAGGCGCCGGACCGCGTGACGCTGATCACGCTGCATGCCGCCAAGGGGCTCGAGTTCCCGATCGTCTTCATCGTCGGGCTCGAGGAGGGGCTGCTGCCCCACCGCCGCGCGCTGGAGGACGACCGCGAGCTGGAGGAGGAGCGGCGTCTTGCCTACGTCGGCATGACCCGCGCGAAGGATCGGCTCTACCTCGTGCACGCCAACCATCGGTCCACCTGGGGGGTCGGAGCGGCGAGCGAGCCGTCGCGCTTCCTGGCCGAGCTGCCGGAGGAGCTGCTCGAAGCGGACCGCGAGGCCGCCACCCCGTACCGCCGTGCCTGGGGTGCCCAGGGCGGCTGGCAGCGACGCGGGACCGATGACGACGAGTGGCTGCCCGGCGGCTACCGATCCCCCGGGCACCGGGTACGCGAGAACCTGCGACCGGTGAACCTGCCGGACCTGTCGGCGCCGGTGCCGATCGGGAAGGAGCTGGACCGGGCTCGGGAGAAGGTCGCCAACGCGCACTACCAGAAGGGGGAGGAGCTGGACCTGGGGAGCGGCGGGTTCGCCGCGCCCAGCCCGTCGGCTGGCAAGCCTGGCACGGAGCATGCGTGGCGGGCGGGCGACAAGGTCCGCCACCGTCGCTTCGGGGAGGGGATCGTGGTCACGAGCCGTCTTGAGAAGGGTGACGAGTGGGTGACGGTCGCCTTCGTGGGCCAGGGCGTGAAGGAGCTGATCGCCGCGTACGCCGGTCTGGAGCGCACCTGAGGCGCCGCGAGGCATCGCCCATCAGTCGGCCCCGCCACTAGAATCGGCGCATGGCCGAGCCGATCACGCCCCACGTCGAGGAGCTCCTCGACGGCCTCGCCACGGCGCGTGACGAGTTCCTGGCCGCGGTGGCCGACATCGATCCTGCCCTGCGCAACGCGCCCGGCCTGGTGGGCGACTGGTCGGCGCGGGACCTGCTGGCGCACGTGGGCTACTGGGCAGGGCACGCCGCCGAGTCGCTGCATCGGGCCGAGCATGGGGAGCTGCACGAGTTCGGTCGCGATGACCTGTCCGTGGATGAGCGCAACGAGGTCGTGACGCGGGTGGCGCGCGAGACGGACTACGCAACGGTGGCCAGCCGAGAGCAGGGTGCCTACGAGGCCTTCGTGGCGCGCCTGACCGCCGTCGATCCCGAGGCGCTCGACGATCGTGACGCGGATGGCGACACACTCGAGGAGATCATCTCCTTCGACGGCGCGGAGCACTATCGCGAGCACACCCTCGACGTTCGCGCCTGGTTCGACGGCATCGAGGCTCCCGACGAGGATGCACCCGACGAAGATGAGCCTGACGACGCTCCCGACGAGGCCGATGCCGACTGACCCTGCCGCGCGCGCCGCCGAGCTGCGCGCCGCGATCGACGACGCTAACTATCGCTACCACGTCCTCGACGATCCGACCATCGAGGACAAGGTCTACGACAAGATGCTGCGCGAGCTGACCGACCTCGAGGCCGCGCACCCCGAGCTGGCCACCCCCGACTCGCCCACCCAACGGGTCGGCGCCGCGCCGTCGACCCTCTTCGCGGAGGTCCGCCACGAGTACCCGATGCTCTCGCTCGGCAACGCCTTCGGCCACGACGAGCTGCGCGAGTTCGACGGCCGCGTTCGGAAGGGCCTGGGACTGGCCGATGGCGACCCGGCGGTCGCGTACGTGTGCGAGCTGAAGATCGACGGGCTGGCGATCAGCCTCCGCTACGACGGGCGCTCGTTCGTCCGCGGCGCCACCCGCGGCGACGGGACGGCCGGGGAGGACGTGACACCGAACCTGCGAACCGTCCGCGCCATCCCGCTCCGCCTGCGCGCCGACCCGCCGGGGGATCGGCTGGAGGTCCGCGGCGAGGTCTACATGCCGCGCGGCGCCTTCGCAGCACTCAACGAGCAGCTCGAAAAGGACGGGAAGCCGCTCTACGCCAATGCCCGCAACACCGCCGCCGGCACCGTGCGCCAGAAGGACCCAGCGGTCACGGCGGGCCGAAGGCTATCGGTCTGGTGCTACCAGGTGGTAGGAGTCCCCGGCCTGCGGAGCCACTCGGAGTCCCTCGACCTGATGCGCGACCTGGGCTTCCCGGTGAACCCGCTTGGCCGCCGGGTCGAGGGCGTCGACGCGGTGATCGCGTACGTCGAGGAGTGGGCGGAGGCCCGCAAGGACCTCGACTACGAGACCGATGGGATCGTCATCAAGGTCGACAACGTCGAGCAGCAGCAGACCCTGGGCTTCGTCTCGCGTGCCCCACGATGGGCGACCGCCTACAAGTTCCCGGCCCAGCAGGTCACCACCAAGCTCGAGCAGATCGAGGTCTACGTGGGGCGCATCGGGGCCCTCACGCCGGTCGCGCACGTGACCCCGGTCGTGGTCGGTGGCACGACGGTGCGCAACGCGACCCTGCACAACATCGACGAGATCCGGCGCAAGGACCTGCGGGTCGGCGACACGGTCGTGCTGCAGCGTGCTGGCGACGTGATTCCGGAGATCGTCAGCGCGGTGGTCGACGCGCGCGACGGCAGCGAGACCATCTGGGAGATGCCATCCGCGTGTCCGGTCTGCGGGACCGCGGCAGTTCGCGAGGAGGACGAGGTCGTCTGGCGCTGCCCGAACCCCTGGTGCCCGGCGCAGCGCATCGGCGGCCTCCTCCACTTCACCGGGCGCGGCGGGATGGACATCGAGGGGGCCGGCTACGCGGTGGTCAACCAGCTCGCCGAGCGGGGGCTCCTCAAGGAGCCGGCCGACATCTTCAAGCTCGATGTCGAGACCCTGGAGGGCCTGGACCGATACGCCCGCAAGTCCGCCGAGAACCTCCGCGCCGCGATCCAGGGAGCCCGGCGACGGCCGCTGGCCCGGATCGTCAACTCCCTCGGCATCCGGCACGTCGGGGAGCAGACGGCCATCGACCTCGCCAACTGGCTGACGCGCGAGACGCCACGGAACGAGGACGAGGACGAGGCCGCCTGGACTCGCCGCGTCGCCGACCGGCTCCGCGACGCCTCGGCGGATGAGCTAACCGCCGTGTTCGGGATCGGCAAAGTGGTGGCCGAAGCCCTTGCCGGTTACTTCGCCGATGAGCACACCCGCGACACGCTGCACCACCTCCTGGACGCTGGCGTCGTGGCGGAGGCTCCCGCGCCCGGCGCCGCGGCGGAGCCCGCAGAAGGGCCGCTCTCCGGCAAGACGCTGGTCGTGACGGGGACGCTGCCGGGGTTCAGTCGGGAAGAGGCCGAGGAGGCGATCCGCGCGGCAGGCGGCCATGCCGCCGGGTCGGTGAGCGCCAAGACCGACTACCTCGTCGCCGGGGACAAGGCCGGCAGCAAGCTGGCCAAGGCGGAGCAGCTGGGCGTGCCGGTCCTGGACGAGGACGGATTCCGCCGTCTGCTGAGCGGGGCCTAACCGGGGGCCAGGTCTCCTTCGGCCAGGAACGCCTCCACGAGCTCGTCGTAGCCGCGGAACGAGGTGCGGACGGTGTGGCCGCTTTCCGGGTCGACCTCGAGCCGCGCGCCGGGGATTCGCTCCGCCACCAGCCGCGTCGACGCGAGTGGCACGACCTGGTCCTGGCCACCAGCCAGCACCAGCGTGGGAACCGCGATCTCGCCGAGCCGATCGGTCACGAACGAGGTGGGATCTAGCGTCGCCCGCAGCTCACCGATGAACCGCTCGGGGGTGGACGGATGGGGCTGGAACCCCGGATCGACGCGGAAGGCCTCGGCATGTACGGTGCTGGCGGGCTTGAGCTGGAGTGCCAGGTGGGCAAAGAAGTCGGCCCATTCTCCGCGCTCGGCGAGATCCAGCCACTGGGCCATGCGCCCGGTCATCGCCGAGTCGGGCGGCGTCTCGGCGGCAACCGAGGAGAGGACCAGCCGCGCCACCAGGTCGGGATGGTCGACCGTCAGCCACAGCGAGATGCGGCCACCACCGGACTCGGCCTCGACCGCAACCGACGGCACGACGTCACGCAGCGACCGGAGCCCGCGTGCGACCGATTCCGCGGTGGTCCGTGGGTGCAGCATCCTCGTGGCGTCGGCGGGGTCGTTCGGGATGGGTCGGCCCATCACCACCACCGGCCGGCGTGCTGTGCGGCGGCTCCATCGGCGCACGTGGGCGTGCTCGGAACCGCTCAGGGGGCGCAGGCCCGTCTCCACGCCGCCGAGCACGAGCAGGGGCCTGCCTGGTCCGCCGGGGAGGAGCAGTGCCTCGATCCGCCCGCCGGGAATCGGGATGGAGAGAGCCCGGGGATCGCGTTGCATAGGGCATTGTGGCGCCGGCCTCGGGCCGTCGAGGTCGCTTGTGCAGCACAGCCGCACGGTTGCACGACTGCACCCTCGGGCCTGACGCGAACGAGGCCACGGACGAGAGCCTGCGCCGCCCGACCTTACCGGCGCCTTATCATCGGCTTGTGATCAGCCGATCGGATGTCGAGCACGTGGCAGCCCTGGCGCGCCTGGGCCTGACCGATGACGAGATCGACCACCTCGTTCCGCAGCTGAGCCGGATCCTCGAGGCGGTTGGCAAGCTGAAGGACGTCGACACCAGCTCGGTGGGCCCGACGGCGCAGGTGATCGCGCTCGAGAACGTGATGCGCGACGACGTTGCGCGACCGAGCATGCGTCGCGACGCCGCCCTGGCGGAGGCGCCCCTGCGCGAGGAGGGCCTGCTGCGCGTCCCGGTCGTCCTGGAGGAGGGGCGTTAGCGCCATGCCCGGGACCCTGCCGCTCGCGGACCGCACCATCGCAGAGGTTGGGGAGCTGCTTCGCCGTCGCGAGGTCAGCTCGCGCGACCTGACGGTGGCCTGCCTGGGGCGCATCGCTCGCGATGGGGAGCGCCTCAACACCTTCCTGGCCATCGGCGAGGAGCGCGCGCTGGCCGCGGCCGACGCGGCTGACGCGAAACTCAAGGCCGGCGAGGGAGCCGACAAGCCGCTGCTCGGGATTCCGTACGCCCTCAAGGACATTTTCGTGACCCGCGCCCTGGATGACGACGGCCGGCCGAATGGCGGATTGCCCACCACTGCCGGCTCGCGCATCCTCGAGGGCTACCGCTGCGCCTACGCCTCGGACGCCGAGGATCGCTTGAGCGCGGCCGGCGCGGTGCTCATCGGCAAGACCAACCTCGACGAGTTCGCGATGGGCTCGAGCAACGAGAACAGCGCCTACGGTCCCGTCCACAACCCGTGGGACGATACGCTGGTCCCGGGGGGCAGCAGCGGCGGATCGGCCGCGGCGGTGGCATCGGGGCAGGCCTACTTCGCCACCGGGACCGATACCGGCGGCAGCATCCGGCAGCCCGCCTCGCTCTCCGGCATCGTGGGCTTCAAGCCGACTTATGGGCGCGTGAGCCGATACGGGATGGTCGCCTTCGCCTCGTCCCTCGACCAGTGCGGCCCGCTCGCCCGCTCCGTCGGCGATGCGGCGGCTGTCCTCCAGGCCCTCGCCGGCCACGATGCCCGCGACTCGACGAGCGTCGATCTGCCCGTTCCCAACTACGCCGCGGCGCTCACCGGTGACGTCAAGGGCCTGCGCCTCGGCGTCCCGCGCGAGTACTTCGTGGCGGGGATGGAGCCGGCGGTCGAGGCGGCGGTGCGCTCCGCCATCGGCGTCCTTGAGGGACTGGGCGCGGAGATCGTCGAGGTCTCGTTGCCCTCCACCGATCACGGCCTGGCGACCTACTACATCATCACGCCGGCCGAGGCGAGCGCGAACCTGGCCCGCTACGACGGCGTCCGCTACGGCCTGAGCGCCGGCGACGACGACCTGCTCGCGAACTACCTGCGCACTCGCGGCGCCGGCTTCGGTCCGGAGGTGAAGCGCCGCATCATCCTGGGCACGTACGCCCTGTCGGCCGGCTATTACGACGCCTACTACGTCAAGGCGCAGCAGGTGCGCACCCTGATCAAGGCAGAGTTCGACGCGGTCCTGGAGACGGTGGACGCGCTGCTGGCCCCGACCTCGCCGAGCGTCGCGTTCAAGATCGGCGCCAAGACCGACGACCCGCTGCTGATGTACCTGAACGACGCCTGCACGCTGCCCGTCAACATCGCCGGGCTGCCGGGGATATCGGTCCCGTGCGGTCTCTCCGATGGGCTCCCGGTTGGCTTCCAGGTGATCGGCCGCGCCTTCGACGAGCCGACGGTTCTGCGCGTCGCCGATGCCTACCAGCGCGCCGCCGGCTTTGCCGACCTCCGTCCACCCACGGCGCACGACTGAGCGCCGTGATCAGCGCCGAGGAGCACCGCGCGCAGGTGGGGGCCTGGCGGTCGGAGCGCGAAGCGCGGCTGCGCAGCCCCGATGGCTGGCTGGCGCTGGTCGGGCTCTGCTGGCTGACGCCGGGGGAGAACCACGTCGGGGCGCACCCATCCAGCCATGTGGTCCTGCATGGCCACGACATTCCACCGAGGGTCGGGTCGATCTGGCTGGAGGATGGCCGCGCCCGGTTCGTGCCGCACGAGGGCGTGGACCTGCCCGAGACGGACCTCACCGATGACGTTGCTGGGGATCCGACCATGCTCGCCATCGGCTCGCTGCGGTTCCACCTGATCAAGCGCGGCGAGCGCTTCGGCGTCCGGGTGCGCGACGCGGCGGCGCCCACCCTGGCCAGCTTCGCGGGGCTGGAGCACTTCCCGATCGACCCCAGCTGGCGCGTGACGGGGCGTCTCGAGCCGGCGACCGCGGGCACGACCATCGAGATCGTCGACATCACCGGCGCGCACAGCCGCGACGAGTCTCCCGGGGCGTTCGTCTTCGAGCGTGAAGGAACCAGCTGGCGCCTCGATACCCTGCCGGGCGACGACGACGGGACCGTATGGCTCGTCTTCGGCGATGCGACCAACGGGACCGATACGTACGGTGGCGGCCGCTTCCTGTACACCGAGCCACTGGCCGCCGACGGCAGCGTCGTGGCCGACTTCAACCTGGCCTACAACCCGCCCTGCATCTTCTCGCCCTACGCCACGTGCCCGCTCCCGCCGTCACAGAACCGGCTGGCGCTGCGGATCGAGGCGGGGGAGAAGGCGTGGGATGATCCGGGGCAGCCGGGGGCGCATCCGGGGCAGCCGGGGGCGCATCCGGGGTAGGAGCGCCGCGTCAGGGGTGCTCGTGCAGTCGTGCAGCCGGTCGCCTACCCCTCCGCGCGCAGCTCCTCGAGATCGAGGCCGCGTTCCACCCGGCGCAGCGCCTCGTCGCTGATCACGCCGCGGTCGCGCAGGTCGATCACCGCCAGCCGTTGGGCGTCGATGACTGCCCGCTGGATCTTGGCGTGCTCCACCGCCTCCTGGTCCTCGTGCACCTCACCCGACTCGTGGTCGTGCTCGAGGTGCTCGGTGGCATGCTCGTGCCGCTCCCGGAGGTGGTCGATCAGCTCCAGATGGCCGGGCCACTCCTCCGCCAGCTGGTCGAGGCGAGACATGGCCGCCAGGACCGCGGCCTCGCGAGCGTGGAGCTCCTCGTGCGCGGCCGTCCCGTCGTCGCCGACACCCAGCCACCGGATCAGCCACGGCAGCGTCAGCCCCTGGCCGACGAGCGTGGCCAGGATGACCGAGAAGGTCAGGAAGATGACGAGGTCCCGCTCCGGGAATGGGCCGCCGCCTTTGACATTCAGGGGCAGCGCCAGCGCGGCAGCCAGGGATACCACCCCGCGCATCCCGGCCCAGCCCACGATCAGGACGTTCCGCGGCGGCGCCATCCGCTCCCGCGCCCGCACGCGCGCCGAGAGAAGACGCGGCAGGTAGGTGCCGGGGAAGACCCACGCCAACCGCACCAGGATGACCGTGACGCTGACGACGACCGCCCACGAGGCCAGCTCTCCGAACGAGCGCGACGCCGACAGGTTGTCGAGGATGGTCGGCAGCTGGAGGCCGATCAGGATGAAGACCAGCCCGGTGAGGGTGAAGACGACCATCTGCCACACCCCGGAGCCGAGGACGCGCGTGTCCGAGCTCATGATCCGCGGCGCGCGACGCCCGACCACGATCCCCGCCGTCACCACCGACAGCACGCCGGACACCCCGAGGGCCTCCGCCGGAAGCCACGCGCCGAACGGGGCGAGGAGCGACAACAGGACCTCGACCGGCGGATCCTCCAGGCGTGCCAGCACGAAGGTGATTGCCCAGCCCGCGGCCAGGCCGATGACCACCCCGCCAACGCTCACCACGACGAACGAGAGCGTCGCATCGCGGAGCGAGAAAGCACCGGTCACCGCCGCCACCACGGCGAGGCGGTAGGCGACCAGGGCGGTGGCATCGTTCACCAGCGACTCGCCCTCCAGGATGATCACGACGCGGCGTGGGAGGCCGAGCCGCTGGGCGATGGAGGTGGCGGCGACCGCATCGGGCGGGGAGACGACGGCCCCCAGGACGAAGGCGACGGCCCACGGCACACCGGGGGCCAGGGTGTGAACCACGACCGCGACGATCACCGTGGTTGCCAGCACGAGCCCGACCGCCAGGAGGCCGATGGGACGCGCGTTGTCGGCAAGCTCGCGCGGGGAGGTGAAGTACGCAGCGCCGAACAGCAGCGGCGGCAGGAAGAGGAGGAAGACGAGCTCCGGCTCCAGCTCCACGCGATGCTGTCCCGGGACGAGGCCGAGGACGAGGCCGAGCGCAAGCCCGCCCAGCGTCATCAGGATGGGATAGGGGACACCCAGGCGGCGCGCGGCGACGGTGAGCAGGGCCACCACCAGCAGGAGCGCCAGGACAAGCGAGAGGACCTCGGCGGCTTGCACGCCGCAAGCCTAGCGTGAGGGTTACACTCCCGGCGGCATGACCACCGAACCCGCCGCGCCACGCGTCGCCCGCCCACCCGCCGACTTCCTCTCCGACAAGGTCCGCTCGCTGAAGCCGTCGGGGATCCGCCGCTTCTTCGACATGCTGGCCGAGATGAAGGACGTCATCAGCCTCACCATCGGCGAGCCCGACTTCACCACCCCCGAGCCGATCACCCGCGCCGCGATCGCCAGCCTCGAGGCGGGGGAGACGCACTACACCGCCAACGGCGGCATGGTCGACCTGCGCGTCGCGATCGTCGAGGACCTCGCAACGCGGTACGGGATCGAGTACGACCCGCGCGCCGAGCTGATCATCACGGTCGGCGCCTCCGAGGCGGTGGACGCCGCCCTGCGCGCGATCTGCGACGAGGGCGACGAGGTGATCTACCACGAGCCGTCGTTCGTGGCCTATGCGCCCTGCATCACCCTGGCCGGCGGCGTCCCCGTCGCGATTGCCACCGGCGGCGAGACCGATTTCCGCATCACCGCCGCCCAGCTCGAGGCCGCCATCACCCCGCGCACCAAGGCCCTCTTCCTCGGCTATCCGAACAACCCGACCGGCGCCGTCATGGACCGCAAGGATCTCGAGGAGATCGCCGCGGTGGTCGAGCGCCACGACCTGCTGGTGATCAGCGACGAGATCTACGAGCGGCTGGTCTACGGCGGGCACGAGCACGTCCCGTTCTCGGCGCTCCCCGGGATGCGGGAGCGGACCGTGCTCATCGGCGGCTTCAGCAAGAGCTATGCGATGACCGGCTGGCGCATCGGCTGGGTGGCAGCCCCCGCCGAGCTGATGGTGGGGATCGCCAAGGTGCACCAGTACGGGATCATGTGCGCACCGACCGTCGCGCAGTTCGCCGCGCTCGAGGCGCTCCGCATCGGTGAGCCGTACGTGCACGAGATGCACGATGAGTACGACCGGCGGCGGCAGCTGATGACGCGCCGCCTGAACCAGATCGGGCTGCTCTGCTTCGAGCCGCGCGGCGCGTTCTACTGCTTCCCGAACGTTGCCCGCACCGGGATGGACGACGAGGCCTTCGCGCAGGCACTCCTCACCGAGGAGCGTGTGGCGGTCGTACCCGGTACCGCCTTCGGGCCTTCCGGAGCCGATCACGTCCGCATGTGCTACGCCACCGCCTACGAGGACCTGGTGGAGGCGCTCGACCGGATCGAGCGGTTCGTGAAGCGCCACTCCGCCTGAGGCGGCTGGCTCGTTCGGCATGGTCAGCTGGCGTCGGACGGTCGAGGGATTCTCGGAGACCGCCGACAACTACGCGCAGACCATGGCGCCGTCGCTGCGCACCATGGCCGTCTCTGTGGTGCAGCGGGCGCAGCTGCGTGAGCACGACCGGATCCTCGACGCAGGGACCGGCACCGGGATCGGCGCGGCCGCCGCGCTCAGCTCGGGACGCGAGGTCGTGGGCGTGGACGGTGCGGCCGGCATGCTGGCGATCGCGCGCCGCGAGGTTCCCGGTGCTCGCTTCGTCGAGGCCGATTACGGCGAGCTGCCCTTCCCATCCGGCTCATTCGACGTGGTGATCTCGGTCCACGCACTGCACTTCGCGGAGGACCCGGTCGCCACCCTGGCCGAGTGGCGCCGCGTGGCCACCACCGGGGGACGCCTCTCGCTCTCGGTGCCCGGCCCACGGACGGCGCTCTCGTACCGCCTCTACGACCCGATCTACCGGCGCCACGGCCTCCTGCGCCGGATCGCCGTGCCGACTCGCGGCAAGCTCCTTGGGTGGGCCCGTGCCGCCGGCTGGCGAGCGGTGAGCGTCGTTGCCGATCCGGCCACTACCATCCGCCTCGCCGGGCCCGATTCCTTCGAACGCTGGATGCGCACCGGCTCCCGCTCGGTCGCCAGCCGTGCGCTCAGCGACGAGCGGTTCGAGGCCCTCTCCGCGGACCTGCTGGCTGCCACCCCGGTCGGTCCGGATGGCCTCCTCCGCATCCCCTTCGGGACCCTCTACCTGACGGCGCGCAACCCCTAGCGGGCCATCTCGATGCAGGCCGTCGCCAAGGGCAGCAGGGCCCCCGGGGAGCGCTCGCCGGTCGCGGTTGACTCGGCGGTCAGCTCGATCCTGGGATCCTCGGCGAGCAGCCGCCAGATCCACTTCGCTTCCATGCCATCTTCCTGCTCATTGACCTGCGAGTCGGTCTGGAGACGCAGTCCCTTCACGCTCGCCCAGCGGTGAATCTCGCCCCGGAGGGTCCACGGTCCCTCCGGATCGGAGCCGGCTGGCTGATAGTTGTAGTCGAGGAGGCCGATGTCGGTCGCGACCAGGATGCGCAGCCGTCCGTTCTCCGCGTTGAGCGCAACGTGCGCCGCCAGCTCGGACGCTCCCAGCTCACCCAGCTGACGCTGGAGGATGGCCCGCGCGCGTCCGAGGGAGTCCCATTCACCGATCTTCATCGGCTCATGGCGTGATGGTCATGGTGCCCAGCACCTCGTCCAGCTTCTGGAGCAGGGCGTCGTAATCCGCGTCGGGGAATGCCTCCGCCACGATGACGATCGTCTTTCCTGCGGCGTCGACGGCGAGCACGCGCACCTGCTCTCCGTCGGTCAGGTGGAAGTTGCCATTCCTCGGCATTGTCCAGAGCAGCATGCCGTTCACACTGTCGGGGCACGGAGAGGTGACGGTGAGATCGAGCTGAATCGCCGGCTGACCGCCCACGGTGGTGTCCACCTCGTCGCCGCTCTGGATCCCCTGGGTCGCCTTGAGGAACGCGATGAGATCCGCCGGGGTCCCGCCGACAACCTGCTTCTCACCCTGATCATCGGAGCAGGGCTGGCTGAAGACCTCGCCGGAGAATGGCGCCACCGAGATCGCGGCGAAGCCATTCACCTTGTCGCTGAAGAGGGCAAAGCCAAGGCCCCCGATATCGCGCCCTCCCGACCACCCGTCGCCGCCCAGGGTGAAAGTGATGGTCGCCCCCAGGCTGGTGGACGTGTAGTCACCCGCCGGCAGGGCTCCATCGCATACGTGCGGCGGGCAGGGGATCGGGGTCGGACGCGGCGTGCTCACGGGCGTAGCTGTCGGCACGGGCGTCGTCGCCACCGATGCGGCAACGCTGGGCGATGGCGCGACTGATGCAGCGCTGCATGCGGTCAGCGTCATCACGAGAAGTGCAAAGAGTGCGAGCAGCGTTCGCAGGCGCATGGGCGTGGGCCTCCGTATTGCGCCGATTGTGGCATGCGACACCAACGGGCGGATCGCGATTCTGGCGGCCCGGCCACGGACCGTCCCCGGGTCGCTGCTGCACCCGCACCCTACAATCGGCGCATGGCAGTCGCGACGACGTACGAGACGATCATCGGGATCGAGGTGCATGCGCAGCTGCGCACCGAATCCAAGATGTTCTGCTCCTGCCCCACCGCGCCAGAGCCGGGTGAGAAGGACGAGCCGAATACGCGGACCTGTCCCGTCTGCATGGCCCTGCCCGGCACCCTGCCGGTCATCAATCGAAAGGCCGTGGAGCTGGTGATGCTCACCGGCCTCGCGCTCGACTGCGAGATCCAGACCACCGCCGTCCGTTTCGAGCGCAAGAACTACTTCTACCCGGACCTGCCCAAGGGCTACCAGATCAGCCAGTACGCCCTGCCCCTTGCAGCCAATGGCCGCCTGGAGGTGCCGGTGCCCGCCGAGGAGCGGAGCGTCAGCATCGGCATCACCCGAGCGCACCTCGAGGAGGACACCGCCCGCCTGCAGCACGGCGGCCGCGGCTACTCACTCCTCGACTTCAACCGGGCGGGCGTGCCCCTGATGGAGATCGTGACCGAGCCCGACGTGCGCAGCCCCGCCCAGGCGCGAGCCTACGGCGAGACCCTGCGCGACATCCTGCGCTACATCGGCGCATCGGATGGCGACATGGAGACCGGCTCCATGCGCATTGAGGGAAATGTCAGCCTGAGACCGATGGGTACCGATGCCTTCGGCACCAAGGTCGAGGTCAAGAACCTGAACTCATTCCGCTCGCTCGAGCGTGCCATGGAGTTCGAGGTCGCCCGCCAGGCCGATGCCCTCGCGCGCGGCGAGCGGCTCGTGCAGGAGACGCGCGGCTGGCACGAGACCGAGGGCCGGACGATGAGCCAGCGTTCCAAGGAAGAGGCGAACGACTACCGCTACTTCCCCGAGCCCGACCTGCCGCCGCTGCGACCGTCCGAGGAGTGGGTGGCGCAGATCCGCGGCGCCATGCCCGAGCTGCCGGCCGCGCGCCGCGCCCGGTATGTGGAGACGCTCGGCCTCTCGGCCTACGACTCAGGCGTGCTGACCGCGGACCTGGCCCTGGCCGACTACTTCGATGCGGTGGTGGCCGAGGGGATCGCGCCGAAGGCGGCGGCCAACTGGGTGACGGGGGAGTTCTCGCGGCTCCTCAACCAGCACGCGGCGGCCGGCCTGCGCGCTTCAGCCGTTGCCCTGCGACCGACCGGCCTTGCCGAGCTCATCTCGGGCGTCGAGGGCGGCAAGGTTTCGGCGGCGAACGCCAAGACCGTGCTGGCCGAGGTCTTCGAGAGCGGGGAGTCGCCGGAGGCAGTCGTGGATCGGCGCGGGCTGCAGCAGGTGGGGGACGCGGCCAGCATCGGCGCCAACGTGGAGGCGGTCTTGGCCCAGTTCCCAACCCAGGTCGCCGACTATCGGGCCGGCAAGGCGGCCCTCTTCGGGTTCCTGGTGGGCCAGGTCATGAAGCGCACCGCCGGCCGCGCCGATGCGCGCCTCGTCAACGATGAGCTGCGCCGCCGGCTCGAGGTATAGGGATCGCAATCCGACACGACTGGTGTCGCGTATTCCCCTTGACGCCGACCGGGCGCCGATCAGACTCCGCGTATGAGTGGCGCATTCGATGGCACACGCAAATCTTCGGGGGATCCCAGCTTCCGGGCGCCGCTGATCATGCTCCTGCTGCTGGTGGTAATCATCGTCGGGCTCCTGCTCGCGGCCAGCGGCGCGCTCGACGATGCTGGGATCGATTCACCTATCAACAACCAGACGGCCCCGTCGGCGTCGCAGGGCTTCTGAGCCGTTCCCAGGCACCTCAGTCGGCTGGCGCCGGCATGAGGGCGCTGCGGCCGCGCATCGTGGCGGCGGCGATCCCCAGCAGGATCAGCCCCGCGCCCGCGAGCTGAATCTGGTCGAGCCGCTCGCCGAGCAGGGCGGCGGCGATCAGCGTGCCGGAGATCGGCATCAGCAGCAGGAAGGGCGCCGCACGGCTGGCAGGCAGCCGACGAAGGGTCGCGAGGACGAGCACGTGCGGCAGGGCCGATGCCGGCAACGCCAGCCACAGCAGCGCCGTCCATCCGGTCAGTGAAAGCTGAGGTACCAGGCCGCCCGCATCCACCAGCAGCTGGAGCGCGGCGGTCACGACCAGGCTCGAGACGAGCAGCCAGAAGGCGACCGTGAGGGTTGGCAGTCGAACGGGATCGGCCCACAGGCGGGCCAGCCCCAGGTAGGAAGCGAACGACAGCGCGGCGCCGAGCGCCGCCAGGACGCCCAGGGCCTCGACGTGCGCGCCACCCGGCCGAGCGAGCAGCACCAGTCCCAGCGCCGCAACCGCCAGCGCCACCATCACGCGGCGGCCAAGCGACTCGCCCAACAGGAAGGCAGCGACGACCACGGCCAGGATTGGGTAGGTGCCGGTCACGAACGACGTGATCGAGGCGCCGGTCAGGAAGATGCCCAGGTTCATCCCGATCAGGAAGAGCGCGCCACCCAGGACGGCCAGCCCCGCCAGCCGCGGGCGATCCTCCGCCGCCGGGCGCAGCAGCCCGAACTCGCCCCGCATGGTGGCGAAGACGGCCACGGCGGCGGCCGCCAGCAGGGTGCGCCATGCCGCGGCAGCGAGGGGAGGCATCTCCTGGAGCAGCAGCCGGGTCACCGGGAAGGCGCTGCCCCACAGCATCGCCACCAGCACCATCAGCACCTCTCCCGGGAGGGCCGTGCGGGTGAACGGCGAGCGCATCGGACTATGCTAGCCGGGTGTCCGCCCAGCACACGAACGACCGCGATCCTGCCGCCCTGCGCCGGTTTGCCGTTGAGCTGCTGGACGAGACGGATCCCCTCGTCATGCGCCACGTCGCGGAGGGCCTCAAGGTCAGCGCGAAGCAGGACGCGACGCTCGTCACCCAGGCCGATACCGAGGTCGAGACCCTCCTCCGCGAGCGGATCGGTGCGGCCTTCCCGACCCACGGCCTGGTCGGCGAGGAGTACGCCGATGAGGCGGGGGACGGCGAGACGCGCTGGATCATCGACCCCATCGACGGGACCCACAACCTCGTCCGCGGCATCCCCGTCTTTGCCACCCTGCTCGCCGTCGAGCGCGCCGGGGAGCTCATCGTCGCGGCCGTCTCCGCGCCGGCGCTCCAACGTCGCTGGCACGCGGCGATTGGGGAGGGGGCATCGGTCCGGGACCTCATGGGCGAGCGCGTGATCCATGTGAGCTCCGTCAAGAAGCTCGCGGATGCGCAGGTCGTCTGGTCCGGCCTGCGGCCGCTGGAGGCGGCCGGCTACGGGCCGGCCATCGCGGCCCTTGGCCGGCAGGCGTGGCGCGACCGCGGCTTCGGCGACTTCTGGGGCTACATGCTGGTGGCCGAGGGGGCGGCCGATGCGATGCTCGAGATCGGGCCCACCATCTGGGACCTGGCTGCCCCGGCCCTGATCGTCCGGGAGGCGGGCGGCAGACTGACCGATTTCGCCGGGCGCGACTCCTACGCGGGGCCACAGGCGCTGGCCAGCAACGGCCTGTTGCACCCCGCCCTGGTCGAGGTGCTCACCTAGTACCCGGTCCCACCTAGGTCGGGGGTCGGACGGCTTTGGTGGTGCGCCTCGGCACCGGTATCGGCTGAGCCGATAACGCAAAGGGCCCGGGCGGGGAATGCCCGAGCCCCTGCGCCGTGACCAGGAGGGTCTGGCCGCGGTCCTCCCCCGCGCGCCGGCGCGGGGCGCGCCCACACTGACGTGCAACCGAGTTTGGCATGCGCGCGGGGCCTTGCGGGCAGTACCTGTGTCCAGGCCCGGGCACGACTTTGTGGCCTCGGGTGTCTTATCCTGAGCCGATGCCGATCATCAACCTCCAGGGAGCCGATATCGCCTACGACGAGGCAGGCTCCGGCCACCCGCTCCTGCTCGTCCACGCCGGGATCGCCAATCGCCACATGTGGGATCCCGTCTGGGAGCCGCTCGCTGCGCGGTTCCGGGTGATCCGCCCCGACCTCCGCGGCTTTGGGGAGTCGCCGGTGGGCATGGAGCCGTACACAAACTGGCATGACCTCGCCCGGCTGACCCGGGCGATCGACGCGGTGCCGGCGCACGTGATCGGGGTGTCGATGGGCGGTTCCGCCTCGCTGGACCTCGCCCTGGCGGAGCCGTACAAGGTCGAGCGACTGGTGCTGGTGGCTCCCGGCCTCGGCGGCTGGCAGTGGTCCGACCAGCTCCGCGCCGATTGGGATGCGGAGGAGGCTGCCTGGCAGCGGCGCGACCTCGACGAGGTGGCCTGGGCCAATGTCCGCACCTGGATCGACGGGCCGCTGCGCGGGGGCGAGGCTGCGCCGGAGCTGCGCCAGGGCGTCTTCGACATGTACCGCCCCGCGCTCGACCTGCAGGCGGTCGAGGGAGCCACGGACGGCGAGCCGCTGGAGCCGCGAGCCGCCGACCGGCTGGCCGAGGTGTCGGCGCCGGCGCTCGTGATCGTGGGCGAGCTGGATCAGCCGGACATGATGAAGGTCGGGGAGCACCTGGCCGCATCGATGCCGCACGCGCGGATGGTGCGGATGCCGGGTGTCTCCCATCTGCCGCCGATGGAGGCTCCGGACGAGTTCGTCCGGATCGTCACGGAGTTCCTGGCGTAGACCCCCATCGGTCCGGGCCGAAGGCGCTGACCAGGATCAGTACCAGGCCACCGTACAGGGCGGTCAGGTGGTACGCGTCGCCGGGGAGTCCCGCGTAGTACTGCGTCGGGGGCGGCGGAGGCCCGCTGCACGCGCACGCCAGCTGGTAATTCACGAGCAGCACACCGATCCAGACCGCGGCCACGAGCCAGGTTACGGCGATGCCACGGGCCAGGATGCGCCGCGGCCCCACGAACGGCGAGTGGGCGGCCCAGGCCTCGACTCCGGCGAAGAAGGTCAGCCCAACGAAGAATGGGACGATGCTCCGCTCCAGGTCGGCGACGATCGTGGCGAGCCCGGCCAGCGCTGACGCCGCAAGACCGAGGAGGCTGCGCATCGGTCAGGCCTTGGTCTCCACCGGCAGCAGGCCACGCATGCGCAGGTAGTTCTGGACCGATGCCGGCCGCCCCAGGAAGTCCGCCACCATCTCGTCGCCGGACCGCGACCCATTCGGCTGAAGGATGGCGCGGCGGTAGTCCATGCCGACGCCGGGCGAGGTGATCCCCTCGTCCATGAAGCGTCCCCACAGGTCGTCGCCGATGACCTCCGCCCACAGGTAGCCGTAGTAGCCGGCGTCGTAGCCGCCCATCAGGTGGCCGAAGGATGCGACCGAGCAGGTCCCCTCCGGATAGGGGAGCGACGTCACCGCGTAGGCATCGCGCATGGCCGCGTCGAGGTCCACCGGCTGCTCGCCGTGAAGCCTCATGTCCTCCGCCCCGTAGCTGACCTGGTACGCGCCGCGCAGCCCGACGTTCAGGTATCGGCTGCCGATCATGCGGTCGATGAGGTCCTGGGGGATCGGCTCACCGGTCGCGTGATGGCGGGCGAACCGTGCCAGCACGGAAGGCTGCCAGACCCAGTGCTCCATGATCTGGGAGGGGGCCTCGACGAAGTCGCGCTCCGTCTCGGCGCCGCTGAATCGGGCCGATTCGGCGCGGGTCAGGCTCTCGTGCAGGATGTGCCCGAACTCGTGGAAGAGGGTCTCGACCTCGCCGTGTGGCCCGTGCCGCAGCAGGCTCGGCCGGTCCGCTCCGGGCGGCGTCAGGTTCGCGACGATGGCGCTCACCGGAAGGGCGTAGCTGCCGTCCGCGCGCCGATGTCCAAGCTGCAGCGGGAATGCGGCGGCGTGGTAGAACTTGCCCTCCCGCGGGAAGAGGTCGGCGTAGAAGTAGGCGATCAGCTCGCCGCTCGCCTTGTCGTGGATCTCGTACAGCGTCACGTCCGGGTGCCAGGCCTTCGCATCGGGCACTTTGCGGTACTCGAGGCCGAACACCTCGGCGGTGAGCTCGAACATGCCGTCGATGACCGGCTCGAGGGGCAGGTAGGCGCTCACCAGGTTCTGGTCGACGCCGTGCTCCTCGCGCGACTGCTGGTTGTCGTAGTAGGTCCAGTCCCACGGCTGGATCGGACCTTCCACACCGTCTCGCGCCGCCCGCTCCTGCAGGGTCGCGACTTCGCGCTCCGCGGCGGCCCGCAGCGGCGGCACGATCTCGTCGTAGAACGACTCGACGCGCTCCGGCGAGCCGGCCATCTTGACCTCGAGCGCGTAGTGCGCCCAGGTCGGCAGCCCGAACAGCTGCGCGATCCGGTGCCGGAGTCGCAGGGCCTCCTCGAGCACCGGCCGGTTGGTCGGCACCGATGAGGTCCAGTTGCGGCGGAAGAGCTTCTCGCGCAGCGAACGATCCTTGGCCTGCGCCAGGAACGGCACGAGCTCGGGGCCCTTGATGCTGACCTTGTAGGTGCCCGGCTCACTGCCGGGGCTCAGCCGCTCGATGTAGTCGTCGGGCAGGCCGTCCAGCTGGTCGCCCGTGACCTCGATCCCTTCCTGGTCGTCGTTGATGTTGCGGGCGAAGGCCACCTCGAGCTCCACGAGGCGTTGGCGGAGCGACTCGAGCTCGGCCTTGGCCTCCGGGTCGAGCTCGTGGCCGGCGCGTCGGAAGTCGCGCAGCCAGAACTCAAGGAGGCGCTTCTGCTCGCCCTCGAGCGCAGCCGCCTCGGGGGAATCGGCGAAGGCGCGCACGGCACGGTAGAGGTCCTCCCGGAAGGGGAGGCCTACGTTCCACTTCTGCACCGCCTCCTCCGCGGCCTGCCCGGCGTCGCGGACCTCGGCGTCGTGGTGCACGTACGCCATGAACGCGCCGTGCGCATAGCCGATCAGGGCGGCCGCGCCGGCGAGGTCGAGCGGTCGCATCGTCGCTTCGAAGGAGGGTGCGTCGACGCTGGCGACGGTTTGGCCGATGAGGACCTCGGCCTCGGCAAGGGCGTCGCTGACCGCCGAACGGACCGATTCGACCGTGGTATTGGTGAAGTCGTGCAGCATGGCTAGAGGACCGCCGTCGCGAGGAAGGACTTCCGATGCAGGACCGCGAACTTTGCCTCGAACTCGATCTCGCGATTGGTCAGCGAACGGACGTTCACATCGCTGATCGGGATCCAGCGGGGCTCGGCAGCGCGCAGGTACGGCACCGGCTCGGCCCCGGCATAGATGAAGAAGGTGGCGGTGATCAAGTAGGCATCGGTGACGACCAGCATCTTGTGCTCCCGCTTCTCGATCACCTGATCGGGATCGGTCGGCGGCACGTAGTCGGAACGATCGACGACCAGCGTCAGCTCGCTGAGCCGGACGTCGAGGGGCAGGCCGGCGTTGCCGGATCGTTCGCCGGCGGGACCCATGATCACGCCGGCGGCGACGGTCAGGATATCGTCATGGAAATTGAGCAGATCAGAGAGGCGCGAGTAGGCGCCAAGGTTGATGGAACCGCCGATGCGCGCGTTCGACGCGACCAGCTCGATGTCGATCTGCGGGCCGGATTGCGCCCCCGCCTGAAAGATGGACTCGCTGTCTGGCTGCATGCTGGAATGCTAGTCCGCCGGCCAGCGCTCGTGGAAGACGACTTCGTCACGTGGGACCCGTGCCTTGCCGGGCGCTGACCTGGGCCGCTGCGCCGCTTCGCTCGGGTGCCCGATCGCCACGACGGTTCGGACCCGCCACTCGGCGGGGACGTGGAGGAGCTCGGCAACCAGTCCACGCACCGGAGCCAGGACCCACGCGATCCCGGCCCCCAGCCCGAGCATCGTGGCGCCGACGAGGATCCGCTCCGCGGCGCGACCCTCGTCGTAGGCGTGCGAGATTGCTGCTCCCTTCTCCTCGGGCAGCGCGATGGCGATGGCTGCGGTGGCGCTTCGCAGCGAGCGGGTCTGCGGCATCCCCGCGTTCGCGATCGCGCGCAGGGTGGCCTCGTCCCGAATGACGATGAAGCGCCAGGGCTGCGTGTTCGCGCTGCTGCCGGACCATCGGGCCACGTCGGCCAGCAGGTCGAGGTCCTCGTCGGTGATCGGCTGCTCGCTGAACTCGCGGATCTGGCGAGTGCGAAGGAGCGGGCGCACGAGCGCTGAGCGGTCGGTCACGGGAGGGCATGGTACCCGTCGAAGGGACGTTCGGCTCTGGCGCGCAGGAGAGGTCGCGACGCAGACTCGGGGGCAGACAGGAGGTCACCAAGATGTTGGTTGCGCAGACTGTCGCGCCCTTCACCGAGGACATCGTCTCCCGCGCGCGACAGAACACATTCTTTCGGGTCGTCCTTTCGACCGGGCAGCACTCGCAGGTGGTGGTCATGAGCATCCCGCCCGGGGGCGAGATCGGCGACGAGGTTCACGACCATGTCGACCAGGTCCTCATCTTCGTCGAGGGCGAGGCCACCGCCATCCTCGGCGGCCAGCGCACGACACTGGGGCCGGGTCGCCTCGTCCACGTTCCCGCCGGAACGCGCCACAACTTCGTCAACGATGGGTCGACGGAGCTGAAGCTCTACACCGTCTACGCACCACCTGAGCACGCGCAAGGCACGGTCCACCGAACGAAGGCCGAGGCAGACGCCGACGACGAGCACGCGTAGCCCGGCTGGGGGCTCACCGGTATGCTCGGTGAGTGGAGACCAGCATGCGGGTCGTGACATCGGCTGAGCTGATCAAGGGGGAGTGGGCGACCCTTACCGACCTGTGCGTCGCAGCTTTCGACGAGCCGTGGGACGACTACTGGGAGAACATCGGCCCCGGCGTCCACGTCCTCGCCGAGGACCTGGAGCGGGGGATCGTGGCGCACGCGGCGATCGTCGACCGGGTCCTCTATCCGGGTGACCTTGCCCTGCATGCTGGTTACGTGGAGGCGGTCGCGGTCTGGCCGGATCTCCAGCGCACCGGCGTCGGGACTCGGATCATGGAGGTCATCGACGCGATGCTCGACGAGGGCTACGAGCTCGGCGCGCTCGGGACCGGCAGCCACGCCTTCTACGCGCGGCTGGGCTGGGTCGTCTGGCGGGGACCCACCTCGATCCGTGAGCGCGATGGCAGCCTCGTGCGCTCGCCCGACGAGGACGGGGACATCATGGTCCGGCTGACGCCCAGGACGCCGCCGGGCCTCGACCTCTCCCTGCCGATCGCCGTCGACTGGCGACCCGGCGACGAGGTTTGGTAGCTGCGCCGGTATCATCGCCATCCAACGACAGGCCATAGCGAGGGCACCATGAACTTCACCAACATCCTGATCGGGTCCGAGAACCCGGAGCAACTCGTCGAGTACTACACGAAGCTGTTCGGCAAGCCCGGCATGGAGGAGGGCGGCTACGCCGGGTGGCAGATCGGCTCCGGCTTCGTGTCGGTAGGGCCGCACGACGAGGTCCACGGCAAGAACGAGCAGCCGGGCCGGTTGCTCTGGAACATCGAGAGCGACGACGTCGCCGCGGACTTCGCTCGATTCAAGGAGGCGGGCGCCATCGTCGTGCGCGAGCCGTACGATCCCGGCAGCCCCGACGGCGGCCAGTACCTGATCGCCACGTTCGCCGATCCGGACGACAACTACTTCCAGCTCCAGACCCCCTACCGACCGTCCGAGTAGGCCGATGCGAGTGACCGTCACCGCGGACCAGATCCGTTCCGCGTTCGAGGTCGTGAAGGACGATCCGTCGTTCGACGAGAGCCGCGGCCTGTGGGAGCGGGGCAGGCCGCCGGTCGAGATGATCCAGGCGATGTGCCTCCGGCCGGAGATCCTGCGCGCCTTCGCCGGCTTCGGGCACAGCGTCTATCCCGGCGGGCTGCTCGAGCGACGGGTGAAGGAGCTGGTGATCATCACCGCGTCGAAGACGAACGAGTGCCAGTTCTGCGAGAACTCGCACGTCGACCTGGTGGGGATCGCGGACATCATCGACGACCCGCTTGCCGCGATCCAGTCGACCGAGTCACTCGCGCCGCGAGAGCGTCTCGCGGTCGAATACACCCGCGCTGCCATGGTCGAGTCGAACGCCATCCCGGAGCCGATGGTCCAGCAGCTGCACGAGCACTTCACCGATCCGGAGCTGGTCGAGCTCTCGTTCCTGATCGGCTACATCAACATGCTGAACCTGTTCAACAACCTGCTCGAAGTCCGCTACCACGGGGACTACGCGATCCTCGCCGCCAGCCCCGACGCCTAGAAGTCGATTCGCATCACGACGCGGCGGAGCGTTGGCCGGCTGACCTCGTCGAGCCCGGCGGCGGCGAACATGCTGCGGGTCCCGACGTGGAGCTCGCCCCAGATGATGTCGTCGCCCGGTTCGGTGAGCATCGGATACGCCTCGAGGGCGCGGGCGCCGCGCTCACGCGCGAATCCCACTGCGGCCTGTGCCAGCGCGTGGCCGATACCGCGGCGACGGAACCCTGCCCGAGCGAAGACGCATGTCACCGCCCACACCGTCTCATCGGTCTTGTCCTCGGTTCGCCCGAGCCACGGGACCTTGAAGACGCGCAGCAGGCCCTCGTAGGCCGGGCGCGGCTCGACCGCGCACCAGCCGACCGGCTCGTCGTCGAGGTAGGCGACCAGGCCGCTTGTGGAGGTCGCACGTGGCTGGCCGCAGTTTGTCTGCGCGCGAAGGCGGAGTGCGCGCTCTTCGACCGGGAATGAGCGGAACGCCTCTCGCGGCGCGAGCTTGAAGCGCTGGCACTGACAGAATGCTGCGTCACCGCGCGAGCCGAAGACGGTCTGGAGATCCTCGCAGCCGGCCTGGTTGGCCGGAACGATCCGGAGCGAATCGGTCATGACGGGATTATCACGACCGATGTTGCCACCGGATGGCAGGAATGGCTCGGTCAGGTATCGGTCAGGACCTCGCGAAGGTTGGCCGCGAACATCTCCGGCTGGCCGGGCCAGCCGTACTCGCCGGAGAGGAACCCACCGTGGTGGCTCGGGAAGAGCACCGGCTCCATGCCGAGCCGCTGAGCGACCGCGAAGGCGCCGCGGTGAGCCAGCTCGCCGGCTGACTCCACCCCCGCGGCCAGGACGATGCGCGTCGAAGCCGCCCGGAGCGCGTCGAAGTTGGGCATGTAGCCGGTGACGGTCAGGATGGTCTGGCCCATGAGCGGGTCATCCCGCGATCCATCGTCCTCGGAGGGGATCCCGAACATCGCCGGATCCGGGGTGGGCCAACCGGACCGATCCGCCGGAATCTCGCCCTTGTGGCCGGTCAGCGCCAGGAACTTCGCCATGCCGGCGCCCCTGCCGTCTCGCATGTAGGCCTCGTGGACGTCGCTGGCGGCTGCCAGCGCCGCGTCGGCATCGGGCAGCACCGCGGCCGTCGGCGGCTCGTGCGCAACGAGCGTCAGGACCTGCTCCGGATGCTTCGCGACCAGCGCCAGCGCGTTCACGGCACCACCGCTGCTCGCGAAGAGGTCCACCGGACCGGCATCGAGCGCGTTGATGAGCCGATGCAGGTCATCCGCCTGTTCCTCGACCGTCGTCTGGGTAGCGCCATCGGTGCGGTGGCTGCGGTCGGACATGCGCGGGTCGTAGGTCACCACCGTGCGGTCGGTGAAGTACCCGGCCAGCGTCGCGAATCCGGCGGCGCCCATCGGCGACCCGATCATGAGCAGCACTGGCTTCGTGCTGGACTCGTTGCGCCGCACGTCGTACGTCAGGACGGCGCCCAGGACTTCCAGTGTATGGGTGGTCATGGCAGGAGTCGTGATCTCGGTCATCGGTGCCTCTCAGACCTTGGCCGGGACGGGCTCGGCGAGGATCGCATCGATCTGGCCGAGCGCCTGCGTCAAGCCTTGTTCCATGCCCATCGCCAGCAGCTGCTCCATCGCTTCGGTGCTCGGGAATCGGCTCTCGATGATCATGCGGGTCCGCCCGGCACCGATCGGCTCGATCGTCACCCGTGCGGCACTGGGACCGGGCAGATCCTCGTTCGGCGAGCCCTCGTCGTCGAAGCCGTCCTCGAAGACGAGCAATCGCGGCGGATCCACCTCGAGAATGTTCCAATACCCCTTGGGCGTATCGCCTTCCGGGCCGGTCATGTGATAGGTGACCCGCCCACCTGGCCGCAGGTCATGCGAGGTCACAGTGGCTGGATAGCTTGGCGGTCCCCACCAGCGCTCCAGCTGTCGCGGATCGGCCCACAGCTGCCATACCCGCTCGGCCGACGCGTCGAACTCGGTGGTGGCGGTCAGGGTCAGGGCGTCGCGGTTCTTCTCGACGGCGGTGACGGTCATTCCTGGCTCTCCTTGGTGCTGATGAGATGGGTCATGCGGTCGATGCGGCCGCGCCATAGCTCCTCGATCCCGTCCAGCAGGCGCTGCGCGGCGCGAACGCCCTCGAGGCTGGTGCGAACGACCTTCCGGCGGCCGGTTCGCTGCTTGGTCACGAGGCCGGCGCGCTCGAGGATCGCGACGTGCTTCTGCACGGCCGCGAAGCTCATCGGGTAGTGCTCTGCCAGCTCGGCGACTCCCTCCCGGCCGGCAATCGCGCGGCGCACGATGTCACGCCGGGTGGCGTCCGCCAGCGCGTTGAAGACGCGGTCGTAGTCGGGAAGCGTCTGCATTCATACAACCATACGGTTGTGCGACCGGGGGGTCAAGTCGGGCCTTCCGACGCGGTTCGTCCCGGCTACGATGCGAATCCATGCCGCACACCGACCTTGCCAGCTTCGACGCGCTCTGTGACGAGCGGTTCGACACCTGGGTGGACGAGCTGCGCGACTTCTGCACGATTCCGTGCGAGACGGACCGGTTCCCTGAGCTGGAGCGGGGCGCCGAATGGGTCGAGCAGCGGCTGCTCGCCGCCGGCGCCGAGGTCACGGTCCTGCGCGAGGACGGGGTCCCGCCGCTGGTGATCGGTGAGTTGGGGTCCGGGCCGCGGACGCTGATCGCGGTCCAGCATTACGACGTGCAGCCGGCCGCGCCGCTCGACCTGTGGGAGACGCCCCCGTACGAGCCCAGCCTGCGCGACGGGCGTCTCTACGCGCGCGGGGTGTGCGACGACAAGGGCGAGCTGCTGCATCGGATCCAGGCGGTCGAGGCCCTGCGCGACGCGAACGGGGAGCTCCCGTGCCGGGTCCGCTTCATCGTCGAGGGGGAGGAGGAGAGCGACAGCCTGCACCTCGCTCCACTCCTCAACCGGCGCCCCGAGTTCTTCGAGGGGCACGGCGCCCTGATCGAGGGCGGTGGCGTGGACGAGAAGGGACGGCCGCTGCTGGTCTGCGGGGTGCGGGGGATGCTCTACGTCGAGCTATCGGTGCGCACGCTCGCGTTCGACGCCCACTCGGGCGGTGCGCAGCTCTTCCCGAATGCCGCCTGGCGGCTGATCCAGGCCCTCGAGACGCTGCGCAGCCCCGACGGGAGCATCCTCTCGACGGCTTCATGGACGACGTCCTGGCACCCACCGATGCCCAGCTGGCCCACCTCCGGACGCTGCCGTTCGAGGAGGAGGAGATCAAGCGCATCTACGAGATCAATGATTTCGTCGGCGGCCTGACCGGCTTCGCAGCCCAGACTGCGGATACGTTCCAGCCGACCTGCAACATCTCGGGGATCATCTCCGGATGGACGGAGCCGGGCGTCAAGACGATCACCCCCGCGGAGGCATCCGCCAAGGTCGACATGCGGCTCATCCCGAACCAGGACCCGGCCGTCATCGAGGAGCGCCTGCGCGCGCACCTCGACCGTGGCGGCTTCAGCGACGTGACGATGGTCGTGCATCGCGGCGAGCAGCCGTATTGGACCTCCATCGGTGACCCGATCGTGGATGCCGCCGAGCGAGCCCACGACGGCATCTTCGACGAGCCACCGCTGCGCTGGTTCAGCGCCGGTGGCACCGCCCCGATGCACCAGGTCTGCGCGCCGCATCGGCTGCCGATGGTGACGCTGGGCGCGGGCGATGCCGAGGTCCGCGCCCACGCGCCGAACGGGAGCTACAGCCTCGACCTCATGCGTCGAGCGGCCAAGGTCACCGGCCGGTTCCTGCACGAGTTCGCGGCGATCGAGTCGTAGGGAGGCGATGGATGCCAGGTGAGGCTCTGCTGATCGGGATCGCGACGGTCGCGGGCGTGGTGGCGGGCTTCGCGGCGATCGCCCCTGGCGTGGCGCCGGACGCGGCGCAATGGACGGCAAGCCACCGGATCCGTCAACGCGCGATCGTCTCGACAAGCTTCAACGTGACCTTCGAGAGCCTCCTGCCGGTGGTGCTCTTCCCCGCCCTCGGCAGTGAACGGGGCGCCCTGGTGCTGGCCAGCGCCATCGTCTTCGTGTACCTGCTCTTCGTCATCGTGATCAGGGGCCGGCAGATGGTCCGAGCCGGTGGATGGCGGACGCGCCCGGGCCTGATCATGTTCCTCGCAGGCCCGACGGCTACGGCGCTCTTCGGGTTGAACGCCCTCGTGTTCGCTTCGCTGACCGCCTACGGCCTCGCCCTGCTGCTCCAGTTGTCAGTGGCGGCGATCAGCTTCTACTCCCTGCTCGCAGGCGGCGACTGACCTGACGCCGGGCCGGGAGGACCGCGTTCAGCACGCGAGGCTCCGTTCCCTCATCCTATTGCCCCTCGAGCACCTGCCCATACGCCGGCCAGTAGGTTTCGTCTCCGGCGTACCAGGCATTCAGTACCGCGCGATCCGAGATGGGCGCGTCAAGCTGGAATTGGAACCTTCCGGACGAGTCGGTCCTTGCCTGACCCAGGTCGGCGGTCGCAGTCTCCAGCGGGATCATGAACCGGCGCAGCTCCTGATTGGCATCGAGGAAGACCAGGTCGAAGTAGCCACTTCCCTGCGTCTCGGGTGAAACACGGGCCAGAAAGGTCACTGTGAAGGGCACGCCGCCGCTGACCGCAAAGCGGCCCGAATTGATCGCCGCCGCTTGACCGGCCTGCGCGGTAACGTGCAGGGCGGTCCCAGATCCGAGATCGCTGGGCACCAGTTTCCAGGTGCCGTCGCCCCAGGCCCCCCACCCTTCCAGGGCCGTGGCGAAGTTCCCATTGGGAACCAGGTTCGAGCTGCCCGTCCCTTCCCTGTAGCGGACTTCGTACAGGGTGAAGTCGCCCGCGCCGGAGCAATCGCATTCCGTATTGACGCGGTAGCCGACATCGGCCTGGATGGCGCCATCTGGCACGGTTCCGCTGACGGTGTACTCGGATGCCAGGCCGGGTCCTTCGAGTTGCGTGATACGGATCTCGACAACGGCATTCCCCAGCGGCAACCCTGCTGCGTCCGCCAGGGTCCCGGCGACGGTCTGACTCGGAGTGGAGACGGGAGGCGCCTCCAGGGTCAGATCGGTGCGAACGCGCAGGTAACGGTCGACCAGGTGGGTGAACGTCGAGGTATCGCTCTCCGGCAGCAGGTGTTCGGGGTGGGGGTGCCATGACTGGAAGATGGCCCGATCCGGATGGCCGCCGGCGATGACCTCATAGGCAACGAACCGCTCTTCTGCCTTTGCCACCCACTGGGCATCCGTGGTATCGGTCTCATCTCCCCGGTAGAACATGCCGAACTCGATGCCGCGCCCGTGGAGGTAGTCTTCGATCGCCTTGGCGTCCTGGGCCCAGTTCGGGTCGTGGTAGTTCAGATCGAAGTTGAAGTAGGCCAGGTCCTCCCCCATGACAGCCCGGTACGCCTCGACCCAGCGGGCGACCTGGTCGGGATCGTTGTTGGCGGTCTCGACGGCGCCGAAGCGTGCGTTGGGGAAGAGGTCGCGGATGGCCCGCACGTAGAGCGCGACGTCCTGGGCAGCCCTCTCGGGCGAATAGCGGCAGGCCTGTGGCGCGTCGGAGAATGTCACCGCGTCGTACGGGTGCTCGAGGTCGACATAGTCCAGGGTGCCTCCGGCCAGTTGGATGCGACGGGCGGCGTTGCTTCCCTCGGCAGGACCGGCGAAGCCTTCGATGGCCCCCGTGCATTGGCTGGTCGGGGTGAGGGGCCCCCCCTCGAAGGCGATTCCCAGCTCGCGCCGCTGGAGGTCTGCGATGACCGGTTCGAGCTCGGCGACTGTGGCAGACCGGTCGAGCCAGCCGCCGTAGAACTTGAACACCTGTATTCCCCGGGCGGCTTGGTCCCAGGCAGCGTCGGCCGCGAACAGGTTGAAGAAATCCAGGCGGCCGGAATAGGGTCGGTTCGTGTCCGGTGGAGAGGGATCGAGTGGGCCGAACCAGATCTGTGGTCGTTTGGCCAGGTCGGGAGTGGGGAAGACCTCGGGGAGGGCAGGGGCAATGTGACGGTAGGCCCCGGGATGGAAGGTATGGATTCGCGAGCAGAGCAGGCCAGCGACGTACAAACGACCAGGAAGAGGATCAGCCGAGGGAAGAAGCGCATTCCGCATCTCATGGCACCACCTCCACGATCTCATGGGCTTGCCGGCCGCTACATCTTCCTCCTGGCTCCAAATGTCGCCACGCCCTCTGGTAGCTGTCAGGCGCCTTCAGGACATCTTCAGAACTCGCGGCGCAGACTGGGCCGATGCGCCTGTTGCTGGTTGAGGACGACGACCGCCTCGGCCGCGCGCTGCGGCGGATGCTCGAGCGGGATCGCCATGTCGTCGAGGTGACGGCTCATGGCCTCGATGCCATCGAGATCGTCAAGGCGGGGATTGGCATCGAGGCCATGATCCTCGACATCGGACTGCCCGATATCTCGGGCGTCGAGGTGGCTCGACGTCTCCGCCGGGCCGGCCAGCGCCTCCCGATCCTGATGCTTACCGCACGAGACGGCACGGCGGATCGAGTCGCCGGCCTCGACGCGGGGGCTGATGACTATCTGGTCAAGCCGTTCGCCTATGAAGAGCTGGTAGCTCGATTGCGCGCCCTCGATCGGCGAGCGGCCGGACATCATCAGATCGATCAAATGCTGTCGAATGGGCCGATCCTGCTGGATCAACGGCTTCGTCGGGTTGAGGTGGCCGGCCGGGTGGTCGACCTGACCCGACGGGAGTTCACCCTGCTCGAGTGCTTCCTCCGGCACCCGGGGCAGGTGCTGAGCCGCGACCAGCTCCTCGACTATGCCTGGCCCCTGGGCGATCAGCTGACGCACAACACGGTAGAGGCTTACGTGCACCTGCTCCGTGGCAAGCTCGGCGGCGAGGCCGGCCCGCGCATCGTCACCGTGCACGGCGCCGGCTATCGGATGATTGATCCTTGAGCGCTCGACCGTCCTCGCCGCCCGACGCCGAGATGCTGCGCCGAGTTCGCATCCGCCTGGTCGCCTGGAGCGCCGGGTTGACGATGCTCGTGATGCTCGGCCTCGGCACGGCGGTCTACATCGTGATCCACACCTCGCTCACTGGCAGCGCCGTCGACACGCTCGAGCGGCGCCTGAACGCAACTGAGGAGCGAATCACCTCGCTGCCCCCGGATCGGTTCCCGCGCGGTCCGGACCTGGGCTTCCCCGATGTCGGGATCCCGTTCGGTGCGCCCGCCTTCGGGGGCTCGGCCTCGGGGACGGTGACCCTCATCGTCAACCAGGGCGGCCGCCTGTTCGGGCCGCTCCAGTCCGGGCTGGAGGGGCTGCCGATTGCCTCCAGCATCCAGGCAGCGCAGGCAAAGGGCGAGGACCTGCGGGATGCGACCCTCAACGGAACGCCTCTGCGCGTGCTGAGCCGGCGGATCAGCGTCAACGGCGAGCAGCTCGTGATCCAGATCGTGCAGGACCGCGCGGCCGAGGAGCGCACCCTCTCGCTGCTGATCGCGGTCCTCGGGGTCGGCGGTGGGGTGGCGGTGGCGCTGGCGATCGGCCTTGGCTTCATCTACGCGGGACGGGCGCTGGTGCCGATCCGCGCCTCGCTGCAGCATCAGCGCGACTTCGCCGCTGACGCCAGCCACGAGCTGCGCACGCCGCTGACGGTCATCGGCCTGAACGTCAGCGAGCTGCGTCGCGAGCGCGAACGCCCCCTCTCCGCGGTGGCAGACGTGGTGGACGACATCGAATCGGAGGTTGGTCAGCTGACGACGTTGGTGGAAGAGCTGCTGCTGCTCGCCCGCAGCGACTCCGGTGCGGTCGAGGTCCGGCGCGAGCCGGTGGACCTCTCAGGGGTGGCGGCGGAGGCGCTTTCGCGACTGGGCGACCTCGCCGCGGCTCGCAACGTCGCGGTCAGCCTCGACTCGGCACCTGCCGCGATGCGGGGCGACCCGGAGCGCCTCGCTCAGCTGGTCACGATCGTGACCGACAACGCCATCCGCCTCAGCCCGCCCGGAGGCACCGTGCACGTGGCCGTTGGGGTGGCCAACGGTCGGGCCCGCCTTGCGGTGGACGACGGTGGGCCTGGCATCCGGGCGGAGGACCTGCCGCGGCTCTTCGACCGATTCTGGCGGGCCTCGGATGCGCCGCCAGGCGGCGTCGGACTGGGGCTCTCGATCGCGGCCTGGATCGTTCAGCAGCACCGCGGCCAGATCACAGCCGAGAACCGACCCGGTGGTGGCGCCCGGTTCGAGGTGATCCTGCCGGTCGATTGACCGAGCGACGGCCTTCCCCTCGGATTTTTCAGGAAATCACAAGGACCGCCTGTCACGGTGGGTCCATGGACCGATCTGATCGGTCTCACCGCCCCCGAATGCACGTGGAGGATTGATGAGAGTCTGGTTGATCGCCGGGGCGAGCCTGGTCGTGATCGGCCTGGGAGTAGCGGGATACGCGATCCTGGGCCCCGGCTTCGGCACCCAGGCGCAGGTGCAGTACCTCACGGCCACGGCATCGGTCGCCGATGTGAAGGCGGAGGTGGTAGCCACCGGGACGCTTCAGCCGGCTGGCACGTTTTCGCTGGCATTCGGCGCTCCGGCGGTCGTTACCGCCGCCACGGCCTCCACCGCATCGAACGGTTCCACTGCATCGAACGACAGCAACGCGGCTGATGCCACCGGCAGCTCCTCGCTGAGCTGGACCGTGAGCGCCGTCAAGGCCGTCGTCGGCCAGGAGGTCGCAGCCGGCGACGTCCTGGCGACCGCGAGCACGATCGAGATCGACGCGCAGATCGCGGTGGCGGCTGCCCAGGTCACCGACGCGGAGACCAAGGTCAGCAACGGGGGCACGACGCTGCAGGTGGCGAATGCCAAGCTCGCGCTGCTCAACGCGGAGGCGAACCTGGCCAACCTTCAGTCGCAGCTCACCTACGCCAGCCTGGTCGCTCCGGAAGCCGGCCTCGTGACGTCGGTGAACATCACAGCGGGCGCGGTCGCGCCCAGCGGCACGGCCATCGCGATCGCGTCGGACGCCATGGTGGCCACCGCGCTGGTGACGGAGACCGACGTGTCCTCCATCGAGGCCTCGCAGGTTGCCGCCGTGACCATCACAGCGCTGGGAACGGACGTGACCGGCACCGTCAGCTCCGTGTCGAGCACCGGATCCAACAGCAGCGGTGTCGTTGGTTTCGGGATCCTGGTGGCCATCGACTCGGTCCCCGACGGTGTGCTGCCGGGCATGAGCGTGGAGGTCACGGTGGTCACCGCGGAGTCGCCAGGCGTCCTCTCCATCCCGAGCACCGCCCTGGGAGGCACCGTTGGCTCGTACACCGTCAGCGTGCTGGCCGCCGACGGAACCACCTCGACCAAGTCGGTGGGCACCGGTCTGATCACCGCCGACCTTGCCGAGATCACGAGCGGCCTCGTCGCGGGTGACAAGGTGGTGACGGGCACGGCTTCGACCCAGTTGACCACCCCCGGCGATGGCGGAGGCTTCCGTGGCCCTGGCGGCCTCGGCGGTGGCTTCGTCGGAGGCCCGAACTGATGGCTGCGACTTCGCCCGGTGCCGCTCTCCATGCCCAGACGGCCAGGGCCATCATCGTCTCGCTCCAGGGGGTGGGTCGCACCTACCTGCTCGGATCGGTGGAGGTGCCGGCCCTGGTGGATGTCTCCCTGGACGTGGCCGATGGTGAGTTCGTGGCGATTGTCGGGCCTTCCGGATCTGGCAAGACGACGATGATGAACATCCTCGGTTGCCTCGATCGGCCGACCATGGGCCGTTACCTGTTCGATGGGGTCCCGGTAGCCAGCCTCAACGACGATCAGCTGGCCCTGGTCCGCAGCCGCAGCATCGGATTCGTCTTCCAGAACTACAGCCTGCTGCCCCGGACGACCGCCCTCGACAACGTGGCTGCTCCGCTCCTCTACCAGGGAGTGCCGGCTCCGGAGCGGCGTCGCCGGGCGGAGGCGGCGCTCGAACGCGTCGGCCTGGCCGATCGGATCCACCACCAGCCGAGCGAGCTGTCGGGAGGCCAGCAGCAACGGGTCGGTATCGCTCGCGCGATCGTGACCGAGCCGCGGATGGTGCTCGCGGACGAACCGACCGGCAACCTCGACAGCCACTCGGGCGCCGAGGTCATGACGCTGCTCCGGGAGCTGAACGCCGCCGGCCGCACCGTGGTGCTGATCACCCACGAAGAGGCGGTGGCGGACGCCGCCGACCGCAAGATCAGCCTGCACGACGGACGGGTGGCGGCATGAACCTCCGCGAGCTGGTTCGTCTCTCGCTGCAGCGCATCGGGTCCAATCCGCTGCGCAGTGCCCTCACCATGCTGGGCGTCATCATCGGGGTCGCCTCGGTGGTGGCGGTCGTCTCCATCGGACAGGGAACCGGGCGACGAATCACCACCTCCATTGGCAGCCTTGGCACGAACCTGCTGACGATCAACGCCGGTCGTTCCTTCAGCGGTCTGGCGCGCGGTGCGGCCGGCAGCGCAACCACCCTCACCCTGGGCGACGCCACGGAGGTGGCGGCCCTGGCGGATATCGAGACGGTGGCACCCTCCATCTCCAGTCAGCAGCTGGTCGCATCAGGCATCCAGAACGAGACCGTCAGCGTAGTGGGGACGACACCCGAGTATCTGAGCGTCCACGCGGACCAGGTTTGGCAGGGATCGTTCTTGACTCAGCCGAGCCAGGACCTGGCGCTGCGCGTGGCGGTCATTGGCTCGACCACTGCCACGAACCTGAAGCTTGGAGCGGCCAATCTCGGGCAGCCGATCACGATCGGCGGGCTGCCGTACCGGCTGATCGGCATTCTGCAGCCGAAGGGTGGCGTCGGATCGACCGACGACGTGGTCATCGTTCCGCTCTCGACCCTGCAGCACCGCATCTCATCCAGCGCGAGCCTGAGCAGCATCAGCGTGAGCATGGTGGACGGCGCGGACAGCACGGTGACCAGCAACCTGATCACCGCCCTGTTGCGGGCTCGTCACCGCCTGGCCGCGACTGCCACCGCCGACTTCTCGGTGACGACCCAGGCGCAGCTCCTCTCGGTGGCCTCCACGGTGTCCAACACGCTGACCCTGCTGTTGGTCGGTATCGGCTCGATCTCGCTCGTCGTTGGCGGCATCGGGATCATGAACATCATGCTCGTGAGCGTCCGGGAACGGACGCGGGAGATCGGCATCCGCAAGGCGATCGGCGCCAGGCGTGGCGACGTCCTCGCCCAGTTCCTGGTCGAAGCGGTGGTCCTGTCGCTGCTCGGAGGCCTCCTCGGGATTGCAGTCGGCGCGCTCGCCTCGCTGGTGATCGGGCAGATCGCCGGCTGGGGCTTCGTTTTCAGCCTGCCCATCGTTGCCGTCGCGCTGGTGTTCAGCGCCCTGGTAGGCATCGTGTTTGGTGTCTGGCCCGCACGCCAGGCCGCCGTGCTCGACCCGATCGTCGCACTGCGTTACGAGTAGAGGAGCTTGACTTCATCATGACCACAGACCTGAGTCCCACCGCCGAACTGCTTCAGAAGGCAGGGGGCCGCAAGACGCCTAGGACGCCGCTGATCGCGCTGGCCCTGGCGGGCGTGCTCGTCGTCGGCGGCGGCGGCTTCGCCCTCGGACGCGTGACGGCCCCGGCTCCCACGTTTGCCGGATTCCGCGGCGGGCCCGGCGGCGACGGCGGCAACGGCTTCCCGGGGTTGGGGGGCGGTCCGAACGGCCCAGGAGGCGGCGGGTTCCGCGGAGGTGGCCTCGAGGGGACCGTCGAGTCGATCAGCGGGGACACGATGACCCTCAAGACTGCCAACGGATCGACGATCACTGTGCAGCTCTCGAGCTCGACCACCTACGCCAAGCAGGTCGACAGCCAGGCCAGCGACATCACCGAAGGCGCCACGGTGCGGATCGGCATCAACGTCACGGCGGGGGCTCCCACCGGAGACTCGGTTCCGGCCACCTCGGTGACCCTGATCACGCCGTAGGAGGTCACGTATTCCGACCGTCCGAAACGGGGCCAGTCGAGGGCGGGCAGGTGAGCGGCGAACGGCTGTCCGGGCCGGTACCATGAACCTCCCGTGAAAAAGCTCAGGTCGCCGGACTTCACCCAGCTCCACCTGTCAATTGCTCCGACTTTGCGCACGGACGGTTGATCTGGCGCGGCGGTAGCTCATTGGCGTTCCGCGCTCGCGTCGGTCGTCCAGCATCTGATCTGGCGGATAGCGTCCCAGTTTGAACGGCTCAGGGCCTGACTTACCCACCTACCCCGCACACGGAGTCCTAGGGATGAAGCTCTCCAGAAACGTCCTGGCGCTTGCGGTTGCGTTGGCCGTGAACGTCGCGCTGATCATCCTCTTGACTCCCCTCGGCTTTGAGAGCCGCCCAGCAGCCGAGTTGAAGACCGTTGGCTACATCGCGATCGGTACCATCTTCGTGGCTATCGCGCTCGACGTGGCGTCGATCGCGCTTCTCTTCAGGAGAGCCAGATTGGCGGCGATTCTCGCAATCGTCGCCTCGATCCTCTTCTTCTTCCCCATTGCCGGAGACCAGGTTGGGTCCTTCTTCTCCGTGCCCATCCCGCCGGCAATACGCGCCATCGAGTACATCGATGTTGTCGTACTGCTCGTGATTCTCTTCCTGGCCCGGAAGGTCTATAGAGAGAGCGATCCCTCTCCAGGTTGACGCGTTCACGGATGTCCACCGAGCAATGACCAGGGCTGGTCCGCCCCTCATGCCGCTCATCGCCGAAGGGCACGCCAGGCTGTCGGCTCGAAGCGAGGCCAATGGACGGGCATGAGGCACGAGTCGATCCCGCCGGAGCTCTTCCTCTCCGGCTATCCGCCGGGAATTCAAGAGATCGCCGACCGTCTGCGAAGCGTGGTTCGCGATGCGGTGCCCACGGCCATCGAGCGGGTGCGCACCGGCTGGCGGCTCATCGGCTATGACCTTCCGGTCGGCCGTCGGACGCGCTACTTCGCCTGGGTCGCGCCGGAACCCGGGCACGTGCACCTCGGATTCCAGGACGGCGTCTGGATGGCCGATCCCGAGCACCTGCTGCGGGGCGCCCACCTGAACCTGCGGAAGGTCCGCTACTTCACCTTCATGCCGGGTGACGCAGTCCCCATCGAACTCCTGGAGCGCTACACCAGCGAGGCTGCCGCCTTGGCGGGGCTCGGTCCCGCGACCCGCGTCACTCCCCGTCAGGCCAGGCGGTAATGTCGACGCGGTTGCCCGCGCGATCGGCCAGCGTCCAGTGCTGTTCCGACTCCCAGACGATGCGACCGCCCGCCGCGAGCGCCGCGTCGAGCCGCGCCCTGGCGTGGCCGCGTGCCACCGACACGTCGACGTGCATGGCGTGACGCAGCGGCTTGGCCGGGTCCAGCTCCTGCATCCAGATGGTCGATCCGTGGCCCAGCGGATCCGAGGCGACGTCCTCGTCGAGCGGGTTGTAGCCGAGCACGACACGCCAGAAGGCGACGTCCAGGGCGTCGGGCTTGGCGGCGATGGCGAACGACACCTCCTGGGCGCGCGAACGGTCGGCGACGACGCCATGCGCCTGCGCCACAGCCGAGATCGCCCGTGCCAGCTGGACATGCCGAGACTCGAGCTGAAAGACGCCGCGGCTCAGCCGGACCGTAAGCAGGCCATCACTGATCGTCAATAGGGCCGAGCCTTCCAGACCCGGAACCGCCGCGATCGCCTCGGCCAGCTTCGCCCCCATGTGCATCGAGTCGACGGGTAACGCCGCCACTGCGCCGCCATGGAGCACCACCCAGTCCTCGAGTCCCGCCGCCAGGAAATCGCGCCAGCCCTGCTCACTCATTTCTGACCTCCGTGGCATACCGTAGCGCGGTCCAGCGGCGCGGTTCGGCGGATGTCGGCGATGGGATCGGCGGCAGTCTGGCAACATCAGCGACGTGACCCTGCGACCCCCGGAAGTCCCCTCGGACGACTTCGTCCACCTCCACGTCCACTCCGAGTTCAGCCTCCTCGACGGCCTGAGCCGGATCGGGCCGCTGACCCAGCGAGCTGCCGACGCGGGGATGAAGTCGCTCGCCATCACCGACCACGGGGCGATGTACGGGGCGATCGAGTTCTACCAGGCCTGCGGCCGGGCGGGGATCAAGCCGATCATCGGGGTCGAGACCTACGTGGCGCCCCGCAGCCACACCGACAAGGAAGCCAAGGTCGACGCCAACCCGTACCACATGATCCTGCTGGCCAAGGACATCGTCGGCTACCGCAACCTGATGACGCTTGTCACCAAGGCGCACCTCGACGGTTACTACTACAAGCCCCGCATCGACAAGGAGCTCCTGGCTCAGCACTCCGCGGGACTCATCGGGACGAGTGCCTGCCTCGGCGGCGAGGTCCTCAAGCGCCTCGCCGATGGCGACGAGCGGGCGGCGCGCCAGGCGGTCGATGAGTATCGGTCCATCCTCGGCAAGGACAACTTCTTCATCGAGGTCCAGGACCACGGCGTGCCCGAGCAGGCGCGCCTGCACCCGCAGCTCGTCGAGCTCGCCCGCGGGATGGGGATCCCGATGCTTGCCACCAACGACACCCACTACACCGTGCCGGAGCAGCACGAGGCGCATGACCTGCTGCTGTGCATCGGAACGGGGTCGAACCTCGACACGCCCGGGCGGCTGCGCTTCGAGACGAACGAGTTCTACCTGAAGTCACCGGAGGAGATGCGTCGCCTCTTCAACGGTGAGCTGCCCGACGCCATGGACAACACCCTGCGCGTGGCCGAGATGGTCGACCTCAAGCTCGAGTTCGACCAGCTGCGCCTGCCGCACTTCCCGGTGCCGGACGGCGAGACGGCGGCCTCCTGGCTGCGCAAGGAGTGCGAGCGGGGGCTGCTGGTCCGATACGGCTCGGATCCAGATGACACCGCAAGGCATCGGCTCGACTACGAGCTCGGCGTCATCGAGCGGATGGGGTACGCCGGCTACTTCCTGATCGTGGCCGACTTCACGCGGTTCGCGCGGGAGCAGGGGATCATGACCACCTGCCGGGGGAGTGCACCAGGTTCGATCGTGACCTACTCGCTGGGCATCACGCCGGTCGACCCGATCGCCTATCGGCTTCCATTCGAGCGCTTCCTCAACCCCGACCGCGTGACGATGCCGGACATCGACATCGACTTCGCCGACTCGCGACGGGACGAGGTGATCGAGTACGTCACGCGCAAGTACGGCGACGACCGGGTGGCGCAGATCATCACCTTCGGGACGCTGGGCGCCAAGGCCGCGATCCGCGACGTGGGACGCACGATGGGGCTGACCTACGCGGAGGCGGACCGCGTCGCGAAGTCGGTCCCGAACGAGCTGAACATCAGCCTCGAGCGGGCCGTCGACACGAGCCCCCAGCTGCGCGAGCTGATCGCCGGCGACGAGCGGGTCGAGAAGCTGATCGGCGTCGCCAAGCAGCTGGAGGGGGTCGCCCGGCACGCAAGCACCCACGCGGCGGGGATCGTGATCAGCCGCGAGCCGCTGACCGACATCATGCCGCTCCAGCGCGCGACCGATGGCCGGACCACCATGACCCAGTTCGAGATGCATGCCTGCGAGGCGCTGGGCCTCCTCAAGTTCGACTTCCTGGGCCTCATCAACCTGACCATCCTGGCCGATGCGGTCGACCTGATCCGCGTCCATCGGGGAGTGGAGATCGACGTCGACAAGCTGCCCCTCGACGACGCGAAGACCTTCGAGCTGCTCTCGACCGGGGAGACGACCGGCATCTTCCAGCTCGAGGGCTCGGGGATGCGCCGCTACGTCAAGGAGCTGAAGCCGACCGAGGTCCGCGACCTGGCGGCGATGGTGGCGCTCTTCCGTCCCGGCCCGATGGCGAACATCCCCGCCTACATCCGCCGCAAGCACGGCCAGGAGGCGGTAACGTACCTGCACCCGTCGCTCGAGCCGGCGCTCCACGACACGTACGGGATCTTCGTCTACCAGGAAGACATCATGACCGCCGCCATCGCCATGGCCGATTACACCGGCCCCGAGGCGGACAACCTGTGCTACGCGATCCGCAAGAAGAAGGAATCGGTCCTGCGCGAGCACGAGGAGAAGTTCAAGGCAGGCGCCAAGAAGAAGGGGATCCCGCCATCGGTGGTGGACCAGGTCTTCGCCGCCTTCGAGCCCTTCGCCCGCTACGGCTTCAACAAGGCGCACGCCACCTGCTACGGGCTGATCGCGTACCAGACCGCGTACCTCAAGGCCAACTACCCGGTCGAGTTCATGACCGCGGTGCTCAACGGCTTCCGGGAGCGCGCCGAGAAGGTGGCCGCGGTGGTGGCCGAGTGCCGGCGGCTGGGGATCGCGGTTCGACCGCCGGACGTGCAGGCATCCCAGGCGCTCTTCACCGTCGAGGCCGATGCGTCCGGCACCCCGGAGGCGATCCGCTTTGGACTGGCCGCGATCAAGAACGTGGGCGAGGGAGCGATCGAGTCGATCGTCGCCGCGCGCGAGGGTCGGGGAGAGGCATCCGACGTGGCCGGTCCGTTCGCCTCGCTCGACGACCTCTGTCGCCGCGTCGACCTGCGGACGGTCAACAAGCGCGTCTTCGAGTCGCTCATCAAGGCGGGTGCCATGGCCGCGCTCGGCTCCCTTGGCTCGCTGCTCGCCCGCATCGACGGGGCGCTGGAATCCGGCTCGCGCCACCAGCGCGATGTGGCCGCCGGGCAGGGGACCCTGTTCGACCTGTTCGCCTCCCCGGCCGATGGCTCCGGCCAGGCCTACGGCGCCGTCGTCGAAACGGAGGACGAGGTTCCGCGCAAGGAGCGCCTCCGCTGGGAGAAGGAGCTCCTGGGGCTGTACCTCTCCGAGCATCCGCTCGGCGACATCGCCGACCAGCTGCCCGACTACGTCACCGCCTACACCGGCGACTTGGCCGAGGAGAGCGACCAGGCCAAGGTGACGCTGGGCGGCATCATCCAGTCCACGCGCCGCGTCATCACCCGCGCCGGCTCGACGATGCTGGTAGCCACCCTGGAGGACCTGCAGGGGAGCGTCGAGATCGTCGTCTTCCCGAAGGTCTTCACCGAGACCGGACCTGCCTGGGCCGATGACGCCGTCGTCCTCGTCACCGGCCGGGTCGATCGACGCGACGACGCAGCGCAGCTCCTGTGCGAGACGGTGACGGCGTGGGACGACGCGGTTCGGATGGGGCCGCCGGCCTACGCCGCGGAACGCGACCGGCTGTCGCGTGCCCGGGGGCGCCCGGGTTCGTGGTCGGGCAATGGCAACGGCAACGGGCATGCCGCGGCCGTGCCTCCCGCGGGCCCGCCGCTGGTCGTGCCCCGCGGAGTCGCCGTGGCGGAGCCGTCAGCGACGACGCCGATTGCGGCATCGATGGCCGCCATCCCGGTTGGGCCGGTGGAGCCGGCCGACGAATCGCCCGCGCCGAGCGACGCGGTCCCGGTTCGCGCCGCCGCCTCGGAGGGCGAGGTGCCGCCCCGTGGCGCCGGCACGATCTCCATCGGCTTTGCCAGCGAGGTGGACCTCGAGCGGCTGCTGCCCGCGATCGAGTCGCTGACCGCGGCCATCCGCGGGCGGCCGGGATCGCTGCCGGTGGTCATCAACATCCCCGTCGCCGGGGCGACCCGCCAGGTCCGCCTCCCGCTCCACGCGGAGTGGGACGAGCAGCTCGGGGACCTGCTGACGCGGGCTGCGGGCCTGCCGCTGGCGGTCAGCCTGCTGGCCGTCGCGGTCGAGCCCTAGCGCGGCTGATATCCTGCCGCCCGTGACCACCGACAAGCCGATCGAGGACGCCTCGAACCTCACGCCGCCGGTCTCCTCGCGCGCCACGCCGCATCGGTCGCCACGCACGGCCTCGCCACGCACGGCCTCGCCACGCACGGCGCCCGCGCGCAAGAAGGGTCCGCCCAGCGGCAAGGACCTGGACGCTGCGATCCTGCGCTTCCTGCGCGCCACGCCGAACCGTGCCGTGGAGCTCGCGCCGCTGGCTGCCGACCTCGGCGTCGACCCCGTCGCGATGCAGCTCGCCGTCGAGCGGCTGCACCAGCGTCGCGTGGTGGTCGCGCCGTTCATCGAGCCCGGCCGTGCCGGCGGCGCCGAGCTGACGGAAGTCGGCCTGCGCTGGCTCATCGCCCGTGAAGGCGGGAAGCCGAAGGACGTGCCGGTCGCGTTCCAGCCCTCGAAATCGCCGATTCGCGTGCAGGAAGAGGCGCGCCGGCTGCCGCGCGCCGAGGTCTACGGGGTCAAGCGCTAGCGCATCGGCCCCTTAGAGGATCTTGGAGAGGAACGCCTTGGTGCGCTCCTCGCGGGGGGACTCGAACAGCGCTGCGGGGGAGCCCTCCTCAATGATGATGCCCTCGTCCATCATCACCACCCGATCGCCGACCTCCCGCGCGAAGCCCATCTCGTGGCTGACGACGATCATCGTCATCCCCTCCACGGCGAGCTCCTTCATGACGTCCAGCACCTCCCCGATCATCTCCGGGTCGAGCGCGCTGGTCGGCTCGTCGAAGAGGATGAGGGCCGGCTTCATGGCGAGCGCCCGCGCGATCGCGACGCGTTGCTGCTGCCCGCCGGAGAGCTGCCCGGGATAGGTATCCACCTTGGCCTCGAGCCCGACCCGCTCGAGCAGCTTGAGTCCCATCTCGCGGGCCTCGTCTTCGGACGTGCCCCGGACCTGCACCGGGGCCTCCATGATGTTCTGCAGCGCGGTGAGGTGGGGGAACAGGTTGAAGCGCTGGAAGACCATCCCGATCTGGGAGCGCTGGGCGGCGATGTTCTTCTCCTTGTCCTCGACCAGCTTGCCGCCCTCGTCGCGATAGCCGATCAGCTGCCCGTTGACGCTGATGCGCCCCTCCTGGATGCGCTCCAGGTGGTTGATGCAGCGCAGGAAGGTCGTCTTTCCGGACCCGGATGGACCGATGAGGACGACCACCTCCTTGCGGCGCACCGTGAGGCTCACACCCTTCAGAACGTGCAGCCGGCCAAAGTACTTGTGGACGCCCGTTGCTTCCACCACGAGTCCGTCGGCGGACTCGGGCAGCTCGCCAACCGCGTCGAGCAGGTCATGCGGCGTGTGCAAGGTCATCGGCTGCCCGTCGGGGTCGAGTTGAATCGACCAAAGAGCCGGTCGAAGAATCCAGGGAGGGGATCGCCGCCGAACCCGCGGCCCAGGCGCCGCTCGATGAAGGCCTGGATGATGCTCCAGATCGTGGTGAGCAGCAGGAACCACAGCGCGCAGGCCAGGAAGAGTTCGAAGGGATGGAAGCTGGTAGGGCCACTGCCGTTCAGCTGGCTGAAAGTCACGAACAGCTCGGGAACGGCAACGACCACCAGCAATGAGGTGGTCTTCAGCATGTTGTTGAACTCGTTTCCGAGGGGAGGAACGACCACGCGTGCCGCCTGCGGCAGGACGATCCGACGCATGGCCTTCCGGTACGGCATGCCCAGCGACCGGGCTGCCTCCAACTGGCCCGGGTCAACAGACAGGATGCCCGCCCGGACGATCTCGGTCATGTAGGCCCCCTCGTTGACGCCCAGGGCGAAGATCCCGGCCTGGATCGCACTGGGCAGGGTGATGCCGAGCACGACCAGATCTGGCCAGGCGTAGATATGAGTGACGAGCAGCCCGTAGTACAGGAACATGATCTGGACGAGAAGGGGGGTTCCTCGGAAGATCCAGACGTAGAAGTTGGCTGCGTACCGCGCCGGACGGAACCGTGCAAGCCGTCCGAGCGCCCCCAACACCCCAAGGATGATCCCGATCAGCTGGCTGGTCACGGCGATCCCGACGGTCAGCCAGATCCCGTTGACGATCCGGGGGCTGGGTCGCAACACGGAGTCCCAGAAGATGTCCCAGTTGTAGACGTATTGGCCCAGATTCTGCGAGGCGCAGCCGGCCAGGATCCCCGCGAGCAGCAGAACGGCCCCGACCAGCAACGCTGGCCGGGGCCGTTCGATAGGTCTCTGACCTCGTGCGGTCAATGCGTTCGGTCGGCGACTACTAGAGCTCGCCGCTGTTGACCTGATCGGCGGTGAGCCCGCCATCGCCGAGCCCCCAGGTGTCAAGGATGTCGGCGTAGGTACCGTCGCTGACCATGCTGAGCAGCGCGGTCTTCACGGCATCTCGCAGGTTGGTGTGGTTCTTCGCGACGCTGATCCCTTCGATCGCCACCTCGAGCGTGATGCCTGACAGCTCGAACTGGTCGGGATGATTCGCGACGGCATAGCCGGCCGCGGGCGAGTCGGCGAAGTACGAGTCCGCCTTGCCGCTCTGCAGATTAAGCAGCGCGTCGTTGTCCTTGTCGAACTGGTTAACGATGATCGCGGACTTGCCAGCGGCTACGCAGCCATCGGAAAGGCCGGCTCCCTCGTAGTCGCCGCTACCCTGCAGGAAGTCAAGCTCAGTGGTCCCGTTCTGGACGGCGACCGTGGTGCCGCACAGGTCATCCTGGCTGGTGATCCCCTTTGGGTTGCTCTTGGCGACCACGAATGATTGCCCAGCCTTGAAGTACGGAACCATGTCGACTTGCGCAAGTCGATCGGGATTGATGTTCTGGGCAGACACGATGATGTCGCACTTGCCGCCATCGAGGGCGGGGATGATCACCGTGAAGACCGTGTTGACGAAGTGCGCCTCCAAGCCAAGCCGATTCGCGATCTCGGTAGCGACGTCGGGATCGGATCCGATGATCGTCCCGTCCGGTGCGAATGCCTCCTGCGGCGGGTACGGAACATCGATGCAGACAAAGAGGCTTCCGGCAAGAACGAGCTCATCGTCCGGCACCATGGCCACGTGGGAGGCCATGGGCACCTCGGACGAAGTCGGACCCATCGAGTGAATTTCGCCCGACGAGGCAGCCGGGCTGCCGCTACTGGCGTTCTGGCAGGCGGCGAGCACGAGCAGCGCCGCGATGGGGCCGATCAGAGCCCTTCGCGTGAATAGAGACATGTGACTCCTCCAGGATGGTTGCGGCGCTTGGATTTCGCCGTAGCCTACCGCGCGATCGGGGGGAAGGTCGAGCGTTCGCATGCAGTCCGCGCGCTGCTACGATCGGCGGGTGACCGCCTCGTCGCTCCCGCTCGCTCGCGCATCGACCCTCTCGTCGCGCTTCTATGTGGATCCTAAGGTCCTCGATCGCGAGAAGGAGCGCGTCTTCGGCTCGACCTGGCAGCTGGTGGCGAGGGCCGACGAGCTGCAGCGCGTCGGCGACTTCGTGCCAGTGACGGTGCTCGACGAGCCGATCGTCATCACCTACGGCCTCGACGGCGAGCTGCGCGCGTTTTACAACGTGTGCCGCCATCGGGCCGGCCAGGTGGCGCTTACGCGGGGCAACCGCAAGAGCCTGCAGTGCCGCTATCACGGCTGGACCTACGGCCTCGACGGTACGCTGCGCGCGTGCCCGGAGATGGAGGAGACGGAGGATTTCAGCAAGGAGGACTTCGGCCTGATGCGGGTGCGGGTGGACCGATGGGGTCCGTTCGTCTTCGTGTGCCTCTCCGACTCCGCCCCGCCCCTCGCCGACGTCATGGGCGCGATCCCGTCCGAAGTGGCTGCCGCCGGCTACGACGTGGACCGGATGCGACTGGTCGAGCGGCGCGAGTACCTGATCGAGTGCAACTGGAAGGTCTACGTCGACAACTACCTGGAGGGCTACCACCTGCCGATTGCCCACCCGCAGCTCTACAAGGAGCTCGACTACGACGCCTACCGAGTGGAGGAGTTCCGCTACTACTCGAAGCAGCACGCTCCCATCCGCGAGCTGAAGCTGGGGGAGGAGATCGGCGTGGACCGACGCTACCTCCGGCAGCCAGGGAGCGAGGATTCGGCGCTCTACTACTGGCTCTTCCCGAACACGATGTTCAACATCTACCAGGACAACATGTCCTCGAACGTGATCCTGCCGGTCGGTGTCGATCGCACCCTGACCATCTTCGAATGGTTCTTCGCGGATCCGGGCACCGGCCCGGGCTGGGAGTCGATGCAGCAGACGATCGCATTCAGTGACGAGATCCAGCAGGAGGACATCGTGATCTGCGAGCAGGTGCAGCGCGGCCTTCGGTCCCGCTCCTACGACTCGGGTCGCTTCTCGGCCCGGCGCGAGAACGGCGTCTACCACTTCCAGAAGCTCATCCGCGAATTCCTGGGCGAGGAGGCCCAATGACAGCACGCGAGGACGGGCGACTCACGGTTGCCCTCATTTCCGAGGTCTTCTGGCAGCCGGACGGCCTGGGCCGCCTTGCCGAGCGGCTCGACCAGTGCGTGCAGCGCGGCGCGGACGTTGCGGTGCTGCCCGAGCTGGCGCTGAATCCGTGGCGTCCGGCCACCAAGGACGCCGTCGACGAGGACGCGGAGCCCATGGACGGGCCGCGCGCCACGGCGCAGGCCAACGCTGCCCGCGAAGCGGGGATCGGCCTGGTGGGCGGGATCATCCACCGCGATGGAGCAACCGGGCGGCGGACGAGCCGCGTCCTCGTCTTCGATCGGTCCGGTCAGCTCGCGGCCACCTACGAGAAGCTTCACCTGCCGGAGGAGCCGGGCTTCTGGGAGACGAGCCACTACGAGCCCGGGACGGCGGCGCCCGCACGGATCGACGCGTTCGGCATGCCCGTCGGCGTGCAGGTCTGCAGCGACACGAACCGCCCGGAGGGCTCCCACCTGCTGGGCGCCCAGGGAGTGGAGGCGATCCTCATCCCGCGGGCCACCGAGGAGAAGACGTACCAGCGCTGGAAGATTGTGTTCCGTGCGAATGCGTTGACGAGCGGCAGCTACGTCCTCTCGGTCAACCGGCCGGACCCCGAGGAAGGGGTGCTGATCGGCGGACCCTCGATCGCCGTCGACCCGAACGGGACGGTGCTGGTCGAGACGACCGACCAGATCGCGATCGTGACGCTCGAGTCGCGGGTCGTCAGCGCGGCCCGCACCGCGTACCCCGGCTACCTGCCCATCCGGGCGCGCCTCTACGCCGATGCTTGGGGCGAGATCGCGGGGCGCGACGGGGAACCGGTCTGAGCGGGCCTAGGAGAAGGTGAAGGTCCCCTCGGCCAGGAGCTCACCACCCCGGTAGACGCGCATCACCATGGTGCCCTTGCCCCATGCCGCGAGGAGCGCCGACATGCTCGCCGTGGATTTGAAGCCATCGGTCGTGCGCGTTGCGTCGACGAACACCGTCCCATCGGCGCGACTCTGGACCACGGTTTCGGTGCCATCCGCCGCGAGGCGGACGACCTCCTCCTGGAGCCGGTCAACGCCAATCGGCTCGGCCAGGCTGATGGCGTGCGCAAACCCGGAGCTCGCCGCGGTGAAGGCGGAGGTGGCGCCGGTGATCTGCAGCGTGTCGTTGTTCCAGCCGGTGCCGAAGATGATCGTCCCAGGCAGGCTGGGCGATGCGCTGGCGCTCCCGGTCGCACTCTCGACGACGCTGGGAAGCTCGGAGGCCGTGGCGCTGGCGCTCGGGCTCGGCGTCGGTGTCGGCGTCTCGGCGGCCACGTTCGGCGCCGGCGGAATGAGGCCGGACAGGAGGAGGCCCAGGACGATTGCGCCCACGATCGCGCCCAGCGCGCCACCGATCGCGGTGAGCGAGGCCTGATCAGTCGGGAAGAGTCCGGCGGGGCCCCCTCCCGTGGGCGCGACCTGCTGGAGGGCATAGCCGCAGGAGCGGCAGACCTGCGCCCACGAAGGGTTCTCGTGCCCGCAGTTGAAGCATTCGATCGTGTCGCCGGTCATCGGGCCAGAGCCTAGCACGCAGTTGGCCGCCGGCGGTGAGAACGCCGACGGCCGATGGACGACCCCGCAACGGGCCTTCCGAGGCCGATGCTAGCCCAGCCGATCGGGCTGTGCCAAACCGCAGGACAGCCGGTGACCGGCGGCACTTCTTGGCGGCCCCGCTACCGGCGACCATGGCTGCAGAACGAGAAAGGAGAGGCAGATGTCCAAGGCAACGATTACGCGCCTGTTCATCGGAAGCGTCATTGCCGTCGTGGCCGGCGCGGTGGTGATGTTCGCCGCCATCTGGATCGCCTACGCGACCGACAGCTTCGTCATGACCGGTCCGGACGTGACCGGCGTTCACAGCACCGGCCTGGCCTGGGCCATGGTGGGCGTGGGGATCGTCTCGATCCTGGCCGTGCTGGGAGGGTTCATCGGCGGGCTCGTCTCGTGGATCGGCGCATTGCTCAACACGGCGGAGCTCGCGGACAAGACCTGGTTCATCATCCTGCTCGTGCTGGGAGTCTTCAGCTTCGGGCTGGTGGCGATGATCGCCTACGTGATTGCGGGGCCGGACGGCCACAAGGCGCGCGTCGCCTCGGGGGCGGGCGCGCCGATCTGACCCTCAACGAAAGGAGGCCGCCCCTCCCGCTGGGGAGAGGCGGCTCCACCGGGTCAGCGTCAGTGGCTCAAGGTGTACTGGAACCAGGCGATGTACTCATTCGACACCGCGTGCGGCTGCTTCCCGGCCTTGCGAATCGGTGCGATGTCGCACCGACCACTCCCCAGCTCCGCACCGACCTCACCAGGCACCACCCGGAGGGCCCCGCTCGGGTACCTCATCACCCCGATGTAGCTCCGGGGTCATGACCATGGTCATGTTGAGCGGCCGTCTCCCGGTGGGGATCGTACGCAGCATGACGCCGGACACGGCCCAGCTCATTCCTCTGCTCACGACCGCTGCGCTCGTGGCGGCGACGATCGAGTATGTCGAGGTGATTCGGCGTCGGGTCAAGCGTCGCGCGGAGGCGGATCACGGCACGGCGCCACAGCACCCGGGCCGGACGCGGCGTGGACGAGGTCGCGGTCACCAGCCGACCTCGAAATCTGACCTGCTGGAGCGGGCATCGACCGCCTGGTGGGCCGCCTCGGAGGAGCTTGACCTCGCGTCCAAGGTCCGAGGCTCCAGCTCTCCCGTCGGCTCCAGCGGCGTCCTCCCCATCGGCGACGTCCGCGTCGAGCGCAGTGCGCTCAATGTCGCAACGTCGAAGCTTCGCGCCCTGCTGGGCGAACTCCAGGCCGCGACCACGACGGCACGTGCCTGGGGTGCCGAGATCGGCCTCGACGGGCTGAACTTGCCCGGCCAGATCGAAGGCGTCGAGGCACAGACAGGCCGCGTCCGAACCCTGCGCGAGAGGTACGAGGCGCAGTTGCGGGGCGGCCGCTAGCCCACTCGACCGCCCAGGTTCGGCCGCGGCTCCCGATCTGGTCGGCGGGGCCTCCGGTGGTTGGCGCGACCTGCCGGAGGGCGTAGCCGCAGGAGCGGCAGACCTGCGCCCACGAAGGGTTCTCGTGCCCGCAGTTGAAGCTCGATCGTGTCGCCGGTCATCGGGCCAGAGCCTAGCACGCAGGTGGCCGCCGGCGGTGAGAACGCCCACGGCCCGGTGGACGACCCCGCAACGGGCCATCCGGGGCCGATCCTAGCCCACCATGGGTCTGCGTGTGGCCGCAAAGGGAGGCCGTCGACCGCGAGGAGCCGATGGAGGGCCGGACGCCGCACCCGGCCCAGCGGTGCGCGGACGCACCTCGCTAACTGCACCTGACGTCACGCGACTGTCACACGACAGTACGGAGGTACTGGTCATGGGGAGTACCCACGTCCTAGGATCGAAATCACGTCAATCCATCCATCCCGGGGGCAGCTGGAGACCAAAGATCATGAGGCGTCTATTCGCACCCATTGTTGCATCGGCCCTGGTGCTGGCCACCGCAGGGGTCGTCCTCGCCTGGGTTCAGCCCACGCTTACGGCGCAGTGCGCCCCCGACGAGAACTCGTATGCGTGGAGCATCCACCTTCACTCGGAGGGCAACTACAACATCGACTGGTCGTTCGACTCGAACTTCGCGAGCTTCACGACCACGAACTTCGGCTCGGCCGGAGACCATGACTTCACGACCCCGCGCGGCGGGCCGACGCTCTACGTGCGGTGGACGAGTGACCACGGCTCCAAGGCACAGGCCGCGGCCAACGGCGACCTCTGCCAGGAGGAATCGGTGGCTGAGTCCGTCCAGGAATCGGTGGCTGAGTCCGTCCAGGAATCGGTGGCTGAGTCCGTCCAGGAATCGGTGGCTGAGTCCGTCCAGGAATCGGTGGCTGAGTCCGTCCAGGAATCGGTGGCTGAGTCCGTCCAGGAATCGGTGGCTGAGTCCGTCCAGGAATCGGTGGCTGAGTCCGTCCAGGAATCGGTGGCTGAGTCCGCCGAGCAGTCGGTCGAGGCGGGGACCGGTACGCCCGAGGCCAGCACCCCCGACTCGGCTGTCGGGGGGCACGGGGGGAACCCGCTCCCCACGGTCCTCTTCAGCCTCGTTCTCATCGGTTCGCTTGGGGCGCTCGCCTTCACCAACGTGAAGCTCGCGAGGGTCTCGACCCGGGATCGGTAGTCCTCCGCCGCGGAGACTCCCCAGTCGGGGTAGAGGCTCGCCTCTACCCCGACTTCGTTGTCCGGGCCTGCTGCGTGGCGCGGTGGTGCCGGAGGTGAGATTTGAACTCACACGAGCTTGCGCTCATCGGTGTTTGAGACCGACGCGTCTGCCAGTTCCGCCACTCCGGCGCGGGGGACGCTGATGGTACCCGTGACCCCGCGTCGTGGCTAGGCGCGGACTTCCTGGCGCATGAACTGGATGTAGCCGATGGCGAAGCAGATCACGGTCAACGCCACCAGCGCGACGACGTGCGGCCAGACGAGCAGCAGGCTCTGGTCGAGCGAGAGCAGGGTTGGGATCTGCTGCTGCGCCTGCGTCAGCTGGCCCAGCGTGGCGGGCGTGCTCGTCCCCGTCAGCCCTGGATTCAGCAGGACCGATGACGCCTCCGAATAAAGCGTCGTGGGCAGGAGCCGCAGGACGAAGGCATGCAGCTGGTAGAGGCCGAGCGCCTTGTCGATGGCCGTCGAGTCGCTCACCGGGGCGATCGCCCCGAGGATGAGGTTCAGCAGGAATCGACCGAACATCGCGACCGCCATCCAGACTCCAAAGCCGATGAGGGCGGCCGTGGCTGCCCGATGCACGATCACGGAGAGCAGCAGCCCGAACGCCAGCCACACGCCCACGTAGGCGATCGTCACGAGGAACCAGACGATCAGGCGCAGCACCTCGGACCAGGCAGGCACGATTCCCAGGCGCAGCAGCCCGAAGCCGGAGATGAGCAGCACCACCGAGCCGAGGACCAGGGCGATCGCTGCCAGCGAGGCGACGAACTTGCCGTTGATGACGTCGTCTCGGTGGATTGGCTGTGCGACGAGTCGTGGCAGCGTCCCCTGCGAGCGCTCGCCGTTGACGGCGTCGAATGCGAAGGCGATCCCCAGGAGCGGTGCGGCGAGGCCGACGAAGCCCTGCACGCTCACGTCCAGCCCGAAGATCGAGACGTCCTGCGGGCCGACGATGAAGAGCGCCAGGAAGACCGCCTGTGCGCCGCTCACCTGCGATGCCAGATCGTGGATCCGTTCGGTCGCGAGGAAGAGCGGGATCCCCGCCGCGAGGCCGAGCACGATGAGCAGGACGAAGAAGCGCACGCTCAGCACGTGATCGGCGAACTCCTTGGCGGCAACGACCAGCCAGCCGTTGCGCGGCACGCTGCGCGCCGGTGCCTCCACCGTCTCGACGGCCGCTTCGCTGGCGGTCATGCGACGGCACCCATCGGCTCCGACGGATCGGCCGCGCCGCGGTGCAGGCCCGCTTCGTGGAGCGCGGCGCGATAGATGTCGTCCAGCGACGGCTCGGCCGAGCGGATGGCGGTCAGGCCCAGCGCATCACGTGCCGCACCGGCGAGGACCGCCTGGCGGACCTGTCGGCCCGCGGTCGCCGGTCGGACATGCAGCGTCCATGGACGCTCGGGCGCCGAAGGCGGATCGACCCCCTCGACGTTGGGGATCCCCTTCAGGAACGGCCCGATCTTCTTCGCGCCGGCCGCCTGGTCGCCGTCGAAGGTCACCTCGACCTGGCCGGTGTCGTTGCCGAAGCGCGCGGCCAGCTCGGGAACCGTCCCCAGCCCGATGAGCCGTCCCGCGGCGAAGATGCCGACCCGGTCGCACACCGACTGGACCTGGGTGAGGAGGTGGCTGGAGAGCAGCACGGTGACGCCGCGCTCGCGAACCAGGTCACGCAGCAGCTGCAGGATCTCGACCACGCCGATCGGGTCGATCGCCGCCGTCGGCTCGTCCAGGATGAGGATGTCGGGATCCTTGATGAGCGCGTCGGCGATCCCCAGTCGCTGGAGCATGCCGCGGGAGTAGGTATCCGCCCGTCCATCTCCCCGGTCGCTGAGGCCGACCTGCCGCAGCGACTCCTGGATCCGACGCTCCGCCTCCTCGCCGCGCAGCCCGTTGAGGCGGGCCGTGTAGCGCAGGTTCTGGCGCCCGGTGAGGTCCCCGTAAAAGCCGACGCTGTCCGGCAGGTAGCCAACCTGGCGCTTCACGCGCAGGGCGTCCCGCGCGGGGTCCATGCCCAGGACGCGCGCCGTGCCGCCGGTCGGCTCGGTGAGGCCCAGCAGCATGAGGATGGTGGTCGTCTTGCCGGCCCCGTTCTGTCCCAGCAGGCCGAAGATCTCGCCGCGGAGCAGCTCGAGGTCGAGGTGGTCGACCGCGACCAGGTCGCCGTACCGCTTCGTCAGCCCAGCCGCCTGGATCGGCGGCTCGCCACCGCCGGTCACCGGCGGCCGTACCGCTGGAAGACCCACCACAGGCCGAAGAGGACGAGCGCGATCAGGGCCAGGCCCACGAAGCCGAAGAGCGGGGAGGTCTCGACCGTCATCCGGATGTCGACCGTGCCGTTGGCATCGGCGGTCCTGGCCTGGTAGGTCACCGCATAGTCGCCGGCGATCGCGTCGTTCGACGGCACGATGGTGGCCGTGATCGTCGTGGATTCGCCCGCGGCGATGCTGTCGATGGTCTCCGACGGGCTGAACGTGACGGTCCAGTCGGTCGGGGCGGTGGCGGAGAGGACCACCTGCTGGAGCGGCTGCGTCCCGTCGTTGCGCACGACGAGCTGCTGCGTGATCGAGCTGCCGGCCGCCCCCGAGTTGCTCAGCCGCTGATCGGGCGTCGTCAGGGTCAGGGCATTGGTGCCCGTGATCTCGGCGGTGAGCTGCGCATCGATCGTCCGGTCGCCCACGGTGGCCCGCACGTCGATGTTGTAGGTGCCCGGCGCGACGTCCGTCGGCGGCTTCGCGGCCACCGAGACGCCGGAGCTGCTGCCCGCCTTCACCACCGCGCTGGCGGCCTGGGTCTGCCCGGTCAGGGTGGCGTTCACCTCCCAGCCGGTCGGCCCGACGGCATTCACCGCGTAGGTGAGGTCCTGGGCGCTGTCATTGCGCAGGGTCAGGTTGTAGGTGAAGCTCGTGCCGGAGGCACCACGCAGGGAGACGACGTCGCTGCTCAGCGTCACGTCGCCGGCTGCGGCCGCGCTCACCTCGACCGCCAGCGACAGCGTCGCGCGCGAGGCTCCAGCGGTGCCGGTGAGCGTCACGCGGGTCGTGCCGTCGGCCGCGGACGCGGGTATCTGGATCTCGAGGCGAACCGTGGCCGCGCCGGTGGCATCGGTCTGGACGCCGTTCACGACGTACCCGCCACCGCGCAGCGTGGCCGTCCAGTCGGCCGGCACCCCGCTGGTCGCGAGCGAGACCTGCTCGTTGGCGTTGCCGCCGACGGCGATGTCGAAGCCCACCGTCGAGCCCGCGGCGACCACCACGGACGGATAGGGGGTCGTCAGCGTCACGCCTGCCGCCAGGGCGGTTGGGGCGAGGACCAGGGTCATGGTCAGCAGCATGCCGATGGCGGCTGCCAGCGGCGCACCCCGCCCCGGGATCGATCGGGTCGACACTGAGTCTCCTCCAACGCATCGTTTCAGACCGGCGCTCGTCGGCGTGCCGCGGCGGCTCGGCGCAGGATGCAAGGTGACAACAAACGCGGCGATGCGCAACCAATTCGCGGTCAACGATTGGTTGAGACCCCGCAATGTGGCTCACGGAATGTGATGATGAGGAGCTGATGGCCCCGCGCGACCCCGCCACGCCAGCGTCGCGTACCGCGCCCCTTGCCGACGAGGGGGCCATCATCGCGCGGGCGGCTGGCGGCGATCGATCGGCCTTCACACAGCTGATCGAGCACTACCAGTCCGCGTGCTACGGGCTCGCCTGGCGGCTGCTGGGCGACCCGGACCAGGCCGCCGACGCGGCGCAGGACGCCTTCGTCCACGCCTACGACGCGATCGCGAAGTACCGCGGCGGGATCTTTCGGTCCTGGCTGCTGCGGATCACCGCCAACGCGAGCTACGACATCCTGCGCCGCGCCCAGCGCAAGCCGACCACGACGCTCCCCGATGCCGACGAGGGGGAGGCGGAGCTTCCCGATCGCTCAGCGGCTGACCCAGAGGTCGAGGCGGGTCGCTCGGAGCTGTATCGCCACCTGGACGCCGCGCTCCGGCGGCTGCCGGAGGACCAGCGCATCGCGGTCGTGCTGTGCGACGTCTACGGGATGGACTACGGCGAGGTGGCGGACGCGACCGAGTCCGCGCTCGGGACGGTCAAGTCACGCATCCACCGCGGCCGGCTGCGCCTCCGCGAGCTGATGGCCGAGCACCGGGAACTGTTCCTGAGCGAGGCGCGTCTGGACCGATGACCATGCCACACCCGCATCCCGACGACGAGCGCCTCGCCGCCTATGTCGGCGGCGACCCGGATGCCCTGGGCGACGCCTCGCTCGTCGCGCACCTCACCGCCTGCGAGCGATGCCGCCCGCTCGTCGACGAGCTGTCGACGCTGCGTGGAGCGCTCGCAGAGCTCCCCGACCTCGCGCCATCTCGTCCCCTCCGCCTCATTCCTCCTGTTCCCGCGCCGGCCGCTGCCCGCGGCGGCTCGTGGCTGCGCCGCCTCACCGCGCCGGCAATGGCCGCCGGGGCGGCCCTGATCCTGGTGGGCGCAGTCGGCGTCGGGGCAACGGGTGCCGTTGGCAGCTTCTTCAGCCAGGCGGCCAGCGGCGTATTCCAGAACGTGGGCGAGAATCTCCAGGGTCCGGGAGCTCCTGAGGTGGATGCCACCGGCTCCGACAGCGCCTACCAGCCTGGTCCTGGTGTCAAGGGTTCGCCCGCACCAACCTCGGAAGATACGCGGGGCTCGACCGACTCCGCGGGCGCCAGCGCGTCACCGACCATGCGGTTCAGCCCGGAGGCATCGCCAAGCGGCTCGGAGGGGACCGAGCCGTTGAACCCAGAGCAGCCGGATGAGCAGCCGTGGCTCACCCTGCTCATCGCCGGGACCGGCCTGTTCGTGGTCTCGACGGCGCTGCGCTTCTCGCTTCCGCCCCGCGGCTAGGCGAGCTTCCCCGCCACCACCGCCGCGGCCAGCAGCGTCAGGAAGACGATGGCCACGATCAGCGCCGCCCAGCCGGAGTCCCGAAACGTGCGTGGACCACTCTCGAGCGGCGTTGGCCGGCGGGTCGGGGGGAGCTGCACCTCCCCTGGCTGACGCACGGTACGTGGCGCCGCGCGGGTCTCCGCATCGGTCGCTCGCCAGGTGGCCCACGTTCGGGTCGTGGTCGGTTGCGAGGGGCGAATCGGCCTGCGCGAGGCAGCCCAGTGTCCGCTGCGCGGCGTCCCCGCAGTCGGGTGCGTGGCGTCGTACTCGGCCCGCCGCGCCGTGGACGAGAGGACGCGCCACGCCTCGTTGATGCGGCGCATGTGGGTCGCCGTCTCCTCGTCCGGGTGCAGGTCGGGATGGAAGCGCTTGGCGAGGCGCCGATGCGCTCCGGCCACCTGTTGCGGGGTGGCGTCGCGGGCGATGCCGAGGACCGCGTACGGGTCGTTGTGGGCGTCGTTTGGCACTGCCGCGGATTCTAGGCTCGGCGACCCGGTCTAGACTCCGATGATGGCCGACCGCCGCCCGACCCTGATGCTCATCGACGGACCGAGCATCGTGTATCGGGCCTATTTCGCGATGATGCAGACCCCGCTCACGACCTCCGACGGGATGCTCGTGACGGGGATCTTCGGCTTCCTGAACATCGTCCTGCGCGGGATGCAGGACCTGAAGCCGGACTACGCGATCGTGAGCTTCGACCTCGGCAAGCCGCAGTTCCGCTTCGACGCCTATCCGGAGTACAAGGCGGGCCGCCCCTCGATGCCGGACGACCTGCGGGCGCAGTTCCCGATCGTGCGCGAGATCGTGACGATGATGGGGATGCCGATCCGCGAGCTGGCCGGCTACGAAGCCGATGACGTCATCGGCACCCTGGCCCTCAAGGCCGCCGCCGAGGACGTGGACACGTACATCGTCTCGGGCGACCTGGACGGGCTGCAGCTCGTCAACGACCACATCCGGCTCTTCACGACGCGGATGGGCGTCGCGAACACGGTGGTCTACGACGACGCGCGCGTCATGGAGCGCTATGGGCTGCGCCCCAATCAGATGCTCGACTACAAGGCGCTGAAGGGCGACACCTCGGACAACATCCCTGGCGTCCCGGGCGTTGGCGAGAAGACGGCCAGCTCGCTCCTGCAGCAGTTCGACTCGCTCGACAACCTGTACGAGCACCTCGACGAGGTGAAGGGCAAGCTGCGCGAGCGACTGGCCGAGCATCGCGAGTCGGCGTTCCTGTCGCGCACCGTGGGACGGATCGTGACGGACCTCCCGGTCGAGCTCGATCTCGAGTCGGCGCGCACCGGCCGCTACGACCGTCGGGCGGTGGCCCAGCGCCTGCGCGAGCTCGAGTTCCGCTCCCTGATCGACCGCCTGCCGCCCTCCAGCATCGCGCCGACCGGGCACGATTCCCCCGAGCGCGACACGAAGGGGGGGCTCCAGCTCTCCCTCGACTTGCTTGGAGGCGGCGCATCATCGACGGCCGGGGAGCCGACGGCAGCCACACCACCGAGAACCGCTCCGAACCCGCTGGTCGACCCGGGTGGGGCGATCGAGCAGGTGGACCCGCGCATCGCGCGCAGCGAGGGCGACCGGGTCGAGCTGGAGGCGTGGCTCGCGGCGCAGGGCGACGAGGTCGGCCTGGGGTGGACAGCCGGACCCGGTCGGATGCATGACCGGGCGCTGCTGGGCATCGCGATGGCCGGGGCGAACGGCTCGTCCTGGTACCTGCCACTCGACCCGGATCCGGATGGCCTGCCCTGGCTGCCACGCTGGTTCGCGAGGGAGGATCGGACGCTCGTCGGGCACGACCTGAAGCAGCTCATCGTTCACCTGGCCCGGACCGGCATCGTCATCCACGGGCGGGCCTTCGACAGCCTGATCGCCTCGTACATGCTCAATCCCGCCCTGCGGGCCCAGACGCTCGACGACCTGGCCGCCAACCGCTACGGCAACGAGCTGCCGCCCCGTCCGGTGAGCGGCGAGTCCGGGGCGGAAGAAACCGTCGTCGCGCGTCGCGCGGCTGGCGAGGCGCTCATCGCGCTGCTGCTCAGGCCGGCGCTCGAGACCGAGCTCGGGGATGCGGGACTGGCGGACCTCTTCCACGAGGTCGAGATGCCGCTCGTGCCGGTGCTGGCGGAGATGGAGCTGGCCGGGGTGGCGATCGACAAGGCGGGCCTGGCGGCGATGGCGAAGGAGTTCGGCGACCAGCTGGCCGGGCTCGAGGCTCGGATCTACGAGCTGGTCGGGCACCCGTTCAACATCGGTTCGCCCAAGCAGCTCGAGCAGATCCTCTTCCATGAGCTGGAGCTGACCGCGACGAAGCGCACGCGAACCGGATTCTCGACCGACGCATCGGTCCTCGAGGAGCTGCGGGACAAGCACCCGGTGATCGACCTGATCCTCGAGCATCGGCAGGTTGCCAAGCTGAAGTCGACCTATGTCGATTCGCTGCCGCTCCTCGCCGACGACGAGGGCCGGGTGCACACCACCTACTCGCAGGCAGTCGCGGCCACCGGCCGGCTCTCGAGCACCGACCCCAACCTGCAGAACATCCCGGTCCGCACGGCGCTGGGCCGTCGCATCCGCGGGGCGTTCGTGGCGCCTCCCGGCAAGCTGCTCCTCGGCGCCGACTACTCGCAGCAGGAGCTGCGCATCCTGGCCCACGTGTCGGGTGACGAGGGCCTGAAGGCGGACTTCGCGGCGCACAACGACGTGCACCTGGCGGCCGCTTCGCGCGTCCTGGGACTCTCGCCCGAACAGGTCGGCCCGCGGGAGCGGAGCGTCGCCAAGATGATCAACTACGGGATCGCCTACGGCCTGTCGGGGTACGGCCTGTCGCAGCGACTGCGCATCCCCATCGAGGAGGCCGACCGCTACATCGCCGACTACTACGCCGCCTACCCGGGGATCCGGCGCTACACGGTCGAGATGCGGATCCTGGCGCGCGACCAGGGCTTCGTCAGCACGCTGCTCGGGCGACGTCGCTATCTGCCGGAGCTCACGGCACGCAACAGCGCGCTGCGCCAGGCCGGCGAGCGGATGGCGATCAACATGCCGATCCAGGGGACGGCGGCCGATGGCATCAAGATCGCCATGGTCCGGCTGCACGCCAGCATGCGCGAGCGCGGCCTCCATTCGCGGATGCTGCTGCAGGTCCATGACGAGCTCGTCTTCGAGACCGATGCCGAGGAGCTGCCCGTCCTCGCCGAGCTGGCGCGCGAGGTGATGGAGGGGGCGCTCCCGCTGGACCCGCCGCTCGAAGTGGACTTCAAGGTCGGCGAGAACTGGCAGGAGATGGACAAGTACCTCCGCGAGGATGGCGCGTGGCGGCGCGTGCCCAGGAGCTCGACCGACGTCGCGCGCGAAGAGGCGGAAGAGGCGATCGCCGAGCCGATCGGCGCGTGACGGCTCATGCCTGAGCTGCCTGAGGTCGAGACCGTGGCCCGCGACCTGCAGCGCTGGGTGGCCGGCGCGACCATCGTCGATGCCGAGGTGCGCTGGGAGCGCACCATCCGCCACCCGCAGCCCGGCGAACGGTTCGCGGCGGAGCTGCGCGGCGCCACGATCGATCGAGTCGGGCGGAGGGCGAAGAGCGTGCTGTTGCACCTTGCCGACGGCAGGGTCATGACCGTCGCGCTGCGCATGACCGGTGCGCTCATCGTGGCTCCGGCCGGAACGCCGGACGATCGCTATGCACGGGTCGTCTTCCGGCTGGCCGACGGCCGTGAGCTGCGCTACCGGGACGTGCGCAAGTTCGGCCGGATCGGGCTCTGGGAGCGGGGCGGCACCTCGCGCTCACGGCGGACCGGCAAACGACGCATCGCCGAGGCGCGGCAGCCCTATCGGGTTGGCGACGTCTTCGCTCGCCACGGTCCGGAGCCGCTGGCCCATTCCTTCAGCGCCGCGCGCCTGGCCGAACGGCTCAACGGACGGTCGGCCCGCCTCAAGACGCTGCTGCTGGACCAGACCTTCATCGCCGGAGTCGGCAACATCTACGCCGATGAGGCGCTCTGGCGGGCGCGACTCCATCCGCTGCGTGCGGCCGACACGCTGACCCCCACGGAGGTGCGCCGACTGCATCGCGCGGTGCGAGCCGTGCTGCGACAGGGGATTGCGAACCGCGGCACCAGCTTCGGCGACTACGTGGGAGCGGATGACGAGCCGGGTGACAACGCCGAGCGGCTGGCGGTGTACCAGCGCACCGGTCAGTCGTGCCTGCGCTGTGGTCGCCCGATCTCCCGGATCGTGGTCGGGCAGCGCAGCACCCACTTCTGCCCACGCTGCCAGCAGCTGCCCGAGGAGAGCCCCGGATGCAGGTGATCGGGCTGACCGGCAATATCGGCTGCGGCAAGAGCACCGTCGCGGGGATGCTGCGTGACCTGGGGGTCGCAACCATCGACGCCGATGCGGTGGCGCGCGAGGTCCGGATGAACGACGGCGTAGCCCGCCAACGCATTGAGGGCCGCTTCGGCACGTCGGAGGCGGAGGAGCTGGCCGCGTTGGTCTTCACCGATCCGGCGGCGCTGGCCGACCTGGAGGCCATCCTGCACCCGCCGGTGCGGGAGCACGTCCGCTCCCGGCTCGCCGAGCTGATGGATGCCGGTGCCGAGGCCGCCTGCATCGAGGCGATCAAGCTGCTCGAGTCGCCTCTCCTCGACCGCTGCGACGAGATCTGGGTGGTGCGCTGCGAGGAGGCCGACGCAATCGCGCGCCTGGGCGCGCGAGGCATCGACGAGGGGGCGGCTCGGGCGCGCCTCGCGAACCAGACGGCACAGGACGAAAAGCTGGCAGCGGCGGATCGGGTGATCGATGGCTCGGCACCGCTGGAGGAGACGCGGCGCCAGGTCGAGGCGGCATATCGGGCGCTGCTGGCAGTTCGCTAGAATTCAGCCCCGCCCTCAGTCGCGCCACGAGGCTCCCTCCTTCCATGCCCGATCTCAAGGTGAACGCGCCGTTCGAGGCGACCGGCGACCAGCCGGCAGCCATCGCCGCGCTGGTCGATGGGGTGCAATCGGGCCTGAAGCACCAGGTCCTGCTGGGAGCGACCGGGACCGGCAAGACCTTCACCGCGGCCAAGGTGATCGAGGCGGTCGGCAAGCCGACCCTGGTGATGGCGCACAACAAGACGCTCGCCGCGCAGCTGTACCAGGAGTTCCGCGAGTTCTTCCCCGACAACGCGGTCGAGTACTTCGTCAGCTACTACGACTACTTCCAGCCGGAGGCCTACCTGCCCAGGTCCGATACGTACATCGAGAAGGACTCGTCACGGAACGACGAGATCGATCGGCTGCGACACAACGCCACCCGCGCACTCTTCGAGCGTCGTGACGTGATCATCGTGGCGTCCGTGTCGTGCATCTATGGCCTCGGCGCCCCGGTTGACTACGGCGCGACCGTCATCAACCTGAAGGTCGGCGGGCACTACCGGCGCGACGGGATCCTGCGCCACCTCGTCGACCTCCAGTACCAGCGCAATGACGCCGCCATGGCGCGCGCTCGGTTCCGCGTCCGGGGCGACGTGCTCGAGGTCCAGCCACCGCATGGCGAGTACGTCGTGCGGGTGGACATGTTCGGCGACGAGGTGGAGAAGATCGTCGAGGTTGACTCGCTGACCGGTGAGGTGCTCGCCGAGCGGACCGAGGTCAACTTCTACCCGGCCACCCACTACGTGACGCCGCGCGACAAGCTGCTGGTGGCGATCACCAAGATCGAATCGGAGATGCAGGAGCGAGTCGCGTGGCTCTCCAGCGAGGGACGCGAGCTGGAGGCGGCGCGGCTCAAGCAGCGGACCGACTTCGACCTGGAGATGATGCGCGAGGTCGGCTACTGCTCCGGGATCGAGAACTACAGCCGCCACCTGGCCGGGCGCGAGGCGGGGAGCCGCCCGTGGACGCTGATCGACTACTTCCCGACCGACTTCCTGCTGATCGTCGACGAGAGCCACATCAGCGTCCCGCAGGTCCACGGCATGTACAAGAACGACCGGACCCGCAAGGAGATCCTGGTCGACTTCGGCTTCCGCCTGCCCTCGGCGCTCGACAACCGGCCGCTCACCTTCGAGGAGTGGGAGGATCACCTGAACCAGGTGATCTACATGAGCGCCACCCCCGGCCCGTACGAGTCCGAGCGGGCGGAGCGGGTGGCCGAGCAGTTCATCCGGCCGACGGGGGTGATCGACCCGCAGATCACGGTGCGGCCGACCACTGGCCAGATCGACGACCTGCTGGCCGAGATCCGCGACACGGTGGCCCGCGGCGAGCGGGCGCTGGTCACCACCCTGACCAAGAAGATGGCGGAGGACCTGGCCGACTACCTGGCCGAGCTGGGGATCAAGGTCCAGTGGCTGCACAGCGAGGTCGACACGCTGGAGCGGGTCGAGATCCTGCGCGACCTGCGGCTGGGCGTGTACGACGTCCTGGTCGGGATCAACCTGCTGCGCGAGGGGCTCGACCTGCCCGAGGTGACGCTCGTCGCCATCCTCGACGCCGACAAGGAGGGCTTCCTGCGGTCGGGTGGCTCGCTGATCCAGGTCATCGGCCGGGCGGCCCGCAACATCGGCGGCCGCGTGATCATGTACGCCGACCGCGAGACCGATTCGATGCGCGCCGCGATCGAGGAGACCAGCCGGCGGCGCGAGAAGCAGGTCGCCTACAACACCGAGCACGGGATCGTGCCGGAGACGATCATCAAGGAGATCCGCGACATCAACAGCGGCCTGCGCCGCGTCGCCGAGGAGCGGGCCGAGCTGGACGTCGCCGGCAAGGAGCCCGAGGAGCTGGCATCGATGATGACCCGGCTCGAGGCCCAGATGAAGGAGGCGGCGCGCAACCTCGAGTTCGAGCGCGCCGCCGCGCTTCGTGACGAGATCCTCCAGCTCCGCCGCCTCCGCGAGGAACTGGCGGCGGCACCGGGCAGCATCCCCGCCGACGTCTATGCGGCCGCGGCCGAGGCGGGGGAGTTCGGAAACGACCCGACCCGCCGGGCGCCACGCGAGGTCTTCAGCACCGCGGCCCGGCCCAACATCATCGCCGCGGGATCGCGACGGCGGCCTCCCCGTCGACGCCGGCCGTAGGGAGCCGAGATGGCCGGGACGATGCCGCATGCCATCTTCGTCGAGACGGGGATCGACGCCGGAACGACGGTGGCCGCCTATGCCGCCGAGCTGCCCGGCTGCGCGGTCTTCGCCGCGTCGGACGTCGAGGCCACGAACGAGATGCCTCGGCGCGTGGCGCGCTTCGTCGACTGGCTCCGTGCCGGAGGTGAGGAGGCGCCCACGTTCGTGGGCGACAACTGGTACGAGGTCGAGCGGGCCGCGGCGAAGGACGGCGCACGAGCGGGCTTCTCGCTCGACGACCTGCCGCCCGGCGACGAGGAGTTCGGTCGCTACCTGCACTGGATGGAGCTGGCCCGCGAGCAGCTCGCCGACCGGCTGGATGCCGCGGGGGACGCGGCCCCGACGGATGCCCTCGAGCGGATCGTTCATCAGGACCTTGCCCTTGCCGCCCAGCTCGGAGCCGCACCCGATGAGCCGTCCGGTGGACCGATCGACCGCCTGTACCAGGCTCGGGATGGGTTGACCGCGGCCCTCGAGGCGGCGGGCGCCCTGGGAGACGGGGTGCGCCGCGCGATCCGGCTGGCGATCGCGGACGACCTGCGGCTCGCCGACGAGCTCCGCGGAGCGTCGGCCTGATCCCGACCGTCGCGCCGAAGCGCCTGCGGCACGCGGGCGACTGGCCCATCGCCGCGCCGCGCCGCGCCCCGCCCGGCACCGAGCTGCGTGCGCTGCAGGATGCGATGCCGCGTTGCGACGGCGGCTCGACGCCGGTCCTCTCCGGCGATGGCACGGAGGGGGCCATGCTCATCGGTCAGGCGCCCGGCTGGCGTGAGATCGAGACCGGCCTCCCGTTCGCGCATGACGCCGGCCGCCGGCTCGCCGGTTGGCTGGCCCTGGCCGGGATCAGCGTCGACGACTTCCGCTCCCGTTGGTACGTCACCTCGGTCGGGAAGTGCTATCCCGGCCGACGGCCCGGCTCCTCGGTTGACTCGCCCCCGTCTCGCGCCGAGGTGCTGCGCTGGTCGCCATACCTGGCCGATGAGGTGCGGCTCCTCGCTCCGCGCCTCGTGGTGCTCGTTGGCAGCCTGGCGCATCGGTTCGCATTCGGCCCGGACGCGCGGCTCGACGAGCTGGTCGGGCGCAAGCTCGCCTGGGGGGCCGCTCCCGGCGCCTCCGTCATCGCCCTGCCTCACCCGTCCGGAGCCTCGACCTGGCTCAACGATCCATCGCGGGTCGAGCTGTGGCGGCAGGGGATCGAGCTGCTTGCCGCCGGCTGGCAGGCGCTGGACGCGACGAGATGAACCGAGAGACGCGCATCGGCGTCGCGCTGGTGGCGGCACTTGGCGCGTTCGTCTTCGTCATGCTCGTCGTCGGCTCGCTGGGTGGGGTGCGACCGGAGCTGACCGAGTACCCCGTGGGCGAGATCCTCGCCCATCCGGATCGCGCGGCACGTTACGCCGGCGCCGAGCTGCGCATCGTCGGGTGGTATGCCGAGCTCGCCGGCGACTGCATCGGCGACGACGGGGGAGTGGACGCGTCGGTCGCATGGCTACAGCGCGAATGCCCGCTGCGGGTCCTCCTCAGCGCGCAGCCGAGCGAGGACGTCACGCAGGCCGAGCTGGAGCGGGACGGGCTCCGCCTGGCTGCTCCCGACGGCCGGCCGTTCCCATCCCGGGCAGAGCCGGGTGGGCCGAACCTGCGCCTGCAGCAGCTGATCTTCAGTGGGCACTTCGATGACCCAGCGGCGGCGAGCTGTGTCCCGGATCGGGTCGAACGCTGCGAGAGCACCTTCGTCGTGAGCACCTACGACGGCCTGCTCCGGTAGCCGCGGCCCCATCGCCGCCAGCCGCTCGGCATCCGAGCACATGGGCCACGAACCGGTGGAAACGCGGCCGAATGTCCGGTCACCTGAGCGTGCCATCCGGGAAACGGGGGTCCAGCGGACACTTCCCCGTCCATGTGCTCAGGGGCTGAGCACTGCGGGCATGCAGGCGACACGAGCGACTGCCAAACAGAACGGGCGTTCACATCGGTCTGATATCATCGACTCGATGCCCTCCGATCGGATCGTCGTGCGTGGCGCGCGCGAGCACAACCTCAAGAACATCGACGTGGAGATGCCGCGCGACCGGTTGATCGTGATCACCGGGCTGTCGGGGAGCGGCAAGAGCAGCCTCGCCTTCGACACGATCTACGCGGAGGGGCAGCGTCGCTACGTCGAGTCGCTGAGCGCCTATGCGCGCCAGTTCCTGGGCCAGATGGAGAAGCCGGACGTCGACCAGATCGACGGGCTCAGCCCCGCGATCAGCATCGACCAGAAGGGCTCCAGCCGGAACCCGCGCTCGACCGTCGGGACGGTCACCGAGGTCTACGACTACCTGCGACTCCTCTTCGCCCGGATCGGTCGCATGCATTGCCCGATCTGCGGACGCGAGATCACGCGGCAGACGGTCGAGCAGATCATCGACCAGCTCTACGAGCTCCCCGACGGGACGCGGCTGATGCTGCTGGCGCCGCTCGTGCGTGACAGGAAGGGCGAGCACGAGAAGCTCCTCGCCGGCGCCAAGGCGGGCGGCTTCGTGCGGGTCCGGGTCGACGGCGAGCTGCGCGACCTCGACGAGAAGATCGAGCTCGACAAGAAGTTCAAGCACTCGATCGAGGTCGTGGTCGACCGGCTGGTCGTGCACAGGACCGATGAGGACGGCAACGCCCGACCCGACGCCTCGCGCATGGCCGACTCCATCGAGACCGCGCTGCGCCTCTCGGACGGGACCCTCCTCGTCAACCTTCCCGACGATGGGCCGAAGGGCAGCGACCGGCTGTACAGCGAGCGCTACGCGTGCCCGGAGCACGGCGGCAGCTTCGAGGAGCCCGCGCCCCGCAACTTCAGCTTCAACTCGCCGCACGGTGCGTGCCCGGCGTGCACCGGCCTCGGCAACCGTCTCGAGATCGACCCCGACCTCGTGCTGCCGAACCCCAGCCTCTCGCTCGCCGAGGGGGCGGTCCTGCCGTGGCGCCGGATGGTGGCCACCGCGTCATGGTTCTCGACCATCCTGGAGGCGGTGGCGGACAAGTACGGGTTCCGCACCGACACGCCGGTCGGACAGCTCTCCGACAGCGCGCGGGAGATCCTCCTGCGAGGCAACCATGGGGAACGCGTCACGGTCAAGTACAAGTCACGCCAGGGGCAGGAGCACTCCTACGCCACCACCTTCGAGGGAGTCCTGCCGAACCTCGAACGCCGATACCGGGAGACGAGCTCGGAGGCGACAAAGACCGAGATCGAGCGCTACATGACCCAGCGGCCGTGTCCGACCTGCGGCGGGATGCGGCTGAAGCCCGAATCGCTCTCGGTGACGGTCGGAGACCGCAACATCATCGAGACGACCCGGCTGGCGGTGACCGATGCGCTGGCCTGGTACGCCGGCCTGCCCGAACTGCTCACCGAGCGGGAGAACCACATCGCGCGGCAGGTGCTGAAGGAGATCCGCGCCCGGCTCGGATTCCTCGTCGACGTCGGCCTCGACTACCTGACGCTCGATCGGGCCAGCGGCTCGCTGTCAGGCGGGGAGGCGCAGCGCATCCGGCTGGCCACGCAGATCGGGTCGAGCCTGATGGGCGTCCTCTACATCCTCGACGAGCCATCCATCGGGCTGCACCAGCGGGACAACGACCGGCTCATCGCCACCCTGGTGCGGCTGCGCGACCTGGGCAACACGCTGATCGTGGTGGAGCACGACGAGGAGACGATCCGGTCGGCCGACTGGGTGATCGACATCGGCCCAGGGGCAGGGGAGCACGGCGGCGAGCTGATCCATTCCGGCAGCCTGTCGGACCTCCTGCGAAGCCCTCGCTCGATCACGGCGGCCTACCTGCGCGGCGACCGGGCAGTGCCGGTGCCGGCTCGACGCCGCCGGGGCAGCGGCGAATGGCTGACGGTTCGCGGGGCGCGCGAGAACAACCTGCGCGGCGTGGATATCGCCTTCCCGCTCGGGCGCTTCGTGGCGGTCACCGGGGTGAGCGGTTCCGGCAAGTCGAGCCTCGTCACGCAGATCCTCTACCCGGCGCTGGCGGCACGAATCTGGGGCGCGCGCGAGCGGCCCGGCGCCCACGACGGGATCGACGGGATCGAGCAGGTCGATAAGGTGATCGAGATCGACCAGAGCCCGATCGGGCGCACCCCCCGCTCGAACCCGGCCACCTATACCGGCCTGTGGGCCCCGCTGCGCGAGCTGCTCGCCGCGGTTCCCGAAGCGCGATTGCGCGGCTACCTCCCAGGTCGGTTCAGCTTCAACGTGAAGGGCGGGCGCTGCGAGGCCTGCGAGGGGGCGGGCATCGTGCAGATCGAGATGCACTTCCTGCCGGACGTCTACGTGCAGTGCGAGGTGTGCAAGGGGAAGCGGTACAACCGCGAGACGCTCGAGATCCACTACAAGGGGCACAACGTCGCCGAGATCCTGGAGATGACGGTGGATGAGGCGCTGGCCTTCTTCAGCGCCGTCCCCTCGATCCGCAACAAGCTCCAGACGCTGCACGACGTGGGCATGGGCTACATCCACCTCGGCCAGCCGGCGACGACCCTGTCGGGCGGCGAGGCCCAGCGCGTGAAGCTCGCCACCGAGCTGTCCAAGCGGGCCACCGGCCAGACCCTGTACATCCTCGACGAGCCGACGACGGGCCTCCACTTCGACGACGTAGCCCGCCTGCTCCAGGTCCTGGGGCGGCTCGTCGACGCGGGCAACACGGTGGTGGTGATCGAGCACAACCTCGACGTCATCAAGAGTGCCGACTGGGTGATCGACCTCGGCCCGGAGGGCGGTGCGGCGGGAGGAGATCTCGTGAAGGCCGGGACGCCGGAGGAGGTCGCGCGCGCGAAGGCCTCGCACACCGGTCGGTACCTGCGACATGCCCTGGGGATGGGTGAAGAGGCGCCTGCGCGCGCGCGACGTCGCGAGCCCGCGGCAGTGGCCGGCTGATGCCGACGCGCGCGGAGGCCCTGGCGCTCCTGCACGAGTGGAACACCAACCCGTCGCTGCGCAAGCACGGCTTGCTGGTCGAGGCGGGCGTCTCCGGCTACGCGCTCGACGACGGGCTCGACAACGCGACGGTCGAGACGTGGGGGATCGCCGGCCTGCTGCACGACCTCGACTACGAGCGCTTCCCCGAGGCGTCGACCCACGGCGCCATTGGCGCCGATGAGCTGGCGCGCCTCGGTTACCCGGCCGAGGTGGTGCAGGCGGTCCGCACGCACAACGACGCGCTCGGCATTCCGCGCACCAGCCGCCTCGACCATCTCGTGTACGCGTGCGACGAGCTGGCCGGCTTCCTGGTGGCGGTGGCGCTGATGCGTCCCTCGCGCAAGCTCGACGACGTGGAGCCGGCGAACGTCCGGAAACGGATGAAGGACAAGGCGTTCGCCCGAGCCGTGCCGCGCGAGATGCTGCTGGCCGGAGCCGATGAGATCGGCCTCGACTTCGACGAGCATGTCGCACGCATGGTCCGCTACCTGTCGGCCATCGCACCCGAGGTGGGGCTGTAGCCCATCTCCTCCAGGAAGCGCGATGGGCGGCCGGGATCGAAGGCAAGGACGAGTCGGCGGGTGGCGCGGGTCAGCGCGACGTAGCCCAGGCGCCGCTCCTCTTCGAGGGCACGTCGCGGATCCGCGGCGCCGACGAGCGCACGACGGTTCGGGAAGCGCTCGTCCTCGAACCCGATCACCACGACGGTAGGCCACTCCCGGCCCTTCGCTCCATGGACCGTCATCAGCTCGATCGGCGCGGATGGGTCGCGAAGCCGCGCGAGGCGTGCCGCAACGTCGTCGCCTGCCTCCAGGAACCGATCCAGGCGAGCGAAGGCCACGGCCCAGCCGAGCAAGGCGTCGATCGCCGCATGGTCGTCGTCGCCCAGCGCATCGTCGCCGTCCGCTCGTCGCCAGCCACGCAGGGCGCGCAGCCGCAGCAGGCTGGAGAAGGGCGGCTCGGCGCCCGGGAGGCGGCGGGCCCCGTCGAGGAGCGCGCGGACCGGCTCCGCCTCGAGGGGCGTGGGGACGCGGGTGGCGTGCGGCTGGCCGGCCCGAAGCAGCGCCAGGGCCACCGGCGTTAGCTCGGCCCGGGTCCGGGCCAGGACGCAGCAGCCACCCTTGGCGGCCTCGGCAGCGGCCAATGCGGCGAGCCGGTCCGCCCAATCGGTGCCGTGCGAAGACATCATCACGATCGCATCGGGGTCGGTCCGCCGGTCCGGCGTTGGCTCGATCCGCTTCTCGAAGCGCTCCTCATTCCTGCCAATAAGGCGCCGCGAGGCGACGACGACGGGTGGCGGGCAGCGGTAGTTCGTCGCGAGCTGGACGCGCCGCGCGTCGGGGTAGAGGTCCGAGAAGCCGAGGATCCGTCGCACGTCGGCGAGGCGCCAGGCGTAGATGGTCTGGTCGTCGTCGCCGACCACGAACAGGTTTCGCTCCGGCTCGGCGAGGATGCGGACGAGCCGCAGCTGGGCGGCATCAACGTCCTGGAACTCGTCGACCGCGAGGTGGGTGAAGCGGCCCTGCCAGCGCGTGCGGAGGCCCGCGTCCGCCTCGAGCAACGCCACCGAGCGGACGACGAGGTCGTCGAAGTCGAGGGCGCCGCGGGCGGCCATCAGGTCGGAAAACGCGGACAGGGCAGGCAACGCCGCCTCGGGAGGCTCGCGCCCCTCGACCTTCCAGGCGGAGAGCAGCGTGTCGAGCTCCGTCGCCTCGGGTACCGGCATCGCATCCGGCGCCTGGCCGGCTGCCACGCGTCGGCGGGCGGCGCGCAGCACGGGCAGTCGGTCCGCAACCAGCCGGACCGGATCGCCCGCGTCGAGCAGGACCTGGCGGGCGAGGGCGTGGAGCGTTCGGACCTCGACTCGCTCGGCGCCCGGCACGATCGGACCGAGCCGGCTGGCGATCCGCGCACTCAGCTCCTGGGCCGCCTCGCGGTTGAAGGTGACGACGGTGATCCGCTCGGCCGGCACCCCCCGCGTGAGCAGCACGCCGAGGCGGGCGATCAGGGTGGTCGTCTTGCCGCTTCCCGCCGGGGCGATGATCTGGGCTGGCCCGTCCGGCAGGGTGGCGGCGGCTCGCTGCTCGGGATCGAGCGCGTCGAGCAGCGGTGCCACGGACGGGGTTGCGGCCTGGGCCAGCGCCATGCAGGCAGCGTGACGGGCGAGCCTTACCTGCGCATGATCGGCGGCTTATCGGGATATCCTGTCGTCCGCTCGCTTCCGCATGGGGATCCTCGACCGAACCGATGAATTGCCGATGAACCGGCGCGACCGCCGGACCAGCCACGCCACCGAGACGCCGCGCGCACGCCGGATTCGGGAGGCAACCGAACGCGAGCAGAAGCTTCGCGCGCGGGGCGTCGATCCCCTGAGCCCTCCCCGGACGTCGCGGGCGCGGACGCCGCGGGCGGGACGGTGGAAGCGCAACCTGGTCCTCTTCCTGGTGATCGTCCTGCTGAGCGGCTGCACCGGCAGCTGGCTGCTCTGGCAGCGCGTCGCGGCCTTCAACGACGAGGTGAGCTCCGCCGGATCCCTGTCGTCGTCCCTTCTCTTTCCGCTGATGGGCAGTGACCGCGTGAACGTCGCGATGTACGGCTACGGCGGTCCGGAGCACACGGGGGGCACGTACCTGGCCGACTCGATCAACATCCTCTCGATCGATCCGAAGAGCGACAAGACCACCATGATCCCGATCCCACGTGACCTCTGGGTCCAGGGCCTCCCCGAACTCCCGGACAACGCGAAGATCAACGAGGCGTTCGCCGACGGCTACGTGCGCGGCGGGGTGCACGAGGCGGGGCGGCTGGCGACCGTCGTCCTGGCCAGGGTCACCGGGCTGCCGATCGAGCACTGGATGGCGCTCGACTTCACCGGGTTCAAGGCGATGGTTGATTCGGTCGGCGGCGTGGCCGTGGAGAATCCGACCCCATTCGCGTACACCTGGTCGGAGGGCAACTACCACGCCGGCATCTGGGATGGGGGCGCCTTCGACGCCGGCCCGATCTTCCTCGATGGCACCCGTGCGCTCGACTACTCGCGCACCCGATACACGAGTGTCCGGGCCGAGTCGAGCGACTTCGCGCGCTCCGTCCGACAGCAGCGGGTGCTCGCTGCGCTGCGCGGCAAGCTCGGCGGGGGAGGCCTCGGCTCGCTGGGGCCGGGGCTGACGATCATGGAAGCCCTCAAGGGGTCGCCGGAGCATCCCCTCATGGCGACCGACCTCTCGGCGATCGACCTCTACCTGCTGTCGGGCCATTTCGGCGCGGATCGACGAGTCGAGCTGACCGAGGGCGTGATCCTGGAGGCGACGAGCAACAGCATCGGCCAGTACATCCTGGTCGTGAAGGGCCGCGCGTCGGGGAGCGACTACGCCCCGTTGCAGGCGTACATCCAGACCGAGCTCGCGCAACCCCTGCCGACCCCCGTGCCGAGTCCTTCGCCGAGCTCCCCATGACCCCGGACGGCCAGCGCGATGCGCACCTTCGCACGGTCCTGCGTCAACTGCCGCTGGCGCCCGGCGTCTACCTGATGAAGAGCGCGGACGGCCGCGTCCTGTACGTCGGCAAGGCGGACGTGCTCCGCCATCGGGTCCGCTCCTACTTCGGCTCGAAGGCGGGCCTCGACTCGCGCATCGTGCGCATGACCGCCGAGGTGGCCGACATCGAGTACATCGTCACCGATACGGTGAGCGAGGCCTTCCTGCTCGAGTCGAACCTCATCAAGGAGCACCGGCCCCGCTTCAACATCCGGCTGCGCGACGACAAGAGCTATCCGTTCGTGAAGATCACGCTCGGCGAGGACTTCCCGCGGATCGTGCGCACCCGGAAGCTGAGCCGGGATGGCAGCCGCTACTTCGGCCCGTACGCATCGGCCTCCAGCGTCGACGAGACGCTGAAGCTGCTGCGCAAGATCTTCCCATTCCGCACCTGCAACCTCGACATTCCCGAGGGCAAGCGCGTCCTCGAGCGTCCGTGCCTGCTCTACTACATCAAGCGCTGCCAGGGGCCCTGCATCGAGGCGATCGAGAAGGCCGAGTACCGCGCCACCATCGACCGGGTGGTCGACTTCCTGGAGGGGCGCCAGGAGGGGATTGCCGCGGAGCTGCGCAACGAGATGCAGGATCACTCGCTGGCGCTCCGCTACGAGCAGGCCGCGATCTCGCGCGACAAGCTGCGGGCCGTCGAGCGCACGATCGAGCAGCAGAAGGTCGCGGCCTACAGCCGTGCCGAGCAGGACGTGATCGGCATCGCGCGCGAAGAGGGAGAGGCCTGCCTCCAGCTCTTCGTGATCCGCAACGGGAAGATGATCGGGCGCGAGCACTTCATCGTCGAGGGCGCCCGCGACGTGACCGACGCCGAGGTGCTCGGCTCGTTCCTGCCGCAGTACTACGCGGCAACGGAGCGACCGCCACGCGAAGTCGTCGTGCCGTTCGCGCCGGCCGATGCCGATGCGCTGGCCGGCTTCCTCGCGGATCGCCGCGGGTCGAAGGTCGCGCTGACCGTCCCGGAGCGGGGGGACAAGCGCAGGCTCGTCGCACTCGCGACGCAGAACGCGGTCGAGGCGCTGTCGCGCGAGCGCGCGGAGTGGCTCGCCGATGCCGGCAAGCGCGACGAGGCGCTCGAGGCGCTGGCCACCGAGCTCGGGCTGGGGCGTGCCCCCGAGCGGATCGAGTGCTACGACATGAGCAACATCCAGGGCACCAGTGCGGTCGGCAGCATGGTCGTCTTCGTCAACGGCAAGCCTGAGCCGCGCGAGTATCGGCGCTTCCGGATTCGATCCGGCGACACCCCGGACGACTTCCGGATGATGGCCGAGGTGATCCGCCGCCGCTTCTCGCGGGCATCGCGCCTGCGGGCCGAGACCGGCGCCCTCTCGCTCGCCGCTGTCGGTGCGGACCCTGCCTTCGAGGGCCTGGGCAACGAAGCCGATGAAGAGCCTGGCGAGCCAGCGCCTCCCACAGCCGCCCGGGACGCCGGCTGGGCGCTGCCCGACCTGGTGATCGTCGACGGCGGCAAGGGCCAGCTCTCGGCCGCGGTGGGGGTGCTGCGCGACCTCGATCTCGCCGACGTGCCGGTGACGGGCCTGGCGAAGCGATTCGAGGAGCTCTACCTGCCCGGCCGTCCGGACCCGGTCGTGCTGCCTCGCAAGAGCCAGGGGCTCTACCTCGTGCAGCGGATCCGGGACGAGGCGCATCGGTTCGCGATCACCTACCACCGCAACCTGCGCAGCCGCCGGGCGCTGGCATCGGTCTTCGACGACATCGAGGGCATCGGCCCGGTGCGCAAGAAGGCGCTCCTCAAGCGCTTCGGCAGCGTGCGCCGGATCCGCGAGGCGTCGGTGGACGAGCTGGCCGAGACGCCGGGCATTCCGCGCGACCTGGCGGAGCGGCTGAAGCGTCATCTGGCCCGCGAAGGGATGCTCGCCTGAGTTTGCGGGGCTATCTGGGCGTGCCTATACTGGCGCGGCCCGCCGCAAGTGTGCGGCGCGTTTGGTGTCTGCGGCAGCCGCGACGACCGGAGCGAGAGGTTCACCTGGCTCACACATGACCTGGCGCCGCACCGCCCCGTGGGTGATCCTCGTCACCCTGCTGCTGGCGATCTTCATCGACCTCCCCCGACAGACGCTCGGCCTCACGTGGCTGCCCTCGAACATCCTCGGTCGCGAGGTCCAGACGGTCCTCGGCCTGGACCTCCAGGGTGGGATCCGGGTGACGCTCGGCGTGCAGGGTCAGCCCGGGGAGGTGATCACCGACCAGCAGGTCGAGACCGCTCGCAACATCATCGAGCGGCGCGTCGGCGGCCTCGGCGTCTCCGAGCCGCAGGTGCGTACCGAGACGAGCGGCGACGGGCAGCGCCGGATCGTGGTCGAGGTGCCGGGCGTCAAGAATCCCAAGCAGGTCCGCGATCTCGTGGGCTCGACGGGACAGCTGCAGTTCATTGACCCCAAGGGCCAGACACTGACCAAGGACCAGGACATCCGTCCGCTGCTTGCGGATGGGACGATCGGCGTCCTCTTCGACGGCAGCTTCATCGATCCCGGAAGCGTGAATCCAGCGACGCAGAACGCGAACATCGGGGTCGAGTTCACGCTGCGCAGCCCCGCTTCCGAGACCTGGTGCAGCTTCACGGGGGCGAATGTCGACAAGCCGGGGCCCATCGCCCTCGACGGTCGGATCATCACGACGCCCACGATCCAGTCGGCGATCTGCGCAAGTCAGACGATCATCACGGTCGGCCCGGCCAGCCAGGCCAACGAGGCTGAGCGCACGAACCTCTACAACACGCTGCGCTTCGGTGCCCTGCCGGTCGCGCTGAACGAGGAGGGCGTCGACACCGTCCAGCCGACGCTCGGCGCCGACTTCCTGGCGCAGGCCCTCATCGCCGGGGCGATTGGTCTGAGCCTGGTGCTGCTCTTCATGATCGCGTACTACCGCCTGCCCGGCGTGCTGGCCGCGGGCGCGCTGATCTTCTACACGCTCGTCAGCTACGCCGTCTTCCGGCTCATCGGCGTCACGCTGACCCTGGCCGGGGTGGCCGCCTTCATCCTCTCGATCGGCATGGCGGTCGACGCCAACATTCTCATCTTCGAGCGCATGAAGGAGGAGATCCGCCTCGGCAAGACGCTGGGTCCGGCGATCGAGGCCGGATTCAACCGGGCGTGGTCGAGCATCCTCGACTCGAACGTGAGCTCGCTGCTCGTCGCTTCATGGCTGTACTGGCAGGGGACGACCGTCGTCCGGGGCTTCGCCCTGGTGCTGATCATCGGTGTCCTGATCTCGATGTTCAGCGCCGTGACCGTCACCCGCACGATCCTCCGCATGATCGTGCGCACCGACATCGGCCGGCGCCTCGAGCTCTACCACGTGGAGCGCTGATCGCATGTACGACATCGTCGGAAAGCGCAACTGGTACTTCGCCTTCAGCGCGCTCATTACGATTCCCGGGCTGATCTTCATCCTGCTCGGCGGGCTGAAGCCGTCGATCGACTACACCGGCGGAACGGTCTGGCAGGTTCGCTATGCGCAGGAGCCGACGGCGGCCCAGGTGCATGCGGCGCTCGTGGAGCTCGGCTACCCGGAGGCGATCGTTCGGGACGCGGGGAATGGGTTCCTGGAGATCCGGACCCGCCCAGTGGACCTGCTGCCCGTGGCGACGCCGATTCCGACCGTGGCGCCAACCCCGACGCCGACCCCGTTGCCCTCGGGCGTGACGCCCGAGCCATCTCCGAGTCCAACGCCGAGCCCGAGCCCAACTCCTGAGCCGAGCAGCTCGGAGATCCCCTCGTCGTCGCCCAGCGCCTCGCCGAGCGCGTCGCCGCCGCCGCCGGTCATTCCCGGAACCGAGTTCGACGACCTGGAGCAAGCGCTGATCGCCCGCTTCGGTGATGGCGCGCCCAACCGGATCACCACCGTCGGGCCGTTGGTCGGCTCGGAGCTGATCCGGAGCTCGATCATCCTGATCGTGATCGGCGAGCTCTTCATACTCGGCTACCTGTGGGTTCGGTTCGGGTTCCGATACGGCACGGCCGCGATCGTGGCGCTGCTGCACGACGTGGTCGTGGTGGTCGGCATCTTCGCGATGCTCGGCTTCTTCTTCGGCCTCGAGTTCGACGCCCTCTTCGTGACCGCCCTGCTGACGATCATCGGCTTCTCGGTCCACGACACCATCGTCGTCTTCGACCGGATCCGCGAGAACCGGGTGCGGCACGCCGGTGAGCCATTCGGGGCGATCGTCAACCACTCCATCCTCCAGACGCTCGGTCGCTCGATCAACACCAGCCTGACCGTGGTGGTGACGCTGACTGCCCTCTTGCTGCTGGGACCGGCCACGATCCGCACCTTCACTCTGGCGCTGCTGATCGGGGTGGTGAGCGGGACCTACTCGTCCATCTTCAATGCCAGCCAGCTGCTGGCCGCCTGGTACGAGTGGGACTCGAACCGCAAGGCGCAGGCGCTGGCCGCGGCGCGCAAGCAACGGCCCGCCGCTCGCTGACGCGGGCCGGTAACCGGCCGATACGCCCTCGATAAGCGGCTCACCGCTACCATGGCCGGGTGATCCTGCCTCGCCTCGAATGGCTGCTCCCGGAGCCGTTTCCGGACCCGCCGCCGTTCGCCGGCTTCGGTCGCCCGGTGGCGACGCTCCTCGCCCGCCGTGGCTTCCGGAACGACGAAGGGCTCGATCGCTTCCTGCACGCAGGCGAAGCCTCCCTTCACGACATCTCGTTGATGGCCGACGCGGATGTCGCCCTGGCGCGCGTCGAGCGGGCCATCGAGGCGGGGGAGCGAATCGCCATCTGGGGCGATTACGACGCCGATGGCATGACCGCGGTCGTGGTCTGGGTGCTCGCCCTGCGCGCGCTGGGCGTGGAGCCGACCCGCCACGTCCCTTCTCGCTTGGCCGAGGGGTACGGGCTGTCCCGCGGCGGACTGGAGCGGCTGGCGGTCGCGGGGGTGACCCTCGTCATCACCTGCGACTGCGGCGTGACGAACGCCGCGGAGGTCGAGGTGGCGCGAGAACTGGGGATCGAGGTGATCGTCACCGACCATCACCTGCCCGCCGGCGCACTTCCCCGGGCAGTGGCGGTCGTCGACCCGCACCGCCCCGACTGCGCCTATCCGGATCCCGACCTGACCGGGGCCGGGCTGGCCTTCAAGCTCACCTCCGCGCTGCTCGGCCGCCGCGGCCAGGCCGCGGCCGACCTGGCGGGCGTGGCCGCGATCGGGACCATCGCCGACATGGCCCCCATGACGGGGGAGAGCCGGGCCATCGTGCGGCTCGGCATCGAGGAGCTTGCGGTGACCTCGCGGCCGGGGCTGCGCGCGCTGATCGCCCGCTCGGCGGACGTGCCGGATCAGCCCACCGCACGTGACCTCGCGTTCGGGGTCGCGCCGCGCATCAATTCGGCCGGCCGCATCGCCGACGCCGAGCTCGCGATGTCGCTCATGCTCGAGGACGACCCGGTGGAGGCTGAGCGCATCTCGGAGACGCTCGAGGCGGTCCACCTGGAGCGACGGGCCATCACCACGGCCACCATCGAGGCCGCTGCGGCCCTTGCGGCCGCTGCGCCAGGCGACACCCCGCTCGCTCTGCGCGGAGCGGACTGGGCGCCCGGGGTGCTGGGGCTCGTGGCGAACCGCCTGGTCGAGACGCTCGGCCGCCCGATCGCCGTCGCCGCGCCGGTGGACGACGAGCTGCGCGGATCGGTCCGAGCGCCGGCCGATTTCCACGTCGCGCTGGCGCTCGAGGCCTGCGCGCCCCTCCTGCTGAAGCGCGGCGGTCATCCGGCAGCCGGCGGATTCAGCCTGCGGGCCGATGACTGGACGGCATTCGCAGCCGCCTTCGCCGCGCTGCCACGTCCGTTCCCGGCAGTCCCCGGGCAGGCGCCGGAGCGTTCCCTGGCACTGACCATCGACCTGGTCATCCCCGCGCAGCACCTCGGCTGGCCGCTCGCCGAGGAGATCGCGCGGCTCGCGCCGTTCGGACCGGGCCACGTCGAGCCGCTGCTGGCCGTGACCGGGCTGCGGCTCACCGAGGCGCGTCGAGTCGGAGCGACCGGGGACCATGTCGCGTTCCGGATGCGGCGGGGCGCCGAGGTCTTCGACGCGATCGCGTTCCGGACGCCGGTCGATCGCGCGCTGCCGGAGGCCGGGTCGATGGTCGACCTTGTGGGCACGCTGGAGCGGGACCTCTTCCAGGGCGTGCCCCGCCTGCGCCTGCGAGTGGTCGACTATGCGGATGCGGCCGCCAGTCCGCTCATCGGTCGCCGGGTCGCGGCCACGACCGCCATCGGGATCGCGGAGCCGGCCCCGCTCGAGGTCTCCACCGCATGACGGATCCACGACCCGCCCCACTCGACCGCCTTCGAGGCCGGATTTCGCGGCTCGGTGCGCCCCTCTGCCTGGGGATCGACCCGCACCCCGACACCCTCCCGGACGAGCTGCCCCGCGACGTGAACGGGGTCGAGACGTTCGCGCGCGGCCTGGTGGAGGCCGCCTCCGAGCACGCGGCGGCGGTGAAGGTCAATGTCGCCTTCTTCGAGGCGTTTGGCTCGGCGGGATGGGCGGCACTCGAGCGGCTGGTTACGGACATGCCGCCGGATCAGTTCCTCATCCTCGACGCGAAGCGCGGCGACATTGGCTCGACCGCCGAGCGCTACGCGGCCTCCCTGTTCGGCGTGCTTGGCGCCGACGCGGTGACTCTGTCGCCCTACCTCGGCGAGGACACGGTCGAGCCGTTCCTCGCCTACCCGGGTCGGATGGTGTACCTCGTCACCCGGACCACGAACCCGAGCGCCGGCACGCTGCAGGACCTGCACATCGGAAGCACGCCGCTGCATGAGCACGTCGCCAGCTGGGCAGCGGCCACCTGGACCGATGGACGGGTCGGCCTGGTCGTCGGCGCCACCGCACCGGCGGAGCTGGCCCGGGTGCGCCGCCTCGTGCCGGCCCTCGGCTTCCTGGTCCCCGGCGTCGGAGCCCAGGACGGCGATCTGGCCGCCGCAGTCGCTCATTGCCATGGCACCGCAGCGCCCGGGCTGGTCAGCATCTCGCGGGGCATTGCGGCTGCGTCACGGGGTGACGGATGGCGCGCCGCGGCGGCCGACTCGGCCCAGTCGTGGCTGGGTCGCATGCAGGAGGCCGGTGCTACACTGCGCGCCTAGCGTTGCGCCCGCTGAGAACGCGTTGAATGCCGCCAACGAGGAAGCGCGAGACACATGGGACCCATCGGTTGGCCGGAGCTCATCATCCTGCTCGTGGTCGTGCTGATCGTCTTCGGCCCGGGCAAGCTGCCGGATATCGGCAACGCCATCGGCCGCGGCGTGCGCGAGTTCCGCAAGGCATCCAATGATCTCGAGAGCTCGATTCGGGGCGAGCCGAGCAAGCCCGCTCCGCCGTCCGAGCCCGCGACCACGGACGACAAGCCCCAGGCCTGAACCCACCACCGGTTCGTGTGCGCCGGGGGAGGCGTTGAGCTGCGAATGAGGCATCCGTGATCGACGAAGGCCCGACCATGAGCCTCATCGAGCACCTCGAGGAGCTCCGTCGGCGGCTGATCATCGTCGTCATCGCCATCGTGGTCGCGGCAGTGGTCGGCTTCTTCTTCTCCGGGACGGTGCTGGATCTGCTGCGGGTTCCACTGCCTGACCAGTACGACACCATCTACTTCACCGGACCGGCAGACCCGTTCGGGGTCCAGGTGAAGATCGCGGGGTTCCTCGGCATCGCCCTGGCCATGCCGGTCATCCTCTTCCACGTCTGGCGCTTCGTGACGCCAGGCCTGACCAAGCGCGAACGCCGCTTCATCTGGCCGGTGATGCTGGCGGCGATCCTGCTCTTCGTCCTCGGCATCGTGGTCGGCTACACGATCATCCCGTACGCGCTGAACTTCCTCCTCGGCTTCGCGCGTCCCGGCCTCCAGCCGCTGCTGACGATCGACGGCTACGTCGGTTTCGTGACGACCATGCTGCTCGCGTTCGGGATCGCGCTCGAATTTCCAATCCTGCTCGTCGGTCTTGCGCGGGTCGGGATCCTGAATTACCGCCGGCTCGCCGCGCAGCGCCGTATGGCAGTGCTGGGAATCACCATCTTTGCCATCGTCCTCACTCCGGGCGGGGACCCGATCTCTCCGCTGATCCTGGGAAGCGTGATGTACCTGCTCTTCGAAGGATCGCTCTTCGTCATCCGCCTGATCCGGCGGTAGCCGATGACCGGCGCCAGTCGCGTGCTGCTGCTGACCGATCCGGCCATGGCCGCCCATCGTGCTCCCGGCCATCCAGAGCGTCCCGAGCGCCTCGAGGCGGTGGTGACCGGGATCGTCGATGCGGCTGCCGCCGTCGGGGCGGACCTGGAACGCGGGAAGGTCGAGGCGGCTGACGCTTCCACCCTCGAGCGGTTGCATCCCGCGGCCTATGTCGCCCTCCTCGACGATGCCGCGGACCAGGGCGGCGGCTGGATCGACGCGGATACGTACATCGGTCCCGATTCGATGGTGGCGGCGCGCCTGGCGGCAGGGGCCACCGTCCAGGCCGCGCTCGCGGCCGCAACGGGCGCGGCGCAGGTTGCCTTCGCGGTCGCGCGCCCCCCGGGGCATCACGCGCGCCGCGAGCGGGCGGCGGGCTTCTGCCTGCTCAACAACGTGGCGCTGGCGGCGGCGGCGCTGCGCGCGGCCGGCCTAGCCCAACGGATCGCGATCCTCGACTGGGACGTGCACCACGGCGATGGGACGCAGGCGATCTTCGACGCGGACCCCGACCTGTGCTATGCCTCGACCCACCAGGCGCCGCTCTATCCAGGGACCGGTGACGCCGCCGACCGCGGGACGGGCCAGGGCCTCGGGAGCAAGCACAACGTGCCGCTCCCGCCGGGGAGCGGTGACCGGGCGTTCATGGAGGCCTGGCTGACGCGGCTGCTGCCCGCGGTGGCGGCATTCGGACCGGAGGCGATCCTCTTCTCGGCGGGCTACGACGCGCATCGGCTCGACCCGCTGGCGGAGCTCGACGTCACCGCGGCCGGCTACGGGGAGGTCGCCGCAGCGGTGGGTCGCGTCGCCCGGGACGGCGGCCTGGAGGGGGTGGCACTCACCCTCGAAGGCGGATACGACCTCGGTGCGCTGCGTGAAAGTGCCGGCGCGACGGTGACCGGGCTGCTGGCCGGTCTTTCGGGAGCTGCCGCCGGCTGAGGCTATACTCGATCTCGATCCCGGCGACGAGGAGGGCGCATGGCACGAGCAGCAGGTCCGGCTGCCCCGGCGACCGTCGCGCGGACTCAGGCAGGGGCCAGGGGTCGCGCCACGCGAGCCCGCGGCGACGGGCACGTGGTCATCATCAGCGGGCTATCCGGGGCGGGCAAGAGCCAGGCCAGCAAGCTGTTCGAGGACCTCGGCTACTACTGCGTGGACAACCTGCCCCCCGACCTGCTGGACCGCTTCCTCGCCCTGCGCGACGAGGAGCCGATGCGCTATCGGAACGTGGCGCTGGTGCTCGACATCCGCGCCGGCGACCCCGCCCCTGCGATCGAGGCGGCGCGCGCCGCCCTCGCCGAGCGGGGGGTCCCGATGCAGGTGCTCTACCTCGAGGCGAGCGACACGGTCCTGGTCAGCCGCTTCAGCGAGACCCGCCACCGCCACCCGCTCCAGACGCGGAGCGGCGTCCAGGCGGGGATCCTGCTCGAACGCGAGCGCCTTGCTCGCGCCCGGGAGCTGGCAGACCAGGTCATCGACACGAGCGGCCTGTCCATCGGGCAGCTCAAGGAGCAGCTCTTCCGCCACGTCCCGCGCGACAGCGCCGCCGACGAGCTGCTGATCGACATCCTCACCTTCGGCTTCAAGTTCGGGATCCCCATCGACGCCGATCTCGTCTTCGACGTGCGCTTCCTGACCAACCCGTACTACGTCCCCGACCTGAAGCCGCTTTCTGGGCTGCAGACGCCGGTCCGCGACTACGTCCTGGGCCAGCCTGCGGCCGGACGATTCGTCGAGCTGGTGGTCGAGCTGCTCGAGCTGACGGTGCCCGCCTATCGGTCAGAGGGGAAGACCCGGCTCACGGTGGCGCTCGGCTGCACCGGTGGCTACCACCGCTCGATCGCGCTGGCCGAGGAGCTGGCCGAGCGGCTGGGCACCATCGCCGGCACGTCGGTGGCCGTCTTCCACCGGGAGCTGGAACGATGAAGCGGCCGCGCCTGCCTCGTTGGCTCTACCCCGGGATGCACCTGAAGCGCTGGCTGCTCGTCCTCTTCTTCGGGATCACCGTCCTCGGCCTTGGCGCTGCGATCTTTACCGTCGACTGGTACCGCCGCCTCCCGGACGATTCCTTCATCTTCGCCGTGACCGGGGCGGGCCTCGACCGGCCGATCCGCGCCATCCTGGTCGCCGTCGGCGGGATCGTCCTCACCGCGGTTGGGGTGTGGGGCCTGATGCGCAGCATCGTCTCGCCGTTCGTGACGCGCGGCGACTCGGTGCTCGAGGTGCTCTACACGAAGCGGTACCTGGCGCGCGGGCCACGGATCGTGGCGCTCGGTGGCGGGACGGGCCTGTCGACCCTGCTGCGCGGGCTGAAGGGCTACTCCGCCAACATCACCGCCATCGTGACCCTCGCTGACGACGGGGGCAGCAGCGGGCGTCTCCGTCAGCAGCTCGGAATCGCGCCGCCCGGCGACATCCGCAACTGCATCGCTGCGCTGGCCGACGCCGAGCCGCTCATGACGCAGCTCATGCAGTACCGCTTCCCGCCGGGATCGGGGCTCGACGACCACGCCTTCGGCAACCTCTTCATCGCGGCCATGACCGCGGTGACCGGTGACTTCGAAGAGGCGGTGCGCGAATCGAATCGGGTCCTGGCGGTGCGCGGCCAGGTCCTGCCCGCCACGAGCGTGCCGCTCAACCTGGCGGCGACCCTCGAGTCCGGACGCCGCCTGCGAGGTCAGGCCTCGATCAGCGCCGCGGATGAGCCGATCGAGCACGTCTCGATCGAGCCGCCCGACGTGCGGGCCAACCCCGAGGCGATCGAGCGGATCCTCGAGGCGGACCTGGTGGTGGTGGGCCCCGGCAGCCTCTACTCCAGCGTCTTGCCGAACCTGCTCATCAGCGACATCCGCGACGCGGTGGCCGCCGCCAACGGGGTTCGCGCCTACGTCTGCAACGTGGCGACGCAGCCAGGAGAGACGGGCTTCTACTCCGCCGCACAGCATCTCGAGGCGCTCATCGAGCATGTGGGCGATGGGCTGTTCGACTACGTCCTCCTCAACGACAACCACGACGCCCGTCGCCCCGAGGGCTGGCTGGGGCAGCCGGTCCAGGTCGACGTCCGACGCCTCGAGAGCTTCGAGGTCACGATCGTCGAAGAGGATCTCGTCGACGTGACGAACGCGCACCGGCACGATCCCGCCAAGCTGGCTGCGGCGCTGATGCGGATCCAGCAGGAGGATCGCGCCGAGCGGCCACGTCAGCGGCGCATCTCACAGCCAACGGCCTCCGCGGGCTGACGCCCCACCCATGCTGGTTGCCAGCGAGCTGCGCGGGGAGCTCGCCCGGATCCGCCCCGCGCGAGCGTGCTGCCGTCGTGCCGAGCTGATCGGCCTGCTCCAGTCGGCCGGTCCAGACGGCAGCGTTCGGACCCTCGACCATGCCACCGCCCGGATCGCGGTCCAGCTGGCCTCGTCGATCGGCGTGGCGGCCGCGGCCCCCGCCTCCTCGACCGCGTCTTCCCTGCCAGGGCGGCATCACCTGCGGGTCGCCCTCGACGAGGTGCCGCCGGCGGCGTGGGAGTCCGCCACGACCAAGGCCTGCGACCGGCGCGCCTTCCTGCGGGGCCTGCTTCTCGGCTCCGGGTCGGTGAGCGGCGGGCCGGGCGGGCCGCACGTCGAGTTCGTGCTGCGCGATCGGCGCCGCGCACTGAACCTGCAGCGCCTGCTCCAGGACAGCGAGGTGCGCAGCTCGCGCATGGAACGCCGAGGTCGGCAGGTGGTCTACCTCAAGGGCCAGGACGAGATCGCCGGCCTCCTCCGCCTGGTCGGCGCGAACCGCGCGCTGCTCGACTTCGAGACGAGCCGGGTCAGCCGCGACGTGCGCAATCGGCTCAATCGCCTGCTCAACGCCGAGGAAGCCAACCTGGCGCGCACCGTGCGAGCCGCGGACCGGCAGCTCCAGGCCATCGGGCGACTGGAGGCCGATGGCGAGCTCGAGCGCCTGGCCGAGGGCCTGCGCGAGGCGGCTGCGGAACGACGGCGCCAACCCGACGCCGATCTCGATACGCTTGCGTCGAGCCTCGGCATCAGCCGCTCGGCGATGAACCATCGGCTCCGACGCCTCGTCGAGCTGGCCGCGGAGGCGGCCGGCGCCCGCGGCGCGCGAGCTGACAGGAGCTGACGTGAACCCATCCCGGCCGCCGCTCATCGCCGGCAACTGGAAGATGAACCCGACCTCCGGAGGTGCGGCCACGGACCTGGCGGTGCGGGTCCGCGACGGCGTCGCGGGGCTCGAGGCGAGGTCCGTCGTCTGTCCTCCGACGATCTGGCTGTCGGCGGTGGCTGCCGCCCTGGGCGGGGGATCGACGGAATCGGGCCAGCTCGGGATCGGGGCGCAGACGATGCGCGCCGAGGAGGCCGGCGCCTACACCGGCGAGACCTCCCCGTTGATGGTTGCCGAGCTCGCGCAGTACGTGATCCTCGGGCACTCGGAACGGCGCCAGTACGACAACGAGACCGATGCGGCGGTCGCGGCCAAGGTCGCTTCGGCGGTTGCGCACGGGCTCGTGCCCATCGCTGCCATCGGCGAGCGGGCCGAGGAGCGGCGGGCCGGCCTCACGGCCGCCGTGATCGAGCGCCAGCTCCGGGCCGCCATCTCGCTCCTGCCCGTCATCGCCGGCAGCCAGCTCGTGATCGCCTACGAGCCGGTCTGGGCGATCGGCACCGGCGACGCCGCGTCGGGCGAGGATGCACAGGCGGCCGCCGCCCAGATCCGGGCGATCCTGGCCGAGTCGGACCCGATCGGCGCCGACGAGGTACCGATTCTCTACGGCGGCAGCTGCGCGCCGGACAATGCGGCCGAGTTCTTTGCCGAAGCGGACGTCGACGGGGCTCTTGTCGGCGGGGCGTCGCTGAAGGCCGATGCCTTCATCCGGATCGTGGAGCTGGCCGTCGAGGCGCGCGGGTGAGCCAGGGACCGACGTGGCCGAAACCCGTGGTCCTCTGCGTGCTGGATGGCTTCGGCCTCTCCGACGACCCGGCGCGGAACGCGCTCCTATCGGCGCGGATGCCGACCTGGCAGCGCCTCACCGCCACCTGGCCGAACTGTCGCCTCGAGGCCTCGGGCGAGGCGGTCGGGCTGCCGGCGGGCCAGATGGGGAACTCGGAGGTCGGGCACCTGAACCTCGGCGCCGGCTTCCGCGTCCTCCAGGACCTGCCGCGGGTCAGCGCGGCAATCGCCGACGGCAGCTTCTTCCGCAACCCGGTGCTGCTGGCCGCCGTCCAGCACGCGCTCGACCGCGGAACGCGCCTGCACCTGCTCGGCCTGGTCGGACCCGGCGGGGTGCACGCCGTGGACGAGCATCTCGTGGCGATGGTCGAGCTGGCGGCACGAACCGGCCTCCCCGCCGACCGGGTGCTGCTCCACGCCTTCACCGATGGCCGCGACACGGCGCCGCGCTCGGCCATCGAGTTCCTGCCGGCGCTGGAGGATCGGATTGCCGGCCGCGCTCGGATCGCCACGGTGACCGGCCGCTTCTACGCGATGGACCGCGACGGCCGCTGGGAGCGGATCGCATCGGCCTGGGAGGCGATCGTCCACGCGGGCGGCGAGCCGGCCGAGACGGCCCGCGATGCGATCGAGCACGCCTATTTGCGCGGCGAGAGCGACGAGTTCATTCGTCCGACGGTGGTCGACGACTACCCCGGAATGGGGGACGGCGACGCGGTCGTGCACCTGAACTTCCGGGCCGACCGCGCCAGGGAGCTGACGCGCGCCCTCGCCCTCGAGGCCTTCGACGCCTTCGATCGCGGCCGGCGGCCTTCCGGCCTGGCGATTGCCACGCTGACCGAGTACCAGCGACCCGACGAGCTGCCGGTGGCCGTCGCCTTCCCGCCGGTCGTGATCGATTCGCTGGCCGCCCTCCTGTCACGCCTCGGGATGCGCCAGCTGCACGTGGCTGAGACGGAGAAGTACGCCCACGTCACCTACTTCTTCAACGGCGGCGTGGAGGCGGCCCTCCCCGGTGAGGAGCGGGTCCTCGTCCCATCGCGCCGGGACGTCGCGACCTACGACCTCGCCCCGGAGATGAGCGCCGACGCGATTACCCATGAAGTTGTGGCCGGCATCGGCTCCGGTCAGTTCGACTTCATCCTCGTCAACTACGCCAACCCCGACATGGTGGCCCACACCGGCGTCTGGGACGCCGCCGTGCGCGCCGCCGAATTCGTCGATGGCTGCCTCGCGCGTCTCGAGGAGGCCACGCTTGAGGCGGGCGGCGCCCTGCTGGTGACCGCCGATCACGGCAACATCGAGGAGATGCGCGATCCGGAGGGAGCCCCGCAGACGAAGCACACCACCGCTCCCGTCCCGTTCGTGCTCATGTGCGCGGGCCGAGAGGGCGCCACCCTTCGCGACGGGACCCTCGCCGACGTCGCGCCCACCATCTGCGCCCTGCTCGGGATTGAGCCGCCGCCGTCGATGACGGGTCGCAGCCTCCTCGTCGGCTGACCCCTCGCCGGACCTCTGATACACTCCGCGGCCATGACTCCACTCGTCGTCGCCCAGGGAATCCTGGCCGTCGCCCTCATCGCCGCGATCCTCCTTCAGCAGCGTGGAACCGGGCTCGGTGGGGCGTTCGGTGGCGAGGTGACCGCCTACCGCAGCCGGCGCGGGATCGAGCGCACGCTCTTCCGCCTCACGATCCTGCTGGCGGTCCTCTTCGTCATCTTCAGCCTGCTCAACCTCCTGCCGAACCCGTAGCCCGGGGACGGCCGTGCTATCATCGGCCGCCTCGTCGGGCAACCCACGAGGTCGCGTGCCGAGGTGGCGGAATAGGCAGACGCGCTAGGTTCAGGACCTAGTGACCATTACGGTCGTGTGGGTTCAAGTCCCTCCCTCGGTACCATTCGTCCGATGCCCAGGTGGCGGAATTGGTATACGCGTACGTTTGAGGGGCGTATGAGGCAACTCATCCGGGTTCAAGTCCCGGCCTGGGCACCAATTCCTGACTGACCAGACCGATGACGCCGCCGAAGAGGCGGCGTCTCGCATGTACCATCGCGACGGGCGGTTAGCTCAGCTGGTCAGAGCGTCTCGTTTACACCGAGAAGGTCGGGGGTTCGAGCCCCTCACCGCCCACTCGTACTCCTCCCACAAGCACGCAAGTCGCGGGCACGAAGTGTGCCGTAGCCTGTGCGCATGACGGACCAGCTGCGCGTCCTCCTCGAGATCGGTCCAAAGGGCAAGCGGATCGTTGCCGCCGCGATGGACTGGCCGGGTCTGGAGCGTTGGGGGCGGACTGAGGACGATGCCGTCGCCAGGCTGTGCGCGTACATGCCGCGCTACGCAGCGGTGGCGAAGCGCGTCGGCCTCCGTTCCGACTTCGAGCGAGCGGTCATGCCGCACGTCGTCGAACGCACCCCAGGCAACACCTCAACCGACTGGTGGGGCGTTGCGCACGTGCCGTCCGTCACCGAGGCAGAGCCGCTGACGGAAGACGAGCTCGAGCGGCGGATCGGGCTCATGCAGGCGGCATGGGACCACTTCGACGAGGCGTCGGAGGCGGTCGCCGCGCCCCTCACCAAAGGCCCGCGTGGCGGAGGTCGCGAGCGGGACGAGATCGTCCGTCACGTCTACGGGTCGGAACGCCACAACTGGTGGCGCAAAGTGGGCATTCGTGAGGATGACGAGGCGGGGCTGACGTCGAAGCAGCTCGCCGCGCTTCGCCAGCGCTACGTGGCCGCGATCCGCGAGTATCACGCCGAAGGGCGCCCGGCGCGCCGCTGGCCGCTGCGCTTTCTCATCCGGCGCACGGCGCAGCATGCGATGGACCACGCTTGGGAGCTGGAGGACCGCAACCCCGGCTGACCGGCACCAGGCGAACGGGACGAGGCAGGCTGTAAAGGCAGTCGTGGCCCCGCACCGCCCATTAGTCGGACTGCTACGATGGACGCACCACCATCGCATTCGATTGGAGTGACACTCGCCATGGAACCGATCTGGATCGTCCTGATCGTCCTCGTGGTCGTCGCCGCGTTCGTCGTCTTCATCTACAACGGGCTGGTCCAGCGCCGCAACGTCGTCGACGAGGCCTGGAACCAGATCAGCGTCCAGCTGAAGCGCCGGCACGACCTCATCCCCAACCTGGTCAACGCCGTGAAGGGCTACATGGACTTCGAGCAGGAGACCCTGACGAAGGTCATCGAAGCCCGCGGAGCCGCCGTCAGCGCCCAGCAGGCCGGGCCTGCCGGAGCGGCCCAATCGGCCCAGGCCGAGAACTTCCTGACCGGCGCCCTGCGCCAGCTGTTCGCCCTTGTCGAGAACTATCCGAACCTGAAGGCCAACGAGAACGTGATGCAGCTGCAGGAAGAGCTGACCACGACCGAGAACCAGATCGGCTTCTCGCGGCAGCACTACAACAGCACCGTGCGGGAGTTCAATACGTCGATCCAGACATTCCCGAGCGTGCTGATCGCCGGGATGTTCGGATTCCGCGCGCGCGACTACTTCCAGATCGAGGAGGCAGACGCCGAGGTGCCGACCGTGAACCTGCGCAACGAGCCGCCGCAGGCCCCACCACCGGCTGCGCCACCGGCCGCGCCGCCGCAGGCCTAGCGGCGACCCCTCGTTCTCGGGTAGGGCGGCAATGACCGCGAGCCCGGCCCCGACAACCTTCTTCCGCGAGATTGCCCGTAATCGGCGGAACTCGTGGATCCTGATCTTCGTCGTGGCCCTGGTCTTGGCGGCGCTCGGCGGTGCCATCGGGGGAGCGACCGGCTTCGGCTGGGGCGGCGTCGTCATCGCCCTGGTGGTCGCCTTCTTCATGAGCATCGGCAGCTACTTCGCCGGGGACCAGCTGGTGCTCCTCTCCAGCGGTGCCAAGGAGATCCCGCAGCAGCAGCCGCCGGACCAGTACCGCCAGCTGCTCAACGTCGTCACCGAGATGAGCCTTGCCGGCGGGCTGCCGATGCCGAAGGTGTACGTCATCAACGACACGGCCCCGAACGCGTTCGCGACGGGGCGCGATCCGAAGCACGCATCGGTGGCGGTCACCTCCGGCCTGCTCGAGAAGATGGACCGCGAGGAGCTGCAGGGCGTGCTCGGCCACGAGCTGAGCCACGTCGGCAACTACGACATCCGCTTCTCGCTGCTCGTCGGCGTCCTGGTCGGCAGCATCGCACTCCTTGCGGACTGGTTCCTGCGCTTCACGTTCTGGGGCGGCGGTCGGCGCGGCAACGACAACGATCGGGGCGGGGGCGGCGGAGCGGCGGCCATCCTCTTCCTCGTCGCGCTGGTGCTGGCGGTGGTCGCCCCGCTCATAGGGCGGCTCGTGCAGCTGGCAGTGAGCCGATCGCGTGAATCACTGGCCGATGTATCGGCGGTGGAGCTGACGCGCAACCCGGTCGGCCTGGCTCGCGCGCTGCGCACCATCGCCGACGACCCAGAGGTCCTCGAAGTCGCCAACCGCGCGACTCAGCATCTGTACATCGTGAACCCGATCAAGAGCTTCGAGACCCGCTCGAAGAGCATGTGGGACACGCACCCGCCGATCGCCGAGCGGATCGCCGTCCTGCGCAGTCTCGCCGGCCAATTCGGGCAGGATCCGAACCAGATCGGGTGACCCGGCTGGTTGGTTGCCGCTCAATCGGGGCCTGTGCTATCGTCGCCAGCCGAGACGCGACCACGAGCGGGCCGCAGGGTGCGGATCGATGGGGCGGGCCGAGGTAGCTCAGTTGGTAGAGCACCGCCCTGAAGAGGCGGGTGTCGTCAGTTCGATTCTGACCCTCGGCACCATCTCTCGCGGCGCGCCGGAGTACGGGCGGAAGTGGCTCAGTTGGTAGAGCATCACCTTGCCAAGGTGAGGGTCGCGGGTTCGAGTCCCGTCTTCCGCTCCATTTGTTCGCCCTTGCGGGGACGACCTGCTAGCCTCGCCCGGTGGCGCCGATGCCCCGTCGTCTAGCTGGCAGGACAGCGGACTTTGGATCCGTGAACCGAGGTTCGAATCCTCGCGGGGCAGCCAGCGCGAGATAGGCATGGCGACGTGCCCGAGTGGCCAGGGAGCGGTCTGCAAAACCGTTTACACGGGTTCGAGTCCCGTCGTCGCCTCCACCTCATGACATGCCGGAGTGGCGGAATGGCAGACGCGGCCGGCTTAAACCCGGCAGCCCGCAAGGGCGTGGGGGTTCGAATCCCTCCTCCGGCACCACCTCTGGGCCGTCACCCTGACCGTGAGCTCCGTCTAGCGTTTCCCGAAGTGGAGCCCACCGCGGCGAGGGGCGGGGCCCGTCTTGGCGGAAGACCCCTGGCGCCACTCGGCCCCGACGATGGCCAGCGTCAGCGTCCCGATTGCCACCGATGCAGGGGAGCTCGGCCGGCTGTAGACGACGGGGACCCCTTCGTTCACGGCCCGGATCATGTCGACCTCGTTGTACGGGATCTCGGCCACCGGCTTGGCGCGAAGGAGGTTCTCGACGTCGCGCGTCTTCAGCAGCTCCTTGGGAAAGATGTGGTTCACGACGAAGTGCGTCGTGGCTCGCAGCGTGGCGGTCTCGGCCAGGAATCCGAGCATGAGGGTGGTGGCGCGCAGCGCGGCGATCTCGGGGAAGACGACGAAGACGTGCGTATCGGCCTGCTCCAGCATCCACAGCGTCCGCGGGTCGAGGCGGGATCCGCAGTCGACCAGCACGTGGTCGAATCCGGGCCGCAGGACACGGAGCGCCTTCTCAAGCTGGTCGACGGTGACGCGGAAGTCGGCCTCCGGGTTGGCCGGCCCGGCCAGGACGCTGACGCCAGAAGCATGCTCGCTGAGGTAGGTCGCGGCGAGGGCAGGATCGGCGAGCGCCTGCTCGTCGCTGCACAGGTCGGCGATGTCGTATCGGGGCGACAGGTTCAGGTGCGTTGCGACCTGTCCGAACTGGAGGTCGAGGTCGATGAGCAGGACGCGCGCCGCGCGGCCCTGCATCGCCTGCGGTCCACCCGCCAGCAGCACGGCCGAGTTGACGGCGAGCGTCGTCGTGCCGACGCCGCCCTTTGGTGCGAAGAAGGTCACGATGCGGCCCGCGCCGGTCCCGGCCGCGCCCTCCGGACGGGCCTTGCCAGTCCGAATGAGGAGCGCCTCGACCCGTGCCCCAAGCTCGGTCGAGGCGAAGCTCGCCGCGATCACGTCGTCAGCGCCGGCCTCGAGGAACGCGATGCGCGCCTCGACGTCGCCGGCGGGGGAGACGACGATGAGCGGCACCTGCTTCGTCGTCGCGCCACGGAGCCGCGCGATGGCACCGGAGACGGCGAGTCCCTCGGCGATGACGAGGTCGTACGAGTCGACCCGCAGGGCGCTGACGGCGTCCGCCGCGGTCTCCACGCTCGTCGTCGCGTACCCCGCCTCGCGCAGCTGCTCGAGCCGGGCGCGCAGCTCCGGGCTGGGGGCGCAGATCAGGATCGGGTTGGCCGGCACGCGAGTCCTCGTGGTGGGGGAGCGAATCGGTCGCACAGTATAGGGTCCCTCTCCGGCTGATTGCGATCAGGGGTCCTGGACCCTATACTCCGTCTGGCCTCCAGCGATGGAGGTCGTTTCACGAGATGGGCTCCTTTCTGCCGCACCCGTCACGGCCAAGCCGTTGGTGCCGCAAGCCCAGAGAGAGGAGGAGATCGGCCGATGCGCCGTTACGAACTGATGCTCCTGTTCCGGCCGGACCTGGAGGACGACAAGCTCCAGGCGGCGGTCGAGAAGGTGACCCGCGCCATCGTCAATGCCGGCGGGGCACTCACCAAGGTCTCGCCGTGGGGCAAGCGCCGCCTCGCCTACGACATCAAGCACTTCCGCGAGGCGAGCTACTTCCTGATCCACTTCGACATCGCGCCGGCCGAGGTGCGCGGCATCGAGCGCGGGATCCTGATCACCGAGGAGATCTTGCGCCACCTCGTCACGGTGCTGGAGGAGAAGACCCTCGGCCGAGCCGATGACGACCTGCTCGACGGGGACGAGGCCATCCCCGCCGAGAGCGACGAGGCGGACGACGCCCTCGTCGACGAGCTCCCCGATGATGTTGGCGACGAGGACGAGGTGGCCGCCGAGGCGTGAGCCGGGCGGTGCAAGGAGAGCAGACGATGACCCTGAACAAGATGATGATCATCGGCAACCTGGGAGCCGATCCGGAGCTCCGCTACACGCCCGGCGGCAAGGCCGTCGCCGAGCTGCGGGTCGCCGTAAACGACCGGTCCAAGGGCCCCGACGGCGAATGGGTGGAAGAGACCCAGTGGTTCCGCGTCGAGCTCTGGGAGCAGGCCGCCGAGCGAGCGGCTGAGCGGCTTCGCAAGGGCCACAAGGTCTTCGCCGAGGGCGCGCTGCGTGCTCGCGAGTGGGAGGGCAAGGACGGCCAGAAGCGCACCTCGCTCGAGATTCGCTTCGCGCGCGTGCAGTCACTCGAGCGCCGCGAGCCGGGGGAAGGCGGCGGCTTCGGCGGTGGCTTCAGCGAGGGCGGCATGGACGCTCCGCCGGCAGCTCGCCCGCGCGGCGCCGATGCCAAGCCCGCAGCGGCCGAGGTCGAGGCCATCGACGTCGACGACATCCCGTTCTGACCTGATACGACACGAGAGGACGCAAGCGCAGCATGGCAAGCCCACGTTCCCGCCGCGAGACGGCGGACTACTACCGAGATCGACGACGACGCAAGGTCTGCAACTTCTGCGTCGACAAGGCCGAGGCGATTGACTACAAGGAGGTCAACCGCCTGCGCCGATACCTTTCCGAGCGGGCCAAGATCGAGCCACGCCGCAAGACGGGCACCTGCGCTCGCCACCAGCGGATGCTGACCGTGGCGCTCAAGCGCGCGCGGCACGTCGCCCTGCTGCCGGTGGCGCCACAGCACCTGCGCCCCTGAGTCGTGCCCCGGCGCCCGGTGGCTGACCGCTGATGGACGTCGTCCTGCTCCTGGTCGCGCTGGCGGTCATCCTGGCCGGCGCCGAGCTGTTCACGAACGGGATCGAGTGGTTCGGCCATCGGCTGAACCTGGCGGAGGGTGCCGTCGGCAGCGTGCTGGCGGCGGTGGCCACGGCAATGCCGGAGACGCTCATCCCGGTGATCGCGATCGTCGGGCCGACGATCTTCGGCGGCGGCTCGCCGAACTCCGCCGAGATCGGTGTGGGCGCGATCCTTGGCGCGCCGTTCATGCTCTCGACCCTCGCCATGTTCGTGACCGGCCTGGCGATCGTCATCGTCGCGCGACGGGGCCGGCGCACGACCGAGATGGCCGTCAACGTGCGGGTCCTGGGTCGCGACGTGATCTTCTTCCTCGTCGCCTACACCATCGCGATCGCGACCGCCTTCCTGCCCGCCGACCTGCGGGTCGGCCGCTGGGCCGTGGCGATCGGCCTCGTCGTCCTCTACGGGATCTACGTGCGCGCGCACTTCACCGATCCCCCCGAGGAGGGGGATGGAGCGGACCTCAGCCAGCTTCACCTCACGCGGCTGGCCGACCGGCTGCCGGTGCGCATGGTGGACCTCGACGTGCTGCCGGGGCAGTCGATCGGCGAGGAAGTGCCGCGCATCCGGATCATCATCACGCAGGTGCTCGGGGCGCTGGCGCTGATCATCATCGGCGCCCAGGTCTTCGTCGGCGCGGTCGAGCATCTCTCCAGCGTGATCGGGCTGGATCCCAGGATCCTGGCCCTCGTCATCGCCCCCATAGCGACCGAGCTGCCCGAGAAGTTCAACAGCGTCATCTGGGTGCGATCGGGGAAGGACACCCTGGCGATGGGCAACATCAGTGGGGCCATGGTCTTCCAGAGCTGTCTTCCCACCGTGCTCGGCATCCTCTTCACGGAATGGACCTTCAAGGCGAGCAGCGCATTGGCCTTCGCGTCGGCCGGCGCCGCCTTCGTGTCCACCCTGCTGATCTTCGGCATCATGCTGCGGCGCGGACGGCTGCACGCCGCCTCGCTGCTGATCGGCGGTCCGATCTATCTCGTCTACGTCCTCGCGGCGCTCTTCCTGCCCGCGGGGGCGGCGGCACATTGAGGCCTCGAAGGCTGTCACGCCCGAGTGGCCAGGCGGCGCGCCGTATACTGGCGAAGCCGACAGGCACGGGCCCTTCGAGGCCCCGCCCGGCTGCTGAGGAGGTTACGTTGCTGAAGCAGGGAACCACCACGGCCACCGCCGAGGCGGATCGCACGGCCGACTTGTGGGCCTACTTCCACGGGGACTTCGTTCCCCTGGCCGACGCCAAGATCAGCGTCATGACCCATGCCTTCAACTACGGCACGGCTGTCTTCGAGGGAATCCGCTGCTACTGGAACGAGGAGCAGGAGCAGCTCTACGGGCTCGACCTGCTCGCGCACTACGAGCGCATCCATCGGTCCGCCAGGCTGCTGCAGCTCGAGCTCGTGCCGACCGCCCAGGATCTCGTCGACATCACGGTCGAGCTGCTCAGCCGGAACCGGTTCCGCGAGGACGCCTACATCCGGCCCATCGTCTACAAGTCGAGCGAGACGATCGGCGTGCGGCTCCACAACCTGGACACCGATGTGACGATCTTCGCCATCCCGTTCGGGAAGTACATCGACACCGAGGCGGGGATCCGGGCGCAGGTCAGCACCTGGCGCCGCACCGATGACAACGCCATCCCGGCACGCAGCAAGATCACGGGCTCGTACGTGAACGGCGCGTTCGCGAAGAGCGAGGCGCAGATGAACGGCTACGACGAGGCGCTGATGCTGACCCAGGAGGGGCACGTCAGTGAGGGGAGCGCGGAGAACCTGTTCATCGTGAGGGACGGAACCCTCATCACGCCGCCGGGCAGCGACAACATCCTGGAGGGCATCACCCGCCAGCACCTCATGACGATGGCCGGCGACCTCGGCATCCCGGTCAAGGAGCGGAGCATCGACCGCACGGAGCTGTACATGGCCGACGAGGTCTTCCTGTGCGGCACCGGTGCGCAGCTCGCGCCGGTGGTGGAGGTGGACCGACGGCCGATCGGCACCGGCAAGGTCGGGCCGATCACGCGGCGGCTCCACAACCTGTACTTCGACGCGGTGCGTGGTCGTTCCGACGCGTACCGCGACTGGCTGACGCCGGTCTACTGACGGCCGTTCCGCCGGTTGCCGGCGTGACGGCGGCCGCAAGCCAGACGAGGGCACATGTCCGAGGCGCGAACCGAGGATCGGTATCTGTGGCTGCAGCGTCTCCTGGAGATGGTCCCGGGGACGGTCAGCTGGGCCGTGATCATCGGTCCGATCTGGCTCAGCTTCAGCTATCCATGGCTGGTCGCCTACTTCGTGCTGAGCTTCGACTTCTACTGGCTCTGCCGCGCCCTGTGGTTCTCGGGAGCGGTGATCGTCGCCTATCGACGGATCCGGCGGGTGCTGGCGACCGACTGGCGCGGGCGCCTCGAATCGCTCGAAGATCCGGCGCTGCCGTCCTGGGAGGAGTACACCCACCTCGCGCTCATCCCGACCTACACGGAGCCGCTCGAGACGCTGCGTCACACGGTCCGGGCGCTGGCCAAGGCGGCGTGGCCGGCCGACCGCAAGATCTGCGCCATCATCACCCGCGAGACCGATGAGGCCGGGATCGCCAACGTCGCGACCCTGCGCGACGAGTTCGGCGCCGCCTTCGCCGCCTTCGTGCACATTCGCGACCCGCTCGAGCCGGGGATCGTGGTCGGCAAGAGCAGCGCGATGGCGTTCGGCGGGCGCTGGCTGTATCGGCTGCTGGTGCGCGAGCAGGGGATGGATCCGACCCGGCTGCTGGTGACGGACCTGGACGCGGACTACCGGGTCCACCCCGAGTACTTCAACTACCTGACGTGGGTCCACGTGACCGATCCGAACCGCGAGACCCAGCTCTACCAGCCGGTGCCGTACTTCCACAACAACGTGTGGCAGGCGCCGGCGCTGCTGCGCCTCTTCGCGGCGGTCCTGACCCAGCTGCAGATGTGGCGCAGCGTCCTGCCCGAGAAGCTGCAGAGCTTCGGCAGCTACTCGACCACCCTCAACCTGGTCCACGAGGTTGGCTACTGGGCCACCGACGCGATCCCCGAGGACAGCCGCTTCTACTGGAAGAGCTTCTTCACCTACGGCGACCGCTTCCGGGCCGTCCCGCTCTTCATTCCGATCTATGGCGACGCGGTGCGGGCCAGGACCTACTGGCGCTCGCTCGCCAGCCAGTACCTCCAGGCGAGGCGCTGGGCCTGGGGCGTCACCGACCTCCCGTATGTCATCCAGAACGCGCTGGCGCACCGCGAGATCTCGCTCTCGTCGCGCGCCTGGCGCGTCCTCAACCTGTTCGGTGAGCACATCAACTGGGCGGTCGCCCCGTTCGTGGTGATCTTCGGCGCGACGGTGCCGCTCATCATCAACCCGGCATTCGCGCGGACGACCCTCGGGCAGAACCTGCCGATCTACGCCTCGAGCATGCTCTCGATCGCCCTGATCGCCCTCCTCGTCCTGATCTGGGTGGAGCACCGGATCGTGCCGCCCCTGCCGGCCGAGTGGGGCCGGTTCCGCCGCCTGCTCGTCTACCTCGGCTGGACCGGTCTTCCCTTCGTGGGTATCTTCTTCAGCAATCTTCCGGCACTCGATGCGCAGACCCGCCTGCTCACCGGGCGCTACCTGGAATACCGCGTCACCGAGAAGGTCTGACCGAATGACCGAGCTGACGACCCAGGTCGCCGTCGTGCGGCTCGCCCGCGACCGGTTGCGGCTCTTCGTGGCGCCGGTCGCCTTCGCGCTCGCCGCCGCGGCGGCGGTGGCCGGTGGATTGCTGCTCCGGGGCCCGGGCGGCATCTCGCTTATCGCGATCGGTGGCCTGGCCGCGCTCGTCTCCGCCTACCTGGCGGCGCTGGTCTCCTCGTATCGACTGCTCGTCGAGCCCGGCGTTCTCCTGCTGCGTTGGCTCGGCGGCGAGCGACGCTACCGGCTGGTGCGGGGGGCCGTGACGCGCGTCGCGGTCAGCGGAGAGAACGCCGCCGCATTGCATCCGCGCTTCGGGGCGCTGGGCTGGGCGGTTGGCCCGGCCGTCCTCCGGGACGAGGCGATCGAGCTGATCCGGCTGTCCCGCCGGCCGCCGCTCATCGTCGCCCCCACCGACCGCGGCCGGCTGGCCATCGCGGCTGCCGTCGAGAGCGAGCTGCTGGCGGCCATGACCCACGCCGTGCGCCTGCAGGAGCGCCTCGACGAGGTCGCGGCCCGTCGCGCGGCTCCACCGGTCGAGGAGCCGGCGCCCCGGCCGGCTGCCCCACCCGCCCCCAGGATCCTGACCGGGATCGAGCGAACGCTCATCGAGCAGCGGCTCGCCGCCGAGCGGGCTGCCGCGCAGGCTGCCGCGCACTCCGAGCGGGCAGGGGCCGCGGCCGAGGTCGTTCCCGAGGCGCCCGAAGCGGACCTGGCACCGGTCCCCGCCATGGCGGCGGCAGCCGAGCCGGAGGTCGCTGCCGTCGCGGCCCCGCGTGTCGCCCGACGGCGCGAGCGGGCACAGTGGCAGCGTCCCGCCTGGCTGTCGGTGCCGGGACCAGCCACCGTGGTCGCAGCGCTCCCGATTGCCCTGCCGCTGATCGGGGCCGGCATCGCCTGGACCGCGGTTGCCGTCACCGGCCGCCCCGTGCTTCCTGTTGACGAGTCGCGCATCCTCCTCGCCGCGCTGGCGCTGGTCGGCCCGGTCGGGGCCATTGGCGCGCTGATCGCACGGCTCTGGTACCCGCGGCTCGGCGGGCTGGTGATGATCAGCAGCGTGGCGGCGCTGGCGATGCTGACGCGGACCATCCTCGCCTAGCCCAATTGACAATGCAGGCGCCGCACTGCCACGATCCGTGCAATCGAAGAGGGGCGATGACGGAGCCAGCGCTCGCGTCGAGATCGAGTCACTAGCGAGCCCGGACGGTGGGAGCGGGCGGCCTCGAGACGACGGGCGATCACTCCCGAGCCGGAGGCGCCAGAGCGGCCATGCCGTCGTAACGCCCCCCGGGTGGCCACCCGATAGCGAGGCATCACGAGAGGACCGCGGTCGCATCGGCGACATCGGTCAAACGCGGGTGGTACCGCGGGGAGGCGACCTTCCCGTCCCGGATTCGGGACGGGTTTTCGTTTGATGGGAGTGAGCGTGTTCAAGCCGGTATCGGGCAAGCTGGACGTTCCCGCCGTCGAGCGCGAGCAGATCGAGGTCTGGCGCGCGCAGGACACGATGGCGCGCTACCTCGCGCGCAACGAGGCCTCGGAGCGTCGCTTCAGCTTCCTCGACGGGCCGATCACCGCCAACAACCCGATGGGCGTGCACCACGCATGGGGTCGCACCTACAAGGACCTCTACCAGCGCTACCACACGATGCTGGGCGAGCGGCAGCGCTACCAGAACGGCTTCGACTGCCAGGGTCTGTGGATCGAGGTCGAGGCGGAGCGAGAGCTCGGCTTCAAGAACAAGCAGGACATCGAGGCCTACGGCATCGACCGCTTCGTCGAGTTCTGCAAGGCACGTACGCAGCGCTTCGCCGACCAGATCACGACCCAGTCCATTCGGCTCGGCATGTGGATGGACTGGGAGAACAGCTACTACACCAATTCCGACGAGAACAACTACGCGATCTGGGCGTTCCTGGCCGAGTGCCATCGTCGCGGGCTGATCTACCGCGGCCACGACGTGATGCCGTGGTGTCCGCGTTGCGGCACGGGCCTGTCGAACATGGAGCTCGCCACCGAGGGCTACCGCGAGCTCTCGCACCTGTCACTCACCGTGCGATTGCCGCTCACCGCGGCCGGCCGCGAGGACCAGGACCTCCTGGTCTGGACCACCACGCCGTGGACGCTCTCGAGCAACGTGGCCGCCGCGGTTCAGCCCGACCTGACCTACGTCCGCGTGCAGGGCACAAATGGGCGCAGCTGGTGGCTGAGCCACGGCTCGCAGCCGCGCGTCGCGCCGGACGCCGCGGTCCTCGAGGAGGCGAAGGGCACCGCCCTGGTGGGCCTGAGCTACCGCGGCCCGTTCGACGAGCTTCCGGCAGCGGCCGGCGTCGAGCATCGGGTCATCCCGTGGGTCGATGTCTCCGACGAGGAGGGGACGGGGATCGTGCACATCGCCCCGGGATGCGGACAGGAGGACTTCGCGCTGAGCCGCGAGTTCGGCCTGAGCGTCATCGATCCGATCGACGAGTTCGGGCGCTTCCGCCAGGGCTTCGGCTGGCAGAGCGGCCGCTATGCCGGCGCCGACGATCCTGATGGCGCCGACTTCGCCCGCGAAGTGGCCGAGGACCTCGATCGCAAGGGTCTGCTCGTGTCGCGCGAGCAATTCCGCCACTCGTACCCCGTCTGCTGGCGTTGCGGCACGCAGGTCGTCTTCCGCCTGGTGGACGAGTGGTTCATCGCCATGGATCCGCTTCGGGCGGAGCTGTCCGATGCGACACGGCGGGCGACCTGGCTGCCGGAGGGGATCGGGCTGGAGGAGCGCGAGCTGGATTGGCTCCGCAACATGTCCGACTGGATGATCAGCAAGAAGCGGTACTACGGCCTGGCGCTGCCCATCTGGCAGTGCACCGAGTGCGACGCCTGGGAGGTCTTCGACTCCCCGGCCGCACTGAAGGAGCGGGCCGTCGCCGGGTGGGACGAGTTCGAGGGCCACAGCCCGCATCGACCGTGGATCGACACGGTCGAGATCGCCTGCACCTCGTGCGAAGGCATTGCCCGGCGCATCAAGGACGTGGGCAACCCGTGGCTGGACGCGGGGATCGTGGGGCAGTCGACGCTGCAGTGGACGACGGACCGGGCCTACTGGAAGGAGTGGTACCCCGCGGACTTCGTGACCGAATCGTTCCCGGGGCAGTTCCGCAACTGGTTCTACGCGCTGATCACCGAGAGCACGGTCATGACCGGCCAGGCACCGTTCAAGACGCTCTTCGGCTACGCCCTGCTGCGGGACGAGCATGGCGAGGAGATGCACAAGAGCAAGGGGAACGCGATCTGGTTCGACGACGCGGCCGAGCAGATCGGCGCGGACGTCATGCGCTGGATGTTCGCCAGCGCCTACCCCGCGACGAACATGAACTTCGGCTACCACCTCGCCCACGAGGAGGTGCGCCGCTTCTTCCTGCCGCTCTGGAACTCCTACGGATTCTTCGTGACCTACGCCCGGCTCGACGGCTGGACCCCGGAGCAGGGCAGCCGATCCGAGGAGGCAGCGACCCTCCTCGACCGATGGATCCTGTCGCGCCTCGATGCCCTGACGGGCGACGTGCGCGCGGCGCTCGATGGCTACGACGCGCAGCGCGCCACCCGGTCGATCGAGGCGTTCGTCGACGACCTTTCGAACTGGTACGTGCGTCGCAACCGGCGCCGATTCTGGAAGGGGGAGCTGGACGCCGACAAGCGCGCTGCGTATGCGACCCTGCACGAGGTGCTGGCCACCGTCACCCGGCTGCTGGCCCCGTTCGTGCCGCACCTGGCCGATGCGATGTGGGGCAACCTGGTGGTCGCCGTCGACCCTGCCGCGGCTGACAGCGTTCACCTGACTGACTACCCGCAGCAGATGCCGGGCCGAGCCCTACCGGAGGTTGACGCCGCGGTCGCCCTCGCGCGGGAAGTCGTCGCCGTGGGGCGGACCGCTCGTGCAGCCTCCGGGCTCAAGACGCGCCAGCCGATCGCCACCGTCCGGGTGAAGCTGCCGGCATCCAGCAATGGACGGTTGAGCCCGGATGCTTCCACCGCCAGCGAGCTGGAGAACGAGATCCTGGAGGAGCTCAACGCCAAGGCGCTTGAGGTCCTGACCGACGCCTCGGAGCTCGTGGAGCGGACCCTCTACCCGCTGCTGCCGGTGATCGGACCGCGGCACGGGGCGGACGTTGGGAGGGTCATGGCTGCGGCCCGCTCGGGCGATTGGAAGCTGCTCCACGACGGGAGAGCGGAGGCGGGTGGCGTGTCCCTGGCGCCCGATGAGTTCGAGCTCACGGCACGGGCGCGGCCGGGCCACGAGGTGGCAGAAGCCGGTGACCTGCTGGTTGCCCTCGACACGCAACTGACACCGGGGCTCCAGGCCGAGGGGCTGGCGCGCGAGGTTGCGCATCGCCTGCAGGGCCTGCGGAAGTCGGCCGGCCTCGAGGTGAGCGACCGGGTGGTTGCCTCGATCCAGGGGGCGCCGCAGCTCCTCGCGCAGCTGGAGCCGCACCGTGACTGGCTGGCGGCGGAGATCCTGGCCACGGCGCTCGACCTCGGCGGCGACGCCGAGCCCGACCCCTCGGCGAGCGTCGAGGATGCGACCCTGGCCGAGGGCAGCCTGCGGCTGGCGGTGCGGCGCGCCTGACGGGGCGCAGTCGCGTACCATCGGGCGGATGAGCATCGAGCGCCCGGCGGGCGGAAGCTTCGCGAAAGCGGCGATCCTGCTGCTCACGGCCGTGGCCATCCTGGTCGCCGACCAGGTGACGAAGGCCCTGGTCGTGGCGAACCTGGCGGTCGGGGAGCATGCCCGGCTGCTGGGTGACCTCGTGCAGGTCTGGCACGCACAGAACCGCGGCGCGTCGTTCAGCCTGTTCCAGGGCTGGTCGATCGTCTTCCTCGTCGTCTCCGTCCTCTCCATCGGGATGGTCGCCTACTTCCACCGCAGCCTCCGCGACCGGTCGCCATGGCTGCACCTGCTGCTCGGCGTCATCCTCGGTGGCACGCTCGGCAACTTCATCGATCGTCTGCGCCAGGGCTACGTCACGGACTGGCTCTCGATCGGCTTCGGCGAGACGCGCTGGCCGACCTTCAACGTCGCCGATTCCTCGCTCGTCGTCGGGATCGGCATCCTCGTCGTCTACCTCCTCCTGAACAACCCGGATCGGCGCGAGGCAATCGCGTGAGCGATGGCGCGGCCATCGGCGAGCGCATCGTCACCGGTACGTCCTCGGGTGGCCGCTTCGACCTGTCGGTGAGCGCCATCGCCGAGATCAGCCGCGCCCACGCGCAGCGCCTCATCTCCGACGGACGGGCAACGGTCGATGGCCGTCGCGCACGAGCGTCGGATCGGCTGCGCGGCGGGGAGACGATCCGGGTGGAGCTCAGCGCGCCCCCCGATCCGACGCTGCACGGTGAGACGATTCCGCTGCGGATCGCGTACGAGGACGCGTCGATGCTGATCGTCGACAAGCCGGCCGGGCTGGTCGTGCATCCCAGCCACGGACATGCCACCGGCACGCTGGTGCATGCCCTGATCGGTCGGGCGGAGGCGCGTGGCGAGCAGCTCGGCTCGATCGCCGGCGTCGGCCGGCCGGGCATCGTTCATCGCCTCGACAAGCAGACATCGGGCCTGATCCTGATCGCCAAGACCGACGCGGCGCAGGCGAGCCTGATGCAGCAGTTCGGGGCCCGCAGCGTGGAGAAGGAATACCTGGCGCTCGTACGCGGTGCGCCGCCCGCCTCGCGTGGGCGGATCGAGGCGCCGGTCGGACGCGACCCGCGGGACCGGCAGCGGATGGCCGTGGTGGCGGGCGGCCGGGCGGCCGTGACGGAATACGAGGTGCTCGGCGCGGCCGGCGGGCACGCACTGCTGGCGCTCCATCCACTGACGGGCAGGACCCACCAGCTGCGAGCGCACCTCGCCTACCTGGGGCTGCCGATCGCCGGTGACCTGCGCTACGGCGGCGGGATCGGGCCCGGCGAGCTCGAACGGCAGTTCCTTCACGCGGCCCGGATCACGCTGGCTCGCCCGCTCGACGGGCGGCGCCTGACGGCGTGGAGCGAGCTGCCAGCTGACCTCGCCGCCTCACTCGCCGCGAGCGGCATCGTCACCGACCGGCTGCCGGTCGGGATCGGGGCCGCGGTCGTGGAGGAAGCCGGTTGAGCGGCGCGCGGCCGAACCCCAAGCCGGCCAAGCGCCTCGTCTTCCCGAATCCGCTGCTGGTCGTCGTCTCCGGGCCGTCCGGAGTGGGCAAGAGCACGATCGTTGCCGAGCTGGCGCGGCGCCACCCGCAGGTGGTCCCGATCGTGACCGCCACGACCCGCGAGCGGCGCGAGGGCGAGGAGGACAAGGTCCACTATCACTTCCTGAGCCGCGACGAGTTCCAGCAGCTTCGGGACCGGGACGGCCTGCTCGAACACGCCGTCGTCCACGACCACTGGTACGGGACGCCGGTCGATCAGGTGCGCGGCATCCTGGCGGCGGGCCGCGACGCGATCCTGACGATCGACCCCCAGGGCGCGCGCTCGGTGCGGACGCTCGTCCCGGATGCGCTCCTCATCTTCATCATGCCGCCGTCCATCGAGGACCTCGACCAGCGCCTGGCGCGCCGCGGCTCCGAGGACGAGGCGGAGCGTGCCCTGCGGCGCCACAACGCCGAGGCCGAGATGGCGGCGGCCGGTGACTACGACTACGCGATCGTGAACCAGACCGATCACCCCGACGACGCGGTGGAGCAGATCTGGGAGATCATCCAGGCCGAAGCCCGGCGCGACCCACCGCGGCGCGTCCAGGTCTGAACGTGGTGGCCGAGGTGGCCGCCGGGGAGACGGTGCGCGTCGCCGTCGAGGCACTCGCCGACCGGCCTGAGCGCGCCTTCAGCTATCGGCTGCCCGCCGCGCTCGGGACGCCCGCGCCGGGTTCGCTCCTGCTCGTGCCCTACGGCCGGAGGCTGGCGCTCGGCTACCTGCTCCCCGGTGCGCCTGAGCCCGAGCCGGACATCGAGCTGCGGTCCGTCGAGGCCGTGGTCTCTGCGCCGATGCTGACGCCCGACCTCCTTGCGCTGGCCGAGGAGATTTCGGTCTACTACTGCGCGCCGCTCGGCGCGACGATCGCCGCGATGCTCCCACCGGGGCTCGAGTCTCGCCTCGAGCGCAGGTGGCGGGGGCCCGACCCCGACCGGTTGCCAGATTCCCTGCGCGCGGCCCTCGATGGTGGCGATGAGATCGGCGACGCGCCCCTGAAGCGTGCGCTCGGTCCACGCTGGAGCGCGGCCGCGGAGGCGCTGCGGCGTTCCGGCGCCCTGACTGCGAGCTGGTCGCTGCGCGCGCCCGAGCTCCAGGCGCGCCGGGTACGCACCCTGCGCCGGCTCGCCGATGCCGGTGATGCACCGAGGGCCGCGCCACTGCAGCGGGCGATCCTCGACGCCCTCGGCGCCGAGCCGCGGACGCTGCACGAGCTCGCCGAGGCGGTCGGCGTCGAGCAGGGCGCGGTCCTGGCGGCGGGCCATCGCCTGGTCGCGCGCGGCGCGACTGCCATGGAGTGGCAGACCGTCGAGCGCGATCCGCGGGCGCATCGGCCGACGGTGGTGCCTCGCGATCACGACCTCGCGGCCGAGCAGCGGGCCGCGCTGGCGCAGCTCGAGGCGGTCCCCGCCGGTGGCGAGCTGCTGCTGGAGGGAGTCGCCGCGGCCGGCAAGACCGATGTCTACCTCGCCGCCCTCGCATCGGTGCTGAGTGAGGGTGGCTCGGCGATCGTGCTCGTCCCGGAGGTGTCGCTCGTGACGCAGCTCGCCGATCGGGTCGCCTCGCTGGTGGGGGAGCAGCTGGCGGTGCTGCATTCCGGCCTCTCCGCCGGGGAGCGTCACGACACCTGGTGGCGCATCCTGCGCGGCGAGGCCCGCGTCGTGGTCGGGACCCGCATGGCCGCCTTCGCACCGCTCGCCGACGTGCGGCTGATCGTGGTGGACGAGGCCCATGACGGCGCCTACAAGGCCGATCGGACACCCCGCTACGACGCGCGCTGGGTCGCCGGCCGCCGTGCTGCGCTGACGGGTGCACGCGTGGTGATGGGCACGGCAACGCCGTCGGTCGTGACCATCGCGCGGGTGCGGGGCGGCCTCGTCGAACGGGCGCGGCTGCTCGAGCGGCGCGTGGGCCGCACCCCGACCGTCGAGATCGTCGACCTGCGGGCCGAGCTCGCCGAAGGGAATCGCTCGATCTTCTCCCGGCAGCTGGCAGACGCATTGGCCGGCCTCCAGCCGGGGAGCGAGCAGGCGATCCTGCTCATGAACCGACGCGGCGCCGCCACCTTCGTCCTGTGCCGCGACTGCGGCGAGAGCCTGCGCTGCCCGGACTGCGACCTGCCCTTCGTCTTCCACCTGAGCGGGGAGCAGCTGCGCTGCCATCACTGTGGGCGAACCGCCAGGCCTCCCGAGAAGTGTCCCAACTGCGGCAGCGGTCGGATCCGCTACTTCGGGGCCGGGACGCAACGCGTCGAGGCCGAGCTGCGCGCTCGCTTCCCACGCCTGCGGGTCTCGCGTCTCGACTCCGATGCGCTCGCCGCGCGCCTTGGCTTCGAGGCGATCTACGACGACTTCCGGGACGGGCGCGTGGACGTGCTGGTGGGGACGCAGCTGGCGGCCAAGGGCCTGGACCTGCCAAGCGTGACGCTGGCGGCCGTCATCGCCGCGGACGTGACGCTCAACCTTCCCGACTACCTCGCCCCGGAGCGCACCTTCCAGCTGCTGGCGCAGGTCGCGGGGCGCGCGGGACGGGGCGACCGGCCGGGCCGGGTGCTGATCCAGACCTACGCTGCGAGCCACTACGCCATCCGCGCGGCGAGCCGCCTCGACGTCGACGGCTTCGCCGACGAGGAGCTCACCCGGCGGCGCTTGCTCGGCTATCCGCCGTCGAGCGTCCTGGCGCGCCTGCTCGTCGCCGATCCCGACCGGTCACGGGCGGAGGCGCGCGGACGGGAGGCCGCGACCGCGGTGGCCCGCAACGGGGTGGAGGTCCACGGACCCCTGCCGTCATACGTGCCTCGTCGCGCCGGTCGCTGGCGATTCCAGGTCGTCATCCGCGCCCTCGACGAGGCCGTTCGGGCGGCCGCGCTGGAGCACGTCCCGCCGGGCGTGGCGATCGACGTCGACCCCGAATCCCTGCTGTAGCGTCGGTACAATGCGGGCAATGGCCACCCGTCCGATTCTGACCGCCGACGAGCCGATCCTGCACGAGCGCGCGCGGAAGGTGACGCACTTCGATGCGTCGCTCCATCGGCTCCTGGCGGAGATGGTCGTGACGATGCGCGAGGCACCGGGCATCGGCCTCGCCGCCAACCAGATCGGCGTGCCGCTGCAGGTCGCGGTGATCGAGCTCGAGGACAAGGTGACCGAGCTGATCAACCCGGAGATCGTGCGCACCAGTGGCGAGGTGATCGACTGGGAGGGTTGCCTCTCGGTGCCGGGCTTCGTGGCGGAGGTCCATCGGCACGCGAAGGTGACCGTCAAGGCCAGGAACCGCCACGGGAAGGAGTTCCGGGTCAAGGGCGAGGAGCTCTTCGCGCGGGCGCTCCAGCACGAGATCGATCATCTCAACGGGGTCCTGTACATCGACTACCTCGATTCGCTCGAAGAGCTGGTCCGCGTCAGCGACCACCCGAGCGAGGTGGAGGAACCGACGACCGCGGGGACCTAGTGCCGCTGCTCGGCCGGATCGCGTTCCTCGGCACCGGCTCGTTCGCCGTACCACTGCTCGCGCAGCTCCCGGCACTGTGCGACGAGCTGCTCGTCCTCAGCCAGCCGGACCGGCCCGCCGGCCGCGGCCTCCAGACCCGCCCGTCGCCGGTGGCCGGCTGGGCGCGAGACCACCGCGTTGCCCTCGTGACGCCGCGCCGCCTCCGCTCGGACGAGGGGCGGGACCTGCTGCGCCGGTTCGCGCCGGACGGGCTCCTGCTCGCCGCCTACGGCCAGCTCGTTCCGTCCGACCTGCTCGAGGTGGGGGAGCGGCCGCCGCTCAACGTCCACCCGTCGCTCCTGCCCCGGCACCGTGGCGCGGCGCCGGTGGCGTCGACCATCCTCGCCGGCGATCCGGAGGGCGGCGTGACGCTCATGGTGATGACCGGCGACCTTGATGCCGGCCCGATCGTCGCCCAGTGGCCGGTCGTTCTGGAGGGGAGAGAGACGACACCCGAGCTCGAGGGGCGGCTCGCCCAGCTCGCCGCCGAGATGGTTCCACCCCAGCTGGCCGCCTGGGCCGCCGGAACGATCGAGACGAGGCCGCAGGACGAGCGGCAGGCGACGATGATCCGGCCCTTCAGCCGGACGGACGGCTGGATCGACTGGCGCCAGGGTGCGTCCGTCATCGACCGCCGTGTCCGGGCCCTGCAGCCATGGCCGGGCGCCTGGACGACGCTCGACGGGCGGCGCCTGCACATCCGCGCGGCGCATCCCGTCGCCGGCGTGGACGGACCCCTCATTGGAACGCTCCTTCCGGGCGAGTGGCCGTCGGTGGCCTGCGGCGAAGGTGCGCTCGCGCTGGAGCTCGTGCAGCCGGAAGGCAAGCCGGTGATGGCCGCCGACGCCTGGCGCCGCGGCCTCCCGCGCGAGCACGTGCTGCTGGGCGGCGGGCCGGCGCCGGCGTAGCCATCTTCACCTCCCCTTCACGAAGGGGAAAGGGAGCCTCGGCTATACTCGGCCCGCTTCCAAGGAGGTAGCGCCAAACACCATGGGTTCATTCCTGCCGTACGTCCTGCTGGTGATGCTGCCGAGCATCGCCATCACCGGCTGGGCGGCCTGGCGCGTTCGTTCGACCTATGCCCGGTGGTCGAAGGTCGACTCCGGGATCGATCTCTCCGCGTTCGACTTCGCCCGCCGGTTGCTCGATCGCCAGGGCCTCACCGACGTCAAGATCGAGCCGACACCCGGCCAGCTGACCGACCACTACGACCCGCGCGGCAAGGTGCTGCGCGTCAGCCAGGCCGTGGCGGCGACGCCGCAGCTGGGGCGCTACGACTCGACGGACCGCTCGGTTGGCGTTCCGCTGGGCGCCGGCCGGCTGTCGGTGGCGGCAGCAGCCGTCATCGCCCACGAGGTGGGCCACGCCCTCCAGGATCGCGAGCGCGACCCGTGGATGGCGCTGCGGCAGACGATCGTGCCGGCGGCGCAGCTCGGCTCGGGAATTGCCCCGTGGCTGATCATCGCCGGCGTCTGGTTCAGCATCCTGGAGCTCGCCTGGGTCGGGCTGATCTTCTTCGGAGCCGCAGTCGTCTTCACCTTCATCACGTTGCCGGTCGAGATCGGCGCGTCGGGGAAGGCGCTCGCCTTCGTGAGCAGCCTGGGCGTCTCCGGCGAGCGACAGGTCGGCGCCCGCGAGGTCCTGAAGGCAGCGGCCTGGACCTACGTCGCCGCGGCGCTCGCAGCTCTGCTGACGTTCCTCTACTACCTCATGCTGATCATGGGGCGTCGTGACTGAACGACCACTGGCCGGGATTCCTCCGGCGATCAGCGAGGTCGACCCTGCATCGCTCACCGCGTGGCTCGCCGCCCGCGGTGAGCCCGCGTATCGGACCGACCAGGTCCTCGCCGGGGCACATCGGCCCACGGCCCGCAGCCTCGACGACCTGACGGACCTGCCCCGCCCGCTGCGTGCCGCCGTGGCCGCCGAATACCGCTTCTCCTCGATCGTCGGCAGCCACACCCTCGAGGCCGATGGCGGGCTGACGGCGAAGGCCGTCCACGAGCTGGCCGACGGCCAGCGGATCGAGTCGGTGCTGATGCGCTACCCCACGCGCGGCTCCGCTGCCGCCCGGACGACGGTCTGCATCAGCTCGCAGGCCGGCTGCGCGGTCGGCTGTCCGTTCTGCGCGACCGGGCAGGCAGGCTTCGGACGGCAGCTCACCGCCGGCGAGATCGTCGACCAGGTCCTGCACTGGCACCGCGACCCGTGGCTTGCGCTTGGCGCGGATTGGCGTCCCGGCGGCGGGCGGAGCCACTACAACATCGTGTTCATGGGTATGGGCGAGCCACTGAACAACGCGGACCGCGTCTTCGAGGCGGTGCGGCTCCTCAACGACCCGGCCCGCCTCGGGATCGGCGCGCGCCACATCACCGTCAGCACCTCGGGTGTCGTGCCGGGCATCGACCGCATGGTCGACGAGCTGCCACAGGTGAACCTCGCGATCAGCCTGCACGCGGCCAGCGACGGCCTGCGCGATGAGCTGGTCCCCATCAACCGCAAGTGGCCGATCGCCGAGGTGGTGGCGGCGGGCCGCCGCTTCGCGGCTCGTACCCGCCGGCGGGTCAGCCTCGAGTACGTGCTCATCGACGGCGTCAACGACGCCGAGGAGCAGGCCGCCGGCCTGGCCGAGCTGGCGAGCGGCTGGCTCTGCCACGTCAACCTCATCCCCCTCAACCCGACGCCCGGATCGCGCTGGAGCGGGACCTCGGCGGCCGGCGTGCACAGCTTCGCCTCGACCATCCAGCGGGCGGGGGTGGCGGTCACCGTGCGCGACACGCGCGGCCGCGAGATCGAGGCAGCCTGCGGTCAGCTCCACGCCCAGCTCGCCGGGAGGCCGATCCCCGCCGCACTGCCCATGGTCACCGCATGACCAGCCGTCCGGCGCAGATCAGCGCCAGCCTGCTGAACGCCGACTTCGCACGGCTCGGCGACGAGGTGCGCCGAGCGGTCGACGCCGGCGTCGATTCGGTTCACCTCGACGTGATGGACGGTCACTTCGTCGACAGCCTGACGATGGGCCCGGTGGTGGTGCAGGCCGTCCGCCCGCTGGCCTCGGTCCCGTACCACGCCCACCTCATGGTCTCGCAGCCCCTGCGCCACGCGCGCGCCTTCGCCGACGCGGGGAGCGACCTGGTGGTGGCGCACGTCGAGGCCGATGACGACCCTGCCGAGGTGATCGCCGCGATCCATGGCTACGGTCGAGCCGCGGGACTGGCCCTCAACCCCGAGACGCCGGCCGACGCCGTGCTGCCGTACCTTGACGCGATCGACCTGCTGCTCGTCATGACCGTGCATCCCGGGCGTGGAGGTCAGGCCTTCATGAGCGAGGTGCTGCCGAAGATCGCACAGCTGCGCGAGGAGATCGACCGTCGTGGCCTGTCGTTGCCGATCGGCGTGGACGGCGGCGTGAATCTCGACAGCATCGGCCCCGCGCACGCAGCCGGCGGCGAGGTCATGGTCGCCGGGTGGGCGCTGTACCGCGAGCAGGGGGACCTGTCGGCGACAGTGCGGGCCCTGCGTGCTGCCGCGTCGGGAGGTGACGCGTGAGGTTGCCTGCCCGCGTCCGCTCCCTGCTCGCCATCGGCGTGCTGGCGTCGATCGTGCTCGGCTGCTCGGCGCCCGGACCGAAGCCGAGCCCGACCCCTCTGCCGCCGCGCGACGTCACGGTCACGGTGGTGGACCGCACCAACCAGGCGCCGATCCCGAACGCGACCCTGCGCTCCGGGACCGCGTCCGCGGTCACGGGCGCAGACGGCACCGCGATCATCCACACCAGCGGAGGCGCCACGGTCGACGTGACCGCACGGGGCTTCGACGACGGCACCGGCACCATTCCCGACGAGAAGGGCCTCACCGTCGCGCTGCGACCCAACGTGGTGAGCGGGAAGGTCGTCGACGGCGACGGGAAGCCGATCGCCGGCGTCCGCGTTTTCGTCGAGGGTGCCGCGCAGCCCGTGGAGACCGATGCGCAGGGGCAGTACGCCCTTCCCGGCGTCCCGGAGCAGGGCACGCTCATCTACAAGATGCCCGGTTATCGGCTCGGCGTGATCCCCATCGATGCGCAGATGACCAAGGACGTGGCCCTCACCCCGTTCGTGGCGCGGGCGCTCTACGCTCCATCCGCCGTCTTCGAGGGCAGCGGACGCCTCGACGCCATGCTCGATCTCATCGACCGCACCGAGGTCAACGCGATGGTGATCGACGTCAAGGAGACTGCTGGCAACCTCTACTGGGCCACCGACCTGCCGGCCGCGACCGCGGTCGGCGCGGTGATGCAGGCGCCGCTCTTCCAGCTCGACGAAGTGCTCCCGAAGCTGAAGGAGCGGGGCATCTACACGATCGCCCGCCTGGTGGTGATGAAGGACAACACCCTTGGCAGCGCGCGGCCCGACCTGGCGGTCATGAACGCCGTCACCGGGGAGCCATGGCGCGACTATCGCGGCGGCATCTGGCTCGACCCGTACAACGCCGGGGTGGCCGAGTACATCGCGGCGCTCGCAGGCGACCTTGCCGCGAAAGGCTTCGACGAGGTGCAGCTCGACTACGTCCGCTTCTTCAGCGACGGCGACTACGCGACGGCCGACACGAACCTGCCGAACACGCAGTCGTTCCGGCTGCCGGCCATCCGTCGGCTCTTCCGGGTGGTCTCGGGCGCGCTCGCCGGCACCCGCACCTTCTTCTCGGCTGACGTCTTCCCGATCAGCTTCATCGCGACCGACGACCAGGGGATCGGACAGCGACCGGAGGTGATCATGCCCTACGTCGACTATTTCTCGCCGATGGTCTACCCGAGCCACTACGGCCCCTACACCTTCGGCTTCGCCAACCCGAACGACCACCCGTACGAGGTGATCGACGAGACCCTCAAGATCATGAACGAGGAACGCGCCGGCCTGCGGATGGTGATCCGGCCCTGGATCCAGGACTTCGGCTTCGGTCCCTTCCCGCCGTACACCGCCGCCCAGGTGCTGCAGGAGATGCAGGCCGCCAGTGACAACGGCGCGGAGGGCTGGATGATCTGGAACGCATCGGCCCATTTCACCGAGTCGGCGCTCGCCGCGCCCCAGGAGGGCGAGTCGTCGGGGCCGATCACCAGCCCGCTTCCCTCGCCGGGCTCCTAGCGGCGGTGCGCCTCGTCGTCCAGCGGGTGAGCCGCGCCGAGGTGCGGATCGCGGGCGAGGTCGTCGGCGCCATCGGGCGAGGAGCAGCGGTCCTGGTTGGGGTTGGCGTGGGGGATACATCGGAATTGGCCGAGCGCCTGGCGGACCGTGTCGCCGCGCTCCGCTACTTCCAGGACGAGGCGGGACGCACGAACCTGGCGATCGACGAGGTCCAAGGCGCCTTCCTGGTGGTGAGCCAGTTCACGCTGCTGGCAGACCTGCGACGCGGACGCCGGCCGGGCTTCGCCCTCGCCGCGGCGCCGGACGTGGCGGAGCCGATCGTGGAGCGGTTCGCGGAGCGGCTGCGCGAGGGCGGCCGCAGGGTGGAGACGGGGCGCTTCGGAGCGGAGATGGAGCTCGAGATCGTGAACGACGGACCGTTCACGCTGATCCTCGACGCTGGGGCCGAGGGCTGACTCAGACCTTCTCGGCGGTCCGGATGCAGCGAGAGCAGGCCTTGATGCGGACCGGCGAGCCGTTGCGCGGGACGACCATCGGCTGCAGGTTCGGCAGCCAACGGCGCAGCGCGCGCTTGCGGTTCATCCCGACCGACTGGGGGTTCCAGCCGGTGATCGGGCGCTTGCCGCAGATGTCGCAGGCTCGGGCCATGGGGGAATCTCCGTTTCATGAACGAACCGGCGCACCAGACCTCGGCGCTGCCGGAACGGCCCGATCCTAGCACGCTACGATCGGGCCATGCAATCGAGCGCGCCCACGCTGCTGATCGTCTCGGGGGCGCCGGGCAGCGGGAAGACGACGCTGGCCCGCCGGCTGGCTTCCGACCTCCGGTTGCCTCTCCTGGTGAGGGATGAGCTGAAGGAGGCGCTGGCCGATGCCCTGGGTGCGCCATCGGACGTCGCCGCCTCGATGCGCCTCGGCGCGGGCGCATACGCGATGCTCTTCCTGGCGGCCCAGAAGCTGATCGAAGCCGGTGCCGGTCTCATCATCGAGAGCAACTTTCGGCGTGGGCTCTCGGAGGCTGAGCTCAAGCCTCTGCTCGGGTGGAGCGACGCCGGCCTGATCCATTGCAGTGCGGCGCCGGAGGTCGTGCAGTCGCGCTACGCGGAGCGCACCAGCCGCGGCGAGCGACATGCCGCACACCTCGACGCCGATCGCGCCGCTGCGCTCGCCGCGGATCTCGCGGACGGGCGATTCGAGCCGCTCGACCTGCCGATCCCGATCCTCCTCGTCGACACGACCGACGGCTGGCAGCCGCCGTACGAGGAGATTTGCGACTTCGCCGCGTTTCCTCGCGCCCACTCGCTTCGATGACGGCGACCCCGCGTCCGGCCATCGGGCTGCTCTCGCCGGACGATCTCGACCGGCCGATCCGCTCGGTCCTCCCCGAGCTGGCACGCGGCGCCGCGGCATTCGGGAAGCTGGGCATCACGACCCCGCGGCAGGCGCTCTTCTATCTCCCCTTCCGATACGACGACTTCAGCGACCTCCGCCCACTGGGGGAGCTGGTCGCCGACGAGAAGCAGTCGGCGCGGGTGAAGGTGACCGATGTCAAGGTCGAGCCGGGCTTCGGCCGGCGCCCGCAACGGGTCATCGCGCAGCTCGCGGATGGGAGCGGGTCGGCCGAGGCGATCTGGTTCGGGCGACGCTACGTCGAGCGCCGCCTGGAGACGGGATCGGAGGTCGTGATCAGCGGCAAGGTGACCTTCCGCGGCTGGCGGCCGCAGTTCACCTCGCCGGAGTTCTCGCCGGTCGGACACGAGTCGATCCACACCGCGCGGGTGGTGCCGATCTACCGGCTGGTTGGAGGCGTGACCCAGCGGCGCATCCGTGAGCTGCTGGCCCGGGTGCTGGAGCGCGCGCTCCCCGCGGTCGAGGATCCACTGCTGCCGGCCGAGCGCGGGGAGCTTCCCGACCTGGCGGATGCCCTCCGCGCCGCGCACTTCCCCGAGGAGGCGGCGGACGTGCCGGCCGCGCTGGATCGTCTCGCCTTTGACGAGCTGCTGGCACTCCAGCTCTCGATGGCTCAGGCGCGCGAGGCGCGGGCCGGCCAGCGAGCCGCTTCGGTCGCCGTCGACAAGGCCGAAATGGCAGCGCTGGTCAGCGCCCTGCCCTTCGAGCTGACCGGAGACCAGCGGCGCGCCATGGACGAGATCGTGGCCGACCTCGGCTCGGACGAGCCGATGCGCCGCCTCCTGCAGGGTGACGTCGGCAGCGGCAAGACGGCGGTCGCCGCCGTGGCGCTGGCGGCGGTCGTGCGGGCGGGATGGCAGGGGGCGCTCATGGCGCCCACCGAGATCCTCGCCAGGCAGCACTACCTCGGGCTGGCGCCGCTGCTCGAGGGGCTCGGGGTGCGGGCCGAGTTCCTCTCGGGCTCGCTCGGCGGGACCCCCAAGAAGCGCATCCACGACGCGATCGAGGCGGGGGAGGCGGAGGTCGTGATCGGGACCCACGCCGTGATCGCGGAGGCCGTCAGCTTCGACCGGCTGGCGCTGGCGGTCGTCGACGAGCAGCACCGCTTCGGGGTCGCGCAGCGCGCGGCACTCCAGGCCAAGGGCGCCGGGCGGGAGCCGCACCTGCTGGCGCTGACCGCCACGCCCATCCCACGCACGCTGGCCCTGACCTTCTACGCGGACATGGCCATCAGCACCATCCGCGAGATGCCGCCGGGCCGTCGCGAGATCCGCACCGAGATCCGCAACCGCTCCGCCCTGCCGAAGATCGAGGCGTTCCTCGCGTCCGAGGCAGCCGCGGGACGGCAGTCGTTCGTGGTCGTTCCGCTGGTCACGGAGAGCGAGGCCCTCAGCGCGGCATCGGCCGAGGCCGAGGTCGAGCGCCTGCAGGCGGTGCTGCCGAACCTGCGCATCGGCCTCGTCCACGGCCAGCAGAAGGCGGACGCGCGTGACGCAACCATGGCCGCCTTCGCCGCCGGGGAGCTGGACGTGCTGGTGGCGACAACGGTGATCGAGGTCGGCATCGACGTCCCGAATGCATCGGTCATGCTCATCGAGGACGCGGATCGCTTCGGCCTGGCGCAGCTCCACCAGCTGCGCGGTCGCGTTGGTCGCGGCGATCAGCAGTCCTACTGCATCCTCCTCACCGATGCCGTCGACGACCGATCGCGGGAGCGGCTGGAGGTCGTGCGCGGCTCGAGCGACGGCTTCGAGATCGCCGAGGCCGACCTGCGGCTGCGCGGGGCGGGCAACGTGCTCGGCACGCGACAGTCGGGGCTGCCGCCGCTGCGGGTGGCGTCGCTCTTCGAGCCTCGGCACCTCGCCCTCGCGGAGCGCGCCGGGACCCTTGCCCGGCAGCTGGTGAGCGCCGATCCCGCGCTCGGGACCCGTCCCGAGCTGGTCCGCCTGCGGGACGACCTGGCCAGCGCCGAGGACGAGGGGGACGCTGCCTGATGCGGGTCATCGCCGGCACCGCCCGGGGCCGTCCGCTGGTGGCACCGCGCGGGAGTGGCACCCGGCCGATCACCGACCGGGTGAAGGAGACGCTCTTCGCGATCCTGGGCGAGCGGGTGATTGACGCACGCGTGCTCGACCTGTACGCCGGGAGCGGATCGATCGGGATCGAGGCGCTGTCGCGTGGCGCGGCCAGCTGCGACTTCGTCGAGCACGACCGTCGGGCGGTGGCCGCCATCCGCGAGAACCTGCAACGGGCCGGGGTTGCCGAGCATGCATCGGTCCATGCCACCGCCGTGCTGCGCTTCCTCGACCGCTCCGATGGCGATCGCTTCGACCTCGTCGCCGTGGACCCGCCGTATGACGAGCGTGCTATCCTCGCGCCGCTCGAGCGGCTGGTCGGCCGCCTGGCGCCGCGGGCGACCGTCGTCGTCAAGCACCATTGGCGCACGCCGATCCCGGTGCCGGCGGGCCTCGCCCCCTCGCGGGAGCGCCGCTTTGGCGAGACGACCCTGACCTTCCTGGATGCGACCGACGGAGCCGATGGAGTGGAGGAGAGATGAGCCGCATCGCCGTCTTCCCGGGCTCGTTCGACCCGATGACGAACGCGCACCTCGACGTGGCGCGTCGCGCCGCCACGCTCTTTGATCGGCTGGTGGTCGGAGTGCTCAACAACCCGCGCAAGTCGCCGCTCTTCAGCGTGGACGAGCGGATCGCGCAGATCAGCGCGGCGGTCGCCGAGTTCGGCTCGAACGTGGAGGTCTGCGGGTTCGATGGGCTGACGGTCGAATTCGCTCGGGACAACGAGGCGGGCTTCATCGTCCGCGGCCTGCGCGCCGTGAGCGACTTCGAGGCCGAGCTGCAGATGGCGCACACGAACCGCAAGCTGCAGCCGGGGGTCGACACCGTCTTCCTGATGTCGGCCCTCGACTACGGGTATCTCTCGAGCAGCCTGGCCAAGGAGGTCGCCCAGTTCGGTGGCGAGATCACCGGGATGGTGCCGGCCCCGGTCGCCGCCGCGCTGCGCCAACGCTTCCCGACGACGGTCTGAGGGAGCGGGGGCGAGGCTATAATCCCGCCACGAACGAGACGTCGCGGGAGGTCGCAGCCACGGACATCATCTTCCTGGTGGAGCGCCTGGAGGCACTGGCCGCCAGCGCGAAGAAGCTGCCTCTCACCAACAACGTGGTCATGGACCAGGCGGCCGTCCTCGAGCTGATCGACCAGCTGCGCGTAGCGGTGCCGCCCGAGGTCGCCCAGGCGCGGCGCATCACCGAGGAGGCTGCGCGCATCGCCGAGCGAGCCCGCGAAGAGGGTGATGCGGTGATCGCGCGCGCCCAGGAGCAGGCGGCGCGCATGCTCGAGGACCGCGAGCTCGTCCAGATGGCGAAGCAGCGCGCGGCTGAGATCATCGACACCGCGACGCGCGAGGCGGCCGACATCCGGCGCGGTGGCGACGAGTACGCCGCCGGGGTCCTCATCCGGCTCGAGGGCGAGTGCATCAAGGCGCTGACCAGCATCAAGCGGGGGATCGACATGCTCGACGAGCGCTACCGCCCCCCGCGACCCGCCGGTGACGATGGCGACCTGCAACCGATCGAGGTCGAGCCGGAAGCGATGGGTTCCGCCGCCGGGTCGTGATCATCCTCAACGTGGCGGGCCTGCTCCAGGAGGCGCCCGGAGCGACGCGCGAGGTTGCCCTCCGGGATCGCTACCTGGCACTCGGCGCGGATGTCGAGCTCGCCGGCCCCATCGACGGGAAGCTCCGGCTGCAGCGGACCAACCGAGGCATCCTGCTGCGTGGCGCGGTCGACGCGCCGGTGCGCCGCACCTGTTCGCGCTGCCTCGAACCGTTCGTCGAGATCGTGCACCTGGAGCTCGCCGAGGAATTCCTGCCGACGATCGATCCGCAGCGGGGCGTCGCCATGCCGCCGCCGGCACCGGACGAGGAGGCGCTGGCGATCGACCCCCAGCACCAGATCGACCTTGGAACGGTCGTGCATGACGAGCTGGTGGTGAGCGAGCCGATGCATCCCCTCTGCCGGGCCGACTGCCCGGGCCTCTGCCCTGGCTGCGGGCGGCACATGGACGTGGGGAGCTGCGACTGCGTCACCGACGAGCTCGATCCACGCCTGGCCGCGCTCGCACGGCTGCTCGAAGGGACCCACGACTGATCGGCGGCTATACTGCGACGTCCCCTCAATCCGATGTAGGAGTCGCTCGTGGGCGTTCCCAAGCGAAAGGTCTCGAAGGCACGCCAGGGTGAGCGCCGCTCGCACCTGGCGATCAGCGCTCCGCCGCTGGTCGAGTGCTCGCATTGCCACGAGCTGAAGCTCGCACACCACGTCTGTCCGACCTGCGGTTACTACGACGACCGCGAGGCGGTCGTGATCGAGCCAACCGCGCCGGCCGAAGGCCAGCGCTGAGGCGGCGCCGCTGATGCGCATCGCGGTCGACGCGATGGGCGGCGATTTCGCTCCGCGCGAGATCGTTCGCGGCGCCATCACGTACGCCGCCTCCCACGCCGACGAGGTGATCCTGGTCGGTGACGTGCCTCGCATTGAGGCCGAGATCTCCGAGTTCGGGCGCGGGCATCCGGCCAGCGTCTCGTTCGTCGATGCCCCCGAAGTGATCGAGATGGGGGAGCACCCGGCCGCGGCGCTGCGCGCCAAGCGGCGCTCCTCGATCCGCGTCGCGACCGACCTCGTCCGCGACGGCCTCGCCGATGCCCTCGTCAGCGCGGGATCGACCGGAGCGACCATGGCGGCGGCCGTCTTCCGCCTCGGACGGATCGAGGGCATCGACCGCCCGGCGCTCGCCGCGCACCTCGTCACCGCCAGCGGCCCCATCCTCATCCTCGACGTCGGCGCCAACGTCGACTCCGAGGCCAGCAACCTCGTCCACTACGCGGTGATGGGCTCCATCTACTCCGAGCACGTGCTGAAGGTCGCGAGCCCGCGCGTCGGCCTGCTGAACATCGGCGAGGAGGCCGAGAAGGGTGACGCCCTGGCTCGCGAGTCCCACGCCCGCATCCGGGAGAGCGGCCTCAACTTCATCGGCAACGTCGAGGGCAACGACATGGTCGGCCACGTGGCGGACGTGGTCGTCTGCGACGGCTTCGTGGGGAACGTGGTCATCAAGTTCTTCGAGGGGCTCAGCAGCTACATCTTTCGGTCGCTCCGCACTGACCTGCAGCAGGGCCCCATGGCACCCCTTGCCCTGCTCGCCCTGAAGCCGGGATTCGACCGCCTGAAGCATCGCTTCGACTACGAGCAGTACGGCGGCGCACCTCTCCTTGGCGTCCGGGGGGTCAGCATCGTGACGCATGGCCGGGCGCGGGCCCGGATGCTCGAGAACGCGATCCGGGTTGCCTCGGAGGCCGCGACGGCCCGCATTCCGCAGCTCATCGCCGAATGGACGCGAGAGCATCCCGCCTTCGCACGACGCGACGCCTCCGACCTCATCGCGGGCGGGACCGAGCCGCTGGTGGCGGGACCCGGAGGCGACGCCTGACCAGCGCGCCCTCCCGGCGACGGCGGATTCGACCCAGTCCAGGATTGGAGGCAAGGCGACTCGCGCTCCTCGCCCTGTTCGAGGACGAGTTCCGCCCGGCCCAGGCGCTGGCGGCTCTGTCGCGACTGGTCGAGGAGCAGGAGACGGCTGAGGACGTCGCCGCCCATGCACGCCAGATCGTGGGCGGGGTGCTCGAGCATCGTGCCGACCTGGACGAACGGATCGCCGCGTTCGCGCCCGCGATCCCGGTCACCGAGCTCGGAAAAGTCGAGCGCACGATCCTCCGGAGCGCGCTCTGGGAGGTGCTATACTCCGCCGCGACCTCGAGCGGGGAGACGATTCACGACGCCGTTTCCCTTGCCCGGACCTACTCCGGGGACGCAGCTCGCCGTCTCGTGAACGGCGTCCTGGGAAGCGTTGCCAGATCATCGCCTGGAGGAGCCTGACGGTGGCCGACGGAACCACATTCGACCGACTCAAGAAGCTGATCGTCGAGCAGCTCGGCGTTGACGAGGAAGAGGTCACCCCGACCGCCTCGTTCGTCGAGGACCTGAATGCGGACTCGCTCGACCTGGTGGAGCTGATCATGAGCCTCGAGGAGGAGTTCGGCATGGAGATCTCCGACGAGGATGCCGAGAAGATCCAGAAGGTCTCCGACGCGGTCGAGTTCATCGAGGAGCACCAGCAGTAACGATCGGAGCCCATGGCCAGGTCGCAGATCGACGAGCTGGGTGAGCGACTCGGCATCGTCCTGCGGGATCCGGAGGCCATTCGCCAGGCGTTCGTTCACAGCTCCTACCTCAACGAGAATCCGGGCGCCGCGCCGGGTCATAACGAGCGCCTCGAGTTCCTCGGCGACGCCGTCATCGGCCAGGTCGTCAGCCGGCTGCTCTATGACCGCTTCCCCGATGACGATGAGGGGCTCTTGACCGCCCGTCGCGCCGCGCTCGTCAATCGCGACTCGCTGGCATCCGTCGCGCTCGGCCTCGGCCTGGACCGATACCTCCTCCTCGGCCGCGGCGAGGCGGGTGGCGGTGGCGCCTCTCGTCCTTCCCTGCTTGCGGCGACCTTCGAGGCACTCGCCGGCGCGCTTGCCGTGCGGGAGGGCTTCGGCACGACCCAGCGCTGGCTGCGCCGAATCTTCGCTCCGCTCGTCGCCCCGACTGCAGCCGAGGCGCCGCACAAGTCGGCGAAGAGCCGGCTGCAGGAGTGGACCCAGCGCCATCACCACCAGAAGCCGCGGTACGAGGTGACCGAGGTGAGTGGACCGTCGCATCGGCAGGCCTTCACCGTCGCCGCGGTGGTCGATGGCACGCCGATGGGCACCGGCCACGGCTCCAGCCGCCAGCGGGCCGAGGAGGATGCGGCCGCCGTGACGCTCGCCCAGCTGACGAACGAGCCGTTGCCCGAGGCCGGCCCGTGACCCGGCTGAAGGAGCTGCGGCTCCACGGCTTCAAGACATTCGCCGATCCGACGCGCTTCGTCTTCGAGCGTGGCGTCACCGCGGTCATCGGCCCGAATGGCTCCGGCAAGAGCAACATGGCCGATGCCGTGCGCTGGGTGCTCGGCGAGCAGTCGAACCGCTCGCTGCGGACGCGGCGGGCCGATGACGTGATCTTCGCGGGCAGCGAGGGGCGGCGCCCCCAGGGCATGGCCGAGGCGATCCTGACGCTCGACAACAGCGATGGCTGGCTGCCCATCGACTTCAGCGAGGTCTCGATCGGTCGCCGCGCGTACCGATCCGGCGAGACCGAGTACCTCATCAACGGCTCCCGGGCGCGGCTGCGCGACGTCGTCGACTTGCTCGCCGGCGGACGCTTGGGCGCGAACGAGCTCGTGGTGGTCGGACAGGGCACCGTCGACGCTGCGCTCTCCCTGCGCCCAGAGGAGCGCCGCCAGCTCTTCGAGGAGGCTGCCGGCGTCAAGAACCTGCAGGTTCGCAAGAACGAGGCGCTCGGCAGGCTGGCCAAGGCGCGCGACAACCTGAGCCGCGTCGGCGACCTGATCGGCGAGCTCAAGCCGCAGGTCCGAAGGCTGGCACTGCAGGCACAGCACCAGCAGGAGCACGACTCCCTCGGCCGCCGGGCTCGGACGCTGGTGGTCGAGGTCCATCGCCGGCGCGAGGCGATTGCCCGCGAGGCGCTGGGTGATGCGCGCCGTCGCAAGGCCGCGGCCGACGCCGAGCTGGCAGCCCTCCGCGCCGACGAGGATGCCGGACGCGAGGCGATCGCCGCCGCGGAGGCCGGCTACTGGGCCGCCGAGTCGGCCGCACGGGCGGCCTCCGAGCGGCGCGAGGCCGCACGCGAGGCACTCATCCGAGCGGAGGCGCAGGCCGATGCGCTGGCCCGCCGACATGCCGACCTCGCCACGACGATCGACCGTTCCCAGGCCGAGCTCGACGCGATCGCGTCGAGGTTGGCGGCCGAGCCGGCTGCCGCGACGCCGGATGCCGACGCCACGTGGGAGGCGGCCCGGGACGCCGAGCGTCGCTGGCGCGCAGCCGCGGAGGCGTTCGAGGCAGCGGACCGTTCCGCGCTTGCCGCCGAAGAGTCGCTGGCCGCGGCGCGAGCCCTGGCCGGGGCCTCGATCGTCGAGGCGGCCCGGCGCGACGAGGCAGCCGTCCGTGCGTCGGCCCGCGCAGAGCAGATCGAAGCCGAGCTGCGCGCAGCGTCCGCTGCCGTCGCGACGGCGGAGCCCGACGTGGAAGCGACCACCAGGGAGCTCGCAGCCGCGGAGGCGGCCGAGTCCGATGCGGCGGCTCGCTTCGCGGCTGCCGACGCGGAGCGCGATGCCGCCCAGGGCCGAGCGGACGAGGCGCGCGCGCATGCCACCGCCCTGGCGGAACGCGTCGGCGGGTTGCGCGCCGAGCAGGACTCCCTCCGCGAACGGGCCGAGAGTGCCTCGAGGCTGGGATCGCGACTGGCCGATGCCGGCTGGCGCGTGCTGCTGGACGCCATCGACCCGCCGCGCGAGGCGTGGGCGGCGATGGAGGCGCTCGTCGGTGGCGAGCTGCAGCAGGCCCTCCTCTGGCAGGACGGGGAGATGGGGGAGCACGCGACGGACGCGCGAGGGACCGCGCGCCTGCTGGCCGCGGATGTCGCGGACGCCGCCGACGGACGTGTTGCCGCGCTCGAAGCGGTGGGGGGGTCGATGACCGTGGGCGAGTGGATCGGTGCCACATCGCCCCCGAAGCTGATTGCGCGCGCGGTCCTCGCGCCGGACCTCCCCGCGTTGCTGCGTGGGTGGCGGAAGCTGCCGCGAGGATGGACCGCGGTGACGGCTGCAGGTGACCTCGCCGACGAACGCGGAATCGTGATCGTCCGCGGCCGCCGGGATGAGGCTGCCAGCGAATCGGCCCGCCAGCACGCGCGCCGTCGCGAGCTCACCCAGCTGGTCGAGTCGCTCGACGCCGAGCAGGCTCGAGCCGGTGAGGCGGCCGGCGTCGCCCTCGTCAGCGCGACGCAGGCGCAGACGGATCGCGAACGGGCGCTCTCGTCGAAGGGCGAGGCCGAGCTTCAGGCATCCCAGGCTCGGGCCGCGCATGCCCGTGCCGCCGGCGCACTCGAACACGCGCGAGCGCAGGTCGGCGACCTGACCGCCGAGCTGGCGGCGACCGGCGGCGCCGACGTGGCCACGTCCGAACGGACCACCTCACCGCCCGAGCGCGATCTCGAAGCACTCGCCGTTGCGGTCAGGTCGGCGCAGCTGGCGCGAGCGGAGGCGGCAACCGAACGCGATGCCCGCCGCGCGGCCTGGCAGGCGGCCCAAGCGGCTGCCGACGCCCAGGACGCGGAGGGTCGCGAGGGTAGCTTCGCCCAGGCCGTGGATGCGGCTCGCGGCGAACAGCTCAGGGCGGCCCTTGCGGGTGACCGCCAGTCGCTCGCCATTGCGGAGCAGGACCGTGCCGCGTCCGCGGGAGCGGTGGCCGAGGCGACCGCCGCCGTCGCGCGCGCCACCGCCGAGCGCGAGACCGCTGACGCTGAGCGCGACCGGCTGCGAGCGGAGCTGCTCGAGCGTGAGCGGACGCGCGGTGGCGCGGCCTCCAGACTCGCGGAGCTGGAGCGCGAGGCGCAATCCGCCGCGCTCGATGGTCAGCGCCACGAGGACGAGCTGGTCGCCATTGGGCGCGAACGCGACCTCGCCATCGAATCGCTGCCACCGGCTGTCGAGGCGCCGGACCCACCCTCCACCGATGATGCGCAGGCGGTCGTGGATGCCGACGCGACGCTCGAGGCGGTCCAGGACGAGCTGAGCCGGGTCAGGCGCACGCTGTCGCAGATCGGATCGGTCAACCCATTCGCGATCGACGAGCATCGCGAGCTCGCCGGGCGCCTCGAAACGCTGGCCGGGCAGGACGCCGACCTGTCGGCGGCGACCGCGTCGACGGAGCAGCTGATCGGGCGCCTGGACGCGGAGATCGCCGAGCAGTTCAACGCCGCCTTCGTCGCCATCGGTGCGAAGTTCGACGAGTTCTGCCGCCTCCTCTTCGCCGGCGGCTCCGCCTCGCTCCAGATGAGCGACGCGGACGGGGAGGCTCCCGGCGGCATCGAGATCGCGGTCCAGCCTCCCGGCAAGCGCCTCCAGCGCCTGCCGATGCTCTCGGGCGGCGAGCGCGCCCTGACCGGCGTAGCGCTGCTGTTCGCGATGATCAGCGTGAATCCGGTCCCGTTCTGCATCCTGGACGAGGTGGATGCCGCCCTGGACGAGGCGAACATCGGCCGGTTCGCGGATGCCCTGCGACTCCTGGCGCAGACCATCGACTTCGTCGTGATCACCCACAACCGGGCCACGATCGAGACGGCGGACACGATCTACGGCGTGACGATGACCGATGCCGCGGTCTCGCGGCTCCTGTCGCTGCGGCTTGCAGATGTGCCCGTCGAGGTGGCCGTCGGATGATGGCTCGCCCGCGGCGCGAGCCGACGGGCCTCGGCCTGCGGCCGCAACAAAGTGGGCTGGGGGCGCGGCTGCGGGCGCTCCTCGGCCGCGATCGGGTGGCGGAGGCGACCTGGGATGAGCTGGAGGAGGCGCTCATCGCCGCCGACGTGGGGGCCGATACCACGGCAGCGGTCATCGGCGCCACGCAGCAACGGGTCGGCGGATCGGCGACGGGGGAGGTCGTGCGCGCGGCGCTCGGGGAGGAGATCCGTCAGCGTCTCGACGCGGTCGGATGTGGCAGCTTCGAGCTCGGATCGCCGCCTGCCGTGATCCTGGTTGTGGGGGTCAACGGGTCGGGCAAGACGACGACCATCGCCAAGCTTGCTGCCCGCTTCGCCGGCGACGGCCACAGCGTCGTCCTTGCCGCCGCCGACACGTTTCGCGCCGCCGCCATCGACCAGCTGCGTCTGTGGGGCGAGCAGATCGGCGTGCCGGTCATCGCCCAGCGTCCCGGCGCCGACCCCGGTGCGGTGGCCTTCGACGCGGTCGCGACCGCAGAATCGCGAGGGACCGAGGTCATGATCGTCGACACCGCCGGCCGCCTCCAGAACAAGGTGCAGCTCATGGCCGAGCTCGCCAAGATCCGCCGCGTGATCGAGCGCCGCCTGCCCGGGCAGCCCCGGCATGTCCTCCTGGTGCTCGACGCCACCACCGGCCAGAACGGCCTCTCCCAGGCGGAGGCGTTCAGTCGCGAGGCCGGCGTCACCGGCATCGTCCTGACCAAGCTGGATGGCACCTCCAAGGGCGGGGTCGCGGTCGCCATCGCCGACCGGCTCGGGCTGCCGATCGTCTTCGCCGGGGTCGGCGAGGAGCTCGACTCGCTCGCCCCGTTCGATCCCGGCGCCTACGTGGAGTGGCTGCTCGCGGCCTGACTGGCAGACCAGCGGCGGTGATTGCCGCTTGCTGAGGGCCCGCCTAGAATGGGCAGCCGTCTCGCGCGGCCGCCGGCCAGTCGCGACGCGCACCCGCATCGGTTCCGCATGTTCGAATCACTCTCCGCACGCCTGCAGGGCGTCGTCGATCGCCTGCGTGGCAAGGCCAAGATCACCGAGGCCGACCTCGACGTCGCGCTGCGCGAGATCCGGCTCGCCCTGCTCGAGGCGGACGTCAACTTCCGGGTGGTCAAGGACTTCGTGGCGCAGGTCCGGGAGCGTGCGCTCGGCGCAGACGTGCTCACCGGTGTCAATCCCGGCCAGCAGGTGGTCAAGGCGGTGCACGACCAGCTCGTCGCCGTCCTCGGCGGTGAGCGCCATCACCTGAAGCTCGACGCCAAGCCGAGCCTGATCATGCTCGTCGGCCTCCAGGGGTCGGGAAAGACGACGACCGCCGCCAAGCTGGCGGTCCGCCTGCGTCGCGACGGCCGCAAGCCGCTGCTCGTGGCGGCCGACGTCTACCGCCCAGCCGCGGTGGACCAGCTCGTCTCGCTCGGCGACCAGATCGGGGTCGAGGTCCACACGCGTCCGGCGGGGACGCCAGCGCTGGAGATCGCCCGCTCCGGCATGGACCAGGCGCGGCAGCGGAACCTCGACGTCGTCCTCCTCGACACCGCGGGGCGCCTGCACGTGGATGAGCCGATGATGGACGAGCTCGTGCGGGTCGCCGGTGCGGTGACCCCGGCCGAGACGCTGCTCGTCGTCGATGCCATGTCCGGACAGGATGCGGTCCGCGTGGCCGAGGCATTCCATCATCGGCTGCCGTTGACGGCGCTGGTGCTGACGAAGATGGATGGCGACGCGCGGGGCGGCGCGGCGCTCAGCATTCGGAGCGTGACCGGCCTGCCGATCGCCTTCATCGGGACGGGGGAGCGGACCGACGGCCTGGAGCCATTCCACCCCGATCGCCTGGCGCAGCGGATCCTCGGCATGGGCGACATCCTGTCCCTCGTCGAGCGCGCCCAGGAGACTGTCGACCTGGCCGAAGCGGAGCGGGTTGCCCAGCGCCTGATGGAGTCGCGCTTCACGCTCGACGACTTCAAGTCCCAGCTGGCGCAGGTCAAGAAGATGGGGCCGATCGGCCAATTGCTGGGCATGATCCCCGGCGCGGGGCAGCTGGCCGGTGCCGCACAGGAGGCAGTCGACGACGGGCAGCTGAAGCGGATCGAGGCGATCATCGACTCGATGACGCCTGGCGAGCGACGCCACCCCGAGACGATCAAGGCCAGCCGCCGTCGACGGATCGCCACCGGCAGCGGCACGACACCGGCCGACGTGAACCGGCTCCTCAAGCAGTTCGGCGAGATGCAACGGCTCATGCGGCAGTTCGGTTCGGGTCGTCTGCCGCGCGGCGGGAGCGGGCTGCGCAGCATCCTGGGCGGATAGCCGAAGGTGCGACGCCTGGTCGTCGCGGGCACCTCCGTGCTCGTCATGCTCGGCGTGGCCGTGGTCGCGACCTACCTGCTGCTCTTCGCGGCGGCCACCGATCGGGCTGCCCGGGCAGCGCCTGCGGACACGGCCCTGTACCTGAGCGCGTACCTGCAGCCCTCGACCGGGCAGCAGGCGGATCTCTTCGGCCTCATCGGGACGCTGCGCGGCTTCGGGGATCCGGCGGCGATGGAGCAGAAGATCGACGAGGTCGCGCAGCGCCTGCTCGGCGATGCCGGCATCGACTACCTCGCCGATGTTCGGCCCTGGCTTGGCGGCCAGATCGCGCTCGCAGCCTCGCCGGCTTCGGATGGCTCCGCCCCAGGGATGCTCCTGCTGGCAGGGGTGAAGGACTTCGGGGCTGCGACCGCCGCCGTGCCACGTCTCTTTGCCGCGAGCGGGCCATTCAGGAAGGAGACCTTCCGCGGGCAGGCGGTGATGATCGGCGAGGCGACCAGCTATGCGCTGCTCGACGACCTGCTGGTCGTGGCCGCCACGCCCGAGCAGGTGCGCGCCGCGCTCGAGGCGGATGCCGACCTCGCGCCGTCGCTCGCGGACTCGGCCGCCTTTGTCACTGCAATGCGTGACGTGGCGACGGACCGACTGGCGGCGGTTTACGTCGACCTCCCGCGGGCCCTCGGGCTGAGTGAGGGGGCCCGCCTCGGCGGATTCGGAATGGCAGCGCTCGCCATCACTGCGGGGACCGACGGGCTGCACCTCGACGGCACCGCGCCGTTTGCCGCCGACGCTGCCAGCGAGGGGGCGCGGCATGCGCACGCGCTGGGGAATCGGCCCTCGACGCTCGCCGAGTGGATCCCGCGCACGGCCGGCGCGCAGCTCGTCGTCTTCGGGGCGTCGGACAGCCTCCAGGATCTCGAGTCGACCCTCGGCGACGAGGATGCCTTTGCCCCGGCCGCCGAGGCGCTGAACCAGCTGCGGGCGATCGCCGCCATCGGACTCGGCGTCAACGTCGACCGCGACCTGCTGCCGCTCTTCGACGGGGAGGCGGCACTCGCCCTCGGCGGGATCGACGCCGACGGCCCGCGTGGCCAGATCCTGCTGCGTCCGGCGGACCCGGCGGCCGCCCCCGCGGCGCTGGACCGCATGCGGTCGGCCCTCGCCGAGCGTGGATCGCAGGTCACCAGCAGCCAGGTGGCCGGCGTCGCGGTCACGACCGTGGCGGTGCCCCAGATCGGGACGGTGGCCTACGCCATCATGGATGGGGTCGTGGTCATCGGGCTCGACGCGGCGGACGTCGCCGCGGCGCTGGAGGCTCACGCCGCAGGGGACGCGCTGGCCAGTGACGATCGCTATCGGGATGCGTTCGAGCTCACCGGCGGGCGCGCGGGCAACGAATTCTGGGCCGATGTACCGACCCTCGCGGATGCCCTGGGCGGCATCTTCGACCCGGGAACCGAACTTCGCGATATCCTCCACCAGATCGGCGAGCTTGCGATTCGCGCAACCGCCACCGACGATCGACTGGAGATCCATGGCGTGCTGACCGTCGACTGACGTGCGGCGCGCGATCAAGAGAGAGGTAAAGAACCCTTGGCAGTACGCATTCGGCTCTCGCGGGTGGGAGCCACCAAGCGGCCGAGCTATCGGGTCGTGGCGATCGACAGTCGCCGCCCCCGTGACGGCCGCGCACTCGAAATCCTCGGCTTCTACGACCCGCTGACCAAGCCTGCCACCGTGCAGATCGACGCTAAGCGTCTCGCGGCGTGGATCGGCAAGGGGGCATCGCCCTCCGACACCGTGGCGAAGCTGATCAAGCTGAACGGTAGCCGGCCCTCCGCGGAAGCGCCCGTTGCCGCCTCGCCCGCAGCTAAGCCGAAGCGCTCGCGGAAGGCGGCTGCGAAAGCCGCGGTCGCCGCCGAAGCTCCCGCGGCAGCGGAAGCCCCCGTCGCGGTCGCAGAGGCTCCCGCCGCGGAGGACGCTCCCGCCGCGCAGGAAGCCCCTGTCGTGGAGGAAGCCCCGCCGGAAGAAGCCGCCGCCACCGCTGAGCCGGCGCCGGACGCCGAGGCCACGGAATGAAGGCCTTCCTGGAGTACGTGGCCCGGTCCCTGGTGGACGACCCTGACGCGGTGGTGGTCGACATGAGCGAGGCCGACGACGAGGTCACGCTGACACTCAAGGTCGGAGAGGGCGACATGGGCCGGATCATCGGCCGCGACGGGCGGATTGCCAACGCCATCCGCAGCCTCCTCCGGGTCATGGGCGCGCGCGACGGCCGCCATGTCGAGTTGGAGATCGTCGGCGACGACTGAGCGCCTCGCGGTTGCCCGCGTGATCGGCGCCAAGGGCCTCGACGGCTCCGTGCGCATCGAAGCCCTCACCGACCATCCCGAACGGCTGGCCGCAGGCGAGTCGGTCTGGATCGAGGACGAGGCCGAGGGCCGCGCCATCCTCGAAGCTGGTTGGGGCGGTCGCGTCCCGATCCTGCGCCTCGAAGGGATCGCGGATCGCGACGCCGCGGAACGGCTGGTCGGCCGCTACCTGGAAGCGCCGGCCGGCGAGCTGCCGCCAGACACCTATTACTGGCATCAGCTGATCGGCCTCGCCGTGGTCGACGAGGCGGGGAGCGAGCTCGGCGAGGTCGTGGAGATCTTCCGGGCAGGGGAGAACGAGGTCTACCGGATCGAGGGTCCCGATGGCGAGATCCTCGTTCCGGCGCTGCGCGAGGTGGTGCGGGCGATCGACCTCGCTGCGCGGCGGATGGTCGTTCGCTACGAGGCCGAGGAGGTCTGACCGATGCCGGACCCCTCCGCCGCCCTGCTCGCGATCGACGTCGTCACCCTCTTTCCCGAGCTGTTCGACGCGCCGCTCCGCACCTCGATCATCGGCCGTGCGGTCGAGCGCGGCATCGTGTCGGTGACGCTCCACGACCTGCGTGAGCACGGCATCGGGCGCCACCGGGTCGTGGACGACGCGCCCTACGGCGGGGGAGCGGGGATGGTGATGCGGCCCGAGCCGCTGTTCGCGGCCATCGAGCCGCTGCGGGTCGAGGGCACCCAGGTGATCCTGCTCGATCCCGCCGGCGAACGCCTCACCGATGCGCTGGCCCGCGAGCTCGCCGGGGCCGGACGCCTCGTCCTGGTGTGCGGCCGATACGAGGGGATCGACGAGCGCGCCCGAACCCTGGCCGATCGCGAGCTGAGCATCGGTGACTACGTGCTGACCGGCGGCGAGCTGCCCGCGCTCGTCCTCATCGATGCCGTCGGCCGCCTCGTGCCCGGGGTGATCGACGCCGATTCGCACGAGTCCGACTCCTTCGCCGATGGCCTCCTCGAGGGCCCGCACTACACCCGTCCGGAGCGGTTCCGCGACGCGGCAGTTCCGCCGGTGCTCCTGTCGGGCCATCACGGCGAGGTGGCGCGCTGGCGACGGGTCGAGGCGCTGCGTCGGACGCTGACCCGCCGCCCCGACCTGCTGGCCACGGCGCCGCTGACCGACCAGGACCTGGCGGACCTGAAGGCCATCGGCGACCCCGACGACCCGCCGACCTGACGCGCCTTGTCGCTTCCGGCGAGCCGCTGCTATACTCCGCCACGTCGCGGCCGCGAGTCGGTCGCGTTCCTCACGTTCGCGCCGCTCTGGCGCGCATCAGCAGCCGATCATCCGCGGCTAATGCCGCGATAACGAGGGTTCCCGCAGGATGGATCCGATCAAGGAGCTCGAGCGCGAGCAGCTCCGCAGCGACGTTCCCGCGATCGCGCCTGGCGACACCGTGAAGGTGTCGGTCAAGGTCGTCGAGGGCAGCCGCGAGCGAATCCAGGTCTTCGAGGGGACCGTCATGCGACTCCGAGGCGGGGGACTGAACCAGCGTGTCACCGTTCGTCGCATCGCCTCCGGCGTCGGCGTCGAGCGCACCTTCATGGTCCATGCGCCGCGGGTCGAGAAGATCGAGATCGTCCGTCACGGCGTGGCCCGTCGTGCGCAGCTCTACTTCCTGCGCGACCGTGTCGGGAAGTCAGCCACCCTTCGCGAGCGCCGACCCGGCCGCTGAGCCGGTGACTGGCGGATTCTTCGCAACACCCCGACGCCGCGCGAAGCGGCCCGCCTCGCGTCCGCGGGACGCCCACATGCACCACGAGCGCGAACTGCGGCTGGCTGGATTCCGTCGCATCGCGGGGATCGACGAGGTCGGGCGCGGGTCGCTCGCGGGACCGGTCGTGGCGGCCGCGGTCATCCTCCCGGAGCGCCATCGGATCAAGGGACTGCGCGACAGCAAGGTGCTGCCCCAGGCACGCCGGGAGGCGCTGTACGAGCTGATCCTCGACCGCGCCGAGGCCGTCGGCGTCGGCTGCATGGAGGTCGAAGTGATCGACCGAATCAACATCCTGCAGGCAACCAAGCTCGCCATGCGACAGGCGCTCGGGCACCTGGACCCCACCCCGGATCACCTCGTCATCGACGCGCTCAGCCTGCGCGAGGTGGATCTCCCGCAGCGGCCGATCATCGACGGCGATGCCATCAGTGCCTCGATCGCGGCGGCGAGCATCGTGGCCAAGGTCACCCGCGACCGGATCTGCGCCGAGTTCGACGACCGCTACCCGGCATACGGGTTCGCCCGCAACAAGGGTTACGGCACCCGCCGGCATGTCGAGGCGCTGATGGCAGAAGGTCCCTGCGAGTGGCATCGGCGCTCCTTCGCTCCGCTGCGCCTCATGCTCGCCGGTGAGCAGCTCTCGCTGGAGATGCTGCTCGAGGCGGTGATCGTCACCGAAGAGGACCTCGACCCCGAGGACTAGGGCCCGATCGCGCTGCTCGCCTCCCGTCGAGGAGCCCGGGATGCCGAATCCAAGTCACGCGCTCGGTGAACGCGCCGAGCAGGTCGCCGGCGCGTGGCTCGCCTCGCGGGGATGGACGATCCTGGTGCGCCGTTGGCGCTGCCCGGAGGGAGAGCTCGACCTCGTCGCACGGGATCCATCGGGGCGCCCTGGTTGCCATCGAGGTCAAGGGTCGTCGCAGCGGTCGCACCGGCAGTCCTGCGGAGAGCATCGATCGCAGGCGACTTCGCCGTCTGCGCGCTGCGATGGGACGCTACCTGGCCGCCTGGCCGAACGCGGGCCACGGCGGGGTGCGGATCGACCTGCTAACGGTGTGGCGGGACGACGATGGGCGATGGCGGCTCAGCCACCATCCCGCGATCGATGCCTGGTGAGCCTGCGCGGCCTCAGCCGCCGAAGAGCTTCTCGAGCGCCATGATGGAGGCGATGTACGGGCGGGTCATCCCGTACACCCCGTAGCGGTCCGCCGCCGTCTGCCCCTGGTAATAGGCGGCCAGCGCCAGCGAGCGATCGCCGTCGTATCGGTCGAGGTAGTGGCGCAGGAGCATGACGCCCGCCTGGATGTTCGAGCGAGCGTCATACAGGTCGATGCCGTGCCCGAGCATCGTGCTGGCGACCCAGTCAGCGGTCGGTGGGGTGAGCTGCATGACGCCCACCGCCCCGGCCCGGCTGACGACGCCCGGCCGCCAGCCGGACTCCTGCCACGCGACCGCCAGCGCGAAGGCGACCGGCACGCCCTGTGCCTTCGCCTCGACACGAATGAGGTCGCCGATTGGGGCCCGCGCCGCGACCAGCATGGAGATGCTCGGCGGCATGCCGGAGGCCGGAGCCTGCACCGATGGCGCTGCCCCGGGGATCGTCAGGCGCTGCCCGACGCGCAGGAAGGAGGGATTGGCGATGCCGTTGGCCCTGGCGATGGCACTGATGGTCGAGCCATAGCGGCGGGCGATGCCGGTCAGGTTCTCGCCCGACGTCACGACGTGGACGACCGGCGCGGCCGCCGGCGCAGCCGGCTTGGCGGCCGGACTGGCGGCAGCGGGCGCGGGCGGCACCGCGGTACCGGGGATCGTCAGGCGCTGCCCGACCCGCAGGAAGGAGGGATTGGCGATGCCGTTGGCCCTGGCAATGGCTTGGATGGTCGAGCCGTATCGACTGGCAATCCAGGTGAGGTTCTCGCCCGACGCCACGACGTGGACCACCGGCGCGGGAGCCGGGGCAGCCGGCCTGGCGACCGCCGGTGCAGGTGCCGACTGCCCGGTGACCCGAAGCCGCTGGCCGGCGTAGATCCGGTTCGGATCGGCGATGCCGTTGAGCGCCTGGAGCTGCGCGACGCTGACCCCGTTCTCCAGGGCGATCTGGCTCAGCGTGTCGCCGCGCTGGACGACCACGATCCGGTCCGTCGCGGCAGCGGGGACGGCGATGGCGCCGCCTGCCACCATCGCCAGCATGGCGGCGATGCGGAGCAGGGGCAGATGGGTTCGGCGTGCCATGCGGGTGCGACTCCTCGACGAAACAGGCAGCCGCATGGTCGCAGTGATCTCGGTCGGGTCAAGGTACGAGAGGAATGGGGATTGGGGTACTTCGGTACCGTTTGCACCGGTGCTGGAGCACGGCAGGGAGCCTGGGAGCGGCCGATGCTATACTGCCGCGCGGTCCGAACGTGCTCAGACATGGGCTCGCCACGGCCGATGACCCATCACACACGCCCGCCGATCCCGCGGTCCACGGTGCCCGTCTCGCAGACGGGTCGACCGACGGGAGCTGAGGCGAGCGGAGGAAAGAACCGGAGGAACACTTGGCTGCCGTCAGCATGAAGCAGCTGCTGGAGGCTGGCGTCCACTTCGGACACCAGACCCGGCGCTGGAACCCCAAGATGCGCGACTTCATCTTCGGAGAGCGCAACGGGATTCACATCATCGACCTCGCCCAGACGGTCACCCGCCTGGACGCCGCTCTCGAGTTCGTGCGCGAGACGATCCGTCGCGGGGACGCGATCCTCTTCGTCGGCACGAAGAAGCAGGCCCAGGAATCGGTCTCGGCCGAGGCCGAGCGGGCCGGCCAGCACTACGTCAACAACCGCTGGCTGGGCGGCATGCTCACCAACTTCACCACCATCAAGCGCCGCATCCAGCGCCTCGAGGCGCTCGAGGCTCGGCGCGATGCCGGTGAGTTCGAACGCCTCACGAAGAAGGAGGCTGGCAAGCTCACCGAGGAGATCGCCAAGCTCAACACCGCGCTCGGCGGCATCCGGCGCATGCGCCGGGTCCCGGGTGCGCTCTTCATCGTGGATCCGCACCGCGAGTCGATCGCGGTGCTCGAGGCACGCCGCCTCGAGATCCCGATCGTGGCGATCACCGACACGAACTGCGACCCCGACCAGATCGACTGGGTCATTCCGGCGAACGACGACGCCATTCGATCGGTGCGCCTCATCTGCGCGAAGGTCGCCGATGCGGCACTCGAGGCGCAGGCCGAGCGCCAGGCCCGCCTGGACGAGGAGTTCGAGCAGGCCGAGGCGCTGCCGCCCGTCGACGACGCTGCGCTGGTGGCCGATGCCGACTACAGCGCCGCGCTCGCCAGCGGCGAGGCGCTCGTCTTCGAGCCCGAGCCGGAGGAGGACGAGGAGGAGGAGCGTCGGGCACGCGCCCGCCGCGCCGCCGAGGCGGCCGAGGAAGAGACCGACGAAGATCCGACGCTTGCCTGAGGCAGGGTTGGACCCCGACAGGAAGGAAACGAACCAGACGCGATGATCAGACCGGAGGACGTGAAGGCCCTGCGCGAGCAGACCGGGGCCGGGATCATGGACTGCAAGCGCGCGCTCGAGGAGAGCGGCGGCGACGTCGAGCAGGCGGTCGCCTGGCTCAAGGAGAAGGGCCTCTCGACCGCGGCCAAGAAGGCGGACCGCGAGGTGCGCGAGGGCGTCATCACCAGCTACATCCACCACGGCGCGCGCCTGGGCGTGCTGCTCGAGCTCAACTGCGAGACCGACTTCGTGGCGCGCACCGACGACTTCCAGCAGCTGGCCCGGGAGCTGGCGATGCAGGTCGCCGGCCTGTCACCGAGCTGGGTGAGCCGAGACGACGTGCCGGCAGAGGTGCTCGCCGAGCGGCGGGCCGAGTACGTGGGCGAGGCCGAGCGCGACGGGCGCCCGGCCGACCGCGTGCCGCAGATCGTGGAGGGCAAGCTGAACAAGTGGCTGGAGTCGGTCTGCCTGCTGGAGATGCCGTTCCGCGACACGGAGCGACGGGTCAGCGACCTGATCAGCGAGAAGATAGCCCTGTTGGGCGAGAATATCCGCGTCGCGCGCTTCGCGCGGATGGCGGTCGGCGAGACCGCGGAACGCGACGGCCAGGAGGCCGCCTAATTGACCGATCCCGCCCACGAGGTCGCACGGTTGCCGCACCGGGTGCTGCTGAAGCTCTCCGGCGAGGCGCTGATGGGGGATCGCCAGTACGGGATCGACCCGGAGGTGGTTCGCGGCATCGCATCGCAGGTGGCCGAGGCACGCCGTGACGGCATCGAGGTCGCGGTCGTGGTCGGGGGCGGCAACATCTTCCGAGGCGTCGCGGCCGCGGCATCGGGGATGGATCGGGCCACCGCCGACTACATGGGGATGCTCGCGACCGCGATGAACGGCCTGGCCTTGCAGGATGCGCTCGAGCAGGCAGGCTGCGCGACGCGGGTGATGAGCGCCATCGCCATGAACGAGATCGCTGAGCCCTACATCCGGCGCCGCGCGGTCCGGCACCTCGAAAAGGGACGCGTCGTCGTCCTGGTGGCGGGTACCGGCAACCCCTACTTCACGACCGATACCGCGGCGACGCTGCGGGCTGTCGAGCTGGCGGCCGAAGTCATCCTCAAGGCCACGCGGGTCGATGGCGTCTACGATGCCGACCCCGAGAAGCATCCCGAAGCGACGCGCTTCACGCACATCGGCTATACGGAGCTCCTCGCCAGCCGCCTCGAGGCGCTCGACAGCACGGCGGTGAGCCTCGCGATGGACAATGAGATGCCGATCGTCGTCTTCGACATGACGCAGCCGGGCAACATCCTGCGCGCTGTCCGGGGCGAGACGATCGGAACCCGCATCGGCGGGGAGGAGCGGACGTGACGCACGCGGAGATCCTGGCGGCCGAACCGAAGATGCAGCGAACGGTCGAGGCGATGGAGCGCGACTTCGCCGGCATCCGCACGGGCCGGGCCTCGACGGCGCTCGTCGAGCGGATCCAGGTCGAGTACTACGGCACGCCGACCCCACTGAACCAGATTGCCGGCATCAGCACCCCCGACCCGCACCTGATCGTCATCCAGCCATGGGACCGATCGGTGCTGTCGGCGATCGAGCGTGCCCTCATCAAGAGCGACATCGGCCTGACCCCGAACGTCGATGGCACCGTGGTGCGTCTCAACGTCCCGCCGCTCACCGAGGAGCGCCGCCGCGAGATGGTGAAGCAGGTCCGAAAGCGAACCGAGGAGGCGCGGGTCGAGCTGCGCGGCCACCGGCGCGAGGTCGCGGATCACCTGAAGAAGGCGCTGCGCGACGGGAGCCTGTCGGAGGACGAGGAGCGCCGCGAGCTCGAGGCGCTGCAGCGCATGACCGATCGATTCGTCGAGGTCGTCGACCAGCGCAGCGAGCGCAAAGAAGCGGAAGTGATGGAGGTCTGAGGCGCTGCCGCTCCGTGAGCAACCGCGACATGTCGCGATCATCATGGACGGCAATCGCCGCTGGGCCGCGGCGCGCGGCCTGCCGGCCATCGCCGGCCACGTCCAGGGGGTCGAGGCGATCCGTCCCATCGTGCGCGTCGCGCCCGACAAGGGGATCGAGGTCTTCTCCCTCTACGTCTTCAGCCGAGAGAACTGGCGTCGCCCCGACGACGAGGTTGCCGGCCTGCTCGGGCTCATCGACGGTGCCGTCCGCAAATACACCGACGAGCTCGTCGAAGAGGGCATCCGGGTCCGGGTCATCGGCCGCCTGCACGAGGCACCGGCCGACATCGTGCGCTCCATCCGGGAGGCCGAGGATCGGACCGCCAATGGCCAGAGGATGGCACTCAACATCGCCTTCAACTACGCCGGTCGGGCGGAGATCATCGACGCCGCGCGGGCGTTGATCGCGGCGGGCGTGCCGCCGCACGAGATCGACGAGGATCGGTTTGGCGAGCACCTCTACACCGCCGGCCAGCCCGATCCAGACCTGATCATCCGCACCGGAGGTGAGCAGCGGACCAGCAACTTCCTGCTGTGGCAGGGCGCCTACGCCGAGCTGGTCTTCACCGACACGCTGTGGCCCGACTTCGTCGAGGCCGATCTCGATGCCGCAATCGAGGAGTTTGCCCAACGCCAGCGCCGGTACGGCGCATGATGAGCCGATGCTCGCCACCCGACTGATCAGTGCCGGCATCCTGGCGCCCATCGTCGTCGCCGTTGCCCTCCTCGGCGAGCCGTGGACCTCGTCGCTGGTCGGCCTGCTCGTCTTCCTGGCGCTGGTCGAGCTGATCTCGCTGCTCGACGCGGGCGGCTTCGCGCCGCCGCAGGTCGTGGCGCTGGCGGTGGGGATCGTGGTCGCCGGCGCGGGCCTGGTGGCAGCCAACCAGGCTCTCGTCGGCGGGGCGCTGGCCGACCTGCTGCGCGCCACCGACCCACCGGGGTTGCCGGCAGTCACTCTCGCCGCGGCGATCGTGGTGCTGGGCGTGGCCGGCTTCACGCGCGCCGAGCCTCGCGACGGATTCATCACCTGGGCCGTAACCTCGTTCGGGGTCGCGTACGTCGGGCTGCTTGCCCCGTTCATCGTGGTCGTCGCCCACCTGGCGCCGGCGGGCGGAACCGCCACGACTCCCGTCGGCGCGCTGAACCTGCATGCCGGGACGGCCTGGATGCTGTTGTTGTTGCTGGTGGTGTGGGGCTATGACTCGGGCGCCTACCTCACCGGCCGCTGGCTCGGTCGACGACGCCTGATCGACCACATCAGTCCCTCGAAGACGGTGGAGGGACTCGTCGGCGGGCTGCTGGCTGCCACCGTGGCGGCCGGGATCGGCGCGTGGCTCATCGGCCTCGATGCCTGGCAGCCGCTCCTCATCGGCCCGACCATCGGACTCGCCGCCCAGGCCGGCGACCTTGCGGAGTCGCTCGTGAAGCGCGCCGCCGGTCGCAAGGAGTCGGGATTCCTGGTCCCTGGCCATGGTGGCGTCCTCGACCGCATCGACTCGTTCCTCTTCGCCGCGCCGGTCCTCGTCATCTACGCGCTGCTGATCGCCGGCTTCAGCCTGTGACCGGGGTCGTGCTGCTCGGGTCGACCGGGTCGATCGGGCGGCAGGCGCTGGAGGTCATCGCCGCCCACCGGGATCGGTTCTCGGTGGTGGGGCTCGCCGCCGGACGCGCCAGCGACGACCTCGCGGCGCAGCTGGCCGCCTGGCCGGATGCTCGAGTCTGGTGCGCCGACGGGCGACCCCGCGACCTCCTCCGCGACCGCTGGGCGCCGGGTGGGCTCGAGGAGCTGGGCACCCTCGACGGCGCCGAGATCGTGGTGGTCGCGACCACCGGCATGACCGCGCTGCCGGCCGTGATGGCCGCGCTCCGAGCGGGCCGCACCGTCGCGCTCGCCAACAAGGAGACGCTGGTGACGGGGGGTCACCTGGTCGAGCGATTGCTGGCCACCCTCGATGGCGATCCGCTGGCTCGCCTGAGGCCGATCGACTCGGAACACTCCGCCATTTGGCAGTGCCTGCTCGGGGAACGGCTCGACACGGTCGAGCGTCTGATCCTCACCGCGTCGGGCGGCCCATTCCGGGACCGGCACAGCGGCGAGCTCGAGGAGGTGACCCCTGCCCAGGCACTCGCACACCCGACCTGGAGGATGGGTCCCAAGATCACGATCGACTCGGCGACCCTCGTCAACAAGGCGTTCGAGGCCATCGAGGCCCGATGGCTGTACCGCCTGCCGTACGATAGGATTCGAGCCGTGATCCACCCCGAGAGCGTGGTGCACTCGCTCGTCGAGTTCACCGACGGCTCGTTCAAGGCCCAGCTGGGGCTCCCCGACATGCGGCTTCCGATCCAGTACGCGCTGACCTATCCGCAGCGCTTGCCGTCGCCGGCGCGCCATGGGGGTCCCGAGGAGTGGGCCGATCTCCGCTTCGAGGCGCTCGAGGACGGCCGCTATCCGGCGTACGACGCGGTGCGCAATGCCGCGGCCGCGGGCGGCAACCGGGGGACGATCCTCAACGCTGCGGACGAGGCGGCGGTGGCAGCCTTCCTGGCCGGCACGATCGCCTTCCCGCGCATCGCGGGCGTCATCGCCGATGCGGTCGACCGCTGGGGCGAAGGCTCCGAGCCGGATCTCGACGGGATCGTCGCGCTCGACGGTGAGGTGCGGGCTGCATTGACCGTGGAGCTCGGCCTGGGCGGGGCGGCCTGATGGACGTCCTCGGCACGATCCTGGCCTTCATCGCGATCCTGGTCGTGCTGGTCCTCGTCCACGAGCTCGGTCATTTCATCGTCGCCAAGCGGGCCGGCATCACCGTCCAGGAGTTCGGCGTCGGGTTCCCGCCGCGCATCGGATCGGTGGTCTGGCACGGGACGCGCTATTCGCTGAACTGGATCCCGCTCGGCGGCTTCGTGAAGATGCTCGGCGAGGACGGCGAGCTCGAGGCCGACAAGATGCGCCAGCGCGGCCTCTCCGAGGCGGCCGTCGACAAGGCGATGGAGGGTGCCTTCAACCGCAGGCCGGTCTGGGTCCGGATCGTGGTCCTGCTTGCCGGCGTCGCCATGAACTTCGTGCTTGCGGCGATCCTGTTCGCGGTGGCGCTCAGCCTGCCAGGCAGCGAGGGTCGCGGCCCGCTGACGGTGACCGAGATCCAGGCTGGCAGCCCGGCCGTGACCGCGGGCCTCACGGTGGGGGACGTGATCCTCGCCGCCGATGGCCGGACCTTCGATGTCTCGCGCGAGTTGACGGCCTACGTGCGATCGCGAGCCGGCAAGGTCGTCGAGCTGACCGTCCGCCGAGCAGGGCAGGAGCAGACGATCGAGGTCACTCCGCGCTCGCTCAGCGACGCCGAAGAGGCGAAGGGGCTTGGCGCGGTTGGGTTCAGCTACGAGCCCGCGTCATTCGTCGAGATCCCACCCAGCGTCGGCAATCCGGCCGAGGCCGCCTGGGAGGGATTCGCCTCGGCCGGCGACCTGGCGATCAAGATCCCCGGTGGCCTCGCGTCGGCCGTGGCCGGACTGCTCGGCCTTGCGCCGGATGCCGGCACCGCGGTCGGCCCGATCGGCATTGCGTCGGAGACGGGCCGCGTCCTCCAGGCCCCGCTCGTCAGCCAGCTGATCTTCATCGGCATCCTGTCGGTCAATCTGGCCGTCCTCAACGTCCTCCCGTTCCCACCGCTCGACGGTGGCCGGATCGCGGTCGTGGTCATCGAGGCCGTCCGCCGTCGCCGGCTCCCCGCCGAGCGCGAGGCACTCGTCTACCTGACCGGATTCATGGTCCTGATCGTGCTGGTCATCCTCATCTCGATCCGGGACGTGGCCAACCTGATCGGCGGCTGACGCCCGGTCGTCGGCCTGCCGGGGGTTGGCGGGAGCGTGCTCGGCTGGTATACTCCGGGCGGTTTCGCGGCCCTTGGAGCGGACCTAATCGATACTGATCTCAGCAACGTGGGTCGGTTCGCCAGTCCCACGTTTTTGTTTCTGCCCGAAAGGGCGAGGTGCGGATGTGAACCGGGACTTCATCGGAGCCTTGCTCCAGCTGAACGCTGAGAAGGGCGTGCCCCAGGAGATCCTCATCGAGACCCTGGAGCAGGCGATCGAATCCGCCTATCGCCGCAACGCCGACGCACCCGAGAACGTCGTGGTTCGCGTCGACCCCGAGACCGGCCAGATCAGCGTCTATCGCGAGTACGAGGTCGTCGCCACGCCCGACGAAGTCGAGGACCCCGAGCTCCAGATGCTCGTTAGTGCCGCACAGCAGATCGACCCCACCACCGGCGTTGGCGCCAAGGTGCGCGTCCCGGAGAACGTGACCCAGGCGCAGCTCGGCCGGATCGCCGCGCAGACCGCGGGCCAGGTCTACCGGCAGCGTCTCCGCGAGGCGGAGCGCGACGTCGTCTACAGCCAGTACGCGAGCCGCGAGGGCGAGATCATGACCGGGGTGGTGCATCGCACCACCGACCAGGCCGTGGTCCTCGACATGGGCAAGGGCGTCGAGGCGGTCCTGGCCGTCAGCGAGCAGCTCCCCGGCGAGCACTACCGCATCGGACAGCACCTGAAGGTCTACGTCCTCGAGGTGCGCCGCACCACCCGCGGGCCGGTCCTGGTCGTCAGCCGCACGCATCGCGGCTTCCTGCGTCGCGTGATGGAGATGGAGATCCCCGAGATCTACAACGGCACGGTCGTCATCCGCGGCATTGCCCGCGAGGCCGGGAGCCGCTCGAAGGTCGCGGTCGAGAGCCGCCAGGTCGGCGTCGACGCCAAGGGCGCGGCGGTGGGTCAGCGCGGCGCGCGGATCCAGGCCATCGTGGCCGAGCTCAACGGCGAGAAGGTCGACGTCGTCCTCTGGAACGAGGACCCGTCGCAGTTCGTGGCGGAGGCGCTCTCGCCGGCCGAGGTGCTGAGCGTGCGCATCGACGAGGAGCACAAGATCGCCAACGTCGTCGTGCCGGAGCGTCAGCTGTCGCTGGCGATCGGCAAGGAGGGCCAGAACGCCCGCCTCGCCGCCAAGCTGACCGGTTGGCGCATCGACATTCGTTCCGATGCGGGGGTGGCCACCGCGGCCGCCGCGCACGGCAGCGCCCCGGACGACGGCGCAGCCGAGGAGGGTCCGAGCGATGCCGAAGCGGAGGCCTGAGCATCAGCCGGAGCGGACCTGCGCCGTCTGCCGCGCGGTCCATCCCAAGCGCGCCATGACCCGCTTCGTGCGCGGCGCCGACGGCACGGTCGCGGTCGATCCGAGCGGCAGGGCACCCGGTCGTGGGACGTACGTCTGCGACCAGGCGGACTGCCATGATCCGAAGCGCCTGGCCGATGGGATCCAGCGGGCATTCGGCACCGCCGCAGCCCCCGAGGGCATCGTGGCCGAGGTGAACCATGCCTCCGCGTAGGTACCAGCCCCGCCGCGGACCGCGTCCACAGCGTCGCCGTGATGGCGGGCCGGAGGGCGGCCTCGCGGTCGAGACGCAGCCGGTCGTGCCGCGCGGCGGGGCTCCCGTGGAGATCCCCTCCTCGGTATCGGTGAAGGACCTCGCCGTCGCGCTCAGCGTCAGCCACGCCGACGTGATCAAGGAGCTGATCCGCAACGGCATCTTCGCCACCATCAACCAGTCGATCGACTTCGACACAGCCTCGCTCGTCGCGGGTGAGCTCGGGATCGAGACGGTGGAGCGAGGCGTTGCCCAGCGCGCGGCGGCGGAGGCCGCGGCGCAGCAGGAGATCGTGGCGCCCGGCAGCGAGGACGAGGGAGCCGGCAAGCGCGTCCTCTTCACCGAGGAGGATGCCGCGGACCTCGTCACCCGCGCTCCCATCGTCACGATCATGGGACACGTCGACCACGGCAAGACGAGCCTGCTCGACGCGATCCGCAGCACGACCGTGGCCGCCGCCGAGCGCGGTGGGATCACGCAGCACATCGGCGCATCCGAGGCGGTCCACAACGGGAAGCGGATCGTCTTCCTCGACACGCCCGGCCACGAGGCGTTCACCGCCATGCGCGCCCGTGGCGCCCAGGTCACCGACATCGCGATCATCGTGGTGGCCGCCGACGATGGCGTCATGCCACAGACCAAGGAGGCCATCGACCACGTGCGGGCAGCCCGGGTGCCGATGATCGTGGCCATCAACAAGATCGACAAGCCCGATGCCAACCCAGACCGGGTGAAGCAGGAGCTGGCCGACAACAAGGTCCTGATCGAGGAGTTCGGCGGGGATGTCATTGCCGTCCCGGTGTCGGCCAAGCAGAAGCTCGGCCTCGACGACCTGATGGAGATGATCCTGCTCGTCGCCGACCTGCAGAACCTCAAGGCCAACCCCAACCGGCCCGCGATCGGCACCATCGTCGAGTCGAAGGTGGCCAAGGGCCGCGGCAACGTGGCGACCGTGCTGGTGCAGACAGGGACCCTCAAGATCGGCGACGTGGTGACCGTGGGGCGGACCCACGGACGCGTGCGGGCCCTCCAGAACGCGGCCGGCAAGCGCGTGAAGGCGGCGGAGCCGGCGACCGCGGTCGAGATCATCGGCCTCACCGACCTGCCCGAGGCGGGGGACATCCTGCGGGTCGTGCCCGACGAGAAGACCGCTCGCGAGATGGCCGAGGCGATCGAGCAGGCCGCGACCTCCGGTGACGGCAAGACGGCGTTCACGCTGGAGGACATCAGCGCCCAGATCCAGGCCTCCGAGGTCAAGGAGCTGCGCGTCGTCCTGAAGACCGACGTACAGGGGTCGCTGGGAGCGATCCGTCACGCGCTCGAGCGGCTGAACACGGCCGAGGTGAGGGTCAACATCGTGAGCGAGGGCGCCGGCGACATCAACGAGTCGGACGTCCAGCTGGCGAGCGCGTCGGAGGCCGTGGTCATCGGCTTCAACACGAAGCTCGACCCCGGCGCGCAGCGTGCCGTGGATGCCCTGGGCGTGGACGTGCGGATGTATGACGTCATCTACAAGCTGACCGACGACGTCGGCCTGGCGCTGAACGGGATGCTCACCCCCAAGCAGGTCGAGCAGATCGAGGGGCATGCCGAGGTCCGGATGGTGATCAAGGCCGGCAAGGCAGGCAACGTGGCCGGCTCCTACGTCGTCGACGGGCGCATCGTGCGCGGCGGCCTGGTGCGCCTCTTCCGCGCCGGCAAGGTCGAGGCCGAGGGTCGCGTCGAGTCGCTGAAGCGGTTCAAGGACGACGTGCGCGAGGTCGCGATGGGCTTCGAGTGCGGCATCGGCCTCGGCAACATCGAGATCGCAGAGGGCGACCTGGTGGAGTGCTACCAGATGGTGGCCGAGCAGGCGTGACCCGCCGCAGCCGGTGAGTCAGCGGACAGATCGCCTCGACAGCCAGATCCGGCAGGAGCTGATGGATCTGTTGCAGCGCGAGATGAAGGACCCGCGACTCGGCTTCGCCACGATCACCCGGGTCGAGACGGCCCGCGACCTCGGGCATGCGCGCGTCTTCGTCAGCGTGCTTGGCACGGACGCCGATCGGGAGCGAACGATGAGCGCCCTCCGCGTGGCGACCCCGTGGCTCCGGCGCAAGCTCGGCGAGCGCCTCTCCCTGCGTCATGTGCCCGAGCTGAGCATCCGCGAGGACGACTCGATCGCGTCGGGCGATCGCGTGCTCCAGATCATCAACGAGCTCGACCTGGAGCCGATCGAGCCGACCCCCGCCGAGGCGGGGGAGGACTGATGCAAGAGGTCGCCGAGATCCTGCGGGGCGCCGAGCGCATCTCCGCCTTCTGCCACGAGAACCCCGACGGCGACACGCTGGGAGCTGCCCTCGCCCTGGCCATGGCGGCAGAGCGGCTGGGCAAGCAGTCCGAGGTGGTGAGCGTCGACCCACCGCCACCGTTCCTCGCCTTCCTTCCGGGCGTCGAGCGCGTCCGCCGCAGCCCGTCGCTCGAGCCCGACGTGGCGGTCGTGGTGGATGCCGGCGAGCTGAGCCGCATCGGGTCCGTCGTCACCGAGCAGGCCGACTGGTTCGCACGGGCGCGGATCGTGAACATCGACCATCACGTGAGCAACCCCGGCTACGGGGAGGCGGTCTGGATCGATCCGGAGGCGGCGGCCACCTGTGAGCTGGTGACCCTTCTCCTGCCCGAGCTCGGAGTCGCGCTCGACGCGGAGCTGGCCATCGTGCTGATGGCCGGCATCGTCCAGGACACGCATACCTTCGCGCACCCGAATGCCACCGCCCGCACTCTGCGCGTCGCCGCCGAGCTGGTCGAGGCCGGCGCGCCGCTCTCCGCCATCAACCGCGCGGTCTACGCCGACAAGCCCTACAGCACGCTGGCGCTGTGGGGCCTGATGCTGGCCGGCATCGGCCAGCGCGCCGGTGGCCGGATCGTCCACGCCTCGATGACGGCAGCCATGCTGGCGACCACCGGTGAGCAGCCGACCGCATCCGAGGGCTTCGTGGACCTGCTCGGCTCGACGAGGCTCGCCGACGTGACGATCCTCTTCAAGGAGGTCGGGCCCGACGAGACGCGGGTCAGCGTTCGGACCAGCGCCCGGGCCGATGCGGTAGCGATCACGTCGGCCTTCGGGGGTGGCGGGCACGTCCGTGCCGCCGGCTGCACCGTGGCCGCCCCGCTGGAAGCAGCCCGCGAGCCGGTGCTCGCCGAGGCCGAGCGGGAGCTGGCTCGCGCCGATGCTCGGGGTCGTTAACCTCGACAAGCCGGTCGGGCCGACCTCGCACGACATGGTCGACCTCGTCCGCCGCCTGACCGGAATGCGCCGCATCGGGCACGCGGGAACCCTTGACCCGCTGGCCTCGGGGGTGCTCCCGATCCTGGTCGGGGCGGCGACGCGCTTCAGCGACGATCTGACCGGGGGACCGAAGCGTTACGAGGCGGTCATTCGGCTCGGCCTTCGATCCACGACCGATGACGCGCAGGGGCCGCTCGAGGCGGTCGGTCCGCCACCCGACCCCGCGCTGGCAGCGACGACCCTGGCGACCTTCGTCGGCACCTTCGAGCAGCGACCGCCGGCCTTCTCCGCTCGCAAGACGGGCGGCGTTGTGGCGCACCGCGCTGCGCGGGCGGGGCGCCCGGTGGAAGCGGCTCCCCGCAGCGTGACCGTCCACTCGATCGAGCTGCTGGCTTCGGACCCGGGCGAGGGGTGGCTCGATCTGCGTTGCGACATCCGCTGCGGGCCTGGGACCTACATTCGGTCGATCGCACGGGACCTCGGGGATCGCCTCGGCTGCGGGGGCTACCTGCATGCCCTGCGCCGCACCGAGGCGGCGGGGCTGGAGGTCGCCGATGCCGCCACGCCCCAGCGGCTCGAGGAGCTGTCCACCGCCGGTCGACTCGACGAGGCGATCCTGCCGGCCGGACCGCTGCTCCACCTGCCCGAGCTGCGGCTGGATGCGGAGTCGACGGGCCGCTTCCTGCATGGATCCGCGGTGCAGGTACGCGGGACGGCGGGAACGGGACGGCACGCCGTCTTCGGCGATGGGGCGCTGCTCGGCATCGGCATCCTGCGCGACGGCCTGCTGGAGCCGCGGACCGTCATCGAGCCCGAGGGTGCGCGATGAGCCACCAGCCGCAGGCCATCTCGATCGCCGATCTGCCGACCATCGGTCGCGCGGCCATCACCATCGGCGTCTTCGACGGCGTGCACCTCGGTCACCGGGCGATCCTTGACGCCACGCGTTCCCTCGCCGAGGCCGAGGGGATGGCCAAGCGTGGCGCTGGTCTTCGACCCGCCGCCGGACGAGGTCATCCGGCCGGGCAGCCGCGTCGCCCGACTGGCTCCCCTGCGCGTGAACCTGGCACGGATCGAGGCCGCTGGTCTCTCGGCCGTCCCGATCCGCTTCGACGAGCACCTCCGCCAGCTGAGCGCCGAGGCCTTCCTCGACGCGCTCGGGCCGGCCATCTCATTGGGGGGCCTCGCCATGTCATCGCGGAGCGCGTTCGGCCGCGATCGCGGAGGGACGGCGTCGAGGATGCAGGACCTGGCGCTGCAGCTTGGATTCGCCCTGCGGCTGGTCGAGCCCGTGGAGGTCGGCGGCGCGGCGGTCTCGTCGACCCGCATCCGGGCTGCGGTGGCGAGCGGGGACGTCGAACAGTCCCGGACGCTCGGGGTGACACCGTACGTGGAGGGGATCGTGGTGCAGGGAGATCGACGCGGACGCGAGCTTGGCTTCCCAACCGCCAACCTGCGTCCCGAGTACCCGCCGGTGATGCCGGCCAACGGCATCTACGCGGGTCGCATCACCGAGGCCGGCAGCGGGGTCGCGCGCGGGCATCCGGCCCTTATCAGCATCGGCACGCGCCCAACCTTCCACGACGGCGCCGCGGTACTGGCCGAAGTGCACCTGCTCGACTTCGACGGCGACCTCTACGGCGTGCGCATGGGCGTCGAGCTGCTCGCCCGACTCCGCGACGAGCAGCGTTTCCCCGACGCCCAGGCCCTGGTGGCCCAGATGCGCCGCGACGCCGTCGCGGGTCGCGCCGCGCTCGGCATCGGCTGATCCGAGGCCCTCCCGTGGGCGTGGGGGAGCTCGGTCTGGTACGATGCGCCGGAATAGTGGAACGAAAAGTGGAGGAATACGTGCCGCTCGCTGGAGACACGAAGAGCGCGATCATGGACGACTACGCCACGCACGATGGCGACACCGGATCCCCCGAGGTGCAGATCGCACTCCTCACCGAGCGCATCAAGTCGCTGACGGAGCATCTGCGCACCTACCAGAACGACAACCATTCGCGCCGCGGGCTGCTCAAGCTCGTCGGTCAGCGCCGAAGGCTGCTGGCCTACCTCGTCCGCAACGACGTGGATCGCTACCGCGCGGTGATCGGTCGACTGGGGCTGCGCCGCTAATCACGCACTCGCAACACCCGGAAGTCACATCGACCCGGGCTCGCCTGCATCCGGCCCAGCATCCCGGCCGGACCCATGGATGCCGTCGGCATCCGCCCCTCATCAGCCATCCGCGCCTGCAAAGGCCGCCGCCCGCCACCTCGATTCGATCGAGGTTCGTGTGCGGGCCGAGCGCCGGGTCGCATGGCATCACCAAGACATCTGGAGGAATCAGTGGCAATGAAAGTAGAGGCCGACATCGGCGGCCAGCCCTTCTCGTTCGAGGCGGGCAAGCTCGCCGAGCAGGCCGACGGCGCGGTCCTGGTCCGCTATGGCGACACCGTGCTCCTGGCGACGGCGGTCTCCGCCGAGCCGCGCGAGGGGATCGACTTCTTCCCCATGACGGTCGACTACGAGGAGCGCATGTACGCCGCGGGCAAGATTCCCGGCGGCTTCATCAAGCGTGAGTCGCGCCCATCCGAGGCGGCCATCCTGGCGATGCGCCTCACCGACCGCCCGATCCGCCCGCTCTTCCCGAAGGGCTACAAGCAGGACGTGCAGATCGTCCTGACGGTCCTCTCCACCGACCAGGAGAACGACCCGGACATCCTCGCCATCAACGGCGCCTCCGCCGCGCTCTCGATCAGCAGCATCCCGTTCATGGGCCCCGTCGGGGCCGTCCGGGTCGGCTACATCGACGGCGCCTTCGTCACCAACCCGACCAACACCCAGCTCGACGAGAGCCAGCTCGACCTGGTCGTGGCCGGCACCCGCGAAGCGGTGATGATGGTCGAGGCGGGTGCCAAGATCCTCTCCGAGACGGTCATGGCCGATGCGATCGAGTACGCCCACAAGGAGCTGCAGCACTCGATCGACCTCCAGGAAAAGCTGGTGGCCACCGCCGGCAAGCCGAAGAAGGTTCCGTTCCTGGGCCCCAAGGCCGACTCGATCGTGAAGCTCGGTAGCGCGCTCGCCGATGGCAAGGGCGAGTTCGTCGTCTTCGACCTCGAGACGACCGCGATGAAGCCGGAGAACGGCTACATCGTCGACCTGGCAGCGCTCCGCGTGAAGGGCGGCAAGGTGGTCGATCGCTTCGAGTCGCTCGTCAACCCAGGGCGCGCGATCGTGGGTCACCAGATCCACGGCCTCAGCAACGGCGACGTCGACAAGGCGCCGACCGCGGCCGAAGTGCTCACCAAGTTCGCCGCCTGGGTCGGCGACGCGCCGGTTGTCGCCCACAACGTCGGGTTCGACCTGCCGTTCGTCCTGCGCCACATGCCGCACGAGGCGGGTTGGCAGCCGACCGCGGTCTACGACACGCTCGAGCTCGCCTACCAGCTGTACCCCGATGCGGGCAGCTACAAGCTCGGCGACCTCGTCCGCTTCGTATTCGGCCGTGACCACGGTGCCGCGCACCGCGCCATGCCCGACGCCGAGGCGGCCGCGGAGCTGTTCATCGACCTGAGCAGCGGACTGCCCGAGCGGCTCGAGGCGATCCGCAAGGACATCGCCGCCGAGATCCGCCGCAGCAAGACCAACTACAACCGCGCCGAGCAGGGCGATCGGATGGAGGACATCCGACGCCAGCACGGCATCGGCTCCGGCCTGATGGACGTCCTCACCAAGGGCACTTCGCGCGAGCTGGTGCTGTCGGAGAACATCCGCATCGACGGGCGTGACACCACCACCATTCGACCGATCAGCGTCGAGGTCGGGATCCTGCCGCGCACCCACGGCTCGGGTCTCTTCCAGCGTGGCCAGACCCAGGCCCTCACCATCGCGACCCTCGGACCGTCGTCCGACGTGCAGCGACTCGACACGATCTCTCCGGAGACCGAGAAGCGCTACATGCACCACTACAACTTCCCTCCCTACTCGGTCGGCGAGGCGCGGCCGATGCGTGGGCCGGGCCGGCGCGAGATCGGCCACGGTGCGCTCGCCGAGCGTGCCCTGCTGCCGGTGCTGCCGTCCGCCGAGGAGTTCCCGTACGCGATGCGGGTCGTCAGCGAGGTCGTCTCCTCGAACGGCTCCACCTCCATGGCCAGCACCTGCGGCTCGACCCTGGCGCTGATGGATGCGGGCGTCCCGATCAAGGCACCGGTCGCCGGAGCGGCGATGGGCCTCATCTCGGACACCGCCACGGGCCGGCACGCGGTGCTGACCGACATCAGCGGCAAGGAAGATGCCTACGGCGACATGGACTTCAAGGTGGCCGGAACCGCCGAGGGCGTGACCGCGCTGCAGATGGACATCAAGGTCGGCGGCATCCCGATGTCGGTGATGCGCGACGCCCTGGAGCAGGCCCGCGTAGCCCGGCTCTTCATCCTGGACAAGATGACCGCGGTCATCAGCGCCAGCCGCAGTGAGCTCTCGCCGTATGCGCCTCGCATCACGACCATCAAGATCCCGATCGACAAGATCCGCGACGTCATCGGCTCCGGCGGCAAGGTGATCCGTCAGATCGTCGCCGAGACCGGGACCCAGATCAACGTCGAGGACGACGGCACGATCCAGATCGCCTCGGTCTCGCAGGAGAACGCCAAGAAGGCGATCGCCTGGATCGAGGGCCTGACCAAGGACGTCGAGGTCGGCAAGGAGTACCTCGGCAAGGTGACCCGGATCATGAACTTCGGCGCGTTCGTCGAGATCATGCCCGGCAAGGAGGGGCTGGTGCACATCAGCCAGCTCGCCGACTACCGGGTCGCCCGCGTCGAGGACGTGGTCGCCATCGGCGACGAGCTGATGGTGGTCGTTACCGAGATCGATCGCATGGGCCGCGTCAACCTCAGCCGCCGCGCGGCGATGGAGCGGCACATGGCCAAGGCAGGCGTCAGCGAAGAGTCCTGACGCCGATGGGGGCCGAACTGCTGGCGGCGGTCGCGGCCGAGGTCGCCGGCTGTACGCTCTGCCCCCTTCACGTCGGTCGCACGCTGACGGTCCCCGGCGAGGGGAACCCGCTGAGCGACGTGCTCATGGTGGGGGAGGGGCCCGGCGCCCGTGAGGACGCCACCGGGCGACCATTCGTCGGGCCGGCCGGGCAGCTCCTGGACGAGCTGCTCGGGTCGATCGGCTGGGCGCGCGAGCACGTCTTCATCGCCAACGTGGTGAAGTGCCGCCCGCCCGGCAACCGCGACCCCGAGCCCGACGAGATCAGCGCCTGCCGCCCGTACCTCGACCGGCAGGAGGCGGCCCTGGATCCTGCCGTGATCGTCACCCTTGGGCGCCACTCATTGCGCCGCTACCTCCCCGACGCACGCATCGGCGAGGTCCATGGGCGACTGCGCCGATCGGGCGGCCGCTTCGTTTTCCCGATGTACCATCCAGCTGCGGCGCTGCACCAGTCCTCCCTGCGCGAGACGCTCTTCGCAGACATTCGAGGACTGCCGGCCGCGCTGCTGGCCGCACGTGAGGCGATCGAAGCCGAACGGGCGGCATCGGTGCAGGCGATCTCGCCCGACCCGGAGCCATCGGCGCCGACGGCCGAGACCGACGAGACCGAACAGATGACCCTCTTCTAGGAGCACCATGCCAGACACCCTTCGCATCATTCCGCTCGGCGGCGTGGGCGAGGTGGGCAAGAACATCACCGTCATCGAGGCCGCCGGAGAGATCCTGGTCGTCGACTGCGGGCTTGCCTTCCCCGATCAGGAGATGCTCGGGATCGACCTCGTCATCCCCGACGTGACCTACCTGCGCGAGAACCGCGATCGCGTCAAGGCGATCCTGCTGACCCACGGCCACGAGGACCATACCGGCGCCCTGCCGTACGTCCTGCCGCAGATCCCCGGCACCCCCATCTACAGCAGCAGGCTGACTGCCGGCCTGGTGACCGGCAAGCTGAAGGAGCACAAGCTCCTGGGCCAGACCCGGCTCGAGGTGGTGGAGCCGGCCGTCGAGTTCCGGATCGGGACCTTTGCCATCACCCCGTTCCGCGTCAACCACTCGATTCCCGACGGGATGGGCTTCGCGATCCGCACCCCGCTGGGCACGGTGGTGCACACCGGCGACTTCAAGTTCGACCACACGCCCCCCGATGGCCGGCGCGCCGATCTGGGCCTGATTGCCGAGATCGGGAACCACGGCGTCGAGTTCCTCCTCTCCGACTCGACCCGAGCCGAGCGCGAGGGCTACACGCTCTCGGAGAAGACGGTGGGGGATTCGCTCAACCAGCTCGTTCGCGAGGCGAGCGGGCGCGTCATCGTGGCCACCTTCGCCAGCAACATCAGCCGCGTCCAGCAGGTCCTCGACGCTGCCTGGGCCAGCGGCCGCAAGATGGTTGCCCTGGGCCGCTCGATGGAGCAGAACATCGCGATCGCCCTCGAGCTCGGCTACCTCGACCCGCGCGACGGCACCCTGACCGGCAAGGAGGGACTCCAGCGCCTCCCGAAGGATCGCCTGGTGGTGATGACCACCGGCTCGCAGGGTGAGCCGATGTCCGGCCTGACTCGCATGAGCAACCGCGACCATCGGTCCATCACGGTCGAACCCGGCGACACGGTCATCATCTCGGCCTCGCCGATCCCCGGCAACGAGGAGGCGGTGGCCAAGACGATCGACAACCTCTTCAAGGAGGGGGCGATGGTCCACTACGAGCCGCTCGTCCACTGCCACGTCTCCGGGCACGCCTCACGCGAGGAGCTGAAGCTGATGCTCGGGCTGGTCAAGCCGCGGCACTTCATCCCGGTCCACGGTGAGTACCGGATGCTCGTGCAGCACGGTCTGCTGGCCGAGGGTGCCGGCGTCCCGGTCGACGGGATCTTCGTGCTGGAGAATGGACAGGTGGTCGAGTTCGATGGCACCCGGGCGAGGCTGGCGGGATCCGTCGCCGCCGGCGCCGTGCTGGTGGATGGCATCGCCGCCATCGACGGCGTGGACGGCGTCATCCTCCGCGACCGGCGCGCCCTCGCCTCGGACGGGGTGGTGATGGTGGCCCTGACCGTCGATCATGCGACGGGCCAGGCGGTCTCGGGCCCGGACCTGGTTGGACGCGGGTTCCTGTCTGATCCCGATGATCCGATCATGGCGGCCGCCTGCAAGCACCTGACCGAGGCGCTGCTCCAGCCGGTTGCGGACGCGCACGCCGCCGAGGCCGGTTACCTCAAGACGAAGATCCGCGACACCCTCTCGCGCTTCTTCTTCGAGCGCACCAAGCGACGCCCGATGATCCTGCCGATCGTGATGGAGGTCTGAGGGGCCGGTGGCAAGGCGGCGCTCGAACGGCTCGCGACGCGGAGGCTCGCGTCGGCGCAAGGCGTCGACGACGGTGACGATCAGCGGCCGCGTCGCGCGCGAGGTGCTCGCGCTCCTGCTCGTGGTCGCTGCGATCATCAGCGCCATCGCCCTGTTCGCGCCGGATGCCGGGCTGATCGTGCGGCCGTGGCACGGCGCCCTCGCCTACCTGCTCGGCTGGGGGATCGCCTTCGCGCCGATCCTGCTCGCCGGCTTCGCCTTCATGCTCTGGCTCAAGACGATGCCGGCCGAGCGCTGGATGGCCGCCACCGGAGCCGCGGTCATGGCGATCGGGCTCCTTGGCATGTTCCATCTCGCCGGCGGCAACGGGGCGGCTGGGGTGACGAGCGGCGACGGTGGGGGAGCCATCGGCTTTGCCGCCTCGTCTGTCCTGAGCGGAGCGATTGGCGCGGCCGGGGCGTGGATCGTGCTCGGCCTGATGCTGGTCGTCGGGCTGCTGCTCTACTTCAACATGACGGTGGGGGACCTGGTCGCGGCGTGGCTCCAGCGACGGGACGAACGGGCCGAGCTGGCCGAGCTCGAGGCTCGCCGAGCCGCCGACCCGCGCACTCGGCCCGAACCGGCCGCGGCGGCAGCGCCCGCCGGACGGGGACTCCTGGACCGGATGCGCAACGCCATCGGTGGGGGAGCGGATGCCGAGGACGAGCCGGTCATCGTGCGTCGTGCGCGTCCCCCGGAGAGCGCGGTTCCGCCCCCGCCCCGACCACGCGACGTCCCCTTCCCGATCGGCGAGGTCGAGCCGCCCCAGGCGGTGCCCGTCACCGTCGACGAGCTCGAGAGCGAGGAGACGGCGCACCTGGCCGAGGTCGAGCACCACGAGGTGGCCGATGCCGCGCTGGAGGCGACGGTCCGCACCTGGGAGCTGCCCGAGGTGGCGCTCCTCGATGACGCACCCGCCAGCAGCGCCGCCCAGCTCGACCTGAGCGCGAAGGGGCAGCGCATCCGCGAGACGCTGGCCCACTTCGGGATCGGGGTGAAGGTGGCCCGCATCCAGGAGGGCCCGGTCGTGACGCAGTACGCGCTCGACGTGGAGCCGGGCATCAAGCTGTCGCGGATCGAGGGACTGGCCGACAACCTGGCGCTCGACCTGAAGGCGCGCAGCATCCGGATCCAGGCCCCGATCCCGGGCGAGCCGTACGTGGGCATCGAGATCCCGAACAGCGCCTTCGACCTCGTCACGCTGAAGGAGGTGCTCAGCTCCCCGAACTTCGACGAGGCATCGGCGCCGCAGCAAGCTCGCCTTCGCGCTCGGCCAGGACGTCGCCGGCCAGCCGTTCAGCGCGGACCTGTCGCGCATGCCGCACCTGCTCATCGCCGGCGCCACCGGATCGGGCAAGAGCGTCTGCGTCAACGCGATCATCTGCTCGCTGCTGATGCGCGCCTCGCCGAGCGAGGTGAAGCTGATCCTGATCGACCCCAAGCGCGTCGAGATGGCGCAGTACAAGGGCATCCCGCACCTGCTGACCGAGGTGATCGTCGACAACGACAAGTCGGTCAACGCCCTGAAGTGGACGGTCGGCACCATGGAGAGCCGCTACCACGAGTTCGCGCAGCGCGGCGTGCGCAACATCGCCGGCTACAACGAGGCGCTGCGCCCCGGGGAGCCGCGGATGCCGTACATCGTGATCGTGATCGACGAGCTGGCCGACCTGATGATGGTCAGCGCCTACGAGGTCGAGGCGACCATCACCCGCATCGCGCAGCTTGCGCGCGCGACCGGCATCCACCTGGTGGTCGCCACCCAGCGCCCATCGGTGCAGGTCATCACCGGCCTCATCAAGGCCAACATCCCGTCGCGGATCGCCTTCGCCATGACGAGCGGCGTCGACTCCCGCACGATCCTCGACACGGTCGGCGCGGAGGACCTGCTGGGGCGCGGCGACATGCTCTACCAGCCGATCGACGCGCCGCGGGCCGTGCGCCTCCAGGGCGTGCTCGTCACCGACCAGGAGATCGAGACGGTGGCGCGCCACTGGCGACAGCAGGGCGGCCCGCAGTACCGCCCGGAGATCACCGCCCCCAAGCGCGACGGCAAGGCCGGTGGCCGCCCGGGCGAGGAGGACGACGAGGGAGACGCGCTGCTGGCTGCCGCGGTCGACATCGTGCGCCGCTCGGACAAGGCATCGGCCTCGCTGCTGCAGCGCCGCCTGCGGATCGGCTATGCCCGGGCGGCGCGGATCCTGGACCAGATGGAGGACCGCGGGATCGTGGGACCGGCCGACGGCAGCCGCTTCCGCGAGGTCCTCGTCACGCCCGATGGATGGGGAGGCGAGATCAGTCCCGACGAGGACGGGGAGTGACGGAGCGGGAACCCACCAAGCTGGGCATCGTCCTGCGGACCGCGCGCGAGGCCAGGTTCATCGACCTGGCGCGGGTCGAGCGGGACACGAAGATCCGGGTTCGCTACCTGTCCGCCCTGGAGCACGGCGATTACCGCGACCTGCCCGAGCCGATCTACACCCGCGGCTTCCTGCGCAACTACGGCCTCTACCTCGGGCTCGATCCCGAGTACCTGATCGACCTCTACCGGCTCGAGAGCGGCACGGGCGTCGAGCGCCCCTCGATGCCGGCCACGCGCCGCCCGATGGCCGCGCGCCAGGGCCGCTCCTTCGTTGTCAGCTCCGGCGCGGTGGCGGCGGCGATCCTCACCATCCTGGTGGTGGCGTTGGTGGTCTACGTGGTGGGCGAGTTCATGACCTTCGCCGGCACCCCTGACCTGCGGATCACCGACCCCCCAGCCGAGGTCGTGGCCTGGATCGGCGACGCGTACACGATTCGCGGGATCACCGAGCCCAACTCGACCATCACGACCGATGGCCTGCGCCAGAACCCGAGCACCAAGGCCGATGCGGACGGCGCCTTCGAGGTGGAGGTCGGCCTCGTGCCGGGGGCCAACGTCATCACCCTGGTCGCGAACGATCCGCTGACCGGACGCGATAGTGCTGCCGTGCGGCGGACCATCACCGTGGTTCCCGCTTCGAGCGCGACCCCGAGCCAGTTACCGAGCTTCGCGCCCAGCATCCCGCCGTCGGCGGGACCGACCGGCACGGCCGGGTCATAGCGGCGAAGATAGGGGAGCGGTTCCCAAGGCAGGAGACGAGATGGCCGATTCATCCTTCGACGTGGTGAGCGACTTTGACCAGCAGGAGCTCGTGAACGCGCTCGACCAGGTGCGGCGCGAGGTCGCGACCCGCTACGACTTCAAGGGCGCGAAGGTCTCGCTCGAGCTCGGCAAGGACGAGATCACGCTCCACGCCGACGACGACTTCCGGGCGAACTCGGTGAAGGACCTCCTCGAGTCCAAGGCGGTCCGGCGCGGACTCTCGCTGAAGGTCTTCGACTGGGGCAAGCTCGAGCCGGCGGCCGGCGGCACGGTTCGTCAGCGGATCGGGCTGCACCGTGGCCTGACCTCGGAGCAGGCGAAGGAGATCGCGAAGCTCGTGCGCGAGCACTTCCCCAAGGTCAAGCCCGCCATCCAGGGTGACGCGGTGCGCGTCTCGGGCAAGAGCAAGGACGAGCTGCAGGGCGTCATCAACCATCTCCGCGGGCTCGACTACGCGGTGGCGCTGCAGTTCATCAACTACCGATGAATGCGCCGAGCGACGCGGACCTGGCTCGCGTCGCGGCCGCGCTGGGGGAGCTGCTTCGGGCGCGGGGCTGGCGGATGGCGACCGCCGAGTCCTCCACCGGCGGACTCATCGGCCACGCGATCACGATGACCGCCGGCGCCAGCGACTACTACGCCGGAGGCGTCATCTGCTACTCGAACCACGCCAAGGAGCAGCTCCTGGGCGTGCCGCGTGAGCTGATCGAAGCCCACGGCGCCGTCTCCGAGGAGGTCGCCGCTGCCCTGGCCGTGGGCGCGGCGCATCGATTCGGGACGGAGGTCGGGATCAGCGTGACCGGCATCGCCGGGCCGGACGGCGGCAGCGAGCGGAAGCCGGTTGGGACGCACTACCTGGGCTTCGCGCGCCGGGGCCAGGCCGCCCGCGTCGAGCACCGCGTCTTCGGCCACGACCGCGATGGGAATCGGTCCGCCGCCGCACTCGGCGCCCTCGAGCTGGCCCTCGACGAGGTCGCGGCGGCAGGCTGATGCGCGCCGGGGAGCGCATCCATCTCATCGGCATCGCCGGCTCGGGAGCGGCAGGGGTGGCGCTGCTCCTGCATCACGCCGGCGCCCTCATCGACGGTTGCGATGCCGACACGCCGTCGCCCTACACCCCGCCGCTCGTGGCAGCAGGTATCAGGGTCCTCAGCGGCCACGACCCGTCGCACCTATCCGGAGTGGAGCGCGTGGCCATCACCCCCGCACTGCGAGCCGTGCCGGACCTGCCCGAGCTCCTCGCCGCCCAGGCCGCTGGCCTGCCGGTCGTGACCTGGCAGGCGCTGCTGGGGGAGCTGATGGCGGGGGAGGGGCACATCGGCCTGGCCGTCACCGGCACGCACGGCAAGTCCACCACCACCGCCCTGCTCGGCCACCTGCTCGAGTCGGCGGGGATGGATCCCACCGTGGAGGTTGGGGCGTTCATCCCGGCCTGGGGCGCCACCGTCCGGCAGGGTGGGGGAGCGCCGTTCCTGGTGGAGGGCGACGAGTTCGGCGACAACTTCCTCAACTACCACCCCGCCGGCGCGATCGTCACGAACGTGGAGATGGACCACCCCGACTACTTCGCCGATCGCGAGGCGGTCCTGGCCTCCATGGAGCGCTTCGTGCGCGGGATGGCGGAGCATCCGCGGCTCGGCGGCCGTCTCCTGCTCACCACCGCGGCGGACAGTGGCTCCCAGGCCCTCCTGGAGCGGCTGGGAGGCTGGGACGGGCGGATCCTGCGATATGGACCTGGCGGCGAGATCGAGGCTCAGAACGTGGCGTACGCGGGCGGGGGAGCGACATTCACCCTGTTCGAACAGGTGTTCGAATCCACACTGGCGGGGGAGCACAACATCCTGAACGCGACCGCGGCACTGACCATGGCCCGCGAGCTCGGAGCGCCACCCGAGGCGCTGGTGACCGGGCTGCGCACCTTCGGCGGAGCCGGGCGACGGATGGAGCTCATCGCGGATACTGCCGGCGTGATCGTCTACGACGACTATGGGCACCATCCGACGGAGGTCCGCGCCACGCTCGCCGCCATGCGCCAGAAGGTGGGCGAACGGCGGCTGTGGGCGGTCTTCGAGCCCCACATGTACTCGCGCACGGCGCTCTTCATCGACGAGTTCGCACACGCGTTCACCGATGCCGACGAGGTCGTGATCGTCGACATCTTCGCCTCGCGCGACACCGATGCGTCCCTGCGCGCGACCTCGGCCGAGGCGTTGTCGGACGCCATCGAACGGGCGACGGGCGTCTCCACGATGGCCGGCGGCTCGGTCGAGGCCGCCACCACCTACGTGGCCGAGCACCTGCGTCCTGGCGACGCGGTGCTTGTCATGGGGGCGGGGAAGTCCTACCAGATCGCCCAGGGCCTCAAGGCCGCGCTCGAGGCGGGCGTCCTCAGCAGTCCTCGCAGCATTGGCCAGCCGTGAGCGGAACGCGCTCGGTGGTCCTCGGGGCGCTCCTGGCGGTCGGCGTCGCCGTCCTGCAGGAGGGGCTGGTGCGCCTCGTCGAGGCATCGGGAGCGAAGGACCAGCCCGCGGTCATCCTGATCCTGCTATTGGCGGCCTTCCTGGGCCTCCTGACGGCGGTAGTCGTCCGCGCCATGCGCCTTCCCGGCGCCGTGGCGCCGACGGTGCTCGTCATCGGTTGGATCGTCGTGCCGCCACTGCTGAAGGCCATTCCCGCGGCCGCCACGGACATCTTCGCCTCGGATGCCTCGCTCGCAGCTCCTGACGCGGTCGCGCTCGCCGTGGCCGTCCTCGCGGCTGCGGTGACCCTGGGGGTACAGGCGGAGCGCTGAGCTCCTGAGGATTTCCCTTGCATTCCACCGAACCTCACTGAGAGGCCCGCGTTCTGGATCAACGTTACATAACATCTCTTTGCGGAAGCCTAGTGGTAGGACCATTGGCTGGCGCAACTCACCGGTTGGTGGATGGAGCGGCCCCGCAGCGGAGCCTACCGTGCGGTGCATGAAACATTCATCGCTCTGGGTCCTGATGGTCGGAAGCCTCGGCGCCGGCGTGCTGCTGGTCTTCGGCGGTTCCGCCGCAGGGAGCGACATCGGCCAGCTGGCGGCGGGCTACGGCCTGCTCGTCATCGGCAGCTCGCTCTTCCTCGGCTTCGGCCTGACGATCCAGTCGCTGGTGCTGAAGGCGGCACGACCGCGCCCGGGGACGCAGCCGGCCACCAGCCGCATCCTGGGGCACCGCGTCTAGGCCTCTTCCAGCGCGTCATCGGTGTTCAGCCGATGACGTTGCCGCCGGTGACCAGGACGCCGATCGCGCCGTCATGCGCGGCCGCGGCCCGCACGGCGGCCCAGGCGGCCCCCGCTGCGGGCTCGATCGCGCTTGGCAGGGCCTGGGACATCTCCCGCGTCGCCGCCACGATCTGATCCTCGTCGACGAGCAGCATCTCGTCGACCACCCCATACATCAGCTCCAGCGCCTCGGGCACGGGCACGCGCGCCGCGATCCCGTCCGCGATCGTGTCGGCCCGTGGCGTCTCGATTGGTCGTCGCTCCTGCCAGGAGAGCGTCATCGCGGGTGCCGCGGTCGCCTGCACCCCGACGACCCGCGTCTCACGGGCCGCTGACCGCAGCCAGGTCCCGATGCCGGCGATGAGTGCGCCGTTGCCGACCGGAACGTAGAACCGCTCGAGCGGCGGCAGGTCGCCGCTCGCGATCGCGTCGGTGAGCTCGAGCGCGATCGAGCCGGCCCCGATCGAGATCCAGGGGTCCTCGCCGTCGACCAGCAGGTACCAGTTGCTCGTCGCCGCGTGCTCGGCGGCCGCCTCGCGGGCCGCGTCGAAGTCCTCCCCCACCGTGCGGACGTCCGCGCCGAGGCGTCGCATGGCGGCGAGCTTCATCGGGTTCGCGGTGGTGGCCGCGAAGACGATCACCGGCACCTTCAGGGCACGACCGGCATATGCGACCCCTTGCCCGAAGTTGCCCGCCGACGCGACCACGACCCCATCCCGCTCCCCCACTGTGCCGGCGGCTGCCAGCTCGGACATCGCCAGCCAGGTGCCTCGTCCCTTGAAGGAGCCGATCGGGTTGGCGGTCTCGAGCTTGACGACCACGGGCACGCCGGCAGCCTCGCTGAGTGGCTCCGAGACGAACTGCGGTGCGTTGCGGAACGCGCGCGGGATGCGCGGATGGGCCGACCGGATCGCGTCGGCGGTGACGCTCACCATGAAGCTGTCAGCGGCGGGCGCGGCGTTGCCGGGCAGCCGGACGCCGGGCATCGGGCGAGGCGCGCTGGACTTCGGCGGCGATCGCGTCGGGGAGGTGGCCGGAGATACGGACGCCGTCATCGGTGAAGTTCTCGGCGACGTCGCCGGCGACCCTGGCGCGTGCGACGAGCTCGCCGCGAGACCATGGCACGACGGCGTCGACCGCCACCATCTGGTCGCGCAGCAGCCGTGCCACGCGCTCGAGCAGGGCCTCGATCCCCTCTCCGCTGGTCGCGCTGACGAAGACAGCCCGGTCGCCCGCCGGCATGGATCCCGCGTGCAGGCCAGGTGCCAGCAGATCGATCTTGTTGAAGGCCACGATGCGCGGCTTGTCCCCCGCTCCAAGCTCGTCCAGGACCGCCTGGACCGCCGCCTGCTGGCCGACGAAGTCCGGATCCGAGGCGTCCACGACCTCGATCAGGAGGTCGGCTCGCAGCACCTCCTCGAGCGTGGCGCGGAATGCCTCGACCAGGTCGTGCGGCAGCTTGTTGATGAAGCCCACCGTGTCGGTCACCACGATCCGCTGCCCCGAGGGCAGCGTCACGCGGCGGCTGGTGGGATCGAGCGTGGCGAACAGCATGTCCGCGACGAACAGGTCCGCCGCGGCCAGCCGGTTCAGCAGCGTGCTCTTGCCGGCGTTCGTATAGCCCACCAGCGCCACCGTCGCGACCTCGGAGCGGTCCCGCTGGCGCGCGGCGGTGGCGCGCTGCCGCTTCACGTCCTCGAGCTCGGCGCGGACCTTGCGGATCTTGTCGCGGATCAGGCGCCGGTCGGTCTCGAGCTGGCTCTCGCCCGGACCGCGGGTGCCGATCCCGCCGCCCGTGCGCGACAGGTGGGTCCACAGCCGGGTCAGGCGCGGCAGGTGGTACTCGAGCGCCGCCAGCTCGACCTGGAGCCGCCCCTCGCGCGTGCTCGCGTGCCGAGCGAAGATGTCGATGATCAGGGCCGAGCGATCGAGGACCTTGCAGTCGAGCAGCTTCTCCAGCGCGCGCTGCTGGTTCGGGGCCAGCTCGTCGTCAACGATCAGCAGGTTGAACCCGGTGGCAGCGCGCTCGTCGACGAGCTCGGCTGCCCGTCCCTTGCCAAAGTACGAGCTCGGGTCGGGTTGCTTGCGACGCTGCGACGCGCTGCCCACCACCACCGCTCCCGCCGTCTCGGCCAGGGCGGCGAGCTCGGCGAGGCTGCGCTCGATCGGCCAGCGACCATCGCCAGGGTCGTCGAGGCCGATCAGGAACGCGCGCTCCTCGGGAGCGGTGAGGTCGATGAGGGTCGGGCGTGCGGGCATCTAGGCGTCCCATGGTAGCCCAGGCACTTGGCACGACCGACGGAGCCCGATGAGCGGGCGGTACTTATTGCCTAGGGCGCCTGCCGAATTGATCTGCGATACATCTCTCAATGCTCCGGTACAGGAGGGTTTGGTGACCGATGGAACCGTGCAGCCCGACGGCAGCACGAAGGTAGGCGTCCCGAGCGCAACGAGCCTGGCGGCTCGAACGCTGTTCCCGCTGGTCGGCGGTGCAGTGGTGAGCATCGTCGCCGAATCCCTGCTCGCCTCCGTGATCCCCAGCGCCACCCTGCGCGTCCTCATCAGCGTGGGCACGGGTGCGGGCCTGACCGTGGCCGGGCTGGCCACCCTGCTGATCGGCCCCTTGACCCGTTCGCGCGCCGACCTGCAGGTCCGCTACCAGGAGGCCGTGGCCGACGCGCTGCGTGACCCGCTGACGGGCCTCGGCAACCATCGTGCCTTCCAGGAAGAGCTCGACACGCAGATCGCGAGCGCGGCCCGCTACGAGGTGCCCCTCGCGCTGGTGCTGATCGACCTCGACGAGTTCAAGCACATCAACGACAGCGCCGGGCACGCGGGTGGCGACCAGGCGCTTGCATCCTTCGGGAAGCTGGTGGGGTCGGTGGTGCGCAAGGTCGACCGTTCGTTCCGCATCGGCGGCGACGAGTTCGCGCTCCTGTTGCCGCACACTGATGCTGCGGCGGCGCACATCGTGGCGCGCCGCCTCCTCGTCTCCGCGCTGCAGCCGAACGTTCGCGATCCGAGGGTGAAGCCGCTGTCGTTCTCGGCCGGTATTTCGGCCGTCCCGGCCCCTGCCTCGGGACGCGGCGAGCTCTATGCCCAGGCCGAGCTCGCCATGCGCGCGGCCAAGCGCGCCGGTCGCACCGAGGTGCTCGTCTTCGACCCCAGCGCGGAGGTCGTCGTCTCCTCGGCGAGCTCCTCTGCAGCGATCGCCGAGGTGCTCGAGCAGGGTCTCATCCGCCCGGTCTTCCAGCCGATCGTCGACCTGGCGACTGGTGCGACGCTCGGCTACGAGGGCCTCATTCGCCCGGTGCCCCCCGCGCCGTACGCGGATCCGACCAGCATGTTCGCCGACGCCGAGGCGAGCGGGCACGTCGTCCCGCTCGACCTGGCCTGCGTCGAATCGATCGTGGCGGCTGCTGCGCGCATGCCCGCCGAGCTGTTCCTGAGCGTCAACATGTCGCCGCGCACGATCGAGGCGCCGGAGTTCAGCGCTCCCGCCATGTGCAACATCCTGGCCCGCTACGACTTCCCGCCGGACCGGCTCGTGATCGAGCTGACCGAGCACCAGCCGATCGCCGATCTGGATCGGGTGCGCCACAAGCTGGAGGCCTGCCGCGGCGCCGGAATGCGCCTGGCGGCCGACGACCTGGGGGCCGGCAACTCTGGCCTCCGCCTGCTGAGCGACCTGCGCTTCGACGTCGTCAAGGTGGACCTGGGCCTCATCCAGCGCAGCTCGACCAGCGCCCCATCCAGCGCGGTGGTGGGCTCGATCGTCGCCTTCGCGACGCGCACCGGCGCCCTCGTCATCGGCGAGGGGGTGGAGCGCGAGGAGCAGGTCCAGCAGCTCACCGAGCTCGGCGTTACCGCCGCGCAGGGCTTTCTCTTCAGCCGGCCGGGTCCGCTCCCTGACTGGGCCGCCGAGATGCGCCTCAAGCGGGCCGCAGACCGACCAGCCCGTCCCGTCGCCATGCCCGAGGATCCGGACCTCGACGCCTGGCGTCGCAAGATCGGGCTGGCGAGCCCCGCCGCCTAGCCTCCGATTCCCTCCAGGAGTCGCCGCGCCTCGGCGACCAGCTGGGGCTCATCACTGGCGGCGTCGCCAGCCATCAGCCATGTGATCCGTGGGTCGCGGCGGAACCAGGTGCGCTGCCGCTTGGCGTACTGACGCGTGCGCCGCGCCGTGACCGCCACGGCCTCTTCCAGGGAACACTCCCCTGCCAGGTGGCGCGCGGCCTCACCGTAGCCATGGCTGGTGAGGGGGCTCCGGTGCGGATCGTGGCCGGCGGTCAGCAACGCCTCTACTTCCTCGAGGAGCCCGTTCGCGAACAGCCAGGCGGCCCGCTCGTCGATCCGGCGATTCAGCACCTCGGTCGGTCGGCTGATGCCGAGCAGCCGGACGGGTCCCGACCACGGGCGTGCACCCGGCGCCACCCCGGCGGCGGACGTCGAACCCGCGCGCTCGAGCGCGCGAGTGACACGCCGCGGGTTGCGCAGGTCCGTCCGCGACGCGGCTTGCGGGTCCATCGCCCGCAGGCGATCGGCAAGTGCCACCACGCCCGCCCGGGCGAGCTCCTCCTGCAGCCGGGTGCGACCGTCGGCATCGGGTTCGGGACCGAACTCGTAGCCGTCGAGCAGCGCCGTCACGTACAGGCCGTTGCCACCCACGAGCAGGGGCAGCCGCAGACGAGCCTGGATCTCGGGCAGGATGCGGCGCGCGGTCGCGACCCAGTCCGCGACGCTGAATGGCTCCCCCGGCGCCACGAGGTCGAGCAGGTGGTGGCGCACGGTCGCGCGCGCGGCCGCATCGGGCTTTGCCGTGCCGATGTCCATCCCGCGATACGCCTGGCGGGAGTCCGCCACCAGGATCTCGATTGGCAGGCGTTCCGCCAGCGCCAGCGACAGCTCGGTCTTGCCCGACCCGGTGGGTCCCACCACGGCCGCGATCGGGCCCGTCATCGGCCGGGCGCTCAGACCTCGATCAGCCGCTGCAGCTGCGTGATGGAGGTTGCGTGTCCGCTCCCCCGCTCCGCCTCGACCACGACCGCGTTGAACGAGACCGGTCCATCGGCCACCGCGAACCTCGTCGGCAGGTGGGTCAGGAAGCGTGGCAGGACCGTCTCGAGCGAGAACCCGATCACCGAGTCGCGTGGCCCGGTCATGCCCACGTCGCTGACGTAGGCGGTCCCCTTGGGCAGGACGCGCGCGTCGGCGGTTGGGACGTGGGTATGCGTTCCCAGCACGGCCGTCACCCGGCCGTCGAGGTACCAGCCCATCGCGTTCTTCTCGCTCGTGATCTCGCAGTGGAAGTCGACGATGCGCAGCGGCGGCAGCGGCTCGGCGGCCTCGTCGAGGAGGCTGTCCATGGCGGTGAACGGCGAGTCGAGCTGGTTCATGAAGACGCGACCCATCACGTTGACCACCGCGACCCGATCGCCGTCGGGCAGGGTGTGCAGCAGCCAGCCACGGCCCGGCGCGTCATCGGGGTAGTTGAGCGGTCGCAGCACGGGCCGGCCGCTGTCGAGGTAGTCGTAGATCTCGCGTTTGTCCCAGATGTGGTTGCCGCTGGTGATGACATCCACGCCGTTGGCGAAGAGCTCCTCGGCGAGGCTCGGGGTCAGTCCTGCGCCGGCGGCCAGGTTCTCGCCGTTGGCGATGACCAGGTCGAGGTCGAGCTCGGATCGCATGTCGCGCAGTCCGCCGACGATCGCCAGCCGGCCCGGCTTGCCGATGATGTCGCCGATGACCATGCACCGCAGCAGCGCGGCGCGATCACTCACCGGGCGTAGTCCACGGCCCGCGTCTCGCGGATCACGGTCACCTTGATCTGGCCGGGATACTGCAGCTGCTCCTCGATCTTCTTCACCACGTCCCGTGCGAGACGACTCGACGCCATGTCATCCATCTCCTCGGGACGCACCAGGATCCGGATCTCGCGTCCTGCCTGGATGGCGAAGCAGCGTTCGACGCCGGGAAAGGCGAGGGCGATCTGCTGGAGATCGTCCAGCCGCTTGACGTAGTTGTCGAGGGACTCGCCGCGGGCTCCGGGCCGCGAGGCGCTGATGGCATCGGCGATCTGGACCACCGTCGCCTCGGTCGACTCCTGCTCGACCTCCTGGTGATGGGCGGCGATGCAGTTGCAGACGACCGGGTTGACCCCGTACTGCTTGGCCACGTCGCCGCCGATCAGGGCGTGCGGGCCATCCACCTCGTGGTCGATCGCCTTGCCAATGTCGTGCAGCAGGCCGCCCTTCTTGGACTCGGGGATGTTGGCCCCGATCTCGGCCGCCAGCAGGCCGCTCAGCCGGGCGGTCTCGATGCAGTGGTTCAGCACGTTCTGGCCGTAGCTGGTCCGGTACTTCAACCGGCCGAGGAGCTTGATCAGCTCGGGGTGGAGGCCCGGCACGCCGGCATCGTAGGCCGCCTGCTCCCCCGCCTGGCGCATCACCACCTCGATCTCGGCGCGGCACTTGGCGACCGTCTCCTCGATGCGCCCAGGGTGGATGCGACCGTCGCTGATGAGCTTGGTGAGCGCCATCCGCGCCACCTCGCGGCGCACCGGGTCGAAGCCCGACAGGACCACCGCCTCGGGCGTGTCATCGATGATCAGGTCGACCCCGGTTGCCTGCTCCAGGGCCCGGATGTTGCGGCCCTCGCGGCCGATGATGCGGCCCTTCATCTCCTCGGATGGCAGCGGCACGACCGTCACCGTCGCCTCGGAGGTGTGGTCGGCGGCGATGCGCTGCATGACCGTGGTGAGGACCCTGCGCGCGTGCTCCTCGCCCTCTTCGACGGCGCGCCGCTCGATCTCCCGGACCTGCTGGTGCGCTTCGGCCTGCGCCTCGTCCACGATCAGCTGGATGAGGCTCTGGCGAGCCTCAGCGGCGGTGAGGCCGCTGACCCGCTCGAGCTCGACGAGCTGCTGCTGCTGGAGCTCCGTGAGTCGGGCCTTCTCGGTGTCGACCTCGCGCTGCCGCTCCTCGAAGGCGACCTCGCGTCGCTCGAGCGACTCGACCTTGCGGTCCAGCGCCTCGGACCGATCCAGCAGGAGGCGCTCCTGGCGCTGGAGGTCCGTGCGCTTCTCGCGCGCCTCGTCCTCAGCGGCGCGCTGGACCTTGAGGGCGTCGTCCTTCCCCTCGAGGACGATCTCCTTCTGCTTTGCGCGCGCCTCGGCCATCAGCCGCTCGGCGTAGCCTTCGGCGTGCTTGACACTGTTCGCCGCCAGGAAGCGACGGGACAGGTATCCGATTGCGATTCCAACGATCAGTGCGGCGGCTGCCGCCACGATGACGGTATCGGGCATCGGCTCCTCCGTTTGTGGAGCCCCTCTGGGCGCTCTCGCACCGCCCCGGGCGGCGCGTCACATGCTCATCACGATCGCCAGTCCGCGCCGCCGTTGCGGCCGGGGCTGTCGTTCGCGGAGTGTAGCGCAAGCGGCCCGGGATGGCCTCCGGCGGGTCAGGCAGCCGCGATGCGGCCGAGCAGGGTCACCATCTCGAGGTCACGCGGCAGGAAGTCCTGCAGCATGATGCGCTGGACGCCGGCCGCGGCGAACTCCTCGATCCGCTGCCGTGCCTGGTCGGGCGTGCCGACGATCCACCGCTCCCGCCGCTCGGCCAGCCAGTCGTCGGCGGAGCTGGAGCTCCCGACGAACGCCACCTGCTGGCGAAGTCGATCGCGCAGCTCTTCCTCCGACTCGGCGACGAGGACGCCCGCCATGGCAGAGAGGGTGACCGAATCCGGGTCGCGACCGAGGGCCGCGCACGCGCGACGCACGCGCTCGAACGCCGGACCGACGTTCGCCGGCGATGCGGAGGTGCGATTGAACTCATCGGCGTACGTGGCGACCAGCCGCGCGAGCCGCGGTCCCCCCTCTCCGCCGAGGATGATGTTCGGGTGGCGCCGGCCGCCGATGACCGGCCTCGGGCGGAACAGCGCGTCGCGGACCTGCCAGATCGCGCCGTCGTAGCGCCAGCCGTCCGGCTCGGTCCAGAGGCCGTGCACGATGGCGAGCGACTCCTCCAGCCGGTCGTAGCGCTCCTTCAAGGGCGGGAACGGGATCCCGAGCCGATGGTGGTCCTCCTCGTTCCAGCCCGCTCCCATGCCGACCTCGACCCGGCCGCCGCTCATATCGTCGACCGTCGTCACCTGCTTCGCAAACGTGCCCGGGATGCGGAACGTGATCGGCGAGACGAGCGACCCGATCCGGATGCTGGCCGTGTCACGCGCCAGCCCGGCCAGCGTGGTCCAGGCATCGGTCGTGGGCAGGCCGGACGCGCCGGGGAACGAGGCGTAGTGGTCGGAGCGGAAGAATCCCTCGATTCCCGCCGCCTCGGCGGTGCGAGCAAGGGCGAGGATCTCGTCGTAGCTGAGCCCCTGCTGAGGCTCGGTCATCAGGGCGTAGCGCACGGTCGCAGGGTAGCGCGCCGCAGGGATCAAGTCTCGCGGAGGTGGAGCGTCAGGCCGCGGTTGCCTCGGTGACGGTGCGGGCCATGCGGTCGGACCCGAGGCGCTGGGCGTTATCGCGGGCAAACTCCGCGCCCAGTCGATCGCCGTGCAGCGGGCGGGCGAAGAAGAAGCCCTGTCCGAACTCGCAGCCGGCGCTCTTGAGGCGCTGGACCTGGGCGCGCCGCTCGACCCCCTCGGCGATCACGCGAAGGCGCAGCGTCTTGCCGAGCGAGATGATCGCCTGGGCCAGGATCCAGCGCTCATCCTCGGCGTCGTCCACGTCGACGAAGCCCTGGGCGATCTTGAGGATGTCGATCGGGAAGCGATGGAGGTAGCTCAGTGACGAGTAGCCGGTGCCGAAGTCGTCGAGTGCGATCTGAATGCCCTTGGCGCGCAGCTGGCTCAGGACCTCGATCGCGGCGTCCGCGTCGTGGAGCAGGACGCTCTCGGTGACTTCGAGGATCAGGCTCGACGGTGGCAGCCCGGAAGCGGCCAGCGCCGTCGTCACGTCGTCGAGGAGGGTCGGATGCAGGAGCTGTCGGGCCGAGAGATTGGCCGCGACCCATGGTGCGCCGGCCCCGGCCTGCTGGGCCCAGCCGGCCGCCTCGCGGCACGCCTCGGCCAGCACCCATCGGCCGATCGGCACGATCATCGCGTTTTCCTCGGCGTTGCCGATGAATTCGTCGGGCCCGACCTCTCCTCGCGTCGGATGGTTCCAGCGGACGAGCGCCTCGGCCCCCACGATGCGGCCCGACTCCAGCGCCACGATCGGCTGGTAGCGAAGCTGGAACTCACCGCGGTCGACTGCGAGCTGCAGCTCGGCGCCGATGTCGTGGCGCGAGCGGACGGTCTTGAGCATCGACGGCTTGTAGACGACCCATCGGCCCTTGCCGGCGGCCTTCGCGCTATACATCGCCACGTCGGCCTGCCGCAGGAGATCCTCGGCCGAATCCGCCCTGCTGCCGGCCGCGATGCCGATACTGGCTGAGACGTGGGTTCGCACGTCCCCGATCGAGAACGGCTGCTGCAGCATCTCGGCGATGCGCGCTGCCACGCGTTCGGAGTTCGCGAGGTCGGGCTCGTCGTCGACGAGGATCGCGAACTCGTCGCCGCCGAGCCGCGCGGTGAGGTCGGAAGACCGGGTGCAGGCCTGCAGCCGCTGTGCCACCTCGACCAGCATCGCGTCGCCCGCGGGGTGGCCGTACATGTCGTTCACGAACTTGAAGTCGTCGAGGTCGACGAACATGACGACCGATCGCTTGCCATGCGGCGTTGCCGCCAGCCGCGCGTTGACGCTCTCGCTGAAGAGGCCGCGGTTGGCCAGCTGGGTGAGGCCGTCGTGGAAGGCCTGGTGCTTGAGCTCGTCCTGCAGGACCGAGAGCTTGGCCAGCGAGCGCTCGAGCTGGCCGTTCTCGAGTGCGGTGCCGGCATGGTTGGCGACCGTGGCGAAGAGGCGGAGATCCTCTGCCGTGAACGTGCTGACGTCGCCGAGCCGGTTGGCGATGACCATCGCCCCGATGACTCCCCCATCCGTGCCGAGCGGCGCGATCATCGCATCACGAACCTCGCGATCCTCCTCCAGCTCGATCGAGGTGGTGTTCAGGAGGAATGCCTTGCCGTGCTGCACGACGTGCTGGTGGACGGGCCGCCATTCGCTGGCCGACGCCTCGGCCATGACCGAGGTCCGGCCCTCTGCCACCGAGGTGATGAGGTAGCTGTCACCCGGGGTGGAGGGGAAGAGAACGATTTCCGCCTGCTCGGCGCGGAACATCGTGCGGCTGTGGTAGAGCAGCTGGACGAGCGCGGAGTCGAGCTCCGGCGTCCGCTGCAGGATGCGGGTGGACTCGTAGAGCAGCTCGAGTGACTCGTGCTGTTGCTTCGCGCCGATGAAGGCCCGATAGCCGAGGAAGAGCGTCGCGATCGGGAGCGTGAGCAGCCAGACCGCCCGCGAGTCGGCCACGATGATGATCACCGCGAGAAGCGCGATGCTCGTGTTCGTGATCGCGACGACAGACGAAACGGCCACCATCTGGCGCAGCTTCGGGACGCCGAGGCTTCCCTCGGAGAGCGTGATCGCCATCGCCACCGTGATCACGCCGACCAGGTTCGAGATGCTGATGGCGAGGAAGGCGGCGAACCAGCGCATCGGCTCGATCAGGCCACCGGCCCCGATCGCGCGGAAGACGAGCAGCCCGATCGCCGACGAAAGGGCGAACGAGCCGAGGTTGAAGGCGAGCTTGACCGGCGGTTGGCGGCGGTTCAAGGCGAGGGCAGCGGCCGAGCCGATGGCCTGGGCGATGACCAGCTCGAGCGGGTTGGCGAGGAAGAAGCCGACGACCAGGGGCAGCTCGTTGAGCGAGAAGGTGTGGGCCCCGCGTCGAAAGTGGAAGTGGATGACCTGGGCCTCCGCTGCCCAGAAGACGGGCGCCATGATCCACCACGGCAGCTGCCACGCCGGATCGAGTGGCGGAAGGTGCGCGAGGACCAGGCCCGAGACGAGCAGCGCCGAGCCGAAGATGGCGACGACGAGGGCCCATACCCTGGTTGGCGGTCGCATGGTTGCTAGCGCACCCGGCTGGTCATTGGGTTGAGCCTACCTTTGCGTGCTTGGATTGCCGACGCGCCGATCGTCACCCGTGGGTGGGGACCAATGAGGGATTGGTGGACGTCAGCTACCCCAGCTGAGCCCGGCTCAGGACCAGGAGACGCCCATCCAGCCGCTGCTGGACCACGAGTTGCCGGACCACGAGTTGCCGCTCCAGCTATTGCCGGACCACGAGTTGCCGCTCCAGCTGTTGCCGGACCACGAGTTCCCGCTCCACGAGTTGCCGCTCCAGCTGTTGCCGGACCACGAGTTCCCGCTCCACGAGTTCCCGCTCCAGCTGTTGCCGGACCACGAGTTCCCGTTCCAGGTCCCTCCCGACCACGATGCCTCCGCCGCTTCGAGCGCGGCCATCGCCGCCGAGTCGAAGGGATGGCCGAAGATGTCGATCTCACCTGAGAGGACGACCCCGCCCATCGTCAGGTGGTCAGACCCTCGAGCGCGCTCGAGCGATCCGACTCCCAGCGAGGAGGGCCACGTCTGCGTGCTGTTGACCAGGGCCGCGCCGAGCGCCCCGCTGAGCGACAGCTCCCCACCACCAAGCTGCTGCGCCTTGCCGTCGATGTCGTATCCGGTGGTCATGAGAAGCTTCTTGACCTGGTCGGGGGTGGCAGCCGGGTAGCGCTGGAGAACGAGCGCTACCGCACCCGAGACGATCGCCGCCGATTCCGAGGTGCCGCTCCCGCGGAAGTAGCGATCTCCCAGCTGGGCGTCTGGGTAGTGCATGTCGATGTAGCTGTTCGGGACTCGCAGCCCCTGCAGGTGGACCCCCGGGGCGACCAGGTCGACGCTGCGTGTCGCGCCGCGCTTCGGCCACGGCGAGAACCCCGCGACCGCATCGTCGGCCATCGTGGCCGTCCCCCGCGAGTCCGTTGAGCCCACCGCCAGCAGGTATCGATCGTTGGCCGGGTTCGCGAGGGCCGGGGCGTTGTTCATGTGGCTCTGGAAGCCGGCGTTCCCACCGGCGGCGACGACCACGATTCCCTTCTTCCAGGCCTGCTCGGCGGCGTAGGAAAGCGGATCGATGGTGGCGTCCTGGCTCGAGTTCGTGCCGTAGGACAGATTGATCACGCGAATGTTCATGCCATCGTCGTGACGGTGCTGCACCACCCAGTCGATGGCTGCCACGACCTGGCTGACGTCGACCCCGCCGTCGGAGACGCCGACCTTCAGGCTCACGATTCGCGCGTCGGGAGCCATGCCGCGATATTGCGACGCCGGATTGTCTGCATAGGGTGTCGTCATCGACGAGTCGCGCCCGGCGATCAGGCCCGCCATGAATGTGCCGTGACCCATCGTGTCGAGATTGGTCAGGTTCCCGGCCTGGGACTCGAAGGAGAGATCAGGCCCATAGATCACCTTGCCCGGAGTGTTCAGGCCCTCGACAGGGCTGATGCCCGTGTCGATGACCGCCACGTCGACCCCCGCGCCGGTGTATCCCGCATTCCACCAGGCCTGCGCGCCGGTGTAGAGGGTGGTGGTGAACATGGAATTTACGTCGTTGGCGGCGTCATAGCCCGATGCCAGGCTGGCAGCCGGTGTCATGGCCGAGGCGAGCATCGCGAGCGAGCCGAGCACGACCGCGAAGCGCCGAGGCGCAAACAGGCCGCGTCCGGGCCGGGGTGGCGGTGGCGACTTGTGGTAGTCCCACGACACGCCGAGCAGGATCCGCAGGCGCACGAGAAGCCCGCTGTTGCCCGGTGGGGACATGGCAACGGCGCGGTCGTCGACCCGGCCAGCCCGACCGGGTGATCCCGCGCCAACGTCGCTGAGTGCCTGCATCAAGTCCCCTTTCATGGGGGTGATGCGCGGCTACTGGCAGCTGGGCAATCTCGGAAAGCTGCCGAGATCCCTGGCTTTGCGCCCCCACCTCGCGATGGGTTTGCCTTTTTCAGGCCGTCGCCTGTGGTGACGCGTTTCGTCACCTGGGGCGACGTTACGGACCTTCGTCCTGTATGCCATCCGGCCCAGCAGTACTTCCCTGGGGGGTACTTTCGGTGGCAGCGGCTCGCAGGGTGTCTCGGACGGTCTCCGGGTCGAACCCACGGCGCACGAGGAACGCGCCCAGGCGTTGCCGAGCCTTCGGCTCCGCCGGCAGCGGCCTGCCCCGGAGATGGCGATCCAGGGCCAGACGAGCTCGCTCCAGCTCGGTGTTCGGAAGGGACCAGCCGTCAAGCGCCGGCTCGGCCAGCTCCTGGTTGCGCAGCCATTCGAGCACCTCGCGCGGCACCCCATGCTGCCTGAGCTCTGCCTCCACCATGCGCCGCCCGCGGGGGGCGTGGCGATCGCGCTGCTCAGCCCACCAGCGGGCGAATGCCAGGTCGTCGAGGTAGCCCATGCCTGCCAGCCGATCGAGGGTCGAGGCGATCACCTCGTCGCCGGCGGCCGCCTTCCGGAGGCGTCGCTCGACTTCCCAGCGGGTCCGTGGACGGGTGCCCAGGAAGTGGGCCGCGATCTCCATCGCGGCGTCGAGGTCAGGCGGGTTGCGGTTGGCGCTACTCAGCCTCGGGGATCCCCTCGACCCCCACCTCGATGGTCGCCACCTTGCCGCGAATCTCGGACTCGACGCGGTCGGCGAGCTCGGGGTGGGCCTTGAGGAAGTCTCGCGAGTTCTCCCGTCCCTGACCCAGCCGCGTCTCACCGTAGTTGAACCACGCGCCGGTCTTGGAGAGGATGCCAGCGGCGATACCAACGTCGAGCAGGCCGCCCTCGCGGCTGATGCCCTCGTTGTACATGATGTCGAACTCGGCCAGGCGGAACGGGCTGGCGACCTTGTTCTTGACCACCTTGACGCGGGTTCGCGAGCCGATCGCATCGGTCCCGTTCTTGAGGGTCTCGATGCGGCGGATGTCCAGGCGGACCGAGCAGTAGAACTTGAGCGCGCGACCGCCGGGCGTCGTTTCGGGGTTGCCGAACATGACGCCGATCTTCTCCCGCAGCTGGTTGGTGAAGATGAGCGCCGTGTTGCTGCGGTTGATGGCGCCGGTCAGCTTGCGGAGGGCCTGGCTCATGAGCCGCGCCTGCAGGCCCACGAAGCTGTCCCCCATCTCGCCCTCGATCTCGGCGCGCGGCACGAGGGCCGCCACCGAGTCGATGATCACCACGTCGACCCCGTTGCTGCGGATCAGCGTCTCCGCGATCTCGAGCGCCTGCTCGCCGGTGTCCGGCTGCGACACGAGCAGCTCGTCGACGTTGAGGCCGACGTTCTTGGCATAGCTCGGGTCGAGCGCATGCTCCGCATCGATGAACGCCACGATCCCGCCGGCGCGCTGGGCATTCGCGGCGATGTGGTAGCAGAGGGTCGTCTTGCCGCTCGATTCGGGTCCGAAGATCTCGGTGATCCTGCCTCGCGGGACGCCGCCGACCCCGAGCGCCAGGTCGAGCGCGATCGAGCCCGTCGGCACGACCTCCACCGACATCTTGGCGCCCTTGTCGCCGAGCCGCATGATCGCCCCACGGCCGAACTGCTTCTCGATCTGGGTGATCGCGGCATCGACGGCGCGTCCGCGCTCGCCGTTGCGCTGGGTGGGGGTCTGTGTCTCGGCTGCTGCCACCGGGGCGTCCATGATTCGCGTGGGCTCCTTCTCTCGTCAGTCCCGGTGGCGCTCCAGGGTCAAGCCTCCGGGGTGGGTTCGCTGCGCGGCTTGCGCTTCTTCTTGATCACCTCGACCGTCATCGGCTGCTCGTAGGCCGATGCCGGCTGGATCTTCGGCGCCTTCTCCTTTGGCTTGCGCTTCTCCTGGTGACGCGGTCGATCGCGGCCTTTGGCCATCTTGCTGACCTCCCGATATAGGCCGGTCGAGGTGCTCGGAGCGTGGTGGATGGGGCCTTATCGGCCGGTTACCGGCGCCTTATCCGACCTCGTCCCAAGGCCCCCGTACTGGGCCATCACAGCTTCTCGCAGCGTTCCGTACGACCCATCCGCGAGGGCCGCGCGCAGGCGCCGCATGAGGTCCTGAGTATAGGTGACGTTGTGCAGCGAGGAGAGGCGATAGGCGAGCAGCTCGTTGGCCCGGAACAGGTGCGCGAGGTAGGCCCGCGAGTGGTTGCGGCACGTCTCGCACCCGCAGTCCGTGTCGACCGGCTCGGGGTCGTCGAGGAACCTCGCGTTGCGCAGGTTCAGCTTCCCGCGGCTGGTCCAGAGCTGACCGGTGCGCGCCACTCGGGTCGGCAGGACGCAGTCGAAGAGGTCGATCCCCCGCTCGACGGCGGTGAAGAAGTCCGGCGGGGAGCCAATTCCCATCAGGTAGCGGGCGCGGGGATCGTCACCCAGGGCCTCCGCAACGACGTCGAGGGTGGCCGCCATCTCCTCCTTGGATTCGCCGACCGACAGCCCGCCGATCGCGATCCCATCGAACGGCAGCCCTGCGATCGCCGATGCGCTCTCCCGGCGCAGCTCGGCGTCGACGCCGCCCTGCACGATCCCGAACAGGGCCTGGTCCGGGCGGGAGTGAGCGGCAAGGCACCGTTCCGCCCAGCGATGGGTTCGGGCCATCGCCACGCCGACCTCGGCAACCGGCAGGGTGGCATCGACCAGCTGGTCGAAGGCCATCGCGATGTCACTGCCCAGCGCCTCCTGGATCTCGATGGCCCGCTCCGGCGTCAGGCGCTGCGGAGACCCGTCGAGGTGGCTGGCGAAGGTGACCCCATCCTCGTCAACCCGACCCAGGTGCGCCAGGCTGAAGACCTGGAAGCCGCCTGAGTCGGTGAGGATCGGTCCGTCCCAGGCCATGAACCGATGCAGCCCGCCGAGGCGTGCGATGCGGTCGTGGCCCGGCCGCAGGGACAGGTGGTAGGTGTTCGCCAGGACGACCTGGACGCCGGCGGCGCGGAGGTCGCCGGGGGTGAGCGCCTTGACCGTCGCCTGGGTGCCGACCGGCATGAACTGCGGCGTCTCGATCACCCCGTGGGACGTCGACAGCGAGCCGAGGCGGGCCAGCCCGGTGCTGGTGCGGCGCGAGACAAAGGAGATCGGCGAGGCCATGCGGGCAGCCTACGCGATGAGCATCGCATCGCCGAAGCTGAAGAACCGATACCCCTCTGCGATGGCCGTGCCATACGCGGCCAGCAGCGTGTCGCGCGCCTCCAGCGGCGTCGCGGCTGTCATGCCTGCCTGGACGAAGGCGGTCACCAGCAGCAGGAGTGAGCTCCGTGGCAGGTGGAAGTTCGTGATGAGCGCATCGACCGCCCGAAACGCGTACGGCGGGGTGACGTACAGGTCCGTCCACCCGCTGCGCTGCCCGTCGCGAGCGGCGGTCTCCAGCACCCGGACGCTGGTGGTCCCGACGGCCACGACCCGCCCGCCGTCGCGCTGGGCCTCGGCAATCGCCGACGCCGTGGCAGACGGGATCTCGTACCACTCGCGGTGGATGTGGTGCTCGTCGACGAACTGACCCTCGAGCGGACGGAACGTATCGAGGCCGACATGCAGCGTGACCTGGGCACGCCGCACGCCGCCGACCTCCAGCCGCTCGAGCAGCTCCGGGGTGAAGTGCAGGCCCGCGGTGGGCGCAGCGGCCGAGCCCGGAGGGCGGGCATAGACCGTCTGGTATCTGTCCGGGGACGTGGAACGGTCGTGGATGTACGGCGGCAGCGGTGCCTCGCCGGCATCGGCCATGACGAGGTACGGGTCCCGGTCGAAGCGCACCGCACGGGTCCCATCGCCGAGGCGCTCCCCCACCTCGATCCGCTCGCCGGTTCGGAGCTCAAGCATTCCGCCGGTCGCAATGCGCCGCGAGGGGCGGATCAGCGCCTCCCAGCGGTCGGGAGCGTCCGTCATCGGTCGCAGCAGGAGGACCTCGGCGGATCCACCCCCAGCGCGCGTTGCCGCCAGCCGCGCCGGGATCACGCGAGAGTCGTTGACGACCAGCAGGTCTCCGCTCCGCAGCAGCTCCGGGAGCTGGTGGAAGACGTGGTGCGACACGCTGGGGCTTCCGGAGCTCGATTCGGCGCGGTCCAGGACGAGGAGGCGGGCCGCATCCCGGGGCTCCATCGGCACCTGGGCGATCGCCGCCTCGGGAAGGTCGTAGTCGAAGTCGTCGACCCGCAGGCGGGCCGCCAACGGTTCGGGCGTCATCGGCCCGGACAGCGTAGCGCCCGGCCGGATTGCCCGGCCGGGCGCGTCTGAGCCTGGATCCCGGCTACTTGATGAAGCTGTTGATCCAGTCCTGGGCAAAGAAGACGATGAACGCCAACGAGACGACCCACATCAGCCAGTGGATCTCGCTCGTCTTGCCGCGCACGAGCTTGATGAGGGTCCAGCTGATGAAGCCGGCACCGATGCCGACCGTGATGTCGTACGTGAGCGGCATCAGGACCATGGTGAGCAGCGCCGGCAGGCCGTCCTCGACGTCACCGACGGGGATGTCCTTGACCAGGGTGAACATGAGGTAGCCGACGAGCACGAGCGCCGGCGCGGTGGCCGCCGCCGGCACGATCAGCGCAATCGGCGAGAGCAGGATCGCGAGCAGGAAGAGGATCCCGGTCACGACCGAGGTGAATCCGGTTCGACCTCCGTCGGCCACGCCGGCAGCGCTCTCGATGTAGGTCGTATTGGAGCTGATTCCGGCCGCGCCACCCGCGACCGCAGCAATCGAGTCGACGAGCAGGACGCGTCCAACCCCCGGCACCGAGCCATCCGGGTTGGCGAGGCCGGCCTCGGCCGCGACTCCGGTCACCGTCCCCATCGTGTCGAAGAAGTCGGTGAGCATGATCGCGAAGATGATCAACAGGGCGGTCACGATCGGGAGGGTGCTGAACACCTGGCCGATATCGAACTGCCCGAGCGTGTCGAACTTCGGGGTTGCGATCAGCTGATCAGCGGGCGGGATGGTTGCCACGCCGACCACCAGGGCCAGGGCCGTGGTCAGCAGGATGCTGATGACCAGCGCGGCCTTGATGCGCATGACGTACAGGACGATCGTGATCAGGAGGCCGGCCAGGAACACCCACTGGGCGGGCGTGGTCGGGAACGAGACTGTCACGAGCGTGGCGGGAGCGTTCGACTTGATCAGGCCGCCGTTCGCGAACCCGATGAACAGGATGAAGAGTCCGATGCCGACGCCGATCGCCCGCTTCAGCGAGACCGGCACCGCGTTCATGATCGCCTCGCGCAGACCGACCAGCACGGCGATGGTGACGAGGACGCCCTCGATCACGATGACGCCCATGGCGCCGGCGGGCGAGAGACCCCTGCCGGTGAGCGTGAACGCCACGATCGCGTTGATCCCCAGACCGGCGGCCAGGGCGAAGGGGTAGTTGCCGATGATCCCCATCGCGATGGTCATGACCCCGGCGACCAGCGCGGTTGCCGCCGCAATGGTGGCCAACGTCCAGGTCGAGTTGTCACCGAAGCCGGCGGTGAGGATGGCGCCGTTCACGAACAGGATGTAGGCCATGACCATGAAGGTGGTCAGCCCGGCGCGTGCCTCGGTGGCTAGATCCGTCCCCCGCTCGCTGAACTTGAAGTAGGACGCAATGCCGTCCACGGTATGCCTGCCCTCCGTCCGTGCGAGCCCGTCCCGCGTCAGTTGGGCGACCGGGGCGCGACCGCGGCGATCCTACTCCCGCCGGCACTCCCCGGAGCGGGTTTCCGCGCGCCCTCTTCGCCCCGGCGTCAGCGCCGCAGGAAGAGGTTGAAGAGGACGGTCAGGACGACCGAGACGAGGAGCATCGTCCCCAGCGGAATGAAGAGCCCGCCCCGGTCACCGGTGATCGCGATATCCCCCGGCAGGCGTCCGAACGGGAGCCGTATGCCGGCGATCGCGAGCGTGCCGACGATCACGAGCACGACTCCGACCACGACCAGGAAGCGACCGAGCTCCGGGGACATCGGTCAGTCGAAGAGCCCTGGCTGCGTCTCCGGGGCGCGCGCCGGCGGCGTGAGGCCCAGGTGCTGCCAGGCGCCGGGGGTCAGCTGCCGTCCACGCGAGGTGCGCGCCAGCAGGCCGATCTGCATGAGGAATGGCTCGATGACGTCCTCGAGCGTCTCCACCGGCTCGGAGATGGTGGCGGCCATCGTCTGCAGGCCCACCGGTCCCCCGCCGTGATGCTCGGCGATCGCTCGGAGCAGCTGCCTGTCGAGCGCGTCGAGGCCGCGCTCGTCGATCTCGAGCAGGTCGAGGGCATCGGTCGCGAGCTGTGCGGTCACGACGCCGTCGCCGCGGACCTGGGCAAAGTCGCGCGTCCGCTTGAGCAGGCGGTTTGCAATGCGCGGGGTCCCGCGGCTGCGGGCGGCGATGATCGAGGCCGCGGACGCATCGAGGGCAACGTCGAGGATGTGGGCGCTCCGGACGAGGATCCGCTCCAGGTCCTGCGCGGTGTAGTAGTCCAGCCGATAGCTCACCCCGAAGCGGTCGCGCAGCGGCCCGGTGATGCTTCCGACCCTGGTGGTCGCGCCGATCACGGTGATGTTCTCGATCTGCAGCCGCACGGTGCGGGCGCCGGGGCCCTTGCCCAGGACGACGTCGAGGGCGAAGTCCTCCATCGCGGGGTACAGGATCTCCTCCACCACGTGCGAGAGCCGATGGATCTCGTCGATGAACAGCACGTCGCCCTTGTTGAGGGCCGTCAGGACCGCGGCCAGGTCGCCGGCCCGCTCGATGGCAGGACCGGAGGTGGTGCGGATCTGGGCGCCCATCTCGGCGGCCACGATGTTGGCGAGGGTCGTCTTGCCCAGCCCGGGCGGGCCGTAGAGGAGGATGTGATCGACCGGTTCCTCCCGGTGGCGCGCGGCGTCGATCAGGATCGCCAGGTTCTCCTTGATGCGGTCCTGCCCGGCGAACTCGTCGAGCCGCCTGGGCCGCACCGTCGACTCGAGGGCGATCTCGTCCTCGGCCACGACGGCGCTGGCGATCCGCTCGATGGTCACGTCGGCCATTCTACGGGCGGCCGATGCCGCGGAGATCGTCCGGGGTGTCGACGTCCGGCGGCTGGCCCTGCACGGTGACGCTCGTCACGAGCTCGGGACGCTGGCGCAGGAGCTGTCGGAGGCCGATGTCCCCGCTCAGTTCCTCGACGAGGCGAAAGTGCGTCCGCTCGAGGAGCAGCGGCGGGGCCAGGACGCCGTCCGACTCCGACGCCACGATGGGCCGATCGCCACGCGCGGCGAGCAAGGCGTGGACGGTCTCTGGTGGCACGCGGGGCTGGTCGCCGAGCAGGATGACGACCGCCGAGACCTCGTCCGCGATCGCCTCGAGGCCGAGGCGGAGCGACAGGCTCATGCCGCGCTCGGGAAAGGGGTTCCGGATCCAGTGCAGTCGCGGATTGTCGAGGTTGGCCGGCCGCGACAGCCAGACTGGCACCACGGCCACGATCGGGCTGAGGTCCGCGACCGCTGCCGCCCCGATGGCGTGCTCGAGCAGGGTTTGGCCGTCGACCATGGCCAGCTGCTTCGGGCTTCCGTAGCGGCGCGAGGCGCCGGCAGCCAGGATGACGGCGCCCACCGATCGGTCCGCGCTCATCGGGCTATTAGACTGCGCCGCATGCTCCCATGGAGGCGCGCCAGGTGAATGGGCCGGAGGTCGTCGATCTCCTGATCACCGGCGGCTCACTGGTCGATGGCAGCGGCAGCCCCGCCGAGCCGGGAACGATCGCCAGCCTCGACGGGCGCCTGCACCTTGCCGACGCCGACTGGCGCCCGGCACAGGCCGGCCGAGCGATTGACGCGACCGGCATGGTCGTCGCGCCAGGCTTCATCGACCTTCACTCGCACGGCGGGCTCGTCATCCTGGAAGATCCGCGGCACGAGCCGAAGGTTCGCCAGGGAGTCACCACCGAGCTGATCGGGGTCGACGGCAACGGCTATGCGCCATTCGCGGACGCTGCCGACCTGGCCGCGTTCGTCGAGCTCAACGCCGGCCTCGACGGGCGACCGGCGATCGACTACGACTGGGACAGCGTCGCGAGCTACATCGGCCGCTACGACCGGGGACAGGCGGTGAACGTGGCGGTGGTCATCGGCAACAGCGCGCTCCGCATCGGCGCCATCGGCTGGGACGACGTTCCCGCCGACCAGGGAAGCCTCGCCAACATGCGGGCAATGCTCCGCGAAGGGATGGCGGAGGGTGCCTTCGGGATCTCGAGCGGCCTCGACTACCCGCCCGGCTCGTTCGCCTCGACCGATGAGCTGGCCGCCCTCACCGCGGAGGCGGCAGCCGCCGGGGGCTTCTACCACACGCACGTCCGCTACAGGCTCGGCGATCGGTTCCTGGACCCGTTTCGCGAGGCGATCGAGATCGGGCGAAGGGGACCCGGTCCGGTGCACCTCACCCACTTCTACCATCGGCAGTCCTACCCCGGCGGTCCCGAGGCGATGCTCGCCCTGGTCGACGATGCGCGTGGGGAGGGACGGGACGTGACCTTCGACAGCTACCCGTACGAGTGGGCATCGACCCGCCTGCTGATCCAGCTCCCGCAGTGGGCCCAGGCCGGCGGCCCGGGACCGTTGAAGGAGCGACTCGCCGACGGTCGCGTGCGCGAGCGCCTGCGCGCGGAACTGGCGGAGCGGGGCGCAGCGTACACCAGCGCCGCGGGATGGGCGGACCTGCGACTGGGCGCGTTCTCGGCCCCCGACAACCTGCGCTGGGAGAGCCGCACGCTGGCGCAGGTCGTGGAGGAGACCGGGCGCGACCCGATCGACACGATCTGCGACCTCCTCCTCTCCGAGGACCTCGGCGTGGCCCAGGTCACGAGCGGCCCGTGGAGCGAGACGCTCCCCCACTTCGTGCGTCATCCGGTCGGCATGGTCGGCACCGACTCCACCTTCCTCGGCGAGAAGCCCTCGCCCCGGACCTACGGCTCCTTCCCGAGGATCCTCGGTCAGTTCGTGCGCGACGAGCAGCTCCTCTCGCTCGAGGAGGCGGTGCGCAAGATGACCGCCGCGCCCGCAGCTCGGCTGGGTCTCACCGATCGCGGCCTGCTGCTTGACGACTTCGCGGCCGACCTCGTCGTCTTCGATCCGGCCCGCGTCCGGTCGAATGCCACGTACGACCAGCCGCGCCAGTTCCCCGATGGGATCGAGTACGTGGCCGTGAATGGCGAGCTCGTCGTCGACGGGGGCCGCCACACCGGCGCCCTCCCGGGCCGGGCGCTGGGTCGAGGCCGTCCGTGACCCGGCGCGACGGGACGATGCTATCGTCCGCCCAGGAGGAGAGCGCCGCATGACACGCCTCATGCCGCCGGGCACCACGGAGCTCCTCGCGCCCGATCCCCTGCTCGTCCCGCCGGGGTCGCGGACGCCGGGTCGCGCCAGGACGGGGGCTCCCCTTCGCCGCGAGGGCCCGGCCAAGCTGGCCGGGCTGGCCAGGTACGCCGATGACCTCGTCTTCCCGGGCGCCTGGTACGGAGCCACGATCCGCTCGACCGAGCCCCACGCCACGCTCCTCGGCATCGATCTCGACGACGCGTTCGACTGGGGTTCCGTCGTCGTCGTCACCGCCGCGGACATCCCCGGCGATAACGTCGTCAGCCTCATCCGCGACGACCAGCCGATCCTCGTCCCGGTCGGCGGCGAGATCCGGCACCAGGCCGAGGCGCTGTGCCTCATCGCCGCGCCGGACCGCGAAGCGCTGCGGGCGGCGAAGCGCCACCTCCGGGCGCGGACCGAGCGGCTGCCGGCCGTCTTCAACCCCCTCGAGTCGACCGAGGAGTTCTCGCACCTCGAGGTCCGACAGGGCGACCTCGAGGCCGGCTTCGCGGAGGCGGAGCTCGTGATCGAGGGAACCTATCGGGTGGGGCACCAGGAACAGCTCTACATCGAGAACCAGGCCATGATCGCCGTGCCCCAGCCGGACGGCGGCGTCACGGTCCACGGCTCGTGCCAGTGCCCGTACTACATCCATCGCGCCCTGAAGCGATCCCTCCAGCTGACCGATGAGCAGGCTGTGGTGGTGCAGGCCGAGACCGGCGGCGGGTTTGGCGGCAAGGAGGAGTACCCCTCGATGATCGCGCTGCATGCCGCCCTCCTCGCACGGAAGGTCGGCAAGGCGGTGCGCATGATCTACGACCGCCACGAGGACCTCAGCGCCACGACCAAGCGGCATCCGGCCGTGATCCGACACCGGACCGGCGTCATGCGCGACGGACGGCTCGTGGCCCAGGAGATCGAGGTCGTGATGGACGGCGGGGCCTACTGCACGCTGACGCCGGTCGTGCTGTCGCGCGGCGTGCTTCACGCGGCCGGCCCGTATCGGTGTCCCAACGTCCACATCCAGGGACGCTCGATGGCGACCAACACGCCGCCCAACGGGGCCTTCCGCGGCTTCGGTGCGCCACAGACCGAGTTCGCCGCGGAGATGCAGGTCAACCGCATCGCCGAGGCGCTGGGGGTGAGCCCCCTCGAGCTGCGCCGCGGCTGGGCCTACCGCGAGGGCGACACCACCCCTACCGGCCAGGTCCTGCGCGAGAGCGTCGCCGCGATCGAGGTGCTCGAGGCCGCCGCGGACGCGAGCGACTTCGCCCGGCACAGCGAGCAGACGCGGCGCGCGCGCGAGGCACGGCAGTCCGGCGCACGCACGGCCGCCGGCATCGGCATGGCAATGGGGTGGCATGGAGCGGGCTTCACCGGGTCCGGAGAGGTGCACATCGCTGGTGTCGCCTCGGTCGAGCTGACTGCCGACGGCACGGTCCGGGTGCTGACCGCCCAGACGGAGATGGGCCAGGGGACGAAGACGATCTTCCCGCAGCTCGTCGCCGAGGAGCTGGGCCTCGACCCCGAGGCCGTCGAGACCGCACCGCAGGACACGAGCATCGTCCCCGACTCGGGGCCGACGGTCGCCTCGAGGACGGCGATGGTGGTGGGCGGTCTGATCATCAAGGCCGCTCGCCGCCTGCGAGCGCAGGTCGAGGCCGTCACTGACCGACCGTTCGCCGATTCCTATCGCGATTTCGTGCTCGAGCACGGCGCCCTGCGAGTCGACGAGCACTTCGAGCCCTATCCCAATGTCGAGTTCGACGACGCCACCTACCGCGGCGATGCTTACCCGGCCTTTGGGTGGGCGTGCGCGGTGGCCCGCGTGGACGTGGACCTCGACACCGGCGAGGTCAGCGTTCGCGATGTCGTTTCGGCCGATGACGCCGGACGGATCATCCACCCGATCCTGGCCGAGGGGCAGGTCGAGGGCGGCACGCTCCAGGCGGTCGGCTACGCAACGATCGAGGAGATCAAGCTGGTGGACGGCCGCTACCTCAACGACCGGCTGGCGACATACCTCATCCCGACCGCCCTGGACGCGCCCAGGATCGAGGCGATCCTCGTCGAGAAGCCGTTCTCCGGCTCCCCCCACGGCGCCAAGGGAATCGGTGAGCTGCCAATGGACGTCGGGGCGCCGGCGGTGGTCGCCGCCATCCACGACGCAACCGGCGTGTGGGTCCACGACCTGCCCGCCACGCCGGAACGCATCCTGGCGGCGATGACCGGAGCCCCCGCCCCCGGCGCGCCGGGCGTCAGCTCCCCTGCACCGGAGAACAGCGCCGCATGAGCTACCGCTTCCTCGTCAATGGCGACGCGGTCGACGTCGAGGTGCCCGGCATGCGCCGACTCCTCGACGTGCTGCGCGAGGACCTGGCCCTGACCGGCACGAAGGAGGGCTGCGGCGAGGGCGAGTGCGGCGCCTGCAGCGTCCTCGTCGACGGCACGGTGGTGGACTCGTGCCTCGTGCCGGTCTGCCAGGTGGACGGCACCAGCGTGCGGACGGTGGAGGGGCTCGGCACCGAGCAGCAGCTGAACGACCTGCAGGCCGCGTTCCTGGAGACCGGTGGCTCCCAGTGCGGGATCTGCACGCCAGGGATGCTGATGGCCGCCGAAGCGTTCCTGTCGGCCGGCGGACATGCCGACGACGAGGCCATCCGCGAGGCGATCGCCGGCAACCTGTGTCGCTGCACGGGTTACACGAAGATCGTCGAGGCCATCGCGCTCGCCGCGGAGCAGCGCCGCGCAGCCGACGACATCCTCTGATCGATGCCGGTCGAGCCTCCCGTCACCTCCCCGCGCACCCTGGCCGAGGCGTACGCGGTGCTCGCCGAGCAGTCCCACCGGCCCGTCGCCGGCGGGACCGACCTCCTCGTGCAGCTCACCGGCGAGATCGGCGATCCCCCGGAGCGGGTCATCGACCTCTGGCACCTGGACGAGCTGCGCGGGATCCGGATGGAATCCAACGCCCTCGTCCTCGGCGCACTGACCACCTACGCCGAGATGCGTCGCTCGCCGCTCATTGCCGAGTTCCTGCCGGCCTTCGCGGAGGCGGCCGCGACCATCGGCGCCGCGCAGGTCCAGAACCGAGGGACGATCGGCGGCAACGTCATGAACGCCTCTCCCGCCGGCGACATGCTCCCGCTGCTGCTGGCCTGCGACGCGCAGCTGGTCGGCGGGACCGGCAAGGGCGAGCGCTGGATTCCCGCACGAGAGTTCTGGCCCGCCTACCGGCGGACGGCACTCGAGCCGATGGAGCTGTTGCTGCGCATCAGCGTCCCCCTGGCGGATGGTCGCCAGCTTCGATATCGGAAGGTCGGGACCCGGCGGGCGCAGGCGATCAGCAAGGTCGTGATGGCACTCGCCTGGCAGGCGGACGGCACGGCCGAGGGGTGGCGCAACGTGCACCTGGCGCTTGGCTCGGTGGCGGCCACCCCCATCCGCGCGGCAGCGACGGAGGCCGTGCTCGAGGGCGCCGCGCCGACGGAATCCGTCGCGGACCGCGCGGCCTCCACCCTGGCCGGCGAGCTGCAACCGATCGACGACGTGCGCTCCAGCGCCGAGTACCGACGGGCGGTGGCCGCCCGGGTGCTGCATCGGCTCATCCGCGAGGCTGGCGGCTGGTGAGCGATCCTCCCCCTGGCGTCAGCCTCATCGACGCCTCGGTTGACCACGCTGAATCCGTGCTGACGTCAGACGCACTGTCCTTCCTGGCGACCCTGCATCGCAAGTTCGACGCCAGGCGGCAGCACCTGGTCGCGGCGCGTCACGAACGCCAGGCGGCGTTCGACGCCGGGGCGATGCCCGGATTCCTGCCCGAGACCGCGCACATCCGGGACGATCCAGGCTGGCGCGTCGCGGCGGCACCAACGGACCTCGACGACCGGCGAGTCGAGATCACCGGGCCGGTGGAGCCGAAGATGATGATCAACGCCCTCAACTCGGGGGCGCGCGTCTTCATGGCCGACTTCGAGGACGCCCTCTCCCCCACCTGGGCCAACGTGGTCACCGGCCAATGGGCGGTGTCGGAAGCCGTTCGCCGGCGGTTGACCTTCGAGACCGATGAGAAGACGTACGCGCTCCAATCACAGATCGCGACGCTCGTCATCCGGCCGCGCGGCTGGCACCTAGAGGAAGCCCACCTGGTGGTCGACGGATCCCCCGTTTCGGCCAGCCTCTTCGACTTCGGGCTCGCGTTCTTCCACAACGCCCGCGAGCAGCTCGACCGTGGCTCGGGACCCTACTTCTACCTCCCCAAGCTCGAGTCGCACCTCGAGGCTCGGCTCTGGAACGACGTCTTCGTCGCGGCCCAGGAGGCGCTCGGCATCCCGAGGGGCAGCGTCCGGGCCACGGTCCTGATCGAGACGATCCTGGCCGCGTTCGAGATGGACGAGATCCTGTGGGAGCTGCGCGAGCACGCATCGGGCCTGAACGCCGGTCGCTGGGACTACATCTTCAGCCTCATCAAGAAGTTCCACACCCGGTCCGACATGATCCTGCCGGACCGAGTGCTGGTAACGATGGCGGTGCCGTTCATGCGCGCCTACCAGCAGCTGCTGGTGCGGACCTGCCACGCGCGCGGCGCGCACGCCATCGGTGGCATGAGCGCGTTCATCCCGAACCGGCGCGAGCCCGACGTGACCGAAAACGCGCTGGCCCGCGTCCGCGAGGACAAGCAGCGAGAGGCGGGCGATGGATCGGACGGCACCTGGGTCGCGCATCCGGACCTCGTGCCCGTGGCGCGTGAGGTCTTCGACGCGGTCCTGGGTGATCGGCCGAACCAGAAGGCTCGGTTGCGCGATGACATTCGGGTGGCCGCGGCCGAGCTGCTCGACACGCGCGTGGAGGGCGGACGGATCACCGAGGCGGGGGTCGCCACCAACGTGAGCGTCGCCCTCCAGTACCTCGCTTCCTGGCTGGCAGGCAACGGTGCGGCGGCGATCCACAACCTGATGGAGGACGCGGCGACGGCCGAGATCAGCCGCAGCCAGCTCTGGCAATGGCGCGTGCACGGCGTGACGCTCGACGACGGGAGACCGATGACCGACGAGCTCTACGCAGCGGTGCGCGACGCGGAGCTCGACCGTCTTCGGGCGACTGCCCCGGACTACCGCTGGACCGATGCCGCCTCCCTGCTCGACCAGCTCGTGCTGAGCGACGACTTCGCCGAGTTCCTCACCCTCTCCGCCTACCCGATGCTGGAAGGGTGAGTCACGCGGAGGGCGAGCGCTCGAGGTAGCGCCCCGCTCCCCGGCTCCCCACGAAGGTCCCGTCGCGGATCACCGGCGAGCCGCGCAGGAAGATGGAGCGCACCGCCCCGCGGACCTCACGATCCTCGTACGGCGTGAAGTCGGCGGTGTGGTGGAGGTCCGCCTGGCGGATGACCCGTTTCGCCTGCGGGTCGAAGAGCACCAGGTCCGCATCTCGGCCCACCTCGATCGCTCCCTTCGTCTTCATCCCGAAGAGACGCGCCGGCGTGGTGGCCAGCAGGTCCACCATGCGCTCGAGGGAGATTCGCCCTCCGGCCACCCCTTCGTCGTAGGTGACCGACAACAGGGTCTCGATTCCCGGCGCGCCGTTGCTGATCTGCGGGAACGGTGGAGCCGGGCAACGCTTCTCGACGGCCAGCCGATCCGGCACGTGGTCGGTTGCCACCAGGTCCAGGCCTCCGGCCCGCAGGCCGAGCCAGAGCGCGCCGCGATCCGACTCGGAGCGAAGCGGCGGCGAGATGACGCTGCGAATGACCTCCTGTTCGTCCGGCGCTTCGTATCGCGCGTCGGTCAAGGTGAGGTAGTGAGGGCAGGTCTCGGCGTAGACCGGCCAGCCACGCGCCTTGGCCGCCGCCACCTCGGCCAGCGCGTCGGCGCAGGAGAGGTGGACGATGTAGACCGATGCGTCCGCCGCCCTTGCCAGGGCGATGGCCCGGTGGGTGGCCTCTGCCTCGGCGTAGGTCGGCCGCGTCAGGGCGTGGTGCCGGCAGGCGACGTTGCCGCGGGCCACGGCGTCGGCGACCAGCGCGTCGATGACGGTCGCGTTCTCGCAGTGGACCTGGAGCATCCCGCCGTGCCGCCCCATGGCGCGGAGCGCCGCGAAGAGGCGCTCATCGGGCAGGCGGAAGTCGTAGACCATGAACGCCTTGGCGGTCGGCACTCCCGAGGCGATCAGCTCCGGCAGCTCCGAGATGGGATCGTCCTGCTGGCCGCTGATCACCGACGACAGGCCGAAGTCGACCGCGGATTCGCCCTCCGTCCGAGCCCGGAACTCGCGCATCCCCGCCAGCAGGGAGCCTGCCCCCTCGTCGCTGATGCCGGTGCCCGGGTTGTTGAAGGCCAGGAACGTGGTCGTGCCGCCAAAGGCGGCCGCGACGGAATCGGCGAAGAAGCGGTCCGGTTCGGGCTGGCTCGGCAGACGGGTGTGGGTATGCACGTCCACGCACCCGGGGAGGACGAGGAGCCCGGTGGCATCAACGGTCGGGGTATCGCGCGCCCCGCCGACCGCCTCCCCCACCTCAACGATCCGCCCGTTCGCGATCGCGACGTCCGCGCGGCGCGATCCTTCGGCGGTGACGACCGTGCCACCGCGGATGACGAGGTCAGCCACCCGCCGCGTCCGTCCGGCGTCGGCGGCGGCGCCTGCGGCGGTGCGGCGGGCCGGTCCCGGGAGCCATCGGACCGCCGTCCCGTGCCACGTTCGGCAGTTCGTAGCGATAGGTCTGTGTGGCGGGATCCATGACGTAACGCCCGATCGCGTCGGGGTCGTAGTGGCCCGCAGTCGAGCCTTCCCGAGGACCTGATCGCCGGCTCACAGTCGCGACGAGGACGACGGTCACGGCGACGATGAGGACGACGAGCCATTCGCCGCCCAAGTCAGCCAACCTCCCGGATCTCGATCTCCTGAGCGCCGTCCCAGAGGACTCGGCGCCCGACCTCGCGCAGCCGGTCACGCCAGCCGTCGTCTGGCTCCAGGGTGGCGAAGTGGTTCCCGGCCAGCTGTCCGAGCTTCGAGGAGAACGCGCAGGCACCGTACGGGAAGAGGATCTCGCACTCGGAGATCGTGCCGGTGTAGATCAGCAGCTCGCCCGGCGCTGGGTGGGAGGTGTGATGCTCGTAGCCGACGCCGGTCTGCAGGTCGCCGAGCGGGATCCACGTGCCTTCGCCGCTCCATCGGCAGTGGATCAGCCGCGACTGCAGCGGCAGCAGCCCGCGTACGGCCTCGACCGTTCGGGGCGCCTCGGGCTCCCATCGGGCGGTAAAGTTGAGGTCGCCAACCCGGATCGTCAGGTTCGGCATGCGCGGAGGATAGCAGTGGCCGATCCCCGTCCCACCATCTCGACCCACGTCCTGGACCTGGAGCTCGGCGTCCCGGCCGCGGGGCTGCCGGTCGCGATCTTCCGGCTGGAGGAGGACGGTCGGCCGGAGCTCCTGACCGAGCTCGTCACCGATGGCGACGGCCGCATCCGCTCGCTACTGAGCGGCGACCTCGAGCTGGGCGACTACCAGCTCGTCTTCGACCTGGCGGCGTACGCAGCGACGCTCGACCGCGATGCCGATTTCTTCGAGAACCTGGCGGTCGGCATCCGCATCGACGACGCTGAGCGCAGCTACCACGTGCCGCTCCTCCTGTCGCCGTTCGGGATCTCCACGTACCGCGGCACCTGATGGGTTACCCGTCGATCGCCGACCTCAACGCGCTCCCGGCCGCTTCGTTCCGTGACGAGGTGGCGCCGCTGTTCGAGGGCGCAGCAGGATTCCTCGATCGACTCGCCGCGGTTCGCCCGTTCGATTCCGACCACGCCATGATGGAAGCGGCGCGCGAGGTCGCCCGCACGATGCCCGAGCCGGATCAGGTGGAGCTGCTGAACGCCCACCCGGTGCTCGGCGCCGATCCCGCCAGCGTCTCGGCCGCCTCCTTCGACGAGCAGGGATACGGCATGCCGGAGGAAGGCGAAACGGCGCCGATGCTCGAGGAGCTGGCGATGCTCAACGAGGTCTACGAGCAGCGCTTCGGATTCCGGTTCGTGGTCTTCGTGGCGGGCCGGCCGCTCTCGTCGATCGGGCCGTTGATCGAGGCCGCTATGCGCAATGATCGAGCGGCGGAGCTGGCTCGGGGCCTCGACGACGTGATCGACATCGCCGCGGACCGCCTCGGCCGTCAGCGCGACGACTAGCGCGAGGGCGACCACCGGTGAGCTACGAGATCCACTACGGCAAGGCCGATGTGAGGGTCTACCGCACCTACGGCACCCCGCTGCGGGGCGTCACGGCCATCCCCGAATCGCCGTTCACGGGGCGGGACAACATCCTCATGGCGGCGGAGCTCGAGGTGGGCGTGCATGGCACCGCCTTCCTCGACGCGTACACCCGCGGCGACAACCGCCGCGTGGTGGCGACCGACACCATGAAGAACTTCATCCACGCCGCCTCGCTGGCGTCGACCGCCGCCACGCTCGAAGGCTGGCTGCACCAGGTCGGATCCGCGTTCCTGAGGACCTACCCCGACATGGAGCGGCTCACCATGCACGGCCGTGAGCTGCCCTTCCCGGCAGCCCTCGTGCCGGCCGGCGACGGCGACGGATTCGCGGCCTCCGAGGTCCTCTTCGCGCGCGACCGCAACGACCGCTCGACGGCATCGCTCGACCTGGAGCGGGATGACGGTGGCGTGCGCGTCACCGGCCACCGCTGCGGTCGGAGCGATCTGCAGCTGATCAAGATCGCCGGCAGCTCGTTCGCGGACTTCGCGCGCGACGAGCACACGACGCTCCCCGAGCGTCCGGATCGGCCGCTCTACATCTGGTGCGACGTCGGCTGGCGCTACGCGCAGCCCCAGGATTCGCTCGGCACCGATCCCGCGCGCTATGTTGCCGGGGAGCAGGTGGCGGACCTGGCCGCTGCCGTCTTCCACGACTTCGTCAGCCTCTCGATCCAGCACCTCGTCAACGAGATTGGCAACCGCATGCTCGAGCGCTGGCCGCAGCTGGCGGAGGTGTCATTCGAGGCGACCAATCGGCTCTGGGATCCCGGCGCACAGAGCGAGACCGATCCGCGGATCAAGACTTACGCGGATCCGCGTCCCCCGTTCGGCAGGATCGGGCTCGTCCTGCGCCGGGACGGCTGAGGAGCGTCAGCCCGGGCCGAGGCGCGGCCAGTCGATCGCCGGACAGCGATCCATCACCACCAGCAGCCCCGCCGCATCGGCGCGCTCCGCGGCCGCCTCGTCCCAGACGCCCAGCTGGAGCCAGACGGCCTTGGCGCCGATCTCAATCGCCTCGTCGACGTGCTCCCCTGCACGATGCGAGGCGCGGAAGATGTCGACCACCTCGATCGGGCTGTCGGCGGGCCGCTCCCGGGCTGCGGAGCGCACGTCCGGCACGGTCGCGAGGCCGTGGATCGTCGTCTCGCGCGGGTAGATCGGGATCACCTCGTAACCGAAGCGCATCAACGAGCGCGTCACTCCGTGGCTGGCTCTCGTCGGGTCCGGAGAGGCTCCGACGACGGCCCACACCTTGAACTCCCGCAAGATTCGCGCGGCCACTTCCGGATCGCTCCAGCGCTCGGCCTGGATCGTCATCGGGACCTCGCCAGCTCCTGGAGTGCTGCCTTGATGCGCAGGTCGAGGCCGTCCTCGCTGCCCGCCACCGCGCCCGCCGCGCGACGGGCCTCCGAAGCCGTGTAGCCCAGCGACTCGAGGGCGGCGACCACGTCGGAGTCGGTGCTCGTGCCACCGCCGGCCGCGATCCCGGCGGCGTGGATCTTCTCTTTCAGCTCCAGGATGATGCGGAGGGCCGTCTTGCGACCGACGCCGCTGACTGAGGTGAGCAGATCGGCGTCATCGGTCACGATGGCAAGCTGCAGCTTCGTCACCGCGTGCGCGCTCGTGATCGCGAGGGCCAGGCGAGGCCCGACCCCCGTCACGGTCATGAGCAGCTCGAAGAAGGCCAGCTCCTCGGCCGATGCGAAGCCGAACAGCTGCTGCTGGTCCTCGCGGACGAGGTGATGGACGAAGATGCGTGCCTCGCTCCCCAGCCGCAGGCGGGCGAGCAGGGATGGGCCGGCCACGACCCGATAGCCGACCCCGCCGAGCTCGACCAGCACGAACTCCTGCCCGACATGCGTGACCGGACCGCGCAGCGAACCGATCACCGGATCGCCGCGAGACGGGTCGTCGCGATGCCGCGGTAGGCGCAGCCGATGGCGACCGCCAGGGCGTCGGTGGCATCGTCGGGGACCCCGTCGAGGGAGACGCCGAGCAGGCGAGCCACCATCGCCGCGACCTGTTCCTTGTCGGCCGCACCGTTGCCGCAGACCGCCTGCTTCACCTCGTTCGGCGTCGGCTCGTCGACGATGAGCCCGGCCTGCGCGGCCACGAGCAGCGCCACCCCGCGGGCCTGGCCGACGGCCATGGCGGTCTGGACGTTGCGCTGGAAGAAGAGGCGCTCGACGCCGACGCGCTGCGGTTGGTGGAGCCCGAGCAGCTGCACGAGCGCGGCATGCAGGCTACGCAGCCGGTCGGCGTCGGTCTCTCCGGTCTCGGTCCGGATCACCCCCGCGTCGATCAGGCGCAGGCGGCCCTCGTCGAGCGCCACCACGCCGAACCCGCAGCGCGCGGTGCCAGGGTCGATGCCGAGCGCGATCACCCGGCTATCGTAGCCGCGACGCTCACGCGACCGACGTTTCGAGCTGCTCCATCAATGCGTCGGGTAGGTCGAAGTTGGCGTAGACGTTCTGCACGTCCTCCAGCTCCTCGAGCCGCTCGACGAAGCCGAGCACCTGGCGAGCCTCCTTCTCTTCGGTGATCTCCACCCTGGTGGTCGGCTCCATGGACACCTCGGCCGATGCCGCGGGGTAGCCGGCGGCCGCGAGGGCGGCACGGACGCGCTCGAGGTCGGCGGGATCGGTGACGACGGTGAGCTCGCCGCCATCCGGGGCCTCGACATCGGTGGCCCCGGCATCGATCGCGGCCAGCGTCACCTCATCGGGGTCGTTCCCCTTCAGCGCGATGCTGAGCAGGCCGCGCTGCTCGAACTGCCACGCGACGGGAGTCAACGAGCCGCCCGTCTTCGTGAAGATGCTGCGGATCTCGCCGGCGGTGCGGTTCCGGTTGTCGGTCATCACCGACACGATCACCGCCACGTTGGCCGGGCCGAGGCCCTCGTACGTGATCTCCTCGTACTGCACCGCATCGGCGCCGGCACCCGTCGCGCGCTCGATGGCGCGCTTGATGTTCTCCATCGGCATGCTGTTGTCGCGGGCCTTGTCGACCGCCATGCGCAGCCGGTAGTTGCCGTCGACGTCTCCCCCGCCCTGGCGCGCGGCAGTGATGATCTCGCGGGTCAGCTTCGTGAACAGCGCACCGCGCTTCGCGTCGTTGACGCCCTTCTGGCGCTTGATCTGTGACCATTTGCTGTGACCTGACATCGGGCCGATTGTAGCAATGCCATCGTGGCCTCCCTACCATTGGCCGATGGTCTCGCTCCTCGATCGCCCGGAGAACGCCGGAGCCCTGGCGTACCTCGCGCACGGGCGGCCAGCGGATGAGGCCGACTCAGGCCCGCCGATCCCCGATGTGGACCGCTGGCACCTCGGCACCCACCCCGATATCGTCGAGCGGCTGTGGGACGTCCTCAACGGGGCTCTCCCCGCGGATGCGCGACGCCTCGTCTACGACGGACCGGCGCTCGTCCACCCGAGCGGGGTCCTGTTGGGCGCGGGGGTTGGCACGCAATACGTCCTGAGGCTTCGGCCTCCCCACCACCTGCTCGCCATCGCGGCCGGCGCCGAGGTCGTGCACCACTTCCGCACCGTCGACACCACCCTCGACCTGGCGGCCATCTTTGGCCCCGATTGGGTCTTCGGTCGTTTCGACGAGCGCGAGCCCGACTGGCTGCTGGACAGCTACCGGTCGATCCCGGAGTAGCCTCCCTATAATTGGCTTCAATCCCGGCTTGACGATTCGCCCGAGGCGGAATCGGCCTCGGCTGCTGCGACCCGCGCACAAGGAGCACCGATGAAGCCGACCAGCCCCGACCGGATCCGCAACGTGGCCCTCATCTCCCACGGCGGCGCCGGGAAGACGAGCCTCGCCGAGGCGATGCTCTTCGACGCCGGCGCGATCGCACGACTCGGCAGCGTGGACGCCGGCACCGCCACGCTCGACCACGACCCCGACGAGCAGAAGCGCCGGCAGAGCATCAACCTCGCCATCGGTACGCTCGAGTCCGACGGCGCGCGGATCACTCTCGTCGACACGCCCGGCTACGCCGACTTCCAGGCCGATGTGATCGAGGCGCTGGCGGCGGTCGACGCCGCGATCCTGGTGGTGGACGCCTCGGCTGGCGTCGAGGTCGGCACCGAGGAGGTCTGGCGCCTCGCCGAAGAGCGCAAGCTGCCGCGCTTCATCTTCATCAACAAGATGGACCGCGAGAACGCGAACTACGACGCCGTGCTGGATGGCCTGAAGAGCGCCTTCGGGCCGAAGATCGCCCCGGTCTACCTGCCGATCGGCTCCGCCGAGTCGTTCCGTGGCTACGTCGACGTGATCGAGCAGCATGCCAACGTCTACGAGGGCGGCAAGCCCCAGGAGGTGCCGATCCCGGACGAGATGCGCACCGGCGAGGAGGCACGCCGCGAGGCCCTGGTCGAGGCGGCTGCGGAGGCCAGCGACGAGCTCATGACCCGCTACCTCGACGGCGAGTCGATCAGCGACGAGGAGATCGAGACCGCCGTCCACAAGGGGACGCGCGAGGGCAGCGTGGTCCCCGTCTTCGTGGGCAGCGCGCTGAAGAACATCGGCGTCCGAGAGCTGGCCACCATGATCGCAAAGCACATCCCCTCGGCGGCCGAGGTCGGGGCGCGGACGACGATCGATGGCAAGCGGATCGAGCCGGACCCCGCCGCGCCGCTGGTCGCCCAGGTCTTCAAGACCACGGCGGACCCGTTCGTGGGGCGCCTCACCTACTTCCGGGTCGTGGCCGGCACCCTCAAGGCGCAGGGTCACCTCTGGAACGCCACCCACAGGGCAGAGGAGCGGATCGGCAACATCCTCGGCCTGCTGGGCAAGGACCAGGTGAACATGCCGCAGGCGGGCCCCGGCGACATCGTCGCCGTCGCCAAGCTGGCGAGCACCCAGATCGGCGACACGCTGGTCGCGGACCGTGCCCAGTCGACCAGCCTGCCGACGCTCGTGTTCCCGGAGCCCAGCCTTCAGGTCAGCATCGAGCCGGAGAGCAAGGCTGACCTCGACAAGCTCGGGCAGGCGCTGTCGCGCATGCTCGAAGAGGAGCCCACCGCGCGGATCCATCGCGAGGAGGGAACGGGCGAGACGATCCTGACCGCGATGGGCGACGCCCACGTCGACGTGCTGGTCGATCGGCTCAAGCGCAAGTTCGGCGCCGCGGTACGGACCGGCAACCCCCGCGTCCCGTATCGCGAGACGATCCGCAGGCCGGCCAAGATCGACAACCGGTTCAAGCGGCAGACCGGCGGCCACGGGCAGTTCGGGCACGTGGTGATCGAGTTCGAGCCGCTGCCTTCGGGGTCGGGCTTCGAGTTCGGCGACAAGATCGTCGGCGGCGTGGTGCCGAAGCAGTACATCCCCGCGGTCGAGAAGGGCCTGCGCGAGACGCTTGCCGAGGGGGTCCTGGCCGGTTATCCGGTGGTGGACCTGCGCGCCCGCCTCGTGGACGGCAGCTACCACACCGTCGACAGCTCCGAGATGGCATTCAAGGTCGCTGCCAGCCAGGCACTGAAGCGCGCCTTCCCCGAGGCCGATCCCACCCTCCTCGAGCCGATCCTGGAGGTAGAGGTGGTCGTCCCCGACGCCTATATGGGCGACGTCATGGGCCAGATCACCGCAAAGCGCGGGCACGTGCTGGGAATGGACTCAACCGACGGGATGCAGCACCTCCGAGCCCAGGTTCCGCAGGCGGAGATGTTCCACTACGCCACCGAGCTGCGCAGCATCACCCAGGGCCGTGGCCGCTTCAGCTGGAAGCTCGACCACTACGCCGAGGTGCCGAACACGATCTCGGATCGGGTCATCGCCGACCACCAGGCCAAGGTGGAGGCCGGCGAGAAGCACTGACCTCGCTACGCGACCCGCTCCACCGCGGCCAGGTTTCGCTTCCCGCGCCGCAGCACGAGCCAGCGGCCGTGCAGCAGCTCGGCGTCGCCCGGCACCAGCTCCGGATCGGTGACGCGCTGGTTGTTGAGGTACGCGCCACCGTCCGCGATGGTGCGGCGCGCCGCGCTGCGGCTCTCGGCGAGGCCGGTCGCCACCAGCAGGTCGGTCACGGTCGGCAGCGGTCCGGTGACAGCTGCGCTCGACAGCTCGGCCATGGCTGCCTCAACGGTCGCCGCGTCCAGGTCACGAAGCTCCCCGCCGCCGAAGAGCGCCGAACTGGCCGCGGCGGCCTGAGCCGCGGCGTCCGCGCCATGCACGAGCTCTGTCAGCTCGGCTGCCAGGGCCTGCTGCGCGGCGCGCGCCTCGGGATGGGCTATCGTCTCGGCCTCGAGCGCCTCGATCTCGACCCGTGACCGAAAGCTGAAGATCCGCAACAGGGCAGGGGTATCGGCATCGTCCTGGTTCAGGAAGTACTGGTAGAACGCGTACGGGCTGGTGAGCGTCGGGCTGAGGAAGAGCGTTCCGCTGCCCGTCTTGCCGTACTTCGTGCCATCGGCCTTGGTGATGAGCGGCGTCGCGAGGGCATGGACCGCATCGCCGGTCACCCGCCGGATGAGATCCACGCCGGCGGTGAGGTTCCCCCACTGGTCGCTGCCGCCGGTCTGCAGGCTGCAGCCGTAACGCCGATGCAATTCCAGGTAGTCGAATGCCTGCAGGATCTGGTAGCTGAACTCCGTGAAGCTGATGCCCGGCCCGTCGAGGCGGGCCTTGACGGATTCCTTGTCGAGCATGCGATTGACGCTGAAGTGCTTCCCCACGTCGCGCAGCAGATCGAGCGCGGAGACCGGCGCGGTCCAGTCCAGGTTGTTGACGATCCGGGCCGCGTGAGCGCCGCCGAAGTCCAGGTAGCGTTCGACCTGGGCCCGGATCTTCTCGACCCAGTCGGCGACGACCTGGGTCTCATTGAGACTGCGTTCGGCCGAGCGGCCGCTCGGATCGCCGATGAGCCCGGTCGCGCCCCCGACCACGGCGATCGGGTCGTGTCCGGCGAGCTGCAGGCGACGCATCGTGATGAGCTGCACGAGGTTGCCGAAGTGCAGGCTTTCGTGCGTCGGGTCGAAGCCGCAGTAGAAGGTGACCGGCCCAGCGCTCAGGGCGGCACGCAGCGCATCGGCGTCGGTGCTGTGCGCGACGGCACCGCGCCAGTCCAGGTCGTCGAGGATGTGGGCGGTCATGGGCGGTTGAGTATATGGGCCGCATCGGCCCCTCGCGGCCTCCCGTGCTAGGCTTGGCCTCGATGTACGGACGGCCCCCACGGCGGGCCTGGGGCCGCTATTCGGGCAGGCCGCCGGCACCCCCATCCCCCAACTCCGGCGCACTCGGACGCATCGCTCCCCTTCCGGCGATGATCCTGGGCGTCTTCGCGGCGCTCGCGGTCGCGCTCTTCATCGGTGTCGTGGCCGTCTTCGCGTCATACGCCAGCGGGCTGCCGGATCCATCCCAGCTCGAGCACTTCGAGCTGAGCCAGGGCTCGAGCGTGATGTCCGCCGATGGCGTCGAGCTGGCGACCTTTGCTGCCGAGGAGCGGCGCGTCCTCAGCTTCGAGAAGATCCCCCAGGTGATGGCCGATGCGCAGGTCGCCGCCGAGGATCGCACCTTCTGGACCAACCCGTGCATCGACTTCAAGGGCATCGTGCGGGCCGCGCTCCAGAACTTCTCCGCCTCGGAGACCGTCTCGGGCGCCTCGACCATCTGCCAGCAGCTGGTGCGGATCCGCCTCTTCGACGCCGACCTCCTCGCCAACCCGGACCGGCGTTGGGAGCGGAAGATCAAGGAGGCGCTGCTGGCGTTGCGGGTGGGAGACGCGTATCCCGGGCTGGAGGGGAAGCAGAAGCTGCTCGAGATGTACCTCAACCAGGTCTACTACGGCAACAACGCGTATGGCATCTGGGCGGCCGCCAGCCGCTACTTCGGCAAGGACATCACCTCCCCTGCGCCCGAGGACCAGCTGACGATCGGCGAGGCCGCCCTGCTGGCGGTGCTGGTCCGGGCACCATCGGCGCTCGACCCGACCCAGGTCGCCGTGCCGGCCACCGACGCGCAGGGCAACTCCGTTCTGGTCGTTCCCACCGATGCCCGGGCGATGGTCCTGCAGAAGCGCGTGCTCGACGGCATGGTCGAGACCGGCGCCATCACCCAGGCCGAGCGCGACCAGGCCGCCGCCGAGCAGATCGTCCTCGCCCCACCCCAGAACAAGCAGTACAAGGCGCCGCACTTCGTGTATGCCGTGCGTCGCGCCGCGGCCGAGCTGCTCGGCAACGAGGACCTGCTGGATCGAGGCGGCCTGGTGATCACCACCAGCCTCGACTACAACGGCTACCAGGTCTCCGCCGAGAAATGGGCGGGCGTGGCGTACGACATGGACCGCCTCAGCGACGAGGAGCTCGTCGCCAAGTACGGCGAGCCCGCGCTGGCCTGGATCAAGCAGCTCCAGGGCCGCAACATCAACAACGACGCGCTGGTGACGATCAACTACCGCACCGGGGCGGTGCTGGCCTACGTCGGGTCGGCCAACTACTACGGCGAGGCGACGCCCGCGCACCAGCCCCAGTACGACGTGGTCGGGCAGGCGTATCGACAGTCCGGCTCGGCCTTCAAGCCGATCACCTACGCCACCGGCTTCGAGAACGGGACGATCACGCCGGCGACCATGTTCATGGATGTGCAGGGGGTCATTGCGGAGGGCTATACCGTGCCCAACGCCAGCGGCAACCAGCGAGGCCCGGTGCGCGTCCGCGACGCGCTGAAGTACTCGTGGAACATCCCGGTCACGAAGGCCCAGCAGCTCATCGGCACCAAGAACGTGGTCGAGATGGCCGAGCGGCTTGGCCTCGAATGGGACCCGAAGCAGCCCGATCACGAGGTGCCGTCGCTGACGCTCGGGACGCTCGGCGTCCACATGCTCGACCTCGCCGGGGCGTATGGCGCCATCGCGAACGGCGGCACGCTGGCCGAGCCCTTCCTGATCGCCACCATCAAGGACCGGGACGGCAACGTGATCTACGACCATGCGACCGATGCGGGGAAGCCCGAGCGGGTCCTGGGCGAGGACGCCGCCTACCTGGTGACCGACATCCTGAAGGACAACACCAACCCCGACACCAATATCGTCTGGGGCCGGCGCTTCCAGCTTTCGACCGATGCGGGACGCCGCGACGCGACGCTGAAGACCGGCACCACCAACGACTTCCGCGACTTGCAGGCCTTCGGCTACCTCGCGCCCGATGCCGATCCGGCCATCGACGAGGGGGCGATCATCACCGGCGTCTGGGTCGGCAACAGCGACTTCACCGACATCAAGGACGTCTTCGCGGCCGATGGGCCGACCTTCATCTGGCACGACTACATGGCCGAGGTCACCGCGGCCAACGAGCTGCCCCTGCGGGACTTCTCGGCAACGCGTCCCGCGGACATCGTCTCGGTCGAGGTCGACGCGCTGACCGGCATGCTCCCCGGTGAGTTCACCACAAAGACCGTGAGCGACGACTTCGCGCAGGCACACCAGCCGACCCAGCGCGACTCGCTGCACGTCAAGCTCGTGATCGAGGCGGCCACGGGCAAGATCTGGCAGCCGGGCTGTGGCGATCCGGCGACGGCTTCTCCGAGCCCAGGAGCGTCGCCAGGCGAAGCGACGCCCGAAGAGAAGGTCTTCCTCGACCTCACCGACTACGAGGGCAGCCACCCGACCTGGGAGGAGGCCAACCGAGCCTGGATCGAGAAGTACCGTGGCAAGGAGAGCGAGGTGCGCCGCTCGCCGTCGCCCGCCTTCGATGCGCCGCTGGCCCCCACCGAGACGTGCACGCCGGGCGAGATCCCGACCTCGACCCCGTCGCCCAGCCCTTCGCCGAGCCCGTCTCCGACGCCGATTCCCTCGCCCACCCCGAGTGCATTGCCCACGCCGGTCGCGACTCCGGTGCCGACCGACACGCCGAGTCCGCAGCCGTCCCCTAGCGCCTAGAGCTCCGCGACGGTCGCGCCGTCGCCCCCCTCGTCCCGCCGGCCGGGTCGCGTCGAGCGCACCCGGGGATGGTCCGCCAGGTACTCGCGGATCGAGCGGCGCAGCGCCCCCGTCCCGGCCCCGTGCACGATGAGCGCCTCGTCGAGCCCGGCCAGCAGCGCCTCGTCGAGGTAGGCGGCGAGCTGCTCGAGCGCTGCCTCGACCCGCTCCCCGCGGAGGTCGAGGCGGGGCGCGATGCGATTGGCGGCGCGGCGTTTCAGCTCGGCCAGCTCCTCGTCGCGCGGCGTTGGCCCTGAGATCGGCTCGGCAATGATCTCGACGTCGTCGCCGGGGATCACGACCCGGGCGCCATCGGTTTCGATGGTGACCCGCCCGGTCCGGCCGCTGACGTCCACGATCCGGCCGGCGCTGCCGAGGGTGCGGCTGCGACCCCAGAGTCCCACCCGCGGCTGCGCGGCCTCGATCGCGTCCTCCGATGCGGCCAGCTCCGCCGCTCCGGCCTCGGAGCGGGCCTGTGCGGCGCGCTCCGACAGTGCGTCGAAGGCGGCCCTGGCGGATCCTCCCCCGCCGCGCGAAGGTCGGAGGTTGCGCTGGCGGGTGAGCTCGCGGCGGACCTCGTCAACCTCGCGCTCGGCGCGGGACAGGATCTCGTCGGCGACCCGCCGCGCGTCGGCCAGCATCTGGGCGGCTTCCGCGCGCGCCCGTGCCACCCCGCCACGGGCCAGCTCGCGGTCGCCTTCGGCCGCGTGGCGCTCCTCCCGTGCACGCTCCAGCTCCACCGAGCGCTCCGCCTCCGCGCGGCCAATGGCGGCGAGCGTCTCCTCCATGCTCACGTGCTCCGCGGCGAGGCGGGACCGGGCGTCCTCGAGGATCTCGGGAGGGAGTCCGAGGCGCTGCGCGATGGCGAACGCCTGCGACTTGCCGGGGAGGCCGATCTCCAGCCGGTAGGTCGGGCGCAGCGTCGCGACGTCGAACGCGACGGACGCGTTCGAGACCAGCGCGTGCTCCTGCGCGAAGGCCTTCAGCTCGGCGTAGTGCGTGGTGGCTGCCACCGTCGCTCCCGAGACGAGCAGCCGCTCCACGATCGCCATCGCCAGCGCCGAGCCCTCGGTCGGATCCGTGCCGGCCCCGATCTCGTCGAGCAGCACGAGCGTCCCGGGACCGGCGACGGCCACGAAGCGCACCACGTTGCGCAGGTGGCTGGAGAAGGTGGAGAGGGACTGGGCGATGCTCTGCTCGTCGCCGATATCGGCCATCACCCGCTTGAAGACCGGCAGCCGCGCACCGTCCGCCGCGGGCACCCGCAGGCCGGCCTGGTGCATGAGCGCCAGCAGGCCGAGCGTCTTGAGCGACACCGTCTTGCCACCGGTGTTCGGCCCCGTGACGATCAGCGCCCGATAGCCGAACCGCTCGCCGATGCGCAGGTCGATCGGCACCGCGCCCGGCCCGAGCAGGGGATGCCGCGCCGAGAGGAGCTCGGCGGCGTCATCGGCGATGCCGGGGCGGATGCCGTCCTGCTGCATCCCCAGGCGGGCCCGGGCCATCCACAGGTCGGCGCGGGCCAGCGCCACCAGGGAGGCGAGCAGCGCCTCGGCGCGGGCCTCGACCTCGCGCGACAGCTCGTCGAGAATCCGCTCTTCCTCCCGCGCGGCGTCCAGGGAGGCCTGGGTCCAGGTGTTGTTGAGCTCCACGACGGTCAGTGGCTCGACGAAGAGGGTCGCGCCCGACGCGCTCTGGTCGTGGACGATCCCCTTCAGCTTGCCCTTGGCCTCGGCCCGGATCGGGATGACGTAGCGCCCCGCGCGCATCGTCACGATCGCCTCCCCGATCACCCCGGCCATCGCGCTCGAGCGCAGCATCGTGTTGAGCCGCTCCCGGACGCGGTCCTGCGCGGTCCGCAGCCGCTTGCGGATGGCGGCCAGCTCGGCCGATGCGGAGTCGAGAATCTCCCCCGCCTCGTCGACCGTCCGCTCGATTCTGGTGCGCAGTTGCGGCGCATCGTCCAGCTCGTCGCGGACGGCAGCCAGGTGCGTGCCGCGCCACTCCACCAGGCGCGCGGCGAAGGTGGCGGTGGCGCGCAGCGTCTCGGCGATCTCCAGCAGGTCGGCGGGTGCCAGGCGGCCGCCGCGCCGGGCTCGCTCGAGCGCCTGGCGGACATCGCGCGCGCCGCCGATGGTGGCCTGCGACTGCTCGGCCAGGAGGCGGCTGGCTTCGTCGGTCTGGTCCTGGAGCAGGCCGACGTGGACGACATCGGCGATCGGCATCGTCGCCTCGGCCAGCTCACGGGAGGGCCCGAACGCCGTCAGCGCGGCGAGCTGCTCGACGATCGCAGCGAATTCGAGCGCCCGCAGCGTTCCCACGTCCGCGGCCGCGCCGACGGCCGGGTCAGCGCCGGGATCGGTGGGGATCATCACGGATCAGGTAGCGGAGGGGTCGATCGGTCCAGTCGCCGGCATAGTCCACCCCGATGCGCGGGCTGCGCTCGATCGCCTTCGGTCCTCACCGATGGCCAGCCGGACCGGGCCGGACAGCAGGTCGGCGCCGTTCAACCCTCGATCGATCCCGAAGGCGGAGGCGAGGTTGCCCGGTCCGGCCGCCAGCCGCGGATAGGGCACACCGCCGCGGCGCGCTCGGGCAAGCCCCTCGCCCTCGGTCAGCTCCGCGGCGCGGAGCAGGACTGCCTCGGGCTTGCTCCCCGGTCCGCACACGACGTTGGCGCAGTGGTGCATCCCGTAGACAAGGTAGACGTAGAGGTGGCCGGGACTGCCGAACATGACGGCGTTGCGCGGCGTCTCGCCCCGCGATGAGTGCGCCGCCAGGTCCTCGGGTCCGAGGTAGGCCTCCACCTCGACGATTCGCCCGACGATCCTGCCCGCCGGGGAATCGTGGATCAGGAGGCAGCCGAGCAGCTCGGGCGCGACTTCGGACGCCGAGCGGTCGAACCAGGAACGGTCGGCGATCGGCGAATGGGGCGTCGCGGTGACGGACGCGGTGGCGGCGATCGTTGCCGCCGGCGTCATCGCACCGTGAGGAAGTCGGCGATCTCCTTCGGCACGAACGGTCGCGCGACCTGGCCCAGGGTCGGAATCAGGGTGGCGCGGAAGAAGTCGACCAGGACCGATGAGTCCATTGCGTCGTAGAAGCCCTTCAGCGCCCCGGACGCATTCACCGCGGCATCGGGCGCGGACCGGAAGAAGGTGTCCATCACGACCAGCATCATGACGATCGAGAGGGCCGCGAAGACGAAGCCGAGGATGGCGCCGCCGAGCTCGTCCAGCTGCTTGGCGATCGGCAGGCGGGTTCCCTTCCAGAAGACCCGAACGATGAACCAGCCGCCGATGGTCAGGCCCGCGAACAGGATGAGGAAGACCAGCTGCTCACGCAGCTCCGGTCCAAAGACGTTCCAGCCCTGCAGGATGCCGTCGAAGGGAGCGCGCAGCTGCCCGGCGATGATGAAGGCCACGATCACGACCACGATGTTCAGTGCGTACCGGACGAGGCCGCCCATGAAGCCGGCGAAGACGCCGCCGGCCAGGCTCGCCACGATGAACAGGTCGATCGGCCCGAGCTTCTGCAGGAATTCCATCTGTGCCTCCCTGGAGGGTGGGCCCCGTGTCCGGGCCCGGCCGTCGGCAAGCCTAGCAGCCCGCATCCCGCCGCGGAAGGCGATCAGCGGATCTGGGCCCCGAGATGGTGCTGCAGCGCCCCGCCGATGCGCTTCATCGCCCGCTCCACGGCGCGATCATCCCCCGCTGTCTCCGGCTGGAAGCGCAGGGCGATCGCGTACGAGACCTTGCCGTCGCCGACCTGGGGGCCGCGGTACTCGTCGAAGAGGCGCGAGCCGACGAGGAGCGGCCCCGCTGTCGTGCGCAGGATCCGCAGCACCTCTCCGAGGGGGGTCCCGGTATCGACGACGACGGCCAGGTCGCGGTCGAGCGGCTGAGCGGCCGGCACCTCACGGGCTCGCACATCGGAAGCGGCGAGCGCCAGCAGCTGCGGCAGATTGATGACGGCCAGCAACGGCCTTCCGGGGAGATCCCAGGCGGCGGCCACCGCGGGATGGACCTCGCCGAGATTGCCGTAGGCATGTCCTGACGGATCGAGGAGCCGCGCCGCCCGACCCGGATGGAGGTGCGCGTGGAGCTCGTCAGTGGTCTCGGCACGGAAGGACGGCTCGGGCGCGCCCAGAGCGGCATGCATGGCCGCGACGAGCCCCTTCAGGTCCGGCACCCCGGCATCGCGCGCGTCGACCCCCGGCGATCTGGGCGCCATGGAGCCGAGCAGCGCGATCCCCACGTGCCATGCCTCGAACCTGCCGGTGCCCGCCGTCTCGGCCCAGGCCGGTCCCTTGCCGTCGTCGCTCCAGTACGTCTTCCCGACCTCGAAGATCCAGGCGTCGGTGCGGCGTTGCCGCACGTTCTCGGCGAGCGAAGCCAGCATCGACGGGGCCATCGACGGCCGCAGGATGCTGTGCGCCTCGGCCAGCGGATTCGCGACGCGTACCAGCCCCGCATCCGCTGGGTCCAGTCCGCTCCGGCGCAGGTCCGTCGGACCGATGAGGGCGTGGGTCAGCACCTCGTCCAGGCCAAGCCCCGCCAGGATCCGTCGCAGCCGATGCCGCGGGTCACTCGGGTCCGGCCGGAAGGGCGGGAGGGCCGGCTGTGGCTGGCGCGCCGGGATCCGCCCATAGCCGTGGCTGCGGGCAATCTCCTCGGCAACATCCTCGGCAGCCACGACGTCCAGCCGGTGCTCGGGGACGGTCACGTCCAGGCGCCCGTCGCCCGCCGGCGTGGCCGCGAAGTCGAGCGGCGCCAGCAGCTCGGCCACGCTGCTCGCGTCGAGCGGCAGTCCCAGCAGCCGCGAGGTTCGCGCAAGCTCGATGCCCACCACGCGTCGCGGGCGCGGCTCCGGGTCGTTGTCGACGATGCCCGGGGCGACCCGCGCGTCGGTGATTTCCGCGATGAGCCGGGCAGCCCGGTCGGCCGCCATGCGAGGCAGGTAATGGCCGATCCCCTTCTCGTGGCGCAGGCTGGCCTCCGAGCGGAGTCCCAGGCGGCGTGCGGTGTTGCGGATGGTGGGGCCGTGGAAGATCGCCGACTCGAGGATGACGCGCTCGGTCGCGGCGGTGACCTCGGTGCCGGCGCCGCCCATGATCCCGGCGATGCCGATGGCGCGGGTCTCGTCGGCAATCACCAGCATGCGGCTGTCCAGAGATCCGCTGCTCGTGATCGATCGTCTCGAGCTGCTCGCCGTCACGTGCGCGGCGGACCACGATCCGACCGCTCGGCACCGCGTCGGCGTCATACGCGTGCATCGGCTGGCCGTGCTCGTGCATCACGTAGTTGGTGACGTCCACGACTGCGCTGATGGGCCGCATCCCGGCGGCCAGCAGCCGGCGCTGCATCCATGCCGGGGAGCTGCCGTTCCTGACGCCCTCGAACCAGCGCGCCGTGAAGCGTGGGCAGCCCTCGGCATCCTCGATCACCACGCTGACTCGCTCCGAAGCTGGCGCGGCGTCGGCCTCGCGGACCGATGTCTCCGGCAGGCGAACGCCGCCCCCAACGAACGCGGCCACTTCCCGGGCCACGCCGACCATCGACAGCGCATCGCCGCGGTTCGGCTTGACGTCCACGTCCAGCACGACCTCGCCGAGCAGCGGCCGGAGGTCGGCGCCGAGTGGCAGCTCGTCGCCCGAGCCGAGGATGTGGATCCCCTCCGCATCCTCCCCCAGCCCCAGCTCGATCGCGGAGCAGAGCATCCCCTGCGACTCGACGCCGCGGATCCTGGTGCGCTCGATGCGGCGGCCACCGGTCAGCACCGAGCCAACCAGCGCCACCGGCACGAGCTGCCCGACCGCGATGTTGTCGGCGCCGCACACGACCTGCAGCGGCTCGCCGGAGCCGACGTCCACGCTCGTCAGCCACAGCTTGTCCGCGTTCGGATGCCGCTCGACCGAGAGGAGCCGCCCGACGACGACATCGGTCCAGTCCGCGCCGGAGACCTCGATTGCGCTCACCTCGAGGCCGCGCATCGTCAGCTCCTCGGCGAGCGCCTGCGGCGCGAGGTCGAAGGTCACGTAGTCGCGGAGCCAGGAGAGCGGAACGCGCATCGGCTCAGCGTCCCGCCGAGAACTGCTCGAGGAAGCGCAGGTCGGCGCTCATCAGGAGTCGCAGGTCCGGGATGCCGTGCCGGAGCAGCGTGATCCGGTCGAGGCCCATCCCGAAGGCGTAGCCCTGGAACTCGTCGGGGTCGATGCCGCCCGCGCGCAGCACGCTCGGGTGCACCATTCCCGCGCCCAGGATCGTCATCCAGCCCGAACGGCCGCAGGCCGGGCAGCCAGGACCGCCGCACACGAGGCAGCCGACGTCGAATGCCACGCTCGGCTCGGTAAATGGGTAGTAACCCGGTCGGAAGCGTGTCTTCGTCCCATACCCGAACAGGGCGCGCGCGAACTCCTCAAGCATCCCCTTGAGGTCGGCCAGGCTCGTGTCGCGATCGACCACCAGTCCCTCGACCTGGAAGAACTCGAAGCCGTGGGACGCGTCAACCGCCTCGTAGCGGAAGCAGCGACCCGGAGTGATGACCCGGATCGGGGGCGACAGGGCGCGCATGGCGCGGATCTGGACCGGGCTGGTATGGGTGCGCAGGATCGTCCCGTCGGCGGCGGGCTGGGCGGGCACCACGCCCTCCTCGGCGACGTAGAGCGTGTCCCACAGGTCGCGCGACGGATGGTCCTGCGGGATGTTGAGGGCCTCGAAGTTCATCGCGTCGGTCTCGATCTCGGGACCCTCGAAGATCTCGAAGCCGAAGGCGTGGAAGATCTCCCTGAAGTCGCGCTCGACCGACATGCTGGGGTGCAGGTGGCCGACCCGCCAGGGCCGCCCCGGCGCGCTCATGTCGAGCGCCTCGTCGGCGAGTCGCGCCCCGGCATCCGTGGCCGAGACCGCTGACAGACGCTCAGCGATCGCCGCTTCGATCGAGCTCCGGACCTGGTTGGCGAGCTTGCCCGTTGCGGGTCGATCGGCAGGGTCCACCGACCCCAGGTCCCGGAGGAGGAGCGTCAATCGGCCAGAGCGGCCAAGCAGCGACGCGCGCAGCGCCTCGACCGCCGGCACATCGGCGGCCGCGGCCAGCTCGGCCAGTGCATCGGTCTGCAGCTGTTGAAGGCGGTCGGTGAGGTCGGTCATGTGTGCTCTCGAATCATCGGGGAAACAAAACGACCCCGCTCCTCTTTCGGAGCAGGGCCGGGGGGCCGGCGTTGGACGAACGCCGGCTAGCCGCTAAACGAAGCCTTGGCCATCTCGACCATCTTGCCGAAGGCGCCGGCGTCGCGAATCGCGAGGTCGGCCAGCATCTTGCGATCGACTTCCACCCCGGCCGACTTCAGGCCGGCGATGAACCGACCGTACGGCATGCCGTGCTGGCGGGAGGCGGCGTTGATGCGCTCGATCCAGAGACGGCGCATGTCGCGCTTCCGGTCGCGGCGGTCGCGGTAGGCGTAGACGAGGGCGTGGAACAGCGCCTCGCGAGCAGGTCGAATGAGCTTCGAACGGGTGCCGCGACGGCCCTCAGCCTGGGCCAGGAGGCGCTTGTGGCGCTTGTGCGCGGGAACGCCGCGCTTGACTCGGGACATCGAATTGGATCTCTAGCTGTACGGGAGCAGCCGGGCCAGCTGCTTGGCGTGGACGGGATCGACGTTGGTCTTGCCGGCGTAGCGTCGCTTGCGGCTGCTCGACTTGATCTCGAGGTGGTGGCCGCTGCCCGCCTTCGGGCGCACCCACTTGCCGGAGCCGGTCTTCTTATACCGCTTGGCTGTTCCCTTGTGGCTCTTCATTTTCGGCATGTGGGGCCTGCTCCGTAGCTTCGGGCTCGACCGTGAGCCCCTTCGCGGCGATCACCTCGCCGATCGTTTCGCCATTCGAGGCCGATGCGGCTGTTGCCCCATCGGTCGCGTCGCTCTTCTTCTCGGCCCGCTTCTCCGGCGGCGCCATCACGATGAACATGTTGCGGCCTTCCAGGAGCGGTGGCCGTTCCACCACGCCCTTCTCCTCCAGCAGCGCCGCTGCCCGATCCAGAAGGTCACGCCCCAGGTTGGCGTGGCTCATCTCGCGTCCCCGGAACTGGACGGTGACCTTCACCCGGTCGCCCTCGTCCAGGAACTCCCCCGCTCGCCGCAACTTGGTCTTCAGGTCGTTGACGTCGATCTTGACCCGAAGCCGGATCTCCTTGAACGTCTGCGACTTCTGCTTTCGCTTCGCCTCGCGCTCGCGCTTCTGCAGCTCGTACTTGTACTGGCCGTAGTCGAGGATGCGGCACACCGGTGGAACCGCGGCGGGAGCGACCTCCACGAGGTCGAGTCCCTTCTCCTGCGCCAGCACCAGGGCTTCCGCGGTCGGCAGTACGCCGAGTTGCTGACCCTCATCGTCGATGACCCGGACCTCGCGGACGCGGATCATGTCGTTGATTCGGAGATCCTTGGCTATGAGTGCTGCCGCTCCTTCAACAAATGAGCCACCGTCCGATCCGGACGCGTGGCCCTAACCGATGCGCAAACGCCGGCCGACTATACACCGGCACGCTCGAACGGGTCAACGCGACTGCGCTCAGGCCGGGTAGTGGTAGAAGATCGCAACCTGCCTGCCTTCTGGATCGGCGACCCGGAAGGATCGCGTCCCTTCCCACCGGTCGCCAGTCGGCGGCCCAACCAGCGCGAACCCCCGCAGCGCGAGATCCTGGGCCCACGCATCCACCTCGGACGCCGTATCGACTCGGAAGCCGATCTGCATCCCGTCCCGCGCCGCCGCGCTCCGCCCGCCGAAAGCTGAGCTCGAAGCCGCCGAGCTCCAGGTCGACACCCCCTTCGTCCGCCGCGCGGCGCTTGAAGCCGAAGGCCGACTCGTAGAACTCGGCGGTGCGGCCGGGATCCGTCGAGTGCAGGGCCAGCTGGCCGACCCCTCGCATCTTCCTCAGGGCTGGTCCCCCTCCGCCGCGTAGGGCCACAGCTCGCGACGCTCGACTCGGCCGGTCAGATCGGCGATGAAGGTCGCCAGCCCGATCCCCTGGGTCGACTCCCCCGTTCGCAGCCGCGGGCTGACCGCGCCGGCCTCCTGGTCGCGATCGCCGAGGACGAGCATGACCGGGACCTTCTGCTCCTGCGCGTCGCGCAGCTTGGCCTGCATCCGCTCTGATCGGTCGTCCACCTCGGCCCGCAGGCCCGGCCTCGAAGAGCGCCTTGCGCACGCTTCTCCGCGTACTCGACGTGGCGGTCGGCGATCGGGATGACCATCACCTGCACCGGCGCCAGCCACGCCGGGAAGGCGCCGGCGAAGTGCTCCGTGATGACGCCGATGAAGCGCTCGAAGCTGCCGTAGATCGCGTAGTGCACGATCGACCGGTCGCGCCGTGCCGCCATCGGCCGCGCGGTACTCCATCTCGAACCGCTGCGGCAGCTGGTAGTCGATCTGGACGGTGGCCATCTGCCATTCGCGCCCGAGCGCGTCGTCGATGAAGACGTCGATCTTCGGCGCGTAGAAGGCCCCTCCACCGGGATCGATCGTGTACGTGATCCCGGCGTTCTTGGCCGCCTCGGCCAGCTGCCCCTCGGCCATGTCCCAGAACTCATCGGTCCCAAGCTTCTTGGCTGGTCGTGTCGCCAATTTGAAGCGCGGCTCGAAGCCGAACGGCTCGTACTGGCGGCGGACGAGCCGCAGGGCGAGCTGCACCTCGTCGATCACCTGGTCCTCGCGGCAGATGACGTGCGAGTCGTCCTGGGTCAGCTGGCGCACCCGGAACATGCCGGCCAGGGCACCCGTCAGCTCGTTGCGGAAGAGCCATGAATAGTCCGCCAGGCGCATCGGCAGGTCCCGATACGACCGCAGCGACGTCTTGAAGATGAGCATCGACTCCGGGCAGTTCATCGGCTTCAGGCCGGACTGCTGCTCCGCGTCGCCGAAGACGAACATGTTGTCCTGGTAATGGGCCCAGTGGCCGGATGTCTCCCAGAGCTCCTTGCGGACGAGGGCCGGCGTCCGAACCTCGACGAATCCCCCCTCGCGACGGACCTGGAGCGACCACGCCTCCAGCGCGCGCCACAGCGCCATGCCGCGCGGATGCCAGAACGGGGCTGCCGGTGACTCGGGATGGAAGCTGAAGAGGTCGAGGTCGCGACCGATCTTGCGGTGGTCGCGCTTCCTGCGCCTCCTCGAGGCGCCATAGATACTGGGTGAGGTCGTCCTCGGTCTCCCAGACCGTCCCGTAGATGCGCTGAAGCATCGGGCGCTTCTCGTCGCCGCGCCAGTAGGCAGCGGCCGAGTTGAGGAGCTTGAAAGGGCCGATCTTGCCGGTCGTCTCGAGATGCGGCCCGCGGCACAGGTCATTGAAGGAGCCGTGGCGGTAGAAGCTGATTACCTCGCCCGGCGGCAGCTCACCGATGATCTCGGCCTTGTAGTCCTGGCCTGACGCCTGCTCCCGCTCGATCGCCTCGTCGCGCCCGATCTCGCTGCGCTCGAAGGGCAGGTTCGCGGCGACCTGCTCGCGCATCCTGGCCTCGATCGCCTCGAGGTCAGCCGGCGTCAGGGCACGCGGCAGGTCGAAGTCATAGTAGAAGCCGTCCTTGATCGCCGGGCCGATCCCCAGCTTGGCATCCGGAAAGAGCTCGAGAACCGACGCCGCCATCACGTGCGCGGTCGAGTGGCGCATCGTGTCGAGGTGGTCATGCGCGCTCGCGTCGAGCAGCTCCTCAGCCTTTGATCTGACCTCGTCCTCGTCCATCGCCATGCGGCGAAGCGTAGCGGTTCCGGCAGCGTAAGATCGGCGGGTGGCAGGCCCCACGCCGCTACTTCGACTCAGAGTAGACCGGCAACTTCTCCATGCTGCCTCCCGAAACGCTGTCGGTGACCTGTCGTTGAAGGCGCGACGCGCGGTCCCGACCCGGGTGTAAGGTCCTTTCTGCCTCGAGGAGGGCAGACGATTCGTTCGTGGATTGAGGGCGACGCGCCGAGGGCACCGGCTGAGAGCGAAGCCACTGCGAGCGGCCGGACGAGAGGCGATGCGTCGCGGACGATCTGGGGTCGTCTGCGTCGCGATCCATCGTTCCTCATTGGGGGCACAACGGTGCTCGTGATCGTGCTCGCCGCCGTGTTTGCCCCGCTCATCGCCCCCCACGACCCGATCCTCCAATACCGCGGCGCCGGTCTGCTTCTCGCCCCACCCGATGGCCGGTTCCCGCTGGGGACCGACAACCTCGGTCGAGACGTCCTGAGTCGGCTGATCTTCGGGGCGCGAACCTCCCTCACCGTCGGGCTGGCCGCGAATCTGATCGCGACCGGCGTTGGCACGATCGTCGGAGCGCTGGCGGGCTTCGTGGGCGACCCGGAGCTCCGCATCGTTGGTCGAATCCACGTGCGGCTGCCGATCGAGACGGTCCTCATGCGGACGACCGACATCGTCCTTGCCCTGCCTGCCCTGCTCCTGGCCATCGCACTTGCTGCTGTCGTCGGGCAGTCGCTCGGGGTGGTAATCACCGTGATCGCGGCCCTGCTCTGGACAACCACCGCCCGGATCGTCTACGGCAGGGTCCTCGATATCAAGCGACGCGACTTCATCGAGGCGGCGACAGCACTTGGGGCTTCCTCATCTCGGATCCTCGTTCGCCATGTGCTTCCGCATGTCGCCCCAGTGGTCGTGGTGTACGCGACCCTGGGCATCGCTTCGACGGTGCTGTTCGAGGCGACCCTCTCCTACCTCGGTGCGGGCGTCCCGAAACCGACCCCCTCCTGGGGCTCGATGATCTCGGAGGGCACGCCGTATTACCAGACAGACCCCTTGTTGGTCTTCGTTCCGGGGCTGGCGATCCTGCTCACTATCCTCGCATTCAACCTGGTTGGTGATGCGCTTCGCGATGCCATGGACCCCCACACCAATCGTTCAGCTGATCGAGCCTCGCCCGGGCCGGCGCTGACGCACGGAGGATGATCCCGATGTTTCGCATGACTCAGCGATACGCCGCGCCATTCGCTCTTTTCGCTGCTGCAGCCCTGTTCATCACGGCCTGCACGCCCAGCGCGTCAGGATCCCAGGCGCCCGGGTCCGGAGGAACCCTGTCCATAGCCTTCAAGAGCGATATCCAGACGTTGGATCCCTCGCAGGGCTATGACGTCGTTTCCTGGCCAGCTGAGCGTCTGATATTCGACACGCTGCTGACCTACGACGACGGCGTGACCCTGGTCCCCTCGCTGGCATCGGCGCTTCCAGAGAAGAGCGCGGATGGGCTGACCTATACGTTTGCTCTGCGGGACGACGTCAACTTCGTCGATGGGACCGGCGCGGTCGTGCGGGCCATGACCGCCGACGACGTCGCATTCACCTTCAATCGCTTGCTGAACCCGAACCTGACCCCGAATCCATCACCCGTCGCATCCGGCTTCTTCCTGATCATCAAGGGCGCCGATGCGGTGGTCGCGGGCACCGCGACCGAGGCTTCGGGGATCCGTGTGGTGGACGCGAAGACGATCGAGTTCACGCTCAACCAGGCCGACATCACCTTCCTGAACCTGCTGGCCATGCCGTTCGGTTCCATCGTGCCCGAGGGTGTGGCGACCGAGGATACCGCCGCCTTCGCGGCAGCTCCGGTCGGCACCGGTCCCTACTATCTCGAATCGTACGAGCAGGGACAGAAGGCGCGGTTCGTGCGCAACACGCACTACTGGGGAACGCCGACGAGTCCTGATGCGATCGAGATGCGGGTGAACGTCGATCCGGCCACGGCGGTGCAACAGGTCGAAGCCGGCACGCTCGATGTGACCGGCGACCCTATCCCACCCGGGTCCTTGAAGCAGATCCTTGCCGATGCAGAGCACAAGGACTGGGTCGAGCGAGCCCCCCAGGTAGCGACCTGGTTCATGTCAATCGACACCAGCGCGCCGGATTCGCCGCTGTCTGACGTGCTCGTTCGCCAGGCCATCGCGCATGCCATCGACAAGGCGAACATCCTCGAAATCAATCTCGGCGTCGGCACGGTGGCGCCGTGCATCCTGCCTCCCCAGATGGCCGGGTACGACGCGGACTGCGACCCGTACGACTACAACCCCGACACCGCACGGGATCTGCTTGCCCAGGCAGGCTTTGCCGACGGCTTCAGCACGACCTTGTACACCGACACCACGGATCCCGACCCGGCCATCGGTCAGGCGATTCAGCAGGACCTGGCTGCCGTCGGCATCGAGGTCGAGCTCGTCTCGCAGGCGTTCGACGCACTGCTCGGGACCATCACGGTGAAGCATCAGGCGCCGATGGTGTACCTGTCGTGGTTCCAGGACTTCCCCGACCCGTCAGACTTCTACGATCCGATTCTCTCGTGCGCGACGAACGTCGAGGGCAATTTCAACCTCGCGTGGTATTGCAACGAGGAGATCGACGCGGCCGCGTCGGCGGCCAAGTACAACCTCGATCTCGACGCTCGGACTGCTGCGTATCGGGACGTTTTCAACCAGATCATGGACGATGTGCCGTGGGTGCCCATCTTCCACCCGGAGGCCGTGACGTTGGTCAATCCACGCGTCACCACCTTCAGCCTGCATCCGGTCTGGACGTTCGATCTCGCTCGCTACGCGGTGACCCAGTAGCGAACAACTGTCGGGGAGCCGCCGTGCCGGCTCCCCGACAGCTCGCCTTCAGCATGGCATCCGGGCGGTGATCGGCTTCCTCATCAGGCGCTTCGTGTGGGCGCTGGTCGTGCTGTTGGCCGTTGGCATCATCACGTTCCTGCTGGTCTACGCATTGCCAACCGATCCGGCAAGGGCCATCGCGGGTCCCCACGCGAACGCGGAATCCGTGGCGAGGATCAGCGCCGCGCTCGGGCTGGACGACCCGCTCGTGGATCAGCTCACGCGATACCTCACGAATCTGCTGCACTTTGACCTTGGGCACTCGTTCCAGCGCAATCGGGACGTCGTGCCGATCTTGCTGGAACGCCTGCCAGCGACCGCGCAGCTCGCCGTCGGCGGTCTCGCAGTTGAACTCCTGATCGGCCTGCCCCTCGGCGTCCTGGCCGCGCGTCGGGCCGGCAGCAGGGTTGATCGGAGCGTCACGACGGCCGCCTCGATCATGGTGGCGGCACCATCCTTCCTCGTCGGTTACCTGCTAATCAATATCCTGGCGTTTCAGCCGAAGATTCAGCTCGGGATCGACATCTTCCCGATTGGCTCCTACGAGCCCTTCGATCTGCGCTACCTCTTCCTGCCGGCGCTGACGCTGGGCTTGTCAGGCGCGGCCTACTACGTTCGACTGACCCGCTCGACACTGGTCGACGAGCTTTCTCGAGACTACGTGCGTACGGCGAGGTCCAAGGGAGTGCCGGAGCGAGCGATCACCTGGCGCCACCTCTTTCCGAACGCGGTCCTGCCGCTGCTGACCCAGCTCGGCCTGGATATCGGCTTCTTCCTGGGCGGGGTGGTGGTGATCGAGCAGGTCTTCGGTTGGCCAGGCATCGGTCGGCTGGCGGTCGAGTCGATCCTTGCGGCCGATGTTCCTCTGGTAATGGGCACAGTCCTATTCGCGACGCTCGCGATCGTCCTCGCCAATCTGGCGGTGGACGTCACTTACGCGCTGATCGATCCGAGACTCCGGAACCGAGCCGAATGAGGAGCCCTGTTCCGCGAGACGTTGCCCCGATAAGATCACACAGATGACCCTCTGCCCTGGCTGTGGGGAGGAGAACGACGAACGCGCCAAGTTCTGCTGGAACTGCGCGACGCCGCTGAAGCAGGCCGCCCATCCGTCTCGGCAGGTCCGCAAGACCGTCAGCGTGCTCTTCTGCGACGTCACTGGCTCGACCGCCCTCGGAGAACGCCTCGACCCTGAGAGCACGCGCGCGATCATGACCCGCTATTTCGCGATCGCAACCCAGGTGCTGGAGCGGCACGGCGGGACCGTCGAGAAGTTCATCGGCGACGCGGTCATGGCGGTGTTCGGCATCCCTTTGCTCCACGAAGACGACGCCTTCCGAGCGGTTCGAGCGGCTGTCGAACTCCGCGATGCCCTTGCGGGTCTTGACCGCGAACTCGATGCCGAACGAGGGGTGGTGCTAAGCGTCCGTATCGGGGTTGATACCGGAGCCGTCGTGAGCGGCGATCCATCCACCGGCCAGACGCTCGTCACGGGTGACGCGGTGAATACCGCGGCGCGGCTCGAATCGGCAGCGCAACCCGGGGAGATCGTCATCGGCTCGACGACCTACGACCTGGTTCGCGATGCTGTGGTGGCTGAAGCCATGCAGCCCCTGGCGTTGAAGGGGAAGTCCGAGCCCGTAGCCGCCTTTCGTGTAGGCAGCATCATCCCGGGAGCGGACGCGCACACGAGACGTCTTGATGCGCCGATGGTCGGCCGTGAACGGGAGCTGGCTCGCCTCCGGCAGGCGTACGAGCAGGCGGTCGCAGATCGAGCACCCCAGCTCTTCACCGTGCTAGGCACTGCCGGCGTCGGCAAGAGCCGGTTGGTGGCGGAGTTCCTGTCGAGCGTCCGGGATGAGGCGACGATCCTGCCCGGCCGATGCCTCCCTTACGGCGAAGGGATCACCTACTGGCCGATCGCCGAAATTGTGCGGCGTGGCGCGGAGATCGACGAGGATGACAGCAGCGAGGAAGCGATCTCCAAGGTCCGCCAGGTCGTGGAGCACGAGCGCGAGGCGGAGATCATCGCTAGCCGGGTCGCGAGCGCGATCGGCCTGTCCCCCGAGACAGCCCCACAGGAGGAGCTCTTCTGGGCTGTTCGTCGATGGCTCGAGGCGGTCGCTGCGAGGGGTCAGGCTATCGTCCTGTTCGAGGATATCCATTGGGCCGAACCGACCCTCCTCGACCTTGTCGAGCACATCTCCGACTGGGCGCGGGAGGTGCCACTCCTGATCCTGTGCGTGGCGCGCCCCGAGCTCGTTGACGCTCGACCTACCTGGGGTGGCGGCAAGCTGAATGCCACCACGGTCCTGGTCGAACCGTTAGGCATTGATGCCGTCGTCGGCCTGATCCAACACCTGCCAGGCGGTTCAACCCTCCCCGACGCCTTGCGGGCACGGATCGTCGAGGCCGCGGATGGCAATCCCCTGTTTGTCGAAGAGATGCTCGGAATGCTTCGCGACGACGAGCTCATGCGAGATCACGAGGGCGCCTGGATCCCCGAGGGCGTGGCCTCGGTGGCGGTCCCGCCGTCGATCTCTGCGCTGCTGGCTTCGCGGCTGGAGCGCCTTGGTGCGGCAGAACGCTCCGTCGCCGAGCGTGCTTCCGTCGTGGGACGTGTTTTTGATCGGACGGCCGTGACGGAGCTGAGCCCCGAGTCGGAACGGCCGACGGTGAACGGAAGCCTCCTCTCCCTGGTTCGAAAGCAGCTTCTGAGGCCCGAGCGATCCGACCTGAGCGGCGATGACGCGTTCAACTTCAGGCATATTCTCATTCGCGATGCGGCGTACGAGGCCTTGCCGAAGGCCGATCGTGCAGAGCTCCATGAGCGATTTGCCAACTGGCTGGAACAGGTCACCGCGGACCGATTGGCCGAATATGAAGGCATCGTTGGACATCACCTAGAGCAGGCATATCGGTACCGCATCGAGCTGCAGCCAACTGACGTCTCGGCCCCGCGACTCGCGGAACGAGCTGCCGAACGACTGGGCTCCGCCGGCCGGCGAGCCCTCCAGCGGGCGGACCTCCTTGCGGCCGCCAATCTGCTACAGCGCGCCGTCGCGCTCGAAGGCACGCAGAGCCCAGCCGGGGTGGCTCGGTTGGTCAGCCTCGTCGAGGCCCTGACTGAAGCAGGACGCTTCCCGGAGGCGGACCAGATGCTCGCGCTGGCCCCACCTGCAGATGAGTCCTCCGAATCGGCATCGGGACACGTGAGATTGCGACTCCAGCGAGCATGGCTCGACTTCCTCACGCATCCGGAAACGTACCAAAACGCGGAATCGGTTGTGGCTGGGACCATCGAGGCACTGCAGGATGGTGACGACAAGGAAAGCCTCGCCCAGGCGTGGAGGCTGCGCGGCATGGTCCACTGGATCCGCGTTGAATTGATCGATGCGATCACGTGTTGGCGCAGGTCACTCGAGTACGCCGTCAGGAGTGGCGATGCGCATGAGCTGATGGAAGCAATCGCCCAGATGACAACCGCCGCTTTCTTCTCCGGCATGCCGGCTCCGGAAGCGATGGACTTGTGCCGGGCGCTGCTGCCGCACGCAGAGGATCATCCGGCGGTAGAGGCCTCGATCCTGGTTGCCCAGGCCGGGCTCGAGGCGATGCAGGGCAACGTTGACCTGGCGCAGGCCCTCAAAACGCGGGCAAAGGAGAGGCTCGGCGAGTTCGGCCTTCAGTATTTCGCGGCTGGGACGGCCGCCCAAGTGTTCGGGATTGTCGAGTCCCTCGCAGGTGATGCCGAGGCAGCCGAGGCAGAGCTCAGAAGCGGTTACGAGGTCCTCACCCGAATGGGCGAGCAGAGCCTTCGCTCGACTACTGCCGCAATGTTGGCTGATGCCCTGTGGCGAATGGGCAGGCAGGACGAGGCCTGGGAATTGACTGAGGTTGCCAAAGATGCCGGCGCGCTGGACGATGTCGCCACGCAGGTGTTATGGCGATCGGTGCGCGCGAAGATTCTTGCGGCTCGCGGCGAGGGTGATGCTGCCCTGACGCTGGCAGCGGAGGCGGTAGCGCAGGTCGGGCACGCAGAGGGATTCATCTTCAGCCCAGATGCATTCATCGATCAGGCTGAAGTGCTCGCGGTGACGGGACACGGAGATGAGGCGCTCCCGATTCTCCGGCGAGCGCTCGCGCTGTACGAGGCCAAAGGCAACGTGGCATCGGCCGCGAAGACCCGCGAGCTGATTCGCGGACGGACTGCCACCCCCTAGACGGCCTTAAACGCCTCGAACGGCTGGAGGCAATCGGCGCAGTGGTAGATCGCGCGACACAGCGTAGGTCCGAACGGATTCTCCAGGGTCGTGTTCCGCGACGCGCAATACGGGCAGGTCGCGACCGGCAGGATTGTCAGCGACTCGCCGCTGAAGATTGGGCCGATCTGCATCGGCGGCGCAAAGCCGCTCGTCCGCAGCGCCTCGCGGCCTGCCGGCGTGATGCGGTGCGAGGTCCACGGTTCGGCGAAGGTCAGCTCCACCGTCACTTCGTCGGCGAGGCGCAGCGCCGTGAGCCGCTCGGTGATCTGCGCCCGCATGACCTCGATCGCGGGACACCCCACGAAGGTCGGCATCAACTCGACCGTCAACCGCTCCCCTCCTGACGGCAGCCCAGCGAACGCAAATCCGCGGATCACGCCGAGGTCGACCAGGCTGATGGCCGGGATCTCGGGATCGGCGATCTCGGCCAGCGCGGACCAGACCGCGGTCTCGCGGGACGGTGCGCGGGCTACCATGTCGCGCCAACCTCCGAGCGGGAGACCATCGTGAACTCCCCGTGGAGCCAGGCGAACTCGTCGGTGCGCCTGGTGCGACCGTCCGCTCCGGGTCGGGCGCCTTCCGACGGGATGGGGAGGTGAGCGGCCCCCAGTCGAGCAGTCACGACCTGGAGCCAGCGCGCGCGCAGCGTCTCGAGCGACTCAGGCAGGATGCCGGCCGACAGGAGGCGTGCCTCGCCGGCGAGGGGCGCGAAGACGGCCTGCGCATCGGGCCACAGACGCTCGATGGCCGCGGCCAGGCGGCCGCGGGAGTCGTCGCCGCCCTCCGCCAGGCGCCGCAGCCAGAGATCGAAGTGGAGGAGATGGTAAGTCTCCTCGCGGCGCATCTTGACGGCCAGGTCGGCCAGTGGCTGATAGGCGGAGGCAGCCAGCGACTCGAGCCGGACCGCATCGGCATGCTCGTACAGGAAGCGTCGCCCGATGCTGAAGGCCCAGTCGGTGCGGGCGTGATTCATGAGCGCCGCGTGGCGATAGCCCTCCGGCGGCCGTCCGAAGGCGATCCGGTCGGCATCGTCGCCGGTCAGCTCGGCGAGGAGCTCGTAGAGCGCCTTGGCGTGGCCGATCTCGTCCTGGCTGACCGAGCTCATCGCCACGTCCTCCTCGAGGATCGGCGCGATCCCGGTCCACTCGGAGTCCCAGAAGCCGAGCACGAACTCGTCGTCGGCCATCGACAGCAGCAGCTCGGCGAGGGCGTCCCGCGTCTCGCGGTCGAGGTCGCTCACTCCTCCACCTCGTCGACCTGCGGGCTGCCCGCCCGGTCGCGGGCCGCCTCCAGCTTGTGCTTGATGAGGAACCCGCTGGGGCGCTTGAAGGAACGATCGAACGGCGGCTTCAGCAGGTCGCGATCGTCGAGCTCGGTGATCGCCTCGCGCGGCACGATCCACAGCCTCTCCGACTCCTGGCGTCGGCCGTAGAACTCGCGCGCGTAATGCGTGGCGAGCTCCTCGTCGGGCGCCTTGACGCTGCCGCCGTGGATCATCGGGTCGCCCTCGGCCTCCTGGCGGAAGACCTCCCAGACGCGGTCCTTGGAGCCCATCGCGCCGATGGCGGCCTCAGGCCGCCGCGCCAACCGGACCGATGATCGCGTCGCGCACCCACTGCGTGACCTCGCGCGCGTTGCGCCGGAACTCGAGCCTCTCCTGCGACTTCGGACCGTGGCCGGTGACGACGGAGCGCAGCTCGTCCCAGTCGGGCTCGGTGTAGACCCAGTGGCCCGCCGCCTCGTCATACGCCAGCAGCGGATCCGGGATGACCAGGCCGAGCTCGCGGATGCGCGGTACGTAGATCGACAGGAACTCCTGGCGCAGCTGCTCGTTGCCCTTGGCCTTGATCTTCCAGATCAGGTCGCGGTCCGTCTCGGGGTTGGTAGGCGGGCCGTGCATCTGCATCAGCGGACCCCACCATCGGTCGAGGGCATCCTGCACGCTGGCGCGCTGGGCATCGGTCCCGTTCATGAGGGTGAGGACCACGTCCCGGCCGTGCATGATGTGGACCGATTCCTCCCAGCAGATCTTCTTCATCGTCCGCGCGTACGGGGCGTAGGAGGAGTCGCGGAGCGCCTGCTGGCTGACGATCGCCGCCGCGTCCACCAGCCAGGCGATGATCCCGACGTCCGCCCAGCTGCGAGTTGGGTAGTGGAAGACGTTGTGGAACTTGGTCTTGCCGGCGATCAGGTCCTGCAGCATCTGCTCGCGGCTCTTGCCCAGATCCTCCGCGACGCGGTAGAGCAGCTGCGCGTGCCCCACCTCGTCCTGGACCTTGCTCGTCAGGGCGAGCTTGCGGCGCAGGGTCGGCGCGCGGAGGATCCATTCGCGCTCCGGCAGGACGCCCATCAGCTCGCTGTTGGCGTGCATCTCGACGAACTTGAGCACCGCGGCGCGGTAGTCGTCCGGCATCCAGTCGTCCGGCTCGACCTTGCCGCCGCCCGAAACGTGGGCGTAGAAGGCATCGGCGCGTGCTGCGTCGTCCATGGTGCCTAGGGTAGCGCACAACCGATCGAGTGGCAGGCCGGCGCACGAGGCAGTACAGTTGCTCCGTCAACTACTTCGCCCGCAGATCGGAAGTCGCTCGCATGTCCATCGCCGCAGATCCAATTCCCACCGAGCTGGTCGACCTGCTGACCGGCAGCACCCTCGGCCACGTCACGGTGCAGACCCCGAAGGGGTTGCTGGCGAGCCACGTCATGTGGGTCGACTACGAGGATGGGAAGGTGCTCACCAGCTCCCGTGTCGGCTCGGCGAAGGGCAGGGCGCTCCGCGCCGATCCACGCATCTCGGTCTCGGTGGTCGACAGCGCCAACCCCTGGCGCTGGGTCACGGTGAGCGGTCGGGTGGTGGAGATCCGCCCCGACACGAACCTTGCCTTCATCGACAGGATGTCGCGCCGCTACACCGGTCGCGACTACATGATGCGAGACATGGAGCGCGAGATCTTCGTCATCGAGCCGGAGCGCGTCCGCTCGTCGACCGGCCGCGGCTGAGCCTCAGCGCGGGACGAGTTCGAGGGTCGTTTCCAGGTAGCTCCGCATCATCGACGGCGTCGAGGCATGGAGCGCGTACTTGGTGCGCAGACCCTCCGAGCAGGCCGTCACCCGCTCCTCGTCAGTGGCGGGCACGGCTCGGACGTCCAGCGAACGCCCCCGGACATGCACACGCCCGTCCGGCCGGTCGCTGATCTCGCGGAACCAGCGGGCTCCCGGCCCGCGGTAGCTGCGGATGAGGACCCGGTCGCGTCCGTCGACCACGACCCAGATGACGGTCCGATGCGTCGCGCCGCCGGCAGAGGTGCTCTCGATCTCGATCTCGTCCTCGCTGCGGAGCAGCTCGAGGTCGGACGGCGCGAAGGCCGAGCTCAAGGCTCGCCGTGGGGTGCGCGCTTGAGCGGTCGATGCCAGGCCTCGTAGGCGGCACGCCGATCGAGCTCGACACGCAGCCGGCCATCCTGGCGCGTGACGGCATCACGCGGCACGTACAGGTCGACCGGCAGGATCAGGCCGCTGCGCACGAGCAGGTAGTCCGCGAAGACGGCGTCGACCCGGCCGATCCGGCGCCCGCGAGCCCCGCGGAGCGGTCTCCCCCGTCTTGACGCCGAGCCCAGAATCGCGCTCGGTCACGATGCGGCCCCACCCGCCACCGCGACGCTGACCGCCCCGGGGAGCAGGGTGATCTCGACCGGCACGCTGCCGAACGGCTCCCCGTCGAGGTGGACGCGCGTTGTTCCATCGCCCTCGATCCGCACCGTGCGGGCGTGGACGATCTCGACCTTCGGGTTGCGCAGGTGCTTGGCCTGGTAGATCCCCGGCAGCTCGCGCAGGGCCGCCAGGCGCGAGAGGTCGCCGACGAGGCAGACGTCGAGCCAGCCATCATCGGTCTCGGCATTCGGGCAGATCTGCATCCCTCCGCCGTAGTACGGCCCGTTGGCGAATGCGACGAACAGGAACCGCTGGCTCACCACCCGGTCCTCCCCCTCGCCGATGAGGGTCACCTCGCAGCTCGGAGTTCCGATAGCGGCGCAGCTCGTTGAGCGTGCCCAGGAAGTAGCCCGCCTCGCCACGCATCCAGAAGCGCCGGTGGACGGCCATGGTGTAGGCCACCGCGGCGTCGAAGCCCACGCCCCCGGCCGCGCCGAAGTAGCGCTGGCTGCCGTCCTCGCCGCGGGCGCTGCCGACGTCGAATGGATGCGGTCGTCTCGCCCAGGGCGATCGGCAGGCAGGCCATCGGGTCGATCGGCAGGTTCACGCTGCGGGCCAGGTCGTTGCCGCGTCCGGAGGGGATGAGGCCGAGTGCGGGCGGGCCACCATCGGTCCCCACGCCGGAAGACAGCAGCCCGTTGATGACCTCCTGGATGGTGCCGTCGCCGCCCACCGCGATGACCCGGTCGTGGCCGAGGTCCGTGGCCGCGGCGGCCAGTCGTTCGGCGTGGCCTGCCTCGCGCGTCTCGAGGAGCCTTGCCTCGATCCCCCGCTCCGCCAGCCAGGCCTCGATCCGCGGCACGAGGCCGTGGGCACGGCCGCTTCCGGCGATCGGATTGACGATGAAGAGCGGGGCGGTCGGGGCGGGCACGCCCCCGATTCTGCGCCGCGCGTCAAGGCGTCCGGGGGCTAGCCGGTGACCTGGACGCTGATGGTGTGATGACCCCGCGCCCCATCTGGCGCCGGCCGCGTCACGTCCGCGGTCTGGACCTCGCCCGTGCGGTCGGTGGCGCGCACGCTGAGGAGGTGGTTCCCCGCCGTCGCCGTCCAGCGGTAGAGCCACTGCACCCAGGTCGCGTCCGAGATGGGCGCGGACAGCTCGGCAGGCGCCCACGGCTGGTCGTCGACCTGGACCTCGACGGCGGAGATGCCACGGTCCGGCGCCCACGCCACCCCGGCCACCGCCACCTGCCCCGCGTTCACCGTGTCACCGCGCTTCGGCACGTCGATGCGTGACTGCGTCAGGATCGGCGCCTCCTTTGCCCAGCCCAGCGGGACCCAGTAGCCGTTGAAGGCCTCCAGCGTGGTGAGCCCGATCCTGGTCAGCCACTTGGTCGCCGACACGTAGCCGTACAGGCCGGGAACGATCAACCGCGCCGGGAAGCCGTGCTCGGGTGGCAGCGGGTCGCCGTTCATCGCGACCGCCACCAGCGCCTCGCGATCGGGATCGTCGAGCCAGGCCGTCGGGAAGCCGGCGGTCCAGTCGTCGAATGCGTGGCCCACGATCTGGGTCGCGCCGGCCTGCACGCCTGCGCGGTCCAGCAGGTCGCGCAGCCGCACGCCCTTCCACAGCGCGTTGCCCACCAGGTCGCCACCGACCTCGTTGCTCACGCAGGCGATCGTCACGTACTGCTCGTGCATCTCCATGGCCAGCAGCTCGGCGTAGGTCAACTGGAACGGATGGTCGACCATGCCGTCCACTGACAGAGTCCATGGCCCCGCGTCGATGCGCGGCACGAATAGGTTCGTGTCGATCCGGTAGAACTCGCGATTCTCCACGACGACCGGCGTGATGCCGCTGATCGCCGAGCCTGGAGTCGGGCTGAGCTGGGCCGCCGTGAGCTGGGCCACCGGATCGACCGCGGACGGGATGCTGCCAGCAGCTGGCGCGGCCTCGGCACGGCTGTTGAGCAGCACGCGACCGATGCCTCCGCCGGCGACCGCCAGGGCGGCGACGCCGACCGAGGTCCCGATGAACCGCCGCCTCCCCCAGTCCGGCATTTCGGCCTTCATGGGCCTCGGCGTCGCGAGCCGCATGAGCCAGCCGATGACGTTGTACGCGACCGTCACGCCAATGACGGCGGCCACCAGGGCGAGGAGGCCGTCCACCAGCGGGTCGCGGAGCGAAGCGAGGAGCCCAAGGGCGGCGATCGCCGTGAAGCCGGCCGTCGTCCACGAGCGGTGGTAGCGCGCCAGGATGCCCAGGCCGGCCGCGAGGACCAGGGCGCCGATGACGATGGCGACGTTGAGGGCCAGCTTGTCGGCGGTCCCGAACAGGTCGACCACCAGCTGCTTGGCGCCCGGCGGCTGCAGCGAGATGAGGAATGCGCCGATCTCGAGGATCACCGACGGCGCGCCGGGGAGGATCCCGGCCAGCAGCTCGGTGGCTGCCAGCGCGACCCCACCCGCCACGATCCCGGCGAGCGCGGCTGCGCCGCGTGACGGGACTGGATCGGAGCGTGAGTCGGCCATGCGAGGGTCATGTGTACCACGCTCTGGTCTCGCCCGCTTTAGGCTTGTGCGCGTGAGCCGCCTCTTCCTCTCGCACGGTGCATCCGGGAGTGCGGCTGGCCTGGCGCCGCAGATCGCCGCGCTCCGGCGACGCGGCATCGACGCCGTCGCAGTGCAGCTGCCGAAGGGCCGCGCGGAGCCCGCCATGCCGGTCTACCTGGCGGCTGCGCCGCCATCGAGCGAGACCGCGATCGGCGGGCACTCATTCGGCGGGCGAGTCGCCTCCCTCGTTGCCGCGGAGCACGACTACGGCGCGCTCGTCCTGCTGCTCGTATCCGCTCCACCCGCCGGGGCGAGCCGAGCGCTGGGACGAGCGCACCGCTCATTGGCCCCGCGTCAGCTGCCCGGTGCTGCTGCTGTCCGGAGATCGGGACCCGTTCGCGAAGGTCGGCTTGCTGCGCGACGCGGTCAGGCGCCTGCGGACCGCCGAGCTGGTCGTCTATCCGGGGGTCGGCCACGGCATCGGGCCGGTCTTCGACGAGGCGTTCGACCAGGTAGCGGCCTTCGTCAAGGCGACCATCGGCTGACGGCTCGTACACTCAGCGCGATGGTCACCTGTTCGAACTGCGGGGAGGAGAACCCGGCGAAGTTCCGCCTGTGCGGGTTCTGCGGCACGCCGCTCATCGCGCCGGCTCCCGCGCAGGAAGAGCGCAAGGTGGTCACGGTCTTCTTCTCCGACCTGAAGGGATCGACCAACCTCGGCGAGCTGCTGGATCCGGAGTCGCTGCGCGCCGTGATGACGCGCTACTTCGACTCGATGACCGAGGTGCTCATCCGCCACGGGGCGACGATCGAGAAGTTCATCGGCGACGCGATCATGGCCGTCTTCGGACTCCCCAAGCTGCACGAGGACGATGCGCTGCGCGCGGTCCGGGCCGCCAACGAGACGCGATCCGCGCTCGCCGCGCTCAACGAGGACCTCCAGCGCCGCTTCGGGGTGCAGCTCACAAACCGCACCGGCGTCAACACCGGAGAGGTCGTGGCCGGCGATCCGACCACCGGACAGCGCCTCGTCACCGGCGACGTGGTCAACGTCGCGGCACGGCTGGAGCAGGCGGCCCCGGAGAACGAGGTGCTCATCGGCGACCTCACCTACCGCCTGGTGCGCGACGCGGTGACGGTCGAGGCCGTGGAGCCGCTCGAGCTGAAGGGCAAGACCGAACGGGTTCCCGCCTTCCGCCTCCTCGACGTCTCGGACTCGGTGACCGGCTACCAGCGCCGCCAGGACGCTCCCTACGTGGGCGCGAGCAGGAGCTGGCGCTGCTCCACGACATCTACAAGAGCGCGATCGCCGAGGGTGGCTGTCGCATGGCGACGGTGGTGGCCGACGCCGGCGTCGGCAAGTCGCGCCTGATCCAGGAGTTCACCCTCCCGATGCAGGCCGGCGCGACCGTCGTGCACGGGCGCTGCCTGCCGTACGGCGAGGGGATCACCTTCTGGCCGCTGGTGGAGGCGGCCCGCGAGGCCGCCCGCATCGAGCCAGACGACACGCCGGCCGCGGCCGTCGGCAAGCTGGGAGCGCTCACCGGCGAGGCCGACGTCACTGCCCGGCTGGCAGCGGCGATCGGGCTGTCGAGCGAGGCGTTCCCGGTCGAGGAGATCTTCTGGGCCGCTCGGCGCTTCCTCGAAGGACTCGCCCGCGAGCGGCCGGTGGTGGTGGTGATCGACGACATCCATTGGGCCGAGGCCACGTTCCTCGACCTGATCCAGAACCTGCTCGACACGGTCGAGAGCGCATCTGTCCTGCTGCTGTGCACGGCGCGGCACGACCTGCTCGAGAGCCACCCCGATTGGGCGACCGACGCCAAGAGTCAGCGGATCGTGCTCCAGCCGCTCAACGATGCCGATGCCGGTCGCGTGGTCCAGGGATTGCTGGGCGAGGCCGGCATCGCCGGACCGGCGCAGGAGCGGATCGTGCTGGCTGCCGAAGGCAATCCCCTCTTCGTCGAGCAGATGCTCTCGATGCTGATCGACAGCGGCGCCCTGCACCTGACCGAGGGTCGCTGGGAAGCGTCGAAGGATCTGGCCGAGCTGCAGGTGCCACCCACCATCCAGGCGCTGCTGTCGGCACGCCTCGACCTCCTCGGGCGCGACGAGCGTGCCGTCATCGAGCCGGCCAGCGTGATCGGCGTCTCGTTCGCGCGCGCGGCGGTCACCGAGCTGTCCCCGGAGCCGATCAAGCCGGGCGTGCCGGGCTACCTGGACTCGATGACCCGCAAGCAGCTGATCCGCCCGAGCCGGGCGACGACCCCCGAGGACGTGGGATATCGGTTCGGGCACATCCTGATCCGCGACGCCGCCTATGGCGGCCTCCTCAAGCGAGCACGGGCCACGCTGCACGAGCGATTCGTCGACTGGGCCGATGAGCTCAACCGTCGCCAGGGCCGCGAGCAGGAATACGAGGAGATCCTCGGCTACCACCTCGAGCAGGCCTATCGGTACCTTGCCGAGCTGGGAACCGTGGACGAGCACGCCCAGGCACTCGGCGAGCGGGCGTCGGTGAAGCTCGCATCCGCGGGACGCCGCGCCTTCGCCCGGGGCGACACCCACGCCGCGGTGAACCTGCTGCGGCGCGCCGCGGGCACGCTGCCCGCCGGTCAGCTCCCCCACCTTCGCCTCCTGCCCGACCTGGGCGAGGCGCTGATGGAGACCGGCGAGTTCGACGAGGCGGAGCTCGTGTTGAATACGGCCCAGGCAGGCGCCGAGGCGATCGGCGACGCGTCGCTCGCTGCCGAAGCGCTCCTGGTGCGGCTCCTGGTCGAGCAGTACTCGTTCGAAGGCGAGGACTGGAGCGCGCGCGTCACGGCGGCCGTCGAAGCCGCCACCCCGATCTTCGAGCGGGACGGATACCACCCGGGGCTGGCGCTGGCCGCTCGCCTGCAGGTCGGACTGCACGGCACGGCCAACCGCTACGGACAGGCGGCGGCGGCATCGGAGCAGGTGATCGACCACGCCCGCGCCGCCGGGGACGCTCGCCTCGAACGCCGAGGTGCCGTTGGCTATGCCCTCTCCGCCCTCTACGGCCCAACGCCGGTCGGCGAGGCGATCGAGCGTTCCGAGCAGCTCGTGTCGGAGGTCAACGGAGACCGTCGCACGGAGGGGAAGCTATGCCGGACCCTCGCCGTCCTCTACGCCATGCGCGGCGACTTTGACAAGGCGCGCGCGACGTACACCCATGCCGAGGCCCTGCTCCATGAGCTCGGCGGCTACGTGGCGGCCTCCGGGTCGCTGGAGTCCGCCCAGATCGAGATCCTGGCCGGTGACCTCGATGCAGCCGAGGCTGCCCTCCGCCACGACTACCAGGCGCTCGAAGCGATGGGCGAGCGCTACGTGCTCTCGTCGGTGGCGGGACTCCTCGCCCGGGTCCTCTACGAGCAGGGCCGCCATGACGAGGCTGAGGAGCTCACCCGCGCCGTAGAGAGCCTGTCAAGCGCCGAGGACATCGACGCGCAGGCGCTGTGGCGTGGGGTGAGGGCCAAGGTCCTCGCCCAACGCGGCGAGAAGGCGGAGGCCGTGCGGCTGGCGGAGGAGATGCTGGCCCTGCGGCGACAGGCCGAGGCCCCGGACCTGGAGGCCGAGGCGCTCGCCGACCTGGCCGAGGTGCAGCGGCTCAACGGCGACGAAGGATGGCAGGCCACGCTCGCCCAGGCCGTGGCCGGCTACCAGGGAAAGGGCGACGTCGCATCGGTGCGGCGGATCACCGAACATGCCAACGCCGGGGTCTGAGCCCCGGCGTTGACCTGCGTCCCGAACCGTCCGATAGGTCGACCGATACGGCCTAGTACCCGCTCAGCCGTCCGTTCTGGATGAGCCACAGTGTGGCGAACGAGTCACCGCCCCACGAGCTGAGGATGAAGCAGCCCGGATTCATCTCGGAGGCGGCCGGCGTCGCACTGCTGCACTGAGCGGTGATCAGCTGGACCGTCCCGTTGTCGAGGACGTGCACGAACTTGGCATGGCCGATGTAGCCGTCGTAGCCGAGCACGACCTTGAACCCGTTGGCGTACGGCGCCCCGCTGTTCACCGAGACGAGCGACCACTGTCCGAAGCAGTGCCCCGCCTGCGACGGGCAGGTGAAGGCGTTGCCCGCAACTTCACCGACGGTCACGCCGATGGCCCCCGCGGGCGAGAACACCTTCGTGAACTGCGGATTCTGGTGCCGGCTCAGTACCTGGTTGTCGGCGACCACCTGGCCGGCGGCCGAGGTGTATGCGCCGCCGAAGTTCAGGTTTGCGTTCAGTGGCACGACTCCGGGCGTCGGGTAGTCGTCGCCGTGGCTGTTGTGCCCCTTGTCAGCGGCGACGCCAGTGGTGGTGAAGTTGAACGGCACGGTGAAGGTTCCTGGCGACGAGGTCGTCGTGTACACGACCCGCAGGTTGATCTCGGCACCGGAGTTCAGCGCGCCGAAGGTGCAGCTCAGATTGCCTGCGGCGTTGCTGCACCCCGCGCGGTTCGTCGACTCCACGGCCACGAAGGCCGCACCCGCCGGGGTCGTGGCCTTGAGGAAGAGCTGCGCGAGGTTGCTCTTGGCAGTGTTCTTGAAATGGATGTCAAAGGCCACGTTGCTGCCAGGTGTCACGCCGCCGGGCACCGCGACGGCGGTGTGGTCAGCCGATGGCCGCGCCGCGAGCGTCGTGGCGGGGCCGGCCATGAAGGTGATCGCCATCGAGAGGGTGAGGCCCAGGGAGGCTAGGGCGCGTGTGGATCGATTCCGAAACATTGATTACCTCGTGTCGAGACGCTCGGACGCCGCACCCGGGCAGCGGGCACAGCCACGGCTGAGGGGCATAGTGTAGCGGCGGGTCAGGGGTCGGGCTAGTACCTGGATACCGTGCCAAACCGCATCAGACCGCACCGTCGCTCGGGCTCCCGAGCGTGCGACGAAGATAGCCGCATGGAAGTGGTGCGCACCGTCACCTGGGTGACAGATGAGCGGACCATCACGCGACTGGCTCGATCAGTCGGAAGCGCTCGCAGACGATCTTCGTGTCGCCCCTCGGATGCCAATCCGGGTCGTTCAGCCATGCGCGCGTCTCATCGGCGTATGACAGCCAGAACCGTTCGTGCGCAACGCGCCACTCGTCAACCGAGGTAAATCCCTCCCCCTCGTCGATCGCGAACGACAGGTCCACCTCGCCGATGGTGGAGACCCACACTGCGGTCGTCTCGATGATCCCGACCGAGCGGTCGTGCTCGTCGATCAGCCGGAACCGCTCCCCCACCTGGGGAAGCGGATCCCCCTCTCGTTCGTAGTCGCTGAGCAGCCCGGTGGTGGACGTCTTCTCTCCGCGGAGGATCGCCTCGACCAGGCGACGGCGCAGGTCGGTCCGTGGAAAGCCGAACTCCGCGCTGGGGAGCTCCTCGGTCAGACGTTCACCGCGTCGAGGAATCCCCACCAGGCGTCGAGCGCGGCGCGCGTGGCGGCCAGCACGGCCTCCGCATCGGCCTCGGTCGGAGCCAGGTCGGCGATCAACGAGCGCTCCGCGCCGGAATGCTCCACGTCCAGGGTCGAGTGCACCGTGAAGAACGCGAGCGTCCGCGGATCATCGATCCCGTACTGCTCGACCAGGCCGCGGATCTTCTCGGCCGCCACCTCGGGGACCTGTCCCTCGTAGGCGTACAGCGCTGCGATGCCGGCCGCAATCGGGCCGTCCGAGACGGCGGACCAGTAGGTGTCGAGCAGCGCGCGGGTGCCGTCATTGGCCTGTGCCGACCGGACCGAGCCTCGCTCGACGCCGATGCCCTCGCCGAAGCGCAGCCACATCTCCGCGTGGTTGACCTCGCCGTGCTCTTCGTCCCAAAGATTGTCCAGGAGAGACTGCCGAACCTCGGGCTTCTCCGAACGGGTGTGGAGCGCGGAGAGGAGTCGCGGGAAGGTCGACTCGAAGGCGTAGTACTGGCGCGCGTACTCCTGCAGCTCGTCGCGCGTGAGCTCGCCGGCCTTCCACTTGGTATAGAAGGGGTGCTTCAGCAGGTGGCGCTCGGCGATGAGCGCGTCGATTCGATCAAGCAGGTCCATGCGCGTGGGAGCCCTCCATCCGTGGCGGCGACTGCTCGGGGAGCCGCCTGCGGCGAAGGATAGCCCGATGCGCCGCGGGCCGTGCGTGCTCTACTCGTCTGCCGAATGGCGGGTACCAGCCAATCGGTGTGCCACGACGTCCTCCGCGGCCCGGGTGCTGTGCAGGTCGCCAGAGACCGCGGCACAGAATGCATCGCGGTTCAGCGTGAAGGCCTCCACCCTGCCGATGGCGACCACCGACGCCGTGCGCGGCACATTCCGAACCAGCGCGATTTCGCCGAACGAGTCGCCGGGACCGAGCTCGGCACGCTCCTCGCCCCCGGAGCTGACGCTGGTGCGTCCGGAGGCCAGGATGTAGAACCGATCCCCCACCTCGCCCTCCCGGATGATCGGCTGGCCATCGGCGTACGCGACCTCCCCCAGGTCGCCGGCGACCTGTTCCAGGATCGTCATTGGGAGGGGCGCCAGCATCGGCACGCCGCGCAACAGTGCAAGCTCGCGCTCGGGAATCACCGCATCGGCATCGGCCCGGGCGACCCAGCGCCAGGTCAGCACCGCCAGCGCCGGAAGGAGCAGCCCGGTGACGATCAACGCACCGCGCACGTCGAGGAGGGCGAGGAGCAGCGGCGCCAGGCCGGATCCGATTCCGGTTCCGAGCATCACGCCGGACTCCAGGACGCCAAACACCCGACCGCGAACCGAGTTCGGGACGTTGCGCTGCATGATCGTGAAGCCGGCGACATCAAGCACGGCATTGCCCAGCCCCAGCACCGCGAGGAAGAGGACCGCCGCCGGCGCCAGCGGCAGGAGGCCGATGAGCATGATCGGCGTGCCCCACAGGACGAGGCCGATCGCGAACGGCGCGGCCATCTCGCGTCGGCTGACGAGCGTGACAGTGGCCAGGACGCCGATGAAGCCTCCCGCACCGATCGCCGAGTTGAGGTAGCCGACTCCCTGCTCCCCCACACCCAGCAGCTCCACCGCCGCCACGACGAGGAGCACGTTCAGCAACCCGCGAACGATGATCTGCGCCCAGAAGAGGCCAACGATCAGACCCGCCCGCGGGTACTCGAGAAGCGCGGTGATGCCTCCGAACAGGGTCGCCGCCAGCCCACCGCGCCGTACCTCCCGCCGAAGCGCCTGCGATGGGTGGATCCCGCTGACGCTGAAGGCCGCAATCGCGAAGAGCAGTGCCGGCACCGCGAATCCCCATGCGGCGGTGGAGTACGCCACCAGCAGACCGCCGAGCGCTGGCCCCGCGAGGGTGCCGATCCCCTCGAACGTGCTCGACGCGACGTTGGACGCCACCAGCTCCTCGGGCCAGCGCGCGAGTGCCGGCATGAGCGGCATGTGGGTCGGACGGTGCAGGACTCCAAGGAGCGCGTCGAGGGGGGCGATCGCGTAGATGAGGATCGGTGGGAGGCCGGCAACGATCCCCAGGGCCGCCAGTCCCACCAGGGTCGCTCGACCGAGGTGGATTGCCAACAGAACCCGATGACGAGGCAGCCGATCCGTCAGCGTCGAGAGTGCGGGTGAGAGCAGGGCGGCGGGGAGGGTGCGGGCCAGGCCCAGGATGCCCACCGCGACAACTCCGCTGGTCTGGTAGGCGTAGACCCACAGCGCCACCAGCCAGGACCACTCGGCGGCGTAGCCGAGCATCCAGGCCATCAGGGCACGACGGATGTCAGGGTTGACCAGGACGCGTCTGAGGGCGTCACCGGCGGCGGCGAGGCGACGCATCATGGCGCGAGGATACGCCCGGGGCTCATCATCTCCGCGGCATGCGGATTAGAGGGGTGACCCCGGAAGAGTACGCAGCCGTTGGCGAACTGGTCTTTCAGGTCTATCGGACGATCATCCCGGGGATTGACGAGTACGCGGACGAGCTGAGGGACGTCGCCGGTCGCATCGCCGCCGGGGTCCTGGTCTGGGTAGCCGATGTGGAGGGTGAGCTGGCCGGCACCGTGAGCTACGTCGTGGGTCCCGGGCCGTATGCCGAATTCGAGGATCCGGCGGGAGCCGGGATCAGGATGCTGGCTGTCCGTCCCTCGTACCAGGGCCGCGGGATCGGTGAAGCGTTGGTGCGCGCCTGCATCGACCGAGCGCGAAGGGACGGCAAAGCGCGGATCTACCTGGACACCACCCAGTGGATGGAAGCGGCCCAGCGGCTTTACGCTCGGATGGGTTTCGACCGAAGACCCGAACTCGACTGGGAGCCGGCGTCCGGCGTGATGCTGTTCAAGTACGTCTACGACCTGGACTGAGTCCGCCTACCCACGGAGGATCGGCAGCGTCGCCAGCGATTCCAGGTCGGAGTCGATCACCTCGCGGTCCTCCGGATCGGCGATCGCAGCCGTGGCAGCCCGTGCGCGCTCAAGCCAGTTGCGAGCCGCCGCCGCATCGCCCGCCACGGCCGACGCGCGGGCCAGCGCCTCATAGGCAGCGGCCACGACCCAGTCGCCGAGCCCGGCCGCCTCACAGATCGCGAGCGACGCCTTCGCGTGATGCAGCGCGGGCTCGCCTCGACCCAGGACGGAGTAGACCCGCGAGCACTGCCACTCCCCCACCGCCAGCTGCTGGGGCCCGGCAAGCTCGCCGGCCTGGGACCAGTGCCAGCGGGAGGCGTGCGCGGCGTGGACCATCTGGTCGGCCTGCTCGGGCGTCCGGTCGTCGGCATCGAGCATCTCCCACACCGCATTGAAGAGGGCGACTCCCTCGGCCCGATGCTGGGCTGGGTCGAGGATCGTCGGCTCGTGGCCGTGGTGGTGGCCCTCGTGATCCTCGTGATCGTGGCCGTGCTCGCGATCGTCCGGCTCGTCGACGTACTGGAGCGGCTCCGGCACCCCGTGGTCGTGCTCCTCCTGCAGCTCGGCGTGGTCGTGCTCGCGGCGTTCGTTGCTCATGCGCGCAGAGTACCGCTCAGGGCCGCATCAGGGGAGCGAGGATCGAGGCCAGCTGCTCGCGATGCGGCGAGCCTCGGTACTCGTTCATGGCGTCGGGATCGAGCAGGTGCTCCTCCACCTCCCCGGCGGCTCGCACGTAGGCCACCGGGTAGATGCTCGAGTCCGGGTTCGGTTCCAGCGTGACCGCCACCGCGTCGGGTCCGGTGGCATCGACGAAGTCAGCCAACGGCCAGATCCCATCGTCGCGCCAGCCGTCGTCGGAGACCGATGCCACGTGCGCGAGGTACGACCGCTGGTTCCACAGCTCGGGCGCCATGGTGAGCTGCTCCAGGAGGAGCGACGCGACCGCATCCGGCGCGATCGGCGGCCGAGGCGCCTCGATGCCGAACCGCGAGGCCGCGAGGTGGCGGGCCAGCACCCGCGCGTTGTACCGATACCCGTGCAGCGCGCCCGAGTTGGCCGGGATGCCGTGCTTCTTGAGGCCGGCCGCCGCCTGGCTGATGGTGCCGGTGAAGAAGATGCCGGGCACGCTGACCGACTCCCACAGCGGCGTCAGGGCCGGCATCTTGCCCTGCGCGAAGGTGGCGACCCCCAAGGCCGGCAGATCCCGCAACGGGACGGCGAAGCCGGTGGTGGCGATGACCGCATCGGCCTCGTAGAGCATCTCGCGGCCGTCACCGGTGCGGCTCAGGCGAACGCGGAACCCGTCGTCGAGACGCTCGATGCGCTCGATCTTCACGTCGAGCAGGAAGACGCCGTTGTGCAGCATGGCGTCCTCGTAGGGTTGGACATACCGGGCGCGCACCCCGGCAAGCGAGTGCTCGATCACCGACAGGGTTGCCGGCCGTGGCGAGCCGAGCACCAGCTGCTTCGCCCAGGGCAGATAGGCCGTGGCGATCTCGAAGGCCGAGTTCTGCTTGCCGACGATGAAGACACGCTTCCCGGCGTACGACTCGGCCGGACCTGCCTCGACGTAGTGCGGTACCAGGTCGATCCCCGGGGTCGCCGGCCGCCACGGCTCCGCCATGCCAACGGCGAAGACGGCCACGCCGCAGGTGTAGTCGCCGTCCGGCGTGTGGAGCACGAACCGGCCGTCATCGGTCTGGCTGGTGGATTGCCACGGGCAGCCGTAGCGGATCTGCAGGTTCGCCCGCGTGACGAAGGTAGTGAGGTTCTCCTCCATGTTGGCGCGGCTCGGGAACGACGAGCTGCCATCCATCAGGGTCGGCATGATCGAGCGCAGCGACTGGTCGTCCGAGACGATGCTGTTCCAGTCGTACCACTCGCCTGCGCGGCCCGCCGGATCGCCGAGGGCGTACGGCTTCGTCCAGCTCAGGAGGCGCTGATAGAGGGGCAGGCGCCGGAACATCCCGCCGGGTAACGGGTCCGCACTGAGCGTGGCGTGGCCGATCCCCAGCCGGTCGAGCTCGTGGCTGAACTGGATCGCCCCCGGCCCGCTTCCGACGACGACCACCGGGTACGCACCGGGTGGGAACGGCCGCTCCCCGACCTTGGACTTCGCGGTCGCGCGCGGCACCGGGGCCTACCCGGGACGCTGGTTGGCGACGCTCAGCCGCCGGGCCAGGGCCACCAGCATGCGGTACATGACGGTCGGGTACTTGTCCAGAAAGCCATGCAGCTCCGGCCCCGCCAGGACGAGGCAGCGCAGCGGAGTGCGTGCGGTCACGTCGGCGGTCGGTGCGGTGCCCAGGAGCAGCGACATCTCGCCGAAGAAGTCACCGCGGCCGATGCTGGCTCGCTCCTGGCCATCGATCTTCACCGAGGCCTCGCCGTCCACGACCACGTAGAAGTTCGAGCCGCTGATCCCCTGCCGCAGGATGCGCTGGCCGCTGGCGAAGGTCGTCTCCTCGAAGATGTGGCTGATCGCCTCCAGCTGCGGGCCACCGAGGTCGGCGAACAGGCTCAGCGACGAGATCAGTTCGAGCGCATCGTCGGGCATCGCCGCCATGGTAGCGACCGTGTGTTGCGGGTGCCTGTAATGCGATTCAGCCCCCCGGGTGCGCCGCTGAAAGGCCGGTGGAGTATCGTCCGCGCATGACCTTCCGACGAGGCACGCGCCTCGACCCCGGCCAGGTCCGCGACATGCGGGGCGCAAGCGGTGGTGTGCTGGCCGCCGGTGGCGGCCTGGGCGGGATCGTCGTCCTGGTGGCTGTGCTACTACTCGGCGGATCCCCGCAGGACGCGGCGACGCTGACCGGAATCATTAATGGCACCACCGTCGGCGAGCAGCAGCCGAACGACCTGACCCAGGAATGCCAGACCGATGTTGACGCCAATTCCCGCGAGGACTGCCGGATCATCGGCTACGTGAACAGCATCCAGGCATATTGGGGAACGGCGGTCGACGGCTACACGCTGGCCCCGACGACCTTCTTCGATGGGCAGATCAGCACCGGCTGCGGGCAGGCCACCAGCGCGGTCGGCCCGTTCTACTGCCCGCCTGACAAGAGCGTCTACATCGATCTCGGCTTCTTCGACATGCTGGAGACGCAGTTCGGTGCGGAGGGCGGCCCGTTCGCGGAGGCGTACGTCATCGCTCACGAGTACGGCCACCACGTGCAGGACCTCCTGGGCATCCTGACCGCCGGCGGCGGTGGAACGGGAGCGGAGAGCCAGTCGGTTCGCACCGAGCTGCAGGCCGATTGCTATGCCGGGGTCTGGGCCGCCCATGCGGTCGATACCGGGTTCCTTGACCCGCTGACCCAGGACCAGATCGGCCAGGCGCTCGACGCGGCATCCGCGGTCGGCGACGACCGAATCCAGGAGAAGACCCAGGGCCAGGTCACCCCTGAGACGTGGACCCACGGCTCTTCGGCGGAGCGCCAGCAGTGGTTCCGCACGGGGCTCGACAGCGGCGACCCGAACCAGTGCGACACCTTTAACGCCGACCTGTAGGAAGGCCATCCTCGACGCGGCTCTCGCCGTGTACCGTTCTCGGCATGAGCACGCTCATTGGCAAGGCTGCGCCGCCCGGTTCGACGATCGGGATCGTGACGCCGGGCACGCAGGCCGAGTCGCGCGCACCGATCCAGCGCGGCATCGCCTGGTGGCGCGAGCATGGCTACGAGGTGAAGCTCCTGCCCGGCGCCCTCGAGGAGGCTGACTGGCACGCCGGCTCGCCCGAGACCCGGGCGCGGGACATCCAGCAGGCGTTCGCCGACCCGGACATCGACGCGATCCAGACGATGCGCGGCGGCTACGGATCGGCCCAGGTCATCCCGCTCCTCGACCTCGATGCGATCGCGCGCAGCCCGAAGGCCTTCATCGGCTTGTCGGACATCACCGCGCTGCACGTCGCGTTCAACCAGCGCGGCCTCGCCACCTTCTACGGCCCCAGCCTGACGATGGTCGGGGAGCCCAGCCCGCCACCGTTCAGCACCGACCGGCTGCTGAGCGTCCTGGCCGGTGAGACGACCGGCCTCGTGCCGCCGGATGCGGAGCGGCTGACCACGATGGCGATCGCTCCGGGCAGGGCCAGCGGGCGACTGCTGGGCGGCTGCCTGGGCGACTTCATCTACACCATCGGCACGCCCTGGGAGATCGACCTGACGGACAGCATCTTCTTCTTCGAGGAGGTCGGCATCGCACCGATCCGGCTCGATCGCGCGCTCCTCTACCTCGACCAGATCGGCAAGCTGAAGGGTGTTCACGGCATCGTCGTCGGCGAGCTGGCGGGATCAGAGTGGCACGAGTTCCAGTCGTCGCCGCGCTCCAAGACGCCGGAGGAGGTGCTCGAGGCTCGGCTCGGACACCTGGGCATCCCGATCCTCTACGACCTCCCGCTCGGCCACGGATCAACGCTGGCGACGCTGCCGCTGGGCGTGGCCGCGACGGTCGACGCCGATGCGCTGACCCTGACGATCGACGAGCCTGCCCTGGCCGTCTGAGCCGATGGAGTACCGGGGGCGCCCGCTCATCCACCCCAGGTCGATCGCGGAGTGGCGCAGCTGGCTGGCGGAGCACCATGCGGACACGAACGGCGTCTGGCTGGCCGGCTGGAAGCGGGCCAGCGGCAAGCCCTCGCTCGACTACGGCCAGATGGTGGAGGAGGCGCTGTGCTTCGGCTGGATCGACAGTGTCGTGAACACCCTCGAGGATGGACGCCAGGCACAGCTGCTGACCCCGCGCCGCCGTGGCAGCGGATGGGCTCGCTCGAACAAGGAGCGGACCGAGCGGCTCATGGCCGACGGGCGCATGACCGAGGCCGGGTTGCGGGCCATCGAGGCCGCCAAGGCCGATGGCTCGTGGACGTTGCTCGACGCTTCGGAAGCGCTGCTCGAGCCGCCGGAGCTATCGGCAGCCCTCGACGCGAACCCCGAGGCCCGACGTCAATGGGACGCGTTCCCCAAGTCGCCTCGCAAGGCACTGATCTTCTGGGTCACCTCGGCCAAACGACCCGAGACCCGCCAGCGGCGAGTCACCGCGATCGTCGAGGAGGCCGCGCAGGGCCGTCGCGCCAACTTCTGAGGGGCAGTTCAGCCGGCCGGGAAGAGCTCCCCAGTGACCTGCTGCAGCGCGGGCAGGTTTCGCGACCGTGGTAGCCGGCGCTCGAAGATGGCCATCAGCTCGCCGTAGTACCAGGCCTGTTCCGCGGGGCCGGCGTTGAATCGGTCCCAGACGGCCTCGCCAACCACGTTGCGGTCGACCAGGATCGACCGCGCGTTGTGCAGCTTGTCCGCGAGGGAGACCCGAAGGACCGACTCCGGCGCATCCACAAGGTGCCCGAGGTACGCCTCCTTGCGGCTCCGCCAGGGCGCCTTCGCCTCGCCCGGCGCCGGCATGGCATCGCTCAGGCCCTCGACGATCTCCGCGACGGCCGTGCCGAAGCGGTCGCGAATCGCGTCGAGCACGGCCTCGCCGCCCTGGTCCTCCGGCCCATCGTGCAGGAGCGCCGCGATCGCCTCATCCTCGGACCCACCGTCCTCGAGGACGAGGCTGCAGACCGCGAACAGGTGCGTGACGTATGGGATCGAGGTCGCCTTGCGGACCTGCGACCGATGCAGCTCGATCGCGTACAGGACCGCTCGTTCGAATCGGTCAGTCAGCATCCGGGACTTCGGGAGCATGCTCGACCAAGGTCGAGTCCCCCATCCGGCCGCCTGGCAGACCGACGAAGACGAGCGCCGCCGCGACCAGCGATGCGCCGATCCCCAGGACGAAGGTCGTCGCCGTGGCGATCGAGAAGGCTTCATGGATCCCGGCAACCATGGCCGCCACGAATGGCTTGATCTGCTCCCCGCCCGAGGCCAGAAGCGCCGCTCCCAGGTCCCCCACCCCGGACAGGTTCTGCAGCGCCGCGCTGCCGGTGGTCAGGAATCCACCGACCACCTCCTGCGGCACGCCGGCCGCGACCATTTGCGGCGGGATCTCCTCGATCAGCTTCGAACCGAAGATCGTGCCGGTCAGCGCCAGGCCCACCGTGCCGCCGACCTGCTGGAACAGCGTCAGGCCGCTGGTCGCGGCACCGAGCTCGTTCACCGGGACGTTGTTCTGCACCGCCAGCGTGAAGACCGCGAAGGCCGGGCCGACGCCCAGGCCGGTGACGGCCATCCACAGCCAGACGAGCTGGGGGTTCGACTCGGTACGGAGATTGGTGAGCAGGTAGAGGCCCACCGCGGTGACGAGCAGCGCCGCCACGATGAGCTCCTTGTAGCGACCGGTGCGCGCCACGATCTGCCCCGACACGATCGCCGACACGATCAGCCCCCCGAGCAGCGGCAGGATCTGGTAGCCGGCCTCGGTCGCGGAGGATCCCTGCACCACCTGGTACCAGCGCGGCATGAAGACGACGGCGGCAAAGAAGCCCATGATCGCGAAGAACATCGCGAAGACGCTCGCGGTGAACGCCCGGATGCGGAAGAGACCGAGCGGCAGGATCGGCTCCGCGGCGCGCGACTCGACCAGGATGAAGACCGCGGCCAGACCGATGCCCAGCGCAATGAGGCCGCCGACGTCGCCATCGGTCCATTCGCCGAACTGCTTGTTGGTGAGGCCGATGAGGATCGGCACCAGGGCCCCGATCAACACCGCCGCACCCAGGTAGTCGACGCTGCGCTTGAGGCCGGACTCGATTCGGGTCGGTAGCGTGCGCCAGATGACGAAGAGCACGACCAGGCCCAGCGGGAGGTTGACGAGGAAGATCCAGTGCCAGCCGACGGTATCGGTCAGGATGCCGCCGATGGCCGGCCCGATGAGCGACGAGATGCCGAAGACCGCGCCGAAGAAGCCCTGGTACTTGCCTCGCTCGGACGGCGCGAAGATGTCACCGATGATCGCCAGCGACACCGGGAAGAGGGCGCCGGCTCCCAATCCCTGGATCCCGCGGAAGGCGATGAACTGGCCCATCTCGCTGGAGGTGGCGCACAGCACCGAGCCGATCAGGAAGATGCTTACCCCGGTCATGAAGATGACGCGCCGACCGAAGAGGTCGGAGAGCTTCCCGTAGATCGGTCCGCTGATCGTGGCGGTCAGCAGATACGACGTGAAGGCCCACGTGTAGACGTCGTTGCCCTTGAGATCGGTGACGATGACCGGCAGGGCGGTGCCGACGATGGTCTGGTCGAGGGCCGCCAGGAGGATGCCCAGCAGCACGACGATGAAGATCTCGATCCGCGTCCGGTGCGGAAGCTCGAGGGGGGCGCGGTCCCAGTCGGGGGCAGCCGTGGGCGAGGCAGCGGTCATCGGGAAGGTTTCTCCAAGTTTGGGCGTGTGCGAGGGGCAGTCTAGCGGAGGGAACGGCGTCATTGCCGACTCGCCGACTTGATAGCGCAACGAGGTTATGGGCTCATTAAAGGCGACCCGATCGGCGGCCGTGGTCGCCCTATGATGCGGCCGATGGACGAGACCGGATCCCCGTTGCAGGGCGTCCCCGAGATGGTCGCGCGGCTGGGGCTGCGCCGTCCGGTCCGCCGCGAAGGCGCCGAGCAGTACCTGTTCCTGACGCTCGTCGCCTTCGCCGCAACGGTGATGGCAACGCGGGTGTACCTGGAGGTCACCGGCTATCCGCGCATCGGCGGCGGCGAGCTGCACATCGCCCATGCCCTGTTCGGCGGCTTCTTCCTGACCGTGGCCGCGGTGCTCCCCATCGCCCTCTCAGGTCGGCGCGTGTATCGCGTGGCGGCGGTGCTGGGTGGCATCGGCATCGGCCTCTTCATCGACGAGGTGGGCAAGTTCATCACGACCCAGAACGACTACTTCTACCCGGCCGCGGCGCCGCTCATCTACGCCACCTTCCTGATCGTCGTGCTGGTGTACCTGCGCGTGCGACGCCGGGTCCGGCCCGACCCTCGCACGCTTCTCCTCACCTCGCTCCAGCTCCTGGAGGAATCAGTCGACAACGACCTGCAGGACGACGAGCGGGACGCGCTCCGCTATCGGCTTGGCGCCGCGGCGGTGCAGGCCCCGCTCCAGGAACAGCGTCGCCTCGCCTCCGCGCTGCTCGCCTTCGTGCAGTCCCAGGAGCTGACCCTCGCGCCCGATGCGGTCAGTCGGCTCCAGCCCCTCTATGACTGGTGGGCTGCACACCGCGACGACCTGATCGGTGGCCGCGGAGCGCGCGCCGCGCTGCTGGTCGCCCTCTTCGTCTCGGGCGTGCGCGCGTTGATCGACCTGGGGGTCGCTCTGACCCAGATCGGTGGCGTCGATCCACAGACGAGCACGCCGCTCTTCAGCCTCGACATGCTGCACCTCGTGGTCGAAGGCGTGTCCGGCACTCTGCTGCTGGCCGGGTCGCTGCTGATGGCCCTCACCGGGCGGGATCGACTTGGCTCCAACCTAGCCGAATTCGGCCTCCTGGTTTCGCTCGCGCTCGCCGACCTCGCCTCCTTCTACCTTCGCCAGTTCGCGACGATCGAGATCGCCCTGTTCCACGGGTTGCTGCTCTTCGGCGTGGTCGCCTACCGACGGCAGCTGCGAGCGGATCTCCGAGCTGCGGGCGCGGCCTAGGCGTCAGACAGCTCGTCGGCCCAGGCGCGCGCCTGCTCGTGGTGTGACGCCCAGGCCTCCCAGGCCGATCGCGCCCATTGGTCCACCACGGCCCGGTGCGCCTCGGGCGTGGAGGCGTCGTGAACGTCGACCACGGTCAGCTCGCCGACGGATGCCGGCGGCGCGAGCCACGGGAAGACGCGATTGGGTGCCGCCAGCCGCTGGCGCAGGCGGGGCAGCTCGAGCGGTCCACGGTTGCGCTCCAGGGTGAGGCACAGCCCGACCAGGTGAATCGCGACCGATTGCGCCGCGCGACGCTCGGGCACGCCCGGGTGCTGGACCGCGTAGGCATCCACGGTGAGCTGATGTGCCGGCGTGTAGCGGAGGTCGCCGTATTCGCGAGCCAGCACCTCGCTGTAGATCAGGAAACACCCGGGCGCCGACCCGACGTATGGGTGGCGCCGCGTCTCCTCCGCCTGCGGCACCGTGGCGCCGCAGCCGGGGCAGATGACCTCGCCGCTCACCTGGTCTCGTCGGTGTCGTCGAGGCCCTCGTAGTCGATGGTGGCCACGGTCTCGTCCTCGACCGTCTCCCGCTCCAAGCCCGACTCGAGGCCGGCGCCCAGCGGCGCACCCGCATCGAGAGCTGCCTGGGCGGCCCGGAAGGCTTCGACCGCGCGACGGCGGCGACGCTCGCCCAACGCCGCAGCCACCGTGACGGCGCTGAGGAGGCCGATCGCCACGACCCCTTCAGGCGGCAGGTTGAAGGTCCGCGAGCCCGGCGGAACAGACGCGGACGATGGCGATGGACTTCCCGATCCGCCCGGATCGGTCGACTGGGCTCCGGAGCCGGATGGCGGCGAGCCACTGGGATCGGCGACCGTGGTCCCGAACGGGGTCGGTAACGGCGCTGGAGTGACCGTGTCCCCGGGTGCCGGCGTAGCCGTCGCCGGGCCGGGCGTCGAACGAGGCGTCGGTCGGGGCGTTGCCGTCGGCCGGGGGGTCGCCGTCGGCTTGGGAGTGGCGGTCGGCGGAGGAGTCGGTACCGGCGTCGGTGTGGGCGCTGGTGTCGGCGTCGGAGCCGTAACCACGATGGGACTGACTGAAACGGGGGCAGGAGTTGTCCCGCTGACAGTTGTCCCGGTGAACGTGGCCGTCCAACTTCCGGCCGGCAGCGTCCTTGATCCCGACCAGATCTGGTGGGCCGTCGAGCCACCGGTACGCGAGAGCGGGAAAGAACTCCCCGCCACCGAAACGGTCACCGTCGAAGTCGTCTCTCCTCCGCCCGGCTGGAACTGTGTGGCAAAGAGAAAGACGGTGGCCGTCGTCCCGCTCATCGGCGTGACCGTTGGCGTCAGGTTTGGACCAGCCGCGGCGACGGGCGGGGCTGTCACCGATGTCAGAAGTCCGACGAATGCAAGACGGATTGACAGCTTGCCCAGAGCCCTTGGCGTCATCGGCCCTCCGCCATCAGCTCGTCGACGATTCGCGGCACCGAGTCGACTGCCAGCGAGAGATGTCCGTGCTCGGCGAAGAGACGGGGCCGCGCGCCGGGGATGTGGGCCGCGAGCCACTCCCCGTGGGCGAACGGCACCATCCGATCGTAGGCCCCTTGCCAGATGAAGACGGGGGCCTTGATCTCGTCAACGGCGAATCCCCACGGTCCGAGGAAGGCCATGTCGTCATCGAACCAGCCCCAGAAGCCGACCCGCAGGGCCTCGTGGAACAGATCCGCGCTCCAGGCTGAGAAGGCACCCGTCAGGGCGCCCCGGTCGACCTCATCGATGAGGTCTCCGAAGGCGTCGGCGACCCCGTCCGGCGTGACCTCCCGGAGCTCGGCGGCTGCGGGCTCCAGGAAGGCGACCAGCTCGTCGGATCCGGCGAGCGCGGCACCGAACTCCTCGACGTTCTCGGCGCCCATCCCCGCCTCCCAGTCGAGCCCCTCCGCAGGGTTGGGCGCAACCCCGCCGATCGTTGCCGCCGCGATCACCCGCACGGGCATCCGCGCGGCACAGGCGAGGGCATGCGGCCCACCGCCCGACCATCCGAGGATGTAGCAGCGATCGGCGCCGATGGCATCCAGGACCGCGGCCGATTCTTCCACGACATCGACGACGGCGCGATCCTGCCGCCGAGTCGACCTTCCATACCCGGGCCGCGAGAAGCTGACGTAGCGCAGCCCGCGCTCGGCGAGGGTCTCGACGAACGGCGCGAATGGGAGACCGGCACCGGGCGTGCCGACGTGGAAGAGGAGCGGGGTGCCGTCCTCGGGACCAGCGAGGTAGACGTCGAGCGACCTGCCGTCGGGGAGGAGCAGGTCGAGGGTGGGCACGGCCATCGCCGCAGCATCGTGGATCCCCGCTCAATGGTCAACGACGTGCCGTGCGAGAATCCGCGCGCATGAAATTCCTGACCTGGCTGCGACGGGTGCCGGGCCTCCCCATCTACCCATTGCTGGCGGCGGCGTACCCGGTCATCTACCTGTATGCGCAGAACGTGCAGGAGGCGATCGCCCCCGCCGAGATCTTCGTGCCGCTGGCGATCTGCGTCGGGGTCGCCCTCGGCGTCCTGGCCATCGGCGGGGCGCTGACCCGTGCCTGGGCGGCAGCAGCCCTGGCAAGCCTGCTGCTGGTGGTCCTCTTCTTCACCTACGGGATGGCCTGGGACTGGCTCGGGACGATGCTCGTCGGCCAGTGGGTCCTCCTCAGCGCGTGGCTCCTCGTCGCCATCATCGGCGTGTCCTTCATCTGGCGGTTCCACGCGGTCGTCGATCGATTGACGCTCCCGCTGAACGTCATCACGGGGCTGGCGCTCCTCTTCAACCTGGTGACCATCGGCGCGTTCGTCTTCAACGTCCGTCCGATCACGGCCATCACCGGCTCCGGGGTGACCGCCAGCGGCGAGGTCGGCGAGGCCACGCATCGGCCCGACGTGTACTGGATCATCCTCGAGGAGTACGGATCAGGAAAGGTCCTGCGCGACCACTTCAACTACGACAACACGCCATTCCTGGACGCGTTGCGAGACCGCGGCTTCTACGTCGCCGAGGATTCCACCTCCAACTACCTGAAGACGGCGCCGGCGATCGACGCCGCGCGCAACCTCGAGTACCTCGACGGAGCTGCCCTCCGGGATCAGGCCAAGAGCCCGGAAGACTGGGGGCCGATCTATCGGGGCCTCCGCTCCGAGTTCGAAGTGCACAAGTTCCTCGACAGCCTGGGGTACGACTTCATCTATGCCGGCACCTTCTGGAGTCCGATGGGCCAGCACCCGTTGGCGGATTTCAACTACGTCTACGACGAGCTGTCGTCGGAGTTCCTCGGTGTCCTGCAGGACGCGACCATGCTCCGCGCCTTCGAGGACCTCGGCCCGGACACGCCGTTCGACCGGCGACGGGACGGATACAACCAGACGCACTATGAGCTGCGCTCACTGCTGCGCGCTTCCAGCCTGCCCGGGCCGAAGTTCGTTCACGCCCAGCTGGCCCTGAACCACGAGCCCTATGTCTTCCATCCCGACGGGAGCTTCATCTCCGCGGAAGAGGCGCGGAGCCTCACCCACGAGCAGCAGTACGTGGAGCAGCTGAAGTTCACGAATGCGCAGATGCTCGCCTGGGTGGATCAGCTGCTCGACGTGCCGCCGGACGAGCGTCCCATCATCATCCTTGCGGCGGACGAGGGCCCATGGACCCCGCAATATCGTCGCAACGAGCGCGGGTACGACTGGACGACCGCGACGCCCGAGCAGCTGCGGATGAAGTTCGGCATCCTCAACGCCGTCTACCTGCCAGACCAGAACCCCGAGGAGGCGGGCTTCTACAGCAGCATCTCGCTCGTCAACGAGTTCCGGATCCTCTTCAATGCGGAGTTCGGGCTCGACCTGGACCTGCTGCCGGACCGAAACTTCATCTGGCCGAACCAGTCGGACATCTACACGTATATCGACGTGACGGACAAGGTGGCCGAGGGGCGCTAGACCTCGGTCATCGGCTCGACATCCGTCGGCTCGAGCTTCAGTGACGCCGAGTTGATGCAGTAGCGCAGGCCGGTCGGGTTCGGCCCGTCGTCGAAGATGTGGCCAAGGTGGCCCCCGCAGCTGGCGCAGTGCACCTCGTTGCGCACCATGAAGAAGGAGCGGTCGCTCTCGGTCTCGACGGCGCTGGGGTCCGCCGGGGCATAGAAGCTCGGCCAGCCGGTGCCTGAATCGAACTTGGTGTCGGAGGTGAAGAGGTCGGCGCCGCAGGCGGCGCATCGGTACACGCCGGGACGGTGCTCGTCCCAGTAGGCCCCGGTGAACGCCCGCTCGGTGCCCTTCTCGCGGAGGACGTGGAACTGCTCGGGGGTGAGCTCACGGGCCCAATCGGCGTCGGTCTTGGTGATCTTGCTCATCATGTCCGGCATCGTACCGTTGCGCTAGGCTGCGCGCATGCCACGCCCCGGCCCGTTCGCGCCGATCCTCTTGACGCTGCTGCTGGGCGGCTGCCTGTTCGGCTCTCCCAGTCCGTCGCCGTCGGCAAGCGTGGCCCCATCGTCGTCAGCCAGCGCGACACCGGCTTCCCTGCCCCCGGCCACCGCCACGGCCGTCCCGACTCCGGGCCCCGATGCCATCCCGACCTTCACCGCCGGCACCACGGTGGCAACCGCTGCCTCCGGGCTGCGAGTCCGGTCGAGCCCGAGCCTGAGCGGGGGCGTGCTGACCCTCCTGCCGACCGGCAGCGACCTCGTGGTCGAGCTCGGGCCGGTTCGAGCCGATGACTGGGGCTGGTACCTGGTCCGCGACGCCGATGCCGCTGAGCCCACCTTCGAGGAGGGCTGGGTTGCCGCCGGATTCGCGCCGACGCCCTACCTCGTCCCCGCCACCTTCGACCTGCCCTTCAACCCGATCGTCGCGGGCTTTGCCCACGAGGGGAACGGCGAGTTCGGCCCGGTCCACCTGCTTGACGCGAACTACACGCTGACCTACGTCGCCGCCGTCCTCCCGGGCGGGGCCGGCTGCTCGTTCTCCGCGGACCTCGTACCTGGCAGCGGTGAGGCAGTTCCGGCGCTCAGGGCAACGCTGGGAACCGCTCCAGCGCCGGGCAACCTCTACGGAGACTTCTTCGCCGGCCATCCGGAGCTGGTGGGAGACATCTTCCTGCGGGTCACCTCGGATTGCGGCTGGGCGCTGAGCTTCATCCGCAGCGAGCCCCTGCCCGCGTAGCCACCGAGCGCGACACCCGACCTGTCGGAGATCTCGCTAGGCTTCGACCTGGATGCAGAAGCTCGACGGCACCGTCATCTACAGCGCCAGCGACCTGGTCGGATACCTCGAATGCGAGCACCTGACCACCCTCGAGCGGGCGGCCTTCGAGACGGACCTCGAGCGCCCCGATCGCGTAGACCCTGAGCTCGAGGTCCTCCAGCGGCGCGGCGAGGAGCACGAGAGGAACTATCTCGCCCACCTCCAGGAAATGGGCCGTCTTGTCGTCACCGGCAGGCTCGACCGTGGCCCGAATCCGCCGCGGAGCACGCTGCCGGAGATCGAGCTGGACGCCGCGCTCACGCGTCAGCAGATGCACGACCGCGCTGACGTGATCTACCAGGCGACGCTCTTCGATGGCAAATGGCTTGGCTATGCGGACTTCCTGCTCCGCGTGGACGGCCCAGGGGCGGGGAGCGTCCTCGGCGACTACCACTACGAAGTCGCCGACACGAAGCTCGCCCGCCAGGTCAAGGGCGGCGCGCTCCTGCAGATGTGCGTCTACTCGGACCTCGTGGCCGGGGTCCAGGGGCGGATGCCGGAGCAGATGCATGTCGCGCTCGGCGGAAGCGGACACCGCGTGGAGTCGCATCGGCTCGATGACTACCTCGCCTACTTCCGGAGCGTGAAGCAGCGCTTCCTTGCTACTGTCGCTCCCGACCAACCCCTTCCCTATCCGCTCGAGGTCACTCCGGACCCGGTGCGCCACTGCGGCGTCTGCCGCTGGGACGCCTACTGCTCGGCGCTCCGACGCGACGCCGATCACCTGAGCCTGGTCGCCGGGATGCGGTCCGACATCGCCCGTCGGCTCTCCGAAGCCGGCATCGTGACCTTCACCGCGCTCGCCGAGCTCGAGAGCCCGCTCCCGATCGTGCCGAAGGTCGGAGAGGTCGTGCTCGCCAACCTGCACCAGCAGGCGCGGCTGCAGTACGAGTCGAAGGCACTCCCCGAGCCGCGCTACGAGTTCCTGTCGCAGGAACGGAATCGCGGCCTGGCCGCGTTGCCTGCCCCGTCTGTCGGCGACCTCTTCTTCGACATGGAAGGGGACCCGTTCGCAGAGGAGGACGGCCTGGAATACCTCTTCGGCGTCTGGGATGCCGGTGGCTTTCACACCTGGTGGGGGCACGACCGGGCCGAGGAGAAGCTGGCCTTCGAAGGCTTCATCGACTTCGTGATGGACCGATGGCGGGCCGATCCGACGCTCCACGTCTATCACTACGCGGCCTACGAACGCGGGCGGATCGGCATGCTGGCCACGCGCCACGCCACGCGCGAAGTCGAGGTCGACCGGATCATGCGCGGCGAGCTGTTCGTCGACCTGTTCTCCGTGGTGCGCCAGGGGCTCCGTATCGGCGTGGAGAGCTATTCGATCAAGAAGCTCGAGGCCCTCTACGGCTTCCATCGCGACATCCCGCTTCAGGATGCCGGCTCATCGGTCGTGGCCTATGAGTCGTACATCCACTCGGTCTCCAACGGCCGGGCCGACCAGTCGATCCTCGATCAAATTCACGACTACAACCGCGACGACTGCCGCTCGAACTTCGAGCTGCGAGCGTGGCTCGAAGGACGGCGTGCTGAGCTCGAGGAGCGATCCGGCGCAGAGGTGCCGCGGCGAGGGGCGAAGGTCGACGAGCTGGAGCGGGAGCTCAACCCCGACGACCGCCGCCGGCGCGACCTCGCCGATCGGTTGCGCGCGACACCGGCCGCCGACCCCGACGCCGCGGTTCGGCGCCTCGTCGGCGACCTGCTCGAGTGGCACCGCCGCGAGGAGAACGTCGAGTGGTGGGCCTTCTACGAGCGCTGTGGCCTGTCCGACCAGCAGCTCGTCGACGACGAGGAGGCGATTGGAGGGATCGAGTGGCTCGCCGAGGTGGATCGCCCGAAGCAGTCGGTGCGAAATCGCTACCGGTTCGACCCCGAGCAGCCGTACCGGATGAAGGTTGGCGACACGCCATTCGACCCTCGCACCGAAAAGTCGGCAGGCACCATCGTCGCCCTCGATGCGCTGCACGGCACGCTTGACCTGCAGTGGGCCGTCCGAAACCCGAAGCCGCATCCCACCTCGCTGATCCCCGACAAGCCGCTCGTGGCGAATGAGCAGAAGGGGGCGCTCGAGCGTCTCGCCATGCTGATCGAGGCGCGCGGACTCAGGGGCGACGGCCCATTGCTGGCATCGCGCGAGTTTCTCCTCGGCCTTGCGCCGCGCGCGGGCCAGCCGCCCGGATCCTCGCTCGCACGACCGGGCGAGGCGAGCAACGCCGCCGCTCGACGGCTGGCACTCGTCCTCGAGGGGACGACGCTGCCAATCCAGGGTCCACCCGGTTCCGGCAAGACCCGGACCGGCGCGGAGATGATCCGCGAGCTGGTGCGCGCGGGTCGCCGCGTCGGCATCGTCGCCTTCACCCACCACGCCATCGAGAACCTGCTGGACGAGGTCGTCGCGCAGGCCTCAGAAGCGCGCGAGATCGTGACCGCAATCCGCAAGGTGGATAAGGACGACGAGCCACCGGCTGACTGTGGCTACGCGTGCACGAACGACAACGCCGATGTCCTCGACGCCCTGGCATCGGGGCGCTCCCGGGTGGCAGCTGGCACCGCGTGGCTCTGGTCCCGACCGGAGTTCGCGGACTCGATCGACACCCTCTTCGTGGACGAGGCCGGCCAGATGTCATTGGCCAACGTCCTGGCGGTGGCGGGTGCTGCCCGGAACCTGATCCTGCTCGGCGACCCACAGCAGCTCTCGCAGGTGAAGAAGGGCGCCCATCCCGAAGGCGCTGGCGCCTCCTCGCTCGAGTACGTCCTCGGCGGAGAGCCGGTCATCGATCCCACGCGTGGTGTCTTCCTCGCCGAGACGTGGCGCCTGCATCCGGACGTCAACGCGTTCACCTCGGCGGCGTTCTACAAGGGGGAGCTGCGGTCGGCGCCGAGCGCCGCTCGCCAGTCGCTCGAGGCACCGGGGCCGATGACCGGCACGGGGGTGCGATGGGTGCCGATCGTCCACGCCAACAACCACAATTCATCCGAAGAGGAAGCGGCCGCCGCGGTTGAGCTGTACCAGGCGCTGCTCGCCGGCAGCTGGACCGATGCCGACGGCGCGCGCCGACCGATCACGCCCGACGACCTGTGCGTCATCGCGCCGTACAACGCGCAGGTCGAGCTGCTCACCGAACGGCTCAGAACCGTCGCCCTCAATGCGCCGAATGACCCCGGACCCCCGCGCGTCGCCACGGTCGACAAGATCCAGGGCCAGCAGGGCGCGGTGGCGATCTATTCGATGGCGACGTCGTCGCAGGAAGAGATGCCGCGCTCGATCGAGTTCCTCTACTCGCTCAACCGACTCAACGTCGCGACGTCCCGCGGGCGGTGCCTCGCAATCGTGATCGCCTCTCCGGAGCTCCTCAAGGTGCGCGTTCATACGCCGCTCCAGATGCGGCTGGCAAATGCCCTCTGCCGTTTCGTCGAAGTTGCCGCCGAGCAGGCCGCTGGATTGACGGTGCAGGCATCATCGGGTCATGCCGAACAGGAACGAGCCGCGGTGCTGTGAGCGTGACTTCGAGCGTGTCTTCGATGCGCGCGAGGCGGAACGCGACCTGCGTAGCTGGCAGGAGGACGGCCTCCCGGACTCGACCGCGGAGCTGATCGACGCGCTGCGCGAGGCCGGCGTCGACGGTGCACGGCTGATCGACATCGGCGCGGGGGTGGGGATGGTGCATCTCGAGCTGCTCGCCTCGGGCGCCGCCAGCGCACTGGACGTCGACGCGTCGAGCGCGTACCTGGCAACGGCCCGCGCAGAGGCGGAGCGACGAGGCGTCGGCGAGCGCGTCACCTACCGCCACGGCGACGTGGTCGACATGGCGGCGGAGTTGCCAGCCGCCGATGTCGTGACCCTGGATCGCGTGATCTGTTGCTATCCGGACCTCGCGGCGTTGCTCGGGGCGGCGCTGCACCCCGGGCCGCGGCTGATCGGCCTGGTGCACCCCACCGATTCCTGGTGGGTGCGGGCCTCCGCCTCGCTGCTCAACGCGTTGTCGTGGCTGCTTCGCCGTCGCGATGACTTCTACATCCACCGCCAGGCCGAGATCGACCGGCTGCTGGGCGACGCCGGCTTCGCGCAGCTGCACAGGGGCGGCAGCCGCGTCTGGCGGGTGGCGGTCTACGGGCGCTCGCCGGCCTGACGCTCGCGGGCGTAGGCGCGCACGAAAGCCTCCTGCTCGGCCGTCTCGACCGCTGTTGGATGCCGAACTGCTCGTACCGTCGCGATCGCGGCGCCGGGGTCCATGCCACCCTCCACCAGGGCGCACGCCGCCACCGTCCCGGTCCGTCCCACTCCGCCCATGCAGGCGACCGCCACGTTTGCCGATGCGCGGCCGTCGCGGATCTCGCCCAGGATCGTTTCCATCGCGATGGTCGACGCCGGTGCTCGACCGTCGGGGATCGGGTGGCGGATCACTTCCACCCCAGCGGCGATGCCGCGCTCGACGATCTGCGGGTTGCTCCAGTGCCGCAGCTCCACGTCGTCCACGAGCAGGATCAGGCGCCGCACCCCGTTCTCCCTGAGGAGTCCGAAGTCACCGTCGAGGTCGCGCTGGTAGACGCGGCCCGGATACCGGAACGAGGCGCCGTGCTTGCCCGGCAGGACGGTCAGCCCGAGCCGGCCCAGCAAGCCGTCACCGAGCTGGGCGGGTTCGAGCCAGTCGATGGGGAGCTGCGAGTCGAAGCCGGCGTGGTCGCCGTTTCCGTTCCCCACCCCGGACATCAGTTCAGGTTGGTCTTCGGGCAGAAGTGGCCCGTCGCTTCGAGGGGCTGGCCGCAGAAGGGGCAGGTGGGGCGCCCGGCGGCGACCAGCGCGGCGGCGCGTCGGATGAAGTCGCGCGCGCGGGCCGGCTCGACTCGCACTCGAACGAGGTCGGGACCGGATGGCGCCTGGTCGGGGACGTCGGCAAATTCGGGGTCTTCGCCCAACGGCTGCGCCTCGATCACGATCTGGGCCGCTGTCGCGTCCCAGGCGAGCGCCATGGCCCCCACCCGGAAGAGCTCGACGGTCGGCTCCAGCGGCTGGTCGTCGCGATCGACGCCGGGCGGGAGCTCGCCGGAAAGCCCTTCGACCGTATCGAGCAGCTCGGACATCCGACCGGCGAGAGCGGCCACCTGTGTCTTCTCGAGGCCGATGCTGACCAGCGCGCCGCCCTGGCGAGCCTGGAGGTAGAAGGCGCGCGCGCCGGGCTCGCCGACCGCTCCGGCAACGAAGCGGTCGGGGGTGTCGAAGTCGAAGACGCGGCGAGGCATGGCCCCATCGTATCTGGAATCGGCTCGCTAGAGTTGAGGCCGATATGGGCAACCGGCTGCGCGGCTCAGGATTCGGCCGAGGCCGGGGCCGATCGTCCCAGGCGCGACCAATGGCGTCGGAGCGCCGCGCCGGACCCGGCCCGCGTGCGCGCCTGTGGCTGGGCTGGGCGGCCGCCGCCATCGGCGTCATCCTCGTCGCATTCATCGTCGGACGAGCGGGGTCGGAATCCGGTCTTCCCTCCCCAACTCCCTCGCCAAGCACGGCCGGTCCGCTGCCGATCGTCTTCGGGACGGCCCTCGATTCGGCCACCGGCGAAGCAATCGGATTGACGGAGCGCTTCCGTGCGCCCGACACGATCTCCTATTCGGTGCGTCTCGGAGCTGCACCCGGCGTGGGCACGATCCTGGTCGAGATCGCGCGCCTCGGGGATGACGGCCAGACGGTGGTGCAGGAACCATCGGAGCAGGGCATCGTGGCGAGCTCGTCCGTCATCGGCTTCACCTTCGCCGTTCCCACCAGCGAGCTGCTCGATGCCTGGGGTCCGGGCGCCTATGCGATGCGGATCTATCTGCCCGGAGCGGCGGATCCGTTCGCAGCAGGACGCTTCACGCTGGTTGAGACCCCAGCAGCGTCCTGATTTGGGGCATTGGGATCGGAGCTGTGCCCGATCTCCGATCCCGATTCCCCCGGCTCAGAGTTGGTCCCACGCCGGCGTTGCGCCTGGCGGGTACCCAGACCAACTCTCTTGCTGCAGCCTAACTGCACTGGACCGCACCTGTCAACGACTATTTGACAGAAAGCGCCTCGTTCGTGAGCTCATAGGCTCCGCGGTGATCGCCAAGGCCTGCGCGCAGTTCGGCCCACTCGCGGAGGACCTCGCGCTTCCGCCCCGCCGAATGCCCGGCGCGTGCCAGCGCGGCAGCCTCCGCATAGCGTCCCTGGGCGCCATCCGGGTCGCCGCTGGCTCGCAGCGCGCGCGCCTCGGTCAGCATCGCGGTCAGCTCGACGCTGCGGTTGCCGGTGGCGCGCGCCATGTCGATGGCCTGACGAGCGATCGAGGCTGCGTCGTCGAAGCGCTCCTGGGCCAGCGCGACCTGCGCATCGGTGTCCAGGACGGCGCACAGGAAGCGGTCGTCACCCACCTCCTGGAAGGCTGACCGCGCCTCCCCGGCCAGCTCGGCGGCGCGATCGATGTTGCCGCTCGAAAGGTACGCCAGCGCCAGCGTGTTCTCGATCTGCGCCGATTCGAAGACGGCGCCGGCCGAGCGCAGGAGGGCAAGGCCCTGGGTGCCGGTGCGGATCGCGGCCTCGAGGTCGCCCGTCTCCTGGTAGCTGATGGCCAGGTTGAAGAGGAACATTGCCCGCCGACGGTCGTCGAGGTCGTCGGCGAGGCCTCGCGCGGTCTCGAGGTAGGTCAGGGAGCGAGGGTGGTCACCGCTGCGCGAGGCAACCGCGGCCAGCGCCATCAGCAGCCGCATCTCGAAGTCGGGCTCGACCTTGAGGCCGGCCCGGACACGCTCGAGCAGCGAGGCGAGGAGGCTCTGCGCATCGGCCTCCTGGTCCGACAGGTAGAGGCCATAGGCGAGCCAGTAGCGAGCGAGTGCCTCGTCGGAGACGCGGCCCATCGAGCCGAAGATGCGCGCGGCTTCGGCCGCGGCCGTGACCGCGTCCTTGCCCTTGTCCAGGCGGGCCAGCGCCTCGGCACGACCTCGCAGGACCTCGGCACGGCCAAGGTCGTCGAGCGGGATGTCGAGCAACGAGGCATAACCGTCCGCGGCTGCCTGCCAGTCGCCGGCCGCAAGCGTCATGTCCACCGCCAGACGGCTCCATGCCGGGTTCTGCTCGTCGAGGAAGTGGCTGGGCGGCAGCGACAGGCGCTCGGCAAGGTAGCTGAGCGCGACCATCGAGGGACGGGCGATGCCGGTCTCGAGGGCGCTGACGTAGGCCTTGGTGTACCGCTCGCCGGCGAGCTGCTGCTGCGTCAGGCCGCTGCGCTTGCGGGCGTCGCGGATGCGCGCGCCGATCTGCTGAGCGAGCGCGCTGTCGTGCGCCGTGCTCTCGGTGGCCAGGCGGGTACGTGGCATCGACGGGAGTATAGCGGCCTTGGCAAGTCCCATTTGACCGCTGGGTCGCCCGGAAGTACTCCCCCGCCCTCGTGACGCAGGTACCGATGGGTGATTGATGGGGCGACCTCCGGATACGAATGTCTGCTTGCGGTCACGAATCATGCGAGACGGCCGTTCGAGGGAGACGCGTATGCGCAGCGCACACACCGGCGGCGGCTGGCCCAGCTAGCCCCCGTCCTCCGCTTTCCGTTCGCAATTCGCCGCGGGCGGCTCCGTTCCTGTGACTCCCAGGCACGGTGCTCCCCCCGCGGCTTTTCCTTGCTCGGCTAGAGCGGCGGCAGCTTCTGCGCCAGGGTCGTTGCCGGCTCGAACAGGTCCCCCACCTTCTTCAGTCGGCGCGGGAGCGACGTGATCGTCCAGCGATCCGGCGCCAGACGCGGATCGTCGAGCTCTTCCCACGTGATCGGCGCCGATACCGGTGCGCCGGGCGCCGGGCGAGCCGAGTAGGGCGCAACCAGGGTGCGGTTGATCGCGTTCTGGGTGAAGTCGAGCCGCGCGCGGCCGCCGCGATCCCGCTTCGACCACTGCCAGCTCACCAGCTCGGGAACCATCTGGCCCACTGCCCGGGACAGCTGCTCGACCCAGTCACGGGTCTGCTCGAAGCTGTAGGCCGCCTCCACCGGGATCCAGACCTGCACCCCGCGCTTGCCGGTCACCTTTGGCAGGCCGATGACGCCAAGGTGCTGCAATGCGGTCCGGAACAGGCGAGCCAGGACGAGGACCTGGTCGAAGGTCGTATCGGTTCCGGGATCGATGTCGATCAGGGCGAAGGTTGGCCGATCCGGCGCGGAGGTTCGCGAAGTCCAGGGATGCAGCTCGATCGCCCCCTCCTGCGCCAGCCAGGCGAGCGTCGCCACCCGGTCGACCACGACGTAGTCCTTGGGGCCCTCGCTCCCGGCGTAGGTCCAGCGCGCGATCCAGCTCGGCGCGTGGCCGGGCAGGTCCTTCTGCCAGAAGCCGGCCTTTCCGATCCCGTCGGGGAAGCGCTGCAGGTTGAGGCCGCGTCCGGCGAGGTGCGGAATGAGGGTCGGCCCGACCGAGACGTAGTGCCGAATGAGGTCCCGCTTGGTGAGGGCCGGGTGGCCGTCCCCCGCGGGGAAGAGGACCTTGCCGAGGTTCGTCACGCGCAGCTCGTGACCGGCCACTTCCCACATCCCGTCGCGCTCCATGGCCTCCAGCGCCTTCAGCTCCGCTGCGGTGGCCCCTGCGACCGGTGCGCTCACGACTTCCACCCGCGCCCGTGGCGATGGCCTGCGGGCCACGACCTTGGCGACGGGCAGCGCCTCCTCCCGGACGACGGCGCCCGGCTCCTTGCTGACCTCGATCCCCTTGAAGGCGGCCTGTCGCAGCAGTCCATCGGTCGTCCATTCTGCGAATTCGGCGCGGATCACGATGCGTGGCTCGACCCATCGCGCGGTCGGCAGGCGCGGAACCGGATCGAGGGGCGAGTCAGCCCGCCGGATCGGCCCGAGCGCGTCCAGCAGCTGGCGGCGCATCTTCGCGGAGAAGCCGGAGCCGACCTGGCCGGCATGTCGCAGGCGGCCATCGGCGTTGACGGCGACGATCAGCGACCCGAGCTCGCCGGCGCTTCCCTGCCCGGGCAGCCAGCCAGCGACGACCAGCTCCTGCTCCCGACGCAGCTTGACCTTCAGCCAGTCGCGCGAACGCTTGCCAGGCTCGTAGCGGCTGGCGCGCCGCTTGGCGACGACTCCTTCCAGGCCGCGCTCGGCCGCCGCCCGCATGAAGGCCTCACCGTCGCCCACGACGTGGGCCGCGTAGCGGACCAGCGGGTGTGGCCGGAGCACCCGCCGGAGGACTCGCTTGCGATCCTCGAGGGGCACGTCGAGCAGCGAGCTGCCATCGAGGTGAAGCAGGTCGAAGACCATGTAGGCAAGCGGGATCGCCCGCCGCTCGTCGGCGCTCAGCTTCGGGGCGTCCGGCGAACGGCGCCCCGTCGCGGCCTCCAGGCCGCGCAGCCCCGTCCGGTCCTGGAGGCGTGAGAAGTCCGGCCGGCCCTCGGCGTCGAAGGCCACGACCTCGCCGTCCACCACCGCCTCGCGGGCGTCGATCCAATCGGCGGGGCCGACGAGGTCCGGGAAGTAGACCGAGGCATCGATGCGGTTGCGGGTCCAGATCCGGACCCCCTTGGGATGGACGACGGCCTCGACCCGATACCCGTCCCACTTGATCTCGTACAGCCAATCCGGATCGTCGAAGGCGCCGTCCGTCATGGTTGCCAGCATCGGCTTGATGAAGTCCGGCAGGGCGGCCGGGCGTGCCGCGCCGAGGTCAGGCGGAGGTTCGAGAGCGGGCGCTGGCACCTGGACCTTCGGCTCCACGCCTGCGGCCACCTCGTCATTGGTGCGACCGGTCTTGACGCTGGTTGGGTGCTGCTCGGCATCCCAGCCGTCGACCGCGGCCTCGTCGCGCTTGTGGATCAGCAGCCACTGCGCCGGCTCCGTCTTGCGACCGAAGGCGTCACGCTTGCCGCCGGTCTGGACGATCGTGTACCGCCCGCGCAGCCGCTCGCCCTCGAGGCGGAACTTCAGCTCGCCAGCCTGCAGCGCGGCCGCGGCGTCGTCCGTCTCCTCCGGCGTGAAGGTGCCCCAGTCCCAGACGATCACGTCGCCGGCGCCGTACTCGCCCCTTGGAATGGTCCCCTCGAAGTCGAAGTACTCGATGGGGTGGTCCTCGGTTCGCATCGCCATCCGTCGCTCATCGGGGTCGAGCGTCGGACCGCGCGGGACGGCCCAGCTGACGAGCACGCCCCCGATCTCCAGTCGCACGTCGTAGTGCAGGCGCGTCGCCCGATGGCGCTGGACGACGAACCGCCCGCTCCCGTCCCCGACCGGTCCCGGTTCGGGCTCCGGCGTCTTCGCGAAGTTCCGCTTGGACCGATACGTCTCGAGCGGCATCGTCGTCAGATCGCGAGCTCGGCGAGCGAAGCCACGACCCAGCGCGCACCAGCCCCGAGGAGGGTCGCGGCATCCACCGGCCCGCTCGTGACGCCGACGCCGACCATGCCCGCGGCCGACGCGGCGAGCATGTCCCACGTGGCGTCGCCCACGTACCAACAGTCGGCGGGCGGGGCGTCGAGCTCCTCGGCGGCCAGCAGGAGCAGGTCCGGAGCGGGCTTTGCGTGCTCCACGTGGCTGCCATCGACGATCAAGGGCGCCTCCGCCAGGCCGAGCGCATCGACCGATGGCGCGACCTGCTCGCGCCGGCTGGAGGTGGCGATGGCCCATGCCACCCCGGCGGCGGCAAGTCGGTCAAGCAGCTCGTGGACGCCGGGCAGCGGCCGTGGCCGGTCATTGAGCGCGGCGAAGATCGCGCCGCAGCGGGCATCGATCGCCTCGTCGCGGCCCGGCGCGAGCGTGATCCCTGCCGCGTCCGCCACCTCGCGGGCCAGCCGCCGACCGTCCGAGCCGATGAGCGCGGCGACCTGGCCGCGGTCTGCCGGAATCCCCTCTTCCTCGAAGACGGCGAGCCAGGCGGCGATCCGCGTATCGACCGTGTCGACCAGCGTCCCGTCGAGGTCGAAGATGACGGCGACGGGCCGCGGCAACGGGGCGTGGGCCTCGGACATCGGTCTACGATAGCCCGCGATGCCGTCCGAGTTCGCACCGCACTGGACCCTGGATCCGGCCATCAGCTTCCTCAATCACGGCTCGTTCGGCGCCGCCCCGCGCCCGGTGCTGGCCGCCCAGCAGGCGTGGCGCGACCGCATGGAGCGCGAGCCGGTGCGGTTCTTCTCGCACGACCTGGAGCCGGCGATGGATCGCGCGAGGGCCGCGCTTGGAGGGTTCGTGGGAGCGAATCCCGACGACCTCGCATTCGTCCCGAATGCCACGGCCGGCGCGAACACGATCCTGCGATCGTTGCGCTTCGCCAGCGGCGACGAGCTCCTCACCACAGACCACGCCTACAACGCGGTCAAGAACGCGATGGAGTTCGTGGCACAGCGCGACGGCGCCACCGTGGTGGTCGCGTCGGTCCCCTTCCCCGGCACGTCGCCGGCGTCGGTCGCCGAGGCACTCATCGGAGCCGTGACCCCACGGACCCGGCTGGCCGTGCTCGACCACATCACCTCCGCCACCGCGCTCGTCGTGCCTATCAAGGAGCTGGTTGCGGAGCTGGCGGACGACGGGATCGAGACCCTGGTCGACGGCGCGCACGCACCGGGGCAGATCGAGCTCGACGTGCCGGCCATCGGTGCCACGTACTACACCGCGAACCTCCACAAATGGGTCTGCGCGCCCAAGGGATCGGGCTTCATCTGGATCCGCCCCGACCGGCAGGCGGCGATTCGGCCGCTCGCCATCAGCCACGGGGCCAATTCAACGCGGACCGATCGGAGCCGGTTTCGGGCCGAGTTCGACTGGACCGGCACGGCGGACCCATCGGCCTACCTGGCCGTGGTCGACGCGATCCGGTTCGGCGAGGAGCTGATGCCTGGCGGCTGGACTGCTCTGCGCGAACGCAACCACGCGCTGGCATTGGCCGGCCGGGAGCTGCTGTGCGAGGCGCTTCGGGTCGAGCCACCCGCGCCGGCGCAGATGGTGGGGAGCATGGCCTCGGTGCCGCTGCCGATCGAGCATCGGCCGGGACAGGTGCAGGGCGTCGACCTGTACGACGACCCGGTCCACGAGCACCTGATGAAGCTCGGGATGCAGGTCATGGTCACGCCCTGGCCGCAGCGCCCCCAGGGTGGGCCGTGGCGGCGGCTGGTGCGGATCAGCGCGGCCGCCTACAACGACCTCGAGCAGTTCGCGCGCCTGGCCGACGCCTTGCCCGGCGTGCTCGCGGCGGCCGCCTGACGAGATGGGTCACGTGCTCGTGGTGGGCTCGATCAACGTCGACCTGGTCGTGAGCGCATCCCACCTCCCGCATCCCGGCGAGACCGTCGGCGGCGGGGAGTTCTCGCGGCACTTCGGTGGAAAGGGCGCCAACCAGGCGGTGGCTGCAGGACGTGCCGGCGCTTCGGTGGCGATGGTTGGAGCCGTTGGCCGTGACGCGGACGGAGACGCGTCGCTGGCGGCGTTGCTGGCGGAGGGCATCGACGTCACGCGGGTTCGCCGAGTCGACGCGCCCACCGGCGTGGCCATCATCGCCGTGGCCCCGGACGGCGAGAACCAGATCGTGGTGGCATCGGGCGCCAATGCCCTGGTATCGGCGGAGGACGACGTGATCGACGCCGCGCCCAGCCCGGAGGTCGTGCTGACCGGTCTCGAGGTCCCGATGCCGGCGGTCATTGCCGCGGTGCGGGCAGCCAGGAGCATGGGTATCCCGGCGGTCGTGAATCCAGCGCCCGCAGACCTCCTGCCGCACGACCTCATGTCGGCGGCGCCGATCCTGACGCCGAACGCCGAGGAGCTCCTGGTCCTGACCGGGGCGACGGACCTCGAGGCAGGCGTGTCGACGCTCGTGCGTGCGGGCGCGCGTGCCGTGATCGTGACGCTCGGGCCGAGCGGCGTGCTGCTCGCCGAGGGAGCTCGCCGCCGGACGATCCCCGCGCTCGAGGTCGAGGCGATCGACAGCACGGGGGCAGGCGACGCGTTCTCGGGCGTCCTGGCCGCCTGGCTGGCGAGTGGGAGCGATCTCGATGCCGCCGTGGAAGCGGCCAACTGCGCCGCTGGTTTGAGCGTGACCCTGCCAGGCGCGCGTGGCGGCATGCCAAGCCGGGCCGCGATCGAGGAGCGCCTCTCCGCTTGACCGGGGGTACCCGGGGGTACCTTGGGGTCATTCCCGCTCGGCTCACCCCGGCCGAGACTGGGCCCCATGAGAGCCGAGGCAACGGCACGAAGCGCGTATCCGCGCCACGCCACCCGTGTGGCCGATCTCGTGCTGGAGCTGGCACCCTCGCTGGATCAGCTCGCGGATCATCACGCGGGCCACGCCGTCCGCACCTGCTTCCTCGCGATGCGGCTGGCAGAGGCCATGAGCATCTCCGATCGGGATCGGCTGGGCCTCTTCTACGCCGCCCTGATGCACGACGCCGGCAGCGTTTCAGACGTCGACCCGGGCTCGGCGCGCCCGGCCATGATGCGTCGCCTGATGCCGACCGCCCGTGGCAGCGATGACGAGCGCCGCGCCGCGGAGCACCTGCGCGTCCGACGCGGCGCCCAGTTCGCGACGCGAGCGGGCTTCGGCCCGGAGGTCGCGGTGACGGTCATGGCGCTGCACGAGCGCTGGGACGGTCGCGGCCTGCCGATGGGCCTCACCGCCGAGGCCATCCCACTCTTTGCCCGGATCGTTGCGCTGGTCGACGGACTGGACATCGCCGTTGCCGAATCGGGCACGCAGGCGGCCATCACGACCATCCACGCCCGCTCCGGGTCGTGGTATGACCCACAGATCGCATCGGTCCTGCTGGCGCTGTGCGCCAACGGACTGCTCCGCGAGCTCGAGGCCGACGATCTGGAGTCGGTCGTGCGCGACCTGGAGCCGAACTGGCTGACGCGCATGGCCGATGCCGAGGATGCCGAGCGCATCCGCAACGCACTGGTGGTCGCCGGGCCGGCGTAGCCGACCCTAGAAGTTCGGCGCGTTCGTCTCCGGGGGCACCAGTGCTTCACCCTCGTCGAGTCCCACGTCGCGGATCGTTCCGATGCGTCGCATGTTGACGAGCACCACATCGGCCCGTTGCTCGAACCCAGCCAGGCCACCGTCACGGACCGCCGCGCGGGTGACCGCGGCGAAGCGGGCGTTCTGACGGAACAGGAACGCGGCGGCCTGGCCCCCGGGCGGCACATGGACCATGCCGCTGACCACGAAAGGCCCCGTCAGGATTTCGACCGGCTGCCTCGGACGATGGAGGCGCCGAGTTGGATTCATGGGCTGCGGCGGCGGCAGCACGAGGAGTGATTCCCCCACCTCGAGCTGCGACCAGGTCTGCCCGGGGCTCGGCTCAATGAGCTGGGACCGGTCCTCCGGCGGCATGTCAAGCAGGATGACCGGGAGGAAGTCCTCCCGATTGAGAAGGTCGGTCAGCCGATCCCGGCTGAGGTCAACCGCGGCCACCGTGCGGCGGTCGGCCGCCCAGAACTCCACCACGGCCAGGCGCGTCGAACCGGAGGCGACGACCTCCGGAGTCTCCTCCGACTCCTTGTCACGGCGTCCTCTTGACCAGAAACTCACGGTTCACCTCGTGGGGAGAGAAGCCACCACAAGGGTAGCCTCCCCGCCGCGCTGGTTCAGCCGTTCGGCGTCAAGCCGCGATCTCTCGTTCCGACCGTCGGTCGCGCCGCGTGGTGGCGCATCCGGCAATCAGCATGAGCACACCTCGACGGGGGCGACGTCCTCCTCGTCCGTGGCGGGGGCGTCCTCCGCCGGCGCTTCGTCTTCCTGCGGCGCCGTCTCCTCGTCGGCCAGGACGAGCTCCTCCTACGATCGGCGACCGAAATCAGCCCGCGAACGTTGGGTTCGGGGGTCCGGGTGGTGGTGTGGTGGGCGACACTGGACTCGAACCAGTGACCTCTTGCATGTCAAGCAAGTGCTCTAACCAGCTGAGCTAGCCGCCCTCGGGGCCCGCATTGTGCCCGAGCCGCGGGAAGCCGGTCAACCGCGGGGCGAGGTGCGACCGATCAGATGCGCTGCCGTGACGAGAACGACGATGGCAAGGATGAGGATCAGGAAGTCGCCGCCGCCGCCAGCCGCAAAGGCGAACGGCCCCACCAGCCACCAGCCCGAGAAGAGCAGGAACAGGGCCAACAGCGCCACCGCCACCCAGAGCGCCATCGCGATGACGGAGCGGGCCGACCACACCATCTCGGCTACCAGTCGATCGTGACGCAGGGCTCGTCGCCCAGCACCCAGGCGAGGTGGCCGGGCGAGATCTCGAGGTAGTCCCCCGCCTGCCCGATCACCTCGGTCCCATCCTCCATCAGGTAGCGGATTCTCCCCGACAGGATCACCTCGCGGTGGTCCATCGGGCAGGACGGATCGTCGCCCATCGGCTTGATGTACTGCTCCCAGCTCCAGCCGGGCTTCATCACCGAGCGCATGACCATGTTGTCGCCGATCGAGATCAACTCGGTGCGGCTGCCGTCGTCGGTCGGGTAGACCTCATCGGGCTCGTTGAACGAGCGCCGGTCGATCCCAGGCATGGCTCCTCCGGCGCCTCAGCGTCGCCAGTCGGTCGAGTAGGGCGTGACGCCAAGCGCCCGATGGATCTCCGCCCGATACCGCACGCCGGACGGGTGTCGCGCGAGCCAGCGCAGGTACTCGGGGTCGACCCCCGCGAGCTCTTCGATGGTGCGGCCGGCGTAATGGCCGAAGTCGAGCCGGGTCGGGTCGAACGAGCCTGTTAGCGGCGGATCGTGGCCGGGGCCAACCGGTTGCCGCGAGTCCTCCTCGATGTGAAACGCCTGCGGATCGTCGGGGTCCCCGGCCATGCCAATCGCCTCCCGTCTGCCAGCGCGATCCTACGCTGGCCCGAGCGCGCTGTACAGGCTTCCGCGCGCGTCCTGCCGGCGCTCCTCAGGGCTCGCGCAGGTGCCCGCTTCGGCGGGTCTGGACGAACGTCGTCGCCTGCCGGCCGATGGCGATCCGAACCAGTGCGGCGGGCACGACGAGCAGCCAGTGCGAGAGGAAGAGCGACCCGCGGCCAGCCCGGCCGACCAGCGCCAGACCGCGTTCCCCCTGCGCCGCCACGCCGGCGAGCGCGAGGAGGAACGTCCCGATGCCGTAGCCGACGAACAGCGATGCCGGCACTGTCCAGTCGGCTGGGCTCGGCAAGGGGATCGTCAGGAGGCCCGCGATGATGGTCGTCACGAACAGCGGCGGGATGAGGAACTCGCCCGTGAACGCGAGGAAGTCGAGCTTGCGGCCGAGCGACACGCGCGGCGAGCGCAGGAGGTCGGGGCCGAGCTCGATGAGTCGGCGGATGCTGCCCTCCGCCCAGCGCAGGCGCTGCCGCCACAGGGCAAGCAGGGTGGTGACGGCCTCCTCGCCGACCTCCGCGGTGGGCGCGAGCGCGATGCGCTCCCCCGCCGCCACCAGCCGGGTCGACAGCTCCAGGTCCTCGGTCAGCGCGGTGGCATCCCAGCCGCCGACCAGGTCGAGCACTTCACGACGAACGAACATCCCATTGCCGCGCAGCTCCGCCGTCCCGTCGGTGGCGCGGCGCCCGCACTGGCTGGCCATGTCCATCAGCAGCTCCTCGTCCTGTGCCGCCGGCAACCATCCGTCGGCACGGTTGTGGGCGCGTCGCTGGGCCTGGATGGCCGCCGCACCCGGGTCAGCGCGCCATGCCTCCATGACGCGCGAGATGAAGTCGGGCGCCACGGTCGCGTCGGCATCTACCACCCCGATCACCTCGCCGCGGGCCTGTGGATGCGCGTGCCGCAGCGCGGCGGCCTTCATGCTCGGCCCATCGCCTTCCTCCCGACGCACGATGGTCAGGCGATCTGGGTGCTGGACTGCCGCAGCTTGGGCGAGTGGGCCGGTTTCGTCGCTCGAGCCGTCGTCGACCACAAGCACGTCGAACCGAGGCCCGGCGCCGTCGCCGTAGTCCTGCTGCGCGAGGGAGCCGAGCGTGGCGGCGATGACCGGCGCCTCGTTGCGGGCCGCGACCATGAGGGTCACCCAGGGGCGGTCCGACGAGGATCCCGCGTCGCGCCTCGCGGCGCGCATGGCCTGGTAGCCACGCAGCGCGAGGTACGCCACGTACACCAGCGAAACGGCGATGGCGGCCTGCAGGAGTCGGGCGACCAGCATGAAGGTGATCGCGAGCCAGGCGATCACAGCCGACGCCAGCAGGATCGCGGCTGCTGTGACCCTAGCCATCGGCGGGCAAGGCCGGAGGCGGTTCGCCTTCGTGAAGGCCCGCCGCTGCGTTGCGACGCCACGAGGCGATCCCCAGCCACAGGGTGATCAGCCCAAGCAGGGCCATGACCACCGGAATGCCGGCTCCGGGAAAGATGATGTTCAACAGGTCGGCCGCAGCTGGACCAACCAGCACCGGGAGGAACGACGCAACCGAGAGGAGCGTGTTCAGGATGCCGAAGATGCGCCCGCGGACCTCGACCGGCAGGTCCTCCTGGAGCGCGGTCTGAGCCGGGATGGCGACGAATGCGTATTCGACGCCTGCCGTCATGCCGATGACCACCACCAGGGCGATCAGCGACAGGAGGGGGCTCAGGGCGGCCGGCAGGGTGTGCTCGATGGGGGCGAGAGCCGGAGCCAGGAAGGCCGTGATCGGCTTCACCAGCGCCAGGCCGATGAGGGTCACGCCCATGGCGACGAGCCCGACGTCGATGAGCAGGCGCCGCGGCATCTTGCCGCCGTAGGCGTTCAGGAACAGGATGCCGATGACGGCACCCAGGCCGGCAGGTCCCATCACGAAGAAGAAGTCCTGCGGTCGCAGCAGCAGGATGTCGGTGGCGAAGCCCGGCCCGATGGCGCCCATGACGGCAATCAGGCTGGCGGCGATCCCGAGATAGGCCAGCGACCAGGCGATCTGCCGATGGCCGCGCACGAAGGCGACCCCTTCGTTGAGCTGGTCGAAGACCGCGGTCAGTGCCTGGCTGGTCTCCCTGACCCCGAACTCCTCGTGCTTCTCGGGGGGAACCGCGGGGAGTGGGATGATCGCCAGCGCCGCGAGGACAAACATGATGGCCACCACCACGTAAACGGTGCCCACGCCGGCGGTCGTCAGCAGCAGCGGGCCGAGGAATCCGAAGCCGATGGCGAAGGTCGCGTTGATCGTCAGGACGAACGTCGAGTTGGCGGCCATCAGCTGCCGCCGGTCGACGAGGCGCGGGATGGCGGTCAGCTCGGCGGGGATGAAGAACGCCGTCACGGTCGCCACCAGCAGGTTGATGACCAGGATCAGGCCGACGTTCGTTCCCACGAGCAGGAAGAGGACGATGCCGCCAGCGCGCAGCAGGTTCGAGGCGAGCATGATCAGGCGAGCATCGCTGCGCTCGACCAGCACCCCGGCGATGGCGCTGAACGCCACGGCCGGCACGAGGAAGGTGAGGATCAGGACGGCATTCGCGGTGTTCGAGCCCGTGGCCGACACGACCGTGGCCATCAGCCCGGCCAGGACCATGTTGCTCGCCAGCTGGCTGAGCACCTGGGCCACCCACAACAGCACGAACGATCGATTCTGGAAGACCGACCGCGACGGCTCGGAGACCGGCAGGTCGGCCGGCAGCTCGACGTGCGGGGGCAGCTCCATGTGCGCCATCGCCTAACCCGATGCCTCCGGGCCGCGCTCGAGGTGCCCGGTGAAGCGCCGTTCGACGTCGAGACGGTCCATCAGGACGCGATGCCCGCATCCCCCACAGGCGAGGCCGATATCGGCCCCCAGCCGCGTCACCTGCCAGTCATGGCTTCCGCAGGGATGAGCCTTGCGCAGGGTGATTCGGTCGCCGATGCGCAGGTCGACCACCGGCACGACTAGCCCTGTGCCTCGGCGCCGGTCGCTCCGGTGAATGCGAACTTCGCGAGGCGCAACGCGGGCACCCGCGCGTTGATGCCCGAGTACTCGGCGGCCACCAGCCGCGTCTCCGAGCCGATGGCCTCGATCGCGCTGAAGGCGTCGGGGATCGACTGCGAGAAGCGCAGGTTGCGGATGGGTCCCGAGATGCGGCCGTCCTCGATCAGGAAGGTGCCGTCCTTGGTCATGCCGGTCAGGATGCCGCGCTTGGCGTGCACGATGTTCACGTAGTGAAAGCGGGTCACCCACACCCCGCGCTCGATGTCGGAGAGCATCACCTCCTTCGCGCTGGAGCCCGGTGACATGAACAGATTCCAGGCCATCGGGCCGAGGGCGTTCGGAGCCGGAAGGCCGTGTCCGGTGGAGACCACGCCGGCGCGCGCCGCGGTGGCGGTGTCGTGGACGACCGCGTTGGCCACGCCATCGCTGATGAGGTCGACGCGCTGCTTCGGGACGCCCTCGTAGTCGATCGCGGTCGGCAGCCCATGCGGATCGAGGCCGTCGTCCCAGATCGAGACGTTCGTTCCCATGATCTTCTGCCCGAGGTCCATGAACGAGCGCCCCTCCTCCACAGCCAGCGCGGAGAAGCCCATCCAGGAGAGGTACTCGAGGATGGTGGCAACGGCGTACTCCTCCAGGATCACCGGGTACTCCCCCGGCTCGAGCGCGACCGCGTCGATGCTGCGGACGGCCTTGCCGGCCGCCTCCTCGCCGACAGCGGAGGGGTCGATGGCGCGAATGTCAGGCCCGGTCGCCTGGGCGTAGCCGGAGGCCCCATCGTCACCCATCATCACGGTGACCAGCTTGGCCTGGGTCACCGAGTGGGTGTTTCGCATCCCGCGCGAGTTCGCGACTGCGAGCGTGGCAGTCTCCGTCGAGAAGGCGCCGCTTGATTCGAGGTGAGCCGCGTCGCCGGCCGCGATCACGGCACGCGCCCCGGCGGCACGGACCTCCGGATCAGCCCGCGCCGTCGCAGGCACGAACCCCAGCCCCGCATCCGCGGGCGACGGGTTCGGCTCCGCCAGCGGCGCCCCGCCGGGGTTCGGCGTGGCGAGCGCGAGCGTGGCCGAGGCACGGGACATCGCCTCGCGCAGGCCCTCGTCGTCGAGCCGATTCGTGCTGGCCACACCGGTTCGCGCGTCACGCACGAGGCGGATGCGGACGGTCGCATCCCGCTCCGCGACGTTCTGGTGGATGCGCGAGTTGGCGAAGCGGGTGAGAGCGGCGGCCCGCTCGGTGAAGATCACCTCGGCCTCAGCATCGGTCGCCAGCGAGAGGGCGTGGCTCAGCACGGCATCGCGCTCCGCGGGGTCCATGGCTTGCCCGTCTACCATCGGCCGACCCCCACCTCGACACCTCGGAATCGTGCCGGCGCGGCGCCGTGGCCGACGCCGTGCGTCTGCATCGGCTCACCCTTGCCGCAGTTCGGGACGCCCCACAGCTTCCATTCCGATGGCCCGCAGATCGCGTCGCAGCTGCCCCAGAACTGCGGCGTGATGCCGGTGTAGGTGGGGTTCTTGACCATCTGCGTCAACCGGCCGTCCTTGATGAGCCACCCGATCTCGGTCCCGAACTGGAAGTTGAGCCGCCGGTCGTCGATGCTCCACGACAGGTTCGAGCTGACGAAGAGTCCATCCGATGTGTCGGCGATCAGGTCGTCGAGGGAGCCGGCATCCCCTGGCCGCAGGTTGACGTTCGTCATCCTGATGAGCGGGATGACGTTCCAGCCGGAGGCTCGGCTGCTGCCCATGCTGCGGCGGCCGATGATCGGCGCCGTCTCGCGACTGGTGAGGTAGCCGACCAGCCGCCCCGCGGTCACGATCGGGACCTTCTGGGCCGCGACCCCCTCGTCGTCGAAGCCGAACGTGCCGAGGCCGCCGGGGGCGGTGGCATCGGCCTCCATGTTCACGATCTCGCTGCCGTACTGCAGGTTGTCGAGCTTGTCGAGGGTCAGGAAGCTGGTCCCGGCGAAGCTCGCCTCCATACCCAGCACCCGGTCCAGCTCGATGGGATGGCCGCACGACTCGTGGACCTGGAGTGCCAGCTGGGGGGAGTCGACGATGAGGGTCATGGCGCCGGAGGGGCATTGCGGCGCATCCAGGAGCGCGACCGCCTCCTCGGCGATGCGCTGCGCATGGTCGATGAGGCGCAGCTCGCGCACCGCCTCGAAGCCGCCGGTGACGTGCTGCCCGCCGGCGGACTGCGGATAGCTGCGACGCTGGACCTCGCTCTCGTTGAAGGCCATCGCATCGATGCCGGCCCCCGAGTCGACGATCTCCTGCTCGATCCGCGCGCCCTCGGTCGAGGCGAAGGTCTTGCGTTCGCGACCGAACTCCATCCCGCTGGTCCGCACCGTCACGCCGGCGACCTTGCCCATCTCGGCATCGGTCTCGAAGAGCAGGCGGAGCTTCTCGTCGAGGGGCACCGCGAACGGGTCCTCGCGATACGGGGTACGGTAGGTGCCGACCGCCGGCGGCGAGTCGTCGAGCACGATCGGCTCCCGCGTGGCGAGGCCGCTGGCCCGTGCGATGGCCACCGCCTCCCGGGCGGTGCGCTCCACCTCTGAGCGTTCGATCCGGGAGCTGGCGGCAAAGCCCCAGGCCCCGTCCACGAGGACCCGGATCCCGAAGCCTGCCGAACGGTTCGAGCTCGCCTCGGCGAGGTTCCCGTTCTTTACGGTCAGCGACTCCGTCTCCCGTTCCACCATGCGGACGTCGGCATAGCCCGCGCCCGAGCCCTGTGCCGTGTCGAGGGCCAGGTCGATCAGCTCCTGCATCGTCTCCTCATTCGACCGGTGTGCCGACGACCGGAAGGAGCGGGACCTCGCTGGCCGGAAGCTCCACCGACTCCGCCTGGCGGATCTGGATGGTCGCCTTGATGAACAGTTTCAGCTGGGAGATGATCCCACCTGGGCGCTCCATCGCGCCGAGCAGGCCGTCGGGCGAGCCGATCGCCCGCAGCGTGAATCGCTCCCCGACCTCCACCCCGTCGAGCTCGATCGCGCGCGGACCCTCGACCGCCACCGAGCGTGCCGTGACCCGGATGTCATCCACCGCGATCGCCTCCGCCCCTGCATTGCGGAGCTCGTTGACGAGGTCGTTGAGCGCGATCGCGTCGAGGTCGCCGTCGACGTTCATCACGATCCCCTGCCCGTCCACCGGCGCCATCCCCGCAAAGGCGGTGATGCGCCGCAGGTCCTCCCGGCTGACCTGCAGCGCGCTGTCGCCCTGCGGACCGGAGAGCTCGTACCGGCGGATCTGGTCACGGATGTCGGCCAGGCCGGAGCGCAGCTCGCGATTGCGGGCCGTGAGCGTCTCGATCAGGGTCGACAGCTCCGTCGCGGAGAGGCGGCTGATCTCGATCGGGCGCGCCTGCGAGTTGAGCTGGCCGACGCCCAGCATGCCGATCAGCATCGCCACGGCAAACATCGTCGCCTGGGCGACGCGCGTCTTCATCACGGAACGGCCTCCGTTGGCACGGCCCATCGGAATCGGGTGTTGCCCACGAACGCCGGAAGCTCGAGCGCATCGGCCGATTGACTGGCGAACTCCAGGCCGAAGACGTCGATCCGCTGGGCGACCCGCACCCGGAAGGCCGGCTGCTCGGCGAACCGGTCGAGCAGGCCCTGGGGCCCGATCGCCTCGATCCGGAACGGCGGCGACAGGAACGCGGTGTTGACGAGTATCGATGCCCCGACGGCGTAGATGGAGGAGGTCGCCACCAGCCGCTCGCCGTTGATGGCGATCGCCTCGGCGCCCGAGGCCCAGAGGGCGGCGACGATGTCGCGCAGGTCGTCCACCAGCACGATGTAGTTGGCCGGGTTCTCGCCATCGGGGATGACGCGCTTCGAGTCGGAGATCTCGATCACGGCGCCAGGCCCCTGCAGCGCCATCAGTCCGGCGGCCAGCCTCGCTTCCTCCAGGCGTCGGTTCACCTCGGCCAGGGCGGACGACGAGTTCGTCGAGGCGGTCTGGAAGTCGAGCACCTGCGCCTCGGCCGCGGCCAGCTGCGCCCGCAGGTTCTCCTGCTCGTCCTCGAGCTGCCCGACCTGCTCCGCGAGCACCTGCTGCACCGACGTTGCGAATTGCACGCGCTCTGGCGAGCCGTTCCACTGCGCGTAACCCACGAAGCCGATGACGGCCAGGGCGCCGGCGATGCTCACCGCCCACTGCGGGCTGAGCAGCAACCGCCTCCGTTCCTGGTTCACGGCCGTGCGCCGAGGCCGCGTCGCGTGACCACCACGGCACCGATCATGCCCGCGACGAGGCCCGCCACGAGCACGTAGGGAAGCCAGTCCGCATCGCCGCCGCGGTGGTCGGCTCCCCAACCGGTGAGGTCGACGGCGCCGTCGACGAGCTCGTGCTCTCGCCGCGGTGCGGCCGGCTCGGGCTGCGGCGGCTTGTCGACGTCCGACGGAAGGATGGGCGCGGGTTCGACGGCGGTCGGTGCAGCCACGCCGAAGGACGCGAAGTAGTCGTCGTACAGCTGCGCGGCGGGAATGCCGGTTCCGGCCTCCAGGGCCTCGGCATCGCCGGCCCCGTCGCGCCAGGCGGCAGCGATGGCGGCGATCGCGTCCTGTCCGTAGGTGTCCACGATCATGTCGACCATCGTGGCACCCTCCGAGTAGGCGAGGCGGGCTGCCTGGTCGCCGATCGGGAACGACTCGGTGATGCCATCGAAGGCCAGCAGGTCCCCCGAATCCGCGGCCGCTCGGACGTTCCCGGCCTGGTCCGCCGCCGAATGCTCCTCCGACCACACCGCCAGGCCCTCGTTGAACCACGTCGCCGGATCGTGGAACGGGTTGGTGGTGGCGTCCTGGAAGACGACGTGCGTCACCTCGTGGGTCATCGTCGTCTCGAGGTAGCTGCTCGAGCCGCCGCCGAGCCACATGAAGATCGTGCGCAGCTCGGGGTAGGTCGCCGCGCCGGTCCATTCGCGTGCCCCAGGTCCCAGCGCACCAAAGAAGTCGTCGCGTGAGTCGTACACGAAGATGTCGATCGGCCCCACCAGTTCATGGCCGAGGAGCGTCTCGGCTGCGGCCGCGGCATCGGACGAGACGCTGCCGAAGTGGCGGGCCTGCGCCTCCGCGCCACCGTACCAGTGCACGGTCGCGCCGCCGATCCGGGCGGTGTGCCAGTCCAGCCCGGGCCGGTCATCGTCATAGAGGAGGGACTTCTCGGGGCTGAGCGTGACCTGGCCACCCGTCGTTGCCCGCCACCGGTAGGCGATGCTCGTGTTCGGCGTGATGTGCCGGTCGGCGGTGTCCCAGACGTACTCGCCGCTGGAGGAACCAGGCTCGACCGGGGCGACGACCGTCGAGTCCGAGCCGGCGAAGCGGAGCAGCAGCTCGAGCTGATCGGGCGGGCCGCCGGAAAGCTGCACCGTGAAGCGCATCTCGCCGCCGTACGCGGCAGTCGCGGTCATCGTGCCGAAGCCGCTGAATGCGGCAGTCGCGGAAGGCAGCGCCATGGTGACGGCGACGGCGATCGTCGTGACCTGCACGACGCGACGGATCACTGCGCCCATGACACCCGCCCGATGTCGAGGATGCCGGTGGTCAGGTTGCCGAGGCCACGCAACCCGGGCCGCACCAGCCACCAGCCGGCGCCGTACGCCCACGGGATGACGGGCGCCTCGCTGTCGACCCGCGCGTCGACGGCGCGGTACGCGGTCGCCTGGTCCGCCGCGCTCTCGGCGCCCGATGCCACGTCGAGCAGCCGGACGAACTCGGCATCGTCCCAATGGCCGTAGTTGCTGGTCGCATCGGGCAGCAGGAGCAGGCTGTAGAGCGCATACGGTGAGGGGTAGTCCGCGATCCAGTTGATCGTGAAGACCTGCGGCGGGTCGACGACCAGCGCCTGGAGGTAGTCGCGGAACTGCATCGTCTCGGTCTCGATCTTGACGCCCAGCTCGTCTTCCCAGATCCGGACCGCCGGGCCGACTCCCAGGCCGGAGCCGTTGACCGTGATCGTGCCGAGCTTCGACCGATCCGCGTAGCCGGCGGCGTCGAGCAGGCTCCGCGCCTCCGACAGATCGGTGAACTGGTCGTCCTCGAGCCCGTCCGGCCAGAGGGCGGGCGGGACGATGCTCGACGCGGGTGTCCCGCTCGTCCCCTCGGCATTCGTGACGAGCCGCGGACGGTCCAGCGCCAGCGCGAACGCACGCCGTACTCGGGCGTCGTCGAACGGCGGACGGGTCGTGTCGAAGCCGAAGTACTGGACGCCCAGGGCTGCCGACCGGTGGAGGGCGACACCCAGCTCTCGGTCGTAGGCGATCCAGGCGGCGTCGAACGATCCAACGCTCACGAGATCGACCTGGTCGTCGGCAAACGCCGTCACGCCGTCACCCGGCAGGTCCGTGACCCAGCGCACCTCCGCGATGGGTGGCGGCCCGGCGACGTAGCGCTCGTTCGCCCGCAGGATGATGTCGCTCCCATCGGTGCCGCTGGCGACGTAGGGGCCGGACCCGACGGCGCCGTCCATCGACTGCCAGCTGTCGTCGCTGCCCGAGGCGCTGCGCGGCACGACGAAGGCGGTGGGGGTTGCCGCGATGGCCGTGAAGTACGCCGCGGCGTGCCTGAGGCGGACGGTCAGGGTGCTGGCGTCGGGCGCCTCGATCGCGACGCCGTCCTCCGGTCCACCGGCCAGCCGCTCGGCGGCGCCCTCGATGATGCTCAGCACGTCGGGTGCGGTCGAGCGGGTGGCGGGATCGAGGATCCGCAGCCAGGAGCGACGGACATCCGTGGCGTCGAGCGGGCTGCCGTCGCTGAAGGTGAGCCCGGGGCGGATGGTGAAGGTATAGGTGCGGCCGTCGTCGCTCACCGACCACGACTCGGCCAGCGATGCGTACGGCTTCCCTTCCTCGTCGAGTCGGGTCAGCCCGGCATACAGCTGCAGGAGGAACTGCACGTCACCGGCGCTGCCGATGAAGGCGGGGTCGAGGGTGTCGGGCTCGCCGCCGACGTAGCGCAATGCCGGCCCGGCTGCGATGGCGGGATGCGCCGGCAGCGACGAGGTGAAGGCCAGGAGGATGGCTGCGAAGCCTGCGACAAGGCGCGGCAGCCGGCCCCGCGAGGTCAGGCGGCGCATGCGGGGGCTAGTATACGGGGCCGTGCAGCCGACCCACGACCACCGCTTTCGGCCGCAGCCCGCCGGCAGCCTCACCCTTCGACAGTTCGTCGAGTCCCTTCGCCGATGGACACCCGAGATGCGGCAGGTCGCGCAGATCGCGCTGACCCGGTCGGAGGCCGAGCGCCAGCAGTACCTGCAGGCGTTCCACGCCCGACACCACGAACGGCAGGCCGCCCAGATCGACTCGTTCGTGCGATGGGCCTACTCCGACCCTCGGCTCGACCACATTCCGCTGCTGCTCGCCGAGATCGAGCGAGGCGAGGCCGACTACGAGGGCGCCCTCCACCACGAGGCCGATGTGCTGGTACGAACACGGGCGCACGGCAAGACGCCCGCGCAGCGGGTCCACGACTACCTCGCATTGCTGGGGATGGAGGGGAGCGAGCCGGTGCGCGCCGCGATTGCGAGCCTGCTTCCGCCCGGCACGCCGGACTATGCCGTCGTCGCAACCGTGCGCCAGATGCGGAGGAGGTGGCTGGAGCTCTTCGGGGACGATCCCTTCTTCAGCGAACCGTGAGGAATCCGCGCGCCCTCGCCGCCCTCCTGGGGATGCTGGCGGTGACGCTCCTCACCCCGTCGATGGCCACTGCCCACGCCGAGCTCGTCTCGTCGACGCCGGTGGCCAACGCCAGCCTGCGCGAGTCGCCGCTTGCAGTGACGATGACCTTCAGCGAGCCCGTGGACCCAGCCACGGCATCGGTCCAGCTGCTCGATGAGCTGCAGCACGCCGTTCAGGGCATTGGCACCGTCCAGGTGGACGCGACCGGGCTGGTGGCCTCCATCGCGGTCCCCAAGCTCGATCCGGGGGTCTACACCGTCAGCTACCGGGTGACTTCGGCGACCGACGGGCACATCACCGCGGGGATCTGGGCCTTTCTCGTCGACCCGACCGGCTCGCAGCCGGCACCGGCTACCGCCGCAGAGAGCGGCTCGCCCTCCGGGGATGCCCTCAGCGTCGGCACCCGCTGGCTCTCGCTCGCCGCGGCGCTGACTCTCGTCGGCCTGGCGATCTTCTGGCTTTTCACGGCCCGACCGGCCCTGATGCGACGGGGCGATGCGAGCGGAGCGCCGTGGGGAGTGATCGCCGTGGTAGCGGTTGTGGCGTTCGCCGCGCTAGGCGTCTACCTCGGGGTCGCGGCGCGGCCGTTCGTGGAAGCGGGCGGGCTGCACCCCGGCCATCCCGGAGGCGACGGCATCCAGCTCGACTTCGCCGCCCCGTTCGGCACGACGCCCTTCGCCATGGCGATGCGTCTCGCAGAGGTCGGCGCCGCGGCTGCCCTGCTGTTGGCCGCGGCACGCTTCGCCGCTCCACATGACGGGCGCGATCGGCTCGGACTGTGGCTGGTCGCGGTGGCTGGTGGCCTGTCGCTCCTCGGCACGAGCCTGGCCGGCCATGCCTCGGCTCGCGGCGGGCTGCCCTTCGCCGCCGTCGACTGGCTGCACCTGGTGGCGGTCGCCGCGTGGGTCGGGACTCTTCCCGGCCTCCTCCTGCTCGCCTGGCGGTCGCGCCGGCTCTCCATCGACGCGCGCGAGCTGCTGGGCGACGCGCTCAGGCGCCATTCCCGCCTGGCGCTGGCGGCGGCACCAATCGTCGCGCTCACCGGAATCGCCAACTCGCCGCTCGTGCTCGGGGACGCTCGCGGCCTCGTCGCCAGCACCTACGGCAACGTCCTGCTGGGCAAGGTGGTCCTCTTCTCGATCGCCGTCGCAATCGGTGCGGCGAACTTCTTCCTGATCCGGGGTCGCAGGTTCCGCCAGACCGTGCCGCTGGTCGGCGTCGAGCTGCTGGTCGGCGCCCTGGCCGTGCTGGCAGCAGCAAATCTGGTCACCACCGAGCCAGCGGCGGCTCGCGTGCCCATCCTCACCCGCACCGCGATCGGAACGCTGCACCTCTATGGAGACGCTGGCGCGTCCACCGTCCACCTGGCGGTCATCCTGCCGGCACCGGGCGACCAGCAATACGAGGTCTCCGTGGCAGACGTCGCGAGCGGCGACTACCGGACCGATGTGCAGAAGGTGTTCCTGGTATTCGGCGCACCCAAGGAGAGCGGCCTCCCCGAGCAGCGCATCGAGTTGACGGCCGGCACCGCGCCCTGGCTGTGGGGAACCCGCGGCGACTACACCCCGATCGTCGGCGATTGGCGCCTTGAAGTGCTGGTTCGGCGAGTCGGCGAACGTGACGAATCGGCCGCCTTCGACCTGCCGGTCAGCGAGCCACTGCCTCCGGCCCTCATCCCGCCGCCCGACACGGGGATCGGCGTCCCGTTGCCGCTGGCCTGGACCTGGCTCGCGCTGCCAGCGGGCCCAGCTGGCTGGCTGGTGCCGATCGGTCTGCTGCTCGCGTTCATCGGCGTCTCGCTCGCGGAACGACGGCGCCAGGCTCCGCTCCTGCGCTCGATGCGACTCGCGCTGGCGGTATTGGTCGTGGTTTCGGGCGTGGGGGCCCACACGCGAGCCGCGGTCGACCTCGCCAACCAGGCCCCGGCCGGCGCGGCAGCTGCCGGCAATCCTGTTCCCCCCTCGGCCGTCTCATCGGCCCAGGGACGCAACCTCTACCTGGCGAATTGCGCCGCGTGCCATGGCACCACCGGGGTCGGGAACGGGGTGGCGGCCGAGGGGTTCGTTCCAGGCCCCGGAAACCTTGCCTCGAGCGTCCCTGGCCTCACGGACGGCGAGCTGGCGTACCTCATTGCGTCCGGCACGGTGGCGACGCGGATGCCGGCCTTCTCGATTACCCTCTCCGAGCATGATCGATGGGACCTCGTGAACTACCTGCGCTCCGCGTGGCCTGGCAAGGCTCGATGAAGGCGATCGGTGCCGGCCTGGGCGCCGTCTTGCTACTGGTTGCCTGGGCCGCGCCGGCATCGGCCCATGTGGTGCTCGTCAGCAGCTTGCCCCTCGCCGGTGCGAACCTCCCCACAGCTCCAACGGAGGTCAGCATCACCTTCGACGATGAGCTGGATCCCGACCTCAGTTCCTTTACCGTGACCGGCCCCGGGTCGATCTCGGTCGGCAACGGTGAGGTCGACCTGGCCGTGGCGGATCGGAACGTGATGCGCGGAGCCGTCACGATCACGGCGCCCGGGGTGTACACGGTGGCGTACGACGTGGCCGGCGTGGACGGGCACCAGCTCGGCGGAAGCTTCAGCTTCGGCTACCAGACCACGACGACCATCCCCGGCCCAAGCAGCGATGAGGGCCCCGACACTGCCATGATCGAGCCGCAGCCACGACCTGCATTCATCCTTCTCGGCGCACTTATCCTGCTGGCCTCCGTAGCGATCGCCGTGCGGCGGATGGGTCGTTCGTGATGGCCCGCAACGCCGCATCAATCCTCGCGATCCTCCTGCTTCTAGGCGCAACTGCCTGCGTGAACCAGGCCAGCCTGCCCGATGACTGCCAGGCCGCCAGCGTTCAGCGCGAGGCCACCCTGGCCGGAGATCGCCTCGACCCCGAGTCGATCGATCTCTGCAAGGGCCAGGATCTGACTCTCAAGATCACCACCCAGCGCGCGGGCGAGATCCACATCCATGGCTATGAGAAGGAGATGGATGTGGAGCCTGGCGACACGGCGACCTTCATGTTCAGCGCCACCCTCCCCGGCCAGTTCCCGATCGAGCTGCACACGCCCAACAACGGACCGGAGATCGAGGTCGGAATCCTCACCGTCAATGAGCCCTAGGCGCCTCGCGGCCGCTGCGCTCATTGCAGCGGCCTTCCTCGCACTCGCACCGTTTCCCGCGGCGGCCCACGCGCTGGGCGGCGTCTTCACCCTCCCCGTTCCGCTCGGCCTCTACCTGATCGCCGCCGGGGCAACGGTCGCGGTCTCGTTCGTGGTCGCGGTCCTGCTGGTCCGACCTGCCGGGCCGGTTGCGTCCTATCCGACGCGTCCCCTGAGCCAGGCGTTGGCGGACGGCTCATTGCTCGTCCTCCGAGTCCTCGGGCTGCTCTGGTGGTTCGGCACCATCGCGCTCGGCCTGGTGGTCGACCCCATCTCGCCCTTCCCAGCCGTCCTCTTCTGGATCGGGATCTGGGTTGGGCTGCCGATCATCGCCGTGCTCGCTGGCAACCCGTGGCCGGCCCTCAGCCCGTTCCGCACCGTGTTCATCGGCCTGGAACGCGGAGCTCGGCTGATCGGCTTCGACCGCCTCGACGCCGGGCTGCGCTACCCCGCACGCCTTGGCCGCTGGCCGGCCACCATCCTGCTGGCCGCCGGCGTCTGGGCAGAGCTGATCCTGCCGGATCGCACCGCGCCGACCACCATCGCCGTACTGCTCGGGGGCTACACGCTCCTGACCCTGCTCGGCATGATCCTCTTCGGCCGGATCGCCTGGCTACGCAACGCGGAGCTGTTCGAGGTGTACCTCGGCTGGTTGGGTCGGGTCGGACCGATTGGGCGGCGCGTCGTCGAGCGAGGGACCTGCGAAGGCTGCTCCGATGAATGCGACCCGTCGCACTGCGTCGACTGCCCGGAGTGCGCCGTGGCTGCCGAGCCCGGGGAGCGGCGGCCCGAGCTACGACCCTGGTTTGCCGGCCTCACGGAGGTTGGCAACGCCGGCTGGTCCGACGCCGCCTTCCTCCTGCTGGTCCTCTCGGCGGTGACGTACGACGGCCTGCAGGAGACGGCGCCCTTCGGCTCGGCCATGACGTTCCTCTTCACGGCCCTCCTGCCCGTGATCGGATCCCTCAACACCGTGCTGGCCGTGCAGACGATCCTCCTCGTCGCCCTCTGGCTCGCATTCCTGGGGATCTTCGTCCTGGCCGCGTACCTGACCCTGCGGATGCACGATGCCGACCGGGAGCCACCGCCACTCGGGCGCGTCGTCGGGGCCTACGCAACAACCCTGCTGCCCATCGCCGGCGGCTACCTGATCGCGCACTACCTGACCCTGCTCATCCAGGGCGCCGTCTGGATCCCGACGCTCATCGCCGACCCGCTCTCGACGGTCGCCCCGCCGCTGGACTGGATGCCGATCAGCGTGGTCTGGTACCTGTCGGTGGGCGCCATCGTGCTCGGGCATGTCGCGGCCGTGGTGCTGGCACACCGGCGCGCGCTGAGCGACTCGGCCCGCCGCCCGATCGTCGCGGGCCTGCCGCTGGTGGTCCTGATGATCGGCTACACGGTGCTGAGCCTCTGGATCATCGCCCAGCCGATCACCCTCGAGCCGGGGACGAGCCCGGCCGCGCTCCTCCTGCGCTGATGGACGTCAGCCTGGCCCTCGCCTTCGCCGCCGGGCTGCTGAGCTTCATCTCGCCCTGCGTCCTTGCCCTCGTGCCGGTCTACCTCGCCTTCCTCGGCGAGACCGCCTCGAGCACGGCCGGCGCCACGACCGCCACCTGGCGCGGTCCCCTCTTCGGCCAGGCGCTGCTCTTCGTGGCCGGCTTCACCCTCCTGTTCGTGCTGCTGGGGGCGTCGATCGGGCTCTTCGGCACGTTCCTCTTCCGCATCGACGGCGCGCGCCAGCTGGCTGGCGTCGCCGTCATCGTCATCGGCCTGGTCACGACAGGCCTGTTCGGACCGCTCCTCGATCGCGTGTGGCGGATCAACGTGCGCACCGACCGGCTGCCTGCGACACGCTCGCTCCGGGCCGTGAGCCTGGGGGCGCTGGTTGCCGTCGGGTGGACCCCCTGCATCGGCCCCGTGCTGGGCGCCATCCTGACCATGGGCTCGTCGAGCCGCGATGCCTGGGTCGCGGCGCTGCTGCTCGTCGCCTATTCGATCGGCATCGCGGTGCCGTTCCTGCTTGCCGCGTTGGCGCTGCCGCGCATGCAGCCGCTGCTGAACGTCCTGCGCCGGCACCATCGGGCCGCCCAGGTCGTTTCCGGCCTCTTCATCATGGGCATCGGCGTGCTCATCCTGACCAACGCCTTCGCCCGGATGGCGGGGCTCTTCACCTTCTTCATCTGACGAGGTAGACCGATGCATCCCGCCCTGTGGCTCGCGCTGGCGATCGGCTCCGAGATCGCGACGCTCAACGGAGTGGGTGCCGCGGCCGCCCAGTAGGACGCGGAACCCACCCCGTGTTCAAGCGGCCGGATCAGCTGGCGGCGGGCAGGATGCTCTCCACCATGCTCTGCAGCGGCGCGCTGCTGTCGACGGGCGTCCCGCCGCCATTGCCGCCGTTCAGCAGGAACCACCAGACGAGGAAACCGATGACGATGACTGCCAGGATCAAGCCGACGATCATGCCGGCCCCCATGCCTTCGCCACTGCCAGGCACGTTCACGTTGGTCTGACTCATGGGCTCACTTCTCCTCCAACTACGGGTGAGCCTTGGCGACCCACCCGAGACGGCCCGATGGTCGCCGCCGGGAGATTGCAACGGCGTAGCAGGTTTGGCAGCTGCCATGCCGCGCGAGAGACATTCGGCTAGCGCCTAGACTGGCGCAGAAATGACCGATACCCAGCTCGGGATCCTGCTCTGGAACCAGGGGACGGATTGGCCCGGCTTCGAGCGCGCCGCGCGTCGTGTCGACGAGCTGGGCTACGAGCACCTCTGGGCATGGGACCACCTGTACGCGATCTTCGGCGACCCCTATCAGCCGATCTTCGAGGCGTACACGACGCTCGGCGCCTGGGCGATGGTCACCAAGCGGGTGCGGCTCGGCCTCATGGTCGGGGCGGTCACCTTCCGCAACCCGGGGCTGGTGGCCAAGATGATCACGAACCTCGACCAGATGAGCCAGGGTCGCCTCATGCTCGGGATCGGCGCGGCCTGGTTCGAGCTCGAGCACACCGCCTACGGGCTCGACTTCGGCCACAGCGTCGGCGAGCGGCTCGACTGGATGGATGAGGCCGTCGCCGGGTTCCGCGTACTGCTGAACGGTGAGGCGCTCACTTCCGCACCAGGGGGGCATTACCAGTTCGACGACCTGCGGATGCTCCCCGGCGCGGTGCAGTCCCGGCTGCCGATCATGATCGGCGGCGCCGGCGAGAAGAAGACGCTCCGCACGGTCGCGAAGTACGCGGACATGTGGAACGCGATGGGCAGCGTCGAGCGGCTGCAGCGCAAGCGCGACGTCCTCTGGGACCACTGCGCGGAGGTCGGCCGCGATCCTGGTGAGATCGAGCTCACGACATCCTGCAAGCCGCTCATCCGCGACACCGAGCGAGAGGCGCGGGAGGCCTGGGAGGCGCAGATGGCCCGAAATCGGACGCCGATGTCCGAGGTCGAGGACGACGAGACCTTCTGGATCGGGACCACCGAATCAATCGCGCAGCGGATGATCCAATACAAGGCGCTCGGGTTCCACACCTTCATCGCCGAGCTGGCGGCTCCCTACGATGAAGAGACGCTCGAGCGATGGATCGGCGAGGTGAAGCCGATCGTCGATGGAGCTGCGTCGTCCTGACCGAGTGGCGCCCCCGGAGGGAATCGAACCCCCGACGCAGGCCTTAGGACGGCCTCGCTCTATCCGCTGAGCTACGGGGGCGGCGCTGCGGAGATCCTATCATCGGGCCATGGCTGAACCACCGCGGGTGACCCTCTACGAGCGAGACGGCTGCCACCTTTGCGACGAGGCGCGGGTCCTGCTCGACGAGATGCTCACGCCTGACGGATACGCGCGCGTGGACATCGAGGGCGATGACGCCCTCGTCGTGCGATACGGCTTCCGCATCCCGGTGATCGGCCTTGATAAGGTTGACCGCCTCGAGGCGCCGATCACCGCACCGGACCTGCGGGCGCTCCTGGCCGAGCTCGATTCGGGCTAGGCGGACTCTCGCACCGCGAACCCCCTGGCGGTGGCCTCGATCTGGACCGGCAGCTCGCCGGGGTCGTGGGTAAAGTAGCACCACCAGCCCTCGGCGGCGGCACGGCTGACGAGCTCGTTGCGCACCTCGACCGCCTGGATCGGGTAGTCGTCGAAGGCGCTCGTCCAGCGAACCGGGATCTGCCAGCGCGTCGGGATCAGGTCGCCCCAGAAGATCGCTCGCTCGCCGGGCGGCTCGTCACGGCCGTCGCCCGGCGTGCCGAGCAGGACCGCCTGCGAGCCGCGGGTGTGGCCGCCAGTCGGCAAGACGCTCACCCCGGCCACAAGTTCGACCTCGCCCTGGACCTCGGCGAGCAGGCCGGCATTGCGCACGAGGTCAAGCTGTTCGCGCTCCATGATTCCCGCCAGGCGCAGCTCGTCACCGTGGGCGGCCTCCGACTCGTCCCGCTGCACCACGTACCGCGCCCTCGGGAAGTTCGGCTTGCCATCGACGTCGACCATCCCGCCGGCGTGGTCGTAGTGCAGGTGGCTGACCACCACGAAGTCGATGCTCGCAGGGTCGACGCTCGCGGCACGCAGCGCCGCCGCCGGGTCGCCGCCCTCGACTCCCTTGATGTCGCGGTCCTTGTCGGTCATCCGCGCCCCCGTACCGGTCTCGACCAGGATCCGCTTGCCACCGGCCTCGACCAGGAGCAGGTTGAGCCGGCACAGGATGCGGCCACGCTCATCGGTCTCGACCATCCGTGACCAGAGGGGACGTGGCACGACGCCGAAGAAGCCGCCGGCATCGGGTCGGAACCAGCCGGCGCGCACGATGCGAACGCGGACGTCGCCGGCGAAGGTGCGAGCCTGGCGGGCGGGCGTGATGGCGAAGAGTGGCTCGGTTACGTCGAACTCCGGCTGCGGCGCGGGCTCAGCGCTTGATGCGACCTCGCTCGAAGTCCCGATGGTACAGGCTCGCCGTCGGGTCCCGCTGCCCGCGGTACTTGCTACCGATGCTGGCCTCGCCGTAGCCGACCTCGGCGGGGCTGGAGAGGCGCTGGAAGCTGATCTGGCCGATCTTCATGCCGTCGTAAAGGGTGATCGGCAGGTTGGCGACGTTCGACAGCTCGAGCGTCAGGTTGCCCTCCCAGCCGGGATCCACGTACCCCGCCGTGGAGTGGATCAGCAGTCCGAGCCGGCCGAGGCTCGACTTGCCCTCCAGGCGTGCCACGAGATCGTTGGGGAGCTCGACACGCTCGAGCGTGGAGCCGAGCACGAACTCGCCCGGGTGCAGGATGAAGGGATCGTCGCCGGCGATCTCGACCAGCTCGGTCATGTCCGGCTGGTCGACCCGCACGTCGATGTACGGGTAGCGGCTGTTGCGGAAGACGCGGAAGCGCCGATCCAGATGGAGGTCCACGCTGGAGGGCTGGATCGCCTCCGGGATGAACGGATCGATCACGATCCGACCCGCGGCGATCTCGGCCCGGATGTCGCGATCCGAGAGGACCACTAGCCCTCCGCTGAGGTGCGCTGCTTCATGAGCCGATCGACCTCGCGCTTGAGGGTCGAGATGTCCTCGTAGCTGTGATAGACCGATGCGAAGCGGATGTAGGCCAGCTGGTCGATGTCGCGCAATGCCTCGGTCGCCAGGCGCCCGATCTCCTTGCTCGTGACCTCCGGCTGGCCACGCGCCCGCAGCCCGCTCTCGATGTCGTCCACCGCCTGCTCGACGGTTGCCAGCGTTACTGGACGCTTCTCGAGCGCGCGCATCAGGCCTGCCTGCAGCTTGGCGCGGTCGAACTCCTGGCGGCTGCCATCGCGCTTGATGACCGTCAGCCGAGCTCCCTCGGGGCGCTCGTAGGTGGTGAACCGATACGCGCACTGCTCGCACTCCCGCCTGCGGCGGATCGTGCCTCCCCCTTCGAGATCTCGCGAGTCGATGACGCGGGTGCTCGACTCGTTGCATCGTGGACAGAGCATGCAGGCTCCCCGTGCGGGCTACACCAGCGGTGGTACCGTCAAGGAGCATACCACAACATGTGGCCATCGAGGCCCTGTGGCGCGTTACGACCTTTCGCGGAAACGGCCCAGGCGCGCGGCGACGGTGGCCTCGGCCGGCATCCCGGGCTCCCAGGTCAGCAGCGTGGCGACCAGCTCGGCCATGCGCAGGCGGGCGTGCAGGATGTTGAGGTGGCCGCGCTTCCAGTAGATGAGGGGCTCCTCGTCGTCCGGAGGGCGGTACGGCAGCTTCGTGATGCCGCAGCCGCGCTCGGCGGTGACGACCCCGCGGATCGCCCGCTCGAGGCTCGCCTCGTACTCGGCATGGAGGCCGTGCAGCTCTTCGGGGGCCAGCATGCCGCGCAGCGAATCGGCCGCCCGATCGAGCTTCTCCTCGCTCACCTGGAGATCGATCAGCGCGGCATCGGGGTCCGCGTCGCGGCGGCGAAGGGCGTCCACCAGATCGGCGAGCGACACCAGCTCCAGGTCGACCATCGAGGTGAGCTCGGACAGGTTGCGCCGATAGGCGTTCAGCTCGCGTGCCTGCACCCGTGGCCGGCGCCTGCGCCGGCCACCGAGAAGCCCGGGCAGGGCGACGACGAGCAGCAGCCAGAGGCCAATCCGGGTCACGAGCCGCCCTTTCGTCGCCGGATCTCGGCGGTCAGCTTCGGAATGATGGTGAAGAGGTCGCCGACCACGAAGAGGTCCGCGAACTCGCCGATGGGTGCGTCGGGATCCTTGTTGATGGCCAGCACGTTCTCGGCGGTCTGCATCCCGACGCGGTGCTGGATCGCGCCACTGATGCCGCAGCCGATATAGAGCGCAGGCTTGACGACCTTCCCGGTCTGCCCGATCTGGAGCTGGTACGGCACCCATCCCGCGTCGGCGGCCGCGCGGCTGGCGCCGACCGCGCCTCCCAGGACGGCGGCGAGCTCCTCGAGCGGCGCGAAGCCCTCGGCACTGCCGACCCCGCGGCCACCGGCCACGATGACGTTCGCCTCCTCGAGATTCGCCACCGCGGCCTCGGCCGGATGCGACTCGACGGTGCGGGCCGCTCCGAGCGGACCCGCATCGGAGGCTGGAGCTGGCCCGACCGTTGCCGTTCCGCTCCCGCCCTCGACCGGCGTGAAGGTGCTCGGCAGGACCAGCACGATCGCGGGCTGCGGGGCACCGTCGGTCGGCTCGCTGAGGGTGACGACGGTTCCCTGCAGCGTCGCCTGCTCGGTTCGCACCTTGCCCGCCTCGATGCGCACTGCACGGACCGGACCGAATGCCGGCACGCCGAGCAGCCCGACCAGCGCCGCCGCCAGGTCCCGTCCATTCGGCGTGGCGGGCGCGAGAACTGCCAGCGGCTGCAGCTCGGCGACTGCCGCCGCCGCAGCGGCGGCATGCACGATGGCGGGCGACGCCGCGTCGCCCAGGAGCACGACCCGCGTCGCCCCGGCCGCGCCCAGCGCCGCGGCCCCTGCGGCGCCCGGACCATAGGCGAGGGCCACCGCGGCTCCGCCGCTCGCGCTCGCGAGATCGGCGGCCCCGGCGGCCAGCTCGAGCGCCGAACGGCTGGGCGCGCCGTCGCTGAACTCGGCGAGGAAGGCGACGTCGTTGCTCATCAGATCAGCTTCCTTGCCGCGAGCCAATCGGCGATGCGCGTCACCGCATCGTCGGCGCTCACGCCTTCGACCCGCTCGGTCGGTGGCTTCGCCTCGGGCTTGCGGGTCTCCACCACGCGGGTCAGCGCGGCGCCTTGCAGGTCGTCGGCCGATAGGCCGATGTCGCCAAGGCCCCAGTTCTCCATCGGCTTGCGCTTGGCGGCCATGATTCCCTTCAGCGACGCGTAGCGCGGCTCCCCCACCTGGTCGGTCACGCTGGCGACGACCGGCATCGGCGCCTCGACGATGTCGAAGCCATCGGCGGTGAGGCGGCGGATACGCGCCGCCGAACCCTCGATCGTCAGCTCCGAGCCGTACGAGAGGAGTGGCACGCCGCGGAGGGCGGCCACCGCACCGGGGACGAGCGATCCCCGCGCATCATCGGAGGCCATCCCCATCAGCGCGATGTCCGGCGCCAGCTTGTCGAGCGCCGCCGCCAGGACGCGGGCGGTGGCCCATGCATCCGCTCCGGCCAGGGCGGGATCGGTGACGAGCGTCGCATCGTCGCCGCCCATGGCGAGTGCCCGGCGCAGCGCCTCCGCAGCCTGCTCCGGGCCCATCGACAGGAAGCCGACTGACTCGACCGCACCCGACTCCAGCAGGCGCAGCGCCTGCTCGATGGCGTATTCGTCGAGGGGGTTGATCACCGCCTCGCTCGCGGCCCGATCGATGCGCATGTCGGCCGTATAGCGCTTCGCCGCGGTGGTGGCGGGAACCTGCTTGATGCAGACCACGATCTTCAGGCCGATGTCGAATCTCCCCTCGTTCGTCCCGGTCGCGCCACGCCTGCCCGTCGCAGGAGCTGGCGCGCCACGATCATTCGCTGCACCTGCTGCGTTCCCTCGTACAGCTGGGTGATCTTTGCGTCGCGCATCATGCGCTCGACAGGGTACTCGCTCACATAGCCGTATCCGCCCAGGACCTGCACGGCGTCCGTCGTCACCCGCATCGCGGCGTCGCCGGCGATGAGCTTGGCGGAGCTCGTCCAGTAGGGCACGTCGGGAGCATCGGCATCGACTGCGGCGGCAGCCGCATAGACCAGCTGACGAGCCGCCTCCGTTGCGCTGGCCATGTCCGCCAGCATGAACTGGATCCCCTGCATGTCGACGAGCCGCTCTCCGAACTGCTCGCGTTGCGCCGCGTAGCCCACCGCGTAATCGAGCGCCCCCTGCGCGATGCCGACCGCCTGTGCGGCGATGGACAGCCGCGAGCGATCCAGCGTGGCCATCGCCAGCGCGAAGCCCGCCCCCTCCTCGCCGAGGCGGTTCGCTGCGGGCACACGCACGTCGTCGAAGTGCAGCTCGGCCGTGGGCGAGCCCCGGATTCCCATCTTGTGCTCGAGGCGGGGCGCCGAGAAGCCGGGGCTATCGGTCTCCACGATGAACCCGCTCAGCCCCTTGCGTCCTCCGGCGTACGGGTCGGTGGCGGCGAAGACGGTGATGACGTTCGCGATCGAGCCATGCGTGATGAAGCGCTTGCTGCCGGACAGGAGGTAGTCGTCGCCATCGCGCCGGGCGCGCATCCGGATCCCCGCAACGTCGCTGCCCGCGCTCGCCTCGGTGAGGGCGAAGGCGGACATCCACTCGCCGCTGGCGAGCCGCGGGAAGTAGCGCGCCTGCTGCTCCTCGGTCCCGGCCAGCATGATCGGCAGGGCTCCGAGCTTCTGGACGATCACGATCAGGCTGGTGGTGGCGTCGGCGCGCGCGATCTCCTCGACCACGATCGCCTGCCCGACGTCGTCGAGCTCGGTGCCGCCAAAGCGGGTCGGGAAGGAGATGCCGAGGAGGTCCTGCTTGGCGAGCAGCTCCTTGAGGTCCCAGGGGAACTCGGCGGTGGCGTCGATCTCGGCCGCGCGCGGCGCGACCTGCTCTTCGGCGAGCTCGCGCACGACGGCACGCAGCTCGTCGTGCTCGGCAGTGGGGCGGTAGGTCACCCCCGCAGGATACCGAATCGACCTAGGCGATCGGCCCCTGGACCTCCACCTGGCCCTCGTTGAGCCGGGCACGGTAGGAAACCTGGCGCGCCGTGGCCGGGCCGTGGCGCACTGCCCCGTCGCTGAGCCGGAAGGCCGAGGCGTGCCACGGGCAGACGATCGTGTCGCCCACCAGGGTGCCCTGGGAGAGCGGTCCGCCAGCATGCGAGCACGTCTCCTTCAGGGCGAAGACGAGGTCGCCGCGCCGTACCACGACCAGCGCGGTGCTGCCCAGCATGGCCTTGGTCGGGGTGGCCTCGGCGAGGTCACCGGCGGCCATGACGGCGGTGAAGTCCCTGGCCTTCTTGCCGCCGGCGAAGGCGTTGTGGTTGACCATGTAGCCGTACTTGAAGACGACGTGGCCGCCGATGAAGGCACCCACGCTCAGGACCAGGAAGCCGGCGATGACCAGCCAACCGCCCAGCCCATTTGCCTCGGCCAGCAGCGCGAAGAAGGCGCCGACCAGCAGCAGCGTAGCCACGATGTTGATGAATCCGTGCAGGCCGACGACGTGGCGCTCGTCGCCGGACGCGGTGTCCTTGAAGTCGGTCAGCCCGCTGAGGATCGCCGCGAGGCCTGCGAGCCAGGTGAGGGCCAGGACCCAGAGGATCGCCACCCGCAGGTCGGCGACGCCGAACCAGCTCAGCAGCTGGAGCAGGACGGCCGCGGTCGAGCCACCCACGACCACGTCCACCACGACCGGATGGAGCGAGTGCCCGAGCCAGGATCCGTTGAGGAAGTCCTGGAGCAGCTTCCCGGGGCGCCCGAGTGCCGCGTAGATGGCGTTCATCAGCTTGGCTGTGCCGTCCCAGAGGCGGGACCACGGACGCGCCAGACGTTCAAGCATCTCGATCCTCCTTACGGAAGCCGATACAGCCCGTACCCTCAGCCGGCGACCTCGATCGCCCACTCGCGGAAGACCGCCAGGTAGCGGTCGATCTCGTCGTCGGTGTGCTGGACGGAGAGCGTCCACTGGTCGTCGGGGGCGGGCGGGATGAGGATGCCCCGGTTGGCGAGGAACCAGAACGACGATGCCCACAGCTCATCATCCAGGCCGATGAAGTCGCGGTAGCCGGTGACTCGCTGCGGCGCGAACATGACGATCCCCTTCGGCCCGACGTTGATCGCATAGCCCGGGAGGCCGAACTCGTCGACGATCTGCTGGCTCCCCGCGGTCAGCCGGTCGCCCATCGCCTGCAGTCGCGGGTAGGCATCGGGGGTGAGCACCTTGGTCAGCACCGCCAGCGCCGCGGCCATCACCAGCGGCGAGCCATTCATCGTGCCCATGTGGGCCACGCGCGACGTGCCGCCGAACGACGAATGGCTCAGCTCGGCCTCGATGAGCGGCGACTTCGCGCCGCCCTCGATCACGCGCATCACCTCTTCCCGCCCGCCGAACGCGCCGATCGGCGTCCCGCCGCCGATGCTCTTGGCCAGGCAGAAGAGGTCCGGCTGCACGCCGAAGTACTCCGTGGCACCGCCATAGGCGATGACCACGCCGGTCTTGACCTCGTCGAAGATGAGCACCGTCCCGTGGGCGGTCGCCAGCTCGCGCAGGCGCTCGAGGAAGCCCGGCTCCGGCGGCACGACGCCGATGTTGAACTGCACCGCCTCGACGATGATCGCGGCGATCTCGCCCTTGTGCCGCTCGAGGATGCGCTCGACGATCTGCGGCTGGTTGAACGGCGCCACCACCGTCTCGGCGATCCGGCTGCGCGGGATGCCGGCGCTGGTCGGGACGGTGTTCGGAGCCTCGACGTCGCCGATCAGGTCGCGCGGCGGCTGGATGCTCATCAGCACGTCGTCGTGGTGGCCGTGATAGCCGCCCTCGAACTTGATGATCTTCTCGCGGCCGGTGAAGCCACGCGCGACCCGGATGGCGTCCATCGTCGCCTCGGTACCCGAGTTGCTGAACCGCACCAGGTCGGCGCGGAAGCGGCGCTTCAGCTCCTCGGCGACGAGGATCTGCTCCTCGATCGGGAAGGTGAAGGCGGTGCCGATCGCCGCGCGTCGCTGGATGGCCTCGACGAAGGCCGGATGCGAGTGCCCGGCTGCGAGCACGCCGAGGGCCATGTCGAAGTCGAGGTACTCGTTGCCGTCGACGTCCCACATCCGCGAGCCGCGGCCCTCGCTGATGAAGAGCGGGTACGGGTCGTAGGTCTGGAAGGAGCTCGCCACGCCGAGCGGCATGGACGCCATGGCGCGCTGGTGGAGCTCGGCGCTGCGCGGGGTGCGCGCCCGATAGGCCGCCTCTTCGCGCTCGACGATGGCCTTGACCCGACCGCGATCCAGCTCTTGACGTTCAACGACGGCCACGGTGCCCTCCTTGGCGACCGATGCTAGCCGATCAGCGGCCATGGCAGCGACCCGCGGCGAATCGCGGCGGGGCTAGGGCCAGATCCGGCGGAACCCGCGGCTCAGCGACCGATCGGCGACCTCGTAGGTCCAGGCGCCGGTCGCGTCCGCCAGCAGCTCGGCCACGTCGCGAACCGCGACGTCCGCACGGTCGAGATCGGTGACGCCGTCTCGGAGCATGACCAGGCAGAAGGGGCAGGCGGTGGCGATCGCCGACGGCGAGGTGGCGAGCGCCTGTTCGGTGCGGCGATGGTTGATCCGCTGCCCCTCGCGCTCCTCCATCCACATCCGCGCGCCACCCGCCCCGCAGCACAGCCCCTTGCGGTGGTGCTGCTCCATCTCGACCACCGACTGGCCGGGAACCGACTCGATCACGCGGCGCCCCTCGTCATAGACCTGGTTGTAGCGGCCGAGGTAGCAGGCGTCGTGGTACGCCACGACCGCCTCGTTGGTTCGGTCGGGCGTCAGGCGGCCATCGGCGACCAGCGTGTCGAGCAGCTGGGTGTGGTGCACCACCTCGATGCCGGAGAGGCCGAACTGCGGGTACTCGTTGCGGATCGTGTTGAAGCAGTGCGGGCAGCTGGCCACGATCGTCCGCACGCTGTGGTCGTCGTGCGCCGCCGTGAGCGTCGCCACGTTCTCCTCGGCCAGCATCTGGAAGAGGTACTCGTTGCCCGCGCGGCGAGCCGGGTCCCCGGTGCAGGTCTCGCGCGGGCCCAGCACGGCGAAGGGGATCCCCGCCTGCTTGAGGAGCGCCGCCATCGCGCGCACCACCTTGCGGTTGCGGTCGTCGAAGGCGCCCGCGCAGCCGACCCAGTACAGCACGCCGCGGTGCGTGGCAGCCGCGTCGTCATCGGCGCCCAGGACCGGCACGTCCATGCCCTTGGCCCAGTCCAGCCGAGCGCTGCGCGGCTGTCCCCAGGGATTGCCGGCCGTCTCCATGTTGCGGAAGGCCGCGTTGAGCTCCTTCGGGAAGCGGCTCTCCTCGAGGACCAGGTTGCGCCGGATCTCGACGATGCTGTCGACGTGCTCGATCAGCACCGGGCAGCCCTCCACGCACCAGCCGCAGGTGGTGCACTGCCAGACCGCCTCCTCGGGGATGGCGTGATCGACGAGCGGGAGCGACAGCGCTTCGACCGCACGCTCCTGCGCCAGCCCGAGCGAGGCCTCGGACGCCGCCGCGCCACCGACTGCGCCCCCCTTTGCGGCCCGCTGCGCTCCGGCGGCGGCGGCGAGCGCCGTCTCGGCCGCCCCGATCTGGTCGCGCAGGCCCTCCATGAAGTGCTTAGGGGAGAGGGTCTTGCCGGTCATCGAGGCCGGGCAGAACTCCATGCAGCGACCGCACTCCGTGCACGAAAGGCCGTCGAGCAGGTGGCGCCAGGTGAGGTCCTTGAGCCCCTTCGCGCCGAAGACGAGCTCCTCGCCGGGCGGGGGCTCGGCCTCCAGGTCCATCTTGCGCAGGGCACCGCGCGGCTCGAGGTTGCGCAGGTAGACGTTCGGCTCACTGGTCAGGATGTGGAGGTGCTTGCTGTAGGGCAGGTATGTGCCGAACACCATCACGAAGCCGATGTGGACCCAGGCGAGGATCCCGAAGCCGGTGGCAGCGGCGTCCGGACCGATCCGCTCGAGGGCCAGCGACAGCGGGCCGGCCAGGATGGCGGCGACCCGCGCGGGGTCGTCGGGGCGGGCAACGAAGCGGAGGGCGTCCCCGATCACCTCGCTCAGCACCACGCCCAGGATCAGGGCCAGGATGATGAAGGCGTCGCGGCTCAGCGCGAGGCGGGCGGGGCGCTGCACGACCCGGCGCCACACCGCATAGGCAAGAGCTCCCAGCACCAGGCCGATGAACAGGTTGGCGATCGCCACCGCCGCCAACCAGAGGATGCCGCCCAGCGGCCAGCGCAGGACCGTCTCGACCAGGCCGTTGGCGAAGTAGTTGCCCGTCGTGACGAGGAGGACGAGGAATCCCCAGAAGATGAAGGCGTGCATCAACCCCGGGCCGAGCTCGTTGAGCAGCCGCCGCTGGGCGATGACGTAGACGATCACGCCCCAGATCCGGCGCAGCGGCTGGTCCAGGCGGTCGATCGGCCGCCCGGCGCGCAGGACGGCCAAGTGGCGGCCGGCGCGACGCCAGAAGAGCGCGATGGCGACCACGGCCGGCACCACGATCAGCGGGTAGTACGGAATCCCGACCTCCATCCCGGCCATGCTACCCGCCGCTCTCCGGGTCCAGATGCCGCTGTGGACTGTAGATGGCGGCTATCGCCCCAAACCATGTCGCCGCCATGCAGCCGTGGACATATCTCGACCCGTGCGCGCTGCAATCGAGTCGAGCCGAGTCCGTGCAGGCATACCCGATCAGTGATCGCCGCCCGCAAGCTGCTCCAGGGCGTGCCGCAGGACGGGCAGGAGGGCACTCAAGGACTCGACTGCCCCGCGCGGTGAGCCAGGCAGGTTGACGATCAGGGTCGAGCCACGCGCGCCCACGACCCCACGCGAGAGCGAGGCCATCGGCGTCGAGGCGAGGCCCGCCGCGCGCATCAGCTCCGCCATGCCGGGCACCTCGCGGTCGATGACGCGCAGCGTCGCCGCGGGGCTCCGATCGCCTGGCGTGAGGCCCGTGCCGCCGGTCGTGACGATCAGCCGCACTCCGCCGTCGGCAAGTGCCGCCAGGGTCGCGGCGATGCGGTCCTCGTCGTCCGGCAGGAGGATCGGCTCGGGCGCGACGTCGAAGGCTGCCTCGCGCAGCGCGGCCACGATCGCCGGGCCGGAGGCGTCGGGACGCTCGCCCGCCGCCGCGCGGGTCGAGCAGGTGATCACCATTGCCTCGTGCGCCGCGCTGGGCTCGCCCGCTTGGCTCCCGCCCTCCTTCGACCAGGCGCCGCTGCGGCCGCCCTCCTTGCTGAGGAGCTCGACCCGCTCGATGACGATGTCGCGCTGCAGCGCCTTGGCCATGTCGTAGAAGGTGAGCGCGGCCACGCTTGCCGCGGTCATGGCCTCCATCTCCACGCCGGTGCGCGCGGTGGCGTGGACCTCCGTTCGAACGGTGACCGTCCCGGCTTCGCGGTCGGCGCTGACCTCGACTTCGATGCGGTCGAGCGGGATCGGGTGGCAGAGCGGTATGAGCTCCGCCGTTCGCTTCGCCGCCGCGATCCCGGCCAGGCGCGCCACCACGAAGGCATCGCCCTTCGGTCCACCGGCATCGAGGAGCGATGCGAGCGTCTCCGGACGCAGCCGCAGGGTCGCGGCCGCCACCGCGCGGCGCGCGGTGATCGGCTTGCTCCCGACGTCGACCATGCGCGGCGCGCCCTCCGGGCCGAGGTGCGATGGCTTCACGAGACTCCTCGCAGCAGGGTGGCATCGTACAGAGCGCCGGCCTCCCCGGCCGTCTCCCCCTCCGGCACGGCGAGCAGGGCGTTCGCCGCGGCGAGCGCCCGAAGCTGCGCCGATCCCTGTCCTCCGGCCGGGCTGGCGACCCAGCCGCCGGCGCCGTCCCGCACGACGACCCGCAGATAGGCACGGCGCTCGCGATCCTTTGGCACCATCGTGTCGAGGCGAGCTGCCACGTGGAGCCGCCCATCACCGGGCAGGCCGAGCATGCCGCGCAGGAGGATGCGCGCGAAGAGCTCGAACGTCACGAGCGCGCTCACCGGGTTGCCCGGGAGGCCGATCACGCGGCATGCCCCGATCGACCCGAAGGCCAGCGGCTTCCCGGGCTGCACGGCGATCCGCCAGAAGTCGAGCTCGCCGAGCCTCTCGATCCCGGCGCGCACATGGTCGTGGCGTCCGACGCTGACCCCGCCGCTGGCAACCAGGAGGTCCGCCTGCGCGGAGCCGTCGCGGAGGGCCGCATCGATGGCCGCCGGGTCGTCGCGGACGCCGGGGAGCAGGATCGGGTCCCCGCCGGCTTCGAGCACCGCCGCGACCAGCGCGACGGAGTTGGCGTCGTGGATCTGTCCCGGGCCGATGGCGTCACCTGGCGAGACGAGCTCGTCGCCGGTCGACAGGATGGCCACCCGCGGCCGGCGGCGAACGGCGACTGCGCCGATGCCGAGCGACGCAAGCACGGCGAGGCTCGAAGCGGAGAGCGGCTCCCCCGCCAGCTCGATGACGTCGCCACGGGCCGTGTCGTGGCCCTGGGCGCGCACGTAGCGGCCGACCTCGGAGGCCGGCAGCCGAACGCGATCGTCGCCGATCAGCTCCGCCTCCTCGACCGGGACGACCGTGTCGGCGCCGGGCGGGAGCGGCGCCCCCGTCATGATCCGGACGGCAGTGCCGGGCTCGACCGATGGCAGCGACGCGGCGCCGGCGGCCGCCTCACCCACGATCGGCAGCTCGCCGGGCGCATCGGCGCTGCGCAGCGCAAAGCCATCCATCGATGAGTTGGCGAACGGCGGCACGTCAACCGCCGCCGACACATTCGCCATGGCGGGCACGCGGCCGGCCGCCTCGAGCAGCGAGACCGTCTCGACGTCCGTGAGCCGCACGCCCGCCAGGATCCGCTCGCGGGCCTCCTCGACGGAGAGCATCGGGCTAAACGCCCAGGCGCATCCGCGCCTCGATCAGCCGCAGGATGCCGGCACGCGTCAGGAGGCCGACCACCGTCCGGCCCTCGTCGGTCACCACCGGCAGCTGGTTCACCTCGCGCTCCTGGAGGAGCTTGAGCGCCGCCTCGAGCTCGGCATCCGGACCGATGGTGGCGAGGTCCGCGTAGCGGGTCATGATGTCGGTCACCCGCGCCGCCTCCCAGTTCTCGCGCGGCATCCGCCGCACGTCCGACAGCGTCACGATCCCCGCCAGCCCCCCATCGTCGTGCCGCACCAGGAACGACCGATGCTCGCCGCGGATCAGCCGCTCGTTGACGAGGTCCGCGACCGACTCGTTCGGCGTGATCGAGGGAGGATCGCTCTCCATCACCTCGTGGACCTTGATCCCCTTCAGTGCGTGCTCGACGCTCACCTGCGCGATGGTCGATTCGGCGGCGTTCGACAGGAACCAGCCGATGAGCGCCAGCCACACGCCACTGAACAGGCTCGCCCCCTGGAAGATGAGGAAGACCCCGCCGGCGATCAGGACGTAGCCGAACAGCCTCCCCACCCCGGCCGCGTTGCGCGTCGCCGCGCTGCGATCGCCGCGGAAGCGCCACAGGACGGCGTGCAGGATCCGGCCGCCATCCATCGGGAAGCCGGGGATGAGGTTGAACAGGCCGAGCGTGACATTGATGAAGCCGAGCCAGCCAACCGTCGCCTCGAGCTGGGGCTGCCCGATGACGGCGTCGATGCCCAGCAGGACCGCACCAATCACCAGGCTGGTCAGGGGTCCCGCCGCGGCGATGAGCGCCTCGTCGCGCGGCCGCTTCGGATCACCCTCCAGGGTGGCCGCCCCGCCGAAGATGAAGAGCGTGATGTCGCGGACCTTCAGCCCGAAGCGCCGGGCCACCACGGCGTGGCTCAGCTCGTGGGCGAGGACCGAGGCGAAGAAGAGCAGCGAGATCACCGCTCCGACGACCCAGTACAGGCCCTGGTCCCAGCTCGGATAGGCGTCGGGCAGCTGCCCGGCCGCCATCGTGTAGGTCACGATCAGCGCGATCACGAACCACGAGGGATGGAGGCCGATCTGGACGCCGAAGATGCGGCCGATGCGGATCGATTGGCCCATGCGGCGAGTGTAGCCGGGCTCAGCCCGCGGCTGGATCGGTTGCCAGGCTCCGACCCGCGAGCCAGAACGCAAGCGCCGCGCCCAGGACGATCGAGGCACCGGCCAGCAGCGACGTCTCGAACCAGAAGGGTTCCGGGAAGAGGCGGATGAGGTTCGACTCCGGCCCGAACTGCCACGTCCCCTCGGCGAAGAAGAGGGCGTGGAACGAGGCGAAGGCGGTGTCGAAGTCGACGGCGAAGAGGATCCCGAGCATGAGCGCCACGGCGCCAACGGCCAGCGCGGCACGCCGCAGCAGCCTCCCGCGACGCGCCCGCTCGGCGCGCAGCAGCCACCCGCAGACCAGGAGGGCGAGGACCGCGGCGACCTCCAGCGCGGCCAAGACCCGTACCAGTCCGCCGACGTCGGACATGTGACTGCGCTCGGCGGCATCCAGGAGCGGCGGGTCGTTGTCGATGTTGGCCAGGAAGTCGCCATCGATGAACAGGTCGCGCAGCATGATCGCCGTCACGCGGTCGACGTTGACCTGATCCGTGCCGAGCGAGGCCGCCACACCATGGCGCGCCTGCTCCGCGCTTACCAGCCAGGGGTTGAACAGCAGAAGCGGCCCGGTGAGGACGATGGCTAGGCCGGCGGCGACCGCGAAGAGGAGGCCGATCCAGCCGGGAGCCCTGTTCGTCAGAGGACCCGGGTCGGAGTCCGGGCGGCGCCGATGACCATCGACAGCCCCCAGCCCACGATGGCGACCACGATCGCGCCCAGGAAGGCGGCCCCGAAGCCGTCGACGTGGAAGCCCAGCGTCAGCTGGTCGCTGATGGCGCTGGTCAGCAGCAGCATCGCCGCATTGATGACGAGCAGGAAGATGCCCAGGGTAATGACGCTGATCGGAAGGGTGAGGATCCGCAGGATCGGGCGCACGTAGGTGTTCAGCAGGCTGAAGGCGAGCGCCACGAGCAGGAACTTCCACCACTCGCCGGCGAACGTGATTCCCTCGATCAGGAAGTCGGCGACGTACAGCGCTCCGGCGTTGACGAGGATCTGGATGACCCGGTCCATGCTCATGGCCGGTAGCCTAGCCGATGCACGATCGGTCAGGAAGGCAGCCGGCGCCCACGCACCCAGGCGCCGCGGACCATCGCCGGGTGCGCCCGAAAGATGAGGCGGCTCAGCATCTCGTCGGACGGCCCGCCGTCGTGCGCGCCGATCCCTTCCAGGGGCAGGGTCACGGAGGGGTCCACGACGATCAGGTCGGCCTCCTTCCCCTCCTCCACCGAGCCGATCCGATCCTCCAGGCCAAGCGCCTCCGCCCCGCCGAGCGTCCCCATGCGAAGCCAGTCGGCCGGGCTCAGGGGCGGGGCGTCGCTCAGGCCGGCGGCGCGAAGCGCGTTCTGGGTGTAGGCGCCGGCACGCATGACGCTGAACAGCGGCGCATCGGGCCCCGCGGCCACGTCCGAGCCGAGGCCCACCCGGATGCCGCCCGCCAGGTAGCGAGCGAGCGGCATCGCGCCACTGGCCAGGAAGAGATTCGAGCTTGGGCAGTGGGCGATGACGGAGCCGCTGGCCGCCAGCCGCGCCACCTCGCGGTCCGACAGGTGGATCGCGTGCGCCAAGATGGCCCGCGGGGTGAGTCCACCGGCGCGATCGTAGACATCGGTGTAGTCCAGCGCCTCGGGAAAGAGCCGCGTCACCTCTGCGACCTCGCCGCGATCCTCCGACAGGTGCGTCTGCCAGTAGGCGCCGGCGTCGGCTGCGGCCCGTGCCGAGGCGCGCAGCATCTCGGCCGAGCAGCTCACCGCGAATCGGGGCGTGAACGCATACATCAGCCGTCCGTCGTCGCGGCCGTGCCAGGTCGCGCAGAGCTCGGCCGACTGGCGCAGGGAGAGCTCGAGCACCTCGGTCGGGTCTCGATCCGTGTCGTAGCTGAGGCGATCCATCATCACCTTGCCGATGACCGCCCGGATGCCGTGCGCCTCCGCGGCCCGGAAGCAGGCGTCCAGGCTATCGGCCCAGAGGGCGCCGTAGGCAACGACCGTGGTCGTGCCGGCGCGCGAGAAGGCACGGAACGCCGCTGGCGCGATCAGCTCGGCGGTCGGGACGTCGAAGTCGCGCTCCAGCGGGAAGATGAAGCGCTCCAGCCACGTCAGCAGCTCGAGCCCGGCCCCGACCCCGGCGTTCGGCAGCTGAGGCAGGTGCGCATGGAGGTCGACCAGGCCGGGCATCACGACCCACGGCCGAAGGTCGACCACCCCAGCCTCAGCGGTCCCCTGCCAGCGGGCGACCGCGGCGATCCGCCCGTTCGCGTCGACCTCGATCCGGGCGTCAGCCTCCGACCGCAGCCCGCCGGAGGCGAGCGGGGTCAGCAGCGCCGCCCGCAGCACGAACGGCGCAGCGGCGGGCAGGACGGAGGACTCGACCACGGCGGGATGCTACCGCCGTGGCGAGGTGCCGCATACGCCTCCCTAGACGATGCCCACCAGCTCCCCTAGCCTGGCCCGCTCGACGACGCGCCGCAGCGGAGCGGCGAAGGCCTCCGGGTCGGTCTCCTCGAGGTCGTATCGGACGCGGACCACCGGCTTGTTGAGCGTGAGGACCTGGGTCAGGTCGATGGGGGTTGCCGAGAGGACGAGGTCGGCCGGGACGGCGTCCAGGGTCGCCTGCAGCTCATGCGTCTGCTCGTCGCCGTATCCCATCGCCGGCACGAGCGGCCCAAGATCCGGGTAGCGCTCGAGCACGTCCGCGATGCTGCCGACCGCGTACGGCCGCGGATCGACCGGATCGGCACCGAACCTCGTGGCCGCCACGATGCCGGCCCCGAAAGTCATCCCGCCGTGCGTCAGGGTCGGCCCGTCCTCGACCACGACCACCCGCGCGCCGTCGATCGGGCTGTCCACTCGAACCGTGGACCGCGCCTCGAGGATGGTCGCCCGTGGATTGAGCAGGCCGATATCGGCTCGGACCTGCGCCATCTGGCCGGCGTTCGCCGAGTCGATCTTGTTGATCATGACCAGGTCGGCCATCCGCAGGGCGGTCTCGCCGGGGTGATAGTGCAGCTCGTCGCCCGCCCGCAGCGGGTCGGCCACCACGATCATCAGGTCCGGCCGATAGAACGGCAGGTCGTTGTTCCCGCCATCCCACAGGATCACGTCGGCCTCTTTCTCGGCCTCGGCCAGGATTGCCTCGTAGTCGACGCCGGCGAAGACGATGCGACCGGCGGCGATGTGCGGCTCGTACTCCTCGCGCTCCTCGATGGTGGCCTGGGCCTCAGCGAGATCCGCCATCGTCTCGAAGCGCTGGACGGCCTGCGCCACGAGGTCGCCGTACGGCATCGGGTGTCGCACGACCGCTACGCGCAGTCCCATCTCGGCGACGATCTCGGCCACGCGACGCGTGGTCTGGCTCTTGCCCGAGCCGGTGCGGACCGCGCAGATCGCCACGACCGGCTTTCGCGAGGCAACCATGGTGCGGGATGGCCCGAGGAGGACGAAGTCCGCGCCTCCGGCCAGCACCCGCGACGCGGCGTGCATCACGGTTTCGTGGCTGACGTCGCTGTACGCGAACACGACCTCGTCGATCGACTCCCGCGCCAGGAGGTCCTCCAGCTCGGACTCGGGCACGATCGGAATGCCGCCGGGGTACAGCGAGCCGGCGAGCAGCGGCGGATACAGGCGCCCGGCGATGCCGGGTATCTGGGTCGCCGTGAAGGCCACGACCTGATACGCGGGATGGTCCCGGTAGACGACGTTGAAGTTGTGGAAGTCGCGGCCAGCGGCTCCCATGATCACGATCCGGCGCGCCATGGCCAGCTCCTTCGTGCGTGCAGGCTCGGACCAGCGCCTGGTCCGTCAGCAAGAGGCTGGTCGCGCGAGCTGCGTGGGCCTAGTGCCGAAGAGCACGACGCCCGCGGGTCAAAGGTCGCGGGAGCGGAAGTGGCGGGCGACGAGGATGGTGGCCAACCCCACCGTGACGGCGAAGCAGTTCGGGATCACGATCGCCAGGTTCGGCAGCGAGATCCCGTACGCGACCCACAGCCCGAAGCCGATCTCGAGGACCCACAGGTAGCCGAGCGACACGTCCGCGGACGAGCGCGTCTGGAACATGCGGCGGATCTGGAGGAGGGGCGAGACGGCCATCAGGACCCCGTAGGTGGCGGCCGTATAGCCGAGCGCGTCTGTCATCGGGCCGGCCCATCCTACGCGACCGAACCGGCCTCCGATTCGCGCCATTCGCCCATCCCGGCTAGACTTGTGGGCACTCTCCCCCCTTGGGAGTCTCCCGCGTGGTCGTCAGGTTCCTTCTCGAGCCGGCCGTGCGTCGTCGGCTCACTTCGAGAAGAGAACGAGGTCAACATGACCACAGGTACCATCAAGAAGGTCGTCTCCGACCGCGGCTTCGGCTTCATTGCAGCCGAGGACGGCAAGGAGTACTTCTTCCACCGTGACGGGCTCGATCGCTCCCTTGAGTTCGATCGCCTCGTCGGTGGCGAGAAGGTGAACTTCGAGGTCGAGTCCAGCCCCCGCGGTCCCCGCGCCGGCAAGGTCTCAGCCGCCTAGCACCGATCGCGACCGGAGCGCGCAAGCGCTCGGGGCAAGTCCCGGAGACGCCCGGTCCGCGAGGACCGGGCGTCTCTGCGTTAGCGCGATCGGGCGATGAGAAGGGCGAGGTGCGGATCCTGGCGACAGCCCAACCCAGTACGGACTCGAAACGGTCCGCCGATGCGGAGGCGCGGCTGTCCGCCGCCGCCGAGCGGCTGCTGGACGGGCGCCGGCTGATTCTCGCCGCCAACCGCGGACCGGTGAACTTTACGGCGACCTCAGACGGGACATTGCGAGCGCGCCGGGGATCGGGCGGCGTCGTTACCGCCCTGTCGCAGTTGAGCCGGCATGTCCCGATCACGTGGGTTGCAGCAACCATGAACGATGCGGACCGCCGCGCGGCCCTCGATCCGGAGGCCATTCCTCGGGCGCTCCCCGACGATTCGGTGAGGCTGCGGCTCGCCCGCGTCGAGAGGCCGGTGTTCGAGGCCGCCAACAACGTCATCGCCAACCCGCTGCTCTGGTTCTTCCAGCACGAAATGTGGAACCTGCCGGAGCGCCCGATGATCGATGCCGCCGTCATGCGTGCCTGGCATGGCGGCTACGTCCAGCTCAATGCGGCCCTTGCCCAGGCGGTCCTCCGCGAGGTCCCGAGAGACGACCCCAGCCCGCGAATCATGCTGCACGACTATCACCTGTACCTCGCCGCCCCGACGATTCGCCGGGCACGACCTTCCGCCGTGCTCAGTCACTTCACTCACATCCCGTGGCCGTCGTCCTCCCTGTGGCAGGTGCTCCCTCGCGTGATGCGCGAGGAGATCGTGCGGGGACTCCTCGCCAACGACATCGTCGGGTTCCAGACTGCCCGCTTCGCGCACAACTTCCTGCGAACCGTCGAGTCGTTCGTGCCCGACGCACGGGTCGACTACGAGTCCCGAACGGTGGCCCGTGACGGGCGCACGACAACGGTTCGGGTGTACCCGATCAGCATCGATGTGGACGCCACGCGTCGCAGCGCTGCCTCCACCGCCGCGCGGCGCCGCCGCGACGAGATGCTCCTGGCGACGGCGGAGCGCGTCATCGTGCGGGTCGATCGACTCGAGCCCTCCAAGAACATCATTCGTGGCTTCCACGCCTTCGAGGCATTGCTCGAGCAGCGATCCGACCTGCGCGGCCACCTGACCTTCCTGGCGTTCCTGGTTCCGTCCCGGACGAGCATCCGGGAGTACCGCGACTACGGGCGACGCGTCCGCGACGCCGCAGAGCGCATCAACGCGCGCTTCGGCCGAGGCGGACGCACGCCGGTGAAGATCTACTTCGAAAACGACTACCCACAAGCCCTCGCCGGGCTCTCCATCGCCGATGTGGTCCTGGTCAATCCCCTGATCGACGGCATGAACCTCGTCGCCAAGGAGGCCGTCGTCGTCAACGAACGGGACGGCGTCCTGATCCTCTCCGAAACGGCCGGGGCCTTCGACCAGATGGCCGAGGGCGTGCTGGCAGTGGCCCCCGCCGACATCGTCGGCACCGCGGACGCTATTGCGGCGGCGCTCGAAATGCCGCTGACCGAGCGACGCCGTCGGCTCGATGGCCTGCGCGCCGGGGTCGCCCGCGAGGACATCTCGGTGTGGCTCCAGCGCCAGCTCGAGGACCTGGCCCCGATCGCCGTTTCCGCGGAAGGAGGCAGGCAGCACCCCCCGGTCAAGCGAAGAGCGAGGCCTCGGCCCGCCGCAGAAGCCTGACGAAGGCATCGGGCGATTCCAGGACGACATCCGCCGCATCGGGCACCTCGCGGGGCACCTCATGGCCGCCGGCAATCGCGACAGCCACAGTTGTCACCCCTGTTCGCCGCAGCTCGTGGGAGGCACGAAACATGTCCAGATCGGTGACGTCATCGCCGGCGACGACCAGCCCGCGGAGGGCGAAGCGATCGACGATTTCGGCGACGGCGGTTCCCTTGTGGGCGGCCGCGGTCGGACGCAGCTCCACGCTGCGCCGGCCCTCGCGCACCTCGAGCTCGATCGGGAGCTTCGCCCTCGTGAATGAGCCGAGCAGGGTCGCTCGCGCGCGCTCCGGATCCTGCACCCGCCGGTAGTGGATGGTCGCAGAGAGGCCCTTGTCCTCGACTTCCAGGCGCGGGATGGCCGGGACCGAGGCGAGGACCGAGCGCAGCAGGGGACGCAGGCGCGCAACGTCAGCCGATGTCTCCGGCACGCTGTGTCCCGGCCAGAGCCACTCAAGCCCATGGTTCCCCACGATGAGCAGATCGGCCCTCGCCGCGCCGAGCACCCGCCGTGCGTCGACGGCGGCCCTTCCCGTCACCACGGCGACCACCGCCAGCCGCCGAGACAACAGGCTCAGCACGTCCATTCCCGCCGGGACGAGCGTTGCCGTTGCCGGATCGTCGACGATGGGTGAGATCGTCCCGTCCAGGTCCGTCACCAGTCCGGAGGGAGCGGCTGAGAAGGCGCGGCGCACGAGGACATCCGCCGCGTCGAGCGGGTGATCGGTCATCGACCCATCGTGCCACGCCCCGCGGCCGGCGTCGACGCAACCGGCCCGCAGGGTCGGGCGCTTGCGTTATCAGCGCCTATTCCAGGACGTGAATCCCCTTCGCGTGGCACATCTCCTTGAGCACGTCGGGCCAGACGGTCACGCTCACCTCGCCCAGGTGCGCCTTCTTGAGCAGCAGCATCTGGGTCCGGGACTGGCCGATTCCGCCGCCGATCGACAACGCCAGCTCGCCCTCGACGATGCCCCGGTGATAGGGCAGCTCCAGCCAGTCCAGCTGGCCGGTGAGCTGGAGCTGACGGCGCAGGGTCTCGGCATCGACCCTGATCCCCATCGAGGTCAGCTCATGGCGCCGGCGGGTGACCGGATTCCAGACGAGGATGTCGCCGTTGAGCCCATGCATCGGTCGCCCGTCGTCCGCGAACGTCTCGGTCGCCCAGTCGTCGTAGTCGGCGGCCCGCATCTCGTGCGGGTAGCCGTCGGCCAGCGTCCAGCCGATGCCGATGATGAAGATCGCCGGATGCTCCTGCAGGATCGCCGTCTCGCGCTGCTTGCGCGGCAGATCGGGATACAGCTCCAGGATCTCCTCGGCGTGGAAGAACTCGATCTCCTCGGGCAGTCCGGGGTACTGATCCGTCACCAGCTGCGGGTAGAGGCCGTTGGCGAGCTGCTCTGCGCCGCGCAGGACGCGCCAGATAGATCGGACGACCCCCTTGAGGTACGCGAGGTTGCGCTGATCGGCCGTGATCACGCGCTCCCAATCCCACTGGTCGACGTACGCGCTGTGGTCGTGGTCGAGGAAGTAGTCCTTCCTCACGGCTCGCATGTCCGTGCACAGTCCCTCACCGACGCCGAAGCCGAACTCCTTCAGCGCGAATCGCTTCCACTTGGTCGCGGCCTGCACGACCTGGGCATCGATCGGGTGCTGGTCATGGTCGTTCGAGATGTGGAACTGGATCGGCGTCCGGGAGCCGTCGCGATCTAGCATGTCGTTGACGCCCGACTCGGCATCGACGATGAGCGGGACCTGGACCATCTCCAGGCTCAGCTCGCGGCAGAGCTCTCGTTCGATGTACTCCTTGATGGCGTAGATGGCGGTCTGGGTCTCTCGCCGGGTGAGCAGCGAGCTGTATCCCTGCGGGAGGATCCGTTCGAGGTCCTCGTACCTGCCAATCCCCGGTCCGGCGAGATCGGCCTCCTTGTCGCGTGAGATCACGGTGCTGGTCATGCTTGTCCCTTCCTCGGCGTCGTTCGATGACGAACCGATCGTCGAGTTGGGTCGCAGGAGGCACAAGAGCCGATGAGCCCCCTCGGGCGTGACCTCGGACGCGTCAGGCGGGCTCGATAGGGGCCTCGGGGCTGTGGTCGGGGCGACTGGATTCGAACCAGCGACCTCTTGAACCCCATTCAAGTGCGCTACCGGACTGCGCTACGCCCCGACGACCACGCCGGGCCAGTATATGACCCAGCCGCGACCCGCGAATGACGCGCAAAAAGACGATGCGGCGCGGGATCGGCCGCGCCATCATGCGTCGTCGCGTCGCTCGGTCGACGCCCCAGATGAAGAGCGGGTGGCAATGGATCTTGTCGTTCGCAACGCACGCCTGCACCCGACCGCCGGGACGCATCCCGAGCCGGTCGACATCGGCATCGAGGATGGCCGCTTCACCGCCATTCGCGAGCGCGGGCAGCTCCCATCGGCCGCCACCGAACTCGACGCCGAGGGATCCCTCCTCTCTCCTCCGCTGGTCGACCCCCACGTCCACATGGACGCCGTCCTGACCGTCGGCGAGCCGCGCCACAACGAGTCCGGGACGCTGATCGAGGGGATCCTGACCTGGGCGGAGCGCAAGCCGTCGCTTACCCACGAGGACGTCAAGGGGCGCGCGCTCGAGGCGATCCGATGGGAGGTGGCGCAGGGAACCGGCCTCATCCGTTCGCACGTCGACATCTGCGATCCGAACCTCGTCGCCCTCAAGGCGCTGCTCGAGCTGCGCGAGGAGGTCCGCGACATCGTCGAGCTGAAGCTGATCGCCTTCCCGCAGGACGGCATCCTCTCCTTCCCCGACGGCAAGGAGCTGATGCGCGAGGCGATGCGCCGCGGCTGCGACGTCATCGGCGGCATCCCGCACTACGAGTGGACGCGCGACGACGGGGTCGAGGAGGTGCACTTCATCTTCGACCTCGCCAAGGAGACGGGGGCGCCGATCGACCTGCACTGCGACGAGACCGATGACGAGCAGAGCCGCTTCCTGGAGGTCGTGGCCGCCCGCGCGATCCGCGACGGGATGCAGGGTCGGGTCGTCGCCGGCCACACCACCGCGATGGCGTCGTACAACGACAACTACGCCTTCAAGCTGATCCAGATCCTCAGGCGGGCCGGCGTGACGATCGTGGCCAACCCGCTCGACAACATCGTCCTGCAGGGTCGATTCGACACGTACCCCAAGCGTCGGGGCATGACGCGCGTGAAGGAGCTCGACGCGGCCGGCATCAACGTGGCCTGCGGCCACGACTCGATCATGGATCCGTGGTACCCGCTCGGTCGCGGGTCGATGCTCGACGCGCTGTCGATGCTCGTGCACGTTGGCCAGATGACCGGCCGAGCGGAGCTGTTCCGTGCCTACGAGATGGTCACCACCAACCCGGCCAGGGCCGCGGAGATGCCGTGGGGCATCGAGGAGGGCAAGCCGGCCAACTTCGTGATCTTCGACTGCACCGATGAGGCGGAGGCGATCCGCCTCCAGCCGGCCGCCCGATGGGTGGTGCGCGGCGGCCGGATCGTCGCCGAGACCCAGCCATCGCGGAGCGTCATCCATCGGGGCGGCGCGAGTGATGCGGTCACCTTCACGAAGCCAGTTGCGGAAGGAGGCGTCAGCCACAGGTAGACGAGGGTCGAGGCAGAGGGAGGCAACTCGAGGCGACCGCCGGCGGAGGCTCGCGGCGCCGCTTTCAGGGAAGGAGCCAACAGGCAATGGCGATGATCGAAGCGGCCCGGGAGGGCATGCCCACGCGCGAGGGCGACCTCTCGGTAGAAAGCCATGGGATGGAGCCGATCCCCGAAAGTGCGCGCTACGGATCGGTCAACAGGATCTTCACGGTCTGGTTCACGCCGAACCTCGTCCCGGCCGCGTTCTTCATCGGGACGCTCGTCACGCTGGACTTCCTGAAGCTCGGCTTCGTGACCGCGATCCTGGCCGTGGTGGTGGGGAACCTGGTCGGGGCGTTCTTCGTTGCACTGCTGAGCACGATGGGCCCCAAGCTCGGCCTCGCACAGATGCCCGCGGCCAGACTGCCGTTCGGCAAGATGATCGCCGTGCCGGGGCTGCTGAACTGGTTCAGCACCATTGGTTGGGACGGCATCAACAGCGTCTTCGGCGCGGTTGCCCTGACGCTCCTCATCCCCGGCCTGCCGTTCATCGTCGGCCTGATCGTGATCGTGATCTGCCAGGCGGCGCTCGGGATCCTGGGCTATGAGGCCATCCACACCTTCGAGAAGTGGGGCGCGATCGTCCTGGGCGCCATGTTCGTGGTGCTCACCGTCGTGATCCTCGGCAAGGCCGACACGTCCTTCACCGATGGCTTCTCCGGCGCGGACCAGATCGGCGCCTTCATCGGCATGGTGGCCATCGTCGCCAGCTTCGTGCTCGCATGGTCGCTGTACGCCTCGGATTACTCGCGCTACCTGCCCTCGAACACGTCGACGAGCAAGGTCTTCTGGTACACCCTGGCCGGGATGGCCATCGCCTCGGGCTGGCTCGAGATCCTGGGCGTGATGGTCGCGACCAACCCGGCGTCCGCCGGCGGCGAGTCGAGCGACACGATCTACGCCCTCCTGGGCGGGAGCACCGCCCTCATAGCCGGCTTCGCCATGGTCGCCATCTTCATCGGGACGATTGCCGTCAACGCGATGAACGACTACACCGGCTCGCTCTCGCTGCAGGCAGCCGGCTTCAAGGTGAAGCGCATCTATTCGGCGGCCATCGTGGCCATCCTCGGCTTTGGCTTCACCCTCCTGCTCCAGTACAACGGGGAGTTCTCGGGCAACTTCTTCAACTTCCTGCTGTTCATCAGCTACTGGATCTCCCCGTTCGTCGGCGTGGTCCTGGCTGACTGGTGGCTGCGGGGCCGAAGGGCCGATGCGAACTCGGTGGTCGACTACGCGAAGCTGCCCACCGGTACGATCGGGCTCGTCGCACTGGTCGTCGGGTTCGCCGCCGGGATCCCGTTTGAGGCGTCCTCGCTGGGCTACTCGTGGGGCGGCCCGTTCAACTACATCACCGCCAACTACCTCCACGGCGCCGACCTGGCGTACTACGTGGGTGGCGCGGTGGCCTTCCTGATCTACTGGTTCGCCGCGCGGTCCTCCGTGCAGCGAACCTGACCTTCGTCCCGGCAAGGCCCCGACGGTTCACCCGTCGGGGCCTTCCTCATGCCTGGTGCGGCAGCTGCACCACGGGCTCGAGCGGGAGGGTAGCCACGTGGGCCGCGATCTGCTCCGCGGAAGCGATCCAGAGGCCGTCGATCGCCTTTGCCCGCTCCATGAGGGTCTCGAGCGCAACTGCGCGTGACGCGCGGCCGGAGACGAACGGGTGGTTCGTCAGCATGAACAGCCCGCCCTCGGCGACCAGCGCCTCGAGCTCGAGCGTCCAGCGCGCGAGCACGTCGGCCGGACTGGCGATCACGCCCGAGCCGGTGATGCCCGGCAGGTAGTTGTACGGCTCCCAGTCGTCCAGGCTCCAATGACCGGGCAGCTCGATGATCGAGGGCGCTCCCGCCTGCCGGCCAGTTGCCAGCCGATACGGGTGGTCGGCATCCATGAGGCCGCTGTCGTAGAGGAAGCCGTGCTTCGCGAGGAGTGCCGGCAGCCGGTATGAGAGCTCCCACATCGGGGCCCGGTAGCCGACGGGGCGGACCCCTGCCGCTTCGTGGAGCGCCTCCAGCCCACGCAGCAGCCTGCGCTCCTCGGTCGCCGTATCCGAGGCCGATCGCGCTCCCTCGTGCAGGTGGCCGTGGTGGCCGATCTCATGCCCAGCATCCCGAATGGCGCGGATCGCCTGCGGCCAGCGCTCGGCGCTGTAGCCGGGCACGAAGAAGGTGGCGCGGATACCCTGCCGATCCAGGATCCGCAGCAGCCGCGGCACGCCCGTGCGCGGGCCGTAGGCCTGGTGCGACATGACGTCCAGCCAGTTCGCGCTCTCCGGATGCTCGAAGAGGATCGGGCTCTCCGCGTCCACGTCGAAGGTGAAGCACGCAGCCGCGCGCTTGCCCGTCGGCCAGGCGAATCCCGACGGCATCGGGCTGTGCCAGTCGAGGTCGGTCTTGTCGGCCATCCGTCCTCAGGCCGCGGCGCGCCGCAGCGCGACCAGCGACAGCATCTCGTAGGCGAGGTTTGCCGCCAGGGTCGCCGTCTGCCCCGCGGGATCGTAGGCGGGGATCACCTCGACCACGTCGAACCCGACGAAGTCGATGCCGGTCAGGCCACGCAGCACGACCAGCATGTCGTGAGCCGATGGGCCGCCCGCCTCGGGCGTCCCGGTCCCCGGCGCGAAGGCGGGGTCGACCACGTCGATGTCGAAGCTGATGAAGGCCGGTCGGTCCCCCACCCGCTCGCGGATCCGGGCCGCCGCTGCGGCCGGCCCGATCGCGAAGAGGTCCTCGGTGGTGAGGTACTCGAGCCCGAGCTCGGTACGGAGCACCGTCCAGTCGTGCGTGTCGTAGATCGAGCCGCGCAGCCCGACCTCGATCGAGTGGTCGACGTCGACCAGCCCCTCCTCGATGGCGCGCCGCATCCAGGTGCCGTGGTTGTACTTCTCGCCGAAGTAGCTGTCCCAGGCGTCGGTGTGCGAGTCGAAGTCGATCACGGCCACCGGTCCGCGCGAGCGGGTCGCGCGGAGGTGCGGCAGCGTGCAGGCGTGGTCCCCGCCGATGAGGAGCGGGACGACCCCGGCCTCGACGATGGGTGCCACCGCTTCCTCGATCGCCTGGTAGCTGCGCTCGGTGTAGCCCGGCACGATCGCCACGTCGCCGTAGTCGACGCACGAGAGGATGTCGAAGGGCTTCACGCCGAGGTTCGTGTTGTAGGGACGAAGCATCACGCTCGCGGCGCGGACGGCGTTCGGGCCGAAGCGGCCACCCACGCGGTATGTCACGCCGGTGTCGAACGGGACGCCTACGATGGTCAGGTCCACGTCCTCGAGCGTGCGCACGTGGGGAAGCCGGGCGAACGTCGATGGGCCGGTGAAGCGGGGGCTCTCGAGTGAATCTTCCGGCGTGTAGCGCGGCATCGGGATCCTCGGTGGGCAGCGCGGCGAGTGTACGCCACGGTGCCGTTCGACCTTCGCAGAACGTTCCCAACGGCCCTGTCGCGTGCGTGCGCGTGGGATGAGCCTGAGGGCGTGAAGGCCGCGCACGCGCATGCGATCGTTCCCGTCGCGCCGGTGGCGCCGCGGGGACCCATCGTGGTGCGACGACGCGGCCCCGATCTCATCGCCCATCGGCTCCTGAACAAGGACACCGCCTTCACCGAGGCCGAGCGCGACCGGTTCGAGCTGCGTGGCCTGCTCCCGCCGCAGGTGTCGACGATCGAGGAGCAGCTCACCCTGGAGCTGGAGCACGTGCGACGCAAGGCGGACGAGCTCGAGCGCTACATCGGGCTGGCGGCGCTCCAGGACCGGAACGAAACGCTCTTCTATCGGCTCCTGCTCGACAACCTCGAGGAGTTCCTGCCGATCGTCTACACGCCGACCGTCGGACGCGCCTGCCAGGAGTTCAGCCACATCTTCCGCCGCCCGCGGGGCGTCTGGATCACCCCGGCCGACATCGGTCGGATCGACTACATCCTCCGCTCGGCCACCGAATCCGATGTCCGCTTGATCGTGGTGACCGACAACGAGCGCATCCTCGGCCTCGGCGACCAGGGAGCGGGCGGCATGGCGATCCCGGTCGGAAAGCTCGCCCTCTATACCGCCGCGGCCGGGATCTACCCGGCCTGGACCCTCCCCGTCTCACTTGACGTCGGGACCGACCGGCAGGAGCTCCTCGACGACCCGCTCTACCTCGGCTACCGCGCACCGCGCCTGCGGGGAGAGGCGTACGACGCCTTCGTGGAGGCGTTCGTGGAGGCGGTCGGGCGGGTCATGCCGCGCGCCGTCCTGCAATGGGAGGACTTCAAGCAGCACAACGCGCTGCGCATCCTGGCCCGCTACCGTCACCGCTTCCCGAGCTTCAACGACGATGTGCAGGGCACCGGCGCGGTCGTGCTGGCAGGCCTCCTTGCCGCCCGAGCGGAGCGGGGCGGGATCGGCGGCGAGCGATTCCTCTTCCTGGGCGCCGGCGCCGCCTCGATCGGGATCACCGGGATGATCCGACGCGAGCTCGCGACGCACGGGGCCGATGCCACTCCGGGTGAAGCGCTCATCCTCCTCGACTCGAAGGGCGTGGTGAGCGCCGAACGACCGGACCTCGCCGACGACCAGCGCGCGTTTGCCGTCGATCCGGATCGGCTCCTGGAGCTCGGCCTCGACGGCGCCGACCTGCGGGATCCGGTGGCGGTCGCGCGCGCCTTCAAGCCGACCGTGCTGATTGGCACGACCGGCTGCCGCGGTGCGTTCAGCGCGGAGCTCGTGCGCGAGGTGGCGCGACATGACCCCGAGCCGATCATCCTGCCCCTCTCGAACCCCAGCGACCGGGCCGAGGCCACGGCCCAGGACATCCTCGACTGGACCGATGGGCGGGCGCTCGTCGCCAGCGGCAGCCCATTCGGCGAGGTTCGGCACGCCGGCACGCTGCGGGTCATCGGCCAGGCGAACAACGTCTTCGTCTTCCCCGGAGTCGGCCTGGGCGCCATCGTCGCCGAAGCGCGAGAGCTGACGGATGACGCGTTCCTGGTGGCGGCCCACGAGCTCGCGGCACAGCTGACGCCGGCCCGCAGGGCGACGGGCGCGATCTACCCCCCGATCAGCGACCTGCGAACCGTCGCGCGCGCCATCGCCATCCGGCTGGTGCGTCATCTGCGGGACACCGGCTACGGCCGCCAGTACCGCGACGACGAGGTCGAGGCGGCCGTGGAGCGCGCGATGTGGTGGCCCGCCTACGTGCCCCTCGTCGCGAGCTGAGGCGCCGCCACCGGCAGGCTAGGCCCGAAGGCCCGTCAGCTCGTCCTTCTGGACGCGGGACATGAGCTCGGCGACGGCCTGCATGGGGGGCCGCCCCTGGTGCACGACGGCGTCGACCTGCTCGGCAATCGGCATCTCGACGTCGCTCTCGTCGGCGAGCTGGAGCGCGCCACGCACCGTGTCGACGCCTTCGGCCACGCCGTTGAGGTGCGTTGCCGCATCGGCCCATGACAACCCCGACGCCATGAGCTCGCCAGCGCGCCGATTCCGGGAGAGCGGGCTCATGCAGGTCGCGATGAGGTCACCGACGCCCGCCAGCCCGGCAAAGGTCATCTGCTCGGCGCCGGCCGCAACTCCGAGTCGCGTAATCTCGGCCAGGCCGCGGGTGATGATGCCGGCCTTGGCGCTGTCGCCAAAGCCGAGGCCGTCCACGAAGCCCGAGGCCAGCGCGACCACGTTCTTGAGGGCCCCGCACAGCTCGACGCCGACGAGGTCCGGGTTCGTGTAAAGCCGGAAACGGTCGGACGCGAGCAGGTCGCCGAACTCGGCTGCCAGCTCCGCGTCGTGCGAGGCGATCACGCTCACGGCGGGGAGGCCGGCGGCGATCTCGCGAGCGAGGTTCGGCCCCGAGAGGGCGGCGACCCGGCGGCCGGGCAGCTCCTCCTCGATCACCTCGCTCATGCGGAGGTGGCTCCCCTGCTCGATCCCCTTCACCACGCTGAGCAGCGATGCGTCGGCATAGAGGACGGGGCGGAGGCGCTGGAGCGTCTCGCGCAGGTGGGCGGACGGGACCGCCAGCACGAACGCCCGATGCGGCTCGGCAAGGTAGGCGTCGTCCGTTGCCACGCGCAGGTTCGGCGGGAAGACGATGCCGGGCAGGTAGCGACGATTCTCGCGGAGCGTGGCGAGCTCCTCGCCCGCCTCGGCGGTGTGCGCCCAGAGGGTGACGGGACGCTCGGCGGCCGCCAGCCGGATGGCGAGAGTGGTGCCCCAGGCGCCCGCGCCCACCACCCCCACCTGGTCGGTCATTCGACCTCGATGCTCTCGCGCGGCGCTGCCTTCTCCTCCTCTTCGTGGGCGGCATCCATCTTCTTGATCCAGTGGTCGAGGTAGCTGCGCGCCGCCATCAGCTGCTCACGCCCGGCCGCCTTCATGTGCTTGCGCGTCTCGCCGGGGAAGAGGTTCCGCATGACGGCCCAGAAGGCGGTCTCCATGCTCTCGCGCCGCTCGTCGCTTCGCGGGACGCGCCGCTCCAGGTCGGCGATGCGCGCCTCCAGCTCGGCGTTCCGGTCGTTATCCATTGCCACGCTTTCCACCTCCATCTGTGCTTCGCGGCGGGGCGGCGAAGCGAATCTTCAGTACATGGTCGTCGAACTTTGCGCCGAGCGTCGTCGCCTCGACCAGGATGCGCGGCAGGACGAGGTTTCGCCGCCAGGTGCCGACGTCGATGACCAGCTCGTCGGCGTGCCGGGAGAGGTTAATCCGCTCCTTGGTGGCGAATGGGAGCTCGACCGACAGGACGAACTCGTCTTCCGTTCGCTCGACGGTGTACGGGCGTCCGACGTAGAACTGCTTGCTGGGATCGGTGTCGCCGTAGAGCTGCTCGCCGAGCTCGCCGAGCACCTGGAGGCCGATCACCTCGCGATCCAGGAACGGCGCCTTGAGGATCGGGATCGGGGCGAAGGCCTGCTCGACCATCGGTCCGTACTTCTGCTGCCGCTCATACCAGCCGCGGAAGTACTTCCAGCCGACGTCATCGGGGAGGACCCGGTTGGCGACCACGAGGTCGGTGGGATAGCCGTACAGGTGGAAGTAGGTGAAGGAGCGCTGCGCCTCCTTGATGACCACCTGCTCGAGCGTCAGCACGACGCGCACCGAGGTGCGGTCGGGGTCGATCAGCAGGTCGTGCATGTGCTCCAGCCGCCGGAACAGCTCCTCGCCGGCATTGAAGACCTCGTCGCCGGGCATTGGCATCCCCACCACGCGCTGGATGAAGGGCCCGGTCAGCTTCGTGATCCGGCGGCCGATCGGCTCGATCTTCTCCATCCACCACTTGCCGGCCTCCGGCAGCGACAGCAGGCGCAGCGTCTCGCCGGTCGGCGCGGCGTCGACCACGACCACGTCGTAGTCGCCCGAGTCGTGATGCTCGGCGATCCACAGCAGGCTGCCGACCTCGTCCATCCCCGGCAGGACGGTCATCTCCTCGGCGAGCACCTCGTCGAGGCCGCGCCAGCGCAGAACGCTGGCGGCGTACTCCTGGATGCGGCCCCAGTAGCGCTCGACGTTGTAGAAGACGTCCGACTCCTGGGCCCAGAGGTTCGGCGCGATCTCCTTGGGCTCGGGCCCCAGCTCCACCCCGAAGACGTCACCCAGGCTGTGCGCAATATCGGTCGAGACGACGATCGTCCGGTAGCCGCGCTTCGCGCAGGCCAGCGCGGTGGCGGCGGCGACGCTCGTCTTGCCTACGCCGCCCTTGCCCGTGTAGAGGAGGATGCGGGCCACGGCGCCATTGTGGCCGATTCGCCGATCCGGATCGGGGCTGGCTCAGCGACGGGTCGAGCGAGCGACCCTGCGGGGTCGCGAGGTCCTGCGCGCGGCCTCCTCGGAGACTCGCTGCCGAAAGATGAGCCGGATGGGGGTGCCCAGGAAACCGTACTCGGCCCGGATCCGGTTCTCCAGGTAGCGCCGGTAGCTGAAGTGGATCAGCTCGGGGTCGTTGACGAAGATGACGAAGGTCGGCGGCCCGATCGCCACCTGCGTGGCATACAGGATCTTCGGCTGCCGGTTGCGCACGTGCGCCGGGGGATGGGCACGCACCGCATCCGTCACGAGCCGGTTCAGCTCGCCGGTCGGGATGCGACGGAAGCGCTCCTCGGCGACGCGTCGCGCCTCGTGCAGGATCCGATCCACCCGCTGGCCGGTCTGGGCCGAGGCGAAGACGATGTCGGCCCAGACGAGGTAGGGCGCCTCGCGGCGCAGGGTCTTCAGCCACTCGTCCGCGGTGTGGCCGTCCTTCTCGAGAGCGTCCCATTTGTTCATGACCAGGACGATCCCCTTCATCGCCTCCAGCACGTGGCCAACCACGTGGGCATCCTGGGCGGTGTAGCCCTCGGTGGCGTCGATCATCACGATCGCGACATCGGATCGCTCGATCGCCTTCATGGCACGCAACACCGAGTAGCGCTCGATCCCGCGGTCCACCGAGCCGCGGCGCCGGATGCCGGCCGTGTCGACCAGGATCATCGGCTCGTCGTCGACCATCACGGCCGAGTCGACCGGGTCGCGGGTGGTTCCCGGAATCTCCGAAACGATCATCCGCTCCTCGCCCAGGACGCGGTTCACGAAGGTCGACTTGCCCGTGTTCGGGCGGCCCACGATGGCCACCCGGGGCGGACCCATCTCTGTCTCCGCCAGCTCGGCGAGGTCGCCCTCGCCCAGGTCCTGGCCGTCATACACCGATGCCTCCGGCAGCCCCTCGCCCTCCTCCGCCGGCGGCAGCCGGTCGGTGACCAGGTCGAGCAGGTCTCCGGTGCTGCGGCCGTGCTGTGCGCTGACCGCGACCGTCGGCTCGAAGCCGAGCGCGTAGAACTCCGCGCCCTCCTGCTCGAGGCGCGGGTTGTCGGCCTTGTTGACGACGAGGATGGTCGGCTTGCCCGCTCGGCGCAGGCGGTCGGCCACCTCGTGGTCGAGCGGCGCGATGCCGGCGGCCGCGTCCACCACGAAGAGGACGAGGTCGGACTCCTCGATCGCGACGCGCGCCTGGTCCTGGACTCGCTCCTCGATGTGGCTCCCCGGCTCGATCTCGAGACCGCCGGTGTCGACCACCGTGAAGCGGCGGCCGTTCCACTCACCGACGCCGTACACCCGGTCGCGGGTGGTCCCGGGGATGTCCTCCACGATCGCGACGCGCTCGCCGACCAGCCGGTTGAAGAGGGTCGACTTGCCGACGTTGGGGCGGCCGACGATGGCGACCACGGGAAGGGACATGGCCCGAGTGTACGGGTAGCATGGCCCGGATGCGGATCGGGATCGTGGGCACGCGACTGGCGGGCGTTGACGGCGTCACGTTCGAGGCAGCCAAGTGGGAGACGGTCCTGCTGGGCCTCGGTCACGAGGTGCGACTGTGCGCCGGCGAGCTCGACGCCCTGCGCTCGAACGCGCGGCTCATCCCCGCCATGCACTTTGCCTACCCGGCCGCGGCGCGGGTCACGGCCGCGGCGTTCGACGCCGGCAGCGACCCCGATGCGGTCCGCGAGGAGGTCGACCGGCTCGCCGGCCAGCTGCTCCCGCCGTTGCAGGACTGGCTCACCCGCAACCACCTGGACGCGCTCGTGGTCGAGAACGCGTGGTCGATCCCGATGCACCTGCCGCTGGGGGTGGCGCTGCGGCGGCTGGTGGAGGAGACGGGCATCCCGACCATCGGCCACCACCACGACTACTGGTGGGAGCGCGAGCGCTTCGCCACGTCGGTCGTGCCGGAGATCCTGGAGACGGCGTTTCCGCCAGACCTTCCCAGCGTGCGCCACGCGAGCATCAACAGCATCGCCGCCAACCAGCTCCGGAAGCGCCGCGGGCTCGAGTCGGTGGTCGTCCCCAACGTCTTCGACTTCGACCAGCCCCTGCCACGCCACAACCGCCGGGTCCGCAACCGGATGCGGCGCGAGCTCGGGATGGGTGAGGAAGGGCTGCTGGTGGTGCAGCCCACCCGCGTGGTGCCGCGCAAGGGCATCGAGCTGGCGATCGAGCTGGTGGGCCGCCTTGGCGACCCCGCCTCGGTCCTGCTCATCACGAGTCCCGCCGGCGACGAGGGCCTCGAGTACCTCGTCCAGCTGGAGCGGCTCGCGCAGCGCGCCGGCGTCCGGCTGCAGTACGGGGCCGATCGGTTCGAGCCCGACCACGAGGGGATTCCCATCGGGCCGGCCCACACCCTGGGCGATGCGTACGCGGCGGCCGACCTGATCACGTATCCGAGCCTGTACGAGGGGTTCGGCAACGCCCTGATCGAGGCGGTCTTCCACGGCCGCCCGGTGCTCGTGAACCGCTACCCGGTCTACGTCGCGGACATCGCGCCGCTGGGCATGGAGCTGGTCGAGATCGATGGCGCGATCACCGACGAGACGGTCGTCGCGGTCCGCGCCCTCCTCGCCAATCCGGCAAGGCAGCGCCGCATCGCGCGCCGCAACTTCGAGATCGGGCAGCGGCACCTGTCGTACAAGCTGCTGCGGCGCCGGCTGCGACGGCTGCTCGACGGCGTGGAGCCGGCTCCCCTCCAGAAGTAGCCTCGTAACCGGCGAGTAAGGCCCGGGTACTCGCCACTCCGGCATCTTCGCCGCATGCGGCTTCGGATGACGCGGCACGCGAGCCTCGGTCGGTCACGCGCGGGCAATCTCGCTCGCCGATTTGGGTCGGAACTCCAGCAGGCACGTGCCGCAGCGGGTCTGACTCAGATGCAGTTGGCGCGCTTGGCAGGCGTCAGTCAGTCCGTCGTGAGCAGAGCCGAGCGCGCAACGCGGCGGATTGACTGGTCAACGGCCTGCGCGCTTGCATCGGCAACCGGCCACGAGCTCAGCCTCAGACTCTTCCCGGTGGATGGCGTCGCGCTGCGGGATAGCGGCCAGGTGCATGCAGTCCAAGCGATCGTGGCAGAGGCCCACCCTTCGTGGCAGGCGACGATTGAGCAACCGATCAACGGCCGCGACCGGCGCGCGGCGGATCTGGTTCTCCGGGGACCCACGGAGACGATCCACATCGAGGTCGAGCGAGCGCTGGTCGACCTCCAGGCACAACTGCGGGCTGCGCAGCTGAAGCGGGCCGCATTGGTCGAGCGGTTCGGACATCAGGTGCGCCTCGTCCTGGCGATCCCTGGGACCCGACGGGCTCGACACAGCGTGCACGACTTGTTGCCGATCGCAGGGGCGGCCATGCCGGCCACTTCGCGATCGATCTGGGCTGCGATCCGCAGCGGCTCGCCCCTCGGCGCAGATGGGTTTCTGTTCCTTGCCCCTCATCAGGGCTGGCCCATGGCGCGCCGGACTAACCAGGACCGGAATCAAGCGCAAACAGGTCGGTTGATGCCCCCAGTGGACTGAATACGACACAAGCGGGTGCTCTTCGCGCCACACGTAGTCCGGTGAGCCATGATGCTCATGGCCGCATCATCGCGCCGCACAACCACCTAGGCGGTCAGCGCGTAGATCCGATCGCGGACCGCCTCGAGGTCGACCTCCGGGGTGGAGGTGCCACCCGTGATCCCGATGCGAGCCTTGCCACGGACCCAGTCGCGGTGCTCCGCCTCGAGCTCGTCGGCGTCCGCGACGTGGACCGTATCGGCGCAGACCTCGGCGCACTTGACCGCCAGCTCCTTGGTGTTGCTGCTGTTCTTGCCGCCGACCACGATCATCGCGTCGACCTCCCCTGCCAGCACCACCGAATCGGCCTGTCGGGTGAGGGTCACCGGGCACACGGTGTTGACGACCCGCAGGTCGTGGCAGCGCCGCAGGCAGAAGGCGGCAAACTCCTCGAGCTTGAAGGGCAGGATCGTGGATTGGCTGAGGACGCCGATCTTCTTCGTGTGCGGCACGCGCTCCCAGGTGGATCGGTCCATGTCGTCCACCACCACGTGGTTGTCGCCGGCGTACGAGCGGACGCCCTTCACCTCCGGATGATCCTCGTGGCCGATGATGCAGACGGTGTACCCCGCCTCGGCGAGCTCGCGGGCGGCCTTCTGCGACTGCAGGACCCAGGTGCAGGTGGCGTCGATGATCTCGAGGTCCGGCTTGCCACGCACCTGCTCGAGCTCGGTCGCCGGCACGCCGTGGGCCCGGATGACCAGCGTCCCGCCCTCGACCTGGTCGGCGAGGTCGGCGGTACGGATCCCCCGATCGGAGAGATCGGCCTTGATGCCAGGGTTATGCACCAGCTGGCCGAGGGTGGTGACCTCCTTGCCCTCGTCTCGAGCGTGCTTGGCCTTGTCGATCGCCAGGCGCACGCCATAGCAGAAGCCGGCTCGCTCGGCGATGCGGACCTCAGGTCGAACGGCGGTGCTCACTCCCCGATTCTATCGGGCCAGGCCCATAGCGACCCTGCTGCCACTCTGGCAGGAGCGCCGCGATCGCTCGCATGACGCGCTCGGTGCCCTCCGCCAGGGCCTCCCGGTCAAGGCGTCCGGTCGGCTGGTGCGGGAGCGAGAACGGCTTCCCGATGCGGATCTCAACCCGGGTCCGATGCGGCCATCGGCTGCGTCCGGGGAAGATCTTGCCGCTGCCCGTGATCCCCACCGGAAGGAGCGGCGCGCCGCTGCGCAGGGCCAGCAGCGAGACCCCGAACTTCGGCTCGCGCAGCACCCCGCTGCGAGAACGGGTCCCCTCCGGGAAGATGCCGATGGGGCGCCCCGCGGCCAGATGCGCGAGCGCAACTCGCTGCGCGCCGCGGTCGCCCTCGCCGCGACGCACGAAGAAGACGCCCGAGGAGCGGGCCAGCCAGCCGACGAGCGGCCAGCCGTTGATCTCCTCCTTGGCCATGAAGTAGATGGGCTGGCCGGTATGCCGCCCGATCGCGGCGCCGATGAACGGCGGATCGAGGTTGGAGCAGTGGTTGCCGACCATGATGTACGGACCGTCGCGCGGGACGTTCTCCAGGCCCTCGACTCGCCCGCCGCCGAGCAGCCACTTCAGCCAGCCGGTCATGACCGCGCCGGGGAAGTAGAACCAGGTGCTCACCGGTCGGACGGCCGCGAGGGCAGGTGTGCGACGATCGCGTCCACGCACCCGTCGACGTCCAGCTCGCCGGTGTCCAGCACCAGGGCTCCGGGGGCCTTGCGCAGGGGCGCGACCTCGCGCCCGATGTCTGCCGCGTCACGCTCCTCGATCTCGGCCAGGTACGTGTCACCGCGATCCGGCCGTCCCATCTCGGCGGCGCGGCGCGCAGCCCGCACGGCGGCGGCGGCGGTGAGGAAGACCTTGAGCGTGGCCTCGGGCAGCACGACGGTGCCGATGTCCCGGCCGACCATGACCGTGTCCCGGCGCCGGGCCGCGGCGCGCTGGACGTGGAGCATTGCCTCGCGAACGGCCGCATGACGGCTGACCGAGGAGACGACCCGGTCGATCCGCGGCGCGCGCGCCTCCTTCGTCACGTCCCGCCGGTCGAGGAGCACCGTCTCGCGCCGATCGGTCTGCTCGTGGCGGGGCCTGCGCACTTCGATCCGGACCTCGCGCGCCAGGCGACCGAGCGCCTCGCCGTCTTCCGGATCGATGCCGCGCTCGAGGGCGGCCATGGTCAGCGCCCGGTACATGAGGCCGGTGTCGACGAAGGTCGCGCCGATCCGCTCCGCCACCGCGTACCCCACCGTGCTCTTGCCAGACCCCGACGGACCGTCGACCGCCACGGTGAGCGGCTGGTGGCCGCTTGCATCGCGGACCTTCGGGCGCGCGCCCGCCATCGCCTCCACCTCCGCCGGGCGGATCTCCCGCCATTCGCCCTCCCGCAGACCGTCAAGCGAGAGCGACCCCAGCCGCGTGCGGACCAGCCGCTCCACGTGGTAGCCACCCGCCGCGAGCAGGCGCCGGACCTCATGCTTGCGCCCCTCCCCCACCCGCAGGCGCAGCCAGCGACCACGCTCGGGTGATCCGCGGCTGACCTCGGGCGGTGGAGGCGCAAGCTGGATCGCCAGCAGGCGAGCCGGCCCATCGTCGAGCTCCACCCCGGCGAGCAGCGCATCCATGTCGTCGTGGGTCGGGGCGGGGTCGACCAGCACGGCGTATTCCCGCTCGACCCCATAGCGCGGGTGGAGGACCCGATTCGCCCACTCCCCATCGTTGGTGAGCACCATCAAGCCCTCCGAGTCGACGTCGAGGCGGCCCGCCGGCCACAGGCGCGCGTCGCCTTGCGGTTCGATCAGGCCGACGACCGAGCGGCGTCCGCGTTCATCCCGCGCCGACGAGAGGTAGCCGATCGGCTTGTGCACCGCGTAATGGACCGTCGACGACGCGATGGGCAGCGGAGCGCCGTCCACGGCGACGGCGTCAACTCCAGGGTCCGCGGAGTCGCCCAGCTTCGCGGGCCTGCCGTTGACCGTGACCCGTCCGGCCGCGATGAGGACCTCGGCGCCGCGACGCGAGGCCACGCCGCTGCGCGCCAGCAGCTTCTGGATCCGCTCAGCCGGCATCGACCGGCTCCTGCTCTTCGGCAGCCGGCAGCGTCGGGGGTTGGCCCTCCTGCATGGGAGGGAGGTCGTCGAGCGAGGTCAGGCCGAAGCGCTCCAGGAAGGTGAAGGTCGTCCCATACAGGATCGGTCGGCCAGGAGTGTCGCGACGGCCCATCTCGGCCACGAGGCGCCGATGCAGGAGTGAGCGCAGCACGTAGTCCGAATCGACTCCGCGCATCCGCTCCACCTCGCCGCGCGTGCACGGCTGGCGGTACGCGACCACGGCCAGCGCCTCGAGCGCCGCGGGTGTGAGACGCGTCTCCTCGCGTGCCGCGTACGCGGCCAGCCGCTCCCCGACCTCCGGTGCGGTGGCGAGCTGCCAGGTGTCCTCCAGGCGCTGGATGCGCAGTCCCCGGCCATCTTCGACCAGCTCCTCGGCCAGGTTGGCCAGCGCCGCCTCGGCCTGGAGCCGCGGCACGCCGGCCAGCTCGCCGATCTCGGCGCTGCTGAGCGGCCGCTCGGCGATGAACAGCAGCGCCTCGACGAAGGCGCCGAGGTCGTCGGTCGCGGTCATGCCATCGTCTCCACCACGATCGGGCCGAACAGCTCGCGCTGCCGGACCGTGACCTGGCGGCGCCGGACCAGCTCGAGCGTGGCGAGCAGCGTGACGGTCGCCTCGGTGCGCGACCGACAGGTCGCCAGCAGCTCCTGCAGCACGACGCGCCCGCCGGCGGCCAGGGCGGCGCGCAGGACGGTGATCTGCATCGCGATCGTGATCTCGCGCGCGACGATCTCCGGCGGCGCGGCCTCCGGCTCCGGAATCGTCTCCAGGATGCGGAGGGCGTCGGCGAGCAGCGTCGCGGGGAGTGGCGCAACGGCCGCCAGTGGCAGGTCGGATTCCCGTGGCTCGCGACGCTGCATCGGCGCCACCAGGTCGCGCTCGCCGAGCGCCCTGGCCACGTCCCGCAGGGCCCGGTACTCGACCAGGCGTCGTCGCAGCTCCTCCTCGTCTGGTTCGTCGGCCGCATCCGCGCTGACCGGGAGGACCTCGCCCGGCAGCATGGAGCGCGACTTGATGAGGATGAGCTGCGCGGCGATCGCCACGAACTCGGCGAGCTGCGCCGGGTCGACCGGATGCTCGGCCAGGTGCGCGACGTATGCATCCGCCAGCTCGGCGAGAGGCACGGTCAGGACGTCGAGCTGGCGCGACTCGATCAGGTGCAGGAGCACCGCCAGCGGGCCGGAGAAGGTCGGCAGCTGGACTTCGAACGACGGTTCGGCCTCGCCGGCCGCGCGGACGGCCAGCGCCTGGACGTCGGACTGCGCGATGGCGATCGGCTCGAGCTCGGCTGGCATCGTCGTCACGCTCCCTCGTCGGCGCGGCGGAACGCGGCCGCCAGTGCGGCGTCGGACGGCCCGGCCGTGCCACGAATGAAATCGGCGCACCGCCGGCTGCATCCGGCCGCCATGGCCGCATCGGCCGAGAGGGCGGCGTGGTACAGGTAGAGGTGGAAGGGGTAGCGCCACGACCGCTCGTCCGGAGAGGCAAGCCGCGGCAACATGCGCGGCGCCACGGCCTCGACCACGACGCCGCTTACGCGGTGCCAGAGCCGCATGCGGTGTCCCTTGGCGGCATCGTGGAGCAGTGCTGCGGCCAGGAGGTCGGCATCCCGCTCTCCGTCAGCCTCCAGGCGCGCGACGACGTCGAGCGCATGCCGTCGGTCGGCGATCGGCATCGCCGCGAAGAGCGGCCACGCCGTATCGGGCAGGAGCCGGCGAGCCACCTCGATCTCCGCCGGACCGACGCGCGCCGTCAGGTGGCCGATGAACTGGGCGACCCTATGTGCCAAGCATCAGCCCCGCGATCGACGATGCCAGGCCGAACAGCCAGCCCAGCGGTCCGTTGCCGGGCCCGTAGGAAAGGACGAGCAGGAGGAGGAGCGCCACGTAGCCGTACTGCGCATAGCGCTGCACGATGAAGGACTGCCGCGGCGGCAGGAGCGGCAGCACGACGTTGTAGCCATCGAGCGGTGGGATCGGAATGAGGTTGAAGAGGCCCAGCGCGACGTTGAAGTAGACGATCAGCGCGACGACCTCGCGCAGGAATGGGGCGTCGAGGAGCCCCGCCTGCTGGAGGACCCGAAAGATCACCGCCACCACTGCGGCGACGGCGAAGTTGGCGATCGGCCCCGCCAGGGCGACGTAGGTCAGGCCGGTGCGACCGGGCCGCAGCGCGTAGGCGTTGACCGGCACCGGCTTCCCCCAGCCGAAACCGGCGAGGAGGAAGAAGAGGGCGCCGAGCGGGTCGAGGTGGCGCAGGGGGTTGAGGCTCACGCGACCGAGCGCCCGGGGCCGATGGTCGCCGAGCTGGTCGGCCACCAGCGCGTGGCTGAACTCGTGAAACGTGATGCCGACCACCAGTGCCACGGCGATCCCAACCAGCGCCGCCGGCGACAACGACCCGAAGAGCACTAGCCCAGCTCCGGGAGGAGCTCGCCCAGCACCGACAGGAGTCGCGCGGCGCCGACGGGGCCCATTGCCAGGACCTCCTCGTGCGTCACCTCGCCCTCCATCTCCGGGGTCGCCTTGTTGGTGACCAGGCTGAAGCCCAGCACCCGAACCCCCTGGTGGCGCGCCACCAGGACCTCTGGCACGGTCGACATGCCGACCGCATCGGCGCCAAGGGTACGCAGCATCCGCAGCTCGGCGCGCGTCTCGTAGGTCGGCCCTGCCAGCATCAGGTACACCCCCTCCCGCAGCGTCACACCGGCGCGTCCGGCCGCGGCGCGGGCCTGCGCCCGCAGCTCGGCGTCGAAGGCATCGGTCATGGAGACGAATCGCGGCCCGAGGCGATCGAGGTTCGGCCCGGTCAGCGGGTTGTCGCCCGACAGGTTGATCGTGTCGGATATCAGCATCACGTCGCCCGGATCGAAGGCCGGGTTGATGCCGCCCGAGGCGTTGCTCACCACCAGCGTGCCGATGCCCAGGCTGAGGCAGGCTCGCAGCAGGATGGTTGCCTGCCGATGCGACCAGCCCTCGTATGCGTGGGCACGGCCGGAGAGGAGCAGGACGGGGATGCCGCTCGCCAGGCCGGCGACCAGCTCACCGGCGTGCCCGGCCACGGTCGCGACCGGGACGTTGGGGATCTCGCCGTAGGGAATGACGATCCGCGGCTCGGCATCGAGGAGATCGACCACGCCGCCGAGTCCGGAGCCGAGGATGATCGCGAGCCGCGGTGCTGCCAGCGGGGAGTTGGACGCCAGCCGATCCCGGATGACCGCCGCCGCCTCGTCGATGCGCCGCTCCAGCTCCGCTCCGTAGACCCCGTCGGAGAACGAGCGGCGGGGTTCCTCCACCTACATCCGCTCCAGCAGGTCGCGTTTCTTGGCCTCGTACTCCTCGGGCGTGATGAGCCCGCGGTCGCGGAGGGCGGCCAGGCTCTCCAGCGTCGCCGTCAGGTGGTCGCCTGGCGTTGCCGGGGCCGCCGCGGGAGGCGGCGCAGCGGGCGCCGGCGCTGCGGGGGCAGGATGCGAGGGCTCCATGGGAACCTGCGCGACGCGGTCGGAACCGGCCCGCGGCGCCATGGGCTCCGCGCGCTGCATGGCGGGCGGAGGGACGGACGACTGCATGCGGGGCGGCGGGGCGAGGTTGGGGTTCTCCAGCTTCTCCTTCTGGTTGAGCATCGCGATCTTGAAGCGAACTGGGTCAGCCAGCATGTAGTAGTCCTGGATCCCGGCCGACTCGTCGGCGGCGGTCAGGATGTCGAGCGTGCCAAAGTCGAAGATGCGCCCGATCCAGCTCTGGGTCAGGTGGGCGTCGTTGATCTTCTCCAGGCCCGAATCGGCCATCTCCTTGTTGAAGATGCCCTCCGCCTTGATCAGGCGGCGGGTGGTGACGAACCACTCCTGGTTGCGCCATGACCAGACCTTCAGGCCGATGCGCCCGAGAGACACCACCAGCACCAGCAGCGAGATGATCTGAAGCAGGCCGGTCAGCTGCCATGCGGTCGAGGTCGTCTGCCAGATCAGGACGGCGAAGGCCAGGATGGCCGCGATGACGAAGGGCCAGGTTTCGCCGAGCACCGCGAACCAGTGCTGGCGGCTCTCGAAAACGACCTCCTCGCCCCGGCTGAGAAGGTTCCGCGCGTAACTCATCGGAGTGCTCCGCTTCTGCTCAGGCTCGTGGATGCGCCCGCGCGTAGACCTCGCGGAGGCGCTCTCCGGTCAGGTGCGTGTAGAGCTGGGTGGTGCTGATGCTAGCATGGCCAAGGAGCGTCTGAACCACTCGCAGGTCCGCTCCGCCCTCGAGTAGATGCGTGGCGAAGCTGTGCCGAAAGGTGTGCGGCGTCACGCGCGACTCGACGCCCGCCTCAGCGGCCCAGCGGCGCACCAGGCGCCACACCGATTCCCGGGTGAGCCGCGCGCCGCGCTGGCTCACGAAGACTGCGGCAGTGGGGTGTCCCGCGGTCCACGCCGCGCGTGGGCCCGCAAGGTACCGATGGATCCGCTCGCGCGCCTCCTCCCCCATCGGCACACGGCGCTCCCGGTTGCCCTTGCCGATGACACGCACCTGGAGCCCGGGAAGGTCGAGCCGGTCGGTGTCGAGCCCGGTGAGCTCGCTGACCCGCAGGCCGCAGGCGTAGAGCAGCTCGAGAATCGCCCGGTCGCGCATCCCGACCGGGTCGTCTGCCGCGGGCGTGTCGAGGATGGCGGCGACCTCATCGGCGCTCAGGACGTCCGGGAGGTAGCTGCCGGCCTTCGGCGCGTCCAGCAGGGCGGCCACGTCCCGCGTTGCGAGCTCCTCACGCAGCGCGAAGCCGTAGAAGCTCCGGATGGCGGCCACCTTGCGTGCCTGCGTGCTCGGGCGACGCCCGTCGCGGCGCAGGGCGTTGACGAAGTCCCGGACGGGCTCGGGATCGTTACGCCAGGCGCCTCCGGCACGGTCGGCGAACTGCGCCAGGTCGCGACGGTAGGCGGCCACCGTCAACGGGGAAAGCCCTCGTTCGACCTGCAGCTCGTCGAGGAACGCGCGGATGGCCGCCTCCAGGGACGGATCGATCGCAGGGGCGGGCATCGGGGGCGTCAGTACGGCAGCAGGGAGGCCTTGGTCCGCAGCAGGTCGTAGAACGGGGTGCTGCCGCTCAGCTCGACCATTCGCAGCGGGACGGGCAGCGCTCGCACCTCCACCGCCTCGCCGACGGCCATCGGCAGGTCCCATTGCCCGTCGATGCTGATCGTGGCGCCCGAGACTGCCTGCCGCAGCGTCAGACGCACCACGTGGTCCTCGCCCGCGACGACGCTGCGCAATGGGGAAAGGTAGCCGGCCACGGAGGTGATGATCATATTCCGCAGGCGTGGATCGAGCACCGAGCCACCGGCGCTGAAGGAATAGGCGGTCGATCCGGTCGGGGTGGCGACGACGACGCCGTCCGATACCCACGTCGCCAGGTGGCTGCCGCTGACGTCGACCTCGACCTGGATCATGCGCACCCGGGTGCCGCGGGCCACCACGACCTCGTTCAGGCACGCCTGGCGCTCCAGCGATCCATCGGCGCGGATCAGCGACGCCTCGATCCGAAAGCGATCCTCGAGCGCGAAGTCGCCGTTCGCCACCTTGCCGAGGGCCTCTTCCAGGTCATCGGTCTCGACCTTGGCCAGGAAACCGACCCGTCCCAGGTTCACGCCCAGGGTCGGGGCCGCCGAGTCGCCGATCCCGCGTGCCGCGCGCAGGAAGGTGCCATCACCACCGAGGACGCAGATGAGGTCGCTGCCGAGGCACTCCGCAGCAATCCGCTCGCGATCGTCGGCCTCCGAATCCCACGCATCGACGCCGCTGGAGGCGCACCAGGCAAGGGCCCGCTCGAGCGTCGCACGGGCCTGGGGATTGGTCGGGTTGAATGCGAAACCGAAGCGGCTCACTCGCCCGCCCGCAGCCTCGTGGCGATCTCGTCGATCCCCCTCCGCAGGGCCGCCAGCTCGGCGGTCAGCTCGTCGGGCGTGATCGCCGCGTACGACCGATCCAGCCCGGCGGCGATGAGGGCGCGCATGAGGCTCGACGGCGACACGCCGCGCCCGCGGGCCACCTCTTCGACTCGCTCGAGCAGCGCGTCCGGCATCCGCAGCGAGACGATCTGGCGCATGGTGTCGGGCGCCGGCTCGTGGATCGGCTCGGGCAGCGCGGCGAGCTCCGCGAAGACGCTCAGCTGCTCGGCAGCCGCGGCCGGCTTGCGCTTCATGCCGGTCATCGTACCCCGCCCGTCATACGGCCGAAGGCACCGTGGCGTCCACCAGCGAGGCCCAGTCAGCGGCGGGCGGGCGGTCCAGCGTCAGCAGGACGAGGAACTCGCGGTTGCCGTCCGAGCCGGTGATCGGCGACGCGATCAGCGCCGTCGTCGCCAACCCCGCCCCGGCCGCGTCGCCAGCAAGCTGGAGGAGCACCGCCCGATGGGTGGCGGGATCGCGGACGACGCCACCCCTCGGCACCGCCTCGCGGCCTGCCTCGAACTGCGGCTTGACGAGGGCGATCACGCGGCCGTCAGCCGCCAGCAGGTCACGGACGGCGGGCAGGACCAGGCGAAGGGAGATGAACGAGAGGTCGAGGGTGGCGAGGTCGATCGGCTCGGGGAGGCTGCGGAGGGTTCGCAGGTTGGTGCGCTCCATGCTCACCATGCGCGGATCGCGCGCCAGGCGGTCGAGGAGCTGGCCACGCCCGACGTCGACCGCGTAGACCGTCCGGGCGCCGCCGGCCAGCAGGACGTCGCTGAAGCCTCCGGTCGAGGCGCCGGCGTCGAGACAGGCGAGGCCGCCGGGATCGACGGCAAAGGCGTCCAGCGCAGCCTCGAGCTTCTCTCCCGCGCGTGAGGCCCATCGACGGCGCGCGACGACCGACACCGTCGCATTGGAATCGACCAGCTGGCCCGGCTTCAGGGTTCGACTGCCGGCCCCGGCGAGCTCGACCTCGCCCGCCAGCAGGAGCGCCTGGGCGGCGGCGCGACTGGGAGCCAGCTCCCGATCGACGAGCAACTGGTCCAGGCGGACCCGCGTCACGCCGGTCAGGCGGCGCTGACGCTCGATGCGTCGGCGGAGGGCGACGCGGCCGGCGCTTCGAGCCCAAGCGCCTCGCGAACCTGCGCCAGCATCCCGGGCGTGTCGATCCGCTGCTGACGTCGCAGGTCTTCGACCGCCCCGTGATGGACGAAGCCCTCCGCCAGCGCGATCTTCAGCAGCGGCACGTGGATGCCGGCCCGGTTGAGCGCATCCAGCACGCCGTCGCCGAAGCCGCCCATGGCGGCGCTCTCTTCCGCCGTCACCACCAGCCGCTTTCCGGCCGCCTGCGCCGCGATCAGCTCCTCGTCGAGCGGCTTCGCCCAGCGCGCGTTGATGACGGTGGAGGACAGGCCGTGGTCGCGCTCGAGCCCATCGGCGACCCGGCGCAGGCGCTGGACGATCGGCCCGAAGCCCACCAGCAGCAGGTCGCCTCCCTCTTGCAGCACCTCACCGCGCCCAACCTCGAGCGCCACGCCCTCGCGGTCGGGAAGGTCCTCGCCCGGGTCGCGCGGGTAATGCAGGCTGATCGGCCCGGGGTGCGCGAAGGCGGTGACCACCATGTCCCGCAGCTCCTGCTCGTCCTTGGGGGACCCGATGACGAGGTTCGGCAGCGAGCGCTGGGCCGAGAGGCTGAACATGCCCTGGTGGCTCGTGCCGTCCTCCCCCACGAGCCCGGCGCGGTCGATCGCCAGCAGCACCGGCAGGTCGTTCTGGCAGATGTCGTGGACGATCTGGTCGTAGGCGCGCTGGCTGAAGGTGGAATAGAGCGCCACCACGGGGCGCTTGCCGCCCAACGCCAGGCCAGCGGCCATGGTCACGGCGTGCTGCTCGGCGATCCCGACGTCGAAGAGGCGGCTCGGGAATCGAGACCCGAAGCGGGCGAGGCCCGTGCCGGTCGGCATGCCGGCCGTGATGGCGCAGATCCGGTCGTCATCGGTCGCCAGGCGCACGAGCTCTTCGGCGAAGGTCGAGGTGTAGGTCTTCGGACGGCGCCCGGACTCGGTGTCCGGTGGAAGCGGCTCCTCGGTCGGATCGATCAGGCACAGGTCGATCGGCGGCAGGCTCGCACCGTGGAAGCTGACGCTGTCGATCTCGGCCGGGGCGTAGCCCTTGCCCTTGATCGTCTTCACGTGCACGAGGACCGGCCCCTTGAGCGCGAACGCGCGCTCGAAGGTGTGCTCGAGCTCGGCCAGGTCGTGGCCGTCGAGGACACCGATGTAGGTGATCCCCATGTCCTCGAAGAAGCCCACCTTTGCCCAAGTGCGCTTGAAGCCTTCCTTCGCCCAGGCGAGTGCGTTGAAGAGGAAGCGGCCGATGACCGGGATCCGCGGCAGGACCCGCTGGGTGACCGACTTCGTCTCCTGGTAGGCGCGACTCAGGCGCAGCTTGTTGAGGCGGGTGGAGAGGCCCCCCACCGACGGGCTGATGCTCATCTCGTTGTCGTTCAGCACGATCAGGAGCCGGTGCTTGTCGTCGCCAAGGTGGTTGAGCGCCTCGAGGGTGAGGCCGCTCTGGATCGCGGCATCGCCGACGCAGACGGCGATCCGCTGTCGCCGCTGCGGATCGCCGGCCGGCAGCAGGTCGCGTGCCGCCGCCAGCCCAACCGCGATGCTGACGCCGGTGCCGGCGTGACCGCCATCGAAGACGTCGTGCTCACTCTCGCTCCGGCGCGGGAACCCGCCCACCCCGTCGAGCTGGCGGAGCGTGTGGAATTGCTCGTGCCGGCCGGTGAGCAGCTTGTGGGCGTACGCCTGGTGACCCGTATCCCACACGATCCGGTCGCGTGGCGAGCTCATGACGCGATGCAGCGCGAGCGTGATCTCGACCGCCCCGAGTGAGCTCGCGAGGTGGCCGCCGGTGCGCTGGACGGTGCGGATCATCTTCTCGCGGAGCTCCGCCGCGAGCGAATCCAGCTCGGCTGGGCTCAGCTTGCGCAGCTCGGCGGCGTCGGAGAGTCGGTCGAGGATCGGCAAGAAGGTCTCCGCTAGGCGTAGCGCGAAAGTATAGGCCAGCCCCGGCGCCTTCTCAGTCGAGCGCCTTGGTCAGAAAGTACGAGGTCTTCGAGACTTCATACCCCTCGCGAGCGTAGAACCGATGGGCGCGCTCACGGGTGATGCGGGTCGCCACGACCATCCGTCGGCAGCCGCGCGCCCTCGCCCAGGCCTCGGCAGCGTCCAGCAGGACCGCACCCACGCCGGCGGAGCGATGGCCGTCGCCGATGACGAGGCCGGCGATCAGCGCGCTCATCGGTTCGACCAGCGTCCGGCGCATCTCGACGTGGCACCAGCCCGTCGGCACGTCGTTCGCGTCGGTGGAGACGATCACCGCGGCATCGGTCGGATGGAGCGCCGCAAGGCGTCCGAGGAGCGCCTCGGCGCTCGTTGGGTAGCCGAGCTCGCCGGCCAGCGCGGCCAGGGCAGGCGCGTCGCCGGGCAGCGGCGGGCGGACCCGCACCCGCTCGGTCACCGGCTAGCCCTCCCCTTCGGTGGGTGCCGCCTCGTCGAGCGCGGCGGCACCCATCCCGCGTCCCAGCTCGCTGATCGTCAGTTCCGCCTCGCGCAGCCTGAGCTCGGCCGCGGCGTGGAGGCGAAGTGCCTCGCGATAGCGGGCGATGCTCTCCTCCAGCGGCAGGTTGCCGGCCTCGAGCGCCTGGACGATGCGCTGGAGCTCGGCCACGAGCTCGTCGAAGGGGCGCGCGGCGAGGTCGGCGCTCGCCTCTGGCTCGGTCATCGCAGCACCTCTTCGTCCGACCCGGCGGTGGTCTCCACGCGGGTCGCGATCGTACCCCGCGCCACGACCACCTCAAGTGGCTCACCCGGCGTTGCCTGGGCCGGATCGCGCACGATCGTGCCGTCGGCGAGCCGCGCCACCGCATAGCCGCGCTCGAGGGTGGCGGTCGGCGAGAGGGCACGCAGCGCGTCGGCGAGTCCGCCCAGGACCGTCGCCTCGCGCGCGGTGCGGGCGCTCAGGGCGCGGTGGCCGCGATCCACCAGCTCGGCGGCGCGCTGACGGGCGGCCGCCGTGTCCGGCAACAGGCGGGCAAGCGCACGCCCCTCCTGCCCCAGGAAGGCGCCGCGATCGGCGAGGCCGCTGATCATGGCCGCGGAGGCGCGGTCGCGCAGGCGGTCGAGGATGGCCGGGAACTGGGCGAGGTCCGGGACCGCCTGCTCGGCGGCGGCCGAGGGAGTCGGCGCGCGCAGGTCGGCGGCGAAGTCGGCAAGGGTGACGTCCGATTCATGGCCCACTCCGACGACCACCGGCATGGGCGCCGCGATCACGGCGCGCACCACCCGCTCGTCGTTGAACGACCACAGGTCCTCGAGCGAGCCGCCGCCCCGCGCCAGGATGACGAGATCGATGCGCGGCTCGGCGTAGAGGCGCTGCAGGGCGCGAACGATGGCGGCGGATGCGGTCGGGCCCTGCACGATCGTCGGCGAGAGGACAAGCTCGGCGATCGGGTAGCGCCGGCGCATGACGTTGCCGATGTCACGCCACACGGCGCCCACCGGTGAGGTGACGACCCCGATCCGACGCGGGAAGCGCGGCAGCGCCCGCTTGCGGCCCGCGTCGAACAGCCCCTCCGCGGCCAGCTTCTGGCGCAGCCCCTCGTACTGCTGGTGGAGGTCGCCGGCCCCTGCCGGCGTGATCGACTCGACGTACACCTGGTAACTGCCCTGCGGCTCATAGGCGCGCACCTTGCCGTGGACGATCACGTGCATGCCATGCTCCGGCCGCACCGTGGCGCGGGCCAGCTCCTCGCGGAAGAGGACCGCCTTCACCTGGCTGGCGGCGTCCTTGAGGACGAAGAAGCAGTGGCCCGACGGCGGGTAGGAGGGCTGGCTGACCTCGCCCTCGACCCAGACGTCGGCCAGCGCGGGGTCGGCATCGAGGAGGACGCGGACCCGGCGGTTGAGGTCGGAGACGCGGAGGATGAGCGGCGCCGGACGCGGTGCCTCCCAGAGGGTGGCCTGGTCGGACTCGGGCGCCATCGGCCTACTGCAGGCGGGTCATGTAGTCGCCCGTCCGCGTGTCGATGCGCAGCACGTCGCCCTCGTTGACGAAGAGCGGCACCTGCACCACCAGGCCGGTCTCCAGGGTGGCGGCCTTCTTGGCGCCGGTGGCGGTGTCACCGGCCAGACCCCGATCGGTCTGGGTCACGCGCAGGTCGACCGAGAGCGGCATGTCCACGCCCAGCACCTCGTTCTCGTAGGAGCTGACGAAGACCTCCATCCCCTCCTTCAGGAAGCGGGCGTCGTCGCCGATCTGCTTGGCGCTGACCGCGAACTGGTCGTAGGTCTCGTTGTCCATGAAGTGGAACGCGTCGCCGTCTCCGTACAGGTACTGGACCTTGCGCTGCTCGACGCGAGCGCGCGGCCAGCGCGTGCCGGCCTGGAAGGTGCGCTCGACGATGTCGCCGCGGCGGACGTTCTGGAGCTTCATGCGGACCTGCGCCGATCCGCGCGCCATCTTGATGTGGGTCCAGTCGAGCACCTTCATCAGCTGCCCGTCGAGGTCGATGATCACGCCCTTCTTGATGTCGCCGGTGTCAATCATGGGGTTCTCCGATCAGGCCGCGGGGCATTCCGCATTGGCCTTGGCGCGGTTGGCGTTGTGCTGGGCGAGGTTGGTCGCGAAGTAGTGCGAGCCGTCGCGGACGCCGCCGGGGCAGGCGGCGACGAAGTAGTAGTACCCGTTCGTCAGATCGGGCGCCGCCACGCCGGCGATCGAGGCGATGCGCGGTGACGCGATGGGCGACGGGGGGAGGCCGGTGACCAGGTACGACTGGTAGCGGGCCAGCTCCTCGGGCAGCGACACCTCCGTGCCGGAGGTCTGCAGCTGCGGCCACCACTCGATGTCGCGCCACTCGGAGATCGGCCGCGCTCCGAACTCGGCGGTGGCGAGGCCGTACTGGAGCGTGGGATCGGCGTTCAGGAGGCCGACGGTCTCCCCCGTCGGGTGGCTCATGCGGTTGAGGTAGACGCCGGCGATGATCGGGCGCTCGGCGTCGAGGACCGCCTCGCGCTCCACGATGCTGGCCAGGGTCACGGCCTGGTCGATGGTCAGCCCCTCGGCCGCGATCTGGTCGCGGATCTCCTGGGTGAGACGCTGGCCGAAGGTGCCGAGCAGCTTCTCGATGACCTGTCGCGCCGTGTCGTTCGCGTCGACCCGGTACGTGTCGGGGTAGAGGTAGCCTTCGAGGCTGCGGCCCTCCGGCAGATCGGCCAGGAAGTCGAACTCCTCGATCAGGTCGCCGGGCGGGTTCTTGGCCAGATCCGCGAATTCGTCGAGGTTCATCGTCAGCTGGGTCGTCCCCAGGTAGCCCACCACCTGCTCGAGCCGCCAGCCCTCGATGAGCGTGATCGTGACCTCGACCCCCGCCTCCTGCTTCAAGGCGGCGACGATCTCCGAGGGACGCAGCGATGGTGAAAGGTCGTACACCCCCGCCTGCAGATCGCCGGAGCGGCCGGCGTTGAGGACGGCGTACTGGAAGGCGAGCTGGCTGGTGATGAGGCCCTTCTCGACGAGGAGCTGGCCAATCTCGCCGTCGGTGGCGCCCGGCACCACCTCGACCGTGATCCGCCGCCCGTCGTCACCGGCGGCGACGTCCGCCAGGGCATCGGGCTTGTACCACTCCACGAAGTCGCGGACCACGCCGTGCTCGATCGCTCCCGGATGGTCCTCCACCCAGGCGTAGAGGCTCGGCGAGAGCGCCTGAAGGCCGACGAAGATCAGGACCGCCAGGAGCCCGATGACGGCCGCGAACCAGGCCACGATGGTCAGCGGCTGGAAGGTGCGGCGGCGGCGCATCGGCGCGTCGCGCTGCTCGCGCAGCTCGCGGATGCGGGCGTTGCGCTGTTCGTTCTGGTCCCAGCGCGGGTCGGGCTTACGGCTCATCGGATCTCCTGCGGTCGAGCCATTCTTGCAGGATGAGGCAGGCCGCCGCCGAGTCCTTTTCGCCCGATCGCCGCTCCGGGCGTCGCCCCGCTCCCGCCAGGCGCTCCCCCGCCTGCCAGCTCGTCAGTCGCTCGTCGACGTACTCGACTTCGAGGCCGAGCGCGGCGAGCTGTGCGCCGAACGCCCGCGCGGCGGCTGCCTGTGACCCCTCGCTGCCGTCCATGTTGCGCGGCAGCCCGAGCACGATCCGCTTCGTCCCCTCGTCTCGGGCCATGGCCGTGATATGCCGCATATCCGCCGCGACGCTGCGCCGCAGGAGGGCCGGCCGCGGGAATGCCTGGCGAGTCTCGTCGTCGCCGACTGCCACCCCGATGCGCCGGCTCCCGTGATCCAGCCCAATGACGGCCGCCACTAGTGCACGGACCCGCTCGGCGACTCCCCGGATCCGGCGGCCGAACCGGTGACCTTGTCGACCTCGATGCGGAAGTCGAGCACCGGCACCTTGTCGACCCACCCGGGCCACAGGTCGATGTCGACCGCCCCAAGGCTCTCGAGGGCAGTTCTGGCCTGCTCGATCGTCTTCCCGGCGACCAGCTTGCGCACCTGGGCCTCGTCGATGCGAGCAGCCTGCCGGGCCGTGACCGTCACCTCGACCTGCAGCCTTCCGCCGACCTCGGTGGCGCCGTGGATCGCGACCGTGATCGAGTCCTCCAGGATCTCGGTGTCCGCTCCGTCGCCGCCCAGCGTCAGCATCGCGGCGCGCGCCGTCTCCTCGACATCGGCTCGGGAGCCGTACGCGCGATTCACCTCCAGCGTGCCTGATAGCTCGAAGGTGGCCACGTCCTCCGTGCCGAGGAGATCATCGGGGGGGTCGACCGTCGCGGCCTCGGAGTCCGACGGATCGGCGAAGATGCGATCCGAATCGTCACCCATCGCCTCGGTCAGCTGCTGCTCGAGGTCTGCCTGCACGGCGGCGACCGCGGCATCGATGTCCGACTGCTGGATGACCGGGTGCGTCGTCTCGAGGCCGCCGCTCGTCGGATCGGGGTTCTCGACCAGGCGGTTCGGATTCTCGGGGAATCCGCGCAGGTACTGCCGCACGGTGGCGTTGTCGACCGTGTTGATCGCCCCGGCGGCGACGTTGCCGGCCTCGCCGGGGACCACCGCGGCGACCTGCGCGCTCTTCTGGCCCGGAGTGATCGGCGCGCCGAACTTGCCGCGTGGAACGACGATCCGCTCGAGTGTCACGAAGGCTGTGGTGCCGTCCACCGAGACCTGCGTTCCCTGGGGGACGTCAACCGCGACGGTGTTCCAGTTGAAGAAGGTGACGACGCCGCTCGCCGGCGTCTGCTCGGGACGCTCGCCGGTGGCGGTGCCGCTCGTCGTGGCCTGCAGTGACGCTGTCACCCGTCCCGTAATGTCGGTCCCGACCGGGAAGCTCTGCGGCGCAACCGGGGACGTGGCGGCCGTGATGCGGACGGTCGCCCCCGGCAGCAGGACGGCGCCGGCCACGATGGCAATCGCGAGGAGGCCCACCAGCCAGGGCCAGGCGGGCAGGCGAGCCCCGGCGCGCGGTCGGCGGCCGGCGCCCCGGCCCGTCACGGGAGGTGGGAGGTGGACGGCCACCGTCTCCTCCATCCCGTCCGTGGCAGGGACTGGCTTCGGCGGAGCTGTACGCGCGCCACCGGCACCGCGGACCACGTGGATTGGGGCCCGGGTGGGCGCCATCGGCTCCGCAGGCGAGGGTGTCCCGGAGGTAGCGTCCGCGACCGATGCGAACGCCGCGACTCCTGCCTCCCCCGCCAGGGCTCGGGTGGACGCGTCCGCCACGAGTGCCACCGAGCGACCCGTCTCGGCCGCGGCCCGTGCCAGCAGGCGCAGTGCCACCACGCTCGAGGTCGCCCGGCTGCGGCCCGGCGCCACGAGCACCACGCGCCCGGCGTCCGCGCCGCGGAGGCGGCGGATCACCGAGGTGATCTCGTCGTCCGGCTCCAGGTAGAGGAGCTGCGGCTCGGAATCCACGGGGCTCACAGCTGCATCGCGCGAACGGCGCCGCGCATCGCTCGTTCCGCCGCGCTGCTGCTGGCGTCGAGGATCAGTGCCTGGTGGGCAAGTGCCATGGGCGTCACGTCCTGCCGCGTGCTCAGCTGCCCGCTCGCGTCCTGCAGTCCCACCACGTCCGCCGGCGACAGCGGGCGCACCTGGGGCTTGCGGGCGAACGGCAGCCGACGCCACCACGCGTCGCCGTCGAGCGCGGCCGCGATCTGGGGCAGCTCGGCGCCTCCGCCGCAGAGGTAGACGCGGCCGGGCAGCAGCTCACCACCCGCGAGGTCGCTGATCATGAGCTCGACGCCGCCCAGCCACACGGCGGCATCTTCGACCAAGGCCTCGCCCAGCGCGGCCCGCTCGATCGGCTCCGGCAGCTCGCCATCACCTCCCGCCGCGATCTTGAGCGCCTCCGCCCGCGAGAACGAGAGCGCGAACCGCTCGGCCAGGCCCTTCGTGAAGGCGCGACCGCCAAGCGCCAGCATCTTCGTGCCCGCGATCCCGCCATGACGCACCAGGGCCACGTCCGTGGTTCCCCCGCCGATATCCACGAAGACCGCCCCCGCGTCGCCCAGCTCGCCGGGGTCGAGGCAGGTGGCCACCGCATACGGCTCGGCGATGACGCCCAGCAGCTGAAGGCCGAGCTGGCTCGCGACGGACTGGAGGGCGCCGAGGTGGACCATCGGCGCGAAGGCGTTGAAGACCGACAGCTCGAGCTGCGCGCCGGTGAAGCCGATGGGATTGCTGACCGGGTAGCCGTCGATCTTGAGCTCGACCACGGCGGCGTGGACCAGCCGCACGTCAAGCCGCTCGACACCGCTCTCCCAGGCGATCCGACGCTCCGCATCGGCGAGCGCCTCGATCTGGACCTGCTCGACGATCCGCTGCAGTTCGGCCTCGGTCATCGGCGCGTGCGGATCCTCGCGCCGGACCGCCCCGTTCGAGGTCGTGCCCTTCACCAGCTCACCGGCGATGCCGATGACCGCGGAGGTGGCCTTCAGGCCGGCCATCTCGCGCGCCTCGCCCAGGGCACGGTCGCAGTTGGCGACCACCGCGTCGATGTCGCTGACCGTGCCCGACTGCATGTGGGTCAGCCCCTGCCGCTGCCTCCCGGAGCCACGGACCGAGCCGACCAGGCGTCCCTCCTCGTCAGGGGCGACGGTCACCACCAGCGCCTTGGCGAACTCCGTGCCGACGTCGAGGGCGATGAGCGCCGGCGGTCCCGCGGACGACCGTGCGCCGGTCCGGAACCGTTCGACGAACCCGCGCACCCGTTCCTGCACCGTCACGCCGTTTCGATGCGCTGCAGCGCCTCGAGCGCCAGGCGAGCTCCCTCCTCCAGGGCGCGCTCCAGGCCTGCGGAATCCTTTCCGCCTGCCTGCGCCAGTTCAGCCCGGCCGCCTCCCCCGCCGCCGATCATCGGCGCCACCTCGCGCACGATCGCGGCGGCATCGAATCCCTCGCCCACGAGGTCGCGGCTCGCGGCGACCAGGATCGACGGTCCCCCGTGCTCCCCGGCAAGCACCGCCACGAATCGGCCGGTCGCCGCCCGCAGGTCGTCCGCCAGCCCACGGAGCATCGCCCCGTCGGCCTCCGGATAGCGCTCGACGATCACCTTCGCCTCTCCGGCGAGCTGCGCGTTCGCCAGCGCGCCAGCCGCATCGAGTCGAGGAGCGGCGGACTTGGCCCCGCCCTTCTCCGCCTCGCGCAGCCGGGTCTGGAGCGCCTCGATCCGTGCCGGCACCTGCTCCTCGGGAGCGCCGAGCAGCTGCGCCGCCGCGTGCAGCGACTCCAGCCGGCCGGCGACCAGCTCGTCCGCCGCCGCGCCGCTGACCGCCTCGATCCGTCGCAGGCCGGTGCCGATGCTCGCCTCGCCGGTGATCCGGAACGAGCCGATCTGCCCCGTCGCCGCCACATGCGTCCCGCCGCACAGCTCGGCGCTGTACCCATCGACCCGCATCACGCGGACTCGCTCGGGCGCGTACTTCTCGCCGAAGAACATATCGGCGCCGATCGCCTGCGCCTCGGCCAGCGACATCTCGGTTGGTGTCACGGCGGCGTTCCGGCGGATCTGGGCATTCACGCTTCGCTCGACCTCGCGCAGCGCCTCGCGTGGGGTGGCCGCATCGGCCGGAAAGTCGAAGCGCAGCCCGTCCGGGCCGACCCAGCTGCCCGCCTGCTTGGCCTGCTCGCCGAGCACGTCGCGCAGGGCACGGTGCAGGAGATGCGTGGCCGTGTGGTTGCGGGCCGCGCCCCAGCGTCGTTCATCGTCGACCCGTGCAGTTACCGCGTCGCCATCACCCAGGGCGCCCTCCAGATGGCCAATGTGGACGATCGCCTCCCCCACCCGTTGCGTGTCCTCCACGACGAGCCGCCCCCGCTCGCCGACCAGCTCGCCGCGGTCACCGATCTGGCCGCCGCCCTCGGCGTAGAACGGCGTCCGGTCGAGCACGACCTGGGCCTGGCCGCCCGATTCGGCTGCCGCCAGCACGCGCAGCCCATCGGCCGAGGTCTCGTTCGGATAGCCGATGAACTCGCTGTGCAGCCCCTCGACCCCCGGCAGCGGCGCGAACGTGCCGGCTCGCGTCCCACGCGAGCGCTCGCGCTGCTCGGCCATCGCAGCGTCAAAGCCCGCACGGTCTACCTCCACGCCGCGTTCCGCGGCGATCTCGACGGTCAGGTCGATCGGGAAGCCGAAGGTGTCGTGCAGCCTGAACGCGTCGTCCCCGCTGATCGTGCCGCCCGAGCCGGCCGCATCGACCAGCGCGGCCAGCCGCTCGCTCCCCGCCTCGAGCGTTCGACCGAACTTGCGTTCCTCGGCATCCACTGCGGCCAGGATCTCGTCCCGTCGCTCGACGAGGTACGGGTAGGCGCCGCCCATCACCTCGATCACCGTGGTACAGGTCTCGGCCAGCACGGGCTGCCGGATCCCCATCAGGCGCAGATGGCGGACGGCGCGGCGCATGATGCGGCGCAGGACGTAGCCAGGCCCTTCGTTCGAGGGCTTGAGTCCTTCCCCGATCAGGAAGGTCATCGCGCGGCTGTGGTCGGCCACTACCTGGTAGCTGAACCGCTCGCTCTCGACGTTTTGCGGGTCGTGGCCGAGATGCGCTGCCAGCCGGTCGATGATCGGGGTGAAGAGATCGGTCCGGTAGTTGCTGTCGACCCCCTGCACCGCGCTCGCCATGCGCTCGAGGCCAAGGCCGGTATCGACGCTCGGGAACGGTAGTGGGGTCAGCGTCCCATCGGCCGCTCGGTCGAACTGCATGAATACGAGGTTCCAGATCTCCAGCCAGCGCGGGCAGGTCTCGGAGTGGTCGGGGACGCATTCGGGCCCCTCGGAGAGCTCCGCGCCACGGTCGTAGTGCAGCTCGCTGCACGGGCCGCAGGGGCCGGTCTCGCCCATCGACCAGAAGTTGTGGTCGTCACCGACCGCGATGTTGCCCCAGGTCGCCATCCGCTCTGGCGGCAGGCCGATCTCGTCGCGCCAGACCTGGCGCGCCTCCTCGTCGTCGAGGTAGGTGGTCGCGGCGATTCGATCGGCGGGGATGCCGAGCTCGACGGTCAGGAACTCCCAGGCCCAGTGGATCGCCTCTCGCTTGAAGTAGTCGCCGAAGCTCCAGTTGCCGAGCATCTCGAACAGCGTCTGGTGCCGCGGCGTGCGGCCCACCTCCTCGAAGTCGTTGTGCTTGCCGGCGACGCGCAGGCAGGGCTGCGCGTCGACCGCCCGCTTGTAGTCCCGCTGCTCCTCGCCGGTCAGCACCCGCTTGAACTGGACCATCCCGGAGTTCGTGAAGAGGAGGCTTGGGTCGTCGCGGGCGACGAGGGGCGCCGGCGGCACGCGGGTATGGCCGCGCTCCTCGAAGAAGCGCTGGAAGCGCTCGCGGATCTCGGCGGCGCTGAGCTGTTGCATCGGCCTGCCCTGTGACCCCTTACTCACCACGAGAGCCGGTGGCGACCGGCTCTCGACTCCTCGTGCTGCTCAAGCGCGCGCGAATGGCCGGTCAGGAAGCAGCGCCCTCCGGCGCAGGCTCTCCACCGGCGGCATCGTACGCGGACAGCATCTCGGCGCGTGCCTTCTCGGCTGCCGCGCGACCCTCGTTGATGGCCTCACCAATGGCTGCACGCTTCTCTCCGACGAACTCGCCGACCTGCTCGCGCATCTCGTCGCCGGCTCGCGGAGCAAGGAGGAGGCCGATGGCGGCACCGATCAGTCCGCCGATCACGACCCCTGCGAGGAAGCTGCCGAACCCGGAATCCTTCATGGCTGGTATGCCCATCCCTAGCGTCTGCGTCCGCTGATTCTACCGATCCCTCCCCTCCCCGTCCCGAGCACCGCGGGCGGAGCGGTCCAGCGGAGGTCGCGATGGCCCGAGCTGGGCCAGCAGATCGACCGCGAGCATGGCCAGCTGGGCGCCCAGGCAGGCCGCGACGAGGTTGAAGTCGCCGATCCGGATCAGCTCCAAACCCGTCCGTGCCCCGATCGCGTTGCCGATGGCGGTCCCCAGCAGCCCGGCCAGGAGGAGGACGAAGAGGCGCCGATCCCAGCGGCCGCGAAGGGCCGTGAAGATCATCAGGTTGATCGCCGCCACGAAGGCGGTGAGCACCATCCAGGGCGTCATGTCGCGCGGGCGATACGACCGCCGCCGAGGCACTCCTCTCCGTCGTACAGCACCGCGGCCTGTCCCGGCGCCGGAGCCCATACCGGCTCCGCCGTCTCGATCAGCAGCCGATCCTCGCCCACCACGGTGACCTCGCAGGCTGCCTCCACCCCGCGGTGCCGAATCCGGACCGAGGCGGCGAACCGGTCGGCCGGTGGCTCCCCCGCCGTGAAGCGCCGGCCCTCGACCGTGAAGCTGCGGGCGGCGATCTCGTCGCGCCGGCCGACCACCACCGTGTTGGTGGCGGGGCGGACCTCCTGCACGAAGACGGCCTCGCCCAACGCCACACCCAGGCCATGCCGCTGTCCCACGGTGTAATGCGCATACCCGGTGTGGGTGCCCACCCGCTCGCCGCCGGTGTCCACGATGGGCCCCGGCTCGCCGAGGTACCCGCGACGCTCCGCCAGCAGCTGGCGATAGTCGCCCGCCGGCACGAAGCAGATCTCCTGGCTTTCCGGCTTGTCGGCGGTCGGCAGCTGCAGGTCCGCGGCGATGCGTCGCACCTCCGGCTTGGTCAGCTCGCCGAGCGGGAATCGCGTCCGCGCCAGCTGTGCCTGGTCCAGGACCCAGAGGAAGTAGGTCTGGTCCTTGTTGCCGTCCGCCGCCCGCAGCAGCCGATATCGTCCGTCCCGCTCCTCGACCCGTGCGTAGTGGCCGGTCGCCACCTGGTCGGCGCCGTAGGCGCTCAGGCCGCGTCGCAGGAGCTCGTCGAACTTGATGTACTGGTTGCAGGCCTGGCAGGGATTCGGCGTGGCGCCGGCGAGGTAGCCATCGGCGAAGGCGTCGATCACGCGCTCCTCGAAGGAGCGCTCCAGGTTCAGCGCGAAGAAGGGGATGCCGACCAGCTGGGCGACGCGACGCGCGTCGTCGTGTGCGTCCGGAGAGCAGCAGCTCCGGCTCTGTTCGTACCCCTCCCCGCCGTCGGGGTGCAGGCGCATCCAGACGCCGATCACCTCGTCGTCGGTCCCGGCCAGCTCCTTCGCCAGCAACGCGGCGGCCACGCTCGAGTCCACCCCGCCACTCATGGCGGCCACCACGCGGGTCATCAGGCCGATGCCACCGGGTGCTCCGGCACGGCGGCCCCCTCCCGCATTCGTCCGATGGCGGCGCGCATCACCTCGGCAGCGCGATCGACGTCCGCCACGGTCGTGGCGCGTCCGGCGGTGAGCCGCAGCGCACCGTGGGCCCGCTGCGCCGGGATGCCCATCGCCAGCAGGACGTGGCTGGGCTCCGCGGAGCCGCTCGTGCAGGCGCTGCCCGTGCTGGCCTCGACGCCCTCGAGGTCGAGAGCGGCCACGAGGTCGCCGCCCTCCACGCCGTCGATCAGCCAGCTGGCGCTGTGCGGCAGCCGCTCCACGGGATGGCCGGTGGGCTCGACTCCCGGCAGTTCGCGGACGCCCGCGAGGAGCCGATCACGCAGGCCGGCGAGCCGCGTATTCTCGGCGTCGCGCGCGGTCTGGTCGCCCTGCGCCAGCTCCAGGGCCCGCGCGAAACCCACGATCCCCGCCACATTCTCCGTTCCGGCCCGACGCTGCCGCTCCTGGCTGCCGCCCTGGATCTGCGGCAGCAATGCGGTGCCCTGTCTGACGAAGAGGAGCCCGACCCCCTTGGGCCCATACAGCTTGTGCGCCGCAAGGCTGAGGAGATCAACGCCCAGGTTGTCCACGTCCAGCGGGAGGAAGCCACCCGCCTGGATCGCATCGGTGTGGAAGAGGACGTCCAGCCGTCGACAGATGGCGCCGATCTCGGCGATGGGCTGGATCGTGCCCACTTCGTTGTTGGCGTCCATGACCGATACGAGCGTCGTGCGCTCGGTGATCGCGGCCTCGATCTCGGTGGGATCGACGCGACCGTACCGGTCAACCGGGACGACGGTGACCTCGAAGCCCGAGCGCTCGAGGATCGCGCAGGCGTGCAGCACCGCCTTGTGCTCGACGCCACTGGTCACGACGTGCCGTCCCTTCGCGCTGGCGGCCCAGGCGGCGCCCTTGATGGCCAGGTTGTCGGCCTCGCTGCCGCCGCCGGTGAAGACGATCTCGCGCGGCTTGGCGCCGAGGATGGCGGCGATCGTCTCGCGCGCCTCGTCGAGCCCCTGCCGCGCGCGGCGCCCCGACCCATGGAGGCTCGAGGCATTGCCGAAGTGCTCGGTCAGATACGGCAGCATCGCTTCGAGCACCTCCTCGCGAATGGGGGTGGTGGCGGCGTGGTCGAGGTAGATGCTCACATGCGCAGGTCTAGCAGATCGAGCCGGAGCCCGGGGCCGGCGTCCCCGTCGATGATGGTCCTGGCGTCGCAACCGGCGCGTCCGTGAACGGGTTGCGCACCATCAGGCGCACCTTGTTGACGCTCGCGAAGTCAAGGGTCTCCTTGATCTCGGGCGGCCAGAACTGGTAGCTGACGATGCTGCCCGGATTGACGCGGGCTCCGATCTCGAACAGGTCCGGCAGGCGCTCGAGCGGGATGTTGGTCCACAGCGAGTCGCGAGCGATATCGAGCAGCTCGGGAATGCGCGGGATGAGCGTGCACGGATCGAGCTGCTTGCGCATCGCTACCAGCACCTCCTGCTGTCTGTTCATGCGGTTGTAGTCGTTGTCCTGGTGCCGTGATCGGGCATAGGCAAGCGCGTGCCAGCCATCGAAATGATGGAACCCCTTCGAGATGTAGAGGGTGACATTGTGCGTGCTCAATGGATCGGGGTAGCGCGCGTCGAAGATCGAGTCCTTCGTGGTCATATCGAGGCCGCCAAGCGCGTCCACCAGCCGCACGAATCCCCCGAGCGTCACCACCACCTGGCCGTCGATCTGCAGCCCCGTGAGCTTAGCGATCGCCTCCTGCACCGCCCGGTAGCCTCGCTCCTCGTCGGAGCCCGGGAACTTCTCGGGGTGCTCGGATGCGTACCTGAAGAGCCCATTCAAGAGGTCCGGGAAGCATCCACAGTCGAACGCATCGGCGGCATCGTCCGGCAGGGGGACGTTGATGAGGTTGCGCGGCACGCCAAAGAGCGCCGCGCGTCCTGTCCGGACCTCGACGCTCAGGATGACCATCGTGTCGGTGCGCAGGCTGTAGCGACCTGGGCCGGAGTCGGCGCCGATCAACAGGAGATCGAGCCGTCCGTTGTCCCCCCATGCCGGCTCAGGAGTCGCGACGGGGGTCGGCAACGGGGTGGGGCCAGGCGTCTCGCCAGGCGCCAGGCTCGCCGCCGGGCTGGGGGTCGGGCTGCTGAACGGATGCGAGATCGCGGCAGTGGTGTCGTACGCCTTGAAGCCGACGAATCCAAGCCAACCGTGCATGAGGACAGTGCTGCCGAGCACCACGCCGAGGAAGACGAGACCAAGAGCCGCGCGGCCGTGGTCGGTGATCGGTGGCCAGCGTCGCGCGGCGACGCGGTACGCGTCGACGATCGCCGCGAGGCGCAGCAGGAGGATCGCCAGGTTGACCGCCAGCAGCAGGAGCAGCACGCCTGGCTGGAGCAGCAGGCCGAAGGCGCGAGCCTTGCCCTGCACGATGATGACCAGCAGGCCGGCGACGAGGAAGAGCATCATCGGCACCGCGAACAGCAGCGCCCGGCCGCGGGAACCGACCCAGCCCTGACCGAGGCCGGGCCACACGAACGAGAGCAGGGCTGCGATCGCGGCGGAGTGCCGAACTGCCGAGATCACGCGGGGCGCCACGGGCGGCAGTCTACGACCCTAACAAGCATGGAGGTGCTGATCGGTGATCGTGCGAAGCCTCGAGGACGTGGTGGGGACCGAGCGGGATGTCGAAGGCGAGGGCTGGCGCAGCCGCCGTCTCCTCCTACGACGCGACGGGATGGGCTTTTCGTTGCACGACACCACCGTCGAGGCCGGCGAGGTGCTCGAGCTCCACTACAAGCATCACCTGGAAGCGTGCTATTGCCTGGAGGGCGAGGCAGACCTGGTGGACCTGGCCAGCGGCGAGCGGCACACGATCGCGCCCGGCACGATGTATGCCCTCGACGAGCACGACCGGCACACCCTCACCGTCCGCAGCGACATGCGCCTGGTCTGCATCTTCAACCCGGCCCTGACCGGCGGCGAGGTCCACGACGCCGATGGGAGCTTCCCCCCGCCTGCAGATTGACGGACCTAGCGCTTCCAGGTGTCGAGCAGGAATGACCCCGCAAAGGCGGCGAATCCCAGCGTCACGAGGTTCAACGACCCGAGGCTGACGTCGAAGGCCGCCAGCAGGAACAGGACGACCGCGATCAGCAGCAGGATCGCGCCCGGCTTCATGGACATTGGTGCCTCCTCTCCCTTGACCCCCCGTCGGTATTAGAACGCGACTGTCAACGGCCCCATTCCTGCCTTCCGGCAGGCGAACGGATGCCGCCCGGCTCTGGTCGCTGTCCGGCGGTGCCTTGACGATGGGGTCAGTAGCTTTCGCGGAGGGAACAACGTGTCCAGCCAGACCCATCAGGCCTCGCTCAGGCTTGGGCCGCTCAGCGCGAGCCGCGAGGCGACGCGCCACGACCTGCGGCTCCCAGGCATCGTCCTGTTCGTCCTCGCCGCGCAGTTCATGACCGCGATCATGCTCGCGGCGTCCATCGCCCCCGGCTACGACTTCAACGGTGGAGCGATCAGCGACCTGGGTGTCATCCGCCAGACGGCGCTCATCTTCAACCTCTCGCTCATCGCGGTTGGGGTCCTCAACGTCCTCGGCGGATACCTGTTCTTCCTCACGCACCGGCGGCCGTGGATCCTGGCCAGCTACCTGCTCGCGGGCGTCGGGGCCATCGGCGCTGGGTCGATTCCGCTCAACACCAGTGACTTCCACTCGCTCTTCGCGCTGGTCGCGTTCCTGTTCTTCAACCTGGAGGCCATGGCGACGGCGACGGTGCTGCCCGGACCGATGAAGGCTGTCTCCCTGCTGGCCGGAGCCATCGGCCTGGTGTTCGTCGTGATCATGATCATCGGCGACTCCGGCAATCCGGCGGTCTTCGGCGTCATCGGCCATGGCGGATCCGAGCGGCTGATCGTCTATCCCGTGATGCTGTGGATGATGGCGCTGGGCGGCTACCTGATGGCCGCCCCGGAGCGTGAGCGACCGGATCAGCCAATCGCTTAGTCAGCGCAGCCGATCACCTCGAATCCGTCGATCACGAGGCCGATCTCGCCCGGCTGCGATGCGACGGGGGTGAAGTTCGTCACGCCATCGGTGACGACGCCCGACGCCGCAGCATCGCGGCCAGAGCCCTTCCATCGGTTCAGGACGTGGCAGTCAAGCGAGTAGCGGTCGTTCGTGTTCTCGGTGTCGCGGACGATGTCGCTGGTGCCGACCCAGGACACGTTCACGGAGACGTCGAAGGTGTCGCCGGTGTCGATGTTCGTCATCGTGACGGTGCTGCGCATCCAGGCCCAGTCCAGCTGCCTCGAGATCTGCAGCTCCGTGGCCCCGAGACTGTCTGTCTGCCCCACCGCGTCAAGCAGCGACGTGTCCGTGCACGCGTCGTACTGGAAGATGCTGACGGCGCCGGTGCCGGTGGTCGTCCCGCGCCCGGGCAGCTGCTGGGCGGTGTCCCGCTGGGCGGTGACGAAGGTGTCGGTCTGGATGCAGCCGGACGGGTCGGTGGACGAGAAATAGGCGTTGACGAGCGGCCCGCGCAGGTTGACGACCTCGACCTTGCCGCTGGCCGCGCTCACCGCTGAAGACGAGCTCAGGACAAGGAGGCCCAAGCTCAGGACGGCGATCGCGTTCCGGTGGAAAGCATGCACGTTCGGTGCTCCTCTGCGGTACCCGAGGGCTTGTTCACCCCAGGACTCCGACGTCCGGCGAGGGTCGGACGTTGAGCGGCAGCCACGGATCTGCACGACTTCGATCTGCATGTGGCGACGCCCGCAATGCGGTCGCAACGCGGAAGGCGTATACCGGTCGGAGCATGACGCGACCGCTGATCGTCGCCGTCGCCCACGGCCTGGATCTCGTGACCTTCCTGATGGCGATGGCCGCCTTCGGCATCGGTGGGGAGTCAAACGGGCTGATGCAGACCGTCTACCTCCACCTCGGGTCCGCGGGGATCCTGGCGCTGAAGGGCAGTGGCGCGACCGCCCTCGCCCTCATCACCCAGCTCCGTGGCTGGGCGCTGGTGCCCGCCGCCGCCGCGGGCATCGTCGGCGCGGCAACGAACCTGCTGGCCCTGCGGCTGATCTAGCGGCTCTGGCCTAGCGTTCGTCGACGCGCAGGGAGAGCTCGGCGAGCTGTTCGGCCGTGATCGGCGAGGGGGCACCCATCATCAGGTCGCTCCCCGACTGCGTCTTGGGGAAGGCCGTCACCTCCCGGATGTTGTCCTGATCCGCCAGGAGCGCCGTCCATCGGTCCAGGCCGATCGCGATCCCGCCGTGCGGCGGCGCGCCGTATTCGAGCGCGTCGAGCAGTGCGCCGAACTGGTCGCGCATCCCCTCCACGCTATGCCCCATCAGCGCGAAGGCACGCTCGAGCAGGTCGCGGCGGTGGATCCGGATCGAGCCGCCACCCAGCTCCCAGCCGTTCATGGCGAGGTCGTACTGCTGGGCGTGGACGGCGGCCGGGTCCGTCTCCATGAGCGCCTCCTCCTCCCAGACCGGAGCGCTGAACGGGTTGTGGGTGGCGTCCCATCGCCCTGCGTCCGCATCCCAGGTGAACATCGGGAAGGGATAGACCCACACATACGCGAGGACGTTCGGGTCGCGAAGCTCAAGTCGCTGACCCATCTCCAGGCGGAGGTATCCCAGGGCGCCAGCGGCCACGAGCCGATCGGCGTCGGCGGCGGCCAGCAGCAGGTCACCCGGCTCGGCACCCATCGCCTCGCGGAGTGTTGCCACCTGGGCGTTGGACAGGAACTTCGCGATCGGGCCGTGCAGCGTCCCGTCCGGCTCCACCGAGAGGTGGACCAGCCCCTTGGCGCCGTGGCGCTGGGCCAGGTCGGTGAGCTCGTCGAGCTGCTTTCGCGAGTAGCCGCCACAGCCGGGCGCGCGAATGCCGTAGACCGCCCCACCCGCTGCGAGCGCGTCCGTGAAGACGCGGAAGTCAGCGGCCCGCACGGCTTCCCCGAGGTCGACCAGCTCCATCCCGAAGCGCAGGTCTGGCTTGTCCGAGCCGTATCGGGTCAACGCCTCCTCGTAGCTCAGGCGCGGGAAGGGACTCTGCAGGATGGGCCGCTCCGGGAGCACCTCGCGACTGACGACAGTCACCATCGCCTCGACCGTGGCCATGACGTCCTCGGCGGCCACGAAGCTCATCTCGATGTCGATCTGGGTGTGCTCGAGCTGGCGGTCGCCGCGCAGGTCCTCGTCCCGATACGCGCGTGCCAGCTGGTAGTAGCGGTCGTAGCCCGCGACCATGAGGAGCTGCTTCAGCTGCTGCGGCGACTGCGGCAGGGCGTAGAACCTGCCCGGCTGCACGCGGCTCGGTACCACGAAGTCCCGCGCGCCCTCCGGCGTGCTGCGGATGAGGGTGGGGGTCTCGATGTCCACGAAGCCAACCGCCTCGAGTTGGCGCCGGACGGCGCCGGAGAGCCGCGAGCGGAGGAGCATCCGTTGCTGCAGCGGTGGCCGGCGCAGGTCGAGGTACCGATAGGTGAGCCGCAGCGACTCGTCGAGGCCGGGCTGCTCCTCGTTCACGTAGAACGGCGGCACCTTGCTCGGATTGAGGACCGTGAAGGCGTCCACGGCGACCTCGACCTCGCCAGTCGCCAGCTCGGCGTTGGTCGTGCCCTCTGGCCGATGGCGCACCACCCCGGTGACCTGCACCACCCACTCGTTGCGCGCCGGCTCGGCGGCGGCGTGGGCATCGCCAGCGTCGTCCGCGTTCGTCACGACCTGGGTGATCCCGTATCGGTCACGCAGGTCGAAGAAGGCCAGGTGGCCGTGGTCGCGACGGCGATGCACCCAGCCGGCCAGTGTCACGTGCTCCCCGACGTGGGAGGCGCGCAGCTCGCCGCAGGTGTGACTCCGGAAGGCCTGGCCCATGGTCGGCAGATGGTAGCGGGTCAGCCGATGGCGGCGGCGACCTCGGAGAGCGGGAGCTCGCGCTGCTCGCCGGCGGCCAGGTCGCGCAGGATCACGGTCCCTGCCGGCAGGGCTGGGTCCACGAGCACCGCGTATCCCGCACCCGCCTTGGAAGCGGACTCCAGCTGCCTGCCGAGCTTGCGTGCACTGCCGTCGGCCCGGACGCGGAGCCCCGCCTCGCGCAGCGCCGCTGCGACCCGCAGGCGTGGCGCGAGCGCGTCGGGATCCACCCCGACCACTGCCAGCAGCGGTCGGCTCGTCGGCGCTGCGACGCCCTGCTCCGCCGCGGCCAGCACCGTCCGGTCGATCCCGATCCCGAACCCGATGCCCGGCGTGGGCTGGCCGCCGAGCACCTCGACCAGCCCGTCGTATCGTCCCCCGCCGCCCAGCGCCTGCTGCTGCCCCCGTCGGCTCGCGACGTAGAACTCGAACGTGGTGCGGGTGTAGTAGTCGAGCCCCCGGACGAGCCGATGATCGAGCTCGTATCGCACGCCCAGGTCGTCGAGGAGCGCCTGTACGGCCGCGAAGTGCGCTCGGCACGCGTCGCAGAGGTGGTCGAGGGAGCGAGGAGCACCCGCGGCGAGTTTCGGGTCGAGGTCGTGGTCGTCGAGCACGCGCAGCGGGTTGACCCGCAGGCGCCGACGGGAGTCCTCGGTCAGGCGGTCCTCATGCGCGCTGAAGTAGTCGATCAGCGCCTGACGGTAGGCGGGACGACAATTGGCGTCGCCAATCGAGTTGAGGTAGGCAACCACGTCGCCCACCCCGACCTCGGCGTAGAAACGCTGTCCAAGCTCGATCATCTCGGCATCGACCATCGGTCCTGGATCGCCGATGACCTCGACATCCCACTGCACGAACTGCCGGTAGCGGCCGGCCTGCGGGCGGTCATACCGGAACATGGGGCCGATCATCCAGAAGCGCTGCGGGCTCGGTCGCACGTGCATCCCGTGCTCGAGATAGGCGCGCACGATCCCGGCCGTAGGCTCGGGCCGCAGCGCCCACTCGGCGCGCTCCTCGTCGCTGCCCGCCGCGCCGCTGACCCGGAACATCTCCTTCTCGACCGCGTCGGACGACTCGCCCAAGCCACGGCTGAAGAGCTCGATCCGTTCGAAGAGCGGCGTGTCGATCCGGTCGAACGCATACCTGCTGCTGAGGTCCCGCGCGATCTCCTCGACACGGCTCCAGGCGGGGCCATCCTCGGGGAGCAGGTCGCGCGTGCCGCGCGGAGCGGAGATCGGGCGAGCCATGGGGCGAGTCTAGCCGCGGCGGGCGTCCGCGAGCAGGCAGCCGTGCGCTAGCCTGCATCGCGTGATGACGAGGGATCGGCTCCGAACGATCCTCCCGTGGCTCGTGCTGGCGCTGCTGCTCGTCGGCGGCCTCGCGATCCGCCTCTTGGTGCTCGACGCCAAGGGACACTATGGCGACGGAGTGGTCATCGGCCGGTGGGCGGAGAACATGGCCAGGTACGGCCCGTCGGACTTCTACCGGCACGACGGGGCGCTCTATCCGGCACTCCTCTACGCCTATTGGCCGATCGGCGTACTGCTCGACGGAGCCGCGCAGGCGCGCGCCATCAAGGGCAGCTCGATCCCCTTCGACCTGGCCATCGGCGTCGTCGCGTACCTGGCGACGCGTCGCCTCGTCGGCCCCGTCCGCGCGCTCGTCGCGCCGGCGCTCTACCTGTTCAATCCCGCGGTCCTGCTGGCAGGACCGATCTGGGGACAGATCGACGCGGCGGGCACGCTGGCCTACCTGCTCGCGCTCCTGGCGCTCGCCGGGCGACGGTTCGGGGCGGCGGGGGCGTGTGCCGTGCTCGCGCTGCTGATCAAGCCGCAGTTCGGGCTCGTGCTGCTGCCGGTTGGGCTGGTTGGCCTCCTGCGCTGGCGCGAGACCGGCGATCGCAGCCCCGCGGTGCGCGGATTGCTGGGCGGCGCCGCCGCCTATGCGGTCGTGGCGGTGCCGCTGCGCATGGACCCGTTCTCCTATCTGGGGCGAGTCATCGGGTCCGGCAGCTTCAAGGAGAGCTCGTCCGTCAACGCCGCGAACATCTGGGGCCTGCTCGCTGGCTACAACAAGCCCGATGGGGGGCTGCTCTACGTTGGCGCCGTCCTGCTCCTGATCGGGCTCGTCGCCGCGATGCTGCCTCTCCTCCGACGCCAGGACCTCTTCACGATCCTGGCGGTCGGCGCGTTCGTGATCTTCGCCTTCTACTTCCTGCCCACCCGCGTGCACGAGCGCTATCTCTTCCCGGCGATGGCCGTCATTGCCCCATTGGCCGCCGCCAACTGGAGTGTCTTCGTGGCCTACCTGCTGCTGACCGCGGGCTTCGCGGCCTCCATGCTCTACGCCCTGGTGGACACGACCGGGTTCACCTCCTGGCCGTGGCTCGATGACCTGGTGTCGCTCCCCGTCGCCCGAATCTGGATCTCACTGACGCTCATCGCGACCGCGGCGACCCTGGTGATCCTGCTGCTCGCGCCGAGGCCGATGAGGGCGGCGCGTATAACGCCCGAGTAGGGCCGACGTTGCCGTCAGGGTCGCTCGTGCAGCTGCGCAACCGTGCGGCACGAATGCACAACGAGGCCTGACACCGATAAGGTCGCCGTGGCCGGCGCCGCTACCTCGCCTCGCGCGTCACGCTGGTCACGTCGCGCACCCGCTCGATCCGGGTCAGCACCTTGGAAAGCTGCTGCAGCGACGTCACCTTGAGCGTGGCGCTGATGGTGGCGGTGCCATCTGGATGCGTCCCGATCGACGCGGCCACGATGTTCACCTTGTCCTCGGCCACCACCGTCGTGATCTCGTTCAGGAGCCCCGGCCGGTCGACCGCCAGGATGCGGATCGTGATCGGGTAGGTCTGCAGGTCCACCGCCTCCCAGTCGACGTCGATCAGCCGCTCGATGTCGCGCTCCGACAGCACCGACCGACAGTTGGAGCGGTGCACCGTCACGCCCTTGCCACGCGTCACGTAGCCGGTGATGGGGTCGCCGGGAATCGGTGAGCAGCACTTCGCGAAGCGCACCAGCAGGTCGCCGACACCCTTGACCCGGATCCCGCTGGCCGAGGGGACGCCAGATGGCGGCGCGACCTCGGGCAGGGCGATCGCCACGTCGTCGTGGATCTCGAGCTTGCCCACCACCGACGCTGGCGAGACAGCGCCGTAGCCGATGGCGGCGTAGAAGTCGTCGAGCTCCTTGTAGTGGGCCTGCGCTGCCAGCTCGAGCAGCTTGTCGGCGTCGATCGTGACGAGCGTCTCGTGGGCCAGGCGGCGGAGCTCGCGGTCGAGGATCTCCTTGCCCTGGGCGATGTTCTCGTCGCGCTGCTGGTGCTTGAACCAGGCGCGGATCTTCTCGCGGGCCTGGCTGGTCTGCACGATGTTCATCCAGTCGCGCGACGGCCCGTGCGCCGACTTGGTCGTGATGATCTCGACGATGTCGCCGTTGCGCAGCCGGTAGTCCAACGGCACCAGCCGGTTGTTGACCTTGGAGCCGATGGTGCGATGGCCGACATCGGTATGGATCCGATAGGCGAAGTCGAGCGGGGTGGCGCCGGAGGGAAGGTCCTTCACGTCGCCCTTGGGGGTGAAGACGAAGACCTGGTCCTGGAAGAGGTCCAACTTCAGGCCTTCGACGAACTCCGTGGCATCCGCCACCTCCCGCTGCCACTCGATCAGCTGCCGCACCCAGGCCAGCTTCTCGTCGTAGCGGCGATCGCCGCGCGAGCCCTCCTTGTAGCGCCAGTGGGCAGCGATCCCCGCCTCCGCCACCTCGTGCATGGCGCGAGTCCGGATCTGGACCTCGAGCGGCTTGGCATCAGGCCCGATCACCGCGGTGTGCAGGGACTGGTACAGGTTGGCCTTGGGCATGGCGATGTAGTCGTCGAACTGCCCCGGGATCGGTCGCCAGATGGAATGGACCACGCCCAGCGCCGCGTAGGTGTCCTTCACCTCGTCCACGATCAGCCGGATGGCGTGCAGGTCGTAGATCTCGCTGAACTCGGCGCCCTTGCGCTCCATCTTCTTGTAGATGCTGTACAGGTGCTTGGGCCGGCCGCTGATCTCGGCCTCGATCCCGACCTTGGCCAGCTCCTTGCGCAGGATCGTGATGCTCTTGTTGACGAACGACTCGCGCTCCTTGCGGCGGTCGGCGAGCATCGCGACCATCTTGCGGAAGGTCTCCGGCTCGGCGTACTTGAACGAGAGATCCTCGAGCTCCCACTTCCACTGCCAGATCCCCAGCCGATGCGCCAGGGGGGCGTAGATCTCCATCGTCTGGCGCGCGATGCGGACCTGCTTCTCGGGCGGCAGGGCACCGAGGGTTCGCATGTTGTGGAGCCGGTCGGCGAGCTTGATGATCACGACCCGCACGTCCTCGGCCATGGCCAGGAACATCTTCCGGATGTTCTCCGCCTGCTGCTCCTCCATGGAGCGCGCCGATCCGAACTTGCTGAGCTTGGTGACCCCGTCAACGAGCCTCGCGACCTCGCGGCCGAAGCGCTTCTCGAGGTCCTGGATGGTGAGGTCGGTGTCCTCGGGGACGTCGTGGAGCAGGGCTGCCGCGATGCTCTCGGGGTCCATCTGGAGAGCGGCCAGCTCGTAGGCGACCGCCACCGGGTGGGTGATGTATGCCTCGCCCGAGGCCCTCAGTTGACCTTCATGAGCGGCTGCGGCCACCTGGTGGGCACGCTCGATCAGGCCGACGTTGACGCTCGGCCGATGGCGCCGCGCTTCCGCGACGACCGTGTCGATGGTGGGCGTGCTGGCCGCTGGCTCGGCATTTCGGATGCGCTTCGCCACGGCGGCCGGGGCCGCCCGCAGGCGTGCCAGGTCCATGGTGTTGAAAGGGTAGCACGGAGGATGTGGAGGTCAGGACCGATGGAGATGTGGCATGAGACGGCCACCCCTTGCGCGGCCGGAGCTAACGCGCTGCGGGGCGGCCGCCTCACGTCTCTTCTCCGTTACTCCTCAGCATCGGTGCCCTTGACAGCCACTCGTTGCGTCGTAGCCTCGCGTTGTGCGGTGGCCTGGTTTGATCTTTGTCGCGCTCGCAGGGTTGACTAACCCTGCGCCGGCTGCAGCCGTCGACCTGTCGCAGACGTGCGTGAACCCCGAGCTCCCCTTTGCCCTCCGCTTCCCCGCCGGTTGGTCGGTACATCCTGCGGACCCGTCGCGCGAGATCGCCGCCTGCGAGTTCTTCGGCCCGGCGCCTTTCACAGTCACGAAGAACCAAGACGGTGTCCTCGACGGTGGCGTTGTCGCCCTGCGTGCTGTGGATGGATGTGTAGGCGATTTTCGAGACGTGGTGTCGCGTCTGGAATTGACTCTCGCAGGGAAGCCGACCACCCGGATCGAGTTTGCTGATAGCGAGGGCAACGCAACCCCCGGAGCGGCCGTAAACCTCGTCTATTGGATCAACGTCCAAGGACAGGAATGTGACGCCACCACGCATTACGTCATAGCGTCGACCCGCTCGAACGACGCCACGACATACGCGCAGAACGCAGCGGTTCTCGACGCGATGATGAAGACGTTTGCGCTTGGGACGGTCCCAAACAGCGCTATGCCGGAAAGGACCGGCGGACCACCTATCCTTTTTGCGGGATTCCTCGTTGGGGCCGCAGCCCTCTTGGGCGGACTCCCGGCCGCGTGGTCGCGTCGCGGTTTCAAACTCCGCGTCTAGCGAATCGCTCCCGGAGGGCTCGCAGCCGATGCCAGAACCGATCAGTCACGAGGTCGAAGAGGCCGGGATGACGGAGTGGTAGCCCGCCAAACGTGCGCTTGAAGTCGGAGAAGCCGCGCCAGGAGGGATCGGCGGTGGTGTCGTCCGGCTCGACGACGCCCCACATGTCGACGCTCGTGCAGCCATCAGCTGCGAGGGTGCGGAGCATGGTGGCCATCACCGCGTGTGCGCCGTAGTGGTGCTTGTACTCCGGGTCGCGACGAAGGGCACCGTACAGGTAGTAGGCGCGGTTGCCGATGCGCGGGAAGGCCATCGCGGCGATCGGGGTGCCCTCGACGCGGGCGATGCCCAGGTACCAGCCGTTCGCGACGCTCAGCTCGCTCGCCAGCCGTTCGAGGAACTCGGGCGAGCGAACGCGGAATTCGCCGCGCTCGGCGGTCAGGGTCAGGAGGTCGTGAAGGACCTCGATCTCGGCTGGATCGGGCTCGCGGGAGATCGTGACCACGGTTCCCTCGCGCTCGGCGCGCCGGGAGAGGCGGCGGGCATCTGCGTGCCATGACGCATCGGGCTGGTCGACGCCTCGCAACAGTTCGACGATGCGGGTCGTGGGCGCCTGGAGGTCGGGGGCTGGACGAAGCTTGTGCGTCACGGCCAGGGCGGCGATGTCGGTGTCGTCACCGCGCTCAGCGCGAGGGTCGAGCTTGACGACGAGCGCCTTCTCTTTCCGCGCAAGGGTGCGGAGTCCCTGCAGCAGCCACGCGAAGAGGCGATCCGCATCGGGAGCCGATCGGTCCCAGATGGGGCCATGGGCGACGTACGCCACCTGCCGGCCGAAGCCGGCTGGCCGCAGGAGTGCCTGGGCGACGCCCCGAATGTCCCCGTTGTCGTCGAGCAGCAGGCGAACGGGCGGCTCGCCGGCGAGCGCAGTGCACTCGCCCCACGCCCAGCTCTGCAGGAGATCGGCCTCCGGTCGCGAGGCGATGAAGGCCTCCCAAGCGGGGCGATCGGTGTCGTCGGCGCGGCGGAGGATGGGAGGCATCGGGCAGAAGCCTACCCGCTGGCGGTCCAGCGGAGCCCGCGTTCCAAGGTGAGATCATGGATCCGTGACTTCTATCCGTCGTCGGGTTGCGACAATTGCCCTCAGCTGGATCGCCATGATCGGCGTCGATCTTGCGCTGCACGCCGGACTGCTGGCCCCGCTGTACGACTGGGGCAGTCCGTTTCTCCTGCGCCCAACCGATGCCTTCGTGCGCATCCCGATCGGGTATCTGAGCTTTCTGGTGCTCGCGGTCGCTCTCGCATGGCTGCTGCAGCGGCTCGACATCCACACCGGTCGCGATGGCGGGTTGGCCGCCGTAGTGTTCGGTGCGGTGATCTGGGCGGCGCTGCTGCTTGGACTATGGTCCATCTCGACGGCTGACCTGGCGCTCCTCGCCGGCTGGTGGATCGGGCAGACGTTCGAGTTCGCAGTTGGGGGCTTCGTCATCGGGTCGGTACTGGGTGCCGCGCGCCTCAGCTCCGTGGCTTGGAAGGTTGGGGCGCTCGTTGTGGTTGGGGCCGTCGTTGCCGTCGTACTCCAGTCGATCGGGTATGCCACTGCTCCGGGTGTCGTCAAGTGAGCCCAGGCGAGTCGAAGGCAGGTCGGCCCGCCCCCGCCCCCGACGTCGCCTACTACGACGATGGCGGCGTCCGGTATCGCGGCTTCCAGCTCGACGGCGAGATGCACGGCGAGTGGGAGTTCCTCCGCAGGGACGGCAGCGTCATGCGAAGCGGCAGGTTCGAGGGCGGCAAGCAGGTCGGCGTCTGGAAGACCTTCGACCGCAACGGGAAGGTCGTGAAGGAGACCGACTTCTCGAAGAAGGGCTGAGCCCTAGTCGTCGCTGCCGGCGAGCTTGTGCCCCGTGAGGCGCAGGCGAGCGCGCTGGGCAATCCCGTATGCGGGCAGGAGGACCCGCAGCGCGGCATCCTGGACCGGTTGGAGCGGCAGGTCGTAGGCGCCGACGTAGTCCACCTGGCGACCGCCAAAGCCCTCCTTGAACTTGGCGATGCCGCCGGTCGCGATGCCCCACAGGTCATATGAGGCGAACCCCTGTGCGCGGAAGGCGCGGATCGCCTCCCACTTCAGAAGGTAGTTGGCGCGTGAGTCGGCGCCCGCATCGGTCATGCCGCCGTAGGCCTCGGCCGCCCGGTCACCGCAGGTGAAGTGAAAGAGCGTCGCGACGCGCTCCCCGCCCAGGTTGGCGAAGAAGAGGCGGGCGTGTCCTGCGGTCGCGAAGAGGCCCCAGACGCGCTCGTAGTAGTCCTGGACGCGGGCGGCGAAGCCGGCGCGCTCGGCGGTATCGGCGTAGATGCGGTAGAAGTCGGCGAGGGCAGTGGCGGTCTCGTTCGGCGTGGCGGACGGGCTGAGCTGCGTGACGGTGACGCCGCCGCGCTCGGCCTTGTGCACGTACTGGCGGTGCTTCTTGCTCATGGCACCGAGGAGTGCCTCCTCATCGGGGGGGAGGTCGATGAGTCGAGTGCGCGGCGGCTGGACCTTCGCAGCCTGGCGCCACGGGGCAGCCAGCAGGCTGGCCGCGAACGGGTCGGTCGCTGTCGCCTCGGGGTCGACCTTGAGGGTGGCGATCCTCTCCGTGGCGCCGAGGTGGCGGAGTGCCGCCATGAACGAGCGGCGCGTGTCGGGGTCGTCGAACTGGCCGATTGGGCCGCGTGGCGCGTAGCCGAGGCGCCAGCCGAGCACGGGGACCTGGCGAATCAGCACCTGGGCGCCGACGAGCGGCTCCTCCCGGCTCGCTCCCACCGCGAATCGAATGGCACGCCAGCCCGATGTCTCCCGCAGCTCACCCCATTCCCACAGCTGCGGGAAGCTTCGGCCGGGCGCGCGTTCGACGAAGGCGTTCCACTGGTCGCGTTCGCTGACGTAGAAGGCGGTCAGGTCAGCCATCGGCCTTGAACCCGGCGGCCTCGAGCTCCCGGCGAGCCACCACCCGTTCGTCCCACCAGCGCTTCTCGGTCGCGTAGAACATGCTGCCCTCGTGCCCCTTGCCGGCAAGCAGGATCATGTCGCCCGAACCTGCGAGGCCGATGGCGTGGGCGATCGCGGTTCGCCGATCGTCGATCACCCACAGGTTGCTGCCGTCGCGGGCGCCCGCCGAACGAGCGCCCTCGGCGATCGCCTCGTTGATGGCGTGGCCGTCCTCCAGCCGCGGGTCCTCGTCGGTCACGACGGCGAGGTCGGCCAGCTCGGCAGCGACCTTGCCCATGGCCGGGCGCTTGACCCGGTCCCGCTCCCCCGCCGAGCCGAAGACGACGATCAGGCGTCCGGTGGTCAGCGGCCGGAGGGTGCGCAGCATCTTGGCCAGCGAGTCGGCGGTGTGGGCGTAGTCGACCACCACCCCGAACGGCTGGCCGGCGTCGATGCGCTCCATCCGTCCCGGCACCCCGCTGACGGCGCCGATCGCCTGGGCGGCCGCGGCCGGATCGACCCCCTCGACCTCCGCGAGCGCGAGTGCGGCCAGGGCGTTGTGGACGTTGAAGGCACCGGGCAGCTGGAGGTGGACCTGGCCGCTCCAGGTGGGCGTGGTGGCGGTGAAGGTCGTCCCGTCGGCCCGCGCCTCGATCTCGGATGCACGGACGAGGGCTCGAACATCGGTCCCGTACGCCACGACCCGGTCGCGGGCACGGTCGCGGAAGTAGCCGAAGGACGGGTCATCGGCGTTGAGGATGGCGATCGGCGCCTCCTCGACCAGCCTCGCCTTGGCGGTGCGGTAGGCCTCGAGCGAGCCGTGGAATTCGAGGTGCTCGCTGCTCAGGTTGGTCACCACCGCGACCCGGAAACGGCAGTTCCGCACGCGGACCTGGGCGAGGCCGTGGCTCGTCGCCTCCATCACCACGCTGTCGTTGCCGGCCTCGACCATCGCCGCCAGCAGCTCCTGCAGCTCGAGCGACTCCGGCGTCGTGTTGCGGTCCTCGTTGGGCCGTACCTCGTCCCCCACCCGGACCGCCACCGTCCCGATCATCCCAGGTCGCTTGCTGCCGGCCTGTAACGCGGCGACGGCCAGGTAGCAGGTCGTGGTCTTGCCGTCGGTGCCGGTCACGCCGATGACCTCGAGCCGCTCCGAGGGGCGGCCGTACCACGCGTCAGCGGCGTCGGCGAGGGCGTCACGGCTGCGGGCCACCAGCAGTTGGGGAACGGCCAGCGCGGGCGTCTCGCGCTCGGCGACCACGGCCGCCGCGCCGCCGGCGACCGCATCGGCGATGAAGTCGTGCCCGTCCACGTGATCGCCCGGCACCGCGAAGAAGAGGGTCCCGGGGCTCACGTTGCGCGAGTCGTAGGCGAGGGCGCCGATCTCGCCGACCGGGATCCCGACCACCCGATCCGGACCGATCACGTCGGTCAGCTCGCCGAGGCCCATGGATCGTTCGGTCATCGCGACCTGCCCGGGAGCGCGGCGCGAGCCATGGCCACCGCGGATCGCAGCCGGTGGAGGGTGGGATGGATGACGACGTCCCACGTCCCCGCCCACCGCACCTTGCGCCCACCAAATCCCTTCTTGAAGAGCCCGACCCCGTGCCACGCGTGCTCGGGACCGGCGCCGGCCGGGGCGATGCCCCACAGGTCGTGGATGCGGGAGCCGAGGGTGCGGGCGAGTCGCATCATCTCCCACTGCAGCAGGTAGCTGGCGTAGTGCTTCGCCTCTCCCGGCTCCTCGCGTCGGGAGCCTGCGAAGAGGTAGAAGGACCGGTCGCCCTCGACGACCAGCATCCCCGAGGCCAGCAGCTCCTCACCCCGGCGCGCTTCCAGGATCGAGGCGCGGCCGGCTGCGGCGAGTCCCTGCCAGGCGATCCGGTAGCGCTCGAGCGGAGGTTTCGGGAAGCCGGCGCGACGCTGCGTCTCGAGCACGAGGCCGTGCAGCGCGTCGATCGCGGACATGTCAGAGCCATCGGTCAGGACGCCCACCGCGACTCCCTCGCGCTGGGACCGGCGCACGGCATATCGCGTGTCCTTGTCGAATGAGGCCAGCAGGGTCTCGTCATCGACCAGCTCCACCAGCCGCGTCTGCCCGACCTGGACGGGACGCGGGTCCGGGCGCAGGCGTGCGAAGAGCGCCGCTGCGGACGACTCCGCCTCGATCCGCGGCTCGAGCTTGGCGGCGATGACTCGCGAGCCTCGCCCCACCTCGCGCAGGCCGATCGCCACCGCGCGAACCCACTCGGCGGCACGGGGATCGGCATAGTCGAGGACAGGCCCATGGGGCACGTACCAGAACGCACGACCAAGGGGGAGTCGGCGCTCCTGGGCCGCAACCAGCGCAACGATCTGCTCTCCCTCCTCCAGCACGAAGCGCCGCTGCGGCTGGCCGTCGAAGGCGGCAACGGCGGCCCAGGCCCAGTCGTGGAGGAAGTCGCCGGCCGGGCAGCGACCCAGCAGCGACTGCCAGGCACCTTCGTCCGCAGGCGCGGCCGCCCGGAAGCGAGTCACGCGGCTTCCCCGGCGGTCCGGCGATGGAAGAGGTAGCCTCGCACCTGCCCGAGCTCTTCCGACCCCATCGCGATCGCGGCCAGCAGGTAGGCGATCCCGCCAGCCGCGATCAGCACGAGCAGTAGCACGACGCGGCCGAGACCATTGGCGAGCACTGCCGCGAACCATTCCTGGGCGGCTGTCAGGCCACCAAACATGACGGCGCCAGCCACCACCGCGGCAACCGCCGAGCGGAGCGCCGAGGGCAGGATCAGGTGCTCGTCGATCGAGTCGATCCGGCGCCGTAGTGCCAACGCGAGTCCGATGACCTCGAGCGTCGCGCTGATCGAGAGGGCCAGGGCCAGCCCCTCGACCTCCATCGGTCCGGACAGGATGGTCATGAGCGGGACGTTGATCGCCACCGCGATGATCGCCCACAGGACCGGGATCCGCGTGTCCTGCATCGCGTAGAAGGCGCGCGTCAGCACGTGCACCACGATATGCCCGCTGAGGCCGATGCTGAAGAACACCAGTGCTCCCGCGGTGCGCTCCGTCGCCTCACCGGAGAAGAGGCCGTACTGGAAGAAGGCCGCCGCGATAGGCCGGGCCAGGACGATCATCACCGCGGTCAGCGGAGCGGCCAGGAAGACGAGGATGCGCAGGCTCGTCGCCAGCTGGCGACGGATGTCCGCGATCCGCCCCAGCGCGGCGTCGCGCGAGAAGGTCGGGAAGAGGGCGACGGCCACGCTCACGCCGAGCACGCCAACCGGGATCTGGCTGAGCTGGAACGCGTAGTTGTAGGCCGTGACCGCGCCGACGCCGAGATTGCTGGCCAGGATCGTGCTGGCGACGAAGTTCACCTGCCCGGCTGCCAGCCCCAGCAGACGGGGGCCCATCAGCCAGGCCACCTTTCGCACGCCGGGATGTCCGAGGCCGATGGTCAGGTCGTAGCGACGACCGACGCCGCGCAGCTGCGGCAGCTGGATCGCCAGGTGCAGGACTGAGCCGGCCACCACGCCGATCGCCAGCCCCTCGACACCAAGGGATGGTGCCAGCACCACCGCCGCGGCGATGATCGCCAGGTTGTAGACGAGCGGCGCGATTGCCGGCACGCCGAAGCGGCCGTAGCTGTTCAGCAGGCCGCTGACCACCGCGCCCATGCCGACGAAGACCGGGCTCAGCAGCATCAGCCGCGTCAGCTTCACGGTCAGCTCCGTGGTGGCACCGTCGAAGCCGGGGGCGATGATCGGCACGACCCACGGTGCCAGGATCGCCATGACGAGGCTGAACACGGCCAGTGCGATCAGGACGAGGTTGATGACGCTGCTGGCCAGGCGCCACGCCTCGCGCTCGTCCTCCCGGGCGCGGTAGCTGCTGAAGACCGGGATGAGGGCCGCCGACAGGGCCCCAGCCACCACGAGCTGGAAGATGGCATCAGGGATGCGGAAGGCGGCGAAGTAGGCGTCGAGGTCTGCCGATGCCCCGAACTGGGAGCCGATGACGAGCAGCCGGATCCAGCCCAGCAGCCGGCTGGCCAGGGCCGCGATGGTCAGGATCAGGCTGGCATTCGCCAGCACCCTGCCGGCCGATGGACCGGTCGACGGACCGGCCGCCTGACCGGTCTCCTCCGGCGGCGTCTTCCCGCCGACGGCGTCGGTCACTCTGAGGAGCCGCCGGCGCCGGCCCGGCCCGACCGAGGATGCGCGGAGCGGTACGCCGTCCGCAGCGAGGCGTCGGACAGGTGCGTGTAGATCTGGGTCGTGGCCAGGCTGGCGTGGCCGAGGAGCTCCTGCACGGTGCGCAGGTCGGCGCCGCCCTCGAGCAAGTGCGTAGCGAACGAGTGGCGCAGCGTGTGGGGCGAGGTGCTGGCCGGGGCGCCGGAGGCCGTCACCCAGCGATCGACGATCATCCGAGCGCCGCGCGCGGTGAGGGGGCCACCCGTGCTGTTGAGGAACAGGGCCGGCACGGAGCGGGTGCTGCGGGCAGCCAGGGTGGGACGTCCCGAGGCGAGATAGGCGCGCACCGCGCGAGCGGCCGGTTCGCCGAAGAGCAGCTCGCGCTCCTTGCTCCCCTTGCCGATCACTCGCAGCCGTCGCCGGGTCGGGTCCAGTCGATCCACGGTCAGCGACGCGAGCTCACTGATCCGCATTCCAGTCGCGTACAGCAGCTCGAGGACCGCGGCGTCACGACGGGCCGCCGCGTCGGCGATGGCCGGGTTCCGCCGGCGCCGCTCGACGCGCGGGAAGTTCGCCGGTGCTTCGACCAGGCGAGCCGCTCCGTCCACGGAAAGGACCCGCGGCAGGCGGCCGGGACGCTTCGGCGAGCGAACCCCGGCGACGGGATCACCGTCGATCCAGCCCTGCCGGGCCGCGTGGCGATAGAGCGAGCGGATCGCGGCCAGCTGTCCGCCGATGGTCGAGGCAGAGAGGCCGCGCTCGGCAAGCGTGCCGAGGTACGCGCGCACGGTGGCTCGATCCGGCGAACGCCAGTCGACACCCCGGCCCGCGAGGAAGGCGAAGAACTGGGCCACGTGGCGGCGGTATTCGCGGACGGTGCCGGGCGAGGAGTTGCGGCTGGAGAGATGGCCGAGGAAGCGCTGGAGGGCCGCCGCGGCGTCGCCGCTCGGCGCGGGAGCCTCAGCCACTGGCGGCCGCAGCTGCCGCTGGAGCCTCGCCGTCCTCCTCCGGACGTCCGGGCTTGGTCCAGCTGGCGTAGTCGCAGTCGGGGTAGCGATCGCACCCCCAGAACGGCCGCTTGCCGCGCCGTGCGCGCTTCGTGACCACCGTGCCGAGGCCGCACTTCGGGCAGACGCCGAACTTCTCCGCCGCCGGCGTCTCGCGCTTGATGTACTTGCACTCCGGGTAGCGGTCGCAGCCCACGAACGGGCCGAAGCGACCGGTGCGCGCCACCAGGTGGCCCTGCCCACAGAGCGGGCATTCCTCCCCCACACCGGGCAGCGCGGCTGCCTCGGCTTCCTGCTCGGGGAGCGGCATGGTGTGCTTGCACTCGGGGTAGGCGCTGCAGCCCAGGAACCAGCCATTGCGCCCGAAGCGCTTGACCATGAGGTCGCCGCTGATCGGGCAGACGATGTCGGTCAGCTCCACCTGCTTGGCGATGTTGGCCTTGCCTTCGGCGATCTTGATGCTGAACGGGTCCCAGAAGGCGCGCACCATCGGCACCCATTCGTTCGTGCCGGCCGCGACCTCGTCGAGCTGCTCCTCCATCCGGGCGGTGAACTCGATGTCCACCACCTCGGGGAAGTGTTCGACCAGCAGGTCGGTGACCCGGAAGGCCGACTCCTCGGGGAAGAGACGGCGCTCCTTGATCGTCACGTAGCCGCGGGCGCGGATCGTCTCGATCGTCGGCGCGTAGGTCGAGGGCCGGCCGATGCCGTGCTCCTCGAGCGCCTTGATCAGCGTCGCCTCGGTGTAGCGCGGCGGCGGCTGCGTGAAATGCTGTTCCGACGCGATGCCGGCAAGGTCCAGCGCCTCGCCGTCGCGCAGGTCGGGAAGGACCGCGAGGCGCTCGTCTTCCTCGTCGTCCTTGCCCTCCACGTAGACGGCCTGGTAGCCGTCGAAGACCCGCTTCCGCGCTCCGGCGTGCAGGAGGTATCGGCCCGCTTCGACGTCAACGCCGACCTGGTCGAACCGCGCCGGCGCCATCTGGCTGGCGATCGCCCGCTTCCAGATCAGCTCGTACAGGCGGAACTCATCGGGCTTCAGGTGGGCACGCATGGAATCCGGCGTCCGCGCGAAGCTGGACGGGCGGATCGCCTCGTGGGCCTCCTGGGCGCCGCGGCTGCGATTTCGGAAGGCGTTGGGCTTCTCCGGCACGAAATCGGCTCCAAATCGCTGGCCGATGACGGTCCGCGCCTCCCCAACCGCGCCGCTGGCGATCGAGAGCGAGTCGGTACGCATATAGGTGATCAGGCCAACCTGGCCCTCCGGCAGCGAGACGCCCTCGTACAGGGACTGGGCGACGCTCATCGTGCGTCGCGCCCCGAAGCTCAGCTTGCGGGATGCCTCCTGCTGCAGGGTGCTGGTGGTGAAGGGGGGTGGCGCCGACTTCTTCTGCTGCGTGCGAGTGACGGCGGAAACCTGGTACGCGGCGGCTCGCAGGCCTGCCTCGTGCTCACGGGCTTCCGCCTCGGAGCCGATGCGCGCCTTCTTGCCGTCAATCTTGGTCAGCTCGGCGGTGAACTTGCCCGCCTCACCGCGACGGGTCAGCTCGGCGGCGATGGTCCAGTACTCCTCGGCCGTGAACGCTGTGATCTCGCGCTCGCGATCGACGACCAGGCGCACAGCGACGCTCTGCACCCTCCCCGCCGACAGGCCGCGCCGGATCTTGCTGCTGACCAGCGGGCTCAGCTTGTAGCCGACCAGTCGATCGATGACGCGCCGCGCCTGCTGGGCGTTGACGAGGTCGAGGTTGACCGCCCGGGGATGCGCGAAGGCGGCCTCGATGGCTGGCTTGGTGATCTCGCTGAAGGTCACGCGGCGAACATGCGCGTCGTCGAGGCCGGCGTAGTCGGCGATGTGCCAGGCGATCGACTCGCCCTCGCGATCAAGGTCCGTGGCGAGCCACACCGTCTCGGCCCCGCGGGCCTGGACGGCGAGCTTCTCGAGCTCCTTGCGGCGCTCCTTGAGCGGCTCGTAATGTGGGGCGAAGTCGTGCTCGAGGTCGACTCCCAGCTTCTTCTGCGGGAGGTCGCGCACGTGTCCGTACGAGGCGGTGACGGTGTAGCCGGGACCCAGGTACCGCTCGATCGTCTTGGCCTTGGCGGGCGATTCGACGATCACCAGGTTGCCGCTGGGACGCTTCTTGGGGGGCATCGGTCAGGGAGTGTAGCACCCGTCATCGGGCGCTCCGGAGCACGGACTTTAGTCCGTGAAGTCCCAGGTGACGTACACCTTGGCCCCGCTCACCGCGATCCCGATCCCGATCTTGTGGTAGTGCGTGCTGAGGATATTGCCGATGTGATTGGCGTATCCGGGGTACGGCTCGGACATGAACTGGGACTGGCACCAGTTCAGCACGTCGGTCGGCGATCGGGCCGAGTTGTAGCTGTAGCAGATGTTCTCGCCGTTCCAGCCAAACGAGATCCCGGCGTTGCGCAGCCGATCCTCCTTGGTGCGCCCGTCGATGCTGGTATGGCTGAAGTAGCCGTTGGTGAGCATGTCCCACGAGTGCTCGTTGGCGACCGCCGAGAGGGCGGAGGAGAGGACGAGCGGCGGCAGGCCATAGGACGCGCGAGCGGCGTTGACCTGGTTGAGGGCATACCCGACCAGGCTCGAGGCCGGGCGGACCGCGACCGAACGGGGTCGCGCGACTGCCGCCGCCTTGGTGGTGAAGGTCAGGCTGGCGGTCACCGCGTTGCCATCGGCGTCGACAGCACCCTCGGCCAGGCTCACGTCGAACCGATGGCCGCCGGCCAGCGCGCGAGCCGGCGTGAAGGCCAGCTGGGTGTTCGTACTGTTCCAGGTCACCGTGCCGGTGAGGGTTGCTCCGGTGTTGCGATCGCTCACGCGCAGGGCGGCGGCGACTGATGCGGGATCAACCGGCTGGCTGAACCACAGCCCGATCGCCTTGGTGCTGATCCCCTTGGCGTCCGCCGTCGGGGTGCTCTGCACCAGCTGTGCGCCGGGTCGGGTCGTGAACGAGAAGCTGGCATCGCCGCCAAGTGGGTTGCCGGCCAGGTCGTGGACGCCCAGCAGCGAGACGGCATAGCGAGCGTTCGAGGCGAGCCGCTCGATGGGCGTGAAGGTCAGGACGCTGCCGTCCCAGTGGAACGTGCCGGGGACCGCCGGGCTTAGGACGAAGGCGCGCTCGACCTCGCCCTGGTTCATCGGCGCGCTGAAGGAGATCTGGATCGCGGTGCCGGCACTGACCCCGGACGCCGTGTTCGGCGGCGGCCCGACCGCATCCGTCCCGGCATCCAGCGCCGCGGCGCCTGCCGCCGGCTCCGCCACGAAGTGGAGCCCGAAGTCGGTGATACGTGGCGCCGTCTGCGTCGTGAAGCTGAACCGAGCAGGCGATCCCAGCAGGGCGCCCTCGGCGGTCCGTGCGCCTCCACCGACCACCACGGCGTAGCGCGCGTCGGGCGACCAGAGGCCGTCGGGGAAGATGCGCAGCTCGCGACCGTCCTCCGACCATTGCAGGTTGACCGCATGGAATGGCGCGATCGAGAGGGCCGACTCGACCGACGCGGCGTCCATGGTGTGGTCGAACGCGACGCTCACCGCGTCCCCGGTCCCGATTCCCATCCCCACCGCGACGGGCAGGATCGAGCTCGGGGTCGGGAGGATGGTCGTCAGACCCGCCTGAGCGGCCCCACCCGCCGACACGGCGGCAGCAAGGGCCAGGGAGAGGGCGGCGATGAGGGTGCGGGTGATGGCGCGATGGCGTCGCAACTGGTACGAAAGCGACGCGAATGGTGCGCGATAGGCATAGCGCGCAGTACTAAGCGAAAGCAATAACGGTGACTCCTGTCACGTGGCTGACCGCTGTCGGGCACGACTCGCGGCTGCCTGGTGGCCGCCCGAGTATACCCGCCGATCACGTGTCAAGCCCGTCCGGACGCCCGATCCGACGCGCAACGAGGGTCGGATGGAAGGTCGCGCCACCGTATGACTCGGCCAGTCCACGGGCTTCCAGCAACGTCAGCGTGCTTGCCAGCGACCCCGTCGCCATGCTCGTTCGCCCCATCAGCTCTTCGATCGAGGCGGGACGCTGCAGCAGCGCGTGGAGGACCATGGCCTCGGTATCCGAGAGGCTCGCCACGCTCACCGGCCGATTGCCGGGCCGCGCCCCGATCCGGTGCAGCAGGGCCGCGGCCGAGGTCACGATCGTCGCCTGGTGATCGGCGATGAGCCGGTTGCAGCCCCGCGAGGCGATGGCGTCGATCGGGCCGGGAACCGCGAACACCTCGCGCCCCTGCTCGATCGCCGCTGCCGCGGTCAGCAGGGCGCCCGAGCGGTCCGGCGCCTCGACCACCACGACTGCACGTCCGAGGGCGGCGATGATGCGGTTGCGCCGCGCGAAGTCCGGCTTGCCGGGCGCGGCGCCGGGCGGGAGCTCCGAGACGAGGGCACCCCCGGTCGCGACCAGCCGGGCCGCGAGCGCCCGGTTCCGTGGCGGATACACACGGTCCAGCGGCGATGGCAGCACGGCCACGCTCAGCCCGCCGGCGGCGATGGCCGCCTCGTGCGCCTGTGCGTCGATCCCGATGGCGAGACCGCTCACGATCGTGACGCCCGCGGATGCGAGCTCCTCGGCGATCTCGGCCGCGCAGGACCGTCCATAGCCGCTCGCCCGGCGCGTGCCGACGATCGCGACGCACGGACGCGCCATGGAGGCGGGATCACCGGCCAGGTACAGGACGGCCGGCCGCGGATCCGCTGCGCCCAATGCGGCGGGATAGGCGGGATCGAGGGCGGTCACGATCACGCCACCGGCGCGACGAGTGGCCGCCTCGACGCGACTCGCAACCCGCCTGACACCCTCCCGCGCCAGGCGCGCGAGTCCGGGAGCCGCGTCGTCGGGGATCCGCGGCAGGGACGCGAGGAGCGCAGGACCGCTCAGCCAGGCGGCCCTTGCACCCCCGTACCGCCGGAGCAGCCGCGCGAACCCCACCGGACCCACTCCCGGGACGAGCGACAGCGCGATCCAGTACGGGCGCTCGGCCTCGGCGTCGAGCGCCGCGCGATCAATCCCCGTCCAGCCACCGAGCTCGGACCGGCGTTCCAGCACGCCTGCCGAGGCGGCGACCGCTCCCCTGCTCCCAACGCCGATCATGCGGCCGCCGCGCCGCGGTAGGACAGCGCCTCGTCGACGTGCTCGCGCAGGACGTCGTTGTCCCCTGCCAGGTCGGCAATCGTGCGCGCCACTCGGGCGGCGCGGTGGATCCGTCGCGGCGAGAGACGGAATCGGCGGGCGCGCTGGTCCAGGACGCTTGCCAGGCTCGGACCGAAGCCGTGTGCCGCGTCCAGCGCCGCTGAGGGCAGGTCGGCATTGGCCGTCCCCTGCCGTTCCAGCTGCCGCCGCCAGGCTCGGCCGATGCGACCCGCGACCGCCTGGCTGGGTTCGACGCCATCCGTCCGCGCGGCATCCGGCGAGGTCGCCTCCATCGTCACCCACAGGTCGATCCGATCGCGCAGCGGACCCGAGAGCCGGGCGAGATACCGACGTGCGGTCGCGTCCTCGCAGGTGCAGGCCCGCTGCCTCGATCCGCGCCACCCGCACGGACACGGGTTGAAGGCTGCGAGCAGCGTGAAGCGGGCCGGCATGGTGAGTGCGCCATCGACCCGAGCAATGGTGACGCTGCCGCCTTCGAGCGGTTCCCGCAGGGCGTCGAGCGCGTCCGATCGGAACTGGAGCGTCTCGTCGAGGAGGAGCAGACCGCGATGCGCGAGGGACGCCTCTCCGGGTCGGACCCGCGGCCCGCCCCCAACCAGCGCCTGCGTCGAGATGGTGTGATGCGGGGCGCGGAGGGGTCGCTCACGGAGGAGCGGGGCACGCCGGTCGAGGAGCCCCGCCACCGAGTAGATGCGGCTCACCTCGACCGCCTCGTCATCTTCGAGCGGCGGGACGAGGTTGGCGGCGCAGCGCAGGAGCAGCGTCTTTCCCACCCCTGGCGGGCCGCAGAGCGCCAGGTTGTGGTGGCCGGCCAGTGCGATCTCGAGGCCGCGACGAGCAACCGGCTGGCCCGCCACCTCCCCCAGGTCCGGGCCACGACGAGCCGCGGGCCGCGCTGCAGGGACGGCGGGCTCCGCCACCGGCAGCTCGCGGACGTCCGCCAGATGCGCGACCGCCTCCCCGAGCGAGGCGGCGCCATGGACCCGCAACCCACTGACGGTCGCGGCCTCGCCGGTCGCCGCTCCCGCCACGATCAGGGCAGGAATGCCGGCCGCGTACGACGCGGCGGCCAGCGCCATAGTGCCGGGCACCGGGCGGATCGCTCCGTCCAGCCCCAGCTCGCCCACCAGCGCCGTGGTCCGCAGCCGCGCGAGGTCACGCAGCTGGCCGGAGGCCGCCAGGATCCCCACCGCGATCGGCAGGTCGTAGCCGGTTCCGTCCTTAGGCAGGTCCGCCGGCGAGAGATTGATGGTGATGCGTCGCGCAGGGACCTCGAAGCCGGTGTTGCGCAGCGCACTTCGCACCCGCTCGCGCGCCTCCTGCACCTGGCTGCCCGCCAGCCCGACGATCGTCAGCGCCGGCAGGCCAAAGGCGACATCCACCTCGACCCGGACCGGCAGGCCCTCGACCCCCACGATCGAAGCGCTGAGCGTCTCTGCCAGCACATGCCACCCCGCGGCGGGAGGCGCGTGAGGTGTGGACGAAGGTGCCGGCCGCACACCTGCTCGCCTCCCAAACTCCGGCGGCGACCGGCTGCGAGGAAGGCTACGGATCGAGCCTTATCGGCTCGTTAGGCGTCCGTTATCGGTCAGGCGCGAGAGGGAACGCCCTCGACCGCGAATGCGTTGTCGATCGCCCTGGCGAAGGCGAGCACGCTCTTGCTGAGCGGCGCATCGGCTCGGCTGGACATGAAGGGCTCGCCCGAGTTCAGGGCGCTGATCGCGCCGCGATACTCGTTGATGACCTGGTGGTCGATCTTGCGGCCGAGCGCCGACTCCGCGTTGCTGACGTTGATGCCGGTGTAGGCATTGGACCGATTCAGGACGAGCTGCACCTTGCTCTGCTCGTAGCCCAGGCTGACCATCGTCTCGAGCACGAGCGGTACGTTCTTGAGACATGACAGGTCCGCGGTCATGACCACGTAGATGACGTCGGCCTCGTCGAAGAGCTGCAGGTTGAAGTCGTCGATTGCCTGCGACATGTCCACCAGGGTGTAGTCGTAGAGGCGCCGCGACAGCCCGAGCATGTTCGTCATCGCGGCCGGTGCCTGGCGCTGGCGCTCCACCACGATGTCGGCAGCCGCGGGGGTCGGTGGCGCGAGCAGGAGGTCGATCCCGGACCGATGCGACACGAGCATCGTCCGGTACAGGTCCAGGTCGAGGTCCGGCTCGGAAATCGCGCTCACGATCGAGGCCGTGTCGAGCCCCAGGTCCAGGAAGACGCGCAGGTCGCCGAACTGGAGGTTGGCGTCGATCAGCGCGGTACGGCGCTTCAGCTCGCGGGCCAGCGCGATGCCGGTATTGATTGCGATGGTCGTCGTCCCCACGCCGCCCTTCGCGGGATAGAAGGCGCACAGCTTGCCGAGCGTCGGTGCGTCGCTCCCGCTCCTCGCCAGCGCCGGTGCGGTCTGGGCCAGCAGCGCCTTGATGCGGGCCATCAGCTCGAGCGGGTGGAAGGGCTTGACGATGTCGTCGTCGGCGCCGGCCCGGAGGCCACGGACGCGCTGCTCCACGTCCGCCTCGGAGGTGAGCATGATGATCGGGACGCGGCTCGCGCCCTTCTCGGCCGCCCGGATCTGCTGGGTCGCCGCGTAGCCGTCGAGCTTGGGCATCGCCACGTCCATGAGGATCAGGTCGGGCCGGGCGTCCAGCGCCATCTGTACGCCGGCGGCGCCATCGGAGGCGACCGTGACCTCGTAGCCCTCCTGCTTGAGGGCAAAGACCAGGACGCGCTGGATATTCAGGTCGTCATCGACAACCAGGACCCTGGTGGCCATGCAGCTCCCCGGGACGGATAGAGGTCCGCGCGATTATACGGGGGGTGCCCCGTCCAGGTGACGGGCCAGGAACTCCAGGACGCGGCTCTCGTAGGCCTCCGGATTGGCCAGGTGCGCCTCGGCGTGGGCAGCCCCAGGGACCACGAACAGCTCCTTCGGCTCGCCTGCCGCGCGGAACATGCGCTGGGACTGGTGCGGGCTCACCAGCCGATCCTCCCCCGGCGAGATGAGCAGCAGGCCGCGCGGAGCGATGTGGGGCACGCGGGCAAGCGGCGATCGGAGCCATACCCGCGCCCGCAGGCTGGCGGCAGCGAGCACCAGGCTCGACCCGAAGCGGGCCAGCGGGTAGCCCACCTCCCGCATCCGGTTGGCGATCGGGTCCCGCAGGTCGCCGTAGGCGGCATCGGCCACCACCGCAGCCACCGGCAGGTCAGGTGCGGCCATGATCGCCACCGAGCCCCCCATGCTGATCCCCATCAGCGCGATCGGCCCGAGCCCGCGACCGGCCAGGAAGTGGACTGCCGCGGCCACGTCCCGCTGCTCCAGCGTGCCCAGCGAGATGAGGGCGTCGTCGCTCCCCCCGTGGCCGCGAAAGTCGAACTGGAGTACGTGGTAGCGCTTCTGGAGCCACGGCACGAAGCCCGCCAGCCATGGCAGGCGATGCCAGGAGAAGCCGTGCATCAGCACCACCGCAGCGCGCGTCTCCCGGGCGGCGGGGACGAGCCAGCCGGAGAGCGTCACGCCGTCATCGGTCGTGAATCGGACGTCCTCGTAGGCGAGGCCGATATCCGCCGGCGTGGCGGGCGCACCATCCTCCGGAAGGAACGGCCGCCGCCCGGGACTCACGATCCGACGCGATCCCTCGAGGGTGAGGTAGCCGAAGTAGCCGAAGGTCAGCGCGGCAGCGATGCGCGCCAGCCATCCGAGCGCGCCGCGGCGCCGGCCGGGTGAGGTTGCCATGCCGGACGGAGTCGCCTACGTCTTGGCGGGTGGCTTGACGGTCGGCTCGGCGGCTTCGCGGGCCGCCTTCATGAACCCGGCCAGCGGCCGCGTCAGCTCGGCGAGCTCCATCGGCACGATCCACTTGGTCGACGCCCCGGCGGCGAGGGCCTTGAGTGCCTCGAGGTACTGGAGGGTCATCGTCTTGTCGTCGACGCCCTTGGCCGCACCGAAGATCGTCTTCAGCGCGTTGCTGAAGCCCTCGGCGCGCAGGACCTGGGCCTGCCGCTCGCCCTCGGCGCGCAGGATGGCGCTCTGCTTGTCGCCCTCGGCCACGTTGATGGTCGCCTGCCGCGTCCCCTCGGACTCCGTGATGTTGGCGCGCCGGTTGCGCTCGGCGCTCATCTGGCGGTTCATTGCCTCCTGGATGTCGCGCGGCGGGACGATCTCGCGGATCTCGACGTTCGTGATCTTGACGCCCCATCGGTGCGTCACCTCGTCGAGCTTCGAGCGCAGCACGTTGTTGATCTCCTCGCGCTTGGCGAGCACGTCGTCGAGCGGGATGTCGCCGATCACGGCGCGCAGGGTGGTCGCGGCCAGCGCCTGGGAGGCACCCACGAAGTCGACCACCGCGGTCACCGTCTCGACCGGGTCGAAGACCTTCGAGTAGACCAGGAAGTCGATGCTGATCGGCGCGTTGTCCTTGGTGATGCAGGTCTGCTGCGGCACCTCCAGGAAGCGCTCCCGCAGGTCGACCTTGACGGCCTGCTGGATGAAGGGCAGCAGCAGGATCAGGCCGGGTCCCCGTCCGCCCTGCAGGCGACCAAGGAAGAAGACGACCAGGCGCTCGTACTCGCGCACGATGTTGACGACGGTGGTCAGCAGGGCGAGGAGAACCGCCAGGCCGATCAGCAGGATGATCAGACCAACGAGGTTGTCAGGCATCCGAACGCTTCCCTTCTCGAACGGCGCAGTCAGTCGCGGCCAGCATAGGCCGATGCATGATCGAAGACCACCTTGACCGAGGCGTGTCGACCGCGGCCGGTCGCGACCGCCATCGCCTGTCGCCAGCGATCGAGTCCGAACCGATGCGTGACCAGCTCGGCGACCGGTGGCGCGTCGGGCTGGGAGAGCCGCTCGAGCAGGTAGTCGAAGGTATGCGGCGCTCCCGGCAGCGAGGCCTCGCGCCCGTAGACGTAGCTCCCGATCATCCGCAGCTCCCGCGCCCAGGCAAGCGTCAGGTCGAGGTGCGCCAGCTCGCCGGCGGTCCCGAGCAGCACGAGCCGCCCTCGTGGCGCGACGACCCGCAGGCTGGCGTCCACGCTGCTCCGGCTGCCGACGGCGTCGAAGACGAGGTCGAAGCCGCCGGTGAGGACCTCACGACCGACGATCGGCCGATGCGCACGCGCGCCGGCCACCTCGATCGCCGCCCGTTGCGGCCCGTCACCGCCATGATCGAGGACCACCCGAACAGCCCCGAAGCGCTCCGCCAGCGTCGCCTGTCCAGCGTGGCGCACCACGGCGGTGACGTCAGCAGCGGGATCGAGCATCCGGAGCGCGGCCACCACGCCGAGCCCGATCGTGCCGCTCCCCACCACGAGCACCTTCTCCTCCCGCGCCGGGCGCGCGGCGAGCACCGCGTGAAGCGAGCAGGCCAGCGGCTCGACCAGGACCGCGGCCTCGTCGGAAACCGCGTCGGGAACCCGGTGCAGCTGGCTGGCGTGGGCGAGCATCGCCTCGGACCACGCCCCCGGCAGGTCGCGGCAGTAGCCGATCAGCATCCCCGGCGAGAGCGACCCGTCGGCCGCGTGGCGGCACAGCGCCGGCAGGCCGTCGCGGCAGGCGTCGCACGGGTCGAGGCCGCGCACGAAGCACGAGATGACCGGGTCGACCACGACCCGCTCCCCGACGGCCGCGCCGCTGGCGGCGCCTGCCTCCTCGACCACCCCCACCACCTCGTGGCCGAGGATCGCCGGGAAGGAGGCGAACGGCGACAGGATCGGGCTGGCGCGGCCAGTGAGCAGCGCGGTGTCGCTGCCGCAGATGCCGGCCAGCGTGGGGCGAATCCGGACCCAGTCGGGTCCCGGCAGCGCCGGTGTCGGGTAGCTGGTGAGCCCCAGCCACGGCATCCAGCCGCCGGTCAGCGCCGGAAGGCGGCTGCCCCACGAGGCGCAGCGCTCGCTGGTTGAGCGCGGACGCGCCCACACGCAGGCCGAGGCCGCGGGCCGGCCTCCCCTCCATCGCCGGCCTCAGCTCATCGGGACCTGGCGGACGATGTGCGGTCCCACCCGCTCCAGGATCTCGTCCAGGCTCTCTCCGGTGATGGTGAGGCCGTGGTTCTTGAGGCCGATCACCGCGTGCCCGGGATCCGGTGCCTCGCGAACGAGCTCGGCCACCTCTCGCGCCAGCTCCTCGGTGCCACAGGGGTAGACCGCCTCGGTCGAGACCACCCCGGCGACCCAGCCGTGCACGTGCAGGATCGCCCCGACCTCGGGGTGCTCGCGGTAGATCGTCAGGTGCTCGATCGCGTCGACCGAAACGCGGCGTGGCTTCACGTTCGGGGGGACGCTGAGGCGGATCACGCCCCGCTCCTCGTCGAAGCCGGTCACCAGCAGGATCTCACGGCCGATCTCGCGCATGCGGCTCTTGTCCACCCCGCTCGCGCTCATCCAGAAGGCGTCGCCCGCCTGCCGGGCTGAGGCATTCCCGTAGGAGAGGCCGCCGATGCCGAACAGGCGCGAGACGTGGCGCAGCTCGTCGGGGCTGAGGAACTCGTCGATCGGCCACGGGGCGGGCAGCAGGTCGAGCTCGTCGAGCCGCTGCCCGGCGCGCGCGATGGCGCGCGTCTGCTCGTCGCCTTCCCACAGCTCGCGCGGCAGATCCGGGACGAACTCGTTGTCGATCACCAGCCGCGATTCGGCCAGCGGCACGATGCGGTCCACGACGCGAGCGAAGAAGGCCTCGTCATCGGCCTCTCCGGCGATGCGGTGAAAGCCCTGCTCCATGGTGATCAGGTAGGCCTCCGGCCCGCCGCCGTTGCGCGCGATCGGCACGAAGACGTTGGAGAGCGACCGCACGAGCAGCGGGTAGCCGGCCTTCAGCATGTCGTCCGGCGAGTCGGGCAGCTCGGCGACCCCGACCACGAAGATCTCCTTCGATCGTCGTCGGAAGCTGTGCGGCTCGTGCGGCGTCGACCGCGTTGAGCACCACCCGGACGTTGGGATCGATATCGGTCGCATCCCGGACCCGGTCGCGCTGCACGGGGTAGCCGCGCGCCGCCAGCTCCGCGGAGACGCCGTCGAGGAACCATGCAGTCAGCGCGCCGCCCGCTCCGTCCACGACCGCCACGCCATTCGGACGCGCGGACGCCGCCCGGGCCGGGATCACGCGCGCCGCGACCGCGTCAGCCATCCTTCTCCTCCGGCTCGACGATGAGCTCGAGCCCCTCGACCGCGACCACGCGGAGCGGGTTCCCGGGCTGGATCTCCCCGTGCCGGCTGCGAGCCGACCACGCCTCGCCCCCAGCATAGGCGATGCCCGTCGGCGCGATGAGGGTCTGGGCCGTCCCGCCGGCTCCCACCAGGGTCGCGATCGGGAGCGTGGTCGATCGGTTGGCGCGCATCTGGAGCAGGCCCCGGACCAGCAGGAAGAAGTAGGCCAGGCTGAGCAGGATCGCCCCGACGATGAGGATCGGGCTGACGGTGAACTCCACCGGGTTGTTGGTATCCACCCCGGTGTACAGCGCGAAGGCGCCCAGCAGGAAGCAGACCACGCCGCCCGCCGCCAGGAAGCCGTAGCTCGTGAAGTGCAGCTCGAGCACGAACAGGCCGATGCCCATCAGGATCAGCAGCAGCCCGCCGATATTGAGCGGCAGGCTGTTGGAGCCGATGAAGGCCAGCACGATGGCGATGGCCCCCAGCGAGCCGCTGATCAGGTTCGGGTGGAAGAGCTCCGAGAGGATCCCGTAGAAGCCGATCGTGAACAGGATGAAGGCGATGTTCGGGTCGGAGAGCAGGTGCAGGAACTGCTGCCCTGGGTTCATCGCCCCGTCGGTGATCGGCAGTCCGGCGAGCTTTGGCAGCGGCGCGCCTTCGAACTCGTAGGCGTAGCCGTCGGCACGGGTTCCCGTGTCAATGGCGCTGAAGAGCGCATCCGTGTCGGCCGCCAGCAGGTCGACGATCGGCGGATCCATGGCGAGTGCCTCGGTCACCGAGGCGCTGGCCGCGTCCCGCACAGCGCTCTCTGCCCAGTCCGCGTTGCGCCCGTGGTCGAGTGCCAGCTCGCGGATGCGCGCGACGGCGTCGTTCGTGACCTTGCGGCCGAGCGTATCGGGCAGGTCCTGGCCATCGCCACCGATGACCGACGCCGCGCCGATGTTGGTGAGCGGCGCCATGGCGGCCACATCGCCTGCCAGGGTGATGAAGGTCGCCGCGCTGCCGGCTCGAGCGCCCTCCGGCGCGACCCAGGTGATGACCGGCACCTTGCTCGCCAGGATCGCCTTGAGGATGCGGTCCATGCTCGTCAGCTCGCCGCCCGGCGAGTCGATCTCGATCAGGACGGCGCCGTAGCCGGACTCGCCGGCCGTTTGCAGGCCTTCCTCGATGTACGCGGCATTGACCTGATCGATGGTGCCGGTGAGCTGGAGCCTGAGGACGCCCACATCGGCCCCGGCAGCACTTGCCGCCAACGAGAGAAGACCGAGGAGCATCGCGCCGACCGCGAGGGCGCGCCGCAGCCGAGACATCGATTCGAGTATACGCGTGGACCACCGAATGGCCGTTTCTAGAGCATGTGCTCGGCGACGAGGCGGGACCAGGTCTCCATCCGATCCCACGCCGCACGGACCTCGGCATCGATCGCAAATCGACCGGTGAGCTTGTCTTGCTCGCGAACCTCGACCGACCGGCCGGCCGCGTCGACCTCGAACACGACGCCGAGATGGACTGACCCAACCGGGTTCGAGTCGTCGTTCAGCAGCCCCACCAGGCGGAACTCCGGCTCCCAGTCGGCGACCAGCTCCTCGGCCCACTCCCGGCGCAGCCCATCGGTCAGGGGGTCGTCACCATCGTCGACCGGGTTGAGGTGTCCGCCGACGCCGATGCTGGCCTTGCCGTGCAGCCGTGCGTCGCCACCGGCTGCGGTCCGTTCCATCAGGAAGAGCCGCTCGCCGTCACGCAGCACGACGTACGGGATCAGCTGCTTCAAGGCTGGGCTCACCTCGGCGAGCGGTCGATCGATGAACGAACCGTGCATCCGCACCGCTGCGCGCAGCTCGCCCAGGGCGGCCTGATCGGCGTCGCGGATGCCTGTGAAGTCGCAGCCGCCGGGGACGAGGTCGCGGGGGATCACCAGCACCTGCTCGGTCACGGGGCCGAGTCTACCGGCGGCGAGACGCTCTGCGTGGTGCGCGCAGTCCACGCTTTCACGCTCACTCGCAAGGTCCGCTGCAAGGTCCGAACGGTAGCCTTGGGTGCACATAGGGGTCGTTTGAGCCCGTCCGCATGGTGCCCGCCAGCGGGCCGCGGCCCCGACCGAGTATGGCCTTACCGCGCGGCGGGCAGTACGTTAGTCCCAGGGCGGCGCGCTGCCGAATAGGACCGTCCTGTACCGCCACTTGGAGCGGTGCGCGGACAGCGCGAGCACGATGCGGGCCACGGCGTGGGCCCAGGGGAGTGGATTGCGAGATCGATTCCGGGGGGCGTGGAGATTCCATCGGCGGACTGGCCGTGGGCAGTCGATGGTCGAGTTTGCCCTCACGCTGCCGATGCTCATGATCCTCCTGCTCGGGATCGCTGACTTCGGCCGTGTCTTCGCAGCCGGCATCACGCTCGAGGCGGCGGCACGCGACGGCGCGGAAGCCGCCGCTCAGGAGTACCTCCGCAATCCGCCCGGCGGATCGATGCTGATCCCCGCTCCGCTGGGGAATGACGCGTATTACCAGGCTCTTCACGATCTTGCGGCTCGAACCGTGTGCCGCGAGGCCCGCGGTCTCGGCAACACGACCTTCTCGGCCGACGTGTGCGCGACGATGCCCGTGATCCAGGTCTGCGTCCACGACAATGCAGACCCGCTCTGTGGTCAGACCGCCTTCGGCGCCCCGATTCCGGGCCCGTGCAGCTCGCTCGCATCGGCCCTGAGCAACGCCATGCAAGGAGGAACGGAGACGAGCCGCTATGTCGAGGTTCGACTCTGTTACCGCTTCACGACGCTTCTCGACCTCTCCGCGCTGCGGCTCCCGTTTGGCTGGAGCCTGTCGATCGGTGACATCTGGCTCCAGAAGGATCGTGCCTTCACCGTCGGCTGGTATCCACCGATCCCGACGCCCCAGCCCCCGCCACCGCCCCCGCCACCTCCGTCCCAGCCCGCGCCAACCGACACGCCCGTCCCAACCGCCACGCCGGTCGAAACACCCAGTCCAACTCCCGTGTGCCAGGTGCCGCTGGCGAACTTCACCGCATTCCCGACGACGGGCAAGAGCCAGCTGACGGTGCAGTTCACGGACACCTCGACTGCGCTCGATTGTCCGATCATCGCCTGGGACTGGACGTTCGACGATGGTTCGGCACAAGGGACGAGCCCCAACCCGTCACATGTCTTCACGTGGCTGGGGCCGGCTGGCAGCAAGACCTTTCACGTGGTGCTGCGGGTGACCAGCGCGGCGGGGACGTCCCTGCCAACGACCGTGAACATCACGGTGAACAAGTGATGCTCCGCGATCGACTGGCGCGCCATCGCCGGGGACAGGGTCTCGTCGAGTTCGCCCTCGTCCTACCGCTCTTCATCGTGGTGATGTCGGGCATCCTCACCTTTGGGATCGGCGTCTTCTACCAGCAGCAGCTGGACAACGCAGCCCGTGAGGCAGCGCGCTTCGCGGCCATCCACAGCGCGACCTCGCAGTGCCCGACGACGTCCTGGCTGCTGCCGAACTTCAGCATGCTGCCGAACGACTTCGACCTCGGCAATTACTACGATTGCGATCCACCGGACCAACGCTGGCCCCAGATGACCAAGTTTGCCCGCTCGAAGATGTTCGGGATCGACGCCGCTGGAGTCAGCTTCGCTGCCTGCTGGTCGGGCTACTGGGGCGACCACGGCTACGACGAAGGGCAACAGGCCGCAGATGGGTCGCCAAACGAGTGGCGCGATTGCACGATCGGTGGCCACGATCCAAGGACCGCGACCTCGAGCATCCCTTGCCCCGCCCCGATGACCAGCCCAAGCGACGACCAGGCCAGCGACCTCGCAGCCGCCGATGTGACGCCGAGCGCCAACCAGGTGACCGTCTACGCCTGCTACGTCTGGCACCCACCCCTGCTCGGCTACCTGCTCGGATCGACCCTGACGCTTCGCGCGCACGTCACCGAAGCGATGCAACACCAGAAGTGAGGCCACCGCAGATGATTGTTCGCGCCCGACGTCAGCCTCGCGGCCAGCTGCTGCTCATCGTGGCATTTGCCATGGTGGCGCTCCTCGCGATTGCCGCGATCGTGATCGACCTGGGCCTCTCCTGGATGATCCATCGCCAGGAACAGAACGCGGTTGATCCAGCGTCGATCGCGGCCGCACGCTACATCCAGGATGGGGACTCCCCGGCGACGCGCAACAACATGAACGTTGCGGCGTGCTTCTATTCGAAGGAAAACGGCTTCTTCCTCAGTGATGACGATTCCTGCACCAGTGCCAGAACCACGCAGAAGCTCAAGGTTCTGTGGCCGCCGGTCGGGCCGTTGGCAGGCGACTTTGCTGGTCGGCCCGAGATGGTCCTGGTCGTCATCTCCGCGACACACGACTCCTTCTTCGGCCAATTCCTCGGCCAGCCGACAGCAACGGTCACGACCGGTGCGGTTGCGGCCCGCGAAACGGCCAGCGCGAATTCAAAATTCGCTGGTGGCGCTTGATCCGGACAGCTGCGGCGCGGGCTTCGTCAACGGCAATGGCGTCGTCACGATTGCCCCGGTGACGAACCCCGATACCGGTCAGCCTTATAGCGGCGGATACATCCATGTCAATTCGGCCTGCGGCAGCGGGGCCTACGACAACGCGTGCAGCAACAGCGCTGGCGGCCTCAAGCAGGCAGGCAATGCCGGGAGCAAGCTCATCGCGCCACACATCTACATCCACGGAACGTGCGAGGCCAATGGCGGCTCGGTGCAGAGTCCTGTCACGGAGGGCGCGCCGCAGATTGGCGATCCACTTGCCGGCCTCCTGGGACCAAGGCAGGAAGACTACCCGGCCGGGTACTGCCCCAAGAAACAGGGGCAGAACATCGTCTACCAGCAGGTGACGCCCACGTCGAGTGGATGTCAGGTCAATATCTCCAACGCGACCGTCACCCTGACGCCGGGGGTCTATTGGGGCGGATGGAGCTTCTCGGGCAACAACATGACGGTCAAGCTGCTGCCCGGCATCTACATCATCGCGGGTGGAGGCATCTCGGCCAGCGGCAGCTCGGCAATCAGCTCCATCGGCGCCGATCCCACCTCGGACCCGGCGCGTGTCCTCATCTATTCCACGGACAACACGACCGATCAGACCTGCAACTCGACCCTTGCGCGCTGCGTGCAGGGGCCCATCGACCTCACCGGCCAGAACAGCCTGAAGGTCTGGGGCCTCGACAGCGGACCGTACAGGGGCCTGCTGATGTGGCAGGACGGCAACGGCACGAATCCGACCGCCGAGATCAAGATCGTCGGCCAGGGCGCGATGAACATCGCCGGCACGATCTATGCCCCGAAGGCGAACGTGAAGATCAATGGCAACGGATCCGGGACCGGTGTTGCCGCCATCCAGATCATCTCCTGGACCTGGGAGATCGGCGGCAACGGCAATCTGTACATGCCGTACGACCCGACACTGCTTTACACGATCCTGCAGCGAGGCCTCGTGCACTAACCCGGCTCTAGTCGGGCGGATCGGCCCCTGCGGTCGCCAGGCGCAGCGCCATGGCGGCAGCCTCGCGCGGATCGCGGGCGCGGTGCACCCGGGGGCCGCCGATGCGGTGATCCGACTCGACGCGCCACGAGCTGAGCGTCACGACCTGGCGGCCCATGCGCAGGGCCATCCCGATCTCCGACAGCGTGCCATGGCGCCCACCGACCGCCACCACGGCGTCCGCCGCCGTGGCCACGACGATGTTCCGAACGACGCCGAGCCCGGTGGCGATCGGAATCGTGACGAATTCATTCGCTTCCGCCGCATCGGCTCCGGGGAGGATGCCGATCGTCGCGCCGCCGGCCGACTGGGCGCCTCGCGAGGCAGCCCGCATGACGCCTCCCAGCCCTCCGGTGATCACGACCGCGCCGCCACGAGCGAGCAGCTGGCCGACTTCCTCGGCCCATTCGAGGATGCGGTGCGCCTCGGGGCCTCGGGGGTCCCCATCCCCGACGACTGCCACGTGCGGCGGGCGTGGACGCTGGGTGAGCTGGGTCACGAGGCTGCCCGCGAGCCGGCCAGCGTCAGGCCAAGTGGGACCGCCGCGAGCGTCTCGTACTTCGCCGGTCCGCCACCGAGGTGGCTGCGGTACAGAACCAGCTCCTCGACAGCCAGCGAGCCGGCCGGCATTGGCACCTTCCAGGTCGCCGCCGGCAGCGTGACACCGCGATCACCGCGGGCGCGGGCCAGGGTCAGGTGAGCTCTGAACGGCGATGACGTCTCGCAGTCAACCGCGATCCGAACCGCGATCGCCAGATCGGCGAGGCGCCGTGATCGGTCCGCCAGCCCGTACCAGAGGATGCGGACCTCGCGGCGCGACGGGAAACCTCCCAGGCCCCCGGTCGGGATGGCGAAGGGCGCGTGGTTGGCGGCCACGTCGTTGAGCGCCTCGATCAGCCGCGGAATCTCCTCCTCGGCGGTCGGTCCCATGAAGGCCAGGGTCAGGTGCCACTCCTGGGGGTCGATCCAGCGCAGCTCATCGGCATCAGCCGATGCGGCGGCCTGCAGCGCGGCGAGTGAAGCGCGAAGGTCGCGGTCGAGCGGCTGACCGATCGGGACCCCGACGAAGCATCGCCAGCCCTCGTCGCTCATCGGCCAGCGACCGAGGCAGGGAGCCGGGCGTCAATGATGGGAATCAGCTCAGTGAGAGTTCGGATGAGCGGCGTCTCCTCGGGCAGCTCGGCGGCCGTGAACCGGTCGCGGCGGTCGATCAGCACCGGCTGGATCCCGACACCACGCGCTCCGGCGACATCTGCGTCCAGGTGGTCGCCGACGTGGATCGCCTCCCCGGGCTCAACACCGGCCTGCTCGAGCGCCCAGCGGAAGATCTCCGGGTGCGGCTTCTCGAAGCCGATGCGCGAGCTGGCGGCGATGAAGTCGAAGTGGCTGACCAGGTCGAGCGCATGGAGCAGCTCCGGCAGCTGCCAGACCCAGTTGCTGACGGCACCGATCACCAGACCGCGCTCGCGGAGCGCCGCCAGGGCGGGCTTGGCGTCGGCAAAGACATGCCAGTTGGAGGTGACCATGAAGAGCTCGGAGAGGCGGCGGAAGAACGACTCGGGCATCGGCTCGAAGCCGAGATCCGCCAGGGCCGCGCTGTCGATCTGCATTGTCCGCGCGAACGAGGTCTCCTCGGTCGGCTCGAAGCCCGCCTCGAAGCCGAAGCCTCCGTGGTGGTACGCCCGCCGCAGGGCGGCATACAGCGCTTCGATCTCGACCTTGATGCCGTACTCCTCGAAGGCGATCGCGTAGACGTGCTCCCACGATGGGTTGGGGCGCATCACTGTGTCGCCGATATCGAGGAAGACGGCCCGCAGGCGCGGGGGCGGTTCGTCGCTCATCGGCCCAAGCCTACGCTTTCGAGGCTGGGCGTGGATCAGCCCCCGGCGACGGCCTTGGAGCCGAGGATGAGCGAGATCTCCTTGCGGTAGCGCAGCCCCGATGAATGGCGCGCCAGCCACTTGAGGTAGTCGGGATCGTGGCCGGCCAGGTCCTTCAGGGTCCAGCCAGCGTATCGGCCGCCATCGAGCTTGGTGGCGTTGGCATTGTTGTCCGTCCGTCCGTTACGCCCGACCGTTGGCCTGGCCGAGCGACCGTTCATCGGCGGTACCGCCGCGGCGTCGAAGGGAACGCGCGCGGTGCGACGCATGCGGTCGACCTGAGCCCGCAGCTGGGGCTCGCGGACCATGGCATAGGCCTGGTTCAGTTCCATCATGCGTCGGGCTGCCCGGGCCGAGGCATCCCGGTCGGGGTGGTACTTCATGGCGAGCGCACGGAAGGCCGCGTGCAGGACCTCCTGCTCGGCCGTGGGCGAAACCTGCAGGATCTGGTACGGGTCGACCGATGGCGTCGGCTGGCGCGGATCACTCATTGAAGAGCCGTTCCTCGATCAGCTTCTCGGCGGTCACGCGCCCATTCGGATCGAAGCAGCTGTACTCGAACAGCTTCTCGTACTCGAGGTCGACATTGTCCTGTCCGCCACGATTCTTCTCGACCGTCGCCACCACCCAGTCGCGATAGCGCTGGGCCTGGTACGGGTTGAACTCGATGTTGACCTTGGCGACGATGTGGTACTTGTCGTTCAGGATCAGGATGATGTCGCTCTCGTAGTTGATGGCCGAGCTCCCGCGGAGGTGGTGGTTGCGGAGCCGCTTCGCCTTCAGCCCCTCCCGATCGGCCGCGACGATGGCAATGACGGGGATCTCCAGCGAAAGGGCGATGTCCTTCAGCCCGCCGACGATGCGGGTCACCTTCTCCGCCTCCTCGGTCGGCTCCGGGATGACCGGCACCTTCTGGAGGTAGTCGATGAAGAGGACGAGGCGCTTTCCCTCCGGGCCGCGATGCTCGGCGACGAGGGACCGCAGGTTGTCGATCGTCGAGCCGGTGGCCGTGCCGCGCATGAGGTACAGGTTGCTGCCGTAGCGGGCGATCCGCTCGAGCGACGGACGCAGCCGCGGGTTCGTGCCGAGCTTGGCTCGCTGCCCGGCCTCGACGGCCGCGGCGTAGCTCTGCATGACCTCCTTCTTGACGTCCTGGATCTTCACCGCGCCGGTCTTCGCCGGCAGCAGGTGGAGGGCAGACTCCAGCGCGATGAGGCGCTGGATGAGGTACTCCTCCTCGTGCTCGAAGCACACGTAGAGGGCGGTTGCCTGCCCCGATGCCGCCATGTTGCGGGCCATCTGGAGCGCCATCGTCGTCTTGCCCTGCCCCTGCGCACCGCCGATGAGCATCAGCTCCCCGGGTCGCAGCCCGCCGCCGATCGTCTTGTCGAGCGGCACGAAGCCGGTCCCAATCGGCTGGAACTCCTCGACCTTTCCCTCGGCGACGCGCTCGTTGAGGTTGGTCAGCACGTCCAGCGCCGATCGCGGCGCGAGGGAGCCCACCTCGCCCTGCAGCCGCCACTCGTCAGTGGACGGCGCGACGTCCGCGAGCGGATCGGTCTGCGGATCGGCCTGCGGATCGGCCTGGGAGTCGGTCGTCGGGTCGTCAATCATCGGTGCCGGAGCTCCTCACACACGAGCATTTGCCACGCATGGTGCCCATGCGCAACGAGCCGAGTATACGACCAGCCCTCCACGCTCCGGAATGGTCCGATAGGGCTATCCGGTCGATCATTGCAGGCTGCTCGTGTCCACGACCTCGAAGTCGTCGCCGGTCAACTGGTGGAGGGCGTGCAGCTCGTCGTCATTCCAGTGCGGGTCGGGCGCACCGGTGATGTACCACGGGGATCCGTTGTCGGCCAGCATCATCCCGTAGCGCTTGAGGGCGGTGAGGATCACCCGTGCCTGCGGCCCGAAGCCGCTGATGTCGACCGAGGCCTTGAGCCGGACCCGCAGCCCCATTGGTGGCAGCGCGGTCGAGCCACTCTCCCCGGCATCGTGGCGCGCCGGGTAGATGTGCGCGGTGCGCGTGTGCGGAGCCGTGAAGCGGATGGCGTGCAGGATCGCGCCGCGGGCGACCTCGTCGTAGCGGACGAGTCCGGGAAGGATCGGCAGGCCGGCGGCATCGGCGCTCGTCCAGCCATCGGGCCGCAGCGCATTCGAGCGCAGGTCCCAGATCGCACCCGATCCGGCGGACCATCCGCCGCCCCCCTTCACCGCCGCGAACAGCTCGTACAGTCGGCAGGCCGCCTTGTCCCACAGGAGCATGTGTCGGTCGCTGCCGCCCTCGATCAGCGGTGCGGCGGGAATGGGATACGGGCCTGGGTCCGACTCATCGGCGTACCCGAAGGCAACCGTGGCGAGCGGCGTCGCGGGGCCGACCACGTTGATCGGGATGCCGTACCCGGTGGCACTGAAGTCCGGATGCAGGCTGGCGTCCAGCCCGATGGACCCGATGAGGGTCGACGAGTTGGCGGCAACCGGGAACGCGGAGATGTCGCGGTTCCAGGCGTTCGACGAGGGGAAGACCGCGCAGGCCGCCACCGGCGCAGGCGTGGCCGCGACCGTCGGCGCGGGGGTGACGACGGCCGTCGGGACCGGCGTGGGTTCCAGTGTCGGAGCGGCGCTGGGTCGCAGCGTTGCGGCCGGCAGGAAGGAAGGGGCCGCCGTGGCGCTGAGCGACGGCACGGGCACGGTATCGGAGGCTTCCGGTACTGCGACAGACGCACCCGGGGTTGCGGACCGCTGCGGTGATCCCGATCCCCGAGCCGCGACGCCGGAGTCAGGCGCGGGCGACGCTCCGAGCACGACTGCCACCACGGCGGCGAGCACCACCAGGCCGAGCCAGGGGGCGCGTCTGCGAGCGAGCGACATGCCCATCAGCCTCGGCGGGCAACCCGCCGAGGTCAATGGGACCGATGGTCTAGGCCGGTTGCGGCGCCGGCTTCCTCCGACGCTTCGGCGGCACCGGCGCGGGGACATCCTCTCCGGCCTCCACCTCGCCAACGCGGCGCGGTGTCGGGCCAGCACTGCCGCGCGGCGGCAGGACGCCGGAGAAGAGCGCTTCGAACTCCTCGGACTCGATCGTCTCCTTCTCGATCAGCAGCGCCGCGAGTCGGTCGAGCACCTCACGGTGCGCGAGCAGGGACTCCTTGGCGCGCTGGTACGCGCGATCGATGATCTCGCGGGCCTCGGCGTCGATCTTGGCGGCGACCTCGTCGGAGTAGTTGCGCTGCTCGCTGATCTCGCGGCCCAGGAAGATCATCTCGTCCTTCTTGCCGTAGGTCAGCGGACCGAGCTTCTCGCTCATCCCGTACTGGGTCACCATCGCCCGGGCCAGGGCGGTCGCCTTCTCGATGTCGTTGCTGGCGCCGGTGGTCGTGTCGCCGAAGACGATCTCCTCGGCCACGTGACCGCCCAGCATGCCGGCGATCTTGTCCTCGAACTCCGTCTTGGAGTGGAGGTATCGGTCCTCCGACGGCAGGCTCATCGTGTAGCCCAGCGCCATGCCGCGGCTCACGATCGTCACCTTGCTGACGGGATCGCACTTCGGCAGCACCCGCTGCACGACGGCGTGACCGCCCTCGTGGTAGGCGATGATCGTCTTCTCCTCGGGCGTGATCAGGCGGGAGCGCCGCTCCGGCCCGGCCACGACCCGGTCGATCGCCTCGTTGAAGTCATTCGGGGCGACCGACTTCTTGTTGTGGCGCGCGGCCAGGATGGCGGCCTCGTTGACGAGGTTGGCGAGGTCCGCGCCCGAGAAGCCGGGCGTGCGCCGCGCCAGTTCGTCGAGGTCCACCGTCTTGTCGAGCGGCTTCCCCTTGATGTGGACGTTGAGGATCTCGCGGCGACCCTTGATGTCAGGCCGATCGAGCACGACCTGGCGGTCGAAGCGGCCCGGGCGCAGGAGCGCCGGATCGAGGACATCGGGCCGGTTGGTGGCGGCGACGACGATCACGTTGGTGTTCGTGTCGAAGCCGTCCATCTCGACCAGGATCTGGTTCAGGGTCTGCTCGCGCTCGTCGTGCGAGCCGCCGAGGCCGGCACCGCGCTGGCGTCCGACCGCGTCGATCTCGTCGACGAAGACGATGCAGGGCGAGTTGCGCTTGGCCTGCTCGAAGAGGTCGCGGACACGTGAGGCGCCCACGCCCACGAACATCTCCACGAACTCGGAGCCGGAGATGCTGAAGAAGGGCACCCCTGCCTCACCGGCCACGGCACGGGCGAGGAGGGTCTTGCCGGTTCCCGGCGGGCCGACCAGCAGGACGCCGCGCGGGATTCGCGCGCCGAGCGAGTTGAACTTCTCGGGGTACTTGAGGAACTCGACCACCTCGGTCAGCTCCTGCTTGGCCTCGTCGACGCCGGCCACATCGTTGAACGTGATCACCGTCTTGTTGCCGAGGAACATGCGAGCGCGGCTCTTGCCGAAGCTCATCGCCTGGTTATTGGTCCCCTGGGCCTGCCGCATCATGAAGAAGATGAAGCCGCCGATCAGGAGCACCGGCAGGAAAGCGGTGATCAGGAGGCCCAGCCACTGACCGGCAGCGCTCTCCTCCACGGCTGAGTACTCGATCGCGCACGTACCGAGGTTGGCACTGCCGGCTGCCGCGCAGACCTCCGCGTTGACGTTGACGAACGAAGACGGGACGACGACGGTCCGCGGGTGGCTCTGATCAGCCGTGAGCAGGACCGTCAGGCGAGTGCCATCCTGCTCGACGGACTTGATCTTGCCCTGCTCCGCGTCGCGCAGGAGCTCGCTGTAGGTATACGGCGGGGCGGGATTGCTATCGACGATGTAGGTCCACAGCAGCGCCAGGCCAAAGACGGCGAGGACGACGAGGACGACGCTGTTACGGACGAGTCGGCTGCTCAAAGTGGCTCTCTTCCAGTCTCGCTGAGGGATTGGCCCGTTGCGCCCACGCGCAGGCCAAGGCCAGTATAGGTGCGAGCCGGCACCGCCAACAAACGACCCTTCCGGGCCATGACCGATGGCGGACGCCCGCGCTTCCACCATTCCTACGAGGCCGGATACCCCGACGCGTCACTCCAGCCGGATGTGCCGCTCCCGGACCGATGCCCTGCGTCCCGCGCCCAGCTCGATGACGATGCCGCCGCGCGGCCCCTCCGCTGCGTCCAGCAGCGCCTCCGTCCGCTCGGCGGAGGGAGCCGGCTCCCCGATCGCCAGCCGCAGGACCCTACGCCCAAGCGCGCGCGCCGGAGGCCGGCGCCAGTCCAGGGAGCCATCGGCGCGGTCGCGACGCCGCGTCAGCTCCGCGGCCGCCAGCGTGTCGAGCAGCTCGTCGTCGTCCGCAGCGAGCCGGCCGAAGCGGGTCAGCGCCTCGACCGCCGCCGGATTGAGGCGCTCCAGGGCCGGCAGCAGCTCGGCGCGGACCCGGTTGCGGGCATGCGCCAGGTCGGTGTTGGACGGGTCCGTGGCGTAGGCGATGCCGGCGGCGTCCAGGGCGGCGCGCAGCGTCGCGCGACGTGCCTGGAGCAAGGGGCGGACGATCCGTCCCCGCCGGGCCGGGATGCCGCGCAGCCCGCGCAGGCCGCTGCCGCGAGCGAGGCGGAGCAGCACGGTCTCGGCGAGGTCGTCGGCGGTGTGGGCGGTGGCGATGAGAGCGTCCGGCCCGTGGCCCGCGGCCACGTCCTCGAGGAATCGGTAGCGGGCCTGGCGACCCGCATCCTCCACTGATCGGTGCTCGGCCGCGGCAAGGGCGGCCACGTCCACGCGCCGGACTTCCACGGCGAGCCCCAGCCCGGCCGCGGTCGCCGCCACGACGGCCCCCTCGTCGGCAGAGGTCGGGCGCAGGGCATGGTCGAGATGAGCAACCGTCAACCGCCAGCCACGCTTGGGTGCGAGCGCGGCCGCGCCATGCAGGAGAGCCGTCGAATCCGGCCCACCCGACACCGCCAGCACGATGGTCGAGCCATCCGCGATCCCCACGCGCGCAGCACCCTCGCCCACCGCGGTGGTGATCGGGCGCAGCGGGTCGCTACCAGCCACAGCCGGACCCAGAGGGAACGACTCGGCACCAATCCTGTTGGCGGGGCGACGCGCGGGCGGGGTCATCGGCGCCGTTGTACCACCCGCCTTGGCAGGCGGTCACGTCTGGCGCTCATCGGCCAGGGGGAAGTGTGGTAGCGGAGGGCGGATTCGAACCACCGACCAAGGGCTTATGAGTCCCCTGCTCTGCCACTGAGCTACTCCGCCAGGGCTGTTCACCCGACGTGAACGACGACAGGATATCGAATTCGATCGGGCGAGGGCCAACCGGGTCAGGGACCGAAGAAGAGGTCCAGCCACTGCTCGAGCGGTGGCGTGGCCGGCGCCGGCTGCTCGCGGAGCGCGGGCGGCAATGCGGCCTCGGCACCTGGCGGGATGATCAGCACGTGCTCTCCGGGCAGGCCGAGATTGAGGAGGCGCCGCGCCTCGGCCGCCACGAAGCCCTTGCTCTGGAGGTAGGCGAGCTCCTGGCGGAGCGCCTCGTTGTGGGCCTCCATGGCAGCGATCTCGGCCCGGATCCCATCGGCCTCCTGGCCGATCGACCAGCTCGTGTAGACCTGCCGACCCACCTGGACGGCGAGGAAGATGCCGATGACGAGCAGCACCGCGATCCACGCCAGGCCGCCTCGAGACGCGGGGATGCGCACGCGCACCGGTCGCTCGGGCGGCGTCCGCCGCTTGGCGGGAAGTTCGAGGCTCGTCATCCGAGGGGCAGTCTAGACCGGCACTTTTCCACCGTGCAAGGCAATGCCGGCAGGGTTATCCACACCCACGGCGTGGGTCAGCGCTTCGTCGAGCCCGCGTCCTTGAGGATCTGACCGGCTGCCAGGCGGCCGGGCGCACCCATCACGCAGCCGCCGGGGTGCGTGCCGGAGCCGCACTGGTAGTAGCCGTCGATCGGGGTGCGGTACTGCGACCAGCCCGGCGCGGGGCGCAGGAAGAACATCTGCGGCGCCAGCAGCTCGCCGGCAAAGATGTTGCCCTCGCTGAGCCCGATCGTCCGCTCGATGTCGAGCGGCGTGACCACCTCGCGCTGCAGCACGAGGTCGCCGAAGCCGGGGAAGTAGCGCTCCAGCGTGGCCTGGACCGTGTCCCCCAGACGGTCGCGCTCCGTGTCCCAGTCGCTCTCGCGGAGCTTGTACGGCGTGTATTGGACGAAGCAGGACATGACGTGCTGGCCGGGCGGCGCCATGTCCGGGTCGATGGTCGACTGGATCGCCCCGTCGATGTAGGGCTCGTCGCTGTACCAGCCGTACTTGGCGGCGTCGAAGGCGTGCTCGAGGTAGTCCATCGAGGGGGCGATGTTCAGGAAGCCGCGGAACATGTCGCTCCCCTCGAGCCTGGGGTAGCTCGGGATGCCGCTCAGCGCGAAGTTCACCTTCGACGAGACGCCCTGGAACTTCATGCGGCGGACGGTCTCGACCAGGTCGTCGGGCAGCTCGCGCGGGTCGAGCAGCTCCAGGAAGGTACGCCGCGGATCGAGCGCCGAGACGACCACCTTCGCCTGCAGCTCGGTGCCATCGGCGAGGACGACGCCGGTCGCGCGGCCATCGTGGGTCGTGACTCGCTCGACGGGTGCGCCGGTGCGGATCTCCGCCCCGAAGGCCGTCGCGGCGCGGGCCAGGACCTGGGTGAAGCCGCCGTTGCCGCCCTTGTGGAAGGCCCACGACCCGAACTCGCCATCGGTCTCGCCCAGCGAGTGGAAGAGGAGGACCAGGCCGGAGCCCTGCGATCGCGGTCCGACCTTGGAGCCGATGATCCCCGACGAGGCGATCCATGCCTTGAGCAGATCGGACTCGAAGTAGTCGTCCAGGAAGTCGGCGGCGCTGCCGGTGAGCAGCCGGATGGCGTTGTGGAAGGTGCGCTTGTCGAGGCTGCGCAGACGGGAGCCGATGCCGGCGAGGGCCAGCAGCTCCTCCGGGTCGTCGCTGAACGGGTCCGGCGGCACCATGTCGAGAAGCGGCTTGATCGCCTGGACGACCCGGTCCATGTCGTGGCCGTACTGCTCGTAGGCATCGGCGTCGTGCGGCGAGATCCGCGCGATCTCGCGCAGGTTCTGGTCGTGGTGCTTCGTGAACCACAGGTACTCGCCGTCCGGCGTCGGCGCGAAGCGCGACGACATGAGCAGCGGCATGAAGCCGTGCTTGGTCAGCTCCAGCTCGTGGATGATCTGCGGGCGCAGCAGCGACAGCGCATACGAGAAGGTCGTGAACCAGAAGCCGGGGCGCAGCTCCTCGGTGATCGCCGCTCCGCCGACGACGTCGCGCTGCTCCAGGATGAGGGTGCGCAGCCCGCCACGGGCCAGATACGCCCCGTTCACCAGGCCGTTGTGCCCGCCGCCGACCACGATCGCGTGCCAGGGCTCGCTGCTCACGCCGTCTTCCGCTCCGGGTTGTAGAAGGGCAGGCGGGTCACGTGCGCCGCAACCTTCTCGTAGTGATGGTCGACCGTGAACTCGAGCTGGACGCGCCGGCCGACCTTGGCCAGGTCGGGCCGCACCCGTCCCAGTGCGATGTGGCGCTGCAGCACCGGCGAGTACATGAAGCTGGTGGCGTAGCCGACCCGCTGGCCAGCCTCGTCGTAGACCATCCAATCCTCGTGGACCGGCGCGTGCACCTTGGGCGGGATCAAACCGGCCGCGCCGTAGACGCGATCGTAGTCCTCCCAGTCGACGACGAGGCCGCTCATGCGCCAGCGCGAGGTCTTGTCGGCGATCTCGCGCTCGAGCGCGCGGCGACCGATGAAGGCACGGTCGTCATCGGCCAGCCCCTTGAACATCCAGGCCCAGCCGAGCTCGATCGGGGTGGACCGATGGGCGTCATTGAAGGCGTATCGGCTCGAGTCGAAGTCCACCGCCAGCAGCAGCAGCCCGGCCTCGATCCGGAGCATGTAAAGGGCCGCCAGGCCGAATGGCAGCACGCTGAGGCCCTCGGCCGCCTCCCACAGCGTGTCCCAGGCGGTGAGCGCGTCGCCGGCGTCGACCCAGACCTCGAAGCCAAGGTCACCGGTGTAGCCGGTGCGTGACACCGTCACCGGCACGCCGATCAGGCCGGTGGTCATGCCGAAGAACGGCATCGTGGCGACCTCGGGGACGAGCTTGGCGAGCAGCTCCCGCGAGCGCGGCCCCTGGACCGCGATGGTGCCGATCTGGGTGCTGACATCCTCGATCGTCACCTTGAGGCGTCCGATGCGGTCGGCGAAGTAGCCGAAGTTCGGCTCGGCGCTGGTCAGCAGGTACTCGCCCGGTGCGCGGTGCTGGATCACCCCGTCCTCGAGCACGAAGCCGCGGTCGTCGAGCCAGCACGTGTACTGGGCGTGGCCCGAGGGGCATGAGCGAATGTCGCGGGCGAGCATGCCGGCCAGGAAGCGTTCCGCATCGGCTCCGGCGATCCGGTACTTGTACAGCGGCGAGGTGTCGAAGATGCCCGCCGCGTTGCGGACCGCGAAGTACTCGAACTTGTCCGAGACCTGGTAGCGGTTCGCCGCCAGGTGACCAGCCCAGTGGCTCCAAAGCCCCGTCTCGTTGAGCGCGCTCGTGCGCGGATGGAAGGGCGTTTGGCGAATCACAGGTGCGAACCCTAGCACCGCCGATGCGACAGCCGAGCTGTCACGGACGCCGCGATGCTCGAGATGCAATCTCCAAAGAGAACAGGCGTGCTATTTTGGAGCGCATCATGCTGACCGACCGTCCGACGACCCCCACCGACGCGATCGAGGCGCTCCTCGCCGACTCGGCCCTGCGGCCGCTCATCGCCGCGCACCGGATCCTTGAGCCACGCCCGCCGCGGCATGCCCCGTGGCCCGAGGGGCTCGATCCCCGGCTGACCGGGGCGCTCCGCTCGCGCGGCGTCGAGGCGCTCTACACCCACCAGGCCCAGGCGCTCGAGGCGATCCGCGCCCGCCGCAACGTATGCGTGGTGACGCCGACGGCGTCCGGCAAGACCCTCTGCTACAACCTGCCGGTCCTCGACGCCGTCGCCCGGGACCCATCCGCCCGCGCCCTCTACCTCTTCCCCACCAAGGCGCTGGCGGCGGACCAGCTGGTCGAGCTGCGGGCGCTCGCCGATGCGGCCGAGCTCGGACCTCAAGACCCACACCTACGACGGCGACACGCCGCCCAACGTGCGCATCGGTGGTGCGAGCGGCCGGGCAGGTCGTGATCACGAACCCGGACATGCTCCACGCCGCGATCCTCCCCCACCACACCAAGTGGTTCAAGCTGTTCGAGAACCTGCAGTTCGTCGTCATCGACGAGCTGCACACCTACCGCGGCCTGTTCGGCAGCCATGTGGCCAACGTGATCCGGCGCCTGCGTCGCATCACGAACCACTACGGGTCGGACCCGGTCTTCATCTGCGCCAGCGCGACCATCGCCAACCCGCGCGACCTGGCTGAGCGCATCGTCGAAGCACCCGTCGAGCTGGTGGACGACAACGGCGCGCCGTCCGGGCGCCGGCACATCCTCGTCATCAACCCGCCGGTCGCCAACGAGCAGCTCGGCATCCGCAGCTCGGCGCTGCTGACCGGCCAGCGCGTGGCGGAGCGGCTGATCTCCGGCGGCGTGCAGACGATCGCGTTCGCGAAGTCGCGCACCTCGGTCGAGGTGCTGACCACCTACCTGCGCGAGACGTTCGCGCCGCCGCCCGGCCACCCGCACACGATCCGCGGCTACCGCGGCGGCTACCTGCCGAACGAGCGCAAGGAGATCGAGCGCGGCCTGCGCGACGGTCGGGTACGGGGGGTGGTGGCCACCAACGCGCTCGAGCTCGGCATCGACATTGGCGGCCTCGACGCGGCGATCAGCATCGGCTATCCGGGGACGATCGCCTCGACCTGGCAGCAGATGGGCCGCGCCGGGACGGCGGGTCAGCACCAGCCTCTCGGCGCTGATCTGCTCATCGGCTCCCATCGACCAGTTCCTGGCGGCGCACCCCGAGTACCTGTTCGAAACCTCGCCGGAGCACGGGCTCGTCAACCCGGACAACCTGCACGTGCTCCTCAACCACCTTCGCGCTTCGAGCTTCGAGCTGCCCGTGCCCGCCGCCGAGCGCTTCGGCATCGCCGAGACGCCGACGCTCCTCGACGTCCTCGAGGAGGACGGCTACGTCCGCCGCGCCGACGACGACCGCTACTACTGGAGCCACGAGAACTTCCCGGCCAGCTCGTTTTCGCTGCGCAGCGGCGCCCCCGAGAACGTGGTCATCGTCGACACCACCGGCGACCGCAACCGGGTCCTCGGCGAGGTGGACCTGTTCGCCGCTCCTCTGCTCGTCCACGAGAAGGCGATCTACATCCACGAAGGAGTGCAGTACCACGTCGACCAGCTCGACTGGGAGGAGCGCAAGGCCTACGTGACCCGCACCGACGTCGACTACTACACCGATGCCGACCTCGGCATCACGCTCAAGGTGCTCGAGGTCTTCGAGGAGGCCGATCTGCCACCTGCCGGCATGCGGCAGCGCGGCGAGGTGATGGTCGCCTGGAAGGTGACGATGTTCAAGAAGATCAAGTACCACACCCACGAGAACGTGGGCTGGGGCTCGATCGCCATCCCCGAGCAGGAGATGCACACCACCGCCTGCTGGCTCGTCCCGCCGGCGGAGGTCGTCAACCGATACGACCGGGACACGCTCGACGGGGCCCTCATCGGCCTCGCACGCGTTGCCCGCACCGTCGGGTCGCTGCTCCTGATGTGCGATCCCCGCGACCTTGGCGTGCTGGCCCAGGTCCAGGCTCCCTTCACCGGGCGCCCGACCCTCTACCTGTACGACGCGGTGCCCGGCGGGGTGGGCCTCACCGAGCGGCTCTTCACCCTCATCGACGAGCTGATCCGAGCCTGCCGCGAGGCGGTCGACGGCTGTGCCTGCGCCGATGGCTGCCCGGCCTGCGTCGGCCCTGCCATCGAGGTCGGGGCGCGCGGCAAGGCGACCGTCTCGGAGCTGCTCGCGGCCCTCGGTTAGACCGATGCGCACCCTCGCCGAGCGACTGGCGGAGCTGCGGACCGAGCGGGGAGGCTCACCCTCACCACGACCCGCGCCCTCCGCCGAGAACCGCGCCGAGGTCCTCGCGCGCTGGTTCGGGGCGCGGCTGCAGGTGGCGCCCGACGGTGCGGCGGTGGTCGTCGAGCGGCGCGTCCCGCTGCCTGCGGCGACCGTGGCGAACCTCGCCGACCTGCCGCAGGCCTGCTACTTCGACACGGAGACGACCGGCCTCTCGACCGGGGCGGGCACCGTCGTCTTCCTGGCCGGCCTCGGTCACGTCGAACGGGACGAGCTGGTGGTCCGGCAGCTGCTCCTGCCCGACTACCCGCACGAGCCAGCCCTGCTGCGACTGGCGGCCGCCGAGCTGGCGGCGCTGCCTCGGGTCGTCACCTACAACGGACGCGGCTTCGACCTGCCGCTCCTCACCACCCGCCTGACGGTGCACCGGCTCTTCCGCGAAATGGCCGCGCTGCCCGAGGTCCACGACGACCTTCTGCCGGTGGCACGCCGCCTGTATCGCCGGCCGCTCGGCGGCGCACGGCTGGCCGACGTGGAGTTCGGCGTGCTGGGGGTCATTCGCAACTCGGACTGCCCGGGCAGCGAAGTGCCGGCACGCTACTTCGGCTATCTCCGTGGCGGCTCGCCGGAGCTGCTCACCGATGTCCTCGATCACAACCTGCAGGACATCGTTTCGCTGGCGCTGCTGGAGGCCGAGATCGTGCGGATGCGCGCGGGCGGCTGGCGCGACGCTCCCGTGCTCGACCCGCACGGGATGGCGGTCGAGCTCCTCCGGCACGGGGCGAGCGAGGAGGCGCTGGAGGTCGTAGAGGCGGCGATGCACCCCGGAGCCGACCAGGACCGGGCGCACTCGCTGCGCAGGCTGGCCGCGCGCCTGCTGCTCGGCGCCGGCCAGGTGGAACGAGCCGAGGCGCTATGGACCACCGCCACGCGCCGCGCGTCGACCGACGCGGCCGCCGCCTGGCTCGAGGTGGCGCGCATCCGCGAGCGGCATCGCGGCGACCTGCGCGGCGCGCTCGAGGCGGCAGCTACCGCCTCGCGGGTGCTCGACCTCGCCTTCGCGCTGGGGCGCGGCGGCGGGATCCTCGAGCTGGGACGCGTCCGGCTCCGCGTCGAAGCGCGGCTGCGGAGGCTTCGCCGCTGGGTGGCCGCTGCCGACCGCCGCGCTGCCAGGGCACAGCGCGTCGCCTAGGTCCGGCGCTCCTCGAGGACCTCGGCCACGGTCCGCATCGCCGCTTCCGCCGCATGATCAAGTCCGTCGCCCCGCCCCACGGCGAGCGTCAGGAAGGCGGCGAGGATGTCCCCGGCGCCAACGGTCGAGGTGGTCCCAACGCGCCGCGGGAGGGCCAGGTGACGGACGCCGGAAGGAGGCGCGTCGAGCCAGACGCCGTTGGCCCCGTCGGTCACGACCAGGGCCGGCCGTCCCCCGAACGTCTGGCGGAGCGCCGCAAGCTGCGCCTGCGGGGCGTCGGACTCCGCCGCCAGGTCCTCTCGGCTGGCGATGAGCAGGTCGAAGGTGGCGAGGGCCTCGACCAGCAGTGAACCAAGTGAGCCCAGCGGCAGGGGTCGGACCTCCGTGCCTGCGTCCAGGCTGCGGAGCCAGCCCTGCAGGATGGCGGCGCGCATCGGCGCAGGCGTAACTGCTTGGAGCTCGCCAACGTTGATCTCGCCGGCGATCGGTGCCAGCAGCACGGTCGGTGCCCGGCCAAGGAGCTGCAATCCCGCGATGCGCAGGGGGCCGCCACGGTGCTCGAGCCGCAGCCGGCGGCCAGCCACCGCCTCACCATGGACGAAGCTTGCCGTGGCGGGCGCCGCGGCCACTTCGGCGGCCACCGCGAGCTGCCGGAGCTCATCGAGCCCGGCCTGCGCCTCCGGCTCCGGTCCTGCGACGGTGATGGTCGCGACTCTGATGCCGCGTGGCGCGGCAGCACGCGCGATGTGCAGGACGGAGCCGCCGGGAACGGTGGAGCCATCGGCGAATCGGTCGACCGTCAGGGCGCCGATCACGAGCAGGTCCGCGGGGGCGGCTATCATCGGGCCATCATGAAACTCTTCTTCTACGAGCTGCACGAGGGCGCCACCGACCTCCTGACCGATGCGGTCCTGGTCAGCGACCAGCAGTACACGCCAGAGGCGTTCGCGGCGCTCGTCCTGGCGGCGCGGGCGGCGGTGGTCGACACCTTCGAGGAGGACACCCTGGTCGAGGCGATCGCCCGTGAGCTGGAGCGCGCCAACGGCTTCACGTATGCCGGCGACGAGAAGCTCACCGCCAGCATGAGTGTGGGCATGGAAGAAGAGGACACCTACCTCGTCGAGACCAGCGACGAGTTCCGCAGCGTCATCGCGGAGGTCGACCTCTCCTCGTAGCGGCGCGCATCAGCGCGCGACGTTGAACAGGACTTCGATGACGTCACCGTCTCTTACGGCATAGGTCTTGCCCTCGGAGCGCAGCAGGCCTCGTTTGCGCGCCTCGGCCATGCTCCCGCAGGCGATGAGGTCGTCATAGGTCACCACCTCAGCCCGGATGAAGCCGCGGGCCAGGTCGCTGTGGATCGCCGCTGCGGCGTCGACCGCATTCGCGCCCCGTCGCAGGGTCCAGGCCCGGCACTCGTCCTCGCCGGCGGTGAAGAAGCTGAAGAGCCCCAGCAACGCATAGGTCAGGTGGATGACGCGGCCGCGGCTCGGCTCGGCGATGCCGAGGTCCTCCATGAAGAGCGCCGCGTCAGCCTCGGACAGCTGGGCCAGCTCGGCCTCGATCTTGCCGCCCAGGGCCGCGACGTCCGCCTGCTCCCGACCGTAGCGGCCACGACCCGTCGTCTCGAGGTCGGCGGCGGTCCCGAGCTGCCCCTCGTCGATGTTGAGCACGACCAGGACCGGCTTCTGGGTGAGGAACCGATAGCCACGCAGGCGCAGCTCGTCGTCATCGCTCAGGCTGACGGCGCGGAGCGGACGCCCGGCCGAGAGCTCCGGCTCGAGGCGCTCCAGCAGCACCTCCTCCTGCGCGTTCGCTTCCCGCTCGGCGGCGGAGCCGTGACGCCCGGAGGTGCGCAGCTTCTCGAGTCGCTTCTCGATGACCATCAGGTCTGCGATCGAAAACTCCAGGTCGAGGGCCTCGACGTCGCGCCACGGGTCCGCCGCTCCCTCGCCGCCTTCGAAGGCACGGGCGACGTGGAGCAGCGCATCGGCATTGCGGACCAGGGCCAGGACGTCGGGGTTGATGGTGCCTTCGCGGGTCGCGCCGGCGGGGATGGCGACGTCGACGTAGGTCACGTCGGCCGGGACCGTCTTGCGCGGATGGAAGAGCTCCGAGAGGCGGTCGAGCCGCGGGTCGGGGACCTTCACCACCCCCATGTTCGGGGCAGCACGGCCACCAGAGAAGCCGCCGGTGTCGGCATGTGCGCCCGTCAGGGCGTTGAAGACGGTCGTCTTGCCGCTCCCCGGCAGCCCGACGATGGTGACCTGCACCGCCTAGTACCCGGCCTCCAGGTCGACGACGTTCTCGAGCTGCTCCCCCGCCGCGAACCGGCGCAGGTTCGCGACGAAGAGGTCGAGCGATCGGTCGACGACGCGGTCGCTCGACCACGAGGTGTGGGGGGTGATGATCAGGTTCGGGGTGCCATACAGCGGCGAGTCGGGGGGCAGCGGCTCCTCGTTGAAGACGTCGAGCACCGCTCCCCCGATCCACCCCGACTCGAGGGCACGCCGCAGGGCGAGCTCGTCCAGCAGCCGACCCCGCGCGATGTTGATCAGCCAGGCGTGCTCCGGCATCTCCTGCAGCTGAGCGGCGCCGATCAATCCGGCGGTGTCATCGGTCAGCGGCGCGGCAACCACCACGATGTCGCTGCGACGCAGGAGCTCGTCGAGCTGCTCGAGGCCCAGCAGCTCGACGTTGGGCGCGTCGCCGGCACCACGCTCCGGATGCCGCCGGGTGGCGATGACCGTCGCCTGGAACGGCCCCAGCAGGCTCGCGATCTCGGAGCCGATGCTCCCAAAACCGACGATCCCGACCGTCATCCCGCCGAGCTCAGTCCCGCGCAACGGCTGCCAGGTGCGCTCCCGCTGCAGCTCGAGGAGCTGGGGCAGGCGCCGCGCAATGGCGAGGCACATCATCACCACGTACTCGGCGATCGGACGCGAGAAGACGCCGCGCGCGTTGGTGACGACCAGGCCGCGCTCCCGCACCGCCGGCGTCGCCACGCGGTCCACGCCGGCCGAGAAGGAGTGGATCCACTCCAGCCGGGGCGCACGGCCGATGATGTGGTCGAGCACCGACGCCGGCACCCCGCCGCGCAGGAGGACCCGCGCCGACCCGAGGGCCGCCTCGGCGTCGTCATGGACGAGCCCCTCGCGCGACATCTGCACCACCCGGGCGCCGGGCACGATCTCGATCTGGGCGGCGTGCTCGGCGGAGAGCGGAGCGCCGAAGATAGGGGTCGCCAGGATCACGATCTCGTCGCTCAGGTGAGCTGCTCCTTCGTGACATGCCGCTCGAGCCGATCGATCCAGCGCTGGGGGTTGCGGATCTCGTCGAGGTCCGGCAGGTTCCCTGGCCCCTCCCAGACGCGGTTCAGGAACGGCCGATCGCGGGCAGCGAGGACGGCGGTCACGAAGCGCTCGCCGGCGGCGTACTGCTCCATCTTCAGGTCGAGGCCGGTCAGCCGCATGATGGCCCGCTCCATCGCCCCCCGCGCCTCGTTGCGGCGCTCGAACCGGTCGTGGAGCCTGGCGAAGCCCGGCAGGAGCCGCTCGCCGGCGTCGTTCATCACGTGGTTCGAGTAGCCCTCCAGCAGCGACATGAGGGCCTGCGTGCGCCGGAAGGTGCTGAGCTGCGCCGGCGTCATCATCCGCTCGAGCCAGTGCCCGTCACGCCCGCCGAGCGCGGCCCTCAGCCGCTGGCCGAGCCCGCTCGTATCGGTGGCCATCTGCTCGATCGCCTCGCCCACCGAGGCGGCGAAGTGGTCGCGCAGCCACGGGTACGCCTCGAACTCGAAGGCGTGGGTGGCCTCGTGCAGGGCGATGAAGGTTCGGAACTGCCCAAGGGGAACCCCGAAGGCCGCGGCGCTGGCCTTGATGTTCGGCTCGACGAAGTTGAGCCGACCGCGCGCCGCCGGTGCGGCCGCCAGCAGGCTGACGTCGTACTGGCCGAGCACCTTGCGGGCCAGGAACGCCATCAGCAGGCCAAGCTGCTGGTTGCCGAATGACCGATTCAGGATCCGGGCGAAGGCTCGGCCGGGCGTATCGGCGCCGACGGTGGCGTCGTTGATGATCCGCTCCACCCGCCCGAACAGCTGCTCAAAGGTGGCGAGGTTGAGATCGATCCACTCGACGCGATCGACGACTGCGGGCGCCTCGAGGGCTCGAGGAAGCTCGGCGCCGATGGCCTCAGCCACGACCGGCTCGATCCGCAGCAGCTCCGCGCGGTAAAACGCCTCCGCCTCCGCGCGTTCGGCATCGGTGAGTCCGGCTCCCGCCGGGCCGAGGCGTCGCCGAGCGATGCGGCGGACCGACTCCCAGTCGATGAGCTGCGTGCCGGCGCGGCGCAGCAGCTCGCGCTGGACCGCCGTCGCGCCAACCGCCAGCAGTCCGCCGACGACGATTCCCATTCCGATGCGCCCTGCGCTGCGTGCCATGCGGGGAGTCTAGACGGCAGCCACCACCGCCTGCTCAACCGAGGGAAGGGCGGCGCCGAAGACGGTGCCGGCCACGGCGCTGAAGGTGGCGACGTCGCCGGTCGTCACGATCCGGTTGTCGCCCGGACCGCTCGCCGCGGTTCGGCCGCCAAGGGCATCGAGCAGGTCCTCCGCAGCGAGAGCCGTGGTGAACGCCGAATCGACGACCGCAACCTGCTGGCCGGCCACCTGCTGGATGACGGGACGCAGCAGCGGGTAGTGCGTGCAGCCGAGCAGCAGCGTGTCGATCTCTGGATCCGCCCCGAAAAGCTGGTCCAGGTAGCCACGCACCGTGACCTCGGCAACCGGGCCGCTGAGCTCCCCCGCCTCGACCATCGGCACGAGGTCGGGACAGGCCAGCTGGGTCACGGACAGCGCCGGATCGGCCTCACCGACCGCGGCGGCATAGGCGCCCGAGGCGACCGTCCCGGCGGTGGCGATGACGCCCACGTGGCCCGCCCGGGTCGAGGCCGCCGCCGACACCGCGCCCGGTCGCACGACGCCAAGCACCGGCACGGTCGCGACGTCGCGCACGAGTGGCAGGGCCTGTGCGGTGGCGGTGTTGCAGGCGAGGACGAGGAGCTTTACGTCCTGCGCCAGCAGCCAGGCCACCGCCTCGAGGGTGAAGGCCTGCACCTCGCCGGCGCTGCGTGGGCCATACGGCGCACGGGCGTTGTCGCCGAGGTAGATCGTCGACTCGGCGGGGAGGCGTCGACGCAGCTCGGCGAGGACGGTCAGGCCGCCGACGCCGGAGTCGAAGACGCCGATTGGCCGGGCGTCGTCGTGCCGGCCCACCGCGACGGTCAGCGGCGCGCGAGGACGGCTGCGTGCGCCGGCAGCCGTGCGGAGATCGAGGCGGCCATGGCGCGCACCCCAAGCGAGACGGGCGCATCGGGGTTGGCCAGCACGAACGGGACGCCCTCGTTGTTGGCGGCGATCACCAGCTTCCCGTCCGAGACGACCTCGTGCTCGATCCTGCGGTTGAGAGCCTCCTCGACATCGGCCTTCGTGAAGCCACCGGTCGAGTCCGATCGGTTGAGCACGGCCTCGAGCTTGCTGGGTGCGTAGCCGATGGCGGCGAAGGCCTCATCGGCCATCGCCAGGGCGCGAATGGCCATGCTGTCGTAGGCCAGCACCTCGAGGATCAGGTCCGAGGCGTCGAGGAAGGCCAGGACGTCGTCCGAGAGCGCGGCCCGCGTGTCAACCACGATCACGTCGTAGACCTGGCGGATGATGGAGAGCGCCTTCTCGATGTCGCGGACGGTGACCATCTCCGCCATCTCGATCCGCGGCGGGGCGAGCAGCACGTCAATCCCCGACGGGTCCTTCCACACCACCTCGGCGAGGTCCGTGTCGCGGATCTTGTCGGTCGGCAGGCTGACGATCGACGGTGCGACGGCGGGGGCTCGCAGGAGGCCGCGCAGGTCGCTGAACTGGAGCGAGCCATCGATCAGGCAGACCCGATGGTCGGCGGCGAGCGCCACCGCCAGGTTGAAGGCCAGCGTCGTCCGTCCGACGCCGCCCTTCGGCGAGAAGAGGCTCACCATGGTGGCCGCGTTGTGCCCGCCGGCGACGTTGCTCTGCTCGTGGACCTTGCGGACCATGGTCGTCAGGTCGAAGCCGGAGAACGGCATCTTCAGCACCGCATCGATGCCCGCCGTCGGATCCTCGGTGATGGGGTTCTGGGGCACTGTCAGCACGATGACCGAGACGCCCGACTCGGTGCGCCGAACCTGCTCGGCGACCTGCATGCCGGAGACGCGACCCTGCAGCAGGGCGTCCACGATCAGGACGTCGGGCCGCAGCTCGCTCACCGCGGGGAGCGCTCGCTCGCCGGAGGTGATCACATCGAGCATCTTGATCTGCGACTGCGCGTTGAGAAGCGACCGCATGTGCATCGCCACCTGCGGAACGTCCTCGACCACCAGCAGACGGATCTGCTCAGCCAACCCTCACCTCATACGTCGCGGTGGTGGCGGGTTCGTACGCCACCACGAAGATCCGGCGCCCGCTCTCCCGTCCAAGCGGCTCGAGATCATGCGAGCCGTAGCTCAGCTCAACCACCATCCCCGCCTGCTTGACGAGCGCGGCGAGCGCCTCAGGAGATGGATACCAGAGCTCGTGGCTGGCAGGAAGCCGCGCTATCGTACCATCGGGTTGTACTGCATCCGCGATCGTGGAGAAGGCGACGCGCAGCCCCTCCGGGGTTTCTCGCCGCACCAACGCGCTCCGTCTCACCACCTCTCGCCCTCCCATCGTTCGACGCCAATCGACCGATAGCGGCATGTCCCGATCGGGCATCTCGGCCGGCCCGAGATCGTCGAGCACGAGGCGCCCGCCCCTCGCCAGCACGGACCTGGTGCCGCCCAGCAGGCGCAGCGCATCCTCCGGGCCGTTGAGGTGCGGGAGCACGCCGACCGCCACCACCAGGTCGAACCGCTCGCGGATGTTGAGCGTGGAGATCGCCCGTACGTCGCCGCGCATGACAGACAGCCGACCCGCTCGAGCCGCGTCCGAGAGCCGAGGGTCGGCGGCGATCCGCGCCTCCGCCCGGCGCAGGAGGGCCGGGGAGCCATCCATTCCCAGGAGGCGCGGCACGCCCGCCTCGAGCAGGGCGCCAAAGAGGCGTCCGGATCCGCAGCCCAGGTCGAGCACCGGACCAGCGGTGCGTCGTGCGAGCTCCCGGTAGAAGGGAAGGTCCTCGACCAGCTCGTCGTGCTCGAGGTCGTAGATCTCGGCCAGCTGGTCCTCGCCGGCGGGCTGCGATCCGAAGATGTCGGCGCTCACCGCTCGAACGAGCCTAGAGAAGGTCGAAGCGGCGCAGGGCAACCCACTCGAGCGCCGCCGCCAGGCTCATCACGAAGAGCGCCACAGGCACGGACAGTGCGCCACCCAGCCGCAGGCCGGCGATCGCCGCCACGACGGCCGCCACCAGGGCGCCACGCCTCGCGGCGCGCCCCCAGGCCCCGCGGTAGATGATCCGTCGCCGGACCGTGAACTCGGCGAGGAGCGCGAACGGCACGACCGCCAACCCGGCGGTGACCGCCGCCAGGGCAACCACCACGGCGCGGTTCGTGCCGGCGGCGGGACATGGCCGGCCTGGCAGGTCCCCCGCGCAGGAGTTGCCGGCGAACGCCACCAGCACGACCACCCCCAGCACCGCCAGCAGCATCAGGGCCGCGAGGACGACGCGCGAACGGCCAGTCATCGCAGCGCGTCGGGGCAGATCTCGCGGAACGGGCAGTAGCCACAACGGGTTGGCGAGGGGCTGGCGTCGAAGTTGCCGGCACGGATTCCGTCGGCGGCCGTGGCGACCTGCTCCGCCGCCCCCGCCAGGCGCTTGGGGGTCGGGGTGCTGTGGCCCTCGATCCCGGACTCCAGGAAGTGGAGCACCAGGTCGCCCGGCGGATTCCCATGCGTCGCCTCCCATGCCGAGCCGTAGATCGCCAGCTGCAGTGACTCGCGCGCCCGCCGCGATGCCGTCGAGGCATCCCGCACGTCGCTCGACTTGTAGTCGACGATCGTGACGCGCCCGGATGCATCCGTGTCGACGCGGTCGTACCGACCGCGCACCCGATCCCGCCCGAAGGAAACGGCGAACTCGAGCTCCACCGCCGTCGGCGTCGCCGGATCGGCCTGTTGCGCCGCCCAGAAGCGCTCCAGCGTCTCTCGGGCGGCTGCTCGACGGGCCTCTTCGTGCTCGCGGGTCAGGAAGCCGGTCGACTCCCAGGCCGCGTCCAGCTCGGCGTGCAGCTCTTCGATCGACATCGGCGGTCCACCCGCCATCTGCCGTCGGTGGAACGCCTGTACCGCGCTGTGCAGGGCGCGCCCGTAGACCATCTGGTGCGAGACGGGTGTCGGGATACGGATCAGGTGGCCGAAGCGGTACTTGGCCGGGCATTCGAGATAGTCGCTGACCTGCCCGTAGCTGAGGGTCAGCGGCTTGTCCGCGATGCTTGGCGGGGCCGCCGTCGCCGGCTGCCGGGCTGGTCGCTCGTTGCGTGCCAGCCGCTCGGCGACCGACGGGCGCAGCGACTCGACCGGCGTCGCCGGGGGAAGGTCGAGCGCCTCGAGCACGAACTGGCTCATGCGGCGCGCGGAGCGGCCGCCGTAGTCGCGCGCCCAGCTCAGGACGAGCTCGTCCTTGGCGCGGGTCATCCCCACGTAGAAGAGGCGCCGCTCCTCGGCGAGGTGGTGGTCGCCCTCCGGGACGGTCTCCCGCACGAGCTCCGACGGGAATGGCAGCAGGTCGCCTCGCGAGCGGGTCGGGAACCGGTCGTCGACGAGCCCGAGCATGATCACGCTGGGAAACTCGAGCCCCTTGGCACGGTGATAGGTGAGCACGTGGACCGCGTCGCCCTCGTCGGCCGCCACGTCCGCGGTCGAGGGGTCGTCGCCGGCCTCGATCAGGGTGTCCAGCTGCGCGACCAGGAAGGGCAGGCGGTCGTCCCGCAAGAGCGAGGACTGCCGCCGCACGATCTCGAAGAAGCGGGCGACGTTGGCAAGGCGCTCGTCGCCGCTCTGCCGCGCCTCGGCGGCCAGCCGGCCAAGCCAGCCGGACGAGCTGATGAAGTGGTAGAGCAGCTCGCCGGTCGTCCGCTCGGCGCTCATCGCCGCGATGCTGGTCGAGGCTGGCGAGGAGCCGGCCGACGACCTCCAGCGGCCGCCTGCCGAACGGTGCCTGGCCCGGGTCGACCGCCGCGGAGCGCAGCGCGGTCTCGAGGCTCGTGCGCCGTCGCGAGGCGGCGTTGAGCGCGAGCGTCACGTCCTTCGGGTCGAGGCCGAACATCTCCGAGGTCGCCAGGTCGTAGCAGCTGACCGAGTCCTCGGGGTCGTTGACCGCACGCAGGAAGCTGACCAGCAGGCGCACCTCGGGCTGCTTGTAGAGGCCCGCCGTCCCCGCGAAGCGCCACGGCACCCGCGCCATGTTCAGTGATCGAAGGATCGGATCGGCGTCGCGGTTGGTCCGCACCAGGATGGCGTGGTCGCCTGCGCGGCGGCCGGCCCGCAGCGACGCCGCGATCCGTTCCGCGATGGCATCCGCCTCGTCGGAGCCCGTGTCGAATGCCAGCAGCTCGATGCTCGTGTCGTCGCCCCCCGTCCGCCGAGGGTGGGCACGCGCCACGAGCCGCTTGTCCAGGCCCTCGCGAGCCTCCAGGCGATCGGGATCGTTGTGGCGAATGAGCCGATAGGCGGCATCCAGGATCGACTGCCGGCTGCGGAAGTTGTCGGTGAGGACGACGCTCGGGGCGGAGGGAAACGCCTCGCGGAAGCCGAGGATGTTCGAGAGCGCCGCCCCGCGGAAGCGATAGATGCTCTGGTCGTCGTCCCCCACCACGGTCAGGTTGGCGGTGGGCGACCCGGCCAGCAGCTTGACCAGCTCGAACTGCGCGTGGTTCGTGTCCTGGAACTCGTCGACCAGGATGTACCGATAGCGCTGGCGCTCGGCCTCGAGGATGGCCGGATGCTCCCGCAGGAGGCGGAGTGCGAGGGAGACCTGGTCGCCGAAGTCGATGCGATCAGTGCCGCGCATCAGCTCCTCGTAGGTCGCGTAGCAGGCCGCGAGCTCCGCCTGCTGTCCGGCGAGCTCCGAGAGCGCCCGGTCCTCGGGGTTCGCGGCTGCGTCCGACACGAGCCGATCCGCCAGGGCGCGGTACTCGGCGGGTGGCACGTCCTCGTCCCGTGCGCGGCTGATGAGCGTCACCATCGCGTGCAGGAAGCGGGTCGGGTCGCCGAGCGGGCGGTATCGGTCCAGGGGCAGCTGGAAGAGGTGCTCGCGCAGAAAGATCACCTGCTCCGCTCGCGAGAGCACCGTCGAGCGGTCCGAGAGGCCGGCCTCGAAGGCATGGTCGCGCAGCAGCCGATCGCCCCAGGCGTGGAAGGTGCTGATCACCGTATCGGTGAAGCCGTACGGGACGAGGCGGTCGACGCGCTCCGTCATCTCGAGCGCCGCGCGATCGGTGAAGGTCAGGGCCAGGATCTCCGAGGGCTTGGCCAGCTTCTCCGCGATCAGCCAGGCAATCCGGCGAGTGATCACCGTGGTCTTGCCCGTTCCAGCACCGGCGACGATGAGGAGCGGCCCCTCGGCGTGGGTGACGGCCTTCCGCTGGCGCGGCGTGAGGTCCGCCAGGAGTGGTGGCTGGATGCGGAGATGCGGTCGGGGCGCCGCCCGCGGTGGGGCGACCAGCTCCTCGAAGATCGGGATCTGGTTCGGGGACGGGACCACCGCTGGCATCCCGCCGATGGTAGCCGGTGTGCCATTCACCGGACGGTTATCGCCCGCTTACTCGACACCTCACGTGTCGCGGGGACGGTTCCAGTGTCGCAGGATGCCTTCGGCGAACCGTCGGGCCGTCTCAAGCTCATCCCGAACGACCGCGACCGATATCGGTCCATCGGCTGCCAGCCGATCCAGCCTCGCGGCGATCGTCGCCCACGACTCGCGTGTGACGTCGATGCGCGGACCGATGCTGATGAGGTCGCCGGTCCGCCGCATCTGTTCAAGCAGGGCGCCGGGCACGCCCAGGCGGGAAGCCACCACCTCGGCGGGGGGCGGCTTCGCACCGGCCGCAGTCAGGGTGGCCAGGAGCAGCTCGACGCGCTCTCGCATGAGCTGGTCGAGGGCAGGGCCCCCATCCGGCAGCCGCACGCGATGACCGGTGCGCAGCAACGAAGCGGACTCGACCAGCCCGTCCACCACGCCCCGGAGGTCCTGGTCCGTCAGCGTCAGCGGCCGCTGGCCGCGATGACTTCGCGGTCGGGCCGGCTCGGCGGCGCGCAGCTCGGCGATGAGGGTGTCGACGCGAAGGTCGGGGCGCAGGGGCGAGCGTCGTTGATGGCGGCGCAGGGTGGCGAGCAGGCGGCGTCCGGCCAGCTGTCGCTGGCCGGGGTCGATCGGCTCAGCCAGGGCTGGGAGCCGGGCGCCCACCCTCGACCGCGACGCGAATGGCCTGCGCCTCCTCGTCGGAGAGCTGGTGGGTGGACGTCCCGCCCTCGACCGGCTTCGCGAAGACGCGCGTCTGCCCCCGCCCATGCAGGCTGCTCAGCACGATCCCGTCGCGCCGGTCGTCGAGCAGCGCGATCGCGAAGCTCTGGTCGGAGCCGGTGTCATCGAAGGGGTTGAAGCGGACGATGCCGACGTGCTGGAGGCTGCCGCGTGACCGGGCCTCCAGGGCCTCGTACATCTTCGAGAGCTCCTCCGCCTTCGCGCCGACCTCGATCACCTTGCCGAGATGGCTGTCGAGCAGCTGCTGGAGCGACCCGCCCTGGCTGTCGCTGACGAGGGAGCGATACGCCTCTGTGGCCCGTCGGATCCGTCGCGACTGGACCAACACCATGATCGCCAGGCCGATGATGACGAGTCCCATGACGCCCACGACGAGCGCCAGGTTGTCCTGGAGGGTGCGGTTCAGGTCGGGCACGAGCGCTGGTATCATACCGCCCCGATCCGGCTCGACCGGGTCCCAGCACGGGAGATCGATGGCTCGACGAAGCGGCAAGGCAGGCAACCGGCGAGACCGCCAGCGCAAGGCGCAGCGTCGATCGCTGCAGCGCCCCGTCGCCCCCGCGCAGCCGATCGGCGGGGTGGTCTCCGAGGCGGTCGAGGCGGCGGCCGAGCGGCGCAGCGAGCCAACCCCTGCGCCCGCAGCCTCCACTCCCCGCGCCGGCCGCGCCGACCCACGGTTCCTCGTCTCGGGTCCGTCGCGCCTCTCCGAGCGCGCCGCCACGGAGTACCACTACGTCCGCAGCGACCTGCGCAACATCGGCGTCCTGGTGGTCGTGATGGCGGTGCTGCTGACCGCGGCCGCCGTGGGATTCAGCGTGCTGGGGATCGGCCCGAACTAGAACGGGCCATTTGCGTCGAAATCGTTGACCGCCGCATCGCCCCTTGAGTACACTTCCCCGTACCGCTTCCCGGGCCCGCAACGCCCGAATCTGGAGCGGTCTGGAAGGAGACCCCGGCGACGATTCTGTCGTCACCCGAGTCTCCGCCGGGAGCAGGTGAAGTAGGAGACGGGGATAAGCTCCCGTCCCGGAACGCGGCAGGCACACTGCCTCCGCCCGAGCGAACGCGAAAGAGCCAAAAGCCCAGTCGGCGGTTCGCACGGGATCGTTACGGAGGAAAGGGTCAGGCGCGTCGAGGCAACGATCGGGACCGGCCGCACCGCCTTCGGGCAGTGTCAGCAAATCCGATCGGACCGGCCTACGGTTCCAGGTTCAGTGGTGTGGGAGCCACTGGGCGGCTCTGCAGACGAGGAGCCGCGGAGACCAGCTTGATCGGCTCTGGATGCCGAAGGTCCGACCCGCTTACGCGGACCGACGGTTCCAGCCCAGCAGGTCAGGTGAGGCGTCTGAGGTTCGTTCGTCGCCGCGGGCTTACCACCCAACGCTGATGAGCGAGTCGAGAGGGTCTGGGGTCCGTGCGAGATAGGGACCTCGGGCCCTCACGTCATTCCCGGCATCCGGACGGATTCCTGTCAAAAGATGTCTACAATCCGATGCAGGATGGGCCGATGAACACCATCGACTGGCTGCTCGACTCGGATCCATCCATCCGCTGGCAGGTGCTGCGCGACCTGACCGATGCGCCGCCGGACGAGGTGGCGGCCGAGCGCGCACGCGCGGCCACCGAGGGATGGGGTGCGCAGGTGCTGGCGCTGCAGGGCCCCGATGGCCGCTGGGCTCACCCCCAGGCGGACTCCCCCGAGTGGAGCTGCTTCCTGCACCTGTCGCTGCTCCGCGACCTTGGGCTGGACCCGGCCAGCGAGCAGGCTCGACGGGCGGTCGGCCTGGTGCGGGACAACCTCACCTGGCACTGGTGGGGCGACAAGCCCTTCTTCGAGGGCGAGGTCGAGCCGTGCATCAACGGTCGGGTGGCGGCCATGGGCGCCTACTTCGGCGAGGAGGCACCGGCGCTGGTCGACCGACTCCTGGGCGAGCAGATGGCGGATGGCGGCTGGAACTGCGAGCAGGAGAACGGGTCGACGGTCGGCTCCTTCCACACGACCATCTGCGTCCTGGAGGGGCTGCTCGAGCACGAGCATGCGACGGGTGGGCAGCCCGCGGTGCGCGCGGCGATCGCGCGCGGGCACGAGTACCTGCTGGCTCGGCGGCTCTTCCATCGGCTGTCGAGCGGTGAGGTCATCGACCCCGACTTCGCGAAGCTCGCCTTCCCGACCTGCTACCACTACGACGTCCTGCGGGCGCTCGACCACCTGCGAGCCGCGGGGGTCGCAACGGACGAGCGGATGCGCGAGGCGATCGCGCTGGTCGAGTCGAAGCGAGACGCCGACGGCCGGTGGCGGTTGGAGCATTGGCACGACGACAACGTCGTGGTTCCCATGGAGGAGCTCGACAGGCCGAGCCGATGGGTCACGCTCCGCGCGATGCGCGTGCTTCGCTGGGCGAGACCGTCTCCTTGAGCCAGCGTATCAGGAAGGCCCTCCCCGGCAACTCGGGGCTCGGCGATCGGCATGGGCGTGGCGGCGTTCGTGGTGCTGCCCGTCGAACTGGCCGGCGGCTACGGGGAAGGCTTGTCGCGGGCCGGGGTCCCACCCTTCCGGCCCTCGAGCCGCTGCCTGCGAAGGCGCTGGAGGCGCTCCCCGATCTGGATCTCCATCCCCTGGTCGCTGGGCTCGTAGAAGACGCGACCCGCGAGCTCGTCGGGCAGGTACTGCTGCTCGACATCGGCCGATTCGAAGTCATGGGGATAGAGGTACCCCTTGCCGTAGCCGTGCTCCCTCGCCAGCCGCCGATGCGACGAAGGGCGGAGGTGCAGCGGCACCGGCAGCCGTCCCTTCTCCTCGACCTCGGCCAGCGCCGCGAAGTACGCGCCCCCTGCCCGGTTCGACTTCGGCGCCGACGCGACGTAGGCCGCCGCCTGGGCCAGGGCGTACTGCGCCTCGGGCAGGCCGATCATCTCGACCGCGTGCATGGCCGCCACCGCGATCTGCAGCGCGCGCGGGTCGGCGTTGCCAACGTCCTCGCTGGCCGCGATCACGATCCGTCGCGCGATGAAGGTGGGATCCTCCCCCGCCGCCACCATGCTCGCGCACCAGTACAGCGCGGCATCGGGGTCGTTGCCCCGCATGCTCTTGATGAAGGCCGATGCCGCCTCGTAGTGCTGGTCGCCAACGCGGTCGTAGGCGAGCAACCGCTGCTGGGCCGCCTCGGCCACCGCCTCCGGGGTGAGCGCCTCGCCGTCGGCCGCGACCGCCGCCGCGGCCTCGACGATGTTCAGCGCCTGCCGCGCGTCGCCGCTGGCCAGCTCGAGCAGCGCGGTCATCCCCTCCTCGGCGAGCGTCACCCTGCCGCCAAGCCCGCGGTCGTCGGCGACGGCCCGCACCACGATCTCGCGCAGCTCGTCGGGCCCGAGCGGCTCGAGGCGGTAGACGCGCAGCCGCGACAGGAGCGGCGAGTTGATCTCGTAGTAGGGGTTCTCGGTCGTCGCGCCGATCAGCACGATGGTGCCGTCCTCGACGTGCGGCAGCAGCGCGTCCTGCTGGCTCTTGTTGAACCGATGCAGCTCGTCGATGAAGACCACCGTCCGACCACCGGCCTGGCGCAGCGCCTTGGCATCCGCGACGAGCGCACGGATGTCGGCGACGCCGCTCGTCACCGCCGAGATCTGGCGCCAGGTCCCGCCGGAGCGGTCGGCGAGCAGGCGGGCGAGCGTCGTCTTGCCGGAGCCCGGCGGTCCCCACAGCACCATGCTCGGCGCGTAGCCCGGCTTGACGACCTTCGAGAGTGCGCCCTCGGGGCCGACCAGCGTCTCCTGGCCGACGAACTCGTCGAGCGTCCGCGGCCGCATCCGGGCGGCCAGTGGCGCGTCGCGTTCGGCGCTCTCGGCGAAGAGCGGCTCGGTCACGGCGGCAGGCGGCTTACGCGGCATCGGTCCGTTCCATCGGCCGATTATGATGCCCGCCATGGACCAGAACCTGCGCGTCCCCGGCCCAACGCCGCTCCCGTCAGAGGTGCGCGAGGCCCAGGCGGCGCCGATGATCGACCACCGCGGCACCGAGTTCGGCGAGATGCTGCGCGAGATCAGCACCGGCCTCGCCGCCCTGATCGGCACGCGCGGCGAGGTGCTGCTGCTCACCGGCTCGGGCTCCGGGGCGCTGGAGGCGGCCGTGGTCAACACCCTCTCGCCGGGCGACCGGGTGCTGGCCGTCACCATCGGCTCCTTCGGGGATCGCTTCGCGAAGATCGCATCGGCCTTCGGGGCGCAGGTGGAGCGCTTCGAGGTCGCCGTGGGGCGAGGCCGCCGACCCGGCTGCCGTGGCCGCGCACCTTGCCGCCAACGATGCGTATCGGGCGGTGCTGCTGACCCACAACGAGACCTCGACCGGAGTGACGAACCCCCTGCGCGAGCTGGTCGCCGCCGTGCGCAGCGCGCCCGGCGCGCCGCTGACTCTCGTAGACGGGATCAGCGGGCTGGGCGCCATGCCGTTCGAGATGGACGCATGGGGCATCGACCTCGTGGTGAGCGCCAGCCAGAAGGCCTGGATGGGATCGCCGGGGATTGCCATCGCCGCCCTGACCGAGCGGGCGTGGGCCGCGAACGAGGCGGCCCGCATGCCGCGCGTCTACTGGGACCTGGCCGAGGCCCGCAAGTGGGCGGAGAAGGGCCAGACGCCGTGGACGCCCGCGGTGAGCGTGCTGTTCGGGCTGCGGGTCGGGATTCGACGCCTCGTGGCGGAGGGTCGGGAGCAGACCTGGGCCCGGCACGATGCCATCGCGGCCGCCGTGCAGGCCGGCCTCGAGGCACTGGGGCTGCGCCTCGTGGCGCCACAGCGGCATCGGTCCACAACCGTCACCGCTGCCTGGCTGCCCGACGGCATCGAGTGGGCTCCGTTCAACGCCGCCATGCGCGCCAAGGGGCTCGTGGTAGCCGGGGGCCAGGGGCAATGGGCTGGCAAGATCCTGCGCTTCGGGCACATGGGAGTGGTCGGCATCGACGAGATGTGCGAGGCGGTCCGGATCATGGGTGAGACGCTCGGCGAGCACGGCCGCCGGGCCGATCCGTCGGCGGCGGTTCGCACGATGCGCGACGTCTACGAGGCGAGGCTGCCGGCCGCCGTCGGCTGAGCAGCTAGCTGCTGGCGCCCCTGCCGAACAGCAGCCGCACCCGGCGGCGGACCGCCAGCCAGACGAGCGGCAGCTGCAGCCGGCTCCAGGCGCGCTCGAGGCGAGCGATGGCCTCCGACGAGATGGAGTGGCCCGAGTACGACTGCCAGACCTTGCCGTCGGCGATCTGGTGGATCTCGACGGTGCGCGTCGGAATCTGCTCCTCGAGCCAGCTGGCGTACTCGTAGACCGTCTCGGACGGTCGCTGGGCGACACCGGCACGATCGGCCGCGAAGGCGAGCCGCTGCCACTGCCGGTCGCCCGGAGCGAGGAATCGGAAGCGGTACCGGCCCCGGAGCAGCCGATACGCCGCTGCCGCGGCCAGCAGGCCGAGCAGCGCCAGGATGACCCAGGCATTGCCCTCGCGCGTCTCATCGCTCGGACGCTGACCTCCCGGCTGGAAGGCCCCATCGACGGGCTGGAATGACGGCAGGGTGGAGATGTCGCCCGGGTCGTCGCCCTCCTCGAACTGCTGCCCCGGATCCACGCCACCGACCGTCGGGTTGATCGGCGGGACGACGCCCGACCCGGACAGGCGGACGACAGGCGTAATCGACTTGGTCGCCTCGAAGATCTGCCAGCCGTAGCCGGGGAAGTAGATCTCGGCCCACAGGTGCGCGTTCTTGTCGCGGACCTGGTAGATGCCGGTGTCGACTCGCTCGCCGGGTGCGTAACCGACGGCCACGCGGGCCGGGAGCCCAAGCGTCCGTGCCATGACCGCCATGGTGGTCGCGAAGTACTCGCAGTAGCCGCTCTGGCCGTTCTCGTCGAAGAGGAAGAAGTCGACGAGGTCGCGCTCCGGGTCCGACGGCAGCGCGGCCACGGTGGCGTACGTGAAGCGCGGGTCGGTGCGGAGGTAGTCGGCCAACGCCTTGGCTTCGTGGTACGGATCGGTGGCGCCTGCGGCATCGACGACACTGCGTGCCAGCTCGGCCGTGCGGGCCGTGACGCCGTCGGTGCCGGTGTACGTCGCCACGACCTCCGGCGGATATTCCACCCCGGCGCCGACCAGCATCGCCTCGGTCGCGTTCGAGATGGCGGCCGTGATCTGATAGCCCCGCCCCTCGCCGATGGCTGAGCCCGCCTGGAGCGCTCCCAGGAGCGGCAGCCCGCCGGGCTGGTGGACGACGAGCGGCGCGAAGGCGCTGCGCGGGAAGCCGGGGGTGAAGACGTTGCGTCCGTCACGCTGCATCTCGACCGTCACCGTCTCGATTTCGAAGCCGCCGATCGGGCGTTCGGGGGTCAGGCCGGGGAAGATGCGATCCCCGGCTGCCACGCGCCGATCGGTGCCCTCGCTGCTTGTCCAGCCATGGCCGGTGTAGACGTCGTAGGTCACCGTGCGCATGTAGTAGCCGCGCTTCGAGGCGACGGTCATGACCGGGTTGTCCGAGCTGGTCCAGCTGCCGTGCACCCGGAAGGACGACCCGAAATTGGTCCCCTGGATGCGCGAGTCGGTGCCGGCCAGCCCGCCGAAGGCCCCCTCGAGGCTGGATCGCACGTCCGTCCAGATCCCGTCGAGGTTGCTCCACACGCTCGTCAGCGGCGCAGCGACGGCGACGGTGGTCAGGATCCAGGCGAGCACGATGCTGCCGGCGATGAAGGTCATGCCGCTGCGCATGATCTGGGCGGGCACGTCCAGGTTCTCGTTCACGCGCCGGATGCGCCAGTTCTCCTCGCGGTTGACGAGCGCGATCCGCAGCCACAGCAGGAGCGCGGCGATCGCGAAGACGACGAGGTATGGGACGAGGTCGGTGAAGGTGGCCGACATGTTGGCGATGAGCGCCACGCCCACCAGCAGGATGCTGTCGAGGACCCGATGGTGCCGGTAGAGGGTGTACGCCGCGATGAAGCCGGTCACCCACATCAGCACGCCGAGGCCGATGGCATACGGCGACAGCTGCGGCGCAAAGCCACCGTCGACCACGATCCGCGTCCAGTCGAGCACATCGCCGCGCAGCAGCAGCAGGCGCCCGCCCTGGCCAAGGTCGGGGAAGTACTCGCCGCCAATCGCCCACAGCGTGAACCCTGCTCCCAGGAGCGCGCTGATCGGCAGCACGATCGCCACGCTCAACCGGGAGAGGCCGAGCAGCGTCCCCGCCAGCGCCGCCACCATCGCGACCGGGACGAGGTAGTCCATGTGGTCCACCCACTCGACGCGCTGGATGGACCAGCCGAGCATCACGAGCATCACGATCAGGAGCGCGAAGCTCGTCCAGCCCTCGCGCGGCTTCGCGAAACGGCGGAGGCGGTCAAGCACGGGACCGCTCCCTGACCGCCGGCGCCCGGGCGCCGATCGCGCGACGGCCGAGGACGCTGGGGAGGTCGTCGCCCGCCCGCAGCAGGTAGTGACCGATGTCGTACTCGGCCAGCGCGTGGCGCACCGCCGCAAGCTCCGCGCGGCTGTCGTCGTCCTCGGTCCCCGCGAAGCTGAACCGATCGAGAAGGACCACGAGGGTGCCGATGCCCCGTCGCCGCAGGGAGGCGAGGGCGCGCACCCACTCGCGGTCGGTCGAGCCGGCGACGATGCACAGCGTCATGCCGCGGCGCAGCTGGGGCAGCGTCGAGACGACGACCTCCGCGAGCGGCTGCGAGCCATCGGCCTGGACGTTGGCCAGCAGGTTCAGGATCTTCTGCTCGACCCGGGTACCGCGATCTGGCGTCAGATGCTGCTGGCGCCGCGAGCTGACGGTGATGCCGACGGCCCGGTTCTCACCCAGCGTGTGGACGGCGATCGAGGCCGCAGCGCTCACCGCCGTCTCGACCGACGACGAATCCCCCGCACCCGCGTGCGCCGCGCGCTGCAGGTCGAGGAGGAGCCACAGGTCGGCGGCCTGCTCGAGGTCGAACTCCTTCACGATCAGCTCGCCGTGCCGCACGGAGCTGAGCCAATGGATCCGGTTGATGGCGTCGCCATACACGTAAGGACGCACGGTGCTGACCAATGGTGTCGCGGCTTCGTAGCGGCGTCGTGACGGCGTGCTCCCGTCGACCGGCGACGGAGGGAGGCGCCAGTGCGGGAGCTGGAAGACCTTGGGGAAGACCACGATCCAGGTCGGACGGCCAACCACCATCTCGCTCGTGAAGAGGCCGAACGGGTCACCGGTCCGGACCCGGAGCGCACCCAGCCGATAGCTCCCCCGCCGCAGCAGGGTCACCTTGGCGAGCCACTGCCGGCTCCCCCCGGCGCGCACCCCCACCACGCGTCCGGGCAGCGGCGCGGGGAGGGTCGAATCGTTCGCCACCTCGACCCAAGGCTTCGTCCAGCCGGTGTCGTTGTCGACCCGGTAGACCGCCTCCAGCGTCTCGCCGACCTGCGTCCGCGGATTCACGACGTGGTAGCCGGCGCGCAGGCCGCGCAACCCGCGCCGCGCGTACCAGCGCGAGGCGAGGAGGAGCGTCGCCAGCAGGTAGACCAGGAAGAAGAGGAAGTTGAGGCCGGTGCTGAAGGCGGCGACGACCAGCGCGGTGCCGAAGAAGACGACCCGGAGCTGCCGTGACAGACCCATGGCCGCGCCTAGCGGGTGCCGGCGGTCGCGTTGGTGCTGGTGCTGGTGGCCTCGCCGATCGGCACCTGGGCAAGGATCTCGCGCACGATCCCGTCGGGGTCGACCTCGCGCAGCGACGCCTGGCTCTTGACGATCAGCCGATGGCCCAGGACGGCCACGGCGAGCTGCTTGATGTCGTCTGGGATCACGAAGTCACGGCCGTCGATGGACGCCAGCGCCTGGCCCGCGCGGTACAGGTTGATGGAGCCACGGGGCGACGCGCCGAGGTACACGTCCGGATGCTCGCGAGTCGCGCCGGTCACGCGCACGATGTACTCCGCCACCGCCTGATCGACATAGATCTCCTTGACGGCGGCCTGCATCTGGCGCAGCTCCTCGAGGTCGAGCACCTGCTGGAGCGCCTCGATCGGGTGCTTCCGCTTCTGCTCGTCGAGGATCACGATCTCCTCCATCGCCTTCGGATAACCGAGGCGGAGGCGGAGCATGAAGCGGTCGAGCTGGGCCTCCGGGAGGGCGAAGGTGCCCTCGTACTCGATCGGGTTCTGGGTGGCGATGACGAGGAATGGTGTCGGCATCGGGTGGCTGACGCCGTCGATCGTGGCCTGGCCCTCTTCCATGCACTCGAGCAATGAGCTCTGCGTCTTCGGCGTGGCACGGTTGATCTCGTCGGCGAGCACGACCTGGGCCATGATCGGTCCGGGCCGGAACTCGAACTCCTGGTTCTTCTGGTTGAAGATCGAGAGGCCGGTGACGTCGGACGGCAGCAGGTCCGGCGTGAACTGGATGCGCCGGAACGAGCAGCCGATGCTCTTGCTGAGCGCCTTGGCCAGCATCGTCTTGCCGACTCCAGGGACGTCCTCGATCAGGATGTGGCCCTCGCACAGCAGCGCCACCAGCGCCATCCGCACTTCGACGTGCTTGCCGACGATCACGCGCTCGACGTTGGCGACCACGCGCTCGGCGGATTCCTGGACGCTCTTCACCGTGGAGACTCCCCTTCGTTCGGGTCGGTGGGCGTGTCACGCCCTCGCCTCACAATACCCCAGCAGGTTACAGAGTGGTTCACCGGGGGCCGGGTTCAGGCCCCTGTGCCGACGAGCTTCAGCCACTCGGCCATCACCGCGCCACCGATGGGCGCGGCGTGCCCGGAGCCGGTTCCGCCGCCCTCGACGATGACCGCGATCGCGATCGTCGGGAGGGCGCCAGCCTGGCCCGGTGCGAAGCCGATGAACCACGAGTGCGGCTTCAGGCCGGGGCCACGCTCCGCGGTACCGGTCTTGCCCGCCGTCTGGACACCCGAGATGCCGAAGCGGGTGACGTCGGCTGCGCCTGCATACTGGCGCCCGATCGGCCCGTGCACGGCGTCCAGCATCGCCTGCCGAACCTGGCCCGCGACCTGCGACGAGATGACCGGGTTGCCACGGCCGCCGCCGTAGGACTCGAGCACGTCGTTGGTTGGGCCCGCCGCCGGCGAGGCAGCGTGGCTGCGCAAGTCCCGCACGACGAACGGCTGCGGCACCGCCCCATTGTTCGCGATCGTCGCGGCCAGGATCGCCATCTGCATCGGGGTGACCGAGACGGCCGCCTGGCCGAAGGCGGCGCTGGCCAGCTCCACGTCGTCGGTGAAGGCGGCGCAGCCGCCCGCCAGCTGGCCGGAGACGTACGACGGGTCGACCCGCAGGCCCCGGCCGTCTGTCCCGACGCGCAGCCCCTGGCAGAAGCCGAAGCGGCGGGCGTAGTCGAGGTAGCGGTCACCCCCCAGCTCGAGCCCGACGTGCGCGAAGAAGATGTTGCTCGAGACCTGCATGGCGGGCGACAGGTCCCAGAGCGCCGGCGCCACGTTGCCGAGGTCATGCTCACGGATCGTGAAGCCGTTCACCACGAGGCCATCGACCTCCTCGGCCGGCTGGTCGGGAAAGGTGGTCTGCGACGTGATCACGCCGGCGTCGAGGGCTGCCGCCGCGGTCAGCACCTTCATGATCGAGCCGGGCGTGTAGTGGCCCTGCCGGCTGCGGTCCAGGAACGGGTTGTCCGGCGCCGCTGCCACCGCGTCGAAGGGCGCCTGGGCGGTGGACGGGTCGCCGGAGAAGCCGGTGGCGTCGTAGGAGGGGTTCGAGACCATGGCCAGGATCGCGCCCGTGCTCGGGTCGATCGCCACCACCGCCCCGCGGTCCGCGCCCAGCTGCGCCGCGGCGAAGTCCTGCAGCCGCTGGTCGATCGTCAGGGTCAGGTCGTGCGGATCGGGCTGGCGGTCGAGGATGTCATTGAGCAGGTCGCGGAGCGGGTTCGGATCGGTGCGGCCCGTCAGCAGGTCGTCCCAGGCAGCCTCGACGCCGGTCGCCCCGAAGCGCAGGCTCGCGTAGCCGATGATGTGCGTGAAGGCCGGGTCGGTGTAGGTGCGCCGGCTGATCCCTTCCGTCACCACGCTCGAGGCGAGGAGGCGTCCCTGCGCGTCGAAGATCGAGCCGCGCGGGAGGGAGCGCCGGGTGGCGATCACCTGCGGGTTGTCCTGCCGGGTGGCGAGCGTCTGCGCGTCGAGCACCTGCCACCAGACGAGTGCGCCGGAGACGCTGGCGAAGGCGAGTACCAGGTAAACGGCGAGCCGACGAACGTTGGTCGCGATCAAGGCCCGCGCCCCTCGATCTGGGCGTCGACCACCGATCGGTGGCTGATCGCCAGCAGCAGCCCGACCACGACGAAGCAGGCCAGCAGGCTGGATCCGCCATAGCTGACGAAGGGGAAGGTGATCCCGGTGAGCGGCACCAGCTTCACGTTGCCGGCGGCGATGATCAGGGTCTGGAGGCCCAGGCTCACCGTCAACCCGACGGCGAGCATCGCGCTGAAGTCGTCGCGCGCAAGCATTGCGGTGCGCAGGCCGCGGAAGACGAGGCACATGACCAGCGCCAGCAGCGCGAAGGCCCCGATCAGCCCCAGTTCCTCGGCGACGGCGGCAAAGATGAAGTCCGTCGGCAGCTCCGGGATGGGCAGCCTCCCGGAGATCAGCGGCAGCCCCTGTCCGAGCCCCTCGCCGAAGAGGCCGCCTCGCCCGAATGCGTAGAGCGCCTGGACGGTCTGGTAGCCCCGGTCACTCGGATCGACGAACGGGTCGATCCAGTTGTCAACCCGAATCCGGACATGGCCGAACAGCTGGTAGGCGACGAACGACCCAGCGATGAAGAGGAGGATCCCGAGCAGCACGTAACTGCGCCGCCCGGTGGCCACGAACAGCATCGTCAGGAAGATGCCCATGAAGAGGAGGGCGGTGCCGAGGTCTCGGCTGACGACCACGACCAGCATCACGATCACGAAAATCGCAATCATCGGCAGCAGGTAGGGCAGCGGCGGGATCCTGATCGGGCCGAATCGGGCGCTGGCACCCGCCAGCAGGGTCCGCTTCTCGGCGAGGTAGCCGGCGATGAAGACGACGAGCACGACCTTGATCGCCTCCCCTGGCTGGAAGCCGATCGGCCCCAGGAAGATCCACAGCCGGGCCCCGTTCACCTCGCGGCCGAAGAGGAAGGTGATCACCAGCAGGAGGGTGCCGGCCAGCGCCCAGGTGTACTTGTAGTGCCGCAGGATCCCGTCGTCCCGGAAGCGCCCGGCCAGCAAAACCATGGCGCTGAGGCCGACCCCGAACCAGAGCAGCTGCGTGGTGGCCATGCCGAACTCGACACCGAGCACATCGGAGCCGCGCAGGTCCTGCGGAAGGCGGTTGAGCATGACGATGCCGACGGCGCCGATGGTGGCGACGCACGGCAGCAGGAGCTGGTCGCCCTGGTTCCCGAGCAGGCGAAGCGCGAGGTGCGCGCCGAGCATGAGGCCCACGTAGCCGACAGCCACCCCCATCGGCCCGGGGTCGAGGACGCCGGTCTGGGCGATGTGGGTGACGGCGAAGCCGAGCGGCACGAGGATCACGAGCGGCAGCAGGAGCCGCAGCTCCAGCGGCCGGGAGACGGCGTGCATCAGCGCTCCAGGCGCATGCGGACCCGGCCGATCGTCAGCTCGTCGCCGAACGAGAGCGCCACTGGCCGATCGATTCGGTGGCCGTTGACATAGGTCCCGTTCGTGCTCCCCTGATCCTCGATGAACCAGCTTCGCCCGCGGAAGGTGAGCATGGCGTGGGTGCCGCTGACGAAGTCGTCGTCGATGAAGATGGTGCTGTTGACGTTGCGGCCCATCGAGTTGATCGGCCCCAGCGCGATCGTCGTGCCGAGCGCCGGCTCCTCTGTCGTGGACTCGACCACCGAGAGCTTGCCGATCCCCGATTGGCTGGCCATCTGGGTCACCTCGGCGCTGCGCAGGTCCCGCAGCAGGGCGCGCGAGAAGCCGATCAGGACCAGGTAGAGGAGCGCCAGGAATCCGAGCTGCAATGCGAGGAGCAGGATGCGGAGCACCTCGCCGGTCATCAGCTGACCTGGAATTCGATCTCGGTGCTGCCGATCCGGATCACGTCGCCGGGGCCGAGCGCAACCTCGCTCACCGGCTGACCGTTGATCCAGGAGCCGTTGCGGCTGCCGAGGTCAGCCAGGCTGTAGGCGCCGTGCTGCAGCTTCAGCTGGCAGTGGTGCCGGCTCACCTCGGGGTCGTCGACGATGACGTCGTTGTCGCTCGCCCGACCGACGCTGATCAGCGCTCCGCCGAGGTCGAAGCGAACGCGCGGCGCCCCCTCCGTATGCACGAGCAGGAAGGCGCGCGATGCCGAATCTGGCGTCGCCGGCTCGTGGCCCGGACGGGCGAGCACCATGGTGTGCTCCGAGGCCTCCGCCGGCATCGGCTCGGGGATCGGCTCGCCGGCGACATCCACCACGTTCGCCGCCACGCGCACGTCGCCACGCGGCACGGCCGGATCGGCGACAAGGGTGACGCTGGGTCGTGCCACGAGGTGGTAGTGCTCACGACGAGCCCGCGCCGCCGCGCCATGCGCCAGGTCGTCCTCAAGCGAGCCGCGATACGGCTCGAAGGCCGCGAAGTCGGCGGGGTGGAGGTGCAGGTCATAACGATTCGGGACGATGATCCCGGCCGCGCCGAAGGCCTTGCCGGTGTCCATTGCCCGCTCGATCCGCTTCGTGAGGAGGACCGGCTGGAGGGTCGCGCCGAGGCGTCCGGCTGGCGCCTCGAAGAGCCGCTCGAGGAAGGCCTCGAGCCGCGCGATGATGCCCATTGGCCGATCCTAGCAGCCCGGACGAGCGGGGTACGAACGGCGTGCGCGGCGGTACCAATGCACCTGTGGGGACGACTGGTCCGTGCTCGGTATACTCGACGCCCTGAAGCCCTTCCACGAACCGGATGACGACATAGCCCGATGCTCGACACGCTGACCGAATCCTTCTGCGAGCGGTGCGGAACTCGCTACGAGTTCGAAGCGCCGGAGAAGCTGACGCCCATGCGCAAGACGCGTGGCGTGATCACCGGCCTGAAGAACTACATCATGAGCCACGATTCGCTGTCCGACTCGGTCAACGACGGCATCCGCTCGCAGGCCGAGGTGCTTGCCTCGAAGCAGCTGGACGCATTCCACGACGCGTTCAGCTTCTGCATCGACTGTCGCCAGTACACCTGCACGAACTGCTGGAACGACGGGGCCGGACGCTGCCAGAGCTGCCAGCCACTCCCCGAGCAGACGGCAACCTGGATCCAGCCGACCCCGACCGACACGCTGGCGGCAACCGCCTGGCCGGTCACCGACCTGACCGAGCCCCCGGCGCACATCCGCCTGGCGCAGCCGGAGCCGGAGCCGATCACCTTCGATGCGCCGCCGGTCGTCGAACCGATGCCCGTCGTCCACGAGGAGCCCGTGGTCGAGGCCGTCCCCGAGCCCGAGCCGGAACCAGAGGCCGTCCCACAGCCCGAGCCGACGCCCATCCGGCCCCTCCGTCCGCTCACCGAGACCTTCGCCCACCTGCCCCGCACCGCCCCGGCGCCCACGCCCGCGCCGCGTGACGCGGTGGCCGCTGCCGCCAACGACGAGACGCTCGCCGCCCGGCGGGCCCAGCTCGAGCTGCTGGGGATCGGCGATCCGGGTGAGGGACCGGTTGGTCCGGGGCGTCGGGTCCTCCCCTACCGGTCGAGCGGAGCCGCCAGTCCGGTGATCGCGCTGGCTGGCGGGGCCTTCTGGGACGCCTCGGCGCGCGAAGTGTCCGGCGCCGTCAGCCAGGTCGGGGTCCGCACCTGCGGCGAGTGCGAGCTTTCCCTCTCGGCCACGGCGCGCTTCTGCCGGCGCTGCGGCCACCCCCAGTCCCAGTCGGCCTAGTCGCCTCCGCCGTCTCCCTTGGCGGCGCCGCTCGCCGGCGGCTTCGACGTCGCGCCGGAGCCGGCATCGCTCGTCTTCGACTCGCTCGAGCCAGGCGATGGCGCGCTCCCGTCCCCCGATCCGGATGCGGCCGGCCGGCTCCCACCGGTCACGCTACCCGACGAGGACGAGCGCGAATCGGTCTTGTAGAAGCCGCCTCCCTTGAAGATGATGCCGGTCGGGTGGAAGACGCGACGCAGCTCACCGCCGCAGCGCTCGCAGGTGGTCGGCCCATCCTCGAGCATCGAGTGGACGACCTCCCTGATCGTGCCGCAGCTGCGACACTGGTAGTCGTAGGTTGGCACGGCAGGCCGAGGCTCAGGCCCCGCGACCACCCATGCGCATGCCGCACTTCGGGCAGTAGAAGGCGTCACTGCCCGACTCGAAGCCGCAGTGGGCGCAGACCGATCCGCCGTGCTCCGGGCCCGTGGTGGCGCGGGTCGCGGCTGCCGCTCCCAGGCTATGGCCGGTCGCCCGGACCTGCTGGTAGAGCGAGCTCAGGAGGCGCCGGCCCGTCCGCTCGGTGTCGCCGCGCTGCCCCTTGCCGCCCCAGCCCACGACAGCTCGCACGATGAGGTCGCCGGACAGCTCGTCCCAGTGACTGGCGAGCCCGCCGACGATGGCGGTGTAGTCGGGGTAGCCGCTCGTGTCGGTCTCGCCGTGGAGCAGGGCGCAGGCCAGGCTGTCGACCGTCATGTCGACCGCGTCGGTGGACTCGAGCACGTAGAGGGCATGCAGGGCGACCGGACTGACCGAGGACCGCGCTGCGATCCACTGCTGCAGCTCGGGGATCCGCTCGATGCTCGGCGCCGCCTCGGCGAGTTCGTTGCTCACCGGCTCCAGGAGCTCGACGGGGCCGATCGCGAGCGGCTCGACGACCGATGGCAGCATCGCCTTCATGCGGGGATCGGCTGGCAGGCGCAGCCCATTGCTGCTCCGCGCCAGGTAGGCCAGCTTGAGGCTGTACTCCTGGGCCGTCACCTCCTCGATCGTCGGCGTCGGCGGAGGCGGAGGAGCCACATCCTTGTTGCGGTTGCGTCGAAGGAAGGACATTGCGACGGATTCTAGCAGCGCACCCCGTGGCGTCCGCCGGCGCGCTCAGCCGCCGGTCAGCAGCCGGAGCTGCGCTTCGAGGTCTGCCAGCCGGGCGCGCTCGCGCTCGACCACCGCGGCCGGGGCCCTGGAGGCAAACTCTCCGGCCAGCAGCGTCCGCAGGCGCTCGATCCCGGTGCGCAGGAGCTCGGCGTTCGCAGCCTGCCGAGCGGGCGCATCGGCTGAGGCGACGGACCCCTCCCCGAGCCATGCCGCCGCGTCCGCGGTCGAGGCGACCCGGTCGGGCCGTTCCCGGTCATCGCCGGGCGCCCGCAGGTCGATGGGTCCGACTCGGGCGAGGGCGGCAAGGTAGGCGAGCCCGCGCTCGATGCGTGCGCGGGCAGGTGCGTCGGCCGGGACCACCATCAGGGGCAGCCTCGCGGCCGCCGGGACGCCGGACTCGGTGCGGAGGTTGCGCACGCCGCGGATCAGGTCGATGACCGTCGCCATCTCTGCTTCCGCGTCGAGGTCGCGCATCCCGATCGACGGCCATGGTGCGCTGATGAGGAGCCTGGACCGCTCCGGCGCGCCGGTCGCCGGCGCGAGCCGATCCCAGATCTCCTCGGTCACGAACGGCATGATCGGATGGAGCAGCTGGAGGATCGACGCCAGGACGCCGCTGGCCGAGCGCCAGGCGCGGGCCTGCTGGCCGTCGCTCCCGCCGGGACGGCGCAGGTCGACCTTGGCCATCTCCAGGTACCAGTCGCAGTAGTCCGTCCACGCAAACTCATGCGCGGAGGTCACGTAGGCCGAGAGCTCGAGCTCGTCGAGCTGCCGCGTTGCGCGCTCGGTCGCCTCGGCCAGCCGGGAGCCGATCCACCGCTCGGCAAGGGTCGGCTCGCCCTCGGGCGGAGCCATCGGCTCGGGCGTTGCGCCCACCACGAAGCGGGCGGCGTTCCAGAGCTTGTTCGTGAAGTTGCGCCCGCCGTCGAGCTTCGCCTTGGTGAGCCGCTGGTCGTTGCCCGGTGAGGTGCCAATGACGAGGGCGAAGCGCATCGCATCGGCTCCGATCTCGTCGATCGTCTCGAGCGGGTCGACGACGTTTCCCTTGGTCTTGCTCATCTTCTGGCCGTACGGGTCGCGGATCATGCCGCTCAGGTACACGGTCCGGAACGGCTCCACCTCGGTGCAGAAGAGGCCCAGCATCATCATCCGCGCGACCCAGAAGAAGAGGATGTCGTAGGCAGTCTCCATCACCGCGGTCGGGTAGAAGCGCCGCAGGTCCGGCGTCTCGTCCGGCCAGCCGAGCGTGCTGAACGGCCACAGGCCGCTGCTGAACCAGGTGTCGAAGATGTCGGTCTCCTGGCGCAGGTCGCCCGCCGGACGTCCGCAGTCCGCGCAGGCATCAGGCCCCCCGAGGACGTCGCTCACAGTGATGTGGCCATCGGGGCAGAACCAGGCCGGGATGCGGTGACCCCACCACAGCTGACGGCCCACCGCCCAGTCGTGGATGTTCTCCATCCAGTGCGCGTAGACCTTCTCGAAGTGCGGCGGCATGATCCGGGTCCGCCCCCCCCGCACCGATGCCAGGGCGCGGTCGGCGAGCGGCTTGACGCGGATGAACCACTGCACCGAGAGGCGTGGCTCGACGACCGTTCCGCACCGTTCGCAGTGGCCGACGACCATCGCGTGGGGCTCCTCGCCTGCCAGGTCCCCAACCTCACGCAGCCGATCGAGGATCGCCTCGCGCGCCTCGTATCGGTCGCGCCCGAAGAAGTCGCCGCCCTCCGCGTTGATCCGAGCCTCTTCGTCGAGGATCGTGATCGCCGGCAGGCCGTGCCGCCTGGCGAGCTCGTAGTCCTCCATGTCGTGCGCCGGGGTGATCTTGACCGCGCCGGTGCCGAAGGCGCGGTCGACGTGCTCGTCGGCGATGATCGGCAGCCGTCGCCCCAGGAAGGGCAGGATGGCGTGACGGCCGACCAGGGCTCGGTACCGCTCGTCGTCGGGGTGAACCGCCACCGCCGTGTCACCCAGCAGCGTCTCCGGGCGGGTGGTGGCGATGCTGATCCAGGCGTCGGGGTCCGCCGTGCCGTCGGCGCGCTCCAGGTGGTAGCGGATCGTCCACAGCGTGCCCATCTCGTCGCGATGGACGTTCTCCAGGTCGCTGATGGTGGTGAGGCAGCGCGGACACCAGTTGACGAGCGCCTCGGCTCGGTAGACGAGGCCGGCGTCCCACAGGCGCTTGAAGGCGGTTCGCACCGCCTTGGCGCTTCCCTCGTCCATCGTGAACCGCAGCCGGCTCCAGTCGGCGCTCGCGCCGAGACGGCGGTGCTGGAGGCTGATCGCCTCGCGGGTGGCGTTCATGAAGGCCCACATCCGCTCGAGGTAGCGCTCGCGGCCCAGTGAGGCGCGTGTCTCACCCTCCTCGGCGATGATCTTGTCGAGCACGAATTGGGCGGCGATGCCGGAGTGATCGACCCCAGGCAGCCAGAGCGTGTCGTCGCCGCGCATGCGGTGATAGCGGATCAGGGTGTCCTCGACCGTGGTGCGCGCCGCATGGCCCAGGTGGAGCGCCCCGGTCACGTTCGGTGGCGGCTGGATGATCACGAATGGCTCCGCCCCGGGCGGCGGCGCATCAGCGGGACGGAACGCATCCGCCGCCATCCAGCGCTCGTAGATCGCCGGCTCGACGACCGCGGCGTCGTAGCGCGGAGCCAGCTCGCGTCGCGTCGTCGTCATCGCTCGTACCTCCCAGGACAACAAGAAACCCGTTCGTCGAAGGACGAACGGGTCGTGGTACCACCTTCGTTCGGCGACATCGGTCAAGCCCGATGGCGCCCTCGTCACCGCGTTATCGGGCGGATCCCGGCCGGCTCGCGTGCGACCTTCTCCCTCTCGTGCCGAGGCGGGCTTGCAGCCGATGGCCCACCATCTCTCGCGGTCGTCGGAGGGGTACTCCTCACGGTCAGCGCCGTGCCGCGCAGTCTAGCACCGGCCCGACTGTCAGGCCTTGGAGCCCACCGTGACGCGCAGCTGGCCGTCGGAGGCGACGAACTGCGCCGTCTCCTCGAAGCTGCGGATGGCCGTCGCCAGATCGAATCCGGCGCGATGGGCGGCGGTGAAGATGAACTCTCCCGAGGTCCCTAGGCCAAGCGCCACGCGGTGGACCCCGGCGATGCGCTCGAGCGACTGCTTGAACGAGGTGATCGCGCCGAAGCTCGTCAGCCCCGTGACCAGCACCTGGGTGGTGGCCTCCTCGCCGGTCTCCTCGACAACTGGCTCGGGCGCCGGCTCCGCGACCTCGGCGGCCTCGAGCACCGGTTCGGGTGCGGTCGCGACGGCAACCGCCGCCGGGGCTTCCGGCTCGGCGTGCGTTTCTGCTGGCGCGGTCACGGTCTCGGGCGCGGCGGTGGCGGCGACGTCCGACGGCGACTCGGCAGCCGGCGCGGGCTCTGCCGCCATCCCGGGAGTGGCCACTTCCGGTTCGACGTGCGGCACAGCGGCAGGCGTCGGGGCGGTATCGCCTGAGGCAGCGGCCACCGGTTCGATCAGGGACGGGGCCTGCGGAATGCGCTTCAGTGCCGCGCCCAGCGCGGCGGGGTCGTGGATGTCGTTCAGCTGCGCGAAGAACGAGGTCATCTCGGCTTCAAAGGCGTCGGCGCGAGCCTCGACCGCGGTCATCGCTCCCTCGCCGGATGCCACGTTGGCGGCGAGCTGGGCATCCAGCGTCGCGTTGCGCGCCGATACCTTGGCAGCGGCTTCCTCTCGAATCCGCTGGATCTCGGCGTTCTCCCACTCGGCGACGCGGCCCAGGTCGGCGTCCGCGGCTTCGTGGAGCTCCGCGGCGCGCTGCTCGGTCTCCGCACGGATCCCGGCCGAGCGCTCGGCGACGGCGGAGCGAAGTTTGCCAAGCGCGTCGTCGCGGGTCTGGTCCGCGATCTTGCGCATGGCATCCACCAGGCTCTGCAGGAAGGGCACCGCGGGCTCGCTGCCGGATTCATGCATCGATGGCGTGGAGTCTGCCACGACCGGCGTGTCCGCACCATCCCTTGGCGCAGGCTCGAGCGCAACTGGCGGCTCGGCGCCGTTGCCGTTGCCGTTGCTGGACTCGGGGCCGTTGCCGCCCGTGTCGAGACTCATCTCCTCCGGGCCGGCCAGCCAGGGGTAGGCGCTTCGCTCGGCGTCAGCCATGTCACTCACCGGGTTGCCACCTTCTCGGTCGTATTCGCGTTGACGAGGGCCGACCACCACGAGCGTCGACGCGCGGGCGCCTCCACCGGCATCGGCTTGGTCAGCAGACGGGCGACGTTGTACAGGTCGGTCGACATCTGCTCGTGCGGGAACTTGATGATGATCGGGTTCCCCTCGTTCGCCGACAGGATGGCCTTCGGGCCGTTCGACACGATGGTCGCGCTGACACGCGTGCCGAGCGTCTTGGCGATGTCCGACACCGCGATCCCGTGGTTCGAACGGTTGACGATGACCTTGACCATGTCCCCGAGTCCGACCTCGCGCGCCAGGCCCAGGAACTGGGCGGCGTTGCGGAGCGGCCCGACCTCGGGGGTCACGACCAGGAAGATCTCGCGCGAGGCGGCCAGCATGGCCATCGTTCGGTCGTCATAGCTGGGATGGCAGTCGATGATCACCCACGAGTGGTGGGTTCGCGCCCAGCGCACGGCGGCGACCAGCAGGTCGGTGCTGATCCGCTCGGACTCGCTCGGCTCGGTACCCCAGGTCAGGACCCGGACCCCGCTGGCGGCGTGCGTGGTGACTGTCTGCTCGAACGCCTCGCTGGTCCATTCCTCCGGCGCCGAGTCGGCCAGGGCGGCCAGGCCGCCGTGATACGGCGCGTTGAGGATCGCAGTGACGTTCCCGACGCCAACATCGGCGTCCATGAGACAGACGCTGTCGCCGGTCTGCTGCCGGATGGCGACCGCGAGGTTCACGGCGATCATCGTCTTGCCGACCCCGCCCTTCGGCGCGAAGAGGCTCACGACATTCCCCTCGCCGATCGTCTCGATCTCGGTGCCGTCCGCCGCCGTGGTCGGAAGTCCGCCCGGCACCTCTCGCCCGCTATGGATGAGCATCGCCTGGAGCCGATAGACAAGTGCCTCCGGCGGAAGCGGCTTGCGCGCGTACTCGTCGCGGCTGCCACCGGGGTTCGGGTCGACGGCCCAATCGGGGATGTCGTTGGAGAAGAGGATGATCGTCGGGACGCGCTGGGTCGTGTGCAGGAAGGTGAACAGCTCCTCATCGCCGGGCCGGGCGCGATCGCAGTCGATGACCGCGAGGTCGACATGGCCGTCGCCGGAGAGCCACTGCACGGCGTCCTCGCGATCAGCCGCGATGGCCTCGAACCCGGCATCGGTCATGGCGTCTTCGTAGGACGATTCCCACCCGTCCAGGGCGAGGAGGACGCTGGGTCGGTTCATGTGCAGTGCCTCAGGGTAAGGTGCGGTGACGTGTGGCACCACGATCGTGCGAAACCGACCGTCGAGGCAATGGGACCTCGGCGTCATTGGGACCCGCCGAAGGTACCGGCCTGAGCGCTTAGGCGGACTCCTCGGTGCGCTCGCTGGACCTCGGGCGAGCAGCTCGGCGGCGAGGCTCGGCGTCGTCGGTCTCGGTCACCAGCATCGGCGGCTGACCATGCTCGATCGTCTCACCGGTGATGACCACCTTCTTGACGTCCGTCCGCTCCGGGATGTCGTACATCACCTCGAGCAGCGCCTCCTCGACGATCGTGCGCAGGGCGCGGGCGCCGGTCTTGCGGTCGATCGCGAGGCGGGCCGTGGCCTCGAGCGCATCGGCCGTGAAGACGAGCTCGACGCGGTCGAGCGAGAGGAACTTGGCGAATTGCCGGGTGACGGCGTTCTTCGGCTCGGTCAGCACCTTGATCAGGTCGTCCTTGGCGAGCGCCGTCAGCCCGACCACCACTGGCAGGCGTCCGACGAACTCGGGGATCAACCCGTACTTGAGCAGGTCCTCCGGCATGAGCTGGTCCATGAGACGGCGTCGCTCCTCCTTGGAGCGCTGGGCCTGCGAGCCGAAGCCGATCCCCCGCTTCCCCACGCGTTCCTCGACGATCTTCTCGAGCCCCTCGAAGGCGCCGCCGCAGATGAAGAGGATGTTGGTCGTGTCGATCTGGATGAAGTCCTGGTGCGGGTGCTTGCGGCCGCCCTGCGGCGGCACGTTGGCGACCGTCCCCTCCAGGATCTTGAGGAGCGCCTGCTGGACGCCTTCGCCGGAGACGTCGCGCGTGATCGAGGGGTTGTCGGTCTTGCGGGCGATCTTGTCGATCTCGTCGATGTAGATGATCCCGCGCTGCGCGCGCTGGACGTCGAAGTCCGCGGCCTGGATGAGGCGCAGCAGGATGTTCTCGACGTCCTCGCCGACGTAGCCCGCCTCCGTCAGGCTGGTGGCATCGGCGATGCAGAACGGCACGTCCAGGACCTTGGCCAGCGTCTGGGCCAGGAGGGTCTTGCCGCTGCCGGTGGGACCGACCAGGAGGACGTTGCTCTTGCCGAGCTCGACCTCGTCGACGGTCTGTCCCGCGTTCACGCGCTTGTAATGGTTGTAGACCGCCACGGAGAGGACCTTCTTGGCCTGGTCCTGGCTGATCACGTAGCTGTCGAGCTTTTCCTTGATCCGGCGTGGAGACGGAAGGGCGGCAGGTGTCGTCTTGGCGCGCGGCGCCTCGAGCATCTCCTCCTCGATGATCTCCTGGCAGAGGTTGATGCACTCATCGCAGATGTAGACCCCCTGGCCCGCGATGAGCTTGCGCACCTGCTCCTGGCTCTTCCCGCAGAAGGAGCAGCGGTATGGCACCTTGGTCTTGCCGGTCATTGGTTCGAGCATAGCACGCGCTTCCGAGCGCACCCGCCATAGACCGATGGTCCCCGGGTAGCATCCCCCAGTGGCCGCGCAGCCCATCTCCCTGGCTCCGCTCGACACGCCGATCGGGCGGCTGTGGGTGGCGGCGTCGTCTGATGGCCTGGTCTCCATCTCCCGCGGAGACAGCCCTGACGCCAACGGCACCGGATCGCGCCCGCTGGACCCCGAGGCGCTGGCGCCGATCCTCGAGGAGCTGCGCGCCTTCTTCGAAGGGCGGCGCCGCAGCTTCACGACTCACCTCGACCTGCGGGGCGCCGGTCCGTTCGACGCCGCGGTCTGGACGGCAGCTCGCGAGATCCCCTACGGCGAGACCGTCTCCTACGGAGAGCTGGCGGCGATGGCCGGCTACCCGCGGGCTGCCCGGGCCGCCGGCAATGCCATGGCGCGCTGTCCGTTCTCGCCGGTCGTGCCCTGCCATCGGGTCATCCACGCCGGCGGCTCGATCGGCGGCTGGGGCGCCGACACATGGGTGAAGCGCTGGCTGCTCGACCTGGAGCGCGGCAGGAGCATCGGTTGATGGCAAGCCAGGCCGATGTCCGACGCATCGCCCTCTCCCTGCCCGAGGCGCGGGAGGAGCCAGGCTTCTCGTTCACGGTCGGCGGGAAGGGGTTCGCCTGGCCATGGATGGAGCGAATCCACCCGAAGAAGGCGCGCGTCCCCAACCCGAACGTGATCGGGGTCCGGGTCGCCAACGAGCTCGAGAAACAGGCGGTCCTCTCGCTCGACACCGATGTCTTCTTCACCGAGCCGCACTACAACGGCTACCCGGCGGTCCTCGTCCGCATCCATGCGATCGACGTGGAGCTCCTCCAGAAGGTCCTCACCGACGCCTGGCGCTGCCGCGCACCGAAACGCCTGCTCTCGACCTATGCGCCCAACGGCAATTCCCCGGCTGAATGAAATCCCACCGATTGCCTCGTTCCCGCGGCGCCCCATGCGCTACCCGCATGCGGGAGCGCGGGAGGATCGCCTCCCGCGCGATCTGATGCGTCACCTGCATATAAACGCCGGATGGCAGCAAACGAAGGTCGGGACCGGCCTCAGCGTTACTTCTTGCTCTTCGCCTTCGCGTCCGCGGCGGCAGCTTCCTCCGCCGTCGGCACGGTCCCGCCGGCGGCCTGGGTCATGCTGATCAGCGACTCGCTGTTGCCGATGAACACCTCGTCGATCAGGCCGTAGGCCTTCGCCTCGTCGGCGCCCATGTAGAAGTCGCGGTCGGAATCGGCCTTGACCTTCTCGGGCGTTTGCCCGGTGTGGCCGGCCAGGATCCGGGTCAGCCGGTCGGTGAGGTGCATCACCTCTTTCATCTGGATCTCGACATCCGGGGTGTTGCCGCGGAAGCCGGCGGAGCCCTGGTGGATCATGATCCGGCTGTTCGGGAGCGCGAAGCGCTTGCCCTTTGCCCCAGCCGCCAGCAGGACGGAAGCCATCGAGGCAGCCATGCCGATGCAGATGGTGCTGACCGGCGCCTTGAGGTACTGCATGGTGTCGTAGATGGCGAGGCCGCTCGTCACCACCCCGCCGGGCGAGTTGATGTAGAGGCTGATGTCCTTGGTCGGGTCCTCGCTCTCCAGGAAGAGGAGCTGCGCGATCACGAGGTTGGCGATGTGGTCCTCGATCGGCTCGCCCAGGAAGATGATCCGCTCCTTGAGCAGCCGCGAGTAGATGTCGAAGGCCCGCTCACCCCGAGCGCTCGACTCGATGACCATCGGGACCAGCATGCGTCTCTACTCCGTGATGTCGTTGGTGTCGGAGGCCGATGCCTCGGCCGCGACTGGCTCCGCGTCGTCCTCGGCGGGGCCGAGCGCGCGGTCGATCAGCGTGTCCACCAGTGTACGGTTGCGCAGCGTCATCCGCAGGTACGACCGGCCTCGGCGGGAGGTGAGGTAATCGCGGAGGCGTGGCTCATCGGGGTAGCGGGCCAGCTGGTCAGCGATCTCCGCCTCCACCTGCTCCGGCGTGGCGTCGATCCCCTCCTGCTCGGCGATCGCCGAGAGCACCAGCAGCGACTTCACGCGGCGGCTGGCCGGCTCGCGCAGCTCCGCGGACAGCTCTTCCGGTGACTGGCGCGCCATCTCCAGGTAGCGGTCCATCCCGATCTGCTGGGCTGCGAGCCGATTGCGCAGCTCGTCGCGCATGATCTCGATCTCGTTCGCAAGCATCACCTCGGGGAGCTCGACCGTGGCGTTGGACGTGGCGAAGTCGATGATGCGGTCGGCGAAGTGGTGACGCGCCTCATCGGCTCCGCGGCGGGCGAGCGCGTCGCGGATCTCGGCCCGCAGCTCGTCCACCGTCGTCAGCTCGCCAACGCTCTTCGCGAACTCGTCGTCCAGCTCGGGCAGGATCCGCTCGCGCAGGTCGAGCAGCGTCACGTCGAAGTGGGCGTGCTTCCCCTTCAGCTCCTCGACCCGGTAGTCATCGGGGAAGTCAATCTCGAAGCCCTTGTCCTCGCCGATCTTCATCCCGACCAGGTTCTCCTCCCAGCCGGGGATCATCCGCTCCTCGCCGACCACCAGCGGCAGTCGATCGGCCGATCCCCCCTCGAACGGCTCGCCATCGATGGTGCCGATGAACTTCACCGCGACGATGTCCCCCTTGGCGGCGCCGCGATCGTCGACCGGGCGAAGGGTGCCCTGCTGCTCGCGCAGGTCGGTGATCACCGCCTCGACCTGTTCGTCGGTCACCTCCACCGGCTCGAGGCCGAACGGATAGTCGGTGTACGAGCCCAGGGCGACCTCCGGCCGGACTGCGACGGTGGCGGTGAACGTGACCGCGGCCCCCTCGGCCACGGTGCCGCTGTCGAGGTCCACCTCCGGCTGGTCGATGGGGATGATCGCGACCTGGTCCAGAGCGGCGTCATAGCTCTCGTTGACGAGGTGGTCCACCGCCTCGGCGAGCACGGACGCGCGCCCAACGAACCGATCGATGACGTGCCGCGGCGCCTTGCCGGGGCGAAAGCCGGGAACCTTGGTCCGCTCGGCGACGTGGCGGTACGCGGTCGCGAAGTGGCGATCGACCTCGGTCGGCGAGACCTCGATCTCGAGCACCATGCGGGATCCGGACTCAGGACGGGTAGAGACGGTGACCAAGGCTGCTCCTGTGCGCTGGCGTGGTGGGCGAGGCGAGATTCGAACTCGCACGTCTTGCGACACCGGCTCCTAAAGCCGGCGCGTCTGCCGTTCCGCCACTCGCCCGCGGAACCACCACTGAGGCCGACATTGTAGGGGGCCGAGAGGCCGCTGCTGTCAGCGCCGCACGGCGCCCCGCCAGACGACGAACCCGATGAACGCCAGCACCACCAGCAGCCCGCCACCGATGATCAGCGGCGGCTCGACCCCGAACCAGGCGCCGCCGGTCCCGCCGCTGGGGGCGGCGGAAGGCGTGACCGTGGCCAGGGCACTGGGCGATGGCGTCGCGGTTGGCGATGGGCTGGGCGTCGGAATCGGGCTGGGTGAGGGGATCGGCGTGGCCGTGGGGAGCGGATCGCCGGTCAATGGATCCACCAGGGTGAAGTTGGTCCACAGGTATTCCCGGATGGTCAGTCCGGAGTCGTGGACCTTCTTTGCCATCTCCCGTCCGAGATATCGCCAGTGCCACGGCTCGTAGTGGAAGCAGGTCGTCTGCGAGAAGAGCTTGCCATCCGCCCCCTTCGGGTAGCTCAGCACCCACCCATACTTCCAGGCGTTCTGGGCCATCCAACTGCCAGCCGGGGTCGTCGCCCAGTCACCCTCGAGCGCGCTGCCGCCGCCCTTGGACATGAAGTCGATCGTCAGGCCCAGCTGGTGCTCCGAGTGCCCGGGCCGCTGCGAGTAGGTGGCCGCGTCGTCATACCCGTCGATCGCGACCCATCCATTGAAGCTGGCGACCTGCTCCTGGTAGCTGCGGTAGGGGCTGTTGACGGCGATCGGGTTGCCTGCGGCGGCGGCGGCTTCGGTCATGGCCGCGAGATCAGGGATCGTCACCTGGCGGATCAGGCCAGGCCCGGTGATGCCTGCGTCGCCGACCGGCACGAGGTCCGGCGGCACGTAATCCTCGCCGACGGTCAGGAGCCAGTCCACGAGTGTCGTGCTCCAGCTGTCGTAATCCCGAGGGACCGTGAGAAAGTCGACGAGCTGACAGGGCGGGAGCGGCCCAAGCGCCGCCGCCGGGGAGGGGGCGGCCGCCGGCAGGGCGAGCAGCCCCCCCAGCACGAGTCCGCAGACCAGCGCGCGCCGAGCGGCGCGGAGCGGAGCGGAAGCGTCGTGGAGTTCGGTCATGGGTGGCGGCGGTGGCTACGATAGCGCCGTGAAGCCCTCCGCGACGCTGCGAGGAGTCAGGGCCGTCGCGGTTGCGGCGCTGCTCGTCGGTTGCACGACCCCCAGTCCGAGCATCATGCCGTCGCCCAGCCCCTCCCCCACCCCGGAGCCGACGCCGACCGCCACGCCCATTCCCCCGGTCAGCTTCCCGCTCGCGGTCGTGACCGGCCTGACGAACCTGAAGGCAACGATCACGGTCGAGGAGCTCGGGACGCTGGCCAGCGGCGGCCAGCTGATCACGCCGTGCGGCGTAAGGATCGACGAACCGCAGCTCACGGCAAGCGCCCCGTGCGTGTCGGCGGACGAGATCGCCGCACAGATCGCCGCGCAGCCGGAGCTCGTGGCGCTCCTGCCTCCGGGCCTCGTCGAGCCGGCCACGAAGGTCCTCCCCTTCGCGGGCGAAGGCCCCTACGGGCTGTTCGGGCCGGACCTCTTTGGCGACCCGGAAGCGCGGGCGCTGCCGTACCCCGTCAAGGGCTCGGCGCCAGCGGCCGGTTTGGGCGCCCTCGACCCGACGTGGACCGCGTATGACGCGGCGCAGACCTGGAACCTGACCGCCATCGGCAGCCTGTGCGCCGATCGCGTGGCGGCGTACCAGGCGGTCGTCCTGGGCAAGGGCTGGGACTGGCCGTTCAACGGCGGCTCGGCGACCACCGGTGAGCCGTTCATCAACCCGAACCCGCCGGCCGGGATCTCCGCCTACCCGATCGTCAGGCCCACGGAGACGGGCAACGACGGGCTGACCGCCAGCATCAGCCGCCGATCCGACCTCGCCCTGGTCGACCACAAGTGCCCGATCCTCCGCGACGACGTCTGGGTGCCGAACCGGACCGGGCCGCCGAGCCTCGCGATCCCCGAGACCGTCCTCTCGCGGTGGGAGGACTTCCTCGGCGTCGACGCGGTGTTCCTGGCGGCCGACCACCAGAGCGATCGGGGCGTCAAGGGCATCCAGTCGACCCTCCAGATCCTCGACGAGCACGGCATCCCGCACACCGGGCTGGGGATGGACATCGACCAGGCCCTCCAGCCCGCGTACGTCGAGGTGGCCGGTCTGAAGGTGGCGTTCGTGTCCTGGAACGAGGTGCTGGGGCCAACCCATGCCGGCCCCAGCACCCCCGGCGTTGCCTGGCTGACTCAGGAGAACGTCGACGGAGCGGTGAGCCTGGCGCGTGCCGGCGGTGCGGACCTGATCATCTGCGACCCGCAGTGGTGGGGCGGTGACGAGTACCACCCCGACCTGTGGCAATCGCAGCTCGACGCCGTCGGCTGGATGGACGCGGCTGGCTGCGACCAGATCATCGGCGGCGGCCTGCACGTGACCGGCGGCATGTTCCTGCGCGCCCACCCGAACGGGGTCAGCATGATCCAGGCGGGTCCGGGCAACTACATGTATGGCCAGCCCTGGTGGCAGCAGACGCAGGAGGGGATCATCCTCGACCTGACCTTCCGGGGGACGACCCTCGTCAACATCCGCCTCCACCCGTACGCGATGGTCCTCAACGCGCGCCCCAGCCTCACGGATCCGGAGGGCGACGGCCACTACGTCCTCGAGCGCGTCTGGGCGGCATCGGAGCTCGGCTACTAACCCCTCTTCGACCAGCCGGCGTAGTCGTCGGGACCTGGGCCTGCGGCGGTGTTGTAGCCAGCGGCGGTGTTGTGGCCAGCGCCGGTCTCCATGGCGGCGCCGACGGTCGCCCCAGGTCGACCCTCCGGGGCCTCATCGGTCAGGAAGCGCTGGATCGCCTTCCGAGCCAGCGCCGCGCCGACCAATCCCAGCACCGTCTCCGCGGTGGTCCAGGCGGTGCGTGCCGGGCCAGGCGGTCCCTCGACCATCTGCTTCGCCAGCTCGCGTCGTGCCTTCTTGTCCTTGACCGGGTCGCGGCGCCAGCGGCGCAGCTCGTCGACCAGCTCGTCCCGGATGGCCTCCGCCTTCGGACCGGCCTCGCCCGCGAGCGCGCTGACCCAGGCCTGCATGGGGGCGGGCAGCGCGTCATATGCCTGCTCGGCCGCGTTCGGCGCCAGGCGGCGGCGCAGGAGTCTTGCCAGGCGGCGTGGTCCGCCGGCCACCAGGAAGGCTGCCGCGGCGCCGATCCCGATCACGACGCCGGGGTTCTCGCGGATCCGCTTGCCGATGTCGAGCGCCTCGTGCAGACCGTCCGCAGTCGTCTCCAGCTCGGCGCGCTGGGCGGCGATCTCTAGTCGCGTCTCAGCAATCGTTTCGCCCATGCGACCTCCTCCTTGACCGATGCGATCGTCTCCTGCGGTGGCCCCACCTTGATGCGCCGCACGCCGCGCCATGCGATCAGCGCCGCCACGAGGAGTTGCGTGGTGAACACGAAGAGTGCCGTCAACCATGCCGCTCGGAAGCCCAGGTATGCAGGCAGCGCGAACGCCACGGCAAGCAGGGCGACGACGAGAAGGCCGACGCCGATGGCCCATCCCGGCGGCCGTGGCCCATCGGCGCCCGCACCGGTGGCGAGCGCGACCAGTAGCATTCCCACGAAGACGATCAGGATGATGATCGCGACCACCAGGCCAGGCAGTGCCTCGAACAGGGCCGCCAGCCCGAGCACGATCGCCACGTCGAGCGTGGCGAGGCTGACGAGCAGCACCACGAAGCCCGCCGCTACCAGGGCCACGCCCATGCCAGCCTCGGCGAGCATGGCACCGATCTCCTGGCGCCCGTGGTGCAGCTCGAGCTTGGCGAGCGACACGATGCCGGAGATCAGCCGTCGCACGAGGGCGAAGGCGCTCTGCCGAGGTGGCGTGGCGTCGGTATCGGTCATAAGCATCGATTCTACCGGCACACCGTGTTGCACCCTCGTCTGGCGGGAAGCCGCCGACATCGCAACCGCGATTCGGGAAGGGTCTGCCGCATCCCGGTGATGCCTCGGCTATCCTTCGCCGCCAATGGCCAAACGACGAACCTCCGGCATCCAGCGACGTTCGCGCGCATCCGAGCAGGCGATGGGACGTCGCCTCGGCGCGGGCACCTCGCGTGCGCTCGACTGGCGGATCCTGGCGCTCGGCGGCATCCTCCTGCTCGGCCTGGTAGTCCTGCTCCTGGTCCTCCTCTTCGGTGGCGGGAACGGGGATGCGAGCACCATCGGCCAACGACAGGTGGATGCCGGCCGGACCCACATCACCGAGGGAACCCAGGGGAGCGGCTACACCTCGGTGCCGGCGACGTCAGGGCCGCACTGGTCCTCCGCTGATTCGCCGGCACCCTGGGGCGTCTACACCAACGCCCAGCCGCAGGAGCGGATGCTCCACAACATGGAGCATGGCGGGATCGTGATCTGGTACCAGCCCGCAGTCCTCAGCACCGCCGGTCTCGCGACGCTGACCCAGTTCGTCCAGCAGCAGATCACGACCGAGGAGTTCAAGGTGATCCTGACGCCGTGGTCCGGTGCCAACTTCAACCACGCCATCGCGGTCACGGCCTGGGACTGGCTGCTCTACCTGGACACCGCCGACCTCGACAAGATTCGCGGCTTCATGGACGATCACTACCTGGACGCGCCCGAGCCGAACGGAGGTCCCGCCAAACCGACGAGCTGACGTCGGGTTGACCCCCTCCCCGGGCTCCGCCATCATTCGGCGCGGGCGGCTAGCTCAACGGCAGAGCAAGTGACTCTTAATCACTAGGTTCAGGGTTCGAATCCCTGGCCGCTCACCACTCACCCGCTTAGACTGCGCGCGGTGAAACCCTTCCTCGCCGGGCTCTTGGGCCTGCTGATGCCCGGTGCCGGCCACGCTCTCCTCCGACGGCCGCGACCCGCGCTGCTGTTCGCGATCCCCGTCGTCCTGCTCCTGGCGGCCTGGGTCATCCTCTACCTGGTCAGCGGTCGGACCAGCCTGCTCGGCTTCGTCCTCACCCCGGGTGTGCTGCCAGCGCTGGCCATCATCAACGTGGCGCTCGCGCTGTGGCGCCTGGCAGCCGGCATGGATGCCGCTCGCCGCGCCGCACCCTCTCGGCTGGCGGTAGGTGGGGTCGCCGTCGCCGCGCTCATCCTGGTGGCGGTCCCCCACCTCCTCCTCGGTCGCGTGATCGTCTCGTCCAACGACTTCATCGATTCGATGTTCGCGGCGGCCGACATCCCCGCCGAGTCGGCGGCCGAAAGCCTCGTGCCCACGCCGTCCAGCGACGTTGCCCTGGTCGCGGACGCCGACATCGGCGAAGGGTGGAACCTGTGGCGAAAGCAGTGGGAGGCGCTGACGGCCGACCCGGTCACCAGCGGCCCGCGGGGGCCGATGGGACCCGGCATCGGGTCGCTGCCGGCCCTCGGGGCACCGGTGCCCTGGCAGCGGGCGGGGGCCATCCCGTGGGGCGACGATGGGCGATTCGACCTGCTCCTGCTCGGTTCGGATGCCGGCATCGGCCGTTGGAGCCGGCGCATGGACGTGATGCTGCTGGTCGAGATCGACGTGGCCACCGGCAAGGTTGCGATGATCGGCCTGCCTCGCAACCTGGTCAATGCGCCATTTCCGCCGGGACCGGCGCGCGACGCTGTCGCGTGCGGCTGCCTGAAGGGTCTGCTGAACGAGATGTACGTGGAGGCCACGGTTCGGCATCCGTCGCAATGGCCCGGAACCGGCGCGGTGAAGGGCATCGGGGCGGTCAGGTCGGTGGTCTCGGAGCTGACCGGCCGACCGATCGACGGCGTGCTGGTGGCCGACCTGTGGGGCGTGATCAAGGTCGTGGACGCCATGGGCGGGCTCGACATCAAGGTGCCCGCACCGGTGCATGACGATCGCTACCCCGATCCGGTTTGGGGCAACATCGTGCTCGACATCCCCGCAGGGCAGCAGCACATGGACGGGCGCATCGCCCTCGCCTACGCGCGCAGCCGGCACCAGGATTCTGATTACGGCCGCATGGCCCGCCAGCAGACGGAGCTCCTCGCCATCCGTGCCCAGATCGCCCCGGCGATCGTCCTGAACGCGCCCGCGCTCTTCGACGCCGCCAAGGGGTTCGCCTGGACTGACCTGCCCCGCGAGGCGCTGCCGGCGCTCGGCGACCTCTTCGACAAGGCTTCGAGGGCATCGGTCAAGCAGCTGCGGATCGTGCCCCGCGCTTATTCGACGAACCTGACGCCGGCCGAAATCACGAGGATCCAGGCTGACATCGCCGCTCTCCTCGGCGTCCTGCCGCCGTCCCCCACGCCAACGCCATCGCCGAGCCCGTCACCGTCGCCCAGCCCGATCCCTTCCCCGAGCCCCACGGCACTGCCGACCGCGACCTCGGTCCCGACCCCTACCCCCTCGCCGAGTGCCTCCGCCTCACCGTAGGTTGGTCGTGACCGATCTGTCAGACCTGCCGCCCGATCGCACCCTCGGCTCGACTGATCCGCACGCGCCGACCCTGCAACGAGGCTGCAAGGCAACGGCCCGCGATTGATAGGTCGTCGGCCCGGTCGCCGCGGTACGGTAATCGTGGCTCGAAGGAGCATCGAACATCTAGTGATCCAGTTTGTGTTTTGCATGGGTTGGAGCAGCTAGTGATCGGGGCCCCTTCGGGCTTTTCCCTTGGCCGCACGATGACCCGCTAGCATGCCGCGATGAGCAAGGGTCGGCTCGAGGCGTTCAGTGATGGCGTCATCGCGATCATCATCACGATCATGGTCCTGGAGCTGCGGCCGCCGGACGGGACCAGCCTGGAGACGCTGCGGCCACTCGTTCCCACCTTCCTGAGCTACCTGCTCAGCTTTGCGCTGCTCGGCACGTACTGGAACAACCATCACCACCTTCTCCAGGCGGCCAGGGTGATCGACGCGCGCTGCCTGTGGGCCAACCTGCATCTGCTCTTCTGGCTCTCGCTCTTCCCGTTCGGAACCGCATGGGTGGGGCAAACGACCTTCGCGCCGATGCCGGTTGCAGCCTATGGCGGGCTCCTCCTGCTTGCCGCGCTGGCGTATTACGGCCTCGTCCGCGCGCTCATCGGCGCATACGGTCAGCCAGCGGCGCTTGCGGAGGCAGTCGGGCGGGACATCAAAGGGAAGGTCTCGCCGATCCTCTTTCTGGTCGCGATCCCGATCGCCCTCTTCGCCCCGCTCCTCGCACTGGCGATCTACGCCACCGTGGTGGTCATGTGGCTCGTGCCGGATCGGCGCATGGAGCGCGTGATCCACTCGGACCGCTGAACGCGCCGTGCTGAACGCCGAGCGAAGCGTCTGGCTCGTACGTCACGGCGAGACGGCCTGGTCGCTCGACGGACGCCACACCGGGGTCACCGACGTCCCGCTCACCGATGTCGGGCGCGAGCAGGCGAGGCGGCTCGGCGCCCGTCTCTCTGCTCATCGGTTCGCCCTCGTGCTCACGAGCCCTCGATCCCGCGCCAGCGAGACCGCCGCGCTGTCGGGGTTCGGGGGTGTGGCGGTCACCGACTCCGACCTCACGGAATGGGACTACGGCGCGCTCGAGGGTCGGCGCACCGCCGAGATCGTGGCCGACTACCCGGGCTGGACGATCTGGACCGGACCGTGGGTGGGCGCGGAGACGGTCGATGCGGTCAGCGCCCGGGCCGATCGGGTCCTGGCGCGATGCCTCGGGTCCCCGGGTGACGGCGATGCCCTCCTCTTCGGCCACGGCCACATGCTGCGCGTCCTTGCCGCGCGTTGGCTCGGGCTGCCCGGCGCGTCCGGCGCCCTCTTCGCCTTGTCAACCGCCACCGTATCGGTCCTGGGCTGGGAGCACGGGCGTCCGGTCATCGAGACCTGGAACGAGGCGAGCTAAGGCCGACCTCGTCGTCGAATCATGGCCCGCAGGTTGAGCGCCAACCCGAGCGCAAGTGCGCCACCGCCGACCAGCGGGATCCGCCGGCTCACGCGATCTGGCAGGAAGATGTCGGTGACGGAGCCGTCCTGCGCTCCGAGCGCTTCCGCCATGGGAGTCAGCGGGCAGACCTGGTTGTTGCTGGCGTAGATCGCGGACTCACCGAGCGCGATCGCCAGGGCGATGGCGGTGCCTCTCCCCGGCCGCCCCCGAAGGCCATCCCAGACGACCAGCAGGATCTGCCCGGCGACTCCCAGGAAGATCGCGGTATGGATGGCTTTGATGACGGCCAGGATCGCTGGGCGCGCGGCCTCCGGGATGCGCCGCGCCAACGGCTCGGTGAATGCCGTGCTCCAGCTCGCCTGGCGGATGCGGGTGCTCATATCGGGTCAGGCACCCACGTCGCTGGGAATCCAGTGGTACCAGAGGACCGCGCCTCGAGCATCTGACGTTCCTCCTTCCAGGCAGATGGCCCGATCCTCAGGGTGAGCGATGCCGTGACGACGACCCAGTAGCGTTCGGCCCAAATGCCGTGGGCCATTCGGCCAATCGGATGCCCTGCGCGGCGCGTGGTAGCCTTCCGCCGCTCAGCAAACATCGGCTCTGCAGAGGATCAGCGCGTTGCCCCACGTCCCGATCGAACGCCGCGAGCTGCCAAACGGCCTGCGCGTGACCCTGTCGCGCGACGACCGTGCACCGATCGTGGCGGTGAACCTGTGGTACGACGTCGGGAGCCGGCACGAGAAGGTCGGCAAGACCGGCTTCGCGCACCTCTTCGAGCACATGATGTTCCAGGGGTCGGCGAACGTCGCCAAGGGAGAGCACTTCGATCTCGTCCAGGGGGCGGGCGGAACGCTGAACGCCTCGACCTGGCTCGACCGCACGAACTACTTCGAGACGCTGCCCAGCCATGAGCTGGAGCTGGCCCTGTGGCTCGAGTCGGATCGTCTGGCGAGCCTGCTGCCAGCGATGACCCAGGAGAAGCTCGACAACCAGCGCGACGTGGTCAAGAACGAGCGTCGCTGGTCGGTCGACAACCAGCCGTACGGCACCTGGGACGAGAAGATGCAGGCGCTGCTGTTCCCGGCTGCGCACCCCTATCACCACTCCACCATCGGCTCGATGGAGGACCTCTCGGCCGCATCGCTAGAGGACGTGAGTGAGTTCTTCGCCGCCTATTACGCGCCGAACAACGCCGTCCTGACGATCGCCGGTGACTTCGATCCGGACTCGGCGATGGAGATGGTCGAACGCTACTTCGGCCCGATCGCAGCCAATCCCGCGATCCCGCCGGCTCCCTCCACCGCGATCGACCCGATCATCGGCGCCGAGGTGCGCGAGGACGTTCCCGATCGCGTGCCGCTGCCGCGGATCTATGCCGCCTATCGCATGCCGACCTTCGGTTCGGACGGGTTCGACGCGCTGGAAGTGGCGATTGACCTGCTCGGCGCCGGGCGCGCGTCGCGGCTGTACCGTTCGCTCGTGCGCGAGCAGCAGGTGGCGCAGGACGTCACGACCTTCGCCTTCCCGATCATCGGCGGCGCCGCCATCTTCACGATCTGGGCCACTGCACGACCCGGAGTCGCCCATGAGACGGTGGAGGCCGCCCTGTGGACCGAGGTCGACCGTCTCACCAACGACGGGCCGAGCGGTGATGAGCTGGAGCGGGTCCGCAACCTGCACGCGGCCGGAGTGGAATCGAGCCTGGAGCGGATCAGCGAGCGCGCCGACCGGATCTCGATGTACGCCTGCCTCTTCGACCAGCCAGAGCGGATCAACACCGAGGTCAGCCGCTACGAGGCGGTTGGCGCGGCACGAGTCCGCGATGCGATGGCCGCCAGCATCCGCGCGGACAACCGCGTCGTCCTGACCTACCTCCCGGCGGAGTCCGCCGAGGCAGCGGCATGACGCGCGCGCTCAACCCGATGCGTCCGCCCGCCGGCGTCCCGCGGCCGTACCGCTTCCCCGACTTCTCACGCCGCCAGCTGGCGAACGGGCTGAACGTCTGGACGATCCCCGTCGCCGGATCCTCGCTCGTCAACGTCCACCTGCTCCTCGACGGAGGCGCAGCCGCCGAGGACGAGCCGCACGGCGGCATTGCGGCGCTGACCGCCCAGCTGCTCGTCACCGGGACGAAGCGGCTCGACGCATCCGCGTTCGCCGAGGCGACCGAGCGCCTGGGCATCGAGGTCAGCAGCGAATCGAGCTGGGACAGCGCCCGCGCCGCCTTCCAGTCGCTGCCACAGCACCTCGACGAGGGACTCGGCCTGCTGGCCGAGATGCTGCGCGAGCCGCGCTTCGACGAGGGTGAGTTCGAGCGCCTGAAGGCCGAGCGCCTGGCCGACATCCTGCAGTCGCGATCCGATCCGGGGCGCCTCGCCGACGAGACGTTCCTCAGCCACGCGTACGCCGACGACACCCCGTATCGCCGGCTCTCCGCCGGCAGCCCCGAGACGGTCGAGACCCTGTCGCGCGACGACGTGCTGGCCTTCCACGACACCCACTACCGCCCGGGCCTCGCGCACCTCGTCATCGCGGGCTCGTTCGACGACGATGCCGTGGCGGCCTCGGTCGAGCGCCACCTGGCGAGCTGGGAGGGAGTGGGCCCCGGCCATCGCACCATCGCCCCGCATCCGCGCGGCGGTCGCCGGATCGTGATCGTCGATCGGCCCGAGTCGGTGCAGAGCGAGCTCCGAGTGGGGCACATCGGGATCGATCGCTACGACCCGCGCTACTTCCCCGCGATCGTGATGTCGACCGTCCTGGGCGGCATGTTCGGGGCGCGCCTGAACCGCCGGCTGCGCGAGGAGCTGGGCTACACGTATGGAGCGCGCAGCGGCTTCGATGCGCGTCGCTCGGCGGGCATCTTCACCGCCGCCACCGCGGTGCAGACCGATGTCAGCGCGCCGGCCATCGCCGAGCTGGTGGGGCTGCTCGAGGCGGCGCGCAGCGCGCCGTTCGAGGAGGGAGAGCTGACGGAGGCGCGCGACTTCCAGATCGGCATCTTCCCGCTGCGCTTCGAGTCAACCGGCGGCATCGCGGCCGCGATCGAGCCGATCGCCATCTACGGCCTGGCCGATGACTTCTGGCAGACCTACCGAGCCAGGATCGAGGCGGTCAGCTCGGCCGATGCGCACCAGGCGGCGATCGAGCTGATCCGGCCCGACGAGCTGCTCATCCTTGCGGTGGGTGACGCCAAGGTCATCCGCGCCGACGTCGAGGCGCTGGGGATCGCCCCGGTCGAGGTCGTCCCCGCCCCCTAGCTCCCACCGAAGCCGCGCGCAGGCGTGCCCGCTCCAGCCGGACCCGGGCGGCCGAGATGCGACGCGCCGGATCCGCGCGCAACCGACGCCGATCGAGCGCCTCCGGGTGGTCGCCGCGCGCGATCTGCGCCAGCATCTCGGAGGCGCGATCGAGCTGGCCGCCCTCGGTCAGGAGCTGGACCATGCTGAACCAGCGAGCGGGCTCGGTGATCGGCACCTCGACTGCCCGCTCCAGCAGCTCGGCGGCTCGCCCGGCGTGTCCGGCGTGCACGTGGGCCATGATCGCCGCCCGCACGTCGGCGAAGGCGGGCGGCATCTCGAGCGCTTCGAGGTAGTTCAGCAGCAGCTCGGCGGCCTCGGCACGATCCTCGGGCCGTCCCTTCCGCACGCGCGCATCGCGGTACTCGGCCAGCAGCGCGCGCAGCTCCCGGTCGACCCATTTGCGCTGCGGGCTGCCGGCGGCGTAGCGCATCTCGACCGTTCGCAGGAAGCCAAGCCCGCGCAGGTACTCCTCCGCCGAGACGTAGGCGGGGCGCAGGTCGGCGCGCACGAGCGTCTCGAAGGTGCCGTCGAGCTCGACCAGCCGCTCGAGCGCGCCCAGCCAGTCGTCGGTCCGGCCGCGGTCGCGGTAGTACGCGGCCGCGAACCGCAGCCAATAGCGCTCTCGATGGTCGCGCCATTCCTCGCCGTCGATGTGGTGCTCGACGATCCACGTCCGTTGCGCCACCGGCCCGGCCAGGAAGACCTGGGTCGGGATCCGGAAGCCGTGCACGCTGCGGAACTCCGGCATGTGCCACGGGGTCCGCGCAGGACGAGCTGCCGGCCGCTGCCGTCGCGCCGCCGGCGCCTCGTCGGAGCCCAGCGGCCAGGCCAGCGTGGCGGCATTGCCGCGCTCCAGGGCGTGGTCGTAATGGAGGCGCCGGACGGGATCGCGCAGCTCGCCCCAGGCGCGGTTCAGGACCGATGTCCGTCGCGTGGCCAGCGAATCCTGCGAGCTGCGATCGGGGTGGTGGCGCAGGACCGCCTCGCGGAAGGCCGCCCGCAGCTCGGCCACCGAGGCCGAGGGCTCGGCGCCGAGCACCGCGTAGTAGTCGCGCAGATCGACGCGGGCGTCATCGGCCCCATCGGTGCTGGACATCCGATCGAGTCTAGCGTTGCTATGCTCACCGGCAACATGGCCCATACCTCACGCCCGGGCGCCGCCCGCCCAGGTCACCTGTTGATCATCGGCGGCGCTGAGGAGAAGCTTCGGCAGCGTCAGATCCTGACGCGCTTCGCATCGCTGGCGGGCGGCGCGTCTGGCCGGGTGGCGATCATCTCCACCGCGTCCTCGCTCGGCGACGAGGCGACCGAGCTGTATCGGTCGCTCTTCGGACAGCTCGGGATCCCGGACGTCATTGGCCTGCGACCGATCACCCGGGAAGAGGCCAACGACCCGGCCCTGGCAGCCCAGCTCGACGACACGACCGGCGTCTTCATGACCGGTGGCAACCAGCTGCGACTGTCGAGCGTGATCGGCGGGACGGCCCTGGGGCGCGCCATCATCGAACGCCACCGCCATGGCGCGATCATCGCCGGCACCAGCGCCGGCGCCTCCGCCATCAGCAGCCACATGGTCGCGTTCGGCACCAGCGGAACCTCGCCGAAGCAGCGCATGACCCAGATGAGCGCCGGCCTGGGGCTGCTGCCCGGGGTGATCATCGACCAGCACTTCGAGCAGCGGAACCGGATCGGGCGCCTCCTGGCCCTGATCGCCCAGTCCCCCGCCCTGCTGGGCCTCGGGGTGGACGAGGACACCGCGGCCCTGGTCAGTCCATCGGGCGTGATGGAGGTGCTCGGCAAGGGCTCGGTCACCATCCTCGATCCGGCCCGCCTCGAGACCGATGCCTACGAGGTCAAGCGCCACAAGCCGATCATGGTCAGCGGGGTGATCCTGCACTCGCTGCCGAGCGGCTACCGCTTCGACCTCCGGCGGCGGCGCCTGCTCACCCCGCTGCGCAGCGTCCCGGTCAGCGAGCGAGAGGCGTCACAGCTCCTCGCGGCCGGGAACAAGGCACGACGCCTCATCCGACGCGTGGCCGCCGAGGGCGCCGACGACACGGCCCCGGAGCGAGCCCGGCGTCGCGCGATGCACGCTCATCGCGACGAGGAGGCGAGCGAGTGACGGCCGAGCGCGCCAAGGCTCGTCCGGCTGCCAAGGCCCGTCCAGCGGACAAGAAGGGCAGATCCGCCGGAGCCGTACGGCGCAGCGCGGCCGAGGCTGCCGCCAAGGCGTCGGGAGCCAGGCCGCTCGGAACGCTGCGGATCATCGAGACGCGCGTCTACCGCGGTCCGAACTACTGGAGCTACGACCCCACCATCAAGCTCGTCGTCGACCTCGGCGTGCTCGAGGGATTCCCCACCAACCTCCTCCCCGGCTTCACCGACGCCCTGCTCTCGATGCTTCCCGGCGTCGGGCAGCACTCCTGCTCGACGGGGCGTGCCGGCGGCTTCGCGAAGCGGCTGAAGGACGGGACCTGGGTCGGCCACGTGGCCGAGCACATCGCGCTGCAGCTCCAGCGGGACGCGGGCACCGAGGTGGGTCGCGGCAAGACGCGGAGCACCGGCGAGCCGGGTCGCTACCACGTCGTCTACTCGTACGCGGAGGAGAGCGTGGGCCTGGCCGCCGGGCGCCTGGCGGTGCGGCTCGTCAATCACCTCGTCGAGCCCGGCAAGGACTTCAACCTGGCGACCGAGTTCGAGCAGCTCGTCCTGCTGGCCGAGCGCGCTGCCTTCGGGCCCTCCACCCAGGCGCTGCTCGACGAGGCGAGCCTGCGCGACATCCCGTGGATCCGGCTCAACGACCAGTCGCTGGTGCAGCTCGGGCACGGCGTCCACCAGCAGCGGATCCGGGCCACCATGACCTCGAACACCAGCTCGCTGGGCGTGGACATCGCGTCGGACAAGAAGCTCACCAACAAGCTGCTGGCCGGCACCGGCGTCCCCGTCCCCCGCGCCGACGTGGTCCGCAACGCCGATGAGGCAGCCGCGGCCGCGGCGCGCATCGGGTATCCAGTGGCCGTCAAGCCGCTCGACGGCAACCATGGACGCGGCGTCATCCTCAACCTCGCCGACGAGGCGTCGGTGCGCGAGGGGTACGGCCTCGCACGGCGTGAGTCGCGCAACGGCGGCGTCGTGGTGGAGAGCTTCCTGACCGGCAACGACTACCGCTGCCTCGTCATCGGCGGGGTGCTGCGGGCCGTGGCGCAGCGCATCCCGGCCCACGTCGACGGCGACGGGACGCACTCGCTGAGCGACCTGATCGAGGCCACCAATGCCGACCCACGGCGGGGCATCGGCCACGAGAAGGTGCTGACCCGGATCAATGTCGACGAGGAGTCGATTGCCTACGCCGCGGAGCAGGGCTTCGCCATGACGGACGTCCCGCCGGCGAAGACCCGCGTCTTCCTGAAGCGGACCGGGAACATGAGCACCGGTGGCATCAGCATCGACCGCACCGAGGAGATCCATCCGGAGAACGCCGAGATCGCTGAGCTGGCGGCGCGGGTGGTGGGCCTCGACATCGCCGGCATCGACTTCATCTGCCCCGATATCAGCGTCCCCGTGCGCGAGACCGGCGGCGGGATCGTGGAGGTCAACGCCGCCCCCGGATTCCGGATGCACACCCACCCCACCGAGGGCGAGGCCCAGTACGTCGCCAAGCCGGTGATCGACATGCTCTTCCCGCCAGGGTCAGCCGCCCGCATCCCGATCGTGGCCGTCACCGGCAGCAACGGCAAGACGACCACCGCCCGGATGATCGCCCACATCTTCAAGGGCATGGGCCGCAAGGTCGGGATGACCAGCACCGATGGCATCGTGGTCGACGGCCGCCTCATCCGCCGCGGCGACATGAGCGGCCCCAAGTCCGCCTCGACGGTGCTCCAGAACCCGAACGTCGAGATGGCCGTCTTCGAGGTCGCCCGCGGCGGGATCCTGCGCGAGGGGCTTGGCTACGACCGCAACGACGTGGCGGTGGTGCTCAACGTGACGGGCGACCACCTGGGGCTCGGCGGCATCACCTCGATGCGCCAGCTGGCCGCGGTCAAGCAGGTCGTGGTCGAGGCCGTCCCACGCGACGGGACCGCGGTCCTCAACGCCGATGACCCCCTCGTGGCGGCCATGGGCCGCCACTGCTCGGGATCGGTCATCTACTTCAGCATGGACCCGAACAACGAGACGATCCGCCGCCAGGCGAGCCGCGGGCGGCGGGCGGTGACGCTCGAGCCGGGCCGGAACGGCGACATGATCGTCCTGCGCCAGGGCCGCAAGAACCTTCCGCTGGTGTGGACCCACCTGCTGCCCGCGACCTTCGAGGGGCGAGCGCGGATGAACGTCCAGAACGCGCTGGCCGCGGCGGCCGCGACCTGGGCCGCCGGCGCGCACCTGCATGACGTGCGCCAGGGGCTGCGCACCTTCACCACCAGCTACTTCATGGCGCCCGGGCGCCTCAACATGTTCGAGCTCGACGGCTATCGGGTCATCGTCGACTACGCGCACAACGCGCCGGCTGTCTCGGCGCTCGGCGAATTCGTGGGGCGGCTGACCGAGCCGTCGGCCAGTGGACGGCGTGCCCTGGTCACCGGCCAGCGGATCGGGGTCATGGCGACCGCCGGCGACCGGCGGGACGAGGACATCGTGGAGCTGGGGCGGATCGCCGCGCAGCACTTCGACACGATCATCGTCCGCGAGGACGCCAACAACCGCGGCCGGCCACGGGGCGAGACGGCGGCCCTCATCGAGCGAGGCGTGCGCGCCGGCATCGCCGACGGGGCTCGCTGCACGAACGTCGAGACCGTGCTCGACGAGATGGAGGCGACCCGTTACGCGCTGGACATGGGCCACGAGGGCGACGTCGTGGTCGTCTGCGTGGACCACGCCAACGACGTCTGGAAGGAGCTCCAGCGACGGCAGCATGGCGGCGCATCGGCCAGTGAGGCGTCCTCCGCCATCGACACGCTCGACGACGAGCTGGAGGAGATGGTCGCGATCGAGGTCGACGGCTAGGCGCCGACCAGCTCGCGGAGCCGCGCGAAGTCGACCTGCAGGCACCCTTCTGCCTCCAGCCAGGCGAAGACCTCGACGCGCTCGGCGTGGGTCATGACCGCCACCACGTCGCCGCGCCGGGCACGGGCGATGAGCCCCTGCAGTGCGGCGAGCTCGCTCGGAAAGGCCTCGACCGGGCCGACATAGCCGCCCTCCCGGACCCCGGCCCGCATGATCTCGTTCATCTCCTCCGACTCGCGGCCGCGCAGGTAGTGCGGCTTCTCGCAGATCACCACCTCGTCGGCCGCCGCGCCGGCGAGCAGGCCCAGGCCATGCAGGATCTCGTCGGAGCGGTCCCCGGCCGTGCCGATCGCCACTCGCACGGACCCGCGCCGGCTGCGAGGTCCGCGGCCGGCGGCCTCGCGCAGCTGACGGCACACCTCGAGCAGCCCCGCCAGGCCGGCCTCGTTGTGGGCGAAGTCCACCAGCACGAGCAGCCCCTTGCGCTCGAACAGGTTGAGCCGGCCCGGGTTCACCGCCGTGTCGAGGGCGAAGGAGCGCAGTCCCTCGGCGATCTTCTCGGCCGTGATCCCCAGGGCGTCAGCGGCGGCCACGGCTGCGAGGGCATTGGCCACGTTGTAGCGGGCGAGGCCGGCGAAGGCGACCGGCAGGTCCACGATCCGCACCAGGCGCTGCGGGCGACGGCCGGCGCCCAGCAGCACCAGCCAGCCGTGCTGGATGACCGCCGCCCGGCCACCCCGGTCGAGGGCGAGCTCGATGCTCGGGTTCTCCGGATCCATGCTGAACGGGTACCACTGCCCCTTCGTCTCGCGCCGCATGCGCCAGGCGCGCGGGTCGTCGGCGTTCAGCACCGCCCAGCCCGACCGCTTCGTGATGCGCGTGATCGCGCCCTTCACTTCGGCCAGCTCGTCGAGCGTGTCGATCCCCTGCAGGCCGAGGTGGTCGGCCGAGACGTTCGTCACCACTGCAACGTCGTTGGCGGCGTAGCCGATGCCGCGCAGCAGGATCCCCCCGCGGGCCGTCTCGAGCACGGCGAGGTCGAGCTTCGGCTCCGACAGCACGCGGCCGGCGCCGCCAAAGCCGGTCCAGTCCCCCGCCTCGACCAGATCGGAGCCGATGTAGATCCCGTCCGAGTTGGTCATCCCGACCCTCAGCCCGACGACGCTCGCGATGTGCGCGATGAGGCGGGTGGTCGTGCTCTTGCCATTCGTGCCGGTGACCGCCACCACCGGGATCCGCGGCCTGGGCAGGACGGGCATCGGGCCGGCCGCCACGGCTTTGAGGCCACGCACCTCCTGGCGCGCGGTGCTGGCGCCCGATGCGATCCGGGCGGCGGCGCCGGCGATCGCCTGGGAGCGGGCTCGACGGCGCCACTGGAAGGCGATCGCGGCTCGCCGGTGGTCGTGCGAGTGGCGCACCGTGACGCGCGGGACCGGCAGGTCCATCGCCACGTGCAGGCGGCGGAGGGCGAGTGCCGTCGCGGCCGCCACGTCGGCGGCGGCGCCCGGCGTCTCCGACCCGAATTCGAGCTTGATGGCGGGGCGGTTGAAGAACCGATTGGGGCCGTCCAGCACGCGCAGCTCGAGCAGCTCGACTTCGGCCCTCGGCCGCGCGTCGTTCGGCATGGCCGGCAGTATACTCACGCGCCGTGACCCTCCCCGACGGCCTGCAGGCCGCTGTCGCTGCCCGCTACGACCGCTTCCTGGACGAACTGTCGAGGCTGGTCAACCTCGACTGCGGTTCGTACACCCCCGCCGGCGTCAACCGCGTCGCCGATGCGGTCGCCGCCTCGCTCGCCGAGCTCGGCGCGTCCGTCGAGCGCGTTCCGCACGAGCCGACTGACGGGGAGCGCCAGCTCGGCGACCTCGTCATCGGGCACCTCGCCGGTCCAGGGCCGCGGCTGCTGCTGATCGGGCACATGGACACCGTCTTCGAGCCCGGCACCGCTGCCCAGCGACCGTTCGGGGTGGCCGGCGAGCGAGCGACCGGACCGGGCGTCAGCGACATGAAGGGCGGCCTGCTCGCCGGACTCCACGCCCTGGCCGCACTGCACGCCATCGACCGTCGACCATCGGTCACCTTCGTCGCCAATCCCGACGAGGAGATCGGCTCGCCGTTCAGCACCGGGCACATCCGGAGGCTCGTCCCCGAGCACGACGCCGCGATGGTGCTGGAATGCGCCCGGGCCAACGGCGACATCGTCAGCGCTCGCAAGGGAATCGCCGACTTCGAGGCCACGATTACGGGACGCGCGGCGCACGCCGGGGTGGAGCCGGAGAAGGGACGCAGCGCCATCCTCGAGGCGGCCCGCCAGGTGATCGCCCTGCAGGCGCTCAATGGGCAGTGGCCGAGCGTGACCGTGAACGTCGGCGTGATCGAGGGCGGGACCCGCCCGAACGTCGTCGCGGGAAGCTGCCGGATGGAGCTCGACCTGCGGGCGGCCAGCACCTCGGAGTTCGAGCTGGCGGCAGCCGAGATGGAGGCCATCGTCATCCACCCGACCCTGGATGGGGTCTCGGCCACGCTGCGCCGGGCCGCCTTCCACCCGCCCATGGAACGGACCCCGGGCAACGCACGGATGGCGGAGCTCGCCATCGCCATCGCCGGCGAGCTCGGCTTCGAGGTCCACGACGCCCTGACCGGCGGGGCGAGCGACGCGAACACGACCACTGCCGCCGGCCTGCCAACCCTCGACGGCCTCGGTCCGGTGGGCGGTGACGACCATTCCGCCGACGAGTGGCTGGACCTGTCGAGCGTCGTCCCGCGCACCACCCTGCTCGCCGCGCTCATCGACCGGGCCGGCGAGGCCACCTGATGGCCCGTGTAGAATCGGCTTCCCGTGATCGATGAATTCCGTCACCGCACGCGCCTCGACGTGCGCCTCGGCGACCTCGACCCGTTCGGCCACGTCAACAACGCGGTGATCGCCAGCTACGTCGAGCAGGGCCGCGTCCTCTACCTGCGCGACGTACTCGGCACCGGGGCGGACCCGGTCAGCATGCCCTTCATCCTGGCGATGCTGAAGATCGACTACCTCTCCCAGGTCATGTTCAGCGACAACGTCGAGGTCGGCAGCCGGGTCGACTGGATCGGGAACAGCAGCATCGGCATGTCGCACCTTCTCGTGAACCAGGAGGCGCGCGCGCTGGCCCGCTCGGACACGGTCCTCGTCGCCTTCGACTACGACATCGAGAAGCCGACCCGGGTCCCCAACGACTGGCGCGCGCTGCTGGTCGCCCACGAGGGCCGCTCCCTCGACAAGCCGGCGATCCCCGCATGAGCGAGGCACAGCACTTCGACCTGCTGATTCTGGGCGGAGGGATGAGCTACGTCGGTGCCATCCGTGCGGCACAGCTGGGGCTCAAGGTCGGCCTGGTCGAGCGCGACAAGATGGGGGGCACCTGCCTGAACCGAGGCTGCATCCCGACCAAGGCGATGCTCGAGACCGCCGACCTCTTCCATCGCGTCACCGAGCAGGGCGCCGAGTTCGGGCTTGCCGGCGCGAGCGGGGTCACGCTCGACTATCCCGCCCTCGGCAAGCGGCGCGACTTCGTGGTCGAGAAGCACGTCAAGGGCGTCGAGTTCCTCATGAAGAAGAACGGGGTCACCGTGCTGCGCGGCACCGGCACCCTCACCGGGCCTACCAGCGTGCACGTCAGCGGCGGAGAGTCCGGCGACGTCGATGCGACCGCGACGGACCTCATCCTTGCCACCGGCTCCGCGCCGCGGAGCCTCCCCGGACTCGACGTCGACGGCGAGCTGATCATCACCTCGGACGAGGCGCTCCAGCGCGGGACGGTCCCCGCCAGGGTTGCCATCGTCGGCGCCGGCGCCATCGGCGTGGAATGGGCCAGCCTCTACACCGACCTGGGGGCGCAGGTCCACCTGGTCGAGTACCTCGACCGCATCGTGCCGCTCGAGGACGCGGACGTCAGCAAGGAGCTGACCCGCATCTTCAAGAAGCGAAACATGAAGATCTACGCCTCGTCGAGCATCGATCCCAAGAGCATCGAGCGCACCAGGGGCGGGGTCCACTTCGCGATCGAGGCGCGCGACGGCAAGACGCGGGTGGAGCTCGAGACCGACGTCATCCTGGTTGCCGTCGGGCGTCGCCCGGTCACCGACGAGGTCGGCCTGGACAAGATCCCCGGCGTCGAGATGGAACGCGGCTTCGTGAAGGTGGACGGCTTCATGCAGACCGGCGTGCCGCACCTGTACGCGATCGGCGACATCGTGCCCGGCTACGCACTTGCCCACGTGGCCAGCCATGAAGCGGTGGTGGCGGTCGAGAAGATCGCCGGCCACGACCCGGAACCGGTGCGGATGGAGCTCATGCCCCGCGTCACCTTCTGCCGCCCGGAGATCGCGTCGGTGGGAATGACCGAGGCGCAGGCCACCGAGGCCGGGCATACCGTCAAGGTCGGCTCCTTCCCGTTCCGGGCGCTCGGCAAGGCCACGATCGTGGGCGAGGTCGACGGCTTCGCCAAGCTCGTCGCCGATGCGGGAACCGGCCTGCTGCTGGGCGCGCACCTGATCGGCGCCCACGCGGGCGACCTCCTGGCCGAGCCGACGCTGGCCATGCTGCTGGAGGGGACCGCCGGCGAGATCGCGATGTCGGTCCACGCGCATCCGACGCTGACCGAAGTGCTGGTCGAGGCGGCGCTCGCCGTCGACGGCGCGGCCATCCACGTCTGAGACAATTGGACTGATGGCGAACACCAAGGTCGCGGAGCTCGGGCACAAGGCGCTCGGCCTCAGCGACGCCGACGTGCTGGCGATGTACCGCCAGATGCTCCTCGCCCGGGCCATCGACGAGCGGATGTGGCTCATGCAGCGCGCCGGCAAGATCGCCTTCATCATCTCGGGCCAGGGCCACGAGGCGGCGCAGATCGGCATCACCTGGCCGATGCGCCCCAACCAGGACTGGATGGCTCCCTACTACCGGTCGATCGCATCGGCCATCACCTTCGGGATGACGCCCGAGGACATCATCACCGCCCACCTCGCCAAGGGCGACGACATCTCGTCGGGCGGGAGGCAGATGCCCGGCCATTACGGCGCGGCGCGCTACCACATCGTCTCGCTCAGCTCACCGGTCGGCACCCAGGTGCTGCACGCGGTGGGCATCGCGATGGGCGCCTGGGTCAAGGGCGAGGACGTCGTCACGCTGACCTCGTTCGGCGAGGGGACGAGCAACCAGGGCGAGGTCCACGAAGCGATGAACTTCGCGGGCGTGCACAAGCTGCCGGTCATCTTCGTGTGCGAGAACAACGGCTGGGCGATCAGCGTCCCGCTCGACCAGCAGGTGGGCGGCCTCTCGGTCGCCGCGCGCGCGGCGGGGTACGGCTTCGCCGGCGTGACGGTGGATGGCGGCGACCCGCTGGCCTGCTACGCGGCCGCCAGGGAGGCGCACGAGCGAGCGCGGCGCGGCGAGGGCCCGACCCTGATCGAGGCGGTGGTGGTCCGTCTGACAAGCCACTCCTCCGACGACGACCAGCGTCGCTATCGCGGGGCCGGCGAGGTCGAGGACCTCAAGCAGCACGATCCGCTCCCCATCTTCGCGAAGCGCCTGATGACTGCCGGTCTGCTGACCACGGAGCTGGACGAGCAGTTCCGCGCCGAGGTCAAGGCCGAGATCAACGAGGCCTCGAAGCGCGCCGAGGCCCATCCCGAGCCGGACGTGGCCACCGCCGCGCGCTGGGTCTACGCCGAGGACGGCGACTGATGGCCGAGCTGAACATCCTCGAGGCGATCCGCGCCGGCATGGACGAGGAGCTCGAACGCGACCCGAACGTGATGGTGCTGGGCGAGGACGTCGGCAAGAAGGGCGGCGTCTTCGGCGCCACCGACGGCCTGTGGGCCAAGTACGGCGGCAAGCGCGTGCTCGATACGCCCCTCACCGAGGCGATGATCGCCGGTGCCGCGATGGGCGCCGCCATCTACGGCCTGCGGCCGATCGCCGAGATGCAGTTTGCCGACTTCGTGTACCCCGCCTTCAACCAGATCGTGTCCGAGATCAGCCGGATGCGATATCGGTCCAACAACACCTTTGGGCTGCCGATGGTGATCCGGATGCCATACGGCGGCGGCGTGCATGGCGCCCTCTACCACTCGCAGAGCAACGAGACCTACTTCACCTCGACGGTCGGCCTGAAGGTGGTGGCGCCGGGCACTCCGGCCGATGCGAAGGGGCTGCTCAAGGCCTCAGTGCGGGACCCTGACCCGGTCATGTTCTTCGAGCACAAGAAGACGTATCGGCTCTTCAAGGCGGAGGTGCCGGACGGCGACCACGTGGTACCGATCGGCGTTGCCGACGTGGCGCGACCGGGCAAGCACCTCTCGATCTTCTGCTACGGCTACATGCGCTTCTGCGCCCTCGAAGCGGCGGAGACGCTCGCCCGCGAGGACGGCGTCGAGGCCGAGGTGGTGGACCTGCGCACCCTGCGCCCGCTCGACACCGCCGCGGTGCTGGCATCGGTCGCGAAGACCGGCAAGGCGCTGGTCGTGCACGAGGCGAACCGCTTCGGTGGCTTCGGAGCCGAGATCGCGGCGACCATTGCCGAGCAGGCCTTCGAGCATCTCGACGGACCCGTCACCCGCCTCGCCGGCCCCGATGTCCCCGGCGTCCCGTTCCACCACAGCCTGGAAGAGTGGTTCATGCTCAATCCCGCCAAGATCGTCGAGGCGGCGCGCGCCCTGGCCGCCTACTGAGCCGATGCCGACCGCCACCCAGCTGCTGGCCGATGAGCTCGACGGGGCCTACCGCGCCCTCCGCCAACGCGTCGACGGGCTGACCGACGAGGAGTTCTGGTGGGAGCCGGTCGCCGAATGCTGGACGGTCCGTCGCCAGCCGAATGGCCTGTGGATGGTCGACTACCCCGATCAGCACCCCGTTCCGGGACCGTTTACCACCATTGGTTGGCGGCTCGACCACGTCGCCGAGTGCAAGCTGATGTACCACGAGTACGCCTTCGGCCCCGGCAGGCTGACCTGGCCGGAGATCGACTCGGCGCACACTGCCGCCGATGCGATCGCAGTGCTCGAGCATGGCCAGGAGCTGCTCGTCTCGGCGCTGGGTGGCCTGACCGATGCCGATCTGGACGCTCCGCGCATGACCAACTGGGGCGAGGAGTGGCCGACCTGGCGCGTCCTGTGGACAATGATCGACCACGACCTGCACCATGGGGGCGAGATCGGCGTCCTGCGCGACCTGTACCGTGAGCGCAACATGACCACCACCAGCGTGCCGCCGCGCGGCGCGCGAGCCTGATACGAGGAGCACATGGCCACCACCATCAAGATGCCGCAGCTGGGCGAATCGGTCACCGAGGGGACGATCGAGCGCTGGCTGGTCAAGGAGGGCGACAAGGTCGAGCAGTACGACCCGCTGTTCGAGGTGGTCACCGACAAGGTCAACGCCGAGGTGCCAGCCGAGGTGGCCGGCACCGTCACCAAGATCATCGTGGGCGACGGCCAGACGGTGAAGGTCGGCACGCCGCTGGCCGAGATCGAGACCGATGGCGCCACCGCCGAAGCCGCGGCGCCGGCGGCGGCAGCTCCCGAGGCTGTCGCAGCGCCTGCTCCTGAGGCTGCCGCAGCGCCCGCCTACGCCGCGACCCCCGAGCCAGCTGCCGCACCTCCTGCCCCCGCGGCTGAGCCGGCTGCCGCGGCCGCTCCCCCGCCTGAGCCAGTCGCCGAGGCCCCCGCTCCAGAGCCGGTGGCCGCAGCCGCTCCCGCCGCGCCACCTCCCGCAGACACCGCCCCGGCGACGGCGACCGAGCCCGAGTCGGGCAATGGCACCACGCGGATGACCCCGGCCGTGCGGCGCCTGGTGCGCGAGCACGGGATCAACATCGCCCAGCTGAAGGGCAGTGGCGCCGGCGGGCGCGTAACCCGCGAGGACGTCCTGACCTTTGTCGCCGCAGGTGCAGCACCGGCCACCGCCGAGAACCCGACGCCAGCGGCCGTCGCCGCTCCCACCCCCGAGCCCGCGGCTCCGCCGGCGACCCCGGTACCGGCTCCCATGGCCGAGCCCGTGGCAGCCGCGGCGCCGGCTCCCGTGGCAGCCCCGGCACCTGCGGCTGCTCCTCCGGCTGTTGCCCCGGCGCCCGCCTACGCCGCGCCGACTCCGCTGCCCGCCCCGACCGGCGGCGACGTGGAGGTTGCGCTGAGCCAGATGCGCAAGGGGATCGCGGCCAAGATGACCCGGGTCAAGCAGACCGTGCCGCATGCCTACACCGTCATCGAAGTCGACATGCACAACGTCGTGCGCTGGCGCGAGACCAACCAGGAGTCCTACAAGGCGCGCGAGGGCATCGGCATCAGCTACGTGGCGGCGGTCATCAAGGCCGTCACCGAGACGCTGCGCCTGCACCCCACCCTCAACAGCCAGTTCGCCGAGGATCGGATCATCCTCAAGCAGGCCATGAACATCGGCATCGCCGTGGCGGTCGACAACGGGCTGCTGGTGCCGGTCATCGCCAACGCCGACCAGCTCTCGATCAGCGGCGTGAACCATCGGATCCAGGACCTGGCGGCCCGCGCTCGCACGAACAAGCTGCGCCTCGACGAGATCCAGGGCGGCACCTTCACGGTGAACAACACCGGCTGGTTCGGATCGGTCTCATCCATGCCCATCGTCAACAGCCCCGAGGTGGCGATCCTCTCGATGGAGGCCATCGTCAAGCGACCGGTGGTGATCAGCGTGGAGGGTGAGGACGTCATCACCGTCCGACCGATCATGAACATGACCTGCTCGTTCGACCATCGCGTGCTCGATGGGGCGCAAGTCGGCAACTTCCTGGCCGATGTTCGCAAGCGACTCGAGGGTTGGGACCCGGCTACCCCGATCGGCTGAAAGGGCGCCCGCGTCGGCGCCGATCATCACCCTCGCCCATCCGTCGGACGGCGGGGATCCAGGCGAGGGCACCTGCCGCCTGCAGGCCCACGAAGAGGACGACGAGCAGGCCGGGCACGCCCACCGCCGCGCCCGGCACGACCCAGTCGAATGGGCTGTCGAGCAATGTTAGGACGTCAACCCCCACCCCCAGATCGTTGGTGGGGCCATCCCCTCCGTCGCTGAGCGGAGCCACCTGCATCGCGGGGGGATTGCTCGATGGCGACGGCTCGGGCTCTGGCACGGATGGCCTCGCGGTCGCCGTGGGTCGAAGGGACGGCGTCTCCGTCGGCACCGGCGTCGGCGTGGCCGGGTCGGGAGTCTTGTGCGGGCCCGGGTCCGGGGTGTGCCTGGGCGACGGGGGGGGCGTGGCCGCGGGCGTGGCCGTGGGTGCAGGCGTGGGCTTCGGAGACGCGGTCGGTGCCGGGGTTGGCGTTGGCGTGGGAATGATGTTCGGCAGGACCGTGAACGGCAGCGGCGTGCCGTTGATGTTGGCGTCGTCGCAGCCTGAGGTCAGGTGCACGTGGTTGTCGAACGTGAACGTGCCCTGGGCCGTGGCCAGCGCCGTGACCGTGAAGGTGACCGACTGGCCCACTCGCAGCCGGCCACCACCGCCGCCGCTGTACACGAGGACCCACTGGCCAAGCTGGCTCGATGTCCACGGGCGGCCGTTGCTCGCCGTGGGCGTCCCGAGGTTGGAGATGTAGAACTCGTCCGGGAACAGGACTTCGGCACAACGGATCCCGGTGGTGTCCGTGGGATCCGAGTTGGTGAAGGTGAAGGTGTAGTTGGTGACGTCCCCTACTGCCACGACGAGGGGGCTGTAGACGACCAGCGCCTGGGCAATCGCCGGCAGGCCCGCGGCCAGAAGACCAGCGGCAAGGGCGACCCGCCAGCGGCGCACGTCATGCCACCCGGAGAGTCGGGACCCAGAGGCCGGTCTGCGGCTCGCCCGGCAGCGGCGCGTCCGCATCGGTCTCGATCCCCGTGATGAAGATCGTGACCAGCTCCTCCTGGAGCTGCGTCCCGGCCGAGTCGCCGAGCCGCTTGAGGGCCTCAGCCGTATCCAGCGCCTTGCGGTAGGGACGGGTGGTCGTCATCGCCGAGAAGGCGTCGGCGACGGCCAGGATCCGGCCAAGCAGCGGAATCTCGTCGCGTTCGAGGCCCTCAAGGTAGCCGCGGCCATCCCAACGCTCGTGGTGGTGGCGAATGCCGGACCGCACCACCTCGACGTCGGGGACGTCTCGCACGATCGCGTCGCCCAGCGCAACGTGCTGCTTGAAGATGTCGAACTCCTGGGCGGTGAGCCGGCTCGGCTTGCGCAGGAGCGTGTCGGGGATGCCGATCTTGCCGATGTCGTGCAGCAGGCCCGCCAGGTGGATTGTGCCGAGCTGCTCGGGGTCGATCCCCATCCGGCGCGCCAGGAAGACCGCGTAGCGCGCCACGTCCTCGGAATGACGCTTCGTGTAGCGGTCCTTGGTGTCCACCGCGATGACGAGTCCCTGGAGGACGTCGAACGACCCCGACGCCTCGCGCGGATCCTCCCCCACGCGTGCCACGCGCACGGCATCGCCACCGCTGGCCTTCGCCTCGCGGACCGCTACCGCGCCGACGGTGAGAAGCTCGGTGACTGAATCGGCGTGGTCAGGATAGAGGCAGATTCCCGCGCTGATCGTGACCGGCAGCTCTTCCGAGTCGCCGAATTGCAGGCTCATCTCGGCAAGACCCTGTCGCACTCGATTCACGGCCGCCTCGACTTCAGGGAGGCCAGCATCGCCCAGGGCGAGGAGGAATTCATCGGGTCCGTAGCGTGCGACTCGGCCGGCGGAGCCCTTCTCACGCTCGACCAGCTCCGCGACGCGCACGAGCACCTCGTCGGCTGACTTGTGACCGTGGGTATCGTTGAGGAGCCGGAAGTTGTCGATGTCCATGAGCGCTAGGCCGAGCCGGCCGCCGGCCTCCCGCACCGTCTCGAGCTGCTCGGCGAGGAAGCCCACCACCGCCCCATGGTTCAGCAGGCCCGTCAGGGGATCGCTGCGCTCGGATTCGAGAAGTTGCTGCTGCTGTCGAGTGATCCGTCTCTGCGCCGCCCGGAAGACCCCGAAGAGCACGACGGCCAGGAAGAGCGAGGCGAAGATGGTGACCAGCACCACGTCGCGGCGCGCCAGGTCGATCCGCGTCAACAGCGGTCGGGCGTCGCGGAACACGGCGAAGACGGCCAGTGTCTTGTTGGCGGAGATCAGCGGCAGGTATTCGCGGACGAGGTGATCGGCAGGGAGTGCACTCGAACCGAGGTCGCTGACGGTCGAGGTGTCGACCAGGTCGACCGATGATTTACCGCCGAGCGCCTGCCGCATGTCGGCGGAGATCGGCGGCTTGAGCCCATCCTGGCCGGGCGCGGAGCTCACGAGGATCGTGCCGTCGTTCGCCCGGATCTCGACACGCAGGATCTCGTCCTCTTCGGTCAGCAGCGTGAGCTTGGTCTCGAGGTCCTTCGCTCTGGCGACGGTTGGGCCGTCGGCATCGACGTCGTCGCGGTGGACATTGCCCGCCACGAAGAGGGCCACCAGGGACCGATCGCGCGCCACCACGGTGTCGAGCGTCCCCTTCGTGAGGTGCACGGTCGTGACTGTCACGAGGGCAACCGCGGTCACCCCGATCAGCATCAGGAAGATGCCGAAGACGAGCGCAAGCAGCATCGGCCGCCGGCGCTGACGATCATCCGTGATGGTGATCCGCGGCAACATATGACCCGGACGATAGGAATGGTGGGGTCCGGGGTCGATAGGACGAAATTCGCCTCGGTCCGGGGGTGGTGTGGCGGGGCCTGCGACCCGCGATCAGGCGCCGATGAACGGGCAGGACCCCCGGTACCGGGGTACCGGGCCTCGCGAGGCCACGGCTCATCGGCGAGAGGGCGACAATAGGCCGATGCCGCCTCCCACCGAGCAGACGACGGCTGCCCCACCGTCTCCCGAAGCGCTCGCCCTGATCGACGCCTACTGGCGCGCGGCCAACTACCTGAGCGTGGGGCAGATTTACCTGCTCGACAATCCCCTCCTGCGCGAACCCCTCCGTGCGGAGCACATCAAGCCGCGGCTGCTCGGGCACTTCGGCACGGTGCCCGGCCTCAACCTCATCTACGCGCACCTGAACCGCGCCATCAGGGACCGCGACCTGGACGCGATCTTCATCGCCGGTCCCGGTCACGGCGGACCGGGTCTCGTGGCCAACGCCTATCTCGAAGGGACCTACACGGAGGCATACCCGCGCATCACGCGCGACGAGGATGGGCTGCGGCGCCTCTTCCGCCAGTTCAGCTTTCCCGGGGGCATCCCCAGCCACGTGGCCCCGGAGACGCCTGGCTCCATCCACGAGGGGGGTGAGCTCGGCTACGCGCTGTCGCACGCCTACGGCGCCGCCTTCGACAACCCGGACCTGCTGGTGGCCTGCGTGATCGGGGATGGAGAGGCGGAGACCGGCCCCCTCGCCGGCAGCTGGCACGCCAACAAGTTCGTGAACCCGGCGCGCGATGGCGCCGTCCTCCCGATCCTCCACCTCAACGGTTGGAAGATCGCCAACCCGACGGTGCTTGCCCGCATCCCGCCGGAAGAGCTGCGCGCACTGCTCGAGGGATATGGCCACACGGTCATCGAGGTCGCCGGCGACGAGCCGGCCGCGGTGCATCGGGCGATGGCGACAGCGCTCGACACCGCCCTCGACCAGATCGCCCGGATCCAGGCGGCGGCACGCGACAGCAACGCAGGACCTCCAGTCCGGCCGCGCTGGCCGATGATCGTGCTGCGCACGCCCAAGGGCTGGACGGGGCCGAAGGAGATCGACGGGCTGCCGGTCGAGGGCACGTGGCGCTCGCACCAGGTCCCCATCGCCGACGTCCGCGAGAGGCCCGATCGGATCGCCCTCCTCGAGGCCTGGCTGCGGAGCTATCGGCCGGACGAACTCTTCGACGCGGCCGGTGCGCTCCTGCCGGAGCTGGCCGACCTGCCACCGCGCGGCCCGCGCCGGATGAGCGCCAACCCGCACGCGAATGGCGGCGAGCTGCTCCGCGACCTGCACCTGCCGGAGGTGCGGGACTACGCGGTGGACATCGGGACGCCGGGGACGACCACGAGCGAGGCAACCCGCGTCCTGGGCGACTACCTGCGCGACGTGATCCGCCTCAACCCGGAGACCTTCCGCCTCTTCGGCCCCGACGAGACGGCCTCGAACCGGTTAGGGGCGGTCCTTGAGGCCACCGACAAGGTGTGGATGGCCGAGACCCTGCCGGTCGACGAGCACCTCGGACCGGACGGGCGGGTGATGGAAGTCCTCAGCGAGCACCTCTGCCAGGGCTGGCTGGAGGGCTACCTGCTCACCGGGCGACACGGGCTGTTCAACTGCTACGAGGCCTTCATCCACATCGTCGACTCGATGTTCAACCAGCACGCCAAGTGGCTGAAGGTCACCCGCGACATCCCCTGGCGACGCCCAATCGCTTCCCTCAACTACCTGCTGAGCAGCCACGTCTGGCGCCAGGACCACAACGGCTTCTCGCACCAGGACCCCGGCTTCATCGACCACGTGGTCAACAAGAAGGCGGAGGTCATCCGGGTCTACCTGCCGCCCGACGCCAACACCCTGCTGCAGGTCGCCGATCACTGCCTGCGCAGCCGGCACTACGTCAACGTCATCGTGGCCGGCAAGCAGCCCGCCCTGAACTGGCTCGGGATCGACGAGGCGGCCCGTCACTGCGCGCGTGGCATCGGCATCTGGCAGTGGGCCAGCTCCGATGGCGGCGGCGAGCCGGATGTCGTGCTCGCCTGCTGCGGCGACGTGCCGACCCTCGAGACCCTGGCAGCCGCCGACCTCCTGCGTCAGCACCTGCCCGACCTGAAGGTCCGCGTCGTCAACGTCGTGGACCTCATGCGGCTGCAGCCCGAGCGCGAGCACCCGCACGGCCTCACCGACGACGAGTTCGACGCGATCTTCACGGAGGATCGGCCGATCGTGTTCGCCTACCACGGCTACCCGTGGCTCATCCATCGGCTCACCTACCGGCGCACGAACCATGACAACCTGCACGTGCGCGGCTACAAGGAGGAGGGCACCACCACCACGCCGTTCGACATCGTGATGCTGAACGACCTGGACCGATACCACCTGGTCATCGACGTCATCGACCGCGTGCCAGGCCTGAGCGACCGCGCTGGACACCTGCGCCAGCTGATGGCCGATCGGCGGCTCGAGGCGCGCGCCTACACCCGCGAGCACGGCGAGGACGACCCGGAGATCCGCGACTGGGTCTGGCCCCACTGACCCCGGTGGCGCGCATCCTCGTCCTCAATCCCGGCTCCAGCTCGATCAAGGCGAGCGTGGTGGAGTCGCCCGGCGACGTGACGCGCGCCGAGGCATCGACCACCTGGAGCGCCGATCCCGATGGCGCCGCCGCCCGGGCGGAGACGCTTGCCGGGATCGTCGGCGAGGTGACCGCAGCGGCTGGAGCCGAACCGATCGAAGCGGTCGGCTACCGGGTCGTGCACGGCGGGCGGTCGTTCCTCGAGGCGACGCGGATCGACGACCGGGTCGTGGACGAGATCGATGCGCTCGACGAGCTGGCGCCGCTCCACAACCGGATCGCGGCCGACACGATCCGTGCCGCACGCCTCTTGTTGCCGGATCACCCGCACGTGGCCTGCTTCGACACCGCCTTCCACGCGACCCTCGACGAGCCGGCCTGGCGCTATCCGGTCCCACCCGAGTGGCTGGCCCGCTGGGGCGTTCGGCGCTTCGGGTTCCACGGCCTGTCGGTGGCTTGGGCGACCGAGCGCGCGGCGGCGCTCCTCGAACGGCCCGTGGAGGAGCTGCAGCTCGTGGTCGCGCACCTCGGCTCGGGCTCATCGGTGTCCGCCGTGGCCGGTGGGCGATCGGCGGACACCAGCATGGGCTTCACGCCGCTCGAGGGGCTGATGATGGGCACCCGCTCGGGCTCCATCGACCCGGGCATCCTGCTCTTCGTGCTCCGACACGGGATGGGGACGGATGAGCTGGCCGAGGCGCTCGAACATCGGTCCGGTCTGCTGGGTGTCTCAGGGCGAACGGCGGACGTGGCCGAGCTCGAACCCCTCGCGGCTGACGGCGATGCGGATGCCGAGCTCGCAATGGAGCTGTTTGCCCGGCGTGCCGCCGCGGGGATCGCCGAGATGGCGACTGCCCTTTTCCGGCTCGACGCGATCGTCTTCACCGGGGGCATCGGCGAGCACTCGACCACCACCCGCCGGCGCATCTGCGACCGACTGGCGACCCTCGGCGTGCAGCGACCGGAGGCCGGTGGCAACGGAGACGGCGATCGCATCCTCATGCGCGAGGCGGTGGCGACCATCGTGGTCCATGCCCGGGAAGACCTGGTGATCGCCCGTCAGGCGACGGAGCTTCTCTTCTCCCGGTAGGCGGCCATCAGCCGATCCGCCTCAGCGGCGGGCAGATGCCGCACCACCTCCCGCATCGTCACGCCGGAGGCCCGATGCGTGCGTGGCGCGATCCAGGCCACCACCTCAGCCTGGCGCCGCTTGGCGGTGTCGCGCAGGACCCAGCCGATCGCCTTGCGGATGAAGAACTCCTTCTCCTCGAGCATCGCGTCGGCGCGCCGCAGGAACGGGGCCATGTCGGCGCCTCCGCGCAGCGGACTCAGCTCGGCGAGCAGCGACGAGCGGCGGATCCAGAAGTCAGGATCGGTGGCCCATCGGTCCATCACCGGCGTCACCTTCACCGGCGAGGCGGCCAGGATGCCGCCCACCACGTCGGCGGCGAGCCCGTCCACCAGGGCCCAGGTGCGGGAGTCTCGCAGCATGCGCTCGATCAGCGGCAGGTCCGCGGGACCGAGCAAGCGCGGATGGAGCTCGAGCAGCGCCACCGCGGCCATGCGTCGTTCGTGGACGGGCTGCGCCCAGAGCGCCTCGACCAGCGCGACGAGCTCGTCGTGGGTCAGCGGCGTGCCGTTCGAGAAGGCCTGCGCGACGCGCCGGATCTCCCAGACCGTGGCGCCCAGGAACTCGAGGTCGCTCTTCAGGTAGGCCTTCTCCTGCGTCGCGCGCTCGGGTCGGGCGACGGCCCGCAGCTCGTCGGTGATGAGGTCGGCGAGTTGCGCGGCATCCACGCTCAGAGTCTAGGCCTGCCGCGTTCTCCCCCTCGCTACCCCTCCGACTCCGCCGGCTCGAGCCCCTCGCCCTCGATGGTGATGTGCGGCAGCCAGCGCAGGAAGCCCGGCAGCCACCAGTTCCAGTCGCCGAGCAGCTGCATCGAGGCTGGCAGCAGGACGCTGCGCACGATCGTGGCGTCGATGAAGACCGCGACCGCCAGCCCCAGGCCCAGCTGCTGGATGAAGACGAACTTGAGGGTCACGAACGCGGCGAAGACGACGACCATGATCGAGGCCGCGCTCGTGATCGTCCCGGCCGTGACCGACACGCCGCGTGCCACCGCCGCGCGCGACTCCATGCCCCGGTCCCGCGCCTCCTTGATGCGGGTGAGGATGAAGAGGTGGTAGTCCATCGAGAGCCCGAACAGGATCGTGAAGATGAAGACCGGGACCCAGCTCTCGATCACCCCGCCCGGCGTGATGCCCAACGGCTCCGCCAGCCAGCCGTCGCGGAAGACGAGGACCATCACCCCGAACGCCGCGCCGGTCGACAGCAGGTTGAGGATGATCGCCTTGATCGGGATGACGATCGAGTGGAAGGCGACGAGCATCAGCAGGAACGACAGCCCGAGCACGAAGAGGAAGATGCGCGGCGCCGCGTCGATGTAGATCTGCGTCACGTCGTGCGCCTGGGCTGCCTGACCGCTGACCAGCATCCGCACGTCCGAAAGGTCGCCGAACAGGTTGGGTCGCAGCTCGTCCCGCACCCGATGCACGATCGCCCAGTTGGCCTCGTCGTTCCGGCCGCCGCTCATCGTGAAGCTGATCAGCGCCGCGTCGCCCTCGGCCGAGAGCTGCTCGACCGGCGGGCCGCTCACGCCGGGAATCTCGAGCGCGTCGACCTTCAGCTGGTCGATGGCGGCCCGCACCTCTGCGCGATCGGGGTGCGTCACGACCACGTCGAGCCGCAGGTCCGTCCCCTGCGGCCACTTCTCGTTCAGCAGCCGGATTCCCGCGACCCCGTCGATCGTCTTCGGGAAGCCGGTGATGTCGGTGACGCCGATGCGCAGGTCGAGCAGGATCGGGAAGGCCAGCGCAAGCAGCAGCACGGCGCTGCCGACGACCATCACCACCGGCCGCCGCATCACGGCGCTCACCAAGGCCGCCCACGCGCCGCTCCCCTCCGCGCGCCGCTCCCGGCGATCCAGCCAGTCGAGGGCGCGGCGGCCGCGCGCTCGCAGTGTCACCGCCGGCAGCTTCGTCATGAGCCACGGGATCCATGACGCCGGCCGGCCCAGGTTCACCCGGTCTCCGAAGATCGCAAGCGTGGCGGGCAGGAAGGTGAGGCTGCCGATCACCGAGACCAGCACGACCCCGATCGTCCCCACCGCCATCGAGGTGAAGAGGGTGATCCCCAGGGTGAGGAGCCCCGCCAGCGAGATCATCACCGCGAGCCCGGAGAAGAAGACTGCTCGACCCGCGGTGCTGCTCGCCACCTCGATCGCGAGTGGCACGGATCGGCCATGGCGTCGCTCGGCCCGGAAGCGCGTGACCATGAACAGCGAGTAGTCGACCGCCACCGCCAGGCCGATGAGGACGATCAGCTGCGTGGCATTCGGGCTGACGTCGCCCACCGTCTGGCTGTACAGGCCGATGATCCCGAACGCGGCGAGCAACGAGGTTGCCGCCAGCACCAGCGGGATCAACGAGGCCACGATCGCGCCGAAGGCGAGGAGCAGGATCAGGAACGTCAGCGGCACCGTGATCCGCAGCGAGCTGTCGAGATCGTGGTTGATGAGCTCGTTGATGTCGTCGTTGATGAACGTGTTGCTGACGACGTGGATCTCGGCATCGGGCAGCGCCGCCCGCGCGTCGGCCACCATGCCGGGGACCGGCTCGAGCAGGAGCGCGACGCGGTCCCGTTCACCCGGGACGTTGCCGACCACCTGCACGGTGCTCCCGTCGGCGGAGATGAGGCCGGCTTCGGCCGGCGCCGCGAAGGGGTCGAGCAGCTCGTCGAAGGTCGGCGTCTCCGTGCCGTCGATCGTCACGCTGGCGTCGCCCAGCGCGGCCACGAGATCGGCCACCGCCGCCTGGAAGTGCTCGTCCTCGACCGCTCCGGCGCCGCCGTTCAGCACGATCACGATCCGTTCGGCAGGATCCTCCGGCTCGCCGGCCCCGTAGACGTCATACGCCTCCGAAGCTTCGAGCGTCGGACCGTCCGAGCGACTGTTGACGTCGAGGGTCCTGATCCCGCCCGCACCGAGGCTCAGCCCGAACAGCCCGATCGTGAAGACGAACCAGAGCGGGAACACGATCCAGCGCCGGCGGGCGCTCCACATCGCGACTCGAACGGTCCACGGCTCCATGCCACCGAGTCTACGCGAGGGGTAACCTAGACCGATGACCCCAGCTCAGACCGCACTGAGCCCACGAGTGAGAGGCGCCATCTTCCTTGCCACAGCCGCGATGCTCCTCGCTGCGTGCACGGCCGCCCAGACCGGATCGATTGCGAGTGACGCCGCGACGCAAACGCCCGAGCAGGAGAGCTCGACTCCGTCGCCGAGCCCCACTCCTGCCCCAACCGTCACGGCAGCGCCCAGCAGCAGTCCCGGGAAATTCGCCCTGGCCGGTACCGACGTCGACCAGGTCCTGGCCGTGATGGCCGGTCACGACCTTGCTTGCGAGCGTGACCGGAGCCCAATGGGCGGCGATCCGCCACCCGACCTGCTGGGGGCCTTCTGTATCGGCCCGATGTCCGCGGGAGGTCCCGACCTTTCCGTTTGGATCAACTATTGGCCGGACGGCGGGATCACCCTCATCGAGGGCAATTCCTGCTGCCCCGGCGGCATTCAGCCTGCGGACCGTGCCGCATGGTTGCACTGGTTCGCTGAGATCCCCTACCAGGGTGCGGACCCCGCCGCGATCGAGGCCTGGCTGCTCGGCAACACGCTCGCGGCATGCTCCGCCGGTTGCTCCATGCCATTCGGCGCCGCCGAATGGTTCCACAACGTCGGGTTGCAGAACTCGGACCAAGTCGACGTTGGGCCATTGCCGTAGGACAGGGACCGCCGGCGGCATCCGCAGCCTCCCTTCGGTAGACTCCGTGCGTGGCACTCGATCCGCAACGCGACTTCTCGAGCCTGGGCGAGCTCGCCGTGGTCAACGAAGGGCATCACTCCCCGTCTGACGTGATGTATCCCGGTGGCCCGGGCCTGGATGCCGGTGGCCTCTTCCCCGGCGACCCGATCCCCGAGAACGCCGGCCCCGGCGGGCGACGGCCGGAGTGGCTGAAGGTCCGCATCGGTGTTGGCGAGACCTACGCCGAGGTCAGCCGCCTCATGCGATCCCAGCACCTCAACACCGTCTGCGAAGAGGCCCGCTGCCCGAACCAGGGCGAGTGCTGGGCGCTCGGCACCGCCACCTTCATGGTGCTGGGCAGCGTCTGCACCCGGAACTGCGGCTTCTGCGCCATCGACACCGGGCGCCCTCCGACGACCGACCTCGACGAGCCGCGTCGCGTCGCCGAGGCGGCCGCCGCCATGCACCTGAAGCACGCCGTCATCACCATGGTCGCGCGCGACGACCTGCCCGATGGCGGCGCCGGCATCGTCGCCGACACGATCCGCGCCATCCGCAACGTCTCCCCCGCCACCAGCATCGAGGTGCTCATCTCGGACCTCAACGGCCGGGAACAGGACATCCGCACCGTGGTCGAGGCTCAGCCCGACATCCTCAACCACAACGTCGAGACGGTGCCGCGCCTGCAGCGCCCGGTCCGCCGCCGTGCCAGGTGGGACCGCAGCGTCTCCGTGCTGACACACGGCCGCGCAGTCGCCACCGAGATCAGCCACGACCAGATGGTCACCAAGACGGGGCTGATGGTCGGCCTTGGCGAGACGACCGACGAGCTGCTCGACGCCATGCGCCTCCTGCGCGAGGCCGATATCGACGTCCTCACCATCGGCCAATACCTGCGCCCCAGCCGCCAGCACCTGCCGCTGCACAAGTACTACACCCCCGCCGAGTTCGTTGCGCTGCGCCGGCAGGGGCTGGAGATGGGCTTCCGCCACGTGCAGTCCGGGCCGCTGGTGCGCTCCTCGTACCACGCCGCCGAGCAGGTCCCCGGCGCACCGGGCAGCGGCTCGGAAGCCGTCGCGGTCTGATGGCCGCCCGCGACCACGCGGCACTCCTGGCGGGACGCATCGCGATCACCCATCGCCACCTCCTCGACGCCGCCGAGAAGACGAGCGAGGAGGACCTCGCCTGGCATCCCGGGCCAACCTCCCCGCCCATCGCCTTCCACCTCTGGCACGCCGGCCGATGGGCCGACCGCTGGGCGGAGGCCATCGGCGGCAAGCCGCAGCGCTGGCATCGCGAGGGCCTGACTACGAAGTGGAAGTTCCCGGCCGAGCAGGGCGCCGGCGATACCGGCATGGAGCTGCCCGATGAAGAAGCCGCCCAGCTCCCCTTCCCGACCCGGGACCAGCTCGCCACCTACCTGCGCGGAGCCCTCTCCGACCTGGAGCAGGCGGTTGGCGCGCTCGACGACGAGACGATCCTGCGCGACGCCGACGACCTGCTGGGCGCAACCGCTCCGGTCGAGGACTCGCTGATCCGCCACCTCTCGCACGTCAGCCGGCACCTGGGCATGATCGAGGCGCTGCGCGGCCTGCGCGGCGGCCACGGCACCGCCACCGTCTGATCCCATGGTCCAGATGCGCGACATCAGCCGCCCGCCGGCCGCTCCCGCCAAGCCGGATGCGCCCCGCCGACCGCGCAGGGACGCGCCGTTCACCCCGGCCAGCGACGAACGGCCGCTCCTCCTCGCCCACGGCGGACAGCTGACCGTCGAGCGCCTGGGCACTGTCCCGTACGAGCCAACCTGGGAGCTCCAGGACGAGCTTGCTGAGCAGCGCCGCCAGCGGCGGACTGGCGATCGGCTGCTCCTGCTCGAGCACTTCCCGGTCTACACCATCGGCCGCGGCGGGGACGAGGCCAACCTCCTCGCCACGCCGGAGCGCCTGCGCGAGCTGGGCGCCGAGTTCCTGCGCGTCGACCGCGGCGGGGACATCACCTTCCACGGCCCCGGGCAGCTGGTGGCCTATCCCATCGTGGAGCTGCGGGACCCGCTCGACCTGCGCCGATACGTCCGCTCGCTCGAGGCGGCGGTCATCGAGACCGCCGCCGCCTTCGGCGTGGCCGCCGAGCGCGAGGAGGGGCTGATCGGCATCTGGGTCGAGGGCCGTCGCAAGCTGGCGGCCATCGGCGTGCGCGTGAAGCGCGGCGTCACGACCCACGGCCTGGCGCTGAACGTCAACACCGAGCTGCGCTGGTTCGGCGAGATGATCCCGTGCGGGATCGCCGACAAGGACGTGACCTCGCTGGCGGCCGAGCTGGGGCACCCGGTCGACATGGGTGCGGTCGAAGACCGCCTGGCCGATGCACTGGCCTCCGCCTTCGGCCTCACCGTGGCTGCCGGCCGCGCCGGCGTGATCGGTCCGGCCGGCTCCTCCGAGCAGTGACCGAGGTCCAGCGCGCCGGGGTTCCCGCTCATCACCCGCGCCTCGAGGTCGGGGCGTTTGGGCCATGGCAGACGAACGCCTATCTCGTCTGGGACGGCCGATCGCCCGATGCCCTGGTCGTCGACCCCGGCATGGGCGCCGCCCAGCCACTCCTCGATCGGGTCGCCGCGAACGGGCTGACCCTCCACCTGGTGGCGAATTCGCACGGCCACATCGACCACGTCTTCGACAACGCCCCGCTGGTCCGTGGGTCCGGTGCGCCGCTCGCCATCCATGAGCTGGACGAGGCGCGGCTCAGCGCCACCAACAACTACGGCCTCGCGATGGAGCCGAGCGCGGCGACCCGCCACCTGGAGGAGGGCGAGCAGCTGACCATCGGCGACCTGGTGTTCGACGTGCTGCACACGCCGGGGCACACGGCCGGCTCGGTCTGCCTCTACGAGGAGCGCGCGGCGTTGCTGCTCTCCGGTGACGTGCTGTTCGCCGGCACGTACGGCCGCACCGATCTTCCCGGCGGCGACGACGCCGACATGGTCGCCTCGCTCGCGCGCCTGGCCCGCGACCTTCCCGCCGGCGTCCGCGTGCTGCCCGGCCACGGTCCGGAGACGACCGTCGAGCGGGAGCTGCACTGGATGCGGCGGATCGCCGAGGCCGGACGGCTCCTCTAGGCCCCCGGTTTACACCGAGCGTACATAACGGGCAAGGAACTTCGCGGAACGGGCCTTTCTTCCCACCTGTGTACGTTGGGCGTACACCCCGACGAAGGTCGCACCCCGAATCGCATCGACTCGCCGCTTCGTTGGGCGTTATGTACGCCGGGCGTACATCCGCGAGGTGAAAGCGCGGGACGACCCGCGCGGCCTGCCGCGGCAGCGACATCGGCCCCATCCCAAGGTGCCAACCGGCCCTATGCCGGCAACCTGCGCAGCCGGACTCTTGACCCAGCACGACACACGCCAGGAGGCTGGTCATGGTCCTCACCGCGCTTCGGGTCGCCGACTTCGAACGACCGTCTGATTTCCGCACCGAATCGGTCGCCGAGGCCGATACGATCCGGCTGCTGACGATCCCCAATCGCCGCTACCTGATGATTGACGGGACCGATGAGCCGGGTGCGCCCGGCTTCCGCGACGCCATCGCGACCCTGTATCCGGTGGCCTATACGCTGCACTTCGCGCTGAAGCGGCGCGGCGTGCTGGCGCCCGTCGGCGCGCTCGAGGGGCTGTACTGGATCGATGAGCCTGGCCCGATCCCCGCACGACGCTTCGCGGCGACGCCCGAGGCGCGCGAGCACTGGGGATGGCGCCTGATGCTGCCGGTCCCGAGCCAATGCACCGATGCCGACATCGCCTCCGCCATCGACGAGGTCTTCGCCAAGAAGCGCCCACCACTGCTCGAGCGGCTGCGCTGCGAGTCCTGGAAGGAAGGGCCGGTGGCGCAGATCCTCCATGTCGGTCGGTACGAGGAGGAGGCGCGTTCGGTCGAGCGGCTGCAGAACGGCATCATCGAGGCCGGCCTCGTCCCGCAGGGCTGCCACCACGAGATCTACATCTCCGACCCGAACCGCACGGCGCCGGACCGGCTCAAGACCGTGATCCGCCAGCCGGTGGGTGAAGCCGACCGGTGATCGCCGCCGGGGTCAGTCCATGCTGAAGCGAATCGTGCTGCTGGTCGTGATCATCGGCCTGGTCGGGTTCGGCGCGATCCAGCTCGTGCCGTACGGGCGGAACCACACAAATCCTCCAGTCGGGAGCGAGCCGGCCTGGGATTCGCCCGCCACCCGCGCCACCGCGGTGGTGGCCTGCTTCGACTGCCACAGCAACCAGACCGTCTGGCCGTGGTACTCGAACATCGCGCCCATCTCCTGGCTCGTGCAGCACGACGTCGACGAGGGGCGCGAGGCCCTGAACTACTCCGAATGGGGCCGTGGCCAGGAGGGCGACGACTCAGCGGAGCTGGTCCGGGAAGGGGAGATGCCGCCCTTCGCCTACCTGCTCACGCACCCCGACGCGCGCCTCTCCGGCGCCGCTCGCGACGCGTTCATCCGCGGCCTGGTGGCCACCTTCGGTGGAGGCGACTGAGCCCGCATCAGTCCCAGGCGATCGACACGACCTCGACCGGGGCTGAGAGGCCCTTCAGCTCCACGGTCCGGCGCGCGCGCTCGACGAACGAGTGCGAGGCGGCCCCGAGCGTGGAGGCGCTGACCAGGATCTCCCCGCTGCCGGCTTCGGCGCCAATGCGCGCGGCCTGGTTGACGCCGGATCCGGTGTAGTCCAGCCCCACCCGGTTGGCTTGCGCGGCATGGATGCCGATGCGCACGTTGACCGCGAACCCTTGGGCTCGTCGTTGCTCGGCCAACCGCAGCTGGATGGCGACCGCTGCGTGGATCGCCTGATCGGCATCGGCGAAGGCGAGGAAGAAGCCATCCCCGGTGGCCTTCACCTCTTCCCCACCCTGCTCGGCCACCGCGGCTCGCAGCGTCCTGTCGTGGGCCCGGATGATGCCGTCCCAGGTCTCGTCCCCCAATGACTCGGCCAGGCGGGTCGAGTCCACGATATCGGTGAACATGAAGACGCGGTCCACGCGTGCCGTCGCCATTCCCAGGGGCGCGGCATCGGCCCCGCCGAACGATGCGACCAGCGCCTCGGCCTGGCGGAGGTCAAGCGCGGCCCCCAGCTGCTCGAAGGCGTCACGGGCGGTCCGCGCCTCGATCGCGCCCAGCTCCGGCTGGCCAGCCGCGCGGTATGCATCGGCCAGGGACAGTCGCATGTGGGCTGCCTCCCACGGAGCATCAAGACCGACCCACAGCCCGATCGCCTCGCGCAGGCGCGTGGTGGCCTCCTCGATATTCCCCTCCGCCAGCGCCACGACGCCGGCGCACGAGGCGGCGTTGGCCAGGACCGATGGGGTGTGGAACTTGGCCGCCAGCTCGGCGATCTCGTCCGCCGCTGCGCGGGCGCCGACGACGTCGCCGGCGGCCAGCAGGATCTCGACCTGCGCCGGCAGCAGCATGACCCGATACACCGCGCTGTCCGACGGCGCTCGCCACGATGGCCGGCCGGGCTCATTGAGCGCGCCACGGATCGACTCCACCGCCGCGGCGGTCTTGCCCTGGGCCAGCCGTAGGAGCGAGAGGGCGGGCTCGATGTCCTGGCCCAGCCCGTGCGCGCCGAGCAGCGCCTCCTCGGCGGCCGGCAGGTCGCCGCGACGCAGCCGGATCTCGCCGATCTGGTAGAGCGCCAGACCGGCCGCGCCGGGGATGTAGCCGCGCAGCTCGACCGACGCCTGCAGCGCCTCCGCCTCGGCCTCCGGCCAGGCGCCGTGCATCCGCTTCACGTCCGACCGGAAGATGCGGCACATGCCCGGGAAGCCGTTGATGTGCTCGCGGCGGCACCATCGGTCCTGCGCCTCGGTCCATTCGAGCGCGCGCCGTGTCTCGCCGATCCCCGCGCATGCCTCGATCGTGGCGCAGAAGACGCCGCCGGCCACCGCGGGTGGCAGCTCGCCGCTGATGGCGGCCGTCGCGGCCTCATCGGCCAGGGCGAGGCCTTCCTCCACATCGCCACGAGCCATCAGGCCCGCCGCCCTGCCGGCCATCGCAAACGCACGCAGATCGGGGATGCCCAGCCGCTCGGCGATCTCCTGGGCGAGCGTCGCCTGGGCGATGGATTCCTCGTTGTTGCCACCGACCGCGGCGATGGTGGCCTTGACCGCCGCCACCCAACCGTGGCCCGGGTTCTCGTCGAGCCCGTCGAGCATCTTCTCGGCGCGCTTGATCCATGTCGATGCGGCCGGCATCGCCAGCTTGAAGACGTAGTCGCGGGCCAGGTTGATGGCGACCTCGACCGCGGTCACGTAGTCGCCCGCCTTCGATGCGTCGGCGAAGGCACGCTCGCGGGTTTCGATCGCCACCGGCAGCTGCCCGGTCCACCACGCTGCGGTGGCCAGCAGCTCCAATCCCGCGGGAGAGAGCGGCGCCTCGGCATCGGCCGCGGACAGGCCGTCGAAGGCGGCCCGCCACTCGTGCCGGTCGAGCGCCGCGATGGCCGCGTCGAAGATGGATGTCTGCCCGCCGTCAGGCGCCTGCATCTCTGGCTGTTCCTCGGAGTGGGCGCCATTGTGCCACCCGATAGACTCCACCTCGTTTCAACCCGATGACGCGGAGCGAGGAGAAGCCGTGGGTACGGCCGAGAACGAGCAGATCGCGCGCGACCTGATCACCACCCTGTGGGCCGGCGACACCGATGCGGCCCGGGAGCACCCCGGCTACTGGAACACGCTTCACACCTTCGGGATCCTGCGTGCCGCCTTCCCCGATCTGACCGCGACCATCGAACGGCAGCTGGCCGCGGAGAACGTCGTCGTCACCCAGATCGGCCTGAGCGGAACCCACCAGGGTCAGTTCTTCGGGGCCGAGCCGACCGGCGAGCAGATGGCGTGGACGATCGTCTACGTCGACACGCTCCAGGACGGCAAGGTGGTCGAGCACGCATCGGGCGACGGCTGGCTGGACCTGCTGATCAGGATCGGGGCGATCCCGCCCCCCGGCTGACGCCATTCCTCAGCGCGTGCACCCAGTGCACACAATGGCCAACTTCGACCCCGAAACGCGCCCTTCTTCGCCGACGTGTGCGCCACGTGCACAAAACAGCCAAGTTACGGCCGAATACTCCGCACAAGGCGTTCTTCTTGCCTGTTACGTGCACGGTGTGCACACGGGACGCCGCGGCCTAGCCACGGGCGGCGCGGATCTGGTCGGCGTGCTCGTGCGAATGGTTGGCGTAGATCTCCAGCCAGCGATCCACGGAGTAGGCGCCTGACTCCTCGTGCGTCCCGCCCCGCGCCCACTCGGCGGGCGTCAGCGATTCGAGGAGGCTGAGGCTCGCCTCACGGACGGCGCGGAGAACCGCGAGCGACGACGCGATCGGCCGGTCGTAGTGGAGGCGGCGGGCGTATTCCGGCTCGTCGTAGCCCTGGATGACGGGATCGTCCTCGGCGATCAGGCGACGCAGGCGGACGTAGGCCGTCGCCTCGCTATCGGCCAGGTGGTGGGCAATCTGGCGTGCCGTCCAGCCGCCATCCGGCGCCGGGTGCTCGAGCTCCGCATCGGTGATGCCGGCGAGGGCCGCCTCGACCTGGGCGTATCCCGCTCGAAACCGATCAAGGAGCGCGGCCCGATCCATCAGAGTGGCCGCCCGATGAGCCAGTGATGCCCGAACGGGTCGCGGACGCGTCCCTGCCGCATCCCGTACGGCTGATCCTCGACCGGGAAGAGCAGCTCCGCTCCGGCGTCGACGGCGCGCTGCGCCACGGCGTCGGGATCCGGGACGTGCAGCATGATGCGGACCGTGGTTCCGCCCAGGGTCTCGGGACTGAAGTTGCCGACCTCCGTCGTCTCGTCCACGACCCCGAACTCGAGATCGCCGATGGCCAGGAAGGCGACGATCTTGCCGTCCGGGGCCGTGCTGCGCGAGGTCTCGCGGGCGCCGAACGCCCCCTGGTACCACGCGCTGGCGCGCGGCGCGTCGCGGAGGGAGAGTATCGGCCGGATGGGAAGGTCAGGCGCGGGCAAGGAGTGCCTCCATTTCCCGCCGGACCGATCCGGGCTCCTCTATCCACGCGAAGTGGCCGATCCCGGGCAGGATCCGCAGCGATACCCCGGGGATCAGCGCGGCGGTCTGCTCCGCTTCCGAAGCGGGAATCGGCGAGGCGGCGCCGTGCAGGACGAGGGCCGGCATGCGCAGCTGCGGCAACCCGCGCTCCAGGGTCCCAGCCTCGAAGTGCTGCATGACTGATGGCCACGTGATGAGGTGTCCCTCCAGGTCCATGCCCAGATCCGGCATCGGGGTTGCGGTGGCTGGATTTCCGAAGTAGTACGGCCACAGGATGCGGAGCGCCTCGATCGCCTCCGCCACCGTGCCGCCGCCCGCCTCTTCGCGCTTGTAGTAGTCGTCGACCCAGGTGCGACCCGGCTCGGGCAGGTCGCGCATCAGGTTCGTGCCCAGGGCCTCGGCTCCGCCATCGGGCACGGCTCCCAGCGCGTCGAACGCCACCATCCCAAGGAGGCGCTCGGGGTGCGCGACCGCCAGGTGCATGGCCAGGTGGCCTCCCCAGGAATGACCGATCACCCACGCCCGATCCCAGCCGAGCGCATCCAGCACCGCCACCGCATCGGCGACATGGCCTTCCACGGTGCGGTCCCCCTCCACCACCGACGGCGCCAGGCCGCGCTGCTGGTAGCGGGCCACCGTCAGGATCGGGGCGAGCTCATCGGCCAGGTCAGCAAGGTAGTCGGACATCCCGGGACCGCCGTGCAGGAGCAACACCGGCGGGCCGCTGCCGCGGATCCAGCCCACGATCTCGCCGCCGGGAACGGGGGCGCGGAACTCCTGCTCGGTCACGGCGGCAGCATACGCGGGCCGTGTGCGCCGTGGTCAGGCGAGGCCCATGTACGCCCCGCGTACACAACGCGGAAGTTGCCGCCAGATACGCCCACTCGTTCTGTCCCATGTACGCCGGGCGTACGGGAACGGGATCCACACGCCGCCGGACTCCCCGCGGAGACCACTGCGTGCCAGTTATGTACGCGCGGCGTAAGCGGCTGCGCACCGGCACGTCGCGAAGCAGGAGTGAGCGCTGAACGCTCATCAGCAGGCCGTAGTTGCCCGCGAGGGCTAGTCCGCCTGTGACTCCTCGGGGGAGTCGTCGGCATCGGGAGACTCGGACTCGTCGGCGTCCTTTGCCTTGTCCTTCTGCTGCCCGGGCGCATTGGCCTTGCCGTGGTCGCCGGCGTGCCCGTTGCCCATGATCCAGCCGATTCCCGGGCTGAGCCCCAGCTCATGTGCCATCTGTCCCCAGCCCTGGCCGTCATCGCGCATGGTGCTGAGCTCGACGACCGTTTTGCCCGTGGCGTCGGCCCAGGCGACGAGGCGAATAGCTCCGCCCATTCCGTACTTGGCGGCCAGAGCAGCGAGCTCCTCGGCGTCGGTGGTGATTCCCTGCGCGGCCAGCTTGTCGACGACCCTCGCCAGCTCGTCCGCGCTGGGCGGCGACTCGGGGGCCTCACTGGCATCGGCGAAGGAAGGGGTCTTGTTGGAATGCGGACCAGCGGCGGCCCAGGCACTCCCGCCGACCACCGCCAGCAGCAGCAGGGCGAAGAGACCGATCCGGATCGAGCGATTCATCTGGGCAGATGCTATGCGTGTCACCTTGCAGTAGACCTTGCAGTGGTGCCTCCTGGCATAGCCCATTCGGCGCACCGAGACGAGCCGATGGGCCGCGGCGGCCAATGAGCGTTGAGCATCCAGCGCTGGATACACTCCCCACATGGCGAAGGCAGCCGACCACGATCCCGGACCGATGGCCGCCGGCGAACGCGGCGAAGCCGAGGCGGCCGCTGCCCGCCACCCCATCACGGTGGAAAAGGCCACGGTCCGCATCGGGACCGCCAGCTGGACCGATCCGACCATGGTCGAGCCGGGCGTCTTCTACCCGCCCGATGCCACGACCGCGGAGGACCGGCTGCGCTACTACGCCGACCAGTTCCCGATCGTCGAGGTCGACGCCACCTACTACGCGCTCCCCACAAGACGCCTGGGCGAGCTGTGGCTGGAACGCACCCCGCCAGACTTCACCTTCGACATCAAGGCCCACGCCCTCATGACGGCCCAGCCGTCCGAGGTGAAGCGGCTGCCCAAGGAGATCCGCGAGGACCTCCCCCTGGAACTGCAGGACAAGAAACGGATCTACGGCAAGGACCTGCCCGAGGAGCTCCGCACCGCCATCTGGGAGATCTTCAAGGAAGGCATCGCGCCGCTCCACTCGGCGGGCAAGCTGGGCGCCGTCTTCCTCCAGTACCCGCGCTGGTTCTACCCGTCCAACGAGAGCCGCGACGCGATCGTGGAGGCGAAGGAGCGGCTCGGGGACATCGGCCTGGCGGTGGAATTCCGCAGCAACACCTGGTTCAACGAGAAGAACCATGAGCGGACGATCAACTTCCTGGAGAAGTACCAGATCCCGTTCGTGATGGTGGACGAGCCGCAGACCAGGACCGCCCTGCCGCCCATCGTGGCGGTCACCTCGCCGCAGCTGGCGGTGGTCCGATTCCACGGCCGCCGCACCGAGACCTGGGAGGCCAAGGGCATCCCGGTGGTCGAGCGCTTCCGCTACCTCTACGACGCCGATGAGCTGGGCGAATGGATCCCACGCATCCGGCAGGCGGCGGGCCAGGTCACGAACCTGCACCTGCTGATGAACAACTGCTACGCCAACTACGGGACGACGAACGCCCGCGAGATGGCCGCGCTCCTGGAAGGTTGACATGGGTACGTTCTGATGTACGGTAGATCATCATGAAGACGGTACCGATCTCTGAGCTCCGGCAGCGCGTGGCGGACGTCATCGACGAGGTCCAGGCAAGCGACGAGCCGACGGTCGTGCTCCAGCGGTCGCGTCGGGCTGCGTACATCGTCAGCCCGGACCGATACGACCGCGACCAGCGGGAGCTGGCGCTGCTTCGCCGCCAGCTCTTCGTGTCCGAGGTTCGCGAGGCAGAGGCGGAGTACGGCGCCGGCGACACCCCTCGGTTCGGGGACGTCGAACAGCTCCTCGATGAGCTCCGTTCATAGCCTTGCGGCTCTCCGCGTCCAGCCGATTCCTCCGCAGGGCGAAGAAACTCAAGGAGCCGCAGGCTTCCATGCTGCGCGCGGCACTGCGCCGCTTCGCTGTCGATCCCCAGGACCCACTGCTCCACACCCACAAGCTCAAAGGCGAGCTCGATGCCTATTGGGCGTTCAGCGTCGACGACGACCTCCGCGTCCTCTTCCGCTGGAAAGGAGAGGAGGCGTTCCTGGTGCACCTAGGCTCCCACGACGAGGTGTACTGACCCGATCTTCGATTCGCAATGCGAATGACAGGCGGGAGGCGAGCGACAGCACCAGCGGTGGATGGACGAGCGACCACGATCTCGGCATGAAGCTCACCTACCAGCAGCCGGAGTATCCCGAAATCCCGGCGCACCCGCCCTATCCCGAACCCCCGGAACAGCCCGAGCGGCCGGAGTACCCACCCCGCCCGGACCTCCCGGAATATCCGGACATGCAGCGCGCTCCCGGCCCTGAAACCGACTGAGGCGTGGTGGTGGCGGCTGGTAGAGAATGAGCCGATGACCGAGCACGACTTCGACCCTTCCATCCCGCCCAGCGGCACCGGCTGTGTCGAGTGCCTCGCGACGCTGGATGGCTGGTGGTTCCATTTGCGCCGATGCGTCAAGTGCGGGCACATCGGCTGCTGCGACCAGTCCCCGTCCCAGCACGCCACGAAGCACGCCAAGGCTGAGGGCCACCCACTCATCCACAGCTTCGAGCCCGATGAGGACTGGTTCTACGACTACGAAGCCGACGAGTACGGCGAAGGCCCCGAGCTGGCGCCGCCGGTCCACCACCCGCTCGACCAGACGACGCCCGGGCCGGCGGACCGCGTCCCGCGCGATTGGGAGAGCCGGCTCAACTGACGCGAGGCCCCTCAGCTCATGAGCGCGGCCGCCGCGTCGTCGTCGAGCGCCTCGCCCTCCGCCCAGGCCTGGTCGGCCGCGCCCGCCAGGCCCTGCGCGGTGACAGCTGCCCGCGCCTCGGTGATCACGTCCTCGGCGTTGACGACGAAGTTCGGCCGGCCTCCCCCCATTGCGGCGCGCCGTCGAGCCGCGGCTGCTCCCAGGCGGAGCGCGTCGAGCGGCCTGCCCTCATGCAGGGCCATGGCCGACCCCAGGTCGAGGACGAGGGTCAGACGTGCGGCGTCCTTCAGCTCTCGGATGCCCGCCAACGCCAGCCGGATGTACTCGCGCGTCCTCGACGTGTCGCCGAGCTGGAAGTAGACGTTGCTGAGGACCATGGTGTTGTCCGTGGCCCGCCCGCGGTTGCCCTGCTCGAGATGCAGGCGCCGCCCCTCCTCCAGGAAGTCGCGGGCCGCCTCGAGCGTCCCCGCGCGCAGCTCCAGTGCGCCACGGGCTGCGGTGGTGTCTGCGAGCCGGTCCGACTGGCCCGCCGCCGCGAACAGCTCCACGCTCTCCGTGAACCGCTGCCGTGCCAGGTCGTAGTCGGCACGCAGCATGGCCACGAAGGCAAGGTTGTAGAGGTCGTCACCCAGGCGGTCGGCGCGGTCATGACGACGGTCGAGATCGAGCGCCGCCGAGTAATGTGCTTCGGCCTCGTCCAGGGCGTTCTGCCAGTACGTGATTCCGCCGGCGGCGGTGTGGGCCGCGGCCAGCACTCCCGGGTCAAGTGCCTCGGCTCCTTCGGACGAGGGCAGGAGGCGATCGAACCATTCCCGGCCCTCGATCAGGTGCCCGCGCAGCTGCCAGAAGCGCCAGATGGCCGAGGCGGTCCGCAGGCCGATCTCCTGCTCGCCGTTGTCGACCGCCCAGCGGAGCGCGGCGCGGACGTTGTCGTGCTCGGCCGCGATCCGATCGAGCCACTCGACGCCGGACCCTCTCTCCAGCGACGACGTGGCCGACTCGGCGAGCGCCAGGACCCATTCGGCGTGCCGGCGCAGCACGCCCGCCGCCTCTTCGGTCTCTGCCAGTCGCTCGGCGGCGTACTCGCGGATCAGCTGCAGCATGTCGAAGCGCGGCTCGCCAGGGCCCTCGGTTGGCGGCCGCACCAGGCTCTGGTCGACGAGACCACTCAGGCCCTCGTACATGTCGAGGTCAAGAGCGCGATCCAGGATCGCGACGGCTTCGGCCGCCTCCACGGTCCAGCCGCCGGAGAAGACTGAGAGCCGCCGGAACAGCGCCTGCTCCGCGAGGCTCAGCAGCTCGTAGCTCCAGTCGATCGCCCCGCGCAGGGTTCGCTGCCGAGCCGGCAGGTCCACGCTCCCGCCGCCGAGCAACGGCAGGGCTGCCTCCAGGCGGGCAAGCATCTGGGCCGGCGCGAAGATCTTGATGCGCGCCGCCGCCAGCTCGATCGCCAGCGGAAGCCCGTCCAGGCGCCGGCAGATGCCCGCCACCGCGGCAGCGTTGTCATCGGTCAGGCGGAAGTCCGGCCGGACCAGTCGCGCGCGCTCGACGAAGAGCGCCACCGCGTCGATCCGCGACAGGTCCTCGACCCCCGACTCTCCGGCCCCCGGCACCGGCAACGGCGCAACGGGAAACTCCTGCTCGCCCGAGAGGTGCAGCGGGATGCGACTGGTGACGACCACCCGCAGCCGGCCCGCGGCCTCGAGCATCCTCGCCACGAGCGGCGCCACCCCAACGAGCTGTTCGAAGTTGTCCAGGATGAGGAGCAGCTGGCGTGTCGCGAGCTGGTCGCACAGCGCGTCCTCCGGGTCGCGCTCGGCGGCGGCCGGGGTGCCCACCGCCTGACCGATGGCGACCGCCGCCAGCGACCGCTCGGCGAAGGTCTCGAGCTCAACGAAGTAGACGCCGTCGCTGAAACGCTCCAGCTCGCGTCCACCGAGCTCCAGGCTCAGCCGCGTCTTCCCGATGCCGCCCGGCCCGGTGAGCGTCAGCAGTCGGCTGCGCGAGAGGAGCTCGGCGAGCTCGGCGAGCTCGGCGTCCCGGCCGATGAGCGGCGTATCGGCCGCCACCAGGTTCGTGCGCACCACGTCCACCGTGCGCAGGGCTGGAAAGTCCGCCGGCAACCCGGGCGGCACCAGCTGATGGAGGTGCTCCGGCTCGCGCAGGTCCGTGAGCCGATGCTCCCCAAGGTCGCGCAGCTCCACCCCATCGGGCAGCTTCGACTGCACCAGGGCGCGCGTCGCATCCGAGATGAGCACCTGGCCACCGTGACCGGCAGCCGAGATCCGCGCGGACCGATTGACGTCGACCCCGGCGTAGTTGTCGCCGCCCAGCACCCCCTCGCCGGTGTGGAGCCCCATCCGCACCCGGACCGGCAGCCCGTCAGGCCAGTCCGCCGCGGCCAGCGCTCGCTGCGCGTCGAGCGCGGCACGAACCGCGTCCACGGCCGAGGGGAAGACCGCGAAGAAGGCGTCGCCCTCGGTGGACACCTCGTGCCCCTGGTTCGCGCGGATCGCCCCGCGCAGGATGGCGTGGTGCGTCTTCAGCGCCTCAGCAAAGGAGGCCCCGAGCTGCTCGGTGAGGCGGGTCGACCCCTCGATATCGGTGAAGAGGAAGGTGAGGGTCCCGACCGGCAGTGCAGGCACCGCCAGATGGTACGGCCCACCAGTGCTCGTTACCGCCCCCAACCGGCCGATTTGCGCCGGATGCAAGTAACGGCCAACCAGGATGCCATTCAAGCGGCTGCCCGGCCGCCATTTGCATCCCGTGAGCATGGCGGCCAAGGAGAGGCCCTCCGCGGCCTGGTCTGAGCGCCTCGTTCGCCGTTGCTTACACCGCGTGCAAATTCGCACGCCGCTCGTTTGACGGGGGTCGTAGCGTAGGTCCGCCATGGAGACCCTCGGGACGATCTTCCTCTACCTGCACATCGGCGGCGCGATCGCGGCGTTCGGTCCCACCGCCGTCCTGCCATTGATCCGCAGGAAGGCCGCCGCGGAACCGATGCATGGCAACTTCGCGTTGCGCATCGGCGAGGGGATCGTTGTACGAGTCGTCGAGCCCGGCGCCGTCTTCGTGTTCCTGATGGGCCTTGGGCTGATCTGGACGCGAGGCTGGAATCCCTTCACGACGCCCTGGCTGGCGATCGCCATCGTCCTGTTCCTCGTGACGCTCGGCTTCTCGGTGTTCGTCCAGCTGCCGACCGTGCGACGCATGATCGAGCTGACTGCGGAGGGTCGGGCCGGAGGGCCGCCTCCCGAATTCGTCGCCCTCGCCGGGCGAGCCGCGCGCGGCACGCAGCTCATCATGCTGGACCTCGCCATCATCCTCTTCTTGATGGTGTTCAAGCCATTCAGCTGACCTCGAGCCAGGCCATCTCGTCGGTCGTGCTGGCGGTCGCCTTGCTTGCCGCATCCTGCTCAGCCGGCGCCACCAGCCCGTCGGCATCGGCCCGCCCAACGCCATCGGCCTCAGCGGAAGGCACACCCTCGGGCACCCCGGAGGCAAGCGAGCCTCCCAGCACCTCGACGCCCAGCGCGCAGGCGTCCGCACCTGGTGGCGAGCTGACGCTGGCTCAGCTCCTCGCGCTCCTGCACGTGGCGCCGGAGGATCGCCAGGGCTACGAGCGCTCGCTCTTTCCCACCTGGAGCGACGCGGATGGCGACGGCTGCAACACCCGCCGCGAGGTGCTGATCGCCGAGTCGCTGACGCCGGTCACGGTCGGGCCGGGCTGCTCCCTCACCGGCGGGACCTGGTACAGCGCCTATGACGGCCTGACCTTCACCGATATCGCCGATGTCACGATCGACCACGTCGTCGCCCTCGCCGAGGCCTGGGATTCGGGCGCCTCCGGTTGGGGCGCGGCGCGGCGGGAGGCACTCGCGAACGACCTGGGCGTGCCCTGGACCTTGATCGGCGTCGCGGAGCCGTCGAACAGCGCGAAGTCGGACTACGACCCCGCCGACTGGCTGCCGCCGCTCGCCGCCGACCACTGCACCTTCATCGCCGATTGGCTCGTCACCAAGGTCCGCTGGACCCTCACGGTCGATCAGCGCGAGCACGACGCCCTCGCCGCCCTGGCGGCGGGCTGCGCCGGCACGACTCGCCCCCTGGTGCTCGCGCCCTCCACTGGGTTCGGCTTCAGCGCGAACCCCACGCCGGCGCCCTCCCCCGGTGCCGCGGGGTGCGATTCCGCCTACCCGTCGGTCTGCATCCCGCCACCGCCGCCGGACCTCGACTGCGCCGATGTCACCTTCCGGCGCTTCACCGTCCTGCCGCCCGACCCGCACCGCTTCGACGGGGACGGCGACGGCATCGGCTGCGAGGGTTAGGCGCCCATCTACGCCGGCGAGGCCACCGGGAGGCCAAGCTCCCTGGCCGCAGCGGCCTGGCGGGCGTCGTAGGTGATGAAGGCGTCGAGCTCCTCGCCCAGCTCCAGGGCGGAGGCGAGGTGGATGGCATCCAGTGAGCGCAGGCCGGCAGGCTCGAGCGCCGCCGCCCGACTCGCGATGACCGCGTTCAGCTCGACGAGCTCCATCACGTCCAGCAAGGACTGCGCCTGACCCGCGGAGGTCGGCCCGGCCCGACGCACCGCCCGCAGCAGCTCCACCGTCAAGACGCGGCTGCTCATGCGCGTCGTCCGGTCGCGCATGAACTGCTTCAGTGACCGCGACTCCGCTTCGCGAACGACGAGCTTGACCGCAGCTGACGCGTCGAGGTAGACGCGACCGCTCACCACGTCTCCTCGTCGCGCATCTCACGCAGAACGTCAGAGAGCTGCTTCCCGCGAAGGGGTGGCAAGGGCTCCGGCAGCTCGTCCCACCGGCGCTTGGCCGGCGTGATCCGGCCGTCCGCCAGCATCCGTTCGTAGGTCGAAGTGGGTCGGTCCGGCAGCGGCGTCAGGTGGGCCACCGGCTCTCCGCGCTCCGTGACCTCATAGGCGCGGCCCTCCTCGCGCACGTGCTTGAGGTAGACCGACAGGTTCTGGCGCAGCTCGCGCACCCCCACCCGATCCGGCCGACGCTTCCCAGTGCTCATGACGCACAACGGTAGCACATCGGGGAAGCTTGGCCTATGAGGCGACCTCGTACAGCTGCCACGTCCCGGGCACGCCGCGCAGCTCATGCCGCCCGGCATCGCGCATCGGCAGCGCCCCATCCAGCAGCTCGGCGACGTCGCCGGAGACAAGCACCTGGTCCTCCCCCGCCAGGCCCATCACGCGGGCAGCGGCATGCACCGCCAGTCCGGTCACCTGCTCTCCGCGCATCTCCACCTCCCCCACGTGCAGTCCCGTCCGCACGCGAAGGCCAAGGCCGCCAACCCCGTCGCGCATGGCAAGTGCGCATCGGACCGCGTTCAGGGGCCGATCGAAGACAGCGAAGAAGGCATCACCCGCGGTGTTCACCTCGCGCCCGCGATGGCGGGCCAGCAGGTGGCGCATGAGGGAGCGGTACCGGTCCAGCACGTCCCGCCACTGCTCGTCGCCGAGGTCCACGATCGCCTGGGTGGACTCGACGATATCGGTGAACAGCAGCGTCAGCCGGCTGCGCGCGGGTAGCGCGCGATCGACGAGGGGCCGGATGGCGTGGCGCATCGGTCCAAAGGCCAGCCCAGCCGCGACGCCCAGGCCTGCCGCCAGCAGGTCCGAGCGCCCCTGGAACAACCCCACGGCCGCACGCTGGGCCAACACGTTCGCCCCGAAGAAGGCGCCGACGAGGACGACCGTCACGGCGCCATACAGGACCGTCCGGTTCAACAGCAGATCGAGGTCGTAGAGGCGGTAGCGCAGCATCGCCACGGCGAATCCGGCCGGCACCGCAATGCCGAAGCCAATGACGGCCGTCCAGGTCCCGAACACGTTCGCGGCTTCCTCGGAGACGAGGAAATATGGAATGACATCCATGAGGTTGATGCCGATGCCGAACGCGGCGGCGGCCGCGATCCAGCGCAGCTGAAGCCGTTCCTCGCCATCCGCCCGCCGCAGTCGGATGACGACCGATGAACCGGCGGCAACCAGCACTCCCAGGCCGACGATGTAGGACGCGTCGGGGAGCGAGCCCCACGCGAGGTTGCTGATTGCGGGCAGGGCGGTGGGGTTCGGCACCTGCCCGCTGACGACGGGGCCAGTCAAGGTCAGGAAGGCCACGACGGCGGTCCATGCCAACCCGAAGCCGGCGACGCGTCGCCAGCGCGGCGAGAGGAATTGACCGTTCGGAATCAGCAGGAACGCGACCGTCGCGAGGCCTGCGGGGTAGACGAGGGTGCCGGACAGATCGCCGACCCACGGGATCCAGGGCGTGAACGGCGCGCCCGGCTCTGTAAGCAGGGCATACCGCGTGTATTGCCCACTGACGCCGGTGATCGAAAAGACCAGCCCGATGCTGAGGAATACCCACCCCAGTGCATTGGCGGGCTGTCGCCAGGCAATCATGGCCCCCAGCAGACCAAGGCTGATCGAGAGGACGATCTCGATCAGGTTTGCCTCGTCCGGACCGTGGATCGTCGGGAGGTTGAGCACCACCAGCACGACGGTCGCGGCGGCGATGCCCAGGGTAGCCAGGCACATTGCCCAGACCAGAAACGCACGGCGCCGGTCGCGGAGCTCGGTCACGCCTGCATTCTCACCCCCCGGCACTATCTCGGGTAGACCTGCCGTTCGGCGCTCAACATCTGAGCACACCGACCACGATGAGCCGATATCTCGGCCGAATGGTCGGCCACGCGAGCGTTATGGCGACGAATCGGCTCCAATAGACGGCTCGCGGCCCACATCCCTGTCCATGTGCTCGGCTGCCGAGCACCTGCGGCCGCCTCCTCCGCTCAGAAGGTGATGACGACCTTGCCCTGGGCGTGGCCGCCATCCACCCACTTCAGCGCATCCACGATCTCCCCCAGCGGATACCGCCGGTCGATCGCCGGCCTCAGTGCACCCGCCGCGATCAGCTCCTTGATGCGGTCGACGTCCGGCCGATGCATCGGCTTCCACCAGAGCATCAGGCCCATGTGCCTGCCGGTGAGCAGCCCCATGAGCATCCCGCCGAAGATGCCGCTGAGGATCGCCCGACCATTGCCGCCCAGCGTCACGTACACGCCGCCGCGCCGCAGCGCACGCCGCACCGCGAAGAGCGAGTGGTGCGAATCGGTGTCGATGATCCAGTCCCACTGCCGGCCCAGGCGCGTGAAGTTGACCTGCTGGTAGCTGAGGACCTCATCGGCGCCCAGGGAGCGCACGAAGTCCACCTTGGCGGTGCTGCAGACGCCGGTCACCTCCGCGCCCATCGCCTTCGCGATCTGGACCGCGAACGGACCGACATTGCCCGATGCGCCCGACACCAGCACCTTGTCCCCGGCCTGCACCTCGCGACCCTGGCGGGTCCGCAGCCCCTGGAGCGCCAGGACCGATGAGTGCCCCAGGGTGGCGGCGTCCTCGAAGCTCATGCCCGGCGGGATCGGCTCCCAGCCCTTCTCCGGCGAGGCCACGTACTCGGCGAAGGCCCCGGTGCTGCCGCTGGCAAACAGGTCGGTGAAGACCTCGTCGCCTGGCCGGAAACGCGTCACGGCGGCACCCACCGCCTCGACCACGCCCGCGACGTCGAAGCCGATCTGGGGCTGCCGCGGCGCACGCAGCCCCATGAAGAGGCGGATGAACTGGGGTCGCGGCTCGATGTAGTCGAGGTCAGCCCGGTTGACCGATGCGGCCCGTGTCCGAACCAGCACCTCCCCCTCGGCCGGAACCGGCTTCTCCAGCTCCTCGACCCGAACGACGTCGGGTGACCCGTATCGATCGCGGAGTGCGGCTTGCATGGCGGAACAGTGACACAGGCTCCGCGTCGATCGCTCCTCGGCATCGTTGCTTCAGGTCCGCCGTGGCAGCTCGCGTCTAGCAAGCCAACAAGACACGGTCCGATCGTCTTACCGTCTAGGCCGATGCGGAGGCCCCCGCGAAGAACGCTTCCGAGGGGTTCGCGACAAGAGGCCGGTGCACAAGGGGCCGACCTCTGCGCGAGCCACCTCGACGGAGCAACCCCGCTATCGACGGCGAGCCCTTCGTGCCGCCGCGCGGATCTCCATAGCGAACCGTCTCACAACAGCCACGGTTATGTATGGGTTCGTCGACCGAATCGCCCGTATCGTGACTATCGCAGCCCGAACCTCCAGGTGGCCCAATTCGACGAGGAGAATGAGCGGTCGAAGGCCCCGCCAGGCCTCCACACCAACCGCAAGGCATTCGTCGTAGAGAGCGGCATCGCTCGTCACGCAGGTCGCCCCGCTGTCGCGAGCGACTATCAGACAGAGGTGATCCTCTTCGGAGAGTCGGCCTCGGCGTGTCGCAGCCTCGGTGAGCTGCGCAAGCGACGGCTCGAGCAAAGTGAGGCCGAGCGCCTTGCAAGTAGCCTCATTTAGAGTCTCGACCTCCTCGAGGATCGGCGTCGGGATGACCACAGGAGCGAGCCGTTCGGCGATCAGGGTTAGCAGCGCCGGATCCGCATCGGCGATGTCGATGAGCGCCGAGGCGTCGAATACGAGTCCGATCTCAGCCGGCGCCACCACATCAGACCCATGAGCCCGCGATCTGCCGCATCGAGCGTAGGGTGATTCCCAGAATTTCTGCGGCACGACCGATTGAAATCACCCCACGCTCAACGGCGTCGCGAACGAGCCGGTGCCGGCGGTCGGTTAGGAAGTCGTATTCGGACAGTTGATTGGGTTCGTCGCCCTTCCGAGTCGCAACCCGTAGGAACGCCCCAGGGCCGAGGGCTGCTGGTTCATCGGCCTTCAAGAGGGGTTTCCCGGATCGCCTCTTTGCTTCCGCCTTGAACTGGGCCCAGATCTCGGAATGGCCGAGCTCGTATGCGCGATATAGGACGGTCATGTAGCTAACGCGGTAGATCCTCTTAACCTTGAGCACGCGGTCGTAGAGAGAGAGGCCCTTCGCCTGTTCCCACTCTTTCGCAAACGATGCTTGCGGCATGAGGAAGTGAGCCGCGAATTGGTCGGCCTCGCGCTCGTGCTCGGGCTGTTCGACGGCTTCAGCTGGATTGAAGTCTCCCGCATGGAGAACCAGGTGGCCAAGCTCGTGAGCTGCAGTGAAGATCCAGCGCTCAACGGATATCCGATCCCAGACGTTGACGGCGATTGCATGCCCCGCGTGCCCGTCTGCGACCGACAAGCCGAAGAATGCATCGCTGGCAACACGAACGGGAAGGACCTTGATGCCATGATCCTCGAGCAGGCCGCAAATGTCGTGAATGGGCTCGTCAGGTTGGAGGCTAAACGCCTGGCGGATCTGATTGGCCGCCGCGATCGGCCGCCCTGCGGGCGAAACGTTGTCGCCGGAAAATCGTGGATGGAAGTCCACCTTCAAGTTGAGAAGCGTCTCGAGGTCCGCATAGCCCTCGAGCTGTCTTCCGACGTCCATCAGCAAGAGATCTCGTTCCCTCATCCGTTTCGTGGATCTGAACCGGGCGGAGGGCAGCGGCGGGGCCGGCCGCAGGAGCTCGCCTGGCTTCACGCCAAGGGCACGTGAGAGTGCAACTACGGTGTTCGATCGCGGATCGCTCTCTGCACCTTCGATCTTGCGATAGCCCGCTATTGAGATCCCAGCAGCGGTAGCGACTGCCTCCTGGGTAAGGCCCTTGGCGTCGCGCAACCGGATCAAGTTCTTCGAGATGTCAGTCACGGCGGCGGTAGCCTCCTGCGTTGCCTAGCGCGTGCTCGATAGTACACTTCTTGACAGGGCCCGTCAACTAATATACTTTAGGATCCAGGACCATTGGTGGCCGACGTCGCGCCCATACATCCAAGTCAAGGAAAGGAACCTCAGCATGAACTTCCTGCACTCCGCAGTCGAGGTAGGCCACGGACAGGCCGTCGTTGTCGAACTCGACCACGCAGCGAACGTCAAGGTCATGGACGCCCCGAACTTCGACCGGTATAGGCGCGGCACGCAGCACCAGTATTTCGGGGGCCACGCTACCCAGAGTCCAGTTGCCATTCGGCCGCCGCGAGCCGGACGGTGGCACGTGATCGTCGATCTTGGCGGATACGCGGGGCAGGTCCGGGCTGGAATCTCGGTGCGGTAGCTTGCCGGGCTGACTCTCCCCCAGGCCGCGCCGTCCCTCGACGCTTCTGCCGCTACGACGGCAACATAGAGATAATGGGCTCGTGGCCGATCCCTCCGTGATCACGGAAGTACATACGAGTCGTCCTTGCACTTAGGGATTCGTGGCACAGGAAACGGACTTCAGTGCGCTACTGGGTAGGTATCACCGATTTCGATTGGTATAGCTTCCTCGCTGCCAGTCCTGATCTCGATGAGGTCAACTTCTGGCAGCCGAGCGCTGGTAGAGCTCCGACGAGTCTCCCTGTCGGCGCCCCGTTCCTCTTCAAGCTCCATGCAGCCCAGGGCGGGTTCATCGTCGGCGGAGGGTTTATCTCCCGCTACTCGAAGGTTCCCATCTACCTAGCTTGGGAAGCCTTCGAGTACAAGAATGGGGCTGCCTCGAACACGGAGATGGTCGCGCGAATCCAGCACTACCTCCGCCAGCCGATCAATCCCAACCACGACGAAATCGGCTGCATGATCCTAAGTTCGCCCTACTTCCTTCCTCGAGAACACTGGGTGGCACCCCCGGAAGACTGGTCACCGAACATCGTTCAAGGGAAGACGTATGACGACGCGGAACCGATCGGCGCCCGGGTGTGGCAAGCGGTCCAACAGGCCGCGGCCAAGATCGCCCCATCTGCCATCGCAGAGAGCAGATACGGCATTCCATCGCTGGTCGCCCCTCGACTGGGCCAGGGGGGATTTCGCATCGCCGTAACCGAAGCGTACGAGCGCAGATGTGCCATGACCGCGGAACGAACCCTGCCAGCCCTTGATGCCGCTCATATCAGGCCGTACGGACAGCACGGTGAGCATCGCCTGGACAACGGGCTGTTACTTCGAAAGGACCTCCACGCACTCTTCGATGCCGGCTACGTGGGAATTAGTTCCGACCTGCGGGTCGTGGTAAGTCCTCGTATTCGCGAGGACTACGAGAATGGTCGCGACTACTACGCCCTTGCCGGCCGAGAGCTCTGGCTACCGGCCAATCCGGCAGAGAGGCCGAACCCGGCTTTCCTCGATTGGCACGCTTCCGAGCGGTTCTTGCGCTAGACGATCCAGGCGGCTGCCGGAATCCCGGGTCCGGCGACTATGCTGCGTGGCATGTCCGAGGACCTGACTCCCGGCTTGCACGAGGCTCTCATCACAGAGGAGCTCCTCCTCAGGATCGAGCGAGCCCGGGCCCTGGGCTGGATTGTTGAGTCGCGCGCGATCTATGACGCAACGTTGGCCGAGATACTGGCCCGGCACATCCACGACGCGGTCCGTGATCGAATCGCTGCCGTCCCGGCCTCAACATTGGACAGGCGACGAGTCCAGGTCGATCTTGCCAATCGAGTCCTCCAGGCCCTGGCGACAGACCCCCTGGAGCGGGATCCAACAGCACTGATTGATGCAGATGCTGCGCTGCTAGTCGAGGTCGAGCAGCCACTGGTTGGCGACCGAACTTGGCAGCCCACGCCGCGGCCGGGGATCCCACTACGAGATTCGGTGCTGTTGGTCAATGGGCACCACGACCTCCAGATCGGGACGCAGGTTGCGCTCGAACTTCAAAGCGCTGATCGGGTCGACCTTTTGTGCGCGTTTGTGCGGTTCGCCGGCCTTCGCCTGATTCGCGCCGAGCTCGCTGAATTTCTGCTTCGCGGCGGCGATATGCGAGTGATCGCGAGCGTCTACACCGGATCTACGGAAAAGCGAGCGCTCGATGAGCTGGTCGGTCTCGGCGCGAAAGTAAAGGTCTCGTATGAGACTTCTCAAACACGCCTTCATGCGAAGGCCTGGTTATTCAACCGGAACTCCGGGTACCACACGGCGTATGTGGGGTCTTCGAACCTCACTCACTCGGCCCTCCTTGACGGACTCGAGTGGAATGTTCGGGTCACCGAGGTCGAGAACTCCGGGATCATTCGCCAGATCGGAGCTACTTTTGAACAGTATTGGAATGAGCCGGAGTTCGAAACCTACGACCCTCGCGTAGATGGTGACCGTCTTCAAGCCGCGCTTGACGCGGAGAATCAACCGGGGTCCGTACCAACGCCGTACCGGCTCAGCATCCATGTCGAGCCGAAGCCTTTCCAGGTAGAAATACTCGAGGCCCTCGATGCAGAGCGCCAGCGTGGGCATTTTCGAAATCTCGTAGTCGCCCCAACGGGGACGGGAAAGACATGGGTCTCGGCATTCGACTACCAGAAGCTTCGGGGCGCGGGCTTCGAGCGCCTTCTCTTTGTAGCGCATCGCAATGAAATCCTTCAGCAGAGTCAGGAGGTTTTCCGGCTAGTCCTGGATGACCCTTCGTTCGGCGAACGGCTCGTCGCATCCGAACGACCGGCGCGATGGGACCACGTCTTCGCATCCATCCAGTCGCTAACCCGGACCATTGACCAGCTAGATCCAACACAATTCGACGTCGTAATCGTGGACGAATTTCATCACGCCGAAGCCGATACCTACCGCCGACTCTTGGAGCACCTTCAGCCCCGAGTCTTGGTTGGGCTGACTGCCACCCCCGAACGGGCTGACGGCCAAGAGATTTGGCATTGGTTCGATGAGCGGGTTGCATCGGAAATGCGCCTATGGGAGGCTCTCGATCAGGGCCTGCTGTGCCCATTCCATTACCTCGGGATCGGCGACGGGACCGATCTACGTGGCGTGGGCTTTCAGCGTGGCCGATATGTCACATCTGAGCTCGAAGGGGTTCTGACCGGAGATCACGTCCGAGCTCAGCGCATCATTGACGCTCTTGGCGAATGGGTTCTGGACCCGTCGAAAATGCGGGCTCTCGGCTTCTGTGTCGGCATTCACCATGCGCGGTTTATGGCCGAACAATTCAATGCCGCTGGGCTACCGTCAGTGGCTCTCGATGGTGCATCAAGCGCCGAGGATCGTGCGGAGGCAGTGCGCCAACTCCGGCGTGGCGAGCTTCGGGCGGTCTTTACCGTGGACATTTTCAACGAAGGCGTCGATATCCCCGAGGCCGACACAATCCTGCTACTGCGGCCAACGGAGAGCGCGACCGTCTTCCTCCAACAATTGGGTCGCGGCCTTCGTTGGGCGGAGGGAAAGAGCGTCCTCACGGTTCTCGATTTCATCGGCCAAGCCCACGCTGACTATCGGTTCGATATTCGATACCGGGCGATGGTCGGCGGCACTCGCAAGCAAGTAGAGCGAGCACTTGAGCAGGGCTTCCCCCTCATGCCACCCGGGTGCGCCATCCGGCTTGACGAGATCGCCCAGGAGATCGTCCTGACGAACCTGCGGGCAAGTATCCGAAGCACCCGCAGGGCGTTGGTAGACGATCTGAGGAGCCTTCCACCGTCGACGACGCTCGGAGGTTTCCTCGAGGCAAGCGCCTTCGACCTAGTCGATGTGTACTCGTCGCCAGCGAGCGGAACAACATTCACTTCTGCGAAGCGAGCCGCAGGACACTTGCGTGGAGCACCCGATGCTGCCGAGTCGGACTACTCGAAGGCGCTCGGGAGGATGCTTCACGTAGACGACGAAGAGCGGTATTCCCAATGGCGCTCATGGCTAACGGCGGATTCGCCTCCTACCCCGAAGGCAATCGGCTCACGAGGTCACCGACTCCAGTTGATGCTCTTTGCGGCACTCGGACAACGAGATCGGCCGATAGCCGAGCTTAATGCGGCTTTCGGAGCGCTTTGGGCAGCACCGCAGGTCAGGGCGGAGCTCCTGGAACTCCTAGACGTGCTGCGCGATAGAACCCGCCTGGACTCCCGCCCGATTCATCCCGACGGTGCCGTACCCCTTCACAGCCATGCGACGTACGGACTCTATGAGATCGTCGCAGCCCATGGGCTCGTCAGTAGCGGGAAACTACGCGAAAACCGGGAGGGGGTCCTTTGGGCTGAGGCAGATCAGTCGGATCTGTTCTTCATAACCCTCAACAAGTCCGACGACGATTACTCGCCAACTACCAGATACCAGGACTACCCGGTTTCGCCCACGCTGTTCCATTGGGAGTCCCAAGCTCGTACGAAGACCGAATCGCCGACCGGCCAGCGCTATGTCAACCACATTGCCCGCGGCTCGGAAGTCATCCTCTTCGTCCGGGAGAATCGGCGCGACGAGCGCGATGTCAGCGCCCCGTATCTATGCCTGGGGCCCGCTCGACACGTCAGCCATAAGTCGGATCGCCCGATGCAAATCATGTGGGAGTTGGAGCGTCCAATGCCCTCGGAGATCTTCCAACACGCCAAGATTGCAGCTGGGTAGCTGACCCCGAGACGCCCTAGCGGCCTTCGTCCTCGGTCGCATCCGTTTCGTCCGCCGGATGGACCGGCTCTTCGTGCACGCGGCTGGCCTCGACGATGGTCGGCTGGCCGTCGCGGTCCTTCCAGCGCGTCTCGAGGCGGAGCGTATCCCCCTCCCCCACCAGGTGGAGGATGACCTTGTAGCCGGTCGGGGTCGACTCGACCGACTCGATGCTGGCCTCGGTCATCGGCATCGGCAGCATGGCGGCGAACTGCCCGAGGGTGGCATGCAGCTCCTTGCTCATCTGCTCGGACGCCTTGCCGATATCGCCGGCCAGTAGCGCATCGGCATGGGCCTGGGCGTGCTCGCGGACAGCCTGCTCATCCATCGGGCTAGTCTACGGCCGACATGGGCGAGTTCTCCAGGCAAGAGGCAGCGGATCGCGCCGGGGTGACGGTCGAGGACGTCAGCCGGCTGGTCGAGCTGGGCATCCTCGAGCCGGGAGGGGACGACCGATTCTCGGATGGTGACGTCCGCCGGCTGGCTCTGGTCCAGAGCTTCGTTGCCGGCGGGATCCCGCTCGAGGGCCTGGCGGCGGAGATGAAGAGCGGGGCCCTCTCGCTCGCGTGGCTCGACAGCCCCACCTTCGCTTCCTTCGCCTCCTTCACCGCCACGACGTTCCAGGAGCTGAGCACGCGGACCGGCGTCCCGGTTGAGCTGCTGATGGTGATGCGCGAGGCGATCAGGGCAGCCTTGCCCACCCCGCAGGACCGCCTGCGCGACGATGAGATGGCGATCGTGCCGCTCATCGAGGCCCAGGTCGAGGCCGGCTTCAACCACTCCACCATCGAGCGAGCGCTCCGGGCCATCGGCGACAGCATGCGGCGCGTGGCCGAGGTGGAGGCCGATTGGTTCCGCAACGAGGTGATCGAGCCCAGGGTCTCCGGCAAGACCGGAGCGGAGATCTCGGCCATGGCGACCCACTTCAACGAGCTGTTTGCGCCGCTGAGCGAGCAGGCGCGGCGGGCCATCCTTCAGGCCCATGAGGCCCATGCGCTGACCAGCAACGTCATCGGCGGCTTCGAGGGCCAGCTGGCGGCGGTGGGGTTGGTCAGCCGCCTCGACCGACCGCCGGCGATGTGCTTCCTCGATATCACCGGCTACACGCGGCTCACCCAGGAGCGCGGCGATGCTGCGGGGGCGGACCTCGCCGAGCAGCTGGCGCGCCTGGTCCATCGGACGTCGGTGAAGCACGGCGGCCGGCCGGTCAAGTGGCTGGGTGACGGTGTGATGTTCCACTTCCGCGACCCCGGTCCCGGGGTGCTGGCTGCGCTCGAGATGGTCGAGGGCGTGGTCGAGGCCGGGCTCCCGCCGGCGCATGTCGGTCTGCATGCCGGGCCGGTGATCTTCCAGGAAGGCGACTACTACGGCCAGACGGTCAACCTCGCCTCCCGGATTGCCGATTACGCCCGGCCGGGCGAGGTGGTGGTCAGCCAGGCCGTCGTGGATGCGTCCGATGGGGCGGGAGTTTCCTTCTCCGAGATCGGTCCGGTGGAGCTCAAGGGCGTCGCGGACGCCATGCGGTTGCACTCGGCACATCGCCCGCGACAAGGCTGACGGTAGAGCGAGGGCGGCGTGACTCCCGACGCGGCGCCAGATCACGTGCGGGCCTGCGCCGCGGCTCTCGCCGTACTCGAACGTGGCGCGGCCGTCCGGTGCCCAGGTCATTTCGAAGACGCCGGGCGCACCCTGGACGCCCTTGACTCGCAGGCCAGGCCGAAAGCGACCCGCGTCGAGGTCAGCATCGAACTTGCGGAATGCCAGCCGGTAGCGGTCCTTATCGGCCGCACGCAGTCGCCTCCAGTCGCGATCGAACTGACGAGTTCTCGCGTGCGTCGGCATGCGTCAGTCGAGCGAGTCGAGAAACTCGTCGGCGCCCTGTGCCGGGGAGACCCGTCCTTCCCGCAGATCCTGGCTCGCCCGCCGTTCCCCACGCTGCCAGGCATCGGTCCAGAACCAGGCCTGGTCGGCGTCAACGAGCTTCTTGGGGCGTAGCACGATCCCGGCATCCTCGACGGTCACCTCCAGGACATCGCCCGGATCGATATGCGCCAGGCGACGGATGGAATCGGGCAAGGTCAGCTGCCCCTTTGGTCGGAAGCGAATGAGGGTCATGCGTAGGAACGTAAGACTCTCCCACTATCTTGTCAAGAACCGGCGGGGGTTCGGCCTGCCCTCAGGTCCCAACCAGCGTTGACGCCAACCGGGTCAGCAGGTAGACGACCACCGGCAGCAGCAGCGCCGATACGAAGCCGCCCAGCAGTTGTGGCGGCCAAGGCCAGGTGGGCAGGCGGGACGCGCGATCGCGCAGGGTGATGAGTCCGCTCATCGTCGCGTTGAGTGGCGCAGTTGCCGCGAAGTCGTCGGCGTCGATCCGGGCGTACAGCTCCGCCGCCAGGCGCGTGACCCGGCGCTCGACGTCCACCAGCAGCCGATCCTTCTCGCGGACGAGCCGGTCGTGGATGCCCCACAGCGGCGCCACGAACGCGGCGATCGCGAAGAGCATGGTCGCCGCCAGAAACGCGAGCGAGGGCAGGTTGTCCGCCTGGAACGCTCCGTTCACCGTGAACGAGTAGTAGGCGACGGCGGCATAGCTGAGACCGATGATCGCGGTCACCCGCGAGAACGCGTACAGAGGCGCCCGGTCGAACGGGTCGATCGCCGTGGCCTCCCGGTGGATCTGGGCGATCAGGCGGAGCCAGCCCACCGTGACCAACAGGGCGACCAGCGAGAGGGAGTACCCGAGCAGGAAGGCCGGTGCGTAGGCGATGTACACGAGTAGCCGGCCCTCTGCCGGCCCCAGCAGCGACGGTGGCGTCGCCGCGAGGGCGAGGACCCCGCCAACCCCGCCCAGGAGCAGTGCCGCCCACTCGTACCTCGCCGGGGTGGCCATGAAGCGCCCTGCCCAATCGGCGCGCTCCGTATCGGGCCAGCCGGTCGCCGGCCAGAACGACGTCACCGCCCGTCGTGCGATGTGGACGCCAATCGCCAGCCCGCCGAGCGACAACGGGCTGTAGATGGCCAGGACGAGGGCGGAGGAGTCGACGGTCCCCGCCGCGACCCGGTCGCCCGCCCACAGCAGCGCGTGGGTCCAGGCGACCTGCAAGAAGTAGAGCCCGATGACCATCAGCGCCCCGCGCCACGGCCGCTCCGCCAGCCACTCGACGGCCCGCCCTACCGGTCCGGCCGCGCCGGGCTCTAGCGTCGAGCCGGGTGTCCGCGACGAATCGAGCACCTCATCGTCGGGACGTGCGACGGTGGTCATGTCGGTGGTGAGTCTACGTCCCGGCGGACGCGCCCCGCACCCTCCGTGTCAGCCGCCATGGCGCCGTCCCGCACGGCCTGCTCAGCGGGCGTTCCGGACGAGTTGCGCGATGCGCTGGTGCGACACGCCCAGCAGGGCACCGGCGTCGCGGACCGTCAGGCCCTCCTGCACCAAGCGCCGGGCCGCGTCCCGGGTAAGCTGGGCGGCGGTGTCCTGGGCGTGGGTCGCCTGGGATCGGGCTGTCGTTGCCTGCTCAACGATGGTGCGCAGCGGGGCGGGCATCTCGGGTACCAACACGACCTCGAACGAACCAGATGCGATGTCGAGCACTCCAGCGATCGCTTCGCGGGCCATCTGCTCGGCCTGATCGATGCGGCGGACCTGGGTGTGCACGCCCGGAGCGCCGTCCACGTCGAGCGCCCACCAGCCACCGATGCGGCGAGCACGCACGATGTAGCGCTTCACCGTCGCCACCAGTCTTCCCCGAGCATCGGTTCCAGGTCGCGCATGATCGCCTCTGCTGTCCACTCGTTGATTTCCCGATGGCGTGGGACCGCGAATCCAAACCCGCCCACTTCCCAGAATTCGTGCCGGCTTCCCTCACGGATGAGGACGCACCCGATCCCGTGCGCGGCAGCTGCCGAACGGATCCGATGGATGAGCGCCCGGCGCTTCATCGAGCATAGTCTAGTGACATAGCCAGGTCAAGGCTAGTCGAGTGGCCTTATCGGCGGCTTATCGGCTCGTGATCGAGGGAGCGGCCATGGGTGTCAGATCAGTTGTGAACAACCGAGCTCAGCGATCCTCGGCCTCGTTCGGTTCGGCTTCTGCGTGGGCCTCGACAGCCTCCTCGTGAACCCGGCTCGCCTCGACGATGGTCGGGCGGCCGTCGCGGTCCTTCCAGCGCGTCTCGAGGCGCAGGGTGTCCCCCTCCCCCACCAGGTGCAGGATGACCTTGTAGCCGGTCGGGGTCGACTCGATCGACTCGATGCTGGCCTCGGTCATCGGCATCGGCAGCATGGCGGCGAACGGCCCCAGGTTGGACCGCAGCTCGTTGCTCATCTGCTCGGAAGCCTTGCCGATGTCGCCGGCCAGCAGCGCATCCGCATGGGCCTGGGCGTGCTCGCGGACGGCCTGCTCATCCATCGGTTGATCCTACTCGGAGGCTGACCACCTCGATCGGCTCCTCTCGACCCTTGAGCTGCAGCGTCTGCCGCGCTAGCGAGGGATCGAGACCGGCCTTCTCGGCCGCCTCGGCTGAGACGAGGATCTCCCCCGCCTTGGCGCGGGCAGCCAGGCGGGCCGCGACGTTCATCGGGTCGCCCACCACGGTGATCTCGACGTGCGCACCCTCCCCCACAACGCCAAAGAACGCACGGCCGGTATGAACGCCGGCGCCGATCGGAACCCAGGGACCGCCTGGGTCCGCGTGGCCAGTCGAGCGCAGCAGGTCCTGGGCCGTCTCGACTGCTCGCTCGGTGTGCCGCTCCGCGCTGAGCATCGGCGGGAACACCGCCACCAGCTCGTCACCGACGAACTTGTCCACCATGCCGTCATGCGCGAAGACCACCCGCGACGCGGTCGAATAGAAGCGGTCGAGCACCGATCGAAACTCAGTTGGCGTCAACTTCTCGCCGAGCGCGGTGGACCCCCGAATGTCGGCGAACAGCATGGAGGCGTCGACCTCGGCACCACCGTGGTGCTTGATCAGGACCTTCTCGCACGAGTTGCAGTAGCTCGGGTTGGCCGTCGACTGTCGCTTGCCGATGATTCGCATCGCCATTCCCCCGCCACCCGCAAACGGCGCCGAGCACAGGCGACAGCGCGGATTGGCAGGCAATCGACTGAAGAAGCGCCGCCCGGTCGCCATGAGCGTGTCCGGGTGGGAGAGGTATTCGCGCCAGAATTCCTCGTTCCGGTCAGTGGCGGGCATGCCCTATTGTGCCCGGCTCCGTCCAGCCCACGACCGCATGTCGCCTGGCCCTTGACGCGTCACCAGGACAGGCGGAGCATCGGTCCATTCAGATTCGAAGGAGGGACTCCATGAGCCGATGGCTTCGCAGGGGTGCCGCGTTGGCCGCCGCCGCGCTGATCCTGGTGCTGGCGGCCGGCCTCGTCCTGGGCAAGGGAGAGCTGTTGGGGGGCAAGCTGCGCACCGGCGACAACGTCACGGTGCCCGCGGATGAGACGTGGCAAGGGGACCTCTACCTGCTCGGCGGTCGCGTCACCGTTGCCGGCGTCGTGGATGGCGACCTGACGGTGCTGGGTGGCCAGGTGGACGTGACCGGCACCGTCACCGGCGACGTGCTCGTGGCGGGCGGCAACGTCTCGGTCGCCGGGGAGGTCCAGGGCGACCTGCGGCTCGCCGGCGGACAGGTCACCGTCAGCGGGATCGTGGCTGAGGATGTGGCTGTCACAGGTGGTCAGGTGACCATTCCGGCGGGCGGCGACATCGGTGGCGACCTGGTCGTCGCGGGTGGCCAGGTGTCGATGGCCGGATCGGTGGCGGGCAACGTCGAGGGCAGCGCCGGCACCTACACATCCGGCGGCACGGTTGGTGGCACCGAGCACGTGGTGGTTGCGCCCAGCCGGGCCATCCCGGCGGTGGTCGGCGATCCCGTCCTCAATGCGCTGCGGCACTTCGTGGTCGTGTTCCTGTTCGGCGTCCTGCTGTGGTGGCTGTTCCCGCGCGGGACCGCGGCCGCCGCTCGCGTCCTCCGCGAGCAGCCATGGCGCGCGCTCGGCAGCGGGCTGCTGGCGTTCGTTGGCTACATCGGCTTCGTGATTGGCGCGCTCATCGCGATCATCCTGCTGGCGATCCTATTCGCGTGGCTGCAGGTCGGCTCGCTGGTCGCGATCGCCATCATTGGTGGGCTCTTGGCGATCAGCGTGGTGACCTTCCTGTTCGTGCTGGCCATCGCGTTCGTCGCGGATGCCCTGGTTGGCCTGACCGTTGCCCGCTGGGCGGCAGAACGGATGGCTACCGGCATGAATGGCGAGAGCCAGTGGCAGCAGTGGGGCCTCCTGGCGGTCGGCGTGGCGGGCGTCGTGATCCTGACGAGCATCCCGATCATCGGGGGGTGGGTGAAGCTGGCCGTGGTCGTGTTCGGACTGGGTGCCCTCGCCATCGCCATGTGGAACGGCTGGCGCTCGCGTGGCCAAACCGCTCCGGCGGCCTAACGGACGAAGGGAGGCGACGATGCGATACGCGCAGCTGACGGTTGGGCTGATCGTCCTTGGGCTGGTGCTGGCGGCCTGCGCCGCTGGGCCGAATGCCTCGGCGGGAACTCCGGCGGATGGCGGTCAGGTCGCCGGCTTCCTGCCCGGCCTGTGGCACGGGATCATCTCCCCGGTCACGTTCCTCATCTCCCTGTTCAACAAGGACGTGAACCTCTACGAGGTCCACAACGACGGCAACTGGTACAACTTCGGCTTCGTGCTGGGTGCCGGGATCCTGTTCGGCGGCGGGTTCTTGGGGATGGGACGGTCGGGGTCGAACCGGAACGCCTAGCAGGCGGCCACTAGGGCGGCCTCGCGCATCTCCGCGCAACGCTCAGCATGTGAGCACATGGACCAGGATGGCCCTTCATCCTGGCCGAATTCTCGGCATCTGGGCAGAACGGCGAAGATTCTGACCCTGCCGCACCGAATCCCTGTCGATGTGCTCAGATGCTGAGCAGCGAGGGTCACGCCCCAGCCGAGCCAGAAGATCGCTCCCTGTATCCTCCGGCCCATGGCTCAGCGCACGCTCCCGCCACTCGGCCTGACCGTCGGGATCCTCCTCTACGCGGTGGCGATGGCCTACCTCGAGGCGGCCGTGGTCGTCTATCTGCGGGCGGCGCTTGGCGTCCCGACCGGAAGGGTCTTTCCCATTGACCTGTCGCCGGAGGCGATGCCGTTCGGCTGGATCGAGGTGGGCAGGGAGGCGGCGACGCTGGTGATGATCGGGGCCGTCGGGTGGATCGTCGGGCGGAGCCCGCTCGAGCGCCTCGCTTGGGCTGGCGTCGTGTTCGGGATCTGGGATATCGGCTACTACGTCTTCCTGTGGGTCTTCTCGGGGTGGCCAACGAGCGTCGACACCTGGGACATCCTCTTCCTGCTGCCGGCACCCTGGGCGGGCCCGGTCTGGGCACCGATCGCGGTCAGCGTGGCCCTCATCGGCTTCGGGCTGGTCTGCGCCGCACGCCTGCGTGCAGGTGAGTCAGTCCGCTTTGGGCGCAGTCACCTGGGAGTGCTGCTGCTGGGGGGCGCGATCATCATCGCCAGCTTCCTCCTGAACGCGGGGCTGGTGCTGGATGGCGGCATCCCGAGAGAGTTCGCGTGGCCGATCTTCGCGGTTGGGATGGCGATCGGGATGATTGCCGCCTGGGTGGCACTGCAACCCACGGCATCGCAGCAGCGGGGCTAGACCTCGACCAGATCCACCCCGGTCGTTGGCTCGGGAATCGGTTCGCCGTCCTCCCGCATTCCGGCGAGGTGGAGCTGAATTGCCTCGCGAATCAGGCGTTCGACTTCGACGCGCGTACTGCCGGCTGCGACGCACCCAGGAAGGTCAGGGACGTATGCCGCGTACCCGGTCGGTGAGCGCTCGATCACAATCGCGTACTTCATCGGTCTTCCCTCGTGTCGATCCCGGCCTGCCGCAGGATACTGCGCCAGGTTCCGCCGGGCAGATCCTGAGCTGGCCTGCCAGCGATGGTGACCCGTCCCGGCCGATCAGGGTGGCGGTACTGCCGATGGCTCCCCCGGGTGCGGATCCATCGCCAACCGTGTGCCTCGACCAGCCTGATCGCATCGCTCACCTTCGGCATGCGTGGAGGATGGGGTGAGCCTCTTACCAGACAGTTACGGACCCGGCCTCCAGACGGTGTGCCCGGCCGGGAGCCCGTCGCGGGCTTCGGTAAGCGTCAGCAGGCAGCGGTCGAACAGGAACTCGAACAGGACCTGGGCCTCGAAGCCGGGCCACCGCGATTGCAGTTCGCGCTCGGCCAGCAACTGCGTGGCGACCTGCTCCCAGGTCGACGCGTCGGCAACCTCCGCGGCCACCCCCGTGAGATAGAACGCGTCGTCCTGGTGCGGCGGTGGCACCGTCTCACTGTGGAGCGCGAAGCGCCCGTCGCGTCGAAGATCATTGAGCTTTGGCCCAGGCACGATGAGGCCGTACAGGTGATCGTCGGTCAGGACCGGGCAGATGGGGTGGACCCTCGGACCACCATCGGGCCGCACCGTCGCAAGAAAGCCGAGCCCGATCTCGAAGTTGTAGAAGAGCCTGCGCCCTGCGGCCGCCAGGTCTGGGCGCGCCACGCGGAACTCTCCCCACGTCATCATCCGCGCGAGTGTAGCGAGCTAATGCTCACATCCGTACCCTTGCGGACATAAGCGCGACACACGAGGTGTCAAGGACACTTCGCACGCTCGTCGCATGATCACGAGCCACCAAATTGCATTCGAGCTGACCGATCCATCACTTGGCTATGCGGTATCCGTCGTCCTCGGCAACCTGACCGACCGCTGGCTGGCCACGGCGCAATGCCAGGGCAGCCGGCATGTCGCGATCGGGGGCACGGCTCGCGAGGCGCTCACCTCGGCCCTCTCGCCGCTCGGCGCGCGCACCGCCGCCATCCTGTTGGCCGATCCGGCGCTCTTCGGCGCCAGCGTGGGCGTCCTCGCCAGCTGATCGAGGAGACTCTAGAGACCGGCCACCTCCGTGGCCGTGGCGCGCGCCTGGGCGGCGGCGGCAGCGAGCACGGTGATCGACTCCGCGCCATCGGCCGACCCGTAGACGGCAGCCTCCGCGCGGCCCCATTCGGCGAGGATCACGCGGATCATGCGGTTCACCTCGGTGGGCTCATGGCCGATCATGACCAGCGTCTTCTCGACCTGGATGGTGTGCTCGCGGAGGTGCGAGGACCATCGGCCCAGCCGGAAGCCGATGTCCAGGGCAAAGCCGACCCATCGGGTGCCGTAGGCCAGCCGATCGGCCGGCATGCCGGCCAGCCGCTCGGCGGATTGGTCGAGAACCTCGTCGAGGCGTGCACGGAGCTCGGCTGGGGTGCCCTCGGCCTCTTCCGCATCACTCGGCAGCACCTCATAGATGTGGTCCGGCCGTGCCTTGGGGAGGTTCCGGCCGGCGGGGAGGCCCTGCGACTGCCACCAGGCGGTGACGGCGGCGTACCCCCGCTGTCCGCCGATGATGTGGCCCATCGTCTGGCGCACGGTCCATTCCTCGCCGCCGGGCTTCGCGTCCCAGGCGGCGTCCGGCAGCTGGAGGAGGAGCCCCTGGAGGTCCCACCGGGCTGCGGTGGCAGGGGCGATCAGCTCAGCTGTCCTCCCCCGTCCGGTACCGGCGACGCGGAGCGCCTTGACCGCATCGATGCCGGCGCGCTCGAAGCCCTCGAGGACGTTGTAGAAGGCGTAGCGGAGCTCGATTTCGCTGTCGCCCCTCCAGGTCCAGGCCTTCTCCAGGTCCGAGTCCTTGATCGTGGACAGGTCTTTGACCGCCCTCATGACGTCGCGACGGGCGGCGAGGAGGGCTTCCGGGATGGGTCGGGGGCTGATGTCCGCGGTGTACTCGACCAGGGGGTTGTCGGTCGTCAGGGTCATCCTGACAAGTCTAGACCGGACCCCGTGCAATACTCCGCCCATGCCAGTCCGCACCGTCATCGAACGTGGACCCAAGGGGAAGCGGGCGGCGGCCTTCAGCCTCGACTGGCTGGGGTGGAGCCGGGGCGCGAAGACACCCGAGGACGCCCTGGAGACGCTCGAGTCCTATCGGGACCGATACCGGCCGGTCGCAGCGCTCGCTGGTCTGCTGCCCGAGTTCGACGCCGCCGGGCCGCTCGAGGTCGTGGAGGACAGGGTCGGTCCGGGCTCGACCGATTTCTATGGCATCTCGTTCGCGGCCTCTTCGACCGAGCAGGGACCCCTGAGCGAGGCAGAGTTCGACCGCGGGATCACGTTGTTGCGGGCAGCCTGGGCGTACTTCGACGGCGTCGCGGCGCGCGTCTCGCCGGAGATGCGCAAGGGACCGCGCGGCGGAGGTCGCGACCGCGACCGGATCATCAGCCACGTCATCCGCTGGGAGAGCGAGAGCCTTGCGAGCGGGGTGGGGTTGAAGATCCCCGAGGAAGGGGCGATGACCCCGGATGGGCTGCGGGAGTATCGGGAGGCCTACGTCGAGGCGATGCGCGCGTACAACGCCGGGGAGGGGAAGCGGATGCGGTCGTCGACGCTGCCGTATCTCATCCGACACTCCGCCTTCCACAATCTCGACCACGCGTGGGAGATGGAGGACAAGGACCTCACCGGGGAGAGCTAATAGTCCAGGACCTCGATCCCCTGCCGCTCGAAGTCCGGGCGGTTGCGGGTGACGACCGTAGCGCCGAGCTCCGCGGCAATGCCAGCGATCAGTGAATCTCCGAGACCGAGCTTTCCACCAGCCTGGCGCCTTCGGTGACGAGATGCCGCCGCCCAGCGGGCAGCATTCGGAGAGGTCGCGACATATTCGAGAGCGTCGAGCAACACGCGCAGGTGTCCCAGGTGGCTGGCGTCACCCTGCGACAGCGTCTCGCAGGTCACGACATCGCAGGTGTACAGCTCGTGCGGCTCGGAGTGCAGGCGCCTGAGCAACTCGCCGGCTGGCGCGTCGAGGTTCGCGTGATCGATGAGCAGGGTGGAGTCGAGCAGATAACGCACGCTCAATCGGTTTCTTCGGTGCGGAGGAAATCGACCCAGGCGGTCACCTCATCTCGGGTCATCTGATAGGGCGTTCCCACCAGGATTCCCGCCGTTTCACGGATCGCCTTGCCGAGCTTGTCGCGCTTCACCCGTTGTGCGACGGCCTCGGCCACATATCGGCTCCGACCGCGGGGCCCGGCGAGCGCGTCAACCTCGTGCATGAGGTCCTGGGGGAGGGTGAGGTTCGTGCGTGCGAGCGCCATCGGGTCTCCAATGTGCAATGGTATGCGCATACGATAGCACATTCCATCGCGCCTGGTCAGCGGCAACGGGGTGATGTTCTACTTCCCCGGCCCCGGTCCCGGCGTCGTGGCCGCCCTCGACATGGGGCGGCTGTGTACGCCTGGCGTACATGACTGGCAACGAGCCGCGCGTGGAGGCAGCTACCCAGGGCCTCGTTCCCAGATATGTCCGCCAGGCGTACAAGAACGGCAATGACGCCGGCCAATGCGCCCCCCAGCAACGTCTCGTTGCCAGGTATGTACGTCCGGCGTAAACGGATGCACCCGCCAGCCGAGGCTAGATCGAGGGCAGCTGCCGAACGGGTGCCGGCCGAACGGGGTCCAGCGATCGAATCCATCGGCACGGGAGGGGGATCCGCGGACCAGCCGTGACCGGCGCGCGCTTGCCGATGAATCCCTGAAGCCGATGCTGGACGCGGTCCAATCGGGCTCCGTCCAGCTCGATGACGAGGAATCGCATCAGTCGGACTCGTGGACCTCGGTGTGGGTCGTCTCGGTCCGGGTAGTCGTCGGCTCGTCCGGATGATTGACCGTGATCGTCTCGCCGCCACCGGTGTTGACGTTGATGTTGTCGACGTGCGGCTTGACCGGCTCTTCGTCGGTCGTAGTCGTGGTCGTCGTCACGTGCTCTTCTTCGATGCGAGTCATGGTGGGTACCTCCTTCGGGGCCTTCACTGTCGCGGGCTGGCCGTCTCGCCGGGCTCATGGCCGGACAGCGGGGCGTTGCATTGCCCTATCAGCCGGCGGGCATGAGAACACCCGGCGCCGAGCGGAAGTCGGGCGCCGGGTGTAGGGAATAGGATCAGCGAGGGTAGGTGCGATCCGGTTCGGGCTTGTCGTCGAGGCTTTCCTCGGTCTTGTCGCCAGCACCGGCGCCCGCGCCAGCACCGACGGCCGCGCCGACGGCGGTTCCAGGAGGACCGGCGATCGCGCCGCCCAGGGCAGCCCCGGCAACCGATCCGGCGGCTCCACCGGCGCCCGCGCCCGCCTCGTCGTCGCCCTCGGTGGCCTCACCGGCCATCGCGCCACCAGCGGCACCAACGGCACCGCCGACCACGGCCCCGACCGGGCCGCCGACCGCCGCGCCGATGGCGGCGCCGCCAACGGCCCCACCAGCCGCGCCGATGGCCTCGTGGCCGTGCTCGTCGTCATTGGTCTTCTTGGTGTCACCCTCGTAAGTGGTGACCTTGTCGTCCTCTTCGTAACGGGTCATGTTGGGTTCCTCGTATGGGGCCCATCTAGGTTTCGTGGGCTGGAGGCACTCTCGCTGGCGGGCCGTGTCGTCAGGGTTGCTGGCCGGCGGGCTCGGCCTTCCATCCGCGTATCAGCGCGGCCGGCGGGCCATCCGCATGCCACCGATGACGATCGCCGGCAGGAAGGCCAGGAACGTCAGCAGCCGGGGTGCGCCGATGACGAACAACGCGGCACCGATGCCGAGTGAGGCCCGCGTCACGGTCGTCTGCTGCGACTTCGGCATGGATTCGACGCTGTGGTAGACGTCCATCGCGCCTCCGCGGACCGTCTGCGCCGCGTCGGGAAGCGTCTCGACCAGGGTCGCCGAGACGGCTCCCATCTGGCCGACCAGGTCGCGCGCCGATGAGACGATGCCTCCGCTGGCCTTGATGGCCTTCTTGGTCGTGGACTTGGCGGTGGACTTCGGGGTGGTGCTGGCCATGCGAGCTCCTCCTGACAGGAATGTCTGACCGGACCACGATGGGGGGTGCGGGACCGCGGGCCGCTCACAGGCGAGGGGCGAGTCCTTGCACACGCGTTGCACCGTTCGCTACCCCCTAGAGTGTCGCCATGCCGATTGCGACGCCCTCCGCCTCGGCCGAGACGGTGACCTGGATCGAGGACCGCCTCGCCGGCGTCGCAGCGATCTCGACCTGCAGCTCTTGAGCGACGCGCGACGCCCGATCCTGCTGATCGTCAACCCGGTCTCCGGCGGCAAGCCCGGCTCGACGCCACCACTGTCCGACGATCCGCAGGCGCTGGAGCCCGACGCCCTGCTCGGGGCCCTGCGGTCGCGGGGGCTCAGCGTCCGGCTCCACGTCCTGGCCGAAGCCGATGACCCGGCGGAGATCGCGCGCGCAGCACCGGACAGCGACGTGGTGGTCGCTGGCGGCGACGGCTCGGTCGGCCCGGTGGCGGAGGTGCTGGTCGGCACTGACCGGGCGCTGGGGATCCTGCCCATGGGCTCGTGGAACAACATCGCCCGTGGCCTGGGCATCCCGATGGAGCTGGACCCGGCCCTCGACCTCATCGCACGCGGAGGGACGGCGCAGGTGGACGCCGGCGTTGCCAGGCATCCGACCGCCGATCAGGCCGGGCCTGTGGACGACGCGCGTGCGTTCTTCGAGGCGGCGGGGGTCGGACTGGACGCCGCCGGATTCGGCGCCGTGGAGCTTGGCGGCCGCGCCGGGTGGTGGTTCGCCCTGCGCGCCATGTGGCGCGCGCTCCGTCGACGACGCACGCGGATGCTGATCGAGCTCGATGGCGAGGTCCTGCGCCGGCGGGCGCCCGCCGTGACGGTGTGCATCGGTCCATACCATGGGCTGGGCTTTGCCCTGGTGCCCGATGCGGATCCGGCTGACGGCCTCTTCGACGTGGCGGTCTTCAGCGGCATGAGCGGGCCCGCCGTGGTACGGCACTTCCTGCGGGTCGCGCGCGGTCGGGAGGTCCACGAACCGCGGATCGAGCTGCTGCGCGGCAAGCGGATCACGATCCGCGGAGCGCGCCGCGTGCTACCGGCTCATGCCGATGGCAGCTCGATCGGCATCACCCCGGTCAGCTTCGAGGTGCAGGCCGGGAGCCTCCGCGTCTTCCGCTAGCCCGCCGCACGGTCAGTCGATGGGCGTGCCGGACAGGGTGTCGTCCTCGTCCTGCTGCGTGCGGGGGTCGGTGCAGGTCACATGGGCTCGGGCGCGCCTTGCGCCAGCGTTGCACTCGGGTCGGCTAGCATCTTCGGCGTGACGGAACAGCCGGCTGCCGCCTCGGGCGCGGTCCGGCGACGCCGGCGGATCCTGGGTCGCCGCGACGCCTTCTTCGTCCGCAGCATCGCGGACGCGGTGGTCCTCAAGGACCGTGACCTGTTCATGGTCACGGACCGCTCCGGCAACGTGCCGGGCACGGTGGGTCACGGATTCGGCCTCTACCTCCACGACTGCCGCTTCCTGTCGACGCTCCAGCTGAGCGTCGCCGGCGTCGGCTTCGAGCCACGCGCGACCGATGACTCGCGCGGCAACGTCGCGCACATCGAGCTGGGCAACGACGTGGACATCGGCCTGTCGGGCGGTGAGATCCTGGCGCGCCAGAAGCTGCTCGTGCGGTTGCAGCGCACGCTGGACGGGGCGCGACGGACGGTCTTCGACGACCTGTGGTTCCGCAACCGTTCGCCCGAGCGGCTGCGGACGCCGATTCGCCTCGCCTTCTCATCGGCCTTCGAGGACATCTTCGAGGTCCGTGGCCTGATCCACGCCCGCGGTGGCCGCCAGCATGCCCCGTCCTGGGAAGGCGACCGCGTGCGCCTCACCTACGAGGGACGCGACGGCTTCGTGCGGACCACCTGGCTCCAGTTCCGCCCTGCCCCGGACCGGACCGCTGCCGACGGCGCCGAGTGGGACCTCTCGCTCGCACCCGGGGCGTCGTTCGAGCTGCTCATGTGCACGACCGCGGTGGAGTCGCCGAGAGTGCCTTCTGCGCCGCCGGCGGGCGTGGCACCGAAGCGGCCTCGGCGTGCCGAGCGGGACCGGCCGCCACCGCCGACACCCTGGCTCAATTCGCAGGTTGGCGTGAGGACCGGCTCGCCGGTCTTCGAGCGGATCGTGGAGAGATCCTTCGCCGACCTGCGCATGCTCGTCTCGACCAACGGGCGCGAGGAGTACTTCGCGGCCGGCGTCCCGTGGTTCGTGGCCCTGTTCGGGCGCGACTCGCTGATCGCGGCGTTGGAGGTCCTCCCCTACGACCCGTCCATCGCCGCGGCCACGCTGCGACTGCTGGCGGCCCGGCAGGGAACGGTCCACGACGCGTACCGGGAGGAGGAGCCCGGCCGCATCCTCCACGAGCTGCGCCTCGGCGAGTACGCCCACCAGGGCGTCATTCCGCACACGCCGTACTTCGGCAGCATCGACGCCACGCCGCTCTGGCTGTGCCTGCTCGGTGCGCACGCGCATTGGACCGGCGACCTGGAGCTGTTCCGGGAGCTGCGACCGCACGTCGATGCGGCGCTGGCCTGGATCGAGGGCGCGTTGGATGGGGACGGATTCCTGGGGTACGACGGCGGCGGCAGCGGCAAGCTCGTCAACCAGGGCTGGAAGGACTCCGGCGACGGGATCGTGGACGTGGACGGTTCGCTGGCCCGCCCGCCGATCCGCCTGGTCGAGGTGCAGGGGTACGTCTACGAGGCGTATCGCCAGATGGCCGACCTCGTCGCTCGCGACGGGTCCCCGGGCCGGGCCCGCCGCCTGCGGAGCGCCGCCGCACGGCTGCGGCGAGCCTTCGACGAGCACTTCTGGCTGGCGGATCGCGCGCAGCTGGCGTTGGGGCTGCAGGCCGGGGCGTTGCCGCTCCGCACGCTCACCTCGAACGCCGGACAGGCGCTGTGGAGCGGGATCGTGACCGCACCGCGCGCACGCCTGACGGGCCGCGCCATGCTCGGCCGATCCATGTTCAACGGCTGGGGCATCCGAACCCTGGCGGACCGCGAGTCGCGCTACGACCCGCTGAGCTACCACCTGGGCAGCGTCTGGCCACATGACAACGCGCTCATCGTGGCCGGCCTGCGCCGATACGGCCTGGACGCCGAGGCGGAGCGCGTCTTCACCGGCCTCTTCGAGGCCGCCGTGGACTTTCCGGGGCACCGGCTGCCGGAGCTGTTCGCGGGCTTCAGCCGCGACGAGTTCGAGTCGCCGGTCCCCTACCCGGTAGCGTGTCACCCGCAGGCCTGGGCCGCCGGCGCCATCCCCTCGCTGCTGGCCACGATGCTGGGCCTTGAGCCGCACGGCTTCGATCAGCGGGTGGTGGTGCGCCGGCCGCGGCTCCCCTCGTGGCTGCCCAGCGTCGAGCTGCAGGGCCTCGCGGTGGGCGGTGCCCGGGCCGACCTTCGCTTCTCTCGGGACGGCGGCGGGGTGACCCAGCTGGAGGTCCTGGGCAAGACCGATCTCGAGGTCCAGCAGATCCGCTGAACGCGACACTCCCCTGTGCTCGCTGAGCGTACATAACGCGCAACGACGGGAAGGCGACGACCCGTAGAGGCGGCTTCGTTGCCTGCTGTGTACGCCCAGCGTTCACCGCGCCCGATTTGGACCGGGGCCGGCGCCGCGGACGACGTCTCGTCGGGCGTTATGTACGCTGCGCGTAAGCCCCCGCTCCGCCGGTGGGCTCGTTTGCACCCGACTCCACGATCGGCTTAGCCTTTCCCTGCCGAAAGGAGGCCCCCATGGCCATCCCCGAGTCTCCGACCATGCTCTCCGTCGAGACCCTGCGCACCGAGTTCCCCGGCCGCGTGATCGCCCCGGGTGACGCCGACTACGACCAGGCACGCACAATCCTGTACGGCGGATTCGACAAGCACCCCGCGGTCATCATCAAGGTCGAGGACGCGAACGAGGTTGCCCGGGTGATCGAGCTCGCCCGCGAGACGGGTCTCGAGCTGGCGGTGCGGAGCGGCGGCCACAGCAACGCGGGCCACAGCACGACCGAGGGCGGCATCCTGCTCGACCTTTCGCCGATGAAGGCGATCGAGATCGACGACCGCGCCCAGACCGCCTGGGCACAGGCCGGCCTCACCGGCCTGGAGCTCAGCAAGGCGGCCAACGAGCACGGCCTGGCCATCGGCTTCGGCGACACCGGGTCGGTCGGGATCGGCGGCATCACCACCGGGGGCGGGGTCGGCTACCTGGTGCGGCGCGACGGCCTGAGCATCGACAACCTGCTTGCCGCGGAGATCGTCACCGCCGGGGGGCAGCTGCTCCTCGTGGACGAGGACTCGCACCCCGACCTGTTCTGGGCGATCCGCGGCGGCGGCGGCAACTTCGGCGTGGTGACCAACTTCAAGTTCCAGCTCCACCCGATCGACACGATCGTGGGCGGGATGATGCTGCTGCCCGCCACACCGGAATCGATTGCCGGCTTCATGGCCGCGGCTGCATCGGCTCCGGAAGAGCTGTCGACGATCGCCAACGTGATGCCCGCTATGGCCATGCCCGGCGTCCCGGACGATGTCGTGGGGCAGATGGTGAACTTCGCGATCATCTGCTGGTCAGGCGACGAGGCCGCCGCTGAGGAGGTGCTGGCGCCGTTCCGGGCGCTCGGCACGCCGCTGGTGGACATGGTGAAGCCGATCTCCTACCCGGAGATCTACCCGCCGGAGGACCCCGACTACCACCCCACCGCGGCCGCGCGCACGATGTTCATGGACCACGTGGATCGGGACGTGGCCGAGACGATGCTTGACTACCTGAGCAGCTCGGACGCATCCCTGCGCGTGGTGCAGCTGCGCGCGCTCGGTGGGGCGTATGCGCGAGTGCCGGCGGATGCCACCGCCTACGCCCATCGGTCCAGCCCGATCATGGTCAACGTGGCCGCCTTCCATGACGGCACCGATGCGGATCGTGCCAAGCGCCAGGCGTGGGTGGACGAGTTCTCGAAGGCGCTGAACCAGGGCGACGACGGGGCCTACGTGAACTTCCTGACCGATGAGGGTCCGGAGCGCATCCGCGCCGCGTACCCGGGAGCGACCTGGGATCGGCTGGTCGAGATCAAGCGCAGGTACGACCCGACCAACCTGTTCCGCCTCAACCAGAACATCCCGCCCGAGGGCTAGCCGGCGGTCGCCGCGGCGGCCTCGGGATTGAGCTGCTTCTGCCGCCCGAGCTGGTCGTACTGGTGCCAGTGCTCCGCGACCTTGCCGTCGCGGAAACGGAAGATGTGGATCTCGCCGATGGTGTAGCTGCGGCCGCCCCCCGGCTGCCCGGCAATCTCGCCCACCTGCCGCGCGCTTGCGGTGACCCGCACCGCCACCCGATCGTCCTCGGCGATCTCGTCCTCGACGGTGAAATGAATGTCAGCCAGGCTCTTCGACACGCGGGCCGTCACCCGCTTGAGGGCATCCCGGTCGATCTCACCCCAGGTATGGCCGATGAAGTCCTCCGCACACAGCTCGTCGACCGATTCGACGCGGCCCTGCTCGAAGATCTCGGTGATGAATCGGCGCACGAGCGCCTTGTTCTCGTTGGTGCTCATCGGCTCAGTGTGCACTCGCGCGACTTGCAGGGGCGTAGCACCGCGACCGATAGCTGTCGCAACAGGCCGCCGACGATGCGGGCATGAGCGTCATCTCGTATCGGCAGTTCGTCAATCGCGACCTCCCGCGGATCGAGCGCGGCTGCACCTCGAAGGCGATCTTCATCAGCCGCAGCGAGGCTCGCACATCGGCTCGGCGCAACCGGCGCAACGACGGCGCGATGCGCCCGTACCACTGCCGCTTCTGCGACTGGTGGCACCTCGGCCACCGGCGCTAGGAGGTCAGGGCCGCCTTCCACGACGCGTAAACCGGAGGCCAGTCGTCGGCGCTTGCCCGCTCGCCGAAGACGGCGTGCTCGACGCCGAACTCGAACAGCCGATACCCGTCGTCGACCTCGAACGGCCAGGCAGCCGCGGCAGCGGTCCGCAGCTCGCGGTCATGGACCTCGTGGGCGCGGCCGCGCACCTGGAACTCGTGCGGCACGGCCGGATCCTGGTGGGCGTGGAGGGCGTAGCGCCCGTCGGCGGCAAGGTCCGCCACCTTGCCCGAGCCGACGATCAGGAAGGCGAGCAGCCGCCCGTCCACCACCCCGACGTTGATGGGGTGGATTCGCGGCGGCAGGTCTCCACGGACGCTGGCCAGCAACGCCTCGCCGCTTCCGGTCCGCTCAAACAGGCTCTTGCCCCGCGCCGCGAGATCGGGCGCGGAGGCGGCGAATTCGCTCCAGGCGACCATCGGCTCCTCCTCTTCGCACCCATTGTCCGGCATCCGGAGACGGGCGTCGTCGCGGCCAGCGCCGCGGCCAGCGGCGAGCTGAGGGGCGAGGGCTCACACGGGGTCCTCGAGGTGCGGCCGGAAGGCGGAGACCCACTCCTTCTCGAACTCGTCGTCGTCGTCCAGCCAGGAGATGCTGACGATCGGCGGTCCCCCTGGCAGGTCCTCCGGATCGTCAGCGCCGTCGGGGTGGATCGGGTCGTAGGGATCAAGCATGCGGCAAGCATCGGTGCCCAACGACAAGGCAACCGCAACCGAACCTCAACAAGAGACGACACGATGTGGGACGGCTCCGTCACCTGGTTCCGGGTCCAGCCTCCAGCGTCTGGCTCGAGGCGACCTGCCAGAGGACGGGCCGATCCGGATCGCCGCTGACCGTGAGCACGGTCCCGCGCAGCACGTCCATCCCCACCAGCCCATCCCGCCCGTCCATCTCCGGGCCGACGATCAGGGACCGAACGGGGAGCCTGGCTCCCCCGACGAGGAGCGTCCGTGCGGCTAGCTCCGTGCCGTAGGACGCTCCCCCGCCGACGCCGTGCCCGGTGATGGCCTGCGGCCCCTCTCCGCCGTCGGGCACCCCGGCCGCCGTGAACTGCGTGCGCTTCCCGCCGGTGTCGAGCATCGTGACCACCGGCTGGTTGGGCTCGACCGACGCCCGCACCAGGATCGTGGTGTCACCCGCCGCCCGCTCGAGGCGAAGCAGCTCGAGCGTCGGAGCGCGGGCGGTCAGCCAGGCGGTGAGATCCGCCTCCCCTGCGTCCAGCAGCATGAAGCGCTCCCTGGCCATGTCGAGCATGGCCCACGTGCCCTGCTCGAGGTGCTGCGGGCTGAGGATCCCGCCGATGCCGAAGCCCGGGAAGGGCGCCGGCGCCGTGATCGCCACCACGTCGTGCAGGTCGAATGTCCTCCCGTCGATCTCGGCCGCCACGGTGCCCAGCATCCACGACGCGACCGATGCACCGGTGCTGTCGGTCCCCTCCTCGCCCGGGGTTGCCTCCAGGCCAAGCTCCCGAGCGAGCTCGATCGTCAGGATGTGGTCGGTCGAGCCGGTGTCGACGATGAGCTTGGTGGGGACGCCGTGGACCGTGGCATGGACCATCGGCGCGTGGGTGCGCTGGTCACGCCCCACGTCGAAGGTGACAGGTACGTCGAGGACGATGCGCGGGCCCACGAGGCTCAGCCTACCCGCGGGCCGTCCACATGTGCACCCGGTGCACACACCGCCCAAGTTTGCTCACCGATCGGCCCCTTCTTGGCTGCCGTGTGCAGCCGGTGCACACCATCGGCAAGTTCGGCCCAGAAATGGCTCCTGGGCGGCCCCTTCTTGGCTGTTATGTGCGCCCAGTGCACATCGGGCCGCTAGCGAGCACGCTCAGCGCGCATCCTTCGTCGAAACCACGCTCAGGGGCGGGAACTCGCCGGGCAGGTCGGCGACCGAGAGCTGGAACAGCGCGTGCGCGCCCAACCCGCGAAGGTGATGCTCCCCCAGCTCCAGCACCACCAACTCCGGCGGCAGCTCAGGTGCGAGCGCGGCCCGCGAGACGAGGATCTGGCCGCCACGGGCCAGCGCCGTGATGCGGGCCACGGTGTGCACCGACACGCCGACGTAGCCGCCTTCCGACAGGGTCGGGCGACCGCCGTGGATGCCCATCCGGGCGCGGACCGCGACGCCGTCCGGCCACGCGTGATCGCGGAAGTGACGCTGGATGTCGATCGCCGCCTCGATCGCCTGCGACGACTGGCGGAAGACGGCGAAGTACTCATCGGCCCGGGCGTCGACCTCCCAGCCGCCCGCTCGACGAATGGCGGCGCGGGAGACCCGTCGCGCATCGGCGAGGACCTTGGAGTAGCGCTCCTCGAGCTGGAGCACGAGCGCAGTCGACTCCTCGATATCGGTCATCAGGAATGTCAGCGCGCCGGTCGGCAGGTCGCGTGGTCCATGCGCTCGGAGCTGCCCGGTCACGAATCCGAGCGGCATCAGCCCGAATCGCTTGGCGGCGGCAAGGAGGCGAGCCCGTGCCCGATTGCGGGCGGCGTCGTCCTCGAAGACGACCTGGTTGAAGCGCGAGAGGGCGTTGCGGACGTGGCTCTCGTCGTGGATCGGGAGGCGCCGGCGACCCTTGGGATCGACATACGCGAAGGCGCTGTCCCGCAGCGCCTTGCGCTTGCGCTGGGTCAGCTTCGGCATCGGCGACTGGGCATGTGCCACTGATGGTATCGCCCGGACGGTACAGTACGAGGATGGCCACTTACTCCCGAGCCGAGACCGCGGAACGCGCCGGGACGACCGTCGCGGAGGTGGACAGGCTGGTCGCGCTGGGGATCCTCGTCCCCGACCAAGGTGACCGCTTCGCGCCCGCCGACTCGCGACGCGCGAACCTGGTGCAGGCGTTCCGGGCCGGCGGCATCGCCCCGGAGAGCCTGGCCGAGGCGATCCACCGCGGCGACGTCGACCTCGCCTTCATGGACGACCCCGCCTACGAGCGTTTCGCAGCTCGCACCGCCGAGACGTTCCGCCAGGCGAGCGAGCGGACCGGGATTCCGCTGGAGCTGCTCATGGTGATTCGCGAAGCCATCGGCTCCGCCCTTCCGACACCCGACGACCACATGCGCGAGGACGAGCTGGCGGTTGTGCCGGTGATCGCGCTCGAGATCAAGAATGGCTTCCGCCCAATCGTGATCGAGCGCTTCCTGCGGGTGATGGGCGACTCGATGCGCCGTCTCGCCGAGACCGAGTCCGACGTGTGGCGCTCCGAGGTGCTTGGCCCGCTCTTCGCACGAGGTCTCAAGGGCGCCGAGATCGGCACCGCCACCGCCGAGCTCTCCGAGGGGATCGGGCCACTCCAGGACGAGGCGATGCTGGCCGTCATGCACGCCCACCAGCAGCACACCTGGACCTCGAACATCATCGGCGGCTTCGAGGCGATCATGGCCAACGCCGGGCTGCAGACGCGTCCCGACCGCCCACCGGCAATGTGCTTCCTGGACATCAGCGGATATACCCGCCTCACCCAGGAGCGCGGCGACGTTGCGGCTGCGGATCTGGCGGCGACGCTCGGCCGGCTCGTGCAGCGAACATCGGTCCAGCACGGGGGACGGCCCGTCAAGTGGCTCGGGGATGGCGTGATGTTCTTCTTCCCGAATCCCGGGCCCGGCGTCGTGGCCGCGCTCGAGATGGTTGACGGCGTGGCAGGCGCGGGCCTGCCGCCGGCCCACGTCGGGCTGCATGCCGGCCCGGTGATCTTCCAGGAGGGCGACTATTACGGACAGACCGTGAATGTCGCTTCTCGGATCGCCGAGTACGCGCGACCTGGTGAGGTGCTGGTCAGCCAGGCGGTCAAGGAGGCCTCCACCGGATCCGATGTCGCGTTCCGGGAGATCGGGCCGGTGGAGCTGAAGGGCGTCGGCGGTGCCATCGAGCTGCATGCCGCCTCGTACGCGGGGACGTCACCGACGCCCTAGCATCTTCGGGTACGAATCGCAGGAGGCACCGATGTCGAAGCTGCGCATCACCCGCCTGGGCCATGGCGGGGTCCTGTACCAGTCCCCGGGTGACAAGTGGGTCTGGGTGGACCGATGGAGTGGCGCGCCCACCTACGTGGCGCCGCCGGAGCCATGGCAGGTGGACGTCATCGCACCGACCCACATGCACTTCGACCACGTCGGCAACGACGCCGACGACGTCGTCGAGCTGGCCGGGCGCGGCGGCACGGTCGTCGGCTCGCACGAGGCCAGCGTCTACCTCGCCGGCCGTCGGGTGGAGGCCGTCGGCATGAACAAGGGCGGCCGCTTCGAGGCGGCCGGAATCGGCTTCACCATGGTCCATGCCGAGCACACCGGTGGCGTCACGATCACGACCGACGCGGCCGAGGTGACGCGCGACCTGGGGTGCTGGGGCTGGCTGATCGAGTTCGAGGACGGGACCCGGGTCTACCACACCGGCGATACGGACCTGTTCGGCGACATGGCGCTCGTGCGGGACCGATGGGCTCCGTCCATCGCCGTCCTCCCGATTGGCGGCCACTACACCATGGGCCCGGCCGATGCCGGGCGGGCCGTGGCCCTCATCGGCGCCAAGGTGGTCATCCCGGTCCATTACGGCACCTTCCCCGCGCTGGCCGGGACGCCCGCCGAGCTGGCGGCCGCAACCGACGCCCAGGTGGTGGCCCTCGAGCCCGGGGAGACCTGGGAGGCGTGAATCGGCGCATCCCGGTCTACCTCGAGGTCACGCGCAGGCGGACCTTCGCGGGGGCCGTGGAGTGGCCCGGCTGGTGCCGATCCGGGAAAACGCCGGAGCTGGCCCTGGAGGAGCTGGTCGCCTACGCGGACCGATATGCCAGGGTCATCTCGCACTCCCGGCTCGGCTTCGAGCGGCCGTCGAGCGTCGATGACCTCGAGGTGGTGGAGCGGCTGACGGGCAACGCCACGACGGAGTTCGGTGCTCCGGGGGTGCCGCCCAAGGCCGACTCGCGACCGCTCACGCCGAAAGAACTCAAACGGCAGACGGCCATTCTGGAGGCGAGCTGGCGCACCTTCGACCGCGCGGCATTGGCGCATGCTCGCAGCGAGCTGGCCAAGGGACCGCGGGGCGGCGGCCGCAGCGTGGCCAAGATGGTGGATCACGTCGCCGAGGCCGAGGAGGGCTACCTCGCTCGATTGGGCAGTCGCAGGCCAACATCCACGAATGCGACACGCGCGACAACCCTCGCGGTGCTGGAGGCCAGAGCGGAAGGCAAGCAGGTTGCCAACCCAAACAAGGTACAGAAGCTGTGGTCCCCCCGCTTCCACATTCGCCGGTCGGCGTGGCATGCTCTTGATCATGCTTGGGAGATCGAAGACCTCTCGAGGAACGCCTGATGGCTGACCTGAACTCGCAGCAGGCGACCCGGCTCATCCGCTTCGCGGCCTGGGCCTCGGGCTTTGCCGTGGTGGTCTGGTACGCGCTTGCCTGGATCAGCTCCGAGATCCGAGTCGTCCGAGCACAGAGCCCGTGGTCGGAGGACCCGCCCGACCTGTTCATTTCGCTCGCGGTCCTGGTCGTCGGCTTCGTGGGGCTGCTGACCTTCGTGCGGGTGCAGCGTCACGCGCGCCTGCCGATCATGCCCGCCGCCACCGCGGACGACGCGCTCCGGGGCCTTTTCGTCGCGCTCGGCGGGACGGCCGTGGCCGAGGCGGCCCAGGTCGCCGCCTTCGCCGATGGGGCACAACGGGCGGCCTGGGGTGAGATCACGGTCAGGCTGGGACTCGGGCTCGCAGCCGCGATCCTCACGCTGATCGCCGCGGTGGTCCTGACAGGCATCGCTGCCATTCGGACCGCCGGCTGGCGCCGGGACGCGGCGGCCGAAGCTCGCGACGCCTTCGACGACATCATCGGCTGGGTGGTGGAGCTCGGTAACTCCCCGTTACCGAGGCGCCTCGGCGCCCGCCACCTCCAGCCGGCGGCCCGCTGGCTGGCCTCTGGTCTCGACTCGTGGCGGTTCAGCCCCCGTCGCCATCGCTGGCTCTTCGCGTCTGCCGTCGCGGCCGCCTTCGGACTTGCCTTCAGTGCCGGCCACCTGATCGCGGAGGGTCCGCCCCCAGATATCGGCGATGCATTCCTGGTCCTGGGGATCTTCGGCGCCTTCGGCGCCGCAGCGGTGCTCGGTGGCTGGATCGCATTTGGGACCTATCTCCGCCTGGTCCGTCGCGCGTAGCGCGACCGGGTCAAGTGACAGCGCGGCCGATCCAGATCCCGCCCGTCCCACCGAGGCCGCCATCCCCCAACGTGTTGCCGATCGCCACGACCCGATTTCCCTCCACGATCACCGTTCCGAAGTGGACCGGAAAGACCGCCGAGTCTCGGGCGACGCGGCCCCAGTGTTGGCCGTCGGCCGAGACGTAGGTGCGCTGCGGTGGAAAGCCGCAGCAGCTGGCGTAGCCAAACAGGTATTGGCTGCCGGCAAACGCGAACGCCTCCACTAACCCTCCGGTGTCACCCTGATAGTCGGTTCGGAGCTCGGGCTGCGGCGGAACCGCCGTCCAGGTCCGAGCATCGGTGGAATGCCACACCGCGATGCCGACCCCGTCGACGTAGCCCGCGGCGACCCATCCCAGCGGCGTCGGTCCCGCGACCATGAGGCCGCCGTTGCCGGCAGGAGGCGGATCGTGCCGCTGCCAGTCTGTGCCGGTGGTGGAACGCCACAGGGCCGGCGCGAACGACTGGTCGGCCAGCTGCGGTCCAGAGCCGAAGGCGATTGCCTCGTGAGGGCCGATGACGAGGCGGGTCGGCTCCGATCCATCGGCCACGTCGAGCTGCTTGGTCCAGGTCACCCCATCCGGGGAGTTCCAGATCGAAAGGTCGTATGAGACATTCATCGCTGCCAGCGCGATGAACCCGAACCCTGGTGCCGCGGCGAGGTCCCACGCGCGGGCATCGCTCGTCATGGGTTGTGGAGCGATGGGCAGCCAGCTCCGGCCGTCCACCGACCGGTACAACAGCGTGCGGTCGCCGTCGAATAGCGCGACCACGTAGCGCGAGCCATCACTGGCAATCGCAAACGGTTGGTGGTCGCCGAACGCGCTGGCATCTCCCTCGGCCCAGGTCGTGCCGTCGGTGGAACGCCAGATGGCCGGAAGTGTCGTGCCCTCGATTCCGAGCTCGGTCACGACGCCGTCGATCAGGACGCCGACCGCCACATACCCACCCGGGCCGGCAGCCACATCGGAAACCGAGACATTCTTGGCATTGTTGAAGGTCGCAACCCTCTGCCAGGCCAGGTCCATTCCCGTCTCGGCGTTGGGACGGGCTGATGGGGGCACCCAGACGCTGGCGCTCGGCTGCACCTCGCTGGGCAGCACCGAGGGAATGGTGCTGGCGCTCGCATTCGACGATGGCGAGCCTCCGAGGCTGGAGGACGACGCAGCGGACGACGAAGGGGCCGGCGACGAGGACGGTCCCCGGCCAACGAGCTGCGTCCCACCAATGACCACCACCACCCCAGCGAGCGCTGCGGTCGCCAGGAGAGCGGGGCGCCGGAAGCGCGAACTGGCGGCCATCATCATTTCAGACGGCCCGATCCGTCGAAGTGTTGCGTCGCAGGGTCAGCCATCGGCGGCAGCCGGCGGCGTGGAACCAGCGCTCGGTGGTGACGCCGTCCACGTTGTCCTGCATCCAGACCCAGTCGACGTTGCGCTCGGCGGGATCGGTGATGCGGTCCGGCACGTGCGGCAGCTCACCGCCGAAGCGGAACTCGCTCACGGGCCGCTCGCCGCAGGTGGGGCAGGTGATCCACAGCATCAGCGCGTCCTCATCAGCGCGTCCCCGCGGAGCCCTGGTCCGCCATGGCGTGGTCAGCCGCGAAGCGCCGCAGCCCGAAGGCGGCGATCAGCTGCGGCACCTTGCCGGTGGCGATCAGCTCGGCCATCGCCTCGCCGCCGGCGGGAATTGCCTTGAAGCCCCAGGTCCCCCATCCCGTCGTGATGAGGAGGCCATCCACGCCGGTGAATCCCATGATCGGTGAGTAGTCGGGACTGATATCGCAGATGCCAGCCCACTGGCGGAGGATCCGCAGGTTCCGCAGGAACGGAAGCATGTGCGTCACCTTGGTCGAGACGGTCTGCAGGAACTCGTACGACGACTGCAACGAGTACGAGGGCTGCGAGTCGAACTCGGCGCCCATCAGCATCTGGCCGCGGCCGGTCTGCGAGACGTAGCAGAGCAGCTCGGACGAGGCGACGATCGGTCCGAAGCCCTGCGCGTACGCGTTCGTGACCAGGGCCTGGAGGGGATGCGTGCGGATCGGAAGGCGGAGGTCGGCCATGGCGGCCACTGTCGTCACCCGCCCGCCGACCGCGCTCATGACCACGCCCGCGGAGATCGGTCCAGAGGGGGTCTCGACGCCCACCACCCGGCCGCCGTCACGGAGCAGCCCGGTGACCGGCATGTGCGGAATGACGTGCACGCCCAGCCGCATGGCTCCCTGGGCATACGCCCACACCACCCGGTCGTGGCGAGCGGTTGCGCCGCCGGGGTGGTACGAGGCGCCGAGGACCGGGTAGCGGCCGCCACCGGACAGGTCGAGCTCAGGGCACAGCTCCTTCGCCTCCTCCGGCGTGACCATCACCGTCTCGGCCCCGTTGGCCTGGTTCATCAGCGCGCGGGCGCGCTCGGCGCGCATCCCCATCTCGGTGTGCGCGAGCCAGAGCAGGCCCTTGGTCGAGTGCATGATCGAGCACCCGGTCTCGCCCTCGAGGGCCCGATACAGCTCGAGACTGCGCTGGTAGAACCGCACCGATTCGGGAATGCCGTAGTTGGCCCTAATGATGGTCGTGTTCCGCCCGGTGTTGCCCGAGCCGATGTAGTTGGCCTCGAGCACCGCGGCGTTCGTGATCCCGTGCTTGGTGGCCAGGTTCCAGGCCGTCGCCAGCCCGTGCCCTCCCCCGCCGATGATGACGACGTCGTACGACCTCTTCGGCTCGTGCCAGGTCAGGTCGAGCAGGGTCTCGACGAACTCGTTCATCTCACAGTCGCTCCTCGAGCTCGTGCGCGTACGCCGCGGCGCACAGCAGGAGCGCTCGATCCTCGGTCAGCCACAGCTTGGCCGGCACGCCGGCCACGAGCCCCTGGGCAAGGGCGGGGCGGTCGGTGGGCAGCGGCCAGTCGATGTGGGTGACGACGTGATCCAGCTCTTCGGGGGTCAGCCACCAGCCGACAAAGCCGGACTCCTTCTCCTGGATGATTGGTTCGTCACCCAGCGCCACCATCAAGCTCCCCCCGTGAATGATCAGCAGGTCGTCCGGCGCGAGGCGGAGGAGCGTGCCGCCATCGGGGAAGGCCAGGGCATCGAGCGCGGACGGGGCCGCCACGAACCGCGTTCCGTGCAGCGGCTCAGGAGCGCGCACGGAGGCCCTCCGGGTCGTAGAACGGAGGAGCGGTCACGGCGGCGATCCGACCGTCGATCTGCACCTGCTCGGGGAACGGCGCTCGCTTCAGCCAGCCCAGCATCACCGCGCGGCCGAGGTTCGGGCTGCCGAAGCTCGATGTCACGTGGCCCTGCACCGCGCCGTCCACCGAGATGGGACTCCCCTCGACGGGGGCAGCTCCCTCCATGGTGAGACCCACCAGCCGGCGGCGGTCCGGCAGGGCGGCGGTCCGCGCGAGCGCGTCGCGGCCGATGAAGAAGGGCCTGTCCATGTTCACCGCCCAGTCCATCCCCAGCCGCCGCGGGGTCGTGTCCAGCTCGGTGTCCATCCCGATGATCACGTGGCCCTTCTCCAGGCGCAGCGCGAAGAGGGCCTGGAGGCCGTGCGGACGGATGCCAAGGTCCGCCCCCACCATCATCAGCGCCCGCCACAGGTCGACGGAGCGGTCCACGGGGTGGTGGATCTCCCACGAGGCTTCGCCGGTGAAGCTCAGGCGCATGACGTGGCACGGCATGCCCGCGAACTCGATGCGGGCGTGCTGCAGGAACTTCGGCGGATCGGTCAGGCCTACACGAGCCAGCAGCTCCGCGGCGCGCGGGCCGGTGACGTTGATGGCCGCCAGCGACATCGTCCGGTCGAGGAGCAGCACCCGGAGGCCCCAGGTCTCTAGCCAGTCGCGCATCCACATCTCGGCGTTGCCGGCGCCGCCGGTGGTGAAGGTCAGGACGAAGCGGTCATCGGCCTCGCGGCAGATCATCCCGTCGTCGATGACGTGGCCGCGCTCGTTGAGCAGCAGCGCGTAGCGCGAGCGGCCGACGCGGATGGTCGAGACGTCCGTCGGGTAGAGGCGCTGGAGGAACTCGACCGCATCCGGCCCGGCCACGACGAACTTGCCGAGCGTGCTCACGTCGCCCAGGGAGACGGCGGTCCGCACCGCCCGGTACTCGGCGAGGTGGTCGCCGTAGTGCCACGGCCGCCACCAGCCGCCGAACCGATCCATCTGCGCTCCCGCCGCCACGTGCTCGTCATGGAGCGCGGTGCGTCGGAACGCGTCGAGGTAGACATCGGCGCCGGCCTCGGCCAGCGTGATCTGGCGCGAAGCCGGCCGCGCGGTGAACGGTTCCGGCGCCGCGCCGCTGCGGGCCGCGATCCAGGCGCGAACGTGGGGCAGGCAGGCGCTGCCCTGGCAGGTGCCGGTGCCCGCCAGGCTGGCCCGCTTCACCAGCTCCAGCTCGTTGAAGCCCCGATCCCACACGCCCTGGAGGTCGTCGACCCCGATTCCCGCGCAGGGACAGACGATCCCCTCGGTCGGGGCGGGCGGCAGAGGGAATGCCTCAGACGCCGAGCCGACCACCGAGATCGGCAGGTCGACGGCCATCCGCGACAGCACGTCGCGGGGCGAGCGGCCCAGGTTGAGGATCACCGTGTCGCAGCGCGTCGTCTGCTCGACGCCGTCCTCACGGGTGACGACCGCCGAGACCCGCCCCTCGCCCTCGAAGCGCACCAGATCGCCGGCGAGTGGCGTGCAGGGCACCCCGTCGGGCGCAGGGCCGATGGCGACCGCGGCCCCCAGCTGAACACCGGCCGCTTGCAGCTTCTGGGTCGCCCGCGCCGTCAGCAGGCCGGCGAGGCCACTTCCCGGGCAGACCGGCTGGATCTCCGCCGCCCCACTGGCGACGACCACTTCCCTGGCCCGGATGTGGAGCATCCCCTCCGGCGTTCGTGGCGATCAGCGTCGGCCCGGCATAGATCGCGACGACCTCGATGCCCTGTGCCGCATCGAGCAGCGTGACCTGGCGCCCGGCCCGCTTCGCCTCCGCGGCAGCGGCGGTGCCGCTCCTGCCCGCCCCGACGACCGCCAGGTCGGCCTCCTCCCGTCGGACCTCGATCTCCGGGGGCCCCGGTTCGGGGTCATGCCAGGCCGGCGCGCCCTCGGCCGGGTGGCGCTGCACGACCAGGGCGTCCGTCGCCGGGGTCTGGCAGGTGCGCACGTACGCGATCGCGTCCACCTCGGCCACGCAGTTGCCGCAGTCCCCGGCCAGGCAGAGCGTGCCGCCGAGCCGTGGGTGCTCGCCGGCGCGGACGATCGCGATCGCCACCGTGTCGCCGGGCTCGTAGGGCAGGCGCCGGCCATCCAGCAGGAATCGGCCCGCCTCGGCGCTCATGGCCGAGAGGCTATATCACCGCCACATGTCGGCGTACGGATGCTCACCCACGATCGGCTGGCCGGTCGCGAACCGGTCGAGCCGGAAGAGCGCCAGGTCGTCGTTGGCGCGGGCGCCATCGGTGATGAGGTGCGCCAGGCTCGCACCCACGGCCGGGGCGGTCTTGAAGCCGGTGCCCGAGAAGCCGCACAGCAGCCAGAAGCCATCGGGCCCCGCCGGACCGATGATCGGATGCTGGTCGGGCGTGATCCCGTCCTGCCCCGAGTGGGCCGAATGCAGGCCGGCGCGCCCGAATGCTGGCAGCCGCCGCACCAGGCGCTCCGCCGCCTTCTCAATGAAGCCGGGGGCGGCCGCGTCGACCGCCGCGTCCGGGTCGCCGGTCAACGGATTCCCATCCTCCAGCGCGACGAGGCTGAGCGACTCTCCCTCCGGACGGCAGTAGAACGAGTTCTCGAAGTCGATGAATGCGACGTGGCGCGGCAGGTCCGGCGGACGCTGGACGTAGGCGACGTCATGGCGCCACACGTCGAGTGGCAGGGACAGGCCCACCATCGCCGCGATGTGGCCGGCCCACGCCCCGGCAGCGTCGACGACGATCGGTGCGTCGAAGGAACCCCGCGTCGTGTCGACCCCCACCACCTGGCCAGCCTCGACCCGGATCCCCGTCACGGCGCAGCCCTGGATCAACCGTCCCTCACGCGCAACCGCGCCGGCCAGCAACGAGCTGGTGGTCTGGGTTGGATCGGCGTATCCGGACTGCGGTTCGAAGGCCGCCACCTGGTCGTCCTCGATCTCGATCCCCGGTAGGAGCCGGCGCACCTGGTCAGCAGCGACCAGCTCAGTCCGGATCCCGATCCGCTGCTGCATGGCGGTGTTCGAGCGCAGCGCATCCACCTCGCCAGACGGGACGAGCTGCAGGAAGCCGACGGAGGTAAAGCCGCACTCGCCGCCGACCCGCCGCTCCCAGTCCCAGAAGTACGCGTGCGAGCGCCAGGCCAGTCGCGCCTCGGCCTCCACGTCGTAGTGCATCCGGACCAGGCCGCTCGAGCGCCCCGTCGCGCCGGCGGCGACGGTTGCCCGCTCGAGGACGAGCGGAATCATCCCGCGCTCCGCGAGATGGAACGCAAGCGACGCGCCCTGCACCCCCGCGCCGATGATGATGGCGTCGGCGGTCTCGGCCATGCCGGGAGCGTGTGGTCGCCCCGGTGCCCCGCCAAGTGCCGAATGGCCCAACTCGGGCCTGCCGGTAAGATGTCCGCCCATGCCCCCGACCGACGAGATCCTTGTCCATGCCCGCGGGCTGACGAAGCGCTTCGACGCCTTCACGGCGGTGAACGCCGTCGACTTCGACGTGCGCACCGCCGAGGCGTTCGGCTTCCTGGGCCCGAACGGCGCCGGCAAGACCAGCACGATGCGGATGATCGCCTGCTCCTCGCCGGTGACCGAGGGGGAGCTGTCGGTGATCGGGATGGACCCGCGCACCCAGGCGCCGCAGATCAAGTCGCGGCTGGGCGTGGTTCCGCAGACTGACAACCTCGACGCGGAGCTCAGCGTCGAGGAGAACCTGCTCATGTATGCGCGCTACTTCGACATGCCGATGTCGGAGGCGCGCCCCCGCGCCGCCGAGCTGCTCGAGTTCATGCAGCTCTCCGAGCGCGCCGGCGACCAGGTGGAGCCACTTTCCGGGGGGATGAAGCGCCGACTCACCATCGCGCGGGCGCTCATCAACGACCCGGAGCTCATCATCCTGGACGAGCCGACGACGGGCCTCGACCCGCAGGCGCGCCACCTCCTGTGGGAGCGCCTCTACCGGCTCAAGCAGCGCGGCGCCACCCTGATCATCACCACCCACTACATGGACGAGGCCGAGCAGCTCTGCGATCGGCTGGTGGTGATGGACAAGGCTCGGATCGTGGCCGCCGGCACCCCACGCGAGCTGATCGAGAAGTACGCGACCAGGGAGGTCCTCGAGCTGCGCATCCCCGAGGGTGTGCGCGGCTCCCTCGACGGGCGCCTTGATGGGCTCGCCGAGCGGATCGAGGAGCTGCCGGACCGCTACCTCCTCTACGCCGATGATGGCGAGCAGGCCCTCGAGGGCATCCACAGCCGCGAGATCCCCATCGACTCGGCCCTCGTCCGGCGCGCCACGCTCGAGGACGTCTTCCTGCGGCTGACCGGCCGCTCGCTGGTGGAGTGATGGCGGTCATCGCCGGCAGCCGCCCGCTGCGCCCGCCGACCGTCGGCGGCGCACTCGCCGGTGCGGCGCGCGTCCTGCAGCGCAACCTGCTCGTGTATCGGCGCACCTGGCGCGGCAGTCTCTTCGGCTCGTTCCTGACCCCGTTGCTGTACCTCACCGCGATGGGGATCGGCCTCAGCCAGCTGATGGCGCGCGGCGGCAGCACGATGCTGGGCGGGGTCGAGTACCTGGACTTCCTGGGCCCCGGCATCCTGGCCAGCAGCTGCATGCAGACCGCCAGCTTCGAGTCGACCTACCCGATCATGGGCAAGATCGCCTGGCGCAAGAACTACGAGGCGATCCTGGCCACCCCGATGGAGGTCCACCATCTGCTCATCGGGGAGCTGAGCTGGATCGGCTTCCGGCTGACCACCATGGCCACCGTGTTCATGATCGTGCTGACCCTGTTCGGGATCCCGCGCAGCCCGCTGGCGCTGCTCGCCATCCCCGCCGCGGTGCTGACCGGGATCGCCTTCTCGGCGCCGATCATCGCCTTCGCCGCCACCCGCACCAACGACTCGGGCTTCGCGGCGCTCTTCCGCTTCATCATCAACCCCCTCTTCCTGTTCAGCGGCACCTTCTTCCCCGTCTCCCAGCTGCCCGATCAGGTGGAGGTGATCGCCGCCGCCACGCCGCTCTACCACGGGGTCGCGCTCGTGCGCGGCGCGGTCCTCGACAACATGCCCTCGACCTGGCCGCTGCACGTCCTCTACCTCGTCGTCTTTGTGGCGGTGACGGGCTACGTCGCCTATCGCATGCTGCGCAGGAGGCTGGTCAAGTGACCGCCATCGCGCGACGGGCGCCCGCTCCGGCCCCCACCTCCGGGCTGGTCGCCTCGCTCCTCCGATCCCGCCGCCTCGTCCAGCGCAACCTGCTCGTCTACAAGCGCGGCTGGATGGTCATCTTCAGTGGCTTCTTCGAGCCGCTCTTCTACCTGCTGGGGATCGGCTACGGGCTGGGAACGCTGGTCGGCGACGTCGCCCTCGCCGATGGGCGCCACATCTCGTACGCGGCCTTCGTGGCGCCCGCGCTGCTCGCCCAGGCGAGCATGAACGGGGCGATCGCCGAGTCGATCTTCAACGTCTTCTTCAAGCTGAACTTCAGCAAGACCTACGACGCCATCCTGGCCACCCCGCTCGGCATCCGCGAGATCGCGGTGGGCGAGATGCTCTGGTCGCTCTTCCGCGGGACGCTGTACGTGATCGCCTTCGTGATGGTCATGATCGGCATGGGGCTCGTCATCTCGCCGTTCCTGTTCCTCGTGATCCCGGCCTCGATCCTCATCGGCGCATCCTTCAGCGCGGCCTGCCTGGCGACTACTGCCTACCTGCGCACGGTGCAGGACTTCGACCTGCCGATGGGGCTGGTCGTGATGCCGATGTTCCTCTTCAGCGGCACGTTCTTCCCGATCAGCCTCTACCCCCAGCCGATCCAGCTCGCCATGGAGCTGACCCCGCTCTTCCATGCCGTCGGGCTGCTGCGTGGCCTGGCCACGGGCCTGCTGGGCTGGCACGAGCTGTGGGACCTCGCCTACATGATCGCGTTCGGCTCGATCGCGCTGTGGATCGCCCTCAACCGCCTCGAGCAGCGCCTGATCAAGTAGGCCACGTCGCCCGCGGTGTAAGGTCATGCGAAGCACCAGGGGGCGCGACCCATGGCATCGGCAGCAGGCGATCTCGAACCGGTCAGGATCATCACCGAGGAAGCAGACCGAACCGGCTGGATCTACACCCACGGCGAACGGATGACGGACATCCTCTCGGCCGGCGAGCCCTTCGCGTTCCTGGCGGAGGACGACCTGTCCCACTGGACCGAGGTCATCGCGGACGAGACCCTGATCGTGGTGCCGCCACCGCACGTCAGCGAACCGGGCCTGCGTCTGCCCGGCACGAAGGGCCGCGTCCTGATCGCGGCCGGCGCCTACCAGATCGCGGGCACGGCGCTCCTCCGCCCCGGCGAGCAGGACGACCCGATCCTGCGTGCAACCCGTCGCTTCCTGCCGCTCACTGAGGCGAGCTTCGCCCGCGGCGAAGACCCTGCCGAGGCAGTCGACGTCCTGATCGTGAACCTGCGCCGGACGAGCTCGTTCGAGGTCGCGTAGCCGTGCGGACCGCTCTAGCGGTCTCTGCCCAGAAGCATCGGCAGCGCGCCGCGGAGGTAGGCGACGCCGGAGATCACGGCCAACGCGGTCGCGAGCACCGCGATCCAGAAGCCAAGCGCCTGGAGCGCACCGGCCTCCACGAGCTCCCCCACCGGTCCCCCCGTGTGCGCATCGAAGGCGAGCAGCAGCGCTCCGATCGAGACGTTGGTGGCGAACGTCTTCCACTTGCCGAGCCGCCGCGCCGCGATGACCACGCTCGCCTCGGCCGCGACCTGCCGGACGCCCTGCACCACCAGTTCGCGGATGAGGAGGGTCGCCACGATCCAGGTCGGCAGGAGGTCGACCTCGACCATCGCGATCAGGACGCCCGCGACCAGGACCTTGTCGGCGGTGAGGTCCAGGAAGACGCCGAGCGCCGAGACCTGGTCGCGCGCCCGCGCGATGCGCCCATCGAAGTAGTCGGTGGTGGCCGCGGCCACGTAGACGACGAAGGCGATCAGCCCGGCGCCGGCGAACGGCAGGAGGAGAAGGAGGACGACGATCGGGGTGGCGGCGATCCGAGCCAGGCCCAGCAGGTTCGGAAGGGTGGTGAGGCTCGAGCGCTGGCTCATCGGCCGATCCGCCGTTCCGTGCCCGCCCGCAGCCGGGCGATGTTGTCGCGGTGCGCGATCGTCACCATCGCCGCGCCAGCGAGGGCCAGGACGACACCCTCCCATCGGGCCTGGCCGAGAACCACCAGGGCCGCGGTGACGACCGGCGCCAGCACCACCCCGACCAATGAGCCGAGGGAAACGAACCGCGAGCGCCACACGACCAGCGCCACGACGGGCACCAGAATCGCGACGGCCCAGGGGGCGGTTGCCAGCATCGTGCCGGTGAAGGTGGCGACGCCGCGCCCGCCTCGGAAGCCGATGAAGACCGAGCGGATGTGACCCAGCACGGCGGCGATCCCCGCCGCAGCCGCGACCCATGGAGGCGAGCCGGGCGGCCCGGCCTTGTACAGCCAGCTGACGAGGAGCACGGCCACGATCCCCTTGCCCAGGTCAAGCAGGAAGGTGAGCACGGCCCCGGCCAGCCCCACCGTGCGCAGTGCGTTGGTCGCGCCGATCCGGCCGGATCCGTGCTCGCGCAGGTCCACGCCACCAGCGACGCGGCCGATCAGCAGGCCAAACGGCAGCGCGCCGATCAGGTAGGCGAGGAGGACGAGGATCGCGGCGCCGGAATAGCCGGTCACGGTCGGTCCCCCGCTTGACGCGCCAGGTCAGCGCCGGGCGGCGCCGCGAGCAGCCATGGCGCGCAGCGCGAAGCCGATGACCACCCAGGCCACCGCCAGGCCGATCCCGACGTACGCGGCGAGCGGCATCCGGGGCCACGCGAGCGAGAAGGCGATGAGGCCGATGACCGCGCCGCCGCCCAGGGTCCACAGCCAGAATCGGCGGGATATGGCGCCCGGAGCCGCCGCGGAAGTTGCCGCTCGCTGCGCCTTGCGACGCTCCAGCTGCTGCTGACGCGCTCGCGCCGCGCCGGACGACGGCAAGGCGTACGGGTCCTGCTTCCTCGTCATGCGCTGGTAGGCGCGCCGCTCTTCGCGAGACATCGGGCTGAGTCTAGTCGGTCATCCGTCTGTACCATAAGCGCCCGATGCACGAGATCTTCGACCAGTTCAAGCAGCAGCTGCCCGACATCGACCCGGCCGAGACCCAGGAGTGGCTGGACTCGCTCGACGGCGTCGTGCAGCAGGCCGGCCCCGAGCGAGCCCGCTTCATCGTCTACAAGCTGCTGAAGCGCGCCCGCCAGCTCCAGGTCGGGCTGCCGCCGCTGGTCCAGACGCGCTACGTCAACACCATCTCGACCGAGCAGGAGCCGAACTTCCCCGGCGACGAGAAGATGGAGCATCGGATCCGGCAGATCATCCGCTGGAACGCGCTGGCGATGGTCCTGCGCGCCAACACCAGCTTCGAGGGGATCGGTGGCCACCTCTCGACCTACGCGAGCGCGGCCAGCCTGTACGAGGTCGGCTTCAACCACTTCTTCCGCGGCCGCGACGACGGCGGGGCCGGCGACCAGATCTTCTTCCAGGGACACGCAGCGCCGGGCATCTACGCGCGCGCCTTCCTCGAGGGCCGCATCAGCGAGGAGCAGCTCGACCACTTCCGCCGCGAGACCGGCGGACCCGGGACGGGGCTCTCCTCCTACCCGCACCCGCGAACGATGCCCGACTTCTGGCAGTTCCCCACCGTCAGCATGGGGCTGGGGCCGATGTCCGCGGTCTACCAGGCTCGCTTCAACCGCTACCTGGCGGCGCGCGGCATCGCCGACACCAGCGCCAGTCGCGTCTGGGCATTCGTCGGCGACGGCGAGATGGACGAACCGGAGTCGTTGGGTGCGCTGGGCCTGGCGGCCCGCGAGGGGCTCGACAACCTGACCTTCGTCGTCAACTGCAACCTGCAGCGCCTCGACGGCCCGGTGCGGGGCAACGGAAAGATCATCCAGGAGCTGGAGGCGACCTTCCGCGGCGCGGGCTGGCACGTGATCAAGGTGATCTGGGCGCGCGAGTGGGACGACCTGCTGGCGCGCGACCGCGACGGCGTCCTGCTGACCAAGATGAACGAGACGCTCGACGGCGACTACCAGAAGCTGTCGGTCGCCGATGGTGCCTACGTCCGCGAGCACTTCTTCGGCCCCGATCCGCGCCTCCGGGCGCTGGTCGAGCACCTCTCCGACGAGGAGCTGGCCAAGCTGCGGCGCGGCGGCCACGACTACCGCAAGGTCTACGCCGCCTACGCGGCCGCGCTGTCGCACACGGGCGCCCCGGTCGCGATCCTGGCCAAAACGGTCAAGGGTTGGGCCCTCGGCCCCGGCATCGAAGGGCGCAACGTCACCCACCAGGCCAAGAAGCTGACCCAGGACGAGCTGAGGATCTTCCGCGACCGCCTCCAGCTGCCGATTCCCGACGAGCAGCTCAAGGACGCCCCGTACTACCACCCCGGGCCGGAGTCGCCGGAGATCGCCTACCTGCTGGAGCGACGCCATCAGCTCGGCGGAGTCGTGCCGCGCCGCATCGTCCGTGCAAAGCCGCTGCCGCCCGCCGCGGACGCTGCCTACGCCGAGCTCTTCACCGGCGCCGATCGGCCGGCCAGCACGACCATGGCCTTCAGCCGCCTGCTCCGCAACCTGGTCCGCGACCCCCAGCTCGGCAAGCGGATCGTGCCGATCATTCCCGACGAGGCACGCACCTTCGGCATGGATCCCCTCTTCAAGGAGGTCGGCATCTACAACCCGCTGGGCCAGCGCTATACCGCCGTCGACAAGGAGCTGCTCCTGTCGTACGTCGAGGCGACCGACGGGCAGATCCTCGAGGAGGGCATCACCGAGGCCGGCGCGATGGCCGACTTCACGGCCGCCGCCACCAGCTACGCCACCCACGGCGAGCCGATGATCCCCTTCTACACCTTCTACTCGATGTTCGGCTTCCAGCGCACCGGCGACCAGATCTGGGCCTTCGGCGACGCCCGCGGACGCGGCTTCATGATGGGCGCCACCGCCGGCCGCACCACGCTCACCGGTGAGGGCCTCCAGCACGACGACGGCCACAGCCACATCCTGGCCAGCACGATTCCGAACGTGCTCGCCTACGACCCCGCCTTCGCCTACGAGCTGGCAATCATCGTGCGCGAGGGGATCCGGCGCATGTACGGCGAGGCGGGCGAGGACATCTTCTACTACCTGACCCTCTACAACGAGAACTGGGCGATGCCGCCCAAGCCCGAGGGCGTCGAGGAAGGCGTGCTGCGCGGCCTCTATCGCTTCCGGGCGGCGGAGAAGGGGTCACGCCACGTCCAGCTGCTCGGCTCGGGCTCGATCCTGCACCAGGTCCTGCGCGCGCAGGAGCTCCTCGCCGAGCGGTACGACATCGCGGCCGACGTGTGGAGCGTCCCGTCGTTCCAGCAGCTGCGCAACGACGCGCTCTCGGTCGAGCGCTGGAATCGCCTCCATCCCGAGGCGGAGCCGCGCGTCCCGTACGTGGTCGAGCAGTTGGGGGCAACCACAGGCCCGATCGTCGCCGCGACCGACTACCTCAAGTCACTCCCCGACATGGTTGCGCGCTGGATCGACCGGCCCTTCACCGTCCTCGGCACCGATGGCTTCGGCCGCAGCGACACGCGCGAGGCGCTGCGGATGCACTTCGAGGTGAGCCCGGAGCAGATCGCCTACGCGGCGCTCCACGGGCTGTGCCTGACCGGCGCCGCCGATCGGGGCGAGCTGGTCAAGGCCATCGGCGAGCTGGGAATCGACCCCGAGCGCCCCGACCCGCGCGAGGCGTAAGCCGCGGGCCTCGCGAGCTAGCTTCGGTCGGAGGAAACCAGCGGCACGGCTCCCCGCAGTCGGGCGCCGCAGACAGGACAGAATCGGAACTCCGGCTGCACCCAGGTGCTGCAGTCGTCGCAGCGCGCCGGCGGCAGCGCCCGCACGCCCGCCAGCACGGCGGACATCGCCGCGCGGGCCGTACGTCGCAGTTCCTTCGCTCCCGCCGGGACGGGCGGCATCGGCCGCGCCGAGCCTTGCGGCGTGGGAGGTGTGGTACGGGCGACGGCGTGCTGCCGCAGGTAGGTCAGCCTGGCGTGGTCGTACTCGGCGCGGGAGCGTGGGTCGATGAGGACGGCGCGAACCGCGTTCACGACCTGCATCTCCTCGGTGGCGCGTTCGGACTCGTTCCGATCCGGGTGGAAGGCCCGTGCCAGCCGGCGGCAGGCGGCAACGACTTCGGCGCGACCGGCGCTCGGGGGCACTCCCAGCAGCCGGTAGACGTCGCGTTCCGGTTGGTACGGGAGGAGGCGCAGGTCCATCGGGGCTTGGGAGGGATGGTAGCCGAGCGGAGCATCGGCTCGCAGGGCCCCGCCGCACGCTCAATTCGACGGTCCAAGTCATCAATTTCGAAACTTAACATTCACAAATGAGAAAAGGGGCTTGACAACGCAAACCCCAGGTACTATTCTTCAGCCATCAACTTAGAAAACAAGCATCGCACTTAGCAAAACACAAAGAGAGGAACACAATGTTGGACAACCAGTTCCAGTTCGCGCTCCAGGCCACTGAGGACCGGATCCGAGCCATTCGCTCCCGGAAGGACCTCAGCGAGAGTGGCGTCAAGCGCATCTTCCGCCTCGGCGGGGACCGCCAGGCCGCACGCCAGGTCGGACGGCGATAGATGGCACGCGACGTCATCTCCACCTGTCCGGTCTGCGAGGGCGAGCTGGCCATCACTCGACTCCATTGCCGCAGCTGCGGGACAGCGCTGGAAGGTGAGTTCGGGGTCGGCCGCTTTGGTCGCCTCTCGCGAGAACAGCTCACGCTGCTCGAATCCTTCCTCCGCTCCCGCGGCAACCTTAAGGACCTCGAGCGCGAGCTCGGCATCTCCTACCCCACCGTCCGCGGTCGGATCGAATCCCTCCTCCGCGCACTCGGCCTGGCCGAGGGCGACGAGCCTGCAACCGCTGCCGAGGAGCCGGCCGAGGCCGATGCCCCCAATCCAGTCAACGACGACGAAGCCGATGAGCGCCGGGCCATCCTGGACCGTCTCGCGCGACGCGAGATCTCGCCCGAGGATGCCGCCGAAGCGCTCCGCGCCCTGGGAGGTGCGTAAGCCATGGGCACGTACGTCCGCACCCAAACCATCGACGAGAACGTCGGGGAGCGCGGCCGGGTCTCGCTCAACGTCGTTTCCGGCGACGTTCGCCTCCGGGGCATCGCCGGCGGCGAAGCGCACATCCGCGCAACCTTCGAGATCAAGGCGTCGTCCGATTCGGAGGCGGATCGGATCTTCGAGGCGATCCAGCTCCGCGTTGACCGCTCCGGCGGATCGCTCAGCGCCGAGGAGAAGGGCGACAACCGGTCGGTTGGCTCGATGATCGGTCGCCTCTTCGGGGCGAGCGGTGATTACGACCTGTCGGTCGAGGCCGATGTGCCGATCACCGTGCAGATGCAGCTGACGGCTGTCTCGTCCGACGTGACCGTCGCCGACCTTCGTGGCGACCAGCGCTACCACACCGTATCGGGCGATCTCAGCGTCAACAACTCGGGCGGTTCCGTCCGGGTGGAAACGGTCTCGGGCGATGCGACCATCCGTGCCCAGGAGGCACTCGCCGCCCAGGCGCAGACGGTCTCGGGCGACCTGAACATCAGCACCCCGATGTTGGGCTCGCTGCGTGCCAACACCGTCTCGGGCGACATCGAGCTGGAGGCCGAGCTCGCCGGCAACGGTGACTTCAAGGTCGAGACCGTCAGCGGCGACCTCAGCGTCGGCCTGGTCGGCAGCGCGACCTTCGAGATCCACGGCCTCTCCACCGATGTCAGCAGCGAGCTCGATCATCGCCTCGAGGGGCAGATCGATCGCCGGCGGCTCATCATCGGCAGCGGAGGCCCCCGGCTGGTCTTCAACTCCATGTCGGGCGACGTCGACATCCGCCACCCGCGACGAATCAGCGAGCGGCCCGCGGCCGCAACGCCCGTCGCCGAGCCGACCCCCGCCGAGCAGGAGTCGCAGCTGGAGGTGCTTCGCGCCCTCGAGCGCGGGGAGATCGACGTCGACGAGGCCACTCGGCGCCTCGCGGGAGGGAGCTGAAGATGGGCGACGAGCTGGCGACCGTCCTGCGCCTTGTCAGCGAGGGAAAGCTGAGCGCCGACGAGGCCGCGCCGATCATCGAGGCGCTCGGCCGTCACCGCACCGCTCCGCCAGCTGACTCGGCGGTGCCGCCCACGCCGCCCGGAACGGTGCCCGGCAAGGGGCGCGGGCGACGCGTCCGGATCCAGGTCACCGAACACGGCCGACGCGTCGTCGACGTGCGGGTCCCGCTGGCATTCGCCGCCATGGCCGCGCGCATGGTGCCCGGCATCCCGGACAGCTACGCCGCCCTCATCGAGCAGGCGGTGGATACCGACGCGATCGGCCCGATCGTGGACGTGGCCGAGGACGAGGATGGGGACGGAGTCCTCATCAGCATCGAATGACGGCGGCGGATGGCGCCGACGTGCGCCCCGCCACCCGGACGGGTGGACCGCCGCTCCTGAGACCCTTCCGCGTATCGGACTTCCGGTTCCTGTTCACCGGCGAGAGCGTCTCAGTCCTGGGCGACCAGTTCCACTTCGTGGCGCTCGCCTGGCTGACGCTCCAATTGACCGGGTCGGGCCTGGCGCTGGGGAGCGTGCTGATGGTGGCTGCCATCCCGCGCGCCATCTTCATGCTGCTCGGCGGGGCGCTCTCGGACCGCTGGTCGCCGCGCACGCTGATGCTCTATTCGAACGCGATCCGGGCCGTGCTGGTCGGGATCGTGGCCTTCCTGGTGCTCACCGAGCAGGTGCAGCTGTGGCAGCTGTACGTGATGGCCGGTATCTTCGGCGTGGTGGACGCCCTCTTCTATCCGGCCATCAGCGCCATCCTGCCGATGCTCGTGGACGAGGAGACCCTGCCGCCGGCCAACGCCCTGATGCAGGGCAGCCAGCAGTTCGCGGGACTCATCGGCCCGGCCCTGGCAGGGGTGGTGATCGCGGTGATCCAGACCGGCCCCGCCTTCGTCTTCGATGCGGTCTCATTCGCCGTTGCGACGGTCGCCCTCGTCTTCGTGGTGGGAGGGCGCCGTGCCGCGCCAGACGCTGATGGCGCCGCGTCGGAGGCGGCCCCGAGCGTGCTGGGCACGATTCGGGCCGGGTTCAGCTATGCCTGGGGCGATCCGGCGGTCCGATCCCTCGTCATCCTGACGGCGGCCTTCAACTTCGCCTTCACCGGACCGCTCTCGGTGGGCCTGCCGTACATGGCGGACCACACCCTGGGCGGTGGCTCGGCCACGTTCGGGATCCTGCTCAGTGCGTTCGGCGCCGGCGCGCTCGCTGGCGCGGTGGTTGCCGGCTCCATCTCGCGGGTCCCTCGCCTCGGCTCCGTGGTGCTGCTCATCGCCATCGGGCTGGGCGTTGGCATCGGCCTGCTCGGCGTTGCGCCCAACGTGCCGGCCGCGTTCGGCCTGCTGGCCGGCATGGGGATCGGCGCGGGATTCATCAACGTCCACGTCGTGTCGTGGCTCCAGGGCCGGACGGCCGAGGACATGCGCGGGCGCGTGATGAGCATGGTGATGCTCGGTTCGATCGGCCTGGCGCCAGTCAGCTACGCGCTGGCGGGCCTCATCGTCGACGTCGGGCCGGTCCCGCTCATGTTCGGGGCCGCCGGCGCAATCGTGATCGTCTCCTCGCTGGCCGGGATCGCGGCGGGTGTTCCCGCACGGATGACCTACGCACCGGTCGAGGAGGAGGCAGGATGACCCCGAGCCACAGCGGTCCAGCGGTCGAGGCCATCGGCCTGGTCAAGGAGTTCCAGCGCGGGCGCCGCACGATGTGGCAGCGCCTGCGGCGCGAGCCTGACCAGCGTGACACCTTCCGGGCGGTGGATGGGATCGATCTCCTCGTGGAGCGGGGCGAGATCTTCGGGGTGCTGGGGCCGAACGGCGCCGGCAAGACGACGACACTGAAGATGCTGGCCACCCTGCTCGAGCCCACCAGCGGGACGGCCCAGATCCTGGGCTATGACGTGGTCCGCGATGCGCGTGAGGTGCGCCGGCGCATGGGCGCGATGCTGTCCGACGGCCGCAGCCTGTACTGGAAGCTGACCGCGCGAGAGAACCTGCAGTTCTTCGCGGCGCTCTACCACGTGCCGCCGGCGCTCCACAAGGAGCGCATCGCCTCGGCATTGACCGCGGTGCACCTCGACGACCGGGCGGACGACTACGTCGAGCGCTACAGCACCGGCATGCGCCAGCGCCTGATGCTGGCCCGTGCGTTGATCCCCGACCCCGAGCTGCTCCTCCTCGACGAGCCCACGGTCGGGCTCGATCCGCAGTCCGCGCGCGACCTGCGCGACCGGGTGCGCGAGATGCGCCACCAGGGGCGCACCGTCCTCTTCACCACTCACTACATGGAGGAGGCCGATCAGCTCTGCGACCGGATCGCGATCATCGACCACGGCCACATCGTGGCGCTCGACACGCCGGCGGCGCTGAAGCGCACGATTGCCGCCACCGAGGTCGTCCGGCTCGACATCCAGGGTGATGCCGCCAGCGATCCAGGACTTGTCGCGCGCCTCGAGCGAACCGGCTCGGTCGCCCGCCAGGAGCGTCAGAACGGCACCCTGTCGCTGACGATCCACTGCCGCAGCGCCCGCGACTTCGTCCCGGCGGCCTTTGACGCGGCGCGCGCGGAGGGGGCCACCATCGATCACGTCGAGGTCGTGGCGGTGACCCTCGAGGACGTCTTCCTGGCGCTCACCGGCCGGGAGCTGCGCGAATGAGGTCGAGCCTCGTCGCGGACTGGCACGCCTTCGCGGCCGCGGGGGTCAAAGAGTTCCGCATCCTGCGGCGCTACCCGACGCTCTTCCTGGGCTTCCTCTTCTGGCCGATCGTGCTGCCGTTCGCCTATATCCTGCAGGCGAAGGGTTTCGCCGGCGACAGCGCGGCGGCCTCGGCGGCCTTCGCATCGCGAGCCGGCACCGCCGACGTGGCGGGCTTCCTGTTCCTGGGATTCGCCGCCTACATGTGGATCAGCATGATCCTGTGGGGGCCGGGGACCGCGCTCCGCACCGAGCAGGTCCGCGGGTCGCTCGAGGCGCTCTTCCTGACGCCCGCCTCGCGGCTGGTGATCCTGTTTGGACCCGCCTTCAGCCAGATCGTGTGGGCGCTCTACATGTTCGGGGTGGTGGGCGTCGCCATGGTCTTCATATTCGGCAGCCACATCGGCCTGATGGAGGCGCTCCGAGCGCTCGCGATCATCGTCGTCTCGGTGCCGGCCCTGTATGGGATGGGAGCCCTCTTTGCGTCGGTCGTCCTGCGCTTCGGTGAGGTGGGCGCCCTGGTCCAGACCGTCCGCGGCGTCTTCACCGCGTTCTGTGGCATGACCTTCCCGATCATCGTCCTCCCCGAGTGGGGGCGGGCGGTGGCGCTCAGCCTGCCGCCGACCTACCTGATCGGCGGGCTGCGCAGCGCGCTGCTGGCCGAGGCCGATCTCGTCTCCCTGGTCCCGAACATGGCGATCCTGCTGGCGGCCGGCCTCTTCCTGTGCGGCGCCGCCGTGGTGGCCTTCCGCAGCACCGAACTCTACGCCCGACGCGGCGGAAGCCTGGCGCAGTACTGATGGACGACCAGGCGCTCGAACTGCGTGCGGCGTGGGCGATCGCACGCAAGGAGCTGCTCACGGCGCTGCGCTATCCGCTCCAGCTGGTCACCGAGGTCGCCCAGCCGCTCTACCAGTTCCTGATCCCGGCCCTCCTGCTGGGGGCCAGCTTCGCGGTGGGCGGCCGCGCCATCGGCCTGGAGTCGATGACCGGCACGGAGAACCTGGCCGGCTACATCTTCCTCGGGATGGTGGTTGGCGGAATGGTGGGCACCGCCTTCTGGGACATGGCCTTCAGCTTCAAGCGCGAGATGGACGTCGGAACGCTCGAGCAGACCTGGCTGTCGCCAACACGCCCCGAGACGTTCGTGCTTGGCCGTGCCATCAGCGGCGGCCTCGTCTCGATGGGGGCCAGCGCCGTGCTGATCGGCATGGGGCTGGCCTTCTTCAACGCCACCGTCGGCGATGGGCTGTGGCTCGCGCTGCCGGCGCTGCTGCTCGCCATGGCCAGCATGGTCGGCATCGGCTACATCGTCGCCTCGGCGGTGCTGGTGCTGCGCGAGCCGAACTTCTTCGTGGATGCCACCAACTTCGTGTTCGCCATGATCAGCGGGGTGGCCTTCCCAATCGCCGTTCTCCCGTGGTTCATCAAGCCGATCGCCTACTTCCTGCCGACGACCTACGCCGTGGACCTGCTGCGGGTCTACGCGCTCGGCACCCGTCCGCTCCTGGATCCGGCGCTCGAATGGCTGGCGCTCGGCGTTCTGTCGGTGCTGATGATCGTCATCGGCCGGGTCATCTTCCGGCGCACCGAGCACCGCATGCGCGTGCGGGGAACGCTCAGCCAGCACTGAGCCGATCCCTACAATCTGCAGGCCGTGACGCCGCCCCCCGACGAGCCAGCCATCCCGTGGTGGTCGGGCGCCGTGATCTACCAGGTCTACCCGCGCAGCTTCGCCGATGCGGACGGCGACGGGATCGGTGATCTCAGTGGCCTGGAAGCGCACCTCGACCACCTGGCCGGGACCGATGCATCGCTGGACGTGGATGCGGTCTGGCTCTCCCCCATCTACCCCTCACCCCTGGCCGACTTCGGCTACGACGTCGCCAACTTCACCGATGTGGCTGCCGAGTTCGGGACCCTTGCCGATCTCGACCGGCTGGTCGCTGCCTGCCACGCGCGTGGGCTGCGGCTGATGCTCGACTTCGTCCCCTGCCATACCTCGGTGGAGCATCCCTGGTTCGCGGAGAGCCGCGCGTCACGCACGAGCGGGCGGCGCGACTGGTACATCTGGGCCGATCCGGCGCCCGACGGCGGAGCACCGAACAACTGGCGATCCGTCTTCGGCGGCTCGGCGTGGGAGCTCGACCGCGCCACCGGCCAGTTCTACCTGCACTCGTTCTACACCGAGCAGCCCGACCTCAACTGGCGCAACCCGGCGGTGGTCGAGGCGATGGCCGGCGTGCTCCGCTTCTGGTTCGACCGGGGCGTCGATGGCTTTCGGGTCGACGCCGTGACACGCGCGCTGAAGGATCCACACCTGCGCGACAACCCACCCGCCGGGCCGGGGTACCCGCCGTTTCCAGCGGACCTCACCGGCCTCGAGCCGATCTGGACCGATGATCAGCCCGAGATGACCGAGGTGATGCGCCGCCTGCGCCGCGTGGCCGATGCCTATCCCGGGCGATTGCTGCTGGCCGAGGCCTACCTGCCGGTGGAACGGCTGGCGCGCTACATCGACGGCGACGACGCCTTCCAGCGCGCATTCGACTTCGAGCTCTCCATGATCGACTGGGGTGCGGAGCCGCTGCGACGGACGATCGAGCGTGCCGAGCGGTTCACGCCGGCATCGTCCGAGCCGACCTGGGCGCTCTCCAACCATGACCTGTCGCGCCACGCCACCCGCTACGGCGAGGAGCGCGCCCGGCTGGCGGCGCTCCTCTTCCTGTCGCTGCGCGGCACGATCTGCCTCTACGCTGGCGAGGAGATCGGGATGGTGGACGGACCCGACCCGGCCACCCCGCTCCACGATCGCGTCGGTCGCGATCGGCAACGGACGCCGATGCAATGGGACGCCTCGCCCACCGGTGGCTTCACGAGCGGTCTGCCGTGGCTGCCGCTCGTCGATCCCGCAACTCGCAACGTCGTAGCGCAGGCGGGCGATCCGGACTCGCTGCTCAGCCTCTACCGCCGCCTGCTGGCGCTGCGACGGAGCTCCCCGGCCCTGCGCCACGGCAGCCTGGAGCTCCTCGACGACCTGCCACCGGGAGGCATCGGCTGGATCCGTGCGGACGCCAGCGATCGGATGCTGCTCATTGCGAACATGGCCAACGCGCACCTGACCGTGGATCTGTCGGGCGTGGCGCAGGCTGGCGAGCTGGTGGCCGGCACCGGGTCGCGGCAGGGACGGGTGAGGCTGGACGGCCTGGCGCTCGGGCCGCTCGAAGGGCTGCTGCTCCGCCTGTGATGGGCGGCGGCTGGCCACGATCGGTGCTGTAATACCCGGCGCATGACTTCCAACCGCCCGCCGGATCGCGGCCACAACCCAGACGAGCCGCGGGTCGATCCCCTGCTCGAGGTGCGCGAGAAGCGCAAGGGCCAACGCCTCGGCGACTCCTACGTCCGGATCGTCCGGCCGTTCGAGGACGAGTTCGAGCGAGAAGAGGGTCGCCTGGTGGCGACCGAGCGGACCGTCCTGCAACGGAGCGGCTGGACCCGCACCCTGCGAGGCATCCGCACCTTCCTGATCGGGCGGCCGATCTCCTCGGAGCACGAGCAGCACGAGCGCCTGACCAAGGTCAAGGCGCTCGCCATCTTCAGCAGCGACAACATCAGCTCATCGGCCTACGGGCCGGAGCAGATCCTGGTTGTCCTGGCCTATGCCGGCGCCGGGGCGCTGAGCCTGACGCTGCCGATCGCTGGGCTGATCATCGCCATGCTGGCGATCGTCACGATGTCGTATCGGCAGACGATCAAGGCCTACCCCCTGGGCGCCAGCAGCTACATCGTGGCCAGCGACAACCTGGGGGACCGGGCGGGCGTGCTGGCTGCCTCTGCGCTGCTCATCGGCTACGTCGTGACGGTTGCGGTCTCGGTCTCGGCCGGGGTGGCCGCCATGACCTCGATCGCGCCGGGCATGTACCCGTACCGGGTCTATGTCTCGGTCGCGATGGTCGCCCTGCTGGCCCTGGGCAACCTGCGCGGCATCCGCGAGTCGGGCTCGATCTTCATGGCCCCGACCTACCTCTACATCGTCACCATGCTGGGGATCGTCGGCTATGCGCTGGTGCGCAACTTCCTTGGCGACCTGCCCGCGTACGTGCCGCCGGCCGACTTCGTGACCGCGCCGACCCAGGCGCTCGGGCTCTTCCTGCTGCTGCGGGCCTTCTCCCAGGGCGCGGTGGCCCTGACCGGGGTCGAAGCGATCTCCGACGGTGTGCCTGCGTTCAAGCCACCGGAATGGCGCAATGCACGCACCACGCTGACCTGGGCCGCGGTCATCTTCGGGATCCTCTTCCTGGGAATCGCGTACCTCATCACCACCCTCGGGATCCTCCCGGATCCGCAGGAGAAGCAGACCGTCCTCAGCCTGCTGGTGCGCCACGTGGTGGGCAACGGACCGATCCTCATCCTCGCCCAGGTTGCAACCGCGCTGCTGCTGGTCCTGGCCGCCAACACCAGCTTCGCTGACTTCCCACGCCTCTCGTCCTTCCTCGCGCGCGATGGGTTCATGCCGCGACAGTTCGCGTTCCGCGGCGAGCGCCTCGCCTTCACCACCGGCATCGTTGCGCTCGCCGGGATGGCGATCCTGCTGCTCATCTCGTTCGAGGCGAGCGTCACCGGCCTGATCCCGCTCTACACCCTGGGCGTCTTCCTGGCTTTCACCCTCTCGCAGGCGGGAATGCTGCTGCGCTGGTGGCGGCGCCGGGAAGGCGGCTGGCGGCAAGGGATGGCGATCAACGGGCTCGGGACGGCCACCACCGCGGTGGTGGCCCTCGTGGTCGGGACGAGCAACTTCTTCCAGGGCGCGTGGATGGTGATGATCCTGGTCCCGGCGCTGATGGCCATGCTGATGGGGATCCGCGGCCACTACCGCTCGATGGAGCACCAGCTCCACCCCGTGCCCGGCACCGATGACGACGTCGAACCCGATCCACTCGTCATCGTCCCGCTGGCGCGGCTGGACCGTCCCGCGCGCCGCGCCCTGGCCTTTGCGCGGACCATCTCGCCGCACGCCACCGCGGTCCACATCACGAACGACCCGCACACCGCCGAGCAGCTGCGCGAGGCGTGGGGCACCCTGGCGGGGCCGATGGAGCTGGTGGTGGTGGAGTCGCCGTATCGGGCCCTGGTCGGTCCGCTGCTGCGCTACATGGACGCGCTCCAGTCGCTCCACCCGAACCGCCCCATCGTGGTGGTGCTGGCGGAGGTGGTGCCGCGCCACTGGTGGGAGAACCTGCTCCACAACCAGACCAGCCTGCGGCTCAAGTTGCGGCTGTTTGGGCGGAAGAACACGATCGTGGCCGACGTTCCCTTCCACCTCGAGGAGCCGCAGGGACGCTCTCAGTAGGCGAACCCGTACAGGTTGATGACCCAGATGCCCCAGGCGTGCACCGCCACGCTGAATGCGACCGCCGCGACCAGGCTCAACGAAGCGCGCTCGCGGTAGCCCCAGCCGAGGAGCAGGAGCAGCAGCGGCACCGCGTCCAGGATGAAGCGGTAGCCGAACTGCGCGAAGCCCCACGAACCGTGCAGCAGGTCGGGCAGCATGACCAGCCCGACCGACAGCCAGGTGACGGCCACCAGCGGTCCGCGCGCCCGCACCGCCCAGAAGAGGAATGGCGCCGACAGGGTGAGCGACAGGCCGGTCAGGTCCGGCTTGAGGTAGGGGAAGTCGGTCACCCACGCTGGACCCTGGAGGAAGATCGCGTACAGGTGGCGCGGGATGTAGAGCGGCGAGAGGAGGCCGTGCCGGAACCACGGCTCGTCGGTCACCAGCCCGAACTCGCCCGACGGGATGTGCGCGTAGCCAACGTCGAAGGGCGACCCGAACCGCGCGAGGTTGTAGGCGGCGAAGAGCGCCGCCGGGACGGCGAGACCGATCAGCAGCTCGACATGCGCCCGGGTCGGGCGCCATCGGTCAGCGAAGAGCGCCAGCAGCAGGGGCAGCGCCAGGCCGGTGGGGAGCCGGCTGCCAGCGGCCAGGCCCAGAGTCAGCCCCACCAGCGCAGGAAGGCGGTGGCGCACCGCCAGGTTGAGGGCAATGAGCAGGAAGAAGGTCGCCACCACCATGGCGTAGTGATGCGTGCCGGCCATGCCGGCCACCCACCAGTGGGTCGTGAAGGCGAAGCCGATGACGATCACGAGCCGCGGCCGCAGCACGACGCCGATCGCCGCCAGCAGGTACCAGGCCAGCGCCACGTTCACCGCGCCGACCAGCGCTGACATGACGTTGCCCGACAGCTCCCCCACCCCCGGGAAGAGGCCGAGCGCCGCGATCACCGGCATGAGCGTCAGCGCCGGGGCCGGCGGGAAGGGCGAGTACTGCGCCCCGCCGCCACCCGGGACCGGCACGAGCTCCATCCAGGGCCGGTCCACGGGGATCGAAAGGCGGCCGTGGAGGAAGGCGTCGGCGAGCGGCACGAACTGGTCGCCGCCGGCGTCCCAGGGTCCCGTGAACAGGTAGACGAGCAGGGCGAAGACGGCGAGGCCGATGCCGGCGACGTGATCGGGCTCGGCCGAGGCCGAGGACTGGGCGCTCACGCCGCGGAGTCTAGGCGGAGCTACTCGGTCAGCGGAGCGTCGCCGGGCGTCGGCGCGATCTCGAAATCGCCCGGGATGGTATGCATGCTGCGAATGGGCGAGAACCAGATGAAGGCGAGCGCCGCCGCCCCACCCAAGACGCCGACGGCCATCGCAGCTCGCAGCCCGAACAGCTCCGCGAGGATCCCGCCGGCGATGGTGCCGACCAGGCTGAGGAGGGTCGTGTAGGTCCGGATCGTGGCGTTGACCCGGCCAAGGATCCTGGGCGCCACGATCGACTGCGTCAGCGACGTCTCGACGACGTCGTACACGGTGCCGGCCGAATCGGCGATGAGCTGCTGGGCAACGAGGAACCCGGCACCAACCAGGACGGCACCGGATGGGGCCAGCGGGGTGAGGGCGCTCCCGACCGTGAACCCGACCATGCCAAGCAGCATCGTGCGGCCGATCCCCAGGCGCCGCACCAACCGGCCCGCCAGCGCCGCGCCAATGAACGAGCCGCCGCCGCCGACCCCGGCGATGATCCCGATCGCCGCCGGTCCCAGCCCCAGGTCGCGCGTCGCGAAGAGCAGGTAGACGGTGCCGAAGATGCCCCACAGCAGATGCGTGGAGCCATGCGCAGCGGCGATCGCCCGCAGGGTCGGCGAGCCGAGGACGACCCGCATGCCATCCCGGATCTCGCGCGCGAAGGGCTCGCGGTCCACGACCGCGGGAACCGCCGGCTCGGGCTGACGGATCGTGCCGATCGCAAGGGCCGAGACGACGAAGCTGGCGGCATCGACCGCGATCGCAATCGGGGCGGTGAAGAGCTGGATCAGGAACCCGCTGATGCCGAACCCCGAGAACTCGGCAGCCGAGGCACTCGCGGTGAGGGCGCTGTTGGCGGAGACGAGCTGCGCCTTCGAGACGATCGTGGGCAGGTAGGTTCGGCTGGCGACGTCGAAGAAGGTCGTCAGGATCGCGGCCAGGAAGGCGACGACCAGGAGCTGCGGCAGGGCAAGCACGCCCGCGACCGCCGCGACCGGGATCGAGCCCAGCAGCACCGCGCGACCCAGGTCCGCGCCGATCATGATCGGCCGGCGACGGAGGCGGTCCACCCAGGCGCCGACGGCAAGGCCGATGAGCAGGCCGGCTACCAGCTCGAGCCCGCGCAGGGCAGCGATCTCGAGAGGACCGGCGCCGAGGACGAGAATCGCGGCGAGCGGCAGCGCGGTGCGGGTGATGAACGATCCGAAGTAGGAAACGGTCGTTGCCGACCAGAGGCGGACGAAGGCGCCACTCCGCCAGATCGAGGCCTGGGTCTCCGTCACCCTGGGACTGTATCGTTGGCGCGCCCGGCAGGAATCGAACCCGCGACCTGATGGTCCGAAGCCACCCGCTCTGTCCGCTGAGCTACGGGCGCGCGCGAGCCGCCATTGTAGGGGGCATCCGGGTTCGCGGGACCCGGCGCCTAGGCCGAGTCTGCCGTTGCTTCCAGTGCGAGACCGGCCAGCACGCTCTCCGGCCCCCGCGCGGGCAGCTCCGGCTCGACGGCAGGGTCCATGCTCCGGGTCGCGAGGTCGGCCTCGAGCTGGCCAATCATCGCGGCGCTGTTGGCGCTGAACATCTTCTCGTACATAGGGAGCATCGCCTCGAGGATCGCGCGCTCCTTCACGCTCTTCGGCGCGGCGTAGCGGAAGTGAATCGTGGTACCAGAAGCGGTGGGCTCGAGTTCGACGGTCGACAGCATCTTCATCGGTCCGGCTGGCGTGTTGATCGTGGACCGATTGGTCCAGTAGTCGTACGGGCGCCAGTCGAGGATCTCCTCGATGACGGCTTCCGTGCCGTGCATGCAGTGGATCGTGGCTCCGACGCTGCGCCGATTGCCCGGGCTGTCCACGAGCAGGACGTCGGTAACGCCCGCCTGCCACCCAGCCCGGCGTCCCGGGACGGTCAGGAACTCCCAGGCGACCTGCGGCGGCGCGCTGGTCGGCACGGAAACGCCAATGGCCGAGGAGGCAGCCAAGACGTACACGCGCTGGCGCGACTCTTCCTCCTGCCAGCGGCGCTCGAGGTCGTGAACCCAGGTGGCGAGCTCCCCGATGTGCTCGTAGCTGGCCGTCAGCGGGCGCATCCCGAGCGCGGCTGGATCGATGGCCATCGCGCCGACGGCGGCTTCCGAGAAGAGCGCATAGGCGCCAATGCCGAGCTGTTCGACCACATCGTTCTTCAGCAGCCGATGGACGACGATGACGTCCGACCCCAGCAGCTCTTCGCTCCCGGCGACCCGCTGCCGGAGCGCCAGGCCGTGATGGACGACGAACTTGAGGTTGAGGTCCGGGATGCGGGTGCAGGCGTTGCACTCGCAGGACGTGGCCTGGCGCACGTCACGTCGCCGCCGGCGGAACCCGAAGTAGCAGCGCTCGATCGTGTCGAGCAGGAGCGAGCCGTCGAGCTTGTCGGCCGGCGCGGCCACGAATGCGGCGTCGCCCTCGAGCTTCGCCAGGCGGAAGCCGGGCCGCAGTGACGTGACCACGGTGCCGATCAGGTCGGCTAGGATGTCCTGGGCGTGATCGAGCTCGACCGCGGCGAGGTAGCCGGTGTAGCCCGAGATATCGGCGATCAGCAGCCAGGTCGGCTCGGGCTGGATCATCGGGTCACGCTACCAGAGGGCGAGGCCGGTTACCTCATCGGGTGTCCGCAACAGCTCGACGCCCTGCAGCTCGCGGATCGTGATCTCGGCCACGAAGACCTCGCAGCCCAGCAGGAGGTGCCCCCCGGCGACCGACCCGCTGCGTGACGCGAAGCTCCCGTGCGCGTGGAGGAACGGCCGATCGTCGCGCAGCGAGATGTTGCCCACGAAGCTGGTGATCTCGTGATGCTCGGTGCTCTCCAGCTCGAGGTATCGGCGTTCCTCCTGTTCGTAGTAGGCGAAGGCCGCGCGCCGCACCGCACCGAGTGCGCTGACCCAGGCGGCGCGCACCTCCTGCTCGGCGCTGAAGCGCTCGATCTCCTCGACCAGGTCATCTCCCGTTTCGAGGCGTCCGACCCAGACGCGCCCGGGCGTCGCCTCCCAGAACCGACCAGCCATCGGTCTCCTCTCCTCCTATTCGTGATGGGCGATGGTGCGGAAGATCGGGATGCGAGCCGCCAACCGCGCCGGATACAGCCCGGCCAGCGCCGCTACCCCCGTCCCCAACAGAAACACGCTGATCAGCAGTGGCCAGGGGATGGCGAGACCGGCGCCGAAGTCCTTCGATGCGATACCGCCGACCACCGCCCACGACATGAGCACCCCCGTCACGACCGCCGCCAGGCCGCCGATTGCGCCCATGATCGAGGCCTCGGCCACGACCATGGCCTGCACCTGCCCGGTGGTCATGCCATGGGAGCGCAGGATCGCGATCTCGCGGGCGCGCTCCAGAACGCTGACGCCGAGCGTGTTGACGATGCCGAGGCCGGCGATCACCACGGCCAGGAGTGACAGGACGTCGAACAGGCCGATGATCCGGTCGAGCGAGCGCTCGAGATCGCTCGACAGGCCTGCCGCTGTGAGCAGCTCGACCGAATCGTCCCTCGCCTTTTGCGCAAGCGCCGCGTGGAAGGCCGAATCGGGAACGCTCGACTGCCGTACGAGAGCCCACACCTCGGCCGTATTGGCGGCGAACAGCGCCCGTGCATCCGCAAGACTGATGAGGACCGAACCATCAGCGGATCGACCCGGCAGGCTGTAGGCGATGATCCCCGCCACCGTGAAGGTGTGGGCTTCCTCACCCGGCTTCTTGAGCTGCACGGTGGACCCGATACCAAGCTTGTCCCGCCGCGCTATGGGATCCGACACGAGCATCGCGCCCCCGTCGCGCAGGGCCTGGAATGCGGCCTCACGCGCACCGGTCACGAAGATCAGTGAGCCGGTGCCCGAGAACACCGCAGGGTCGATGCCAGCGACCGATGCCTCGCGGGGCTCGCCGCTGCCGATCTGCATGAGGGCCGGGAAGGCAGCGATCGGGGTAACGGCGGCGACTCCGGCGACGCTCTCGAGATCCGGCTGCTTCGTGTCGATGTCGAGCGGGAATGGATATCGGATCGCATAGCCGCCGGGGAGTACCGACTTCACCCACCGGTCAGCCGTGGCGCTGGCACTGTTGGCGACCACTCCAAGCGTCACGACCGCGCTCAGGGCGATGATCAGCGCGCTGACCGTGAGGCCGGTGCGGGCCCGATCCCGCCCAAGGTTCGCGCGACCCAGCAGCCCCTCGGCGCCGAAGAACCATTCGAACGGGCGACCCACGACGCGGCTGAGCGGTTGGAGCAGAATGGCAGTCAGCGCGGTGCCCGCAAGCAGGATTGCGAGGGCCAGGGCCAGGCCCGGCACGCCGAAGTCGCCCCGATCCACCGGGTACGCGGCCACCCCGAGCAGCACGACCACCAGCTCGAGGACCACGATCCAGCGAAGGCGCCCCCAGAGGGTGCGGCCGGGCTGCCGCGACGGACGCAGGGCGTCCATGGGCGAGACGCGGGCAGCAGCGGCAGCCGGGAACGCGGAGGCCGCCAGCGTGACCACGATCCCCATGCCGAGGGCGAGGAAGAGGGCGAACGGATTCAGGGGCAGGCCTGTCACCAGCACAGCGTGCGTGCTGCGCAGGAAGCCGATGATCAAGGCGGCGATGCCGATTCCCAACGCCACCCCGATCACGCTCCCAAACGCGGCCACCGCGGCACCCTGGCGGAGGAAGAGACCTACCACCTGGCGACCGGTCAGCCCAGCTGCCCGCAGCAGGCCGATTTCGCGCGTCTGCTCGTTGAGCGTCATGGCCAGCGTGTTGGCGACCAGGAACGAGCCAACCACGAGTGCGACGAGGCCAAAGAGGAAAGCGATTCCGGCGAAGCCCTGCTGCGCCCGACTGAGCTGGATCTGAGCGTCGGCGACGGTCTCGACGACGAAGGGCTCGGTCATCTGGCGGTCGAGCGCGTCCTGGACGTCCTGTTCACGTCCATCGACCACATCCAGGTCGACGTAAGCCAGTGGCGCGGGGATGTCGAACGCTTCGTTGAGGGTCGTGCGGTTGACGACGAGCACGTTTCCCTGCTGGAGTGCTCCGATTCCCAATTCGCCCATCAGCCCGACAATGCGCAGGTGGGGCATCTCCTTCCGCGCACCATTGAGCACGAGCTCGTCTCCGATCGAGAAGCCGTTGTCGGCGGCCCAGCGAGCGTTCACCATGGCGTCTGAAGGGGTTGTGCCCAGGAAGGTGCCCGCTTGCAGGTCATAGGTGCGGATGCGCGCCTCGTCCCCTGGGTCCACTCCCAGAACCAGGAGGTTGTAGCCCGTCCGGACCGGGTCGGTGACCAGGAGGCGGCGCTCGGCCACCGGCGCCACTTCCGACACCCCCACGATCCGGCGCAGCAGATCGAGGGTGCGTGGCTCGAAGCCCGTCGGCTCGAAGGCGCGGACGCGCAGATCGGCCTTGCCAAAGATCTCCTGCGCGGCCCGCTCCACCGCCTCGCTGGCGGCCTGATTGGCCAGCAGCGTGCCGGATACCAGCGCCACGCCCAGGGCGACGCCGATGATCGTCAGCGCCGATCGCAGGGGCCGCGCGGTGAGGCCACGCCAGGCGAGGGTCGCCAGGCGCATCGGCCTAGAGCCCCAGTGCGGCCAGGCGGGTGATCAGCGGCCGTGCTTCGTGGTCGCGACGCCGCCCCAGCTCGATCTCGTCGCGGATCGTCCCGTCGCGCACGACGAGGACCCGGTCGGCATAGGCGGCGGCCCGAGCATCGTGGGTGACCAGCACGATCGTCTGGCCGAGGCGGTCGCACGAGTCCCAGATGAGGTCGAGGATCTCGGTGCCGGTCACGAAGTCGAGGTTGCCGGTGGGCTCGTCAGCAAGGAGGATGGCCGGCTCGTTGGCAAGGGCCCGCGCCAGGGCAACGCGCTGCTGCTCCCCGGCCGAGAGCTGGTCGGGCCGGTGCTTGGCCTTGTCGGCGAGCCCCACCAGCTCGAGCAGGGCGTCCACCCGCTCGCGGTGGGTCGCCAGCGAGTCACCCGCGATCAGGAAGGGCAGCGCCACGTTCTCCGCCACGTTGAGCAGCGAGATGAGGTTGAAGAACTGGAAGACGAAGCCCGTCTTCTCGCGCCGCGTGAGCGTCGCCTCCTCGTCGTTCAGCTGGCTGATGTTGATCCCGTCGATCAGGACGGTCCCCTCGGAGGGGCGATCGAGGCCGCCGAGGAGGTGCAGCATCGTCGACTTGCCCGATCCGGACGAGCCCATGATCGCCACGAACTCGCCCTTGGCGACGGAGAGGGAGACGCCTCGCAGAGCGTCAACCGACCCGTCACCGAGCGCATAGCGCTTGACGAGGTCGTGCGCTTCGAGGATCACCGACATCGGTGGCAGTCTAGCCCGGTCATCGGGACGGATGCTGGCGCGACAGGCGCCTGCGGGTGCTCAGCCGAGGAAGAAGCTGAGCAGCGAGCCGATCACCGTCTCGAAGATGCCGCGGTCCGGAGCCGCCGCCGTCTGGACGCGCATGCTGCGTGCGACGAGGGCGTTGGACCCGGTTGCATCGTCCCCGACCGTGGAGTGCACGGTTCGGATCAGCTTCGCGACCTGGAGGTCCGGAGTCGGTTCGGGCGTGGGGCTGGGGGTCTCGCTCGGGGTCGGCACCGGCGTCGCGGTCGCGGTCTCGAGCGGGACCTGGTGCGGGGTCGGTGCAGCGGTCGGAGCCGGAGGCCGTGGGGTTGGAGCCGGCGGCTTCGGGGTCGGGGCTGGCGGCTTCGGCGTCGGAGCAGGAGGCTTCGGGGTCGGCGCTGGGGTGGGTGGAGGCGGCGGTGGCGGCGCCGTCTTCAGCTTGATGAAGAGCTCGGTGTACATCCGGATGTTGCGGGTCTTGCCGCCCCACATGACGCCATCGGCTCCGTATGCGCCCACGCCGCCGTGCGACCAGTTCACATTCAGGATGTTGGCCCGATGGCCCGAGGAGTTCATGAACCCCTCGTTGATCTTCACCGGTGAGTCGGCATCGGAGTAGCCGTTGTTGTAGCCGATGTTCTCGCCGCCCGACGACCAGCTGAGGCCGTTCGTGTCATACCAGTGATAGACCTGGTAGCTCGTGCCGAGGATGACGTGGTTGAAGTAGTCGCGGTCGACCATGTCCTTGCTGCGCCAGCGGGCGAGGCTGACCAGCGTGCTGTGCTTCACGAGCGGCGCCAGGCCGTTGTTGGTGCGGTCGCCGTTCAGCAGCTGCCAGAGTGTCGCCTCGGCTGCCGACTGGTCCCAGCCGGTTGCAGGCTGGGGCGCCCAAACGAGCAGCGCGGCCGCCAGGAGGGCGGTTCCGGAGAGGGCGATGGCGCGTGCCATGACGCGGCGCGGAGTTCGTTGGGGCAGCGCGGTGAACATGGGTATGAGGTTAGGGACGGGCACTCGGGGGGTCTGTAGTGCTGTCGTCCCAGACCCCGGGCATGACCTAAGGACCCGCCTGTCTTGCTACGCGCTAGGACCATGGGGCGGTGCAGCGGTGCAACGCCGGGCTGATTTCGTGCCATCTGGCAGGGGCGCCAGCCGCGGCCCACGCAGAGCGCGGTCCGATGGGCCGGAAGTGGACTCAAGTTGGGAGCAACGGCTCTGGCGCCAGATCGGGGTGGAGACCATCCTCAGCGGTGGAAGCGAGAGAATCGGTTTCGTCGCGAAGGAGGCTTGGGATGATCAACTTCTTCGGCTGGGAGATTGGGATGGACTGGATGGGGCTGCTGCTCCTGATTGGCGGCGCGCTCGTTCTGGGCGTGATCGCGCAGTTCATCGGCGAGACTCGCACGGGCTACGAGTGGGTGATTGCCGGAATCGCGGCGCTGGTCGGCGGATGGCTGGGCAGCGAGGCGTTTGGGACCCTCAGCACCTGGGGCCCGGCGGTCGAGAGCCTGTACGTGCTTCCCGCCCTGATCGGCGGCGTCGTGCTCGGCGGTGTCGTCGACACGGTCGTGCGCACGATGACCGGTGGGTCATACGTGACGCATCCGCGCCCGATCTGAGCGGACTCAGAAGGCCCCCTTGGCCGGATGGCCAGGGGGGCCTTCGCATGTCTGGTGGGGTGGCCTACGGGGGTCGAACCCGTAACCTTCGGATCCACAATCCGATGCTCTGCCGGTTGAGCTAAGGCCACCACGAAACGCTGGCGGGGGCGACGGGGCGGGCCGGATTCTCCCACGCGCTCGAGACGAGCGTCAAACCTAGCGGCGGCGCATGCCTCGCACCAGGACGAGCACGAATGCCGCGCCCAGGATGGCGATCAGCAGTGCACCGAGGAAACCGCCGGCGCGATTCTGGTTGAGGACGTTCGTCCAGGCCCAGCCGCCGACCAGCCCACCGACGATCCCGAGCACGGTCGTGCCGAGGCAGCCCAGCCGACCGTGATCTGGCACGAACCAGCCGGCCGCCGCGCCGGCGATAAAGCCGATGACGATCCAACCGATCGGGTCCAGACCTTCTGGCATGGCGGAATCCTACGACTCCGAGTACAGCATCGAATCGGTGAAATCGACGACCACCGCGCCGTTGCTGACCGTGGTCGGAAAGGAGAGCAGCGCGAGATCGGCGGGATCGAGCGGAACGCCGTCGAAGGTCCACGCATCTCCCGCACAGTCGACGAGCCGATCCGCCGCAAGCGCCACCGCGCAGTCGTTGGTCGGGCTCCAGGCATCGACCACGGCAAAGGCATCCTGTCCGAGGGCCGAGACGACCACGGTGAGCCCCACCCGGTCGTCGCGGTGCACCTCGCCGGGCAGGCCGTGCGACTCGTTCAGCACGATCTCGACCAGCTGCGGACCGTTCCGGATCGCGGCGGCCGACGCGACGGTGTAGTTCGCATCGCCGAGCGGCGGAGCGAAACTGAAGATGAACGGGCGCACCAGCAGCAGGAGGCCGCCGATGGCGGCCGCGGCCAGCACGCCGGCGACGACGTAGCGGCGGACGGGAAGCGGATCGCGCCGATCCATCGATCAGGTGAGCCGGGTCAGGATGGACTCGCGCTCGAACGCCCACGACCCGATGAGCAGCGCGATCCCCACCAGCCCCGCCACCAGCAGGTCGCCGATCAGGACCTGCTGCATCGTGAAGGTGGCGTGCCCGCCGAAGAACTGCGCCACCGCGATGGCGATGATCGGGATCACGACGAACCCGCCGATCTGCTGCGCGGTGCGAGGATCGTTGACCCGGCTGCTGATGATGATCCCCAGCAGGACGCTCAGCAGGCAGAGGAGCGGGACGAGGGTGGCCATCGCGATGAGCCACACGTCGCTGAACACGAATCGGGTCAGACGGGGATCGGCGATCAGCCCGTTCACGAGGCCGTAGCCGATGAAGACCAGCCAGGTGGCGGTCACGGCCGGCAGCGCGGCCGCGATCGTCTTGCCGGTCAGCAGCTCCGACACCTCGAGCGGGGTCGCCAGCTGCGGCTCGAGCGAGCGCGCCACCTTCTCGCCGATCACCGATTGAGTGGCGATCGCCATCGGCACCATGGCCGGGATGAGCAGGAAGTAGGCCATGAAGTTGGTGACGATGAAGGCCTGCGCCGCCAGCTTGGCGGGGACGTTCGGGAAGTTGGCGATGTACTGCTGGATCTGGCCCAGCTGGTTCGGGTCCAGGTCGCGCGCCTGGATGAATGCCACCAGGCCGGTCGGGATCGCGGCGAAGACGAGGGCCGGGAAGGCCACCGCGCCGAGCAGGAGCCGGTTGCTCAGCAGATCCCGCCACTCCTTGAAGAAGACCGCCCAGACGTAACCGATCCTCATCGGTCCGTGTCCCGTTCGCCGATCTCGCCGACCAGGGCGAGATACGCCTCCTCGAGCGTCTGCGCGTCCTCGACCACCGAGGTGATCCGCGCGCCGGCGCCCACCAGCTCGGCCACGAGGTCCGGCGTCTCGCGGGGTGGATCCGCCAGCTCGACGACCAGGGTGTGGTCCTTCGCCTGGACGCCGTTCACGAACGCCAGGCCGGCGAGCCGCTCGAGGAACGACTCGGGGCCGCGGGCGCCGTTCAGCTCGACCCGGACCGTTGCCGAGCGCCCGTGACGGCGCAGGCCCGCCGGCGTGTCCACTCGCAGCAGCGTGCCCCGCATGATCCCGATCCGGTCGCAGAGCCGCTCGGCCTCGTCCAGGTTGTGGGTGCAGACCACGATCGAGCGGCCGAGGCCGCGCAGGGTGGCGATGAAGTCGCGGATGTTCTTGGCGGCCGATGGGTCGAGGCCACTGGTCGGCTCGTCGAGGTAGATGACCTCCGGCTCGTGCAGCAGCGCCCGCGCGATCGCGACCTTCTGGCGCATCCCCTTGCTGAAGCCGCCGACGCGGCGGTCGGCGTGCTCGGTCATGTCGACGACGCCCAGGTAGCGCTCCACTGCCTGGCGCAGCGTGCCACCCCGCAACCCGTACAGCCGCCCGTAGTAGGCCAGGTTCTGGCGGGCCGTGAGCTTGTCGTGCAGGCCCGGGCTCTCGGTCAGGATCCCGGTGAAGGCCCGGATCTGCTGGGTCGTCTCGCCGAGCGGGTGGCCGTTCACGACCGCCGTGCCGGAGGTCGGCGCGATGAGGCCTGCCAGCATCCGCACCGTGGTCGTCTTGCCCGCTCCATTCGGTCCGAGCAGGCCGAAGATCTCCCCGTCGCCCACCGTGAACGACATGTCGTGCACCGCGGTCAGCGCGCGAAAATCCTTCCGAAGCCCCTCGACGACGATCATCGGCGCTGATGCTAGCGGCTGGAGGGCAGCTCCACCGCCGGACCAATGACGGGTCGCCTGCGAGACCAACGGCTAGCATGGTGGCCATGCCCGAGCGCACCGTGAGCAGCCGTCGCGCCTTCAGTGGCCGCCTCCTCGCCCTTCGCGTCGACGAAGTGGAGCTCGATTCGGGTCGCCGCGCCACCCGCGAGGTGGTCGAGCACCCGGGCGCCGTGGCGATCCTGGCCTGGGACGGCGAGCGGCTGGCGGCGGTGCGCCAATGGCGCCAGGCCGCGGGCGCCGAGCTCCTGGAGATCCCGGCGGGCACGCTGGAGCCCGGCGAGTCACCGCTCGTGACCGCTCGGCGAGAGCTGGCCGAGGAATGCGGCCTGACCGCGACCCGCTGGGAGGAGGGGCCGGCCTTCTACACCGCGCCCGGCTTCTCGACCGAGCTGCTGAGGCTCTTCCTCGCCACCGACGTGCAGCCGGTCGACGTTCCGCCGCCGGAGGACGAGGCGCTCGAGCGGTCGTGGCTCACCCTGCCCGACGCGCTGGCGGCGATCGACGACGGGCGGATCCGCGACGCGAAGTCGCTGGTCGGCATCCTCTGGCTGGCACGTCGTTAGACCGGACCCGCACGAACGCCGCCCCCTCGCCGATCCAGTCGCGGGACCGGACGGCGGTGAGGCGGCGCCTCGGGTGACGGCTACTTCGCCGTCACCGTGATCTTGCGCGGCTTGGCCGCTTCGATCTTCGGGAAGGTGAGGGTGAGGATGCCGTGCTCGAAGACAGCCTTCACATCCTCGGTCCGAAGTCCGGTCGGCAGCACCACGCTGCGACGGAACTCGCCCCGTGACAGCTCGCGGAGCAGGTAGCCCGCCTCGTCCTTCTCGCCGACATCCTCGTACTTGCCGCGAATGGTCAGCGTGTCGCCTTCGATCGTCGTCTCGACTGCCTCGGGCTTCACGCCCGGCAGCGCAGCCTTGACGACGAACGCCTCCTTGGTGGCATAGGCGTCGAAGGGCGGGAAGAGCTTGCCGTCGATGCCGAGCGTCATCCACTCGCCAGGCCGCACGAATGACTCGTCGAAGAGCCGATCGATCGTCTCGCGCAGGCTGGGCAGCATCGGCGTCCCGAATCTCGGTCGCATGATGGTCATGGATCCACCTCCAGCTTGGTGACCCACGGAGCGAGGCCCGCAGGGCGATGTCGCGTGCCGTGCGGTCATCCTTCAGCATCGCGGGGCGCCGGTGGCCTGGGAAGTGCCGATCGGAGCGAACTTCCGGGCCTACCCGGTCAAGCCGCGTCCAGGCGCCGCAGGGCGCGCTGGTAGTCCTCGATCTCCGGCTTGAGGAAGACGGCCATTCGCAGGTGGCGGCGACCTGCCGCGGGGTCACCCAGCCGCATGCGCGAGAGCCCCAGCCCGAAGTGGGCGTAGTGGGCCAGCGGATTCGCGTCGATGATCGCCTGGAAGGTCTCCGCCGCTCGCTCGTGCGCGCCCTGGTCGAAATACGCCCGGGCCAGCGCCTCCTGGATCGACGCCTTGCCCGGCTCCAGGGCCAGGCAGCGCTCGAGGACGATGGCCGCCGCTGCCGGATGACGTTGCGCGAGGAGCCGCGAGCCCTGCTGGAAGAGATCGAACGCCGATTCCTGCTCGTCGGAATCCATCGGTCCTGCCCTAGGCGTCCAGGTCGACCCGCTGCAGCCGGGGGTTGTCCGTCCGACCGGGGATGCGGCCGCGCTTGGCGACCGGCTGGCCATCGATCTCCTTCAGATCGCCGGTGAAGTCGATCGGCGAGGCGTCCGAGATGGCCGACCCGACCGCGAACGAGTCGATGGGGGCGTCCGACTCCTTGAAGTAGGCGATCCGCTCGATGTCGAGGCCGCCGGAGACGACGATCTTGACGCGCTCGTGTCCCGCCAGGTCCAGCCGCGCCCGCACCTCCTTGACGAGATCGGCAGTGACGCGGCCACGCTCGGAAGGGGTGTCGAGTCGAACACCCCACAGCCGGTCGCCGAGGGCATCGGCGACCCGCAGCGACTCCTCGGCCTCGTCCTTGAACGTGTCGACCAGCACGATGCGCGGCACGTCGGGGTCGATGTGGCGGTCGAAGGCCTCCGCCGCGCGCACGGTGTCGCCGAAGATGATGATCAGGGCGTGGGGCATCGTGCCGGTCGGCGCCAGCCCCGCCAGACGCGCCCCGGCAGGCGTGGAGGCGCCGACGCAGCCGCCGACCACCGAGGCGTAGTCCATCTGGTCCGCCACGCTGGGGTGGACGTGCCGCGCTCCGAAGCCAATGACCGGGATGGGCGCGGCGGCATCCACGATCCGTCGCGCCGCCGTCGCCCAGCCGGTGCTCTGCGAGAGGATGCCCAGGATCGCGGTCTCGTACAGGCCGAACGAGGAGTAGCGGGCGACGATGCGCATCACCACCTCCTTCGGCGCGATCGTGTCGCCGTCGTGCAGCGACTCGACGACCGGGGCGGGATCCGCATCTCCATTCGCGCCACCGAGGATCGCGCGAAGGTAGGCGAGCGCCTCCTCCGCGCCGCAGAGGACCGCCTCCTCGCGCGCGAACACCTCCATCGTGACGACGGGGTCGAGCCCCTCGGCGGCCAGGATCCGGCGCGCGCGATCGAAGTAGACGTCGGCGGTCTCGCCGGCAAGCACGTCGGCGGCCGGCAGGAAGCGCGGTGGCGGAACGGCCCGCCCGGCGATCGTCTCCTCGGTCGTCATGGGCCTGCAGTGTAGTGGCTGCCGGAGCGGGATCGGAGCGCGACTCCCGTTCCGATCCCGAGCAGCACGAGCACGACCGTGAGGCCAGCGAGGCGAACGGCACCATCGGCCGGAGCCCGGTTCAGGGTCAGCTCGAGCCGATCGAGTGCCTCGGCAGCAGCCCGCAGATCGCCGTCGCCGAATTTGCCAGCCGCACTGGCCAGCAGCGCCTTGGGGTCATCTGCCAGGACAAGGCCCACGGCGTCGAGCGGGCCGCGCGGCGCCGCGGCGCGCTCCTGCAGCGCCGCATACGCATCCACCAGTGCCCGCTCGGCCTCGAGCTCGGCGGTCGCCTCCGCTCCTCCTCCATCCGCCACGTACCGTTCACGCAGGCGCTGTGGCGGGAGGAGGCCGGCAGCTGCGCATGCGGCGATCAGCTCATCGCGCCCGATGAGCCAGGCCGATGCCGCCTCCATGCCCGTCCGTGCCTCGTCGAAGCGCCACTCCCCCATCTCGGCCCGCACCGGATCGGGAGCGCCCCAATCCCCCGCGTCGCTCAGCAGGGCGGCGTATGCATCACGGGCCGTGGCTCGTTTGGTCAGCTCCGCGGCCGCGTCAGGACCGAAGGCCGTCTCGGCGAAGAGGTCGGCGACGTCGGCGCCGCTCACCGCCGACAGCTGGTCGAGGAAGCGGCGCGTGTCGAGTGGCGGGAAGGGCCTCCCCTCAATGCCCACGACCTCCGGCTGAACCGGGTCATACGCGGCGACTCCGGCGACGACGCGCCGCAGCGCCAGTTCGAGATGCGCCTCGCCGACGGTCGTGGCAATCCGGTTGACGAGGTCCCAGGACGCCGCGTAGCCGTAGGCATCGGCGGCGCTGCTCACCCTGCCAACCGGCCAATCCACCAGCGGACGGGCGTCCGTGACGAGGCTTGCCGCCCGCTGGGCCGGATCGTACGGAATCGCGACCTCGAGCTCGGCCGCAACGCGACCCGCGTAGTGCGAGGCGAGGCCCTCGAGGATCCAGCGATCGATGGCCAGCTGGTCACCGATCCAGACGTGCGCCGCCTGGTGGAGCAGCGCGTACTCGGATGCATCGAACGCGACGTGGATCCCGGCGGAGGCCGATGGTGTCTCCCCACCGCTCGCCTCGCCCGCGGCCGCCTCGCTCACGACCAGGGGGCCGACGTGGGGATACGGCAGCCCGATCGCGTCCTCGAGCCGCGGCAACGCCTTGACCAGGAGCGCGACGGTGCGGTCCCCCCAGCCGACATCGTCGCTCCACGCGCGAACCTGCAGGTCAACCGTCCCGCTGGTCAGGGCGACGCTCGCCGATCGTGTGACGTAGTCGGCGGGCAGCACCCCCGTGACGAGCGCGAGCCACGTCTGGGGGTCGGCGATCGGGCCGCTGGTCAGGAGGACGCTCGATCCCTGGGCGTCGATCACCATCGGGTCACCGTCGGCCCGGGTCTCGTAGCCGGCCGGCAGCTCGACCGTGACCTCGCTGCTCGTCCCGAATCCCCAGGCAGGGAACTTGACCACACCTGGCCGGACGTAGATGCCGAGCGCTGCGGCATCGGCCAGGCGGTAGTCGAGGGTGAAGGTCACCGACTTGTTGTAGCGGACGCGGGACCGCGTCCGGACCGAGGCAACCTGTACGCCGTCCTTCGTCTCCACGTCGACGTGCAGCGTGCCGGCGTCGTCCACGGCCGACACGTCCGTGGCGCCCTCGTGGATCGCCAGGTCGACGTGCGTGAAGGCGCTGATCTGCCCCGGCGGATCGGGCAGGGTGTTGGTGAACGTGACTGCCACGCTCACGTCGATTGCGCCGGCCGCGGGATCGGCGCGATAGGTCGCCATCGTCTCCATCTCGTATTCGGCCGCACGCGCCGGTGGCACCGGCAGCATCGAGAGCAGCAGCAGGGCGAGCGCAATCGCCGACGCGGATCGGCGCCTCACCGATTCGTGCCCAGCAGGCGCTCGATCAGGCCGCGCCGGCGCGGACGGGCAGGCACCGGTTCCCACTCCGGCATGGCCGCCTCGACCTCGTCGCGATACGCCTCCAGCAGGGCTTGGTTGCGCGACGTGCGACCGGTCCAGTCCGGCAGGTGGCCGCGATCGGCGACCGCGGGCGCCGTCTCGTCGAGCAGCCGATCGGCGACGACCGTCAGGCGCACGAGCGTTCGGCCCAGCGCAGCCCGGTCGAGCTCGTCTGGCGGCAGCTCGGTCATCAGCATCGGCCGATCGTCGTCGGTCAGCGCGAACTTGACGAAGGGGTACTCGTAGTTCGCGCGCAGCATGCGGGCATACACCCGCTTCGGGACTTCCATCTCTTCTTCGCCGTAGTACGCCCACGCTGACAGGCCGACCCCGTCGACCCACGCGACCGTCGCGCGCAGGTCGAAGCGACGGACACCATCGAGCATGAGGTCGCGGCTGAAGGCAGCCTCACCCGCTCCCCCGCCACCGCCGACGACCTCGACTCCCAGCTCGGCCAGCCACGCGTCGAGCGGCGGGGCGCCGTCAACCAGGGTGAGCCACCGTTTCCCCTGACCGAATCGCCTTGCGTCGCCCGAAGTCGGCGTCGTCGACGCCGGGGTCGATCCGGCAGTTCCGGCCGATGACCATCCCCGCCGGAATGCGGGCGCGCTTGCCGACCAGCGTGATGCCGGCGAAGAGGCGCTCCGGCTCCTGGCGGTTCGGGCGCAGGTCGTGGCCCTCCCCCACGCGGCTGCCGGGCCCGACCACGCAGTCCTTGTCGAGGATCGTCTGGTCGACGGTCGCGCCAGCGCCGATGACCGAGTCGAACATCACGATCGAGTCGCGGACCACCGCGCCCGCCTCGACCCTGACTCCGGGAGACAGGATGCTGTGCTCGACCGTGCCGTGGATGACGCAGCCGTGGCTCACCATGCTGCGCGTCACCTTGCCCTCCGGCCCGATAAGCGCCGGCGCGCGCTCCTCGCTCTTGGTGTAGATCAGCCAGCCGCGGTCGTAGAGGTCGATTCCGGGGTGGTCGGAGAGGAGGTCGAGGCTGGTCTGCCAGTAGCTCTCGACCGTACCCACATCCTGCCAGTAGCCCCCGTAGTGGTACGACCCCACCCGCCGGCCGGCCGCGACCATGGCCGGGATCACGTCCCGCCCGAAGTCGACGCGCTCGGGAGACAGGATCGAGCGCAGGTAAGGCCAGGCGAAGACGTACACGCCCATGCTCACGAGGTTGCTGGCAGGCTTCGCCGGCTTTTCCACGAAGGCGGTGATCCAGCCGTCGTCATCGGTCTCCAGGATCCCGAACCGATGCGCGTCCTCGATCGGCACGGTCCGCACGGCGCAGGTGATGTCGGCCTTGGTCATGCGGTGGCGCTCGATGAACGGCCGGTAGTCCATCTTGTAGACGTGGTCGCCCGCGAGGATCACGACCAGCTCCGGGTCACGGTCGGCGATGAACTCGAGGTTCTGGAGAACCGCGTCAGCGGTACCGCGATACCACTCGCGCGGGCGGCCGCGTCCCAGGTAGGGCTGCAGCAGGGTGACGCCGCCCCGGCTCCGGTCGAGGTCCCACGGACGCCCGACCCCGATGTGATCGATCAGCGAGCGCGGTGCGTACTGGGTCAGGACGGCGACGTCGGTGAGGCCGGAATTGACCGCGTTCGAGAGCGCGAAGTCGATGATCCGGTACTTGCCGCCGAATGGCACCCCGGGCTTCGCGCGGACCTGCGACAGGATTGAGAGCCGCTCACCCTCGCCGCCGGCAAGGACCAGGGTCAGGATCGACTGAGCCACGGCGTGATTCTCGCACGGCGCGCCCTAGCGGCCGGTGCGAGCCCGGCGGGATCCGATCCGATCAGTGGCGCCGTCTGCGGCGTCGCCAGCGATCGAGGCGGACGACCAGCGGAACCGTCCCCAGGATGGCGGGCACCGCGAAGCCCGTCAGCACGACCGGTGCCTGGCTCGGCGCGATACCAGCCGGAGCGGGCGCCGGGGCCGGCGTGCAGCCGCCAGGCTTGCCCGGCGGGCAGCCGCCGCCGCCACCGCCGCCGCCGCCACCGCCGCCGCCGCTAACCTGCGGCGTCGGTTCAGGGGTGGGCGTGGCGCGCACCTCGCCGCAGATCGGCGCGCCGAAGCCGCTGTTCCCGCGCAGCGGGGCGATGAGCAGCCACACCTTGTCCGGCCCGAGGATGCCGATCTTGTTCGGATCCCCCTTTGGACCGAGCTGTCCGTTCACGAAGCGATCCGCCCAGCGTTTCGCCGCGGCCACCATCTCGGGCGGCCGGCGGCCGTCCTGGTCGACCTCCTTCACCACATCGAAGCACGACCCGCGTACCGGGGTGCCGACATTGCCGGAGGCATCGGGGGTCGGCACCGGTCCGCCGCCGCCGCCCTTGTTGACGTGCACGTTGTCCGGCGGCGGGACGGTGCCGTCCAGGAACGGAACGGTGATGGTCTGTCCGCAGGCACCGGTCGCCGCCATCCCGCTGAAGCGGCAGACCGAGGCTGTGACAACGCCCGGCGGCTGCGCGAAGTCGTCGTTCGGGACCGGGGCGTGCCCGTTCCAGTCCCACGACTCGTTGAGTGCGAGCTTCATGAAGTCGTGCCACAGGTAGAGCGGGCCGTCGGCGCTGTACAGGCCCACCCCGAGCTTGTTCGAGAGCGGCGCCAGGTTGTTGTTGCCCATCCAGACGCCGGTCACCAGGCTGCCGGGAACGTACCCGAAGCCCGACACGTCGCGGAATTCGTTCGTCGTCCCGGTCTTGAAGCCGGCGTGGCGGCGCTTGCCGTTGACGTCGAACAGCTGCGCGCGTTCGCCCCACAGCGTGTTCGTGCGCGGGTTGGTATTGCCCTCGAGGATCCAGTGGGTCAGGTACGACTCGGCGGTGGTCATCGGCTCGGTCGCCTTGGGGCCGTTCTGGGTCGCGTCGTAGATGACCTTGCCGTCGCGGTCACGGATCTCGATCACGGTGGTGGCCGGGTGGAGCGTGCCCTGGTCGGCGAAGACGCCGTATGCCCCGGTCAGGTTGGTGAGGTTGACCGGAACGGAGCCAAGGGTCAGGGTGAGGCCGGGGTCCTCGCCCATGATGTAGTCCTGGCTGGCGACCCCCATCGTCTGGGCGAATTGCGCCGTCACGTCGGGCCCCACCAGGTACTGCATCATCACCGACGGGACGTTCAGCGAGTACCGCAGCGCGTCGAATGCCAGCACCGGGCCGTGCTCCTTGATGTTGGCATTGGTCGGGATGTAGGCCTCCTCGGGATTCGAGGAGCCGTATTGCGTCACCGCATCCAGGAAGAAGGTCGCCGGCGTGGCCTGCCGCGCCCGAAATGCCGAGCTGTAGGTGATCGGCTTGAAGGCGGAACCAGGCTGCCGACGGCCGAGGCCGGCCACGTCGAACTGGCCCTGGACCCGCGGATCCTCGCGGTTGTTGTAGTCGACGCTGCCGACGTACGCGACGATCTGGCCGGTCGCCGAGTCGATGGCGACCAGCGCGCCGTTGTGCACGTTCTTGTCGGAGAGCGCCTTGACCCACTTTTTGACCTGCTCCTTGGCGACCTGCTGCAGGGGGTAGTCGAGGGTGGTGGTGATCCGGTAGCCGCCGGTCCGCACCGCCTGCGCGGGGTTGGCGATTCCCATCGACTCCAGGATGCGCTCCACTTCGCGCTCGACGCGGAACGAGAAGTGCGGCTCCCGCAGGACCGATATCACCTGCCTGGGGTCCATCTCCTCCCAGGTGACCGCCACCGCCTCGTCGTGCTGGCGCTGGGTGATGTAGCCCTCGTGCAGCATCGCGTCCAGGACGTCGTTGCGCCGGGTGATGGCCCGCGATGGTCCCCGCGGATTCTCGACCGGCTGGTATGGGTCGTAGTAGCTGGGGAGCTGCGGGAGCCCAGCCAGAAAGGCGCCCTGGGCCAGGCTCAGCTGGCTCAGGTCGGAGGTGCCGAAGAAGTTCGCAGCGGCGGCCTTGATGCCGTAGGAGCTGTTGCCGTAGTAGATGAGGTTGAGGTAGGTCTCGAGGATCCGTTCCTTGCCGGCTCGCCCGGGATAGGCCGCCGTCACCTGGCGCGCGAGGATCTGCTCCCGGATCTTGTCGCCGAAGCCGCGACTCGCCAGGAAGGTGAGGTCGGGCTGGGCGCACGGGTCGGCCGCCGGCAGCTCGGGCCCGGGATCGAGTTCGACCGATGGCGCAGCGGAGGTCGCCGGCTCATTCGGAGCCTGCGCCAACTTGATCGAACCGGCGTACTTGATCACCTGCTGGGTGATCGTGCTTGCCCCCTGCACGATGGATCCGGCCTGCAGGTTCGCGAGCGCCGCTCGCGCGACGGCGGTGTAGTCGATCCCGTCGTTCGTCCAGAAGGTGCGATCCTCGGCCGCGACGGTGGCGTTGACGATCGAATCGGGGAGCTCCGCGAATTTCACCTCCTCGCGGTTCTCGCACTCGAATCGGGCGAGCAGCTGCGTGCCGGTGCGGTCGTAGACATAGGTGCTGGCCGGCATGTCGATACCGTCGATGATGTGCGGATCGGGCAGGCCGGTGGCGAAGTAGTCATAGGCGGCCAGCAGGCCGGCCCCGGTGCCGACCACGGATCCGCCGATGAACAGCACGAAGACGCCAACCGCGACGATGAGGAAGGTGGTGAGCCCGCGGCGCGGACTGCGACGCTGGGTGGTGCGGCGGATCATCAGCCGATGACGGCGCCGCTGCATGGCCGGGTGCATCGCGCGAACGGTACCCCATGCAGGTGAATCGGTCGAATCGGGCCCCGGACGGCGCCCCGATGTCTAGGGCAGGTACTTCCTCGGGTTCTGCGGGCTCCCGTCGAACTGCACCTCGAAGTGCAGGTGGCAGCCGGTCGCGAAGCCGGTGGCGCCCTCGTATCCGATCACGTCACCGACGTGGACCTCCTGGCCCACCGTCACGATCTCGCGCGACATGTGCCAGTACAGGGTCGCCAGGCGCTGCGAGTGGCCGATCACGACGCCGATGGCCCAGTCGCCGTACTTCGAATTCGGGCGTCCATCGGCCAGCACGATCCCGTCGCCGGCGGCGTAGATGGGTCCGCCGCAGCGGTTCAGGTATGACATGTCGAGCCCGGTGTGGAACGAGTTGAAGGCGGTTCGCCCGAACTCCTGGGTGATGAGGAACGCTCCGCGCTCCGGCCAGTCGAACCGTCCTCGGTAGGCGAGGTCGAGCCGATCCGCGGCGGCCTTCAGCTTGTCGACCAGCGCCTGCTGGGCCGCGAGCTGCTGCTCCTGTGCGGCGATCAGCTCCTGCTGGGCGGTGGCGGTCTGGTTCAGGAGGGAGAAGCGCTCCTCCTGCGCATCCTGCATCTGCTCGAGCTGCTTCTGCTTCTCCTCGAGGGCAGCCCGTGCGTCGTCCAGCTGCTGCTGCTGCTCCTCCAGCGCGTCGGCACGCGCCGCCGCGGCATCGCGCAGCTTGGTGAGCGTCTCGCGCCCCACGCCAAGCGTCTGGCTGCGGACCTCGAGGCGCTCCCGCTTGTCGCGGATCTCGTTGGCGAGCAGCCGGTCCTCGTCGGAGAGCGTGAGCATGTAGGAGAGCTCGCTCGATGCCTTGGTGAAGGAGTCGGTGGAGAGGAGCACCTCGAGGACGGAGGTCTGGCTCTGCTCGTAGGCGGTACGCATGTGGTCCTGCAGCAGCGCCTCGCGCTCGACGAGCTCGACCTTCGAGACCGCGATCCCACTGGCGAGGTCGGTCAGTGTCGTCTCGAGGTTGGCGATATCGAGCTCGTACTTCCGCAGCTCTCCGCGGGCCTGCTCGAGGCTGCGCGCCGCCGCCTCGATGTCCCGAGCGGCCTGCTCGATCTCGAGGCCGACCGCGGTGAGATCGCCGGTGATGCTGCGCAGGCTCGCCGCGAGGTCCGCCTCCTGGCGCTGGAGGTCCGCCAGCTGCGTGCGCTGCCGCGCCAGCTCGTCCTCCATCTGGCGCTGCTCGCTGACGGCGGAGTCGACGGTCGGGTCGGTGGCGCGCACCTCCGACTGCCACCGGAACGGCGCAACGGCGACGGTCAGGAGCAGGAGGGCTGCAACCCATGGCATGGCTGGGCGACTGACGATCGACATGACTCCCTGATGTCGCTGCACTGGCTGCTTCGGGCCGCGCCGCGGTGGGCATGCGGGCGGGACTCGGAGCGACCCCCCGGCGCTCCTGCCGGGGTGGCAAGGATACCCGACCCGGCCGTGGTGGAGTCAACCCCCCGGCATCGTTCCTAGGTCGGGGTCGGGCCGCCACCGCTCAGCGCCCCCACCAGACCGAGCAGCCCCGGATCGCGGAGGAGGGTGATCACCATCCCGGCCACCAGGAATGGCCCGAACGGGATGTAGGTCTTGAGTCCGGCCCGCCGGGTCACGAGGAGGAGGGCGCTGACGAGCGCCGACAGGAACCCAGCCACGAAGATGGCGACGAAGATGGCCGGCCAGCCCATCACCAGCCCGATGGGACCGACCAGGTACAGGTCGCCGAGGGCAACGCCGCCGCGCACCAGCAGGCCCAGCAGCCCCATGAAGCCGACCGCCACCGCGGCGCCGATGATGGCGTCGATAGGGTGGACCGTTGGGTTGAACGGCACGAACAACGCCGCGACCACGATGAGCGGGTCGAGCAGGAGGTGCGGCAGGCGGCGCTGCTCGAGGTCCGTGGCGGTCAGCAGCACGAGGATCGCGAGGATGAGGAGCTGCACCCCCAACGCCCACCAGGGCAGGGTCGAGCGCGACGCGATTGCCGCCGCCACTGCGCCTGCGGCCATGGCGAGCAGGGCGGTGCGCAGGCCGGCCGCGCGGTGGGATGCCTCATCGGGCGGCCACACGCTCGCGAGGCGTTCCGCCCCCGCGCCGATCACGGCGAATGCGAGGCCCGCGGCCAGCGCCGTGATGGTCAAGCCCCGCTACGCCGCCGCAAAGTCGCGTGCCAGGCGCACGAGGGTCGAGACCGTGGTGCCCAGGGAACCCTTCGGGTTGTGGGCCTTGTCGCGAATCAGGTACGCGGACCCGCCGATGTCGATGTGGACCCAGGGCACCGTCGCGAACTCGGAGAGGAAGACGGCGCTCTTGATGAGCGACCCCTCGCGGGACGCCGAGTTGACGATGTCGGCGTGCGCCGAGTCCAGCGCGTCGCGGTACTCCGTGGCGAGCGGCATCTCCCAGAACCACTCCCCGGTCGCGGCGGCCGCCGCGGCGACCTGGCTGCCCCACTCGCGGGGGCGGGCGAAGTAGGCGCTGATGAGGTCACCGAAGGCGATGGATGCGGCCCCGGTCAGCGTCGCCACGTCCACCATGTGGGTGGCGCCCTGCTGCTCCGCCCAATGCATCGCGTCGGCGAGGATCAGGCGGCCCTCGGCATCGGTGTTGATGACCTCGATCGTCTTGCCGTTCATCGCCTTCACGACGTCGCCGGGACGCTGGGCCGCGCCGCCAGGCATGTTCTCGACCATCGGCGCAACCGCCATGAGCGGCGTCTGCGGCGCCAGGCGGGCCACCGTCCGGGCGGCGGCCAGCACCGCCGCGGCGCCGGCCTTGTCGTGCTTCATCTCCTCCATGCGCTCCGGGGGCTTGAGGCTGATGCCACCGGAGTCGAAGCAGACGCCCTTGCCGACGATCGCCAGCCGCCGATCGCCGCCAGCCTCCCAGCCGGGCAGCTTGACCGCGATCAGTCGCGGCTCGTGGGCAGCCCCCATCCCGACGCCCAGCAGCGCACCCATGCCGAGTGCCTGCATCTCGGCCGGGCCAAGGACCTCGACGCTGCACCCGTCATCGGCCAGGCCGCGGGCCAGCTCGGCCATCTTCTCGGGGTAAAGATCGTTGGCGGATCGGTTCGAGAGCTCGCGTGCCCACTCGACGCCATCGGCGACGACAACCGCATCGGAGAGCACGGATTCGGCCGGGGCCTCCTCGCCGATGAGGATCAGCTCCTCCACGCTGCGCAGCATGGCGGGGGTGTCGCGCACGCGGCCGTAGTACGCGAACGGTCGAAACGTCCCCTGGCTGGCGCCGATGGCCGCCGCAGCGTAGGCATCCGCGTCCTCGCCATCGCGCAGCCAGAAGGCGAGGGAGGTCGCGCCGCGACCCTGGAGCCGGCGGGCGGCCTTCGACGCACTGCGCCGGGCTCGCCACGCGCCGCGGCCCCGGCGGGCGGATGCCACGAACAGGATCCGTGCGGCATTGATGCCCTGCACCTCGATGAGCGCCGTCTCGTCCTCGAGGGGGTTGAACTCGCCCCAGTCGAGGGTGCGGGTGATCGCACCGCCAGTCGCCGAGTCCAGCTCGAGGAGGTCGGGCGGAGGCTCGCGGTCCTCGCGATAGATGGGCACCGCCAGCACGTCGGCCCGGACCGACGCCGGCTTGGTCGTTTCGGCACGAACGCGCATCAGTGCTCCTTGGCTCGCGTGAGATGAGACCGATCGCGGGTGAGCCCGCGCGCATCGGCGGCGCCAGTATAGGACCCGCTCGGGCGGGCCTAGGATGCCGGGGGCAGCAGCTGTTGAATCGCGGCCCGAGCGTCAGCCGCCTCGTCGGCCGCCGCTGCCAGGCGGCGCAGGGGCGTCGCGCTGACCGCCGATCCCTGCTCGCTCAGGGCGAAGGCCAGGGCGTTGTCGGCTCCGCGTGCCGCCTCCGCGGCCTTCCCGTAGCGCGCCGCGGCGGCTTCGACCGCCGCCGGGTCATCGGCGATCGTCGCGCGGGCGATGTCGCCCGCGGCATTGATCAGGTCGCGGCTGATCGTCATCCAGTAGCGCAGCAGCGGCGGCCGGTCCTCCCAGTCATCGAGGAGCGCGAGCGGCGCGTCCGACGCATCGAGGGCGGACAGGGCGGCGGCCGGGTCGTCGCGCTCCAGCGCACCCAGGGCCGTGGCCAGCGCCTGGACGACCGCATCGGTGGCGTGCCGCCGCTCGACGAAGAGCGTCGCGGCCTCGACGCCGGACCGTAGCTGAGCGGCGATCTGCTGCAGGTCGGCACCTCCATACGACAGCGCGGGGACCACCGTTCCTGGCCGGATGGACGCGGCATAGCCGGCCAGCTCCAGCAGCGTGCTCCGGGCAGCATCGCCATCTTCGGCAGTCGCGGCGAGCAGGTCGGCTGCCGTACTCAGCTCGTCTGCCGGAGCCACGCCGGAGACCGTGAGGGCGGTGCCGCGCCGGGCATGGTCGCGGGAGGCTCCGAGCCCGGCGTCGAGACGTGCCAGCGCCGCATCGGCCTGGCGCGCGACCTCGGCAAGCCGCTCCGCTCGGCCTGCCGCGTCCGGAGGGTCGGCGACGGCCGGGTCGGCAGCTCGGAGGCCGAAGCCGATCCCCACCGCCAGCGCCACGCCGATCGTGAATGCCGCTCGGCGGCGGCCAGCGGCACCTATCATCTCCCGGTGGACCTGGACCGCCTGCGGAGCCTCCCGAAGGCAGAGCTGCACCTGCATCTCGACGGCTCGATGCGCCCTCTGACCGCGGTCGAGCTGGCTGCCGAGGCAGGCCAGGAGCTCACCCTCGAGGAGGCCGTCGCGCGCCTGGTCGGGCCGGCCCGCTGCCAGGACCAGGCCGAGTTGCTTGGCTTCTTCGACCTGCCGATCGCGCTGCTCCAGACGCCCGGCTCGCTCCGCCGCGTCACCACGGAGCTGGTCGAGTCGCTTGCCGATGACGGGCTGACGTACGCCGAGATCCGCTGGGCCCCCCGCCTCCACCTGGCGGGCGGCATGTCGGTTCGCGATGTGATCGGAGCCGTGGCCGATGGCGTGGCGGAAGCGGCCTCGCGCCTTGGTCCACGCACCCCGCTCATCGGCCTCATCGTCACCGCCATGCGCTCGCACCCACCGGCGGCGAACGTCGAGCTGGCGCGTGCGGCCGCGGAGTTCGGACCACGGGTGATCGGGTTCGACCTGGCCGGCCTGGAGGCCGCGTATCCTGCGCCGCCGCATGCGGCCGCCTTCGTCACCGCCGCGGCCGGCGGACTGGCGCTCACCGCGCACGCCGGAGAGGTGCCGGGCTCGGAGCGCATCCGGGAGGCGCTGGCGTTCGGAGTGCGGCGGATCGCCCATGGGGTGACCACGGCGGGCGACCCGGAGCTGATGGCACGGGTCCGCGAGCTGGACGTCACCCTCGACCTGTGCCCGACCAGCAATGTGCAGGCTGGCATCGTCCCGGACCTGGCGTCGCATCCGCTCGCCGCGCTCCATCGCGCCGATGTCAGCGTGACGCTGTCGACCGACGATCGAACCGTGTCGAACACGTCGCTGACCGAGGAGATGGCACGCACCGCCGCCGTGCTGCGCCTCACCGCCGGCGAGCTGGCGGCGATCGCGGTGAACGCGTTCCGGCGCGCCTTCGGCCCGCGCTCGGTCCTCGACCCGATGATGCGCGGCGCGGAGGCGGCCTGGTCCGCCTGGGTGGCCGAGGCGCCCGCCATCAGCTGAGTTCCTGCCGGAGGATCGTGCCGACCTCCGACGGATCGCGGGCGACATGGTCGGGCAGGCGCTCCCCGTCGAGGGTCGCGGCCAGCGCCGCATCGGCTACTCCGGTCAGGACCAGGATCGAGCGCAGGCCGGCCCGATGCGCGGCGACCATGTCGGCATCGGGGTTGTCGCCGACGGCCAAGGCCTCGCTGGCATCAACCCCCGCTCGTTCCAGGATGGCGGTGAAGATGCCGGGCTCGGGCTTGCCGATGACGAGGGGCTCGGTGCCGCCGGCGGCACGAAGGGCGGCGATGATCGAGCCGGCCCCCGGCAGGAAGCCCGCCGGCGTCGGGTAGCGCAGATCCGCGTTCGTGGCGATGAAGCGCGCGCCGGCCCGAATCGCGGTGGTGGCCGCCGCCAGGCGCCGAAAGTCGAATGCGGGGTCGAGGCCGGCGATCACCGCGTCATAGGGCGCGTCCAGCGGCCCGCCGTCGTAGGCCGCGTCGACCGCGTCCCCTGCCGCGGTCGCATCGAAGCCTGCCTCCCGGAGCTCCTCGAGCATCCCGTCGGCGCCGACGGCAATCACCCTGCGGACCTGGGGCAGGTGCGCGTGAAGGTGGTCAACGGTGGCGGAGGTCGAGGTGACGATCTCGTCGGCCTCTGCGGCGATCCCCATCTCGACCAGGCGAGGCACATACATCGCGCGGGTGGCCATCGAGTTGTTCGTCGCGAATCGGACCAGCAGGCCGGCTTCGCGCAGGGAGGTGACCAACGCCGCCGCGCCGGGAACCGGCTGACGGCCGCGATAGATGACGCCGTCGAGGTCGAAGATCACGAGGCGCAGGGTCGGCTTGCCGGATCGGTCCATGCCGACGGATCATAGGGATGGCACGCGCACAAAGCACTTGAGCGGCCGCTTGACGGCGCAGTATGATCGGCCGGATTCGCGCCGGCCTCGCCCTCGGGCCAGATCGCGACCGACACGTCGCGATCAGATGCGGCGCCGGCAAGTCAGTGAGTGAGGGGAGAAGGAGAATCAATGCGGAAGCAGCGATGGCTCGGCGCGAGCGCCGCCCTCGTCTCGTTGATGCTGGTGCTGGCGGCGTGCTCGACGCCAGCGAGTTCGGGGGCGTCAGCCCCAGAATCCTCCGCCGGATCGCCGGGCGGATCGGTCGCACCGACGGGCTTCAAGGCCTGTGAAGTGACCGACACCGGTGGAGTCGACGACAAGGGATTCAACCAGACCGCACACGATGGCCTGCTGAAGGCGGAGTCGGAGCTCGGCACATCGAGCGCGTTGCTCGAGTCCACCGCGGACACCGACTACGCTCCGAACCTGGCGGCCTTCACCGACGAGAATTGCGACCTGATCATCACGGTCGGGTTCCTGCTCGGAGCCGCGACACAGGCGTCGGCCGCGACGAACCCCGATCAGCTCTACACGATCGTGGACTTCGCGTACGACCCGGCTCCGCCGAACATCCTGGGCCTCGTCTTCGACACCAAGTCGGCGTCGATGCTGCAGGGCTACCTGGCTGCTGGAATGTCCAAGACCGGCACGGTCGGCACCTTCGGTGGCATCCAGATCGGCCCGGTGGTGGACTTCATGAACGGCTTCGCGGCCGGGATCAACTACTACAACCAGCAGAAGGGCACAAGCGTCAAGCTGCTCGGTTGGGACCCGGCGACGCAGACAGGCACCTTCACCGGTGATTTCACCGACCTCGACAAGGGTCGCGTCACCGCCGAGGGCCTGATGCAGGAAAACGCCGACATCATCTTCGCCGTCGCTGGTCCCGTGGGCCAGGGCGCGATGGCGGCGGTCAAGGACAACCCAAGCGGGCTCGACACGCCGCTCTTCATCGGCGTTGACGTCGACCAGTACATCTCAGTGCCAGGCTTCGAAAGCATCATGCTGTCGAGCGTTCTGAAGCGCATCGACAACGCGGTCTTCGACGCCATCAAGACGGCCCAGGGCCTCAACGGTGCCAACGCGTGGCCCGAGACCCTCTACGTCGGCACGCTGGCGAATGAGGGAGTCGGCATGGCGCCGTTCCACGACCTCGACAGCGCGGTGCCGCAGGCACTCAAGGACGAGATCACGGCTCTGCAGGCCGCTCTCGTCGATGGCAGCGTCACGGCGGACGCGTTCTCAGGACAGCCAGCGGCCTCAACGGCTCCGTAAGGTAGCCGTCGTTCGACCGATGTGACAGGCGGCCCTCGCCACCAGGCGGGGCCGCCTGTCCCCATACCCCGGTTCCCGGAGTCAGCCCATGAAGCTGGAACTGAAGGGGATCACCAAGCGCTTCCCCGGCGTGGTCGCCAACGAAGGGATCGACCTGACCGTCATGCCCGGGGAGATCCACGCCCTGCTGGGCGAGAACGGCGCCGGCAAGTCGACGCTGATGAACGTCCTCTATGGCCTCTACCAGCCGGACGAGGGCGAGGTCCTGGTCAACGACGTGCGGGTCGAGTTCAGCGGCCCGGGCGACGCCATCGCCGCCGGCATCGGGATGGTCCACCAGCACTTCATGCTGATCCCGGTCTTCACCGTCACCGAGAACATCATGCTCGGGGTGGAGTCCACCAGCGGCCCGCTGCTCGCCCTCGACCGCGATGCCGCGCGCAAGCGAATCGTGGCGCTCTCGGAGGAGCACGGCCTGCGCGTCGACCCTGACGCCTACATCGAAGACCTGCCGGTTGGCGTCCGTCAGCGGGTCGAGATCCTCAAGACGCTCTACCGCCATTCCAACCTGCTCGTCCTCGACGAGCCGAGCGCGGTCCTCACCCCGCAGGAGATCGAGGACCTGTTCGAGGTGATGCGTTCACTCGTCAAGACGGGCACCTCCATCATCTTCATCACCCACAAGCTGAACGAGGTGCTCGACATCGCGGACCGCATCACCGTGCTGCGCCGCGGCAAGGTGGTGGGGACCACCACGCCCGGTGCGACCAATGAGAGCGAACTGGCACGCATGATGGTCGGCCGACCCGTCCAGCTCGAAGTCACGAAGGGGGATGCCGCGCCAGGCGACGAGATCCTGACCCTTCGAGGCGTCACCGTGCGTGACGACCGGGGCCAGATCGCGGTCGACGGCGTCGACCTCAGCGTGCATGCCGGCGAGATCGTGGCCATCGCGGGCGTCCACGGGAACGGCCAGACGGAGCTCGTGGAGGCAATCACCGGGCTTCGCAGCCTCGAAGCCGGGGAGATCCAGATCGGCGGAGCCTCGGTGCGCCCCGATCCGCGCCACGTCTACGAGGCCGGGGTCGGACATATCCCCGAGGATCGCCTCGAGGAGGGCCTGGTCGTCGGATTCACCGTGGCCGAGAACATGATCCTGAACAGCTACTACCGCGAGCCATTCTCGAACGGTCTCGCCATCCACCAGGATGCGGTGGAGAAGGCGGCCAAGGACCTGACCAAGGAATACGACGTTCGCACCCCGTCCGTCCTCAACGATGTCGGCAACCTGTCGGGCGGCAATCAGCAGAAGGTGATCGTCGCGCGCGAATTCTCGCGTCCGCTGAAGCTGATCGTGGCCGCACAACCGACCCGCGGCCTCGACGTGGGGTCGATCGAATACATCCACAAGCGGATCGTCGCCAAGCGCGACGAGGGGACCGCGGTGCTGATCGTGTCGACCGAGCTGGAGGAGGTCCTCTCGCTCGGGGACCGCATCCCGGTCATGTACCAGGGGCACATCGTCGACATCCTCGATCCGTCGGAGGCGACGCCGGAACGGCTCGGTTTGCTGATGGGCGGCGCGCATCCCGAGGAGGGCCTCCCGGTGGAGGCGGCCACGTGAGCATCCAGACCCAGCCGCCCGATCCGCCGCCGGTCACGGAAGCTCCGGCTCCCTCTGGCCGCGCGTTGACCGCCAGGATCCTCGGCGCCGCCCGGCAGCTGGTCGTTCCGCTCCTGTCACTCTTCACCGCGCTCGTGATCGGCGCGATCGTGATCATCCTGTCGGACCCGGCCTTCATCGCCAAGATCGCCTCCGACCCCGGCGGTGCGTTCGCCGCGGGCATCAAGTCGGTCGGGGGCGCGTACTACGGCCTCCTGCAGGGCGGGATCGGGAACCCGTTCGTCGATATCACCCCGATCACCGAGACGCTGCTCCGCGCCACGCCGCTGATCCTTGCCGGCCTGGCGGTCGCGCTCGGCTTCCGCGCCGGGCTTTTCAACATCGGCGCGGAGGGCCAGATCTACATCGGCGCGCTGTTCGCGACGGCGGTCGGCATCAGCCTCCCGGACCTCCCGCTGCTGATCCACCTGCCCCTGGCGGTGGCGGCCGGATTCGTCGGCGGCGCGGTCTGGGGATTCATTCCCGGGATCCTCAAGGCGCGGACGGGAGCGCACGAGGTGATCACCACCATCATGCTGAACTACGTCTCGTACCTCGTCGTCGACCTCGCCCTGCGGCAGGCCTTCTACCAGCTTCCGGGACGCGACGATCCGGTCAGCAAGTTCATCGTCCCGACCGCCATCCTGCCCAAGCTCATCGGCGACGAGCGGCTGCACTGGGGCCTGATCCTGGCCATCGCTGCCGCGGTGGCGGTCTGGTGGCTGCTGTTCCGCTCGACGAAGGGATTCGAGTTCCGGGCGGTGGGCCTGAATCCGTCCGGGGCACGCTACGCAGGCATGAACATCAGCCGCACCGTGGTCCTGACGATGATGATCTCGGGCGGCCTGGCCGGCCTGGCCGGGGCTTCCGAGATCCTCGGCACGAACCTGCGCCTCACACCGGGCTTCTCGCCGCACTGGGGCTTTGACGCCATCGCCATCGCCCTCCTCGGCGCGTCACGACCGGTCGGGGTCGTCTTCTCCGCAATCCTCTTCGGCGCGCTTCGCGCCGGCGCCACGCCGATGCAGGCGCAGACCGGCATCCCGGTTGACCTCGTGGTCGTGATCCAGGGCCTCATCATCATGTTCATCGCGGCGCCCGCCCTGGTACGCGGCATCTATCGCATACGCAGCGAGAAGACAACCGGCACCGAGATCTTCAGCAAGGGGTGGGGGGCGTGACCGCCGCAGGGATGGCTGCCGTCGGCCGCGGGGCGATCACGAAGAGCCGCCAGCGTGGATTCGGCATCTTCTACCTCGTCCTGGCGGCCGTGATCGTGCTCGTCTTCGGCCGGGTCGAGCCCGGTGCGCAGACGACCTTCGGGTTGAACATCGGCAAGCCGACGGTGCCCGACCTGGTGATCCCCTCGGCCGCGACTGCCTATTTCCTGGCCGCCCTGGCGGCGATGGCCGGGGTCATCCAGCTGACGCGCGGCTTCGGCACGCGCTGGGCGATCGTGCTGGCCCTGGTGATCATCGGCTTCGCCTTCGGGTTCCTCACCTGGGCGGGCTCCGGCGGCTCGATGAGCCTGGCGGGCATCCTGCAGACCAGCCTGCAGCGCAGCGTCCCGATCACCTTCGGAGCGATGAGCGGCATCCTCTGCGAGCGCGCAGGGGTCGTCAACATCGCGATCGAGGGGATGCTCCTCTCGGCGGCCTTCACCTCGGCGGTCGTCGCCAGCGCCACCGCGAACCCATGGATCGGGATCGTGGCCGGGATCGTGACCGGCGGCCTGATGGCGGCGCTGCTGGCGGTGCTGGCGATTCGCTACCTCGTCGACCAGATCATCGCCGGTGTGGTGATCAACATCCTGGTGGTCGGGATCACGTCCTTCCTGTCGGCTCGCGTCCTGGCGAAGCTGCCGGAGCTCAATAACCCTGAACGCCTCGGGCCACTGGCGCTTCCGCTCCTGAGCGACCTTCCCGTCGTGGGGGGAATCGTGTTCCGCCAGAACATCTTCATCTACGCCTGCATCGCGACGATCTTCATCCTCCACTACATGCTCTTCTCGACCCGATGGGGGCTGCGCGTGCGGGCCGTCGGCGAGCACCCGAAGGCCGCCGATACGGTGGGCATCAGTGTCTACTTCGTCCGCTACCGGAACGTCATCCTGGGCGGCATGCTGGCCGGCCTGGGCGGCGCGTACTTCACGCTGGGGTCGACCGGGTCCTTCCAGCAGGAGATGACGGCGGGGCGGGGCTTCATCGGTCTCGCCGCCATGATCTTCGGCGGCTGGGCGCCCTTCGGCGCCTTCCTGGCCGGGATCGTGTTCGGGTTCGCGGAGGCCGTCCAGTCCCGACTCTCGATCCTGAACATCGGCCTGCCGTCGCAGTTCCTGCAGATGGTCCCCTACCTGGTCACGATCATCGTGGTGGCCGGGCTGGTGGGACGGGTGCGCGCCCCGGCCGCCGACGGCCGTCCGTACAAGAAGGAATGACGCCCGGCGGACCACGGCGGCAACCGATCGTCCTGGACTGCGACCCCGGTCACGACGACGCGCTGGCGATCCTGCTGGCCTCGGCGGATCCCACGCTGGAGCTGGTGGCGATCACCACCGTCGCGGGCAACCAGAGCCTCGACAAGACGACCCTGAACGCCCGACGGATCTGCAGCGTGGCCGGGATCCGTTCGGTGCCGATCGCGGCCGGCTGCGACCGCCCGTTGGTCCGCAGCCGCATCGCGTCGCCGCAGATCCACGGCGAATCCGGGCTCGACGGGCCTGCCTTCGGCGCCCCGAGCGTCCCGCTCGATCCGCGCCATGCCGTGGACGTCATCCTCGAGGCCTCGCACGCGCACGACGGCCTCGTGCTGGTCCCGACCGGGCCGCTCACCAACGTGGCGACCGCCCTGTCACGCGACCCGAGCCTGGGGAAGCGCCTCCGCCGGATCGTGCTGATGGGCGGCGCGATGGGGCTGGGCAATGTCACGCCGGCGGCGGAGTTCAACATCGGGGCCGATGCGGAGGCCGCTCGCGCGGTGTTCGAATCCGGCGTGCCGATCACGATGGTGCCGCTCGAGACCACCCACTTGGCCCTGGCCTCCCCGGCGGTGATCGACCGCATCGCCAAGCTCGACTTCCCGCTCGCGCACGTCTGCGTCGAGCTGCTGGGCTTCTTCGCGGAGACCTACCTGCGGGTCTTTGGCTTCGCCGCCCCGGCGGTGCATGACCCGTGCGCGGTGGCCTGGGTCATCGATCCGAGCATCGTCCCGACCGCGCGGATGCGGGTCGACATCGAGACCGAGGCTGAGTTCAGCTACGGACGGACCGTGTGCGACGTCTACGGCGTCACCGGGCGTCAAGCGAACGCGGAGGTGGGGACGAGCCTCGAGGTCGACCGCTTCTGGGACCTGCTGATCGGGGCAATCGCCTCATACCGCGGGGCGAGCTCGGTCTAGGCTTCGACGAGGTTCTCGGCGTCGGCCTCGAGAGACACGTGGGGCGCCGGCGGGACGCGCAGCAGGAGCGGCGAGAAGCCGGCGGCCTGCAGATCGGCCTCGACGCTGAAGTGGTCGTAGGGAACGGACCGGAAGTTGACCATCAGCTCGGGCCCGGCGACGTCGATGACGGCGTACTGCGCGCTCATGTCGTCGATCGTGCCGCAGCCAACCGAACCGGCGGCGACGAAGTGGCTCTTGCCGACCAGCCGATGGAAGGCCTCGTGGGTGTTGCCGAAGCACATGAGGTCATCGCCCTGGTCGCTCACCAGGCGAGCGAAGACGCGGCTCGGCCGATCGCTCCACAGGTACTCGTTCTGGCGCGTCGGCGAACCGTGGAAGAGGAGCACCGACCGCTCATCGAGCGGGAAGCGGAGCGTGGCGGGGAGCTGTCGCAGCCACGAGCGCTGGTCGTCCGAGAGACGGCGGATCGTCCATTCCATCGAGGCGAGGCCCATCGCTTCCGACTCCGTGTCGGGCCACGCGACGCCGGGATGCTCGCGACGGAGGGCGACCGCGTCGTCCCAGTTGCCCTGGATGGTCGGGACGGCGAGCGCGCGCAGCTCGTCGACCACCTCGGCGGGGTGCGGTCCGCGTCCCACGACGTCACCGACGCACCACATCGTGTCGCAGCCCAGCGCGAGGACGTCGTCGAGCACCGCGCGCAGGGCGGGCAGGTTGCCGTGCAGGTCGGCGAGCACCGCTATCCGCATGGACGGCATTCTCGCGATGAGGCAGGAGCGGGCAATCCCCCGATAGGAGGACTTCCGGGGGGTACTAGCTCGCGACCGCGCCCGCGAACGGCTCGGCGATGACACTGATGCGACCCGCGACGGTGCGGGCCAGCTCGCGCAGCGCGGCAGCCGCGACCGAGGTGTCGCTGGATGGATGCTGGGCCGAGGTGATCGGTGCTCCGGCGTCGCCGCCAGTCCGCACCCCCGGCTCCAGCGGGATCCGAGCCAGCACCTCGAGCCCCAGCTCGCGGGCCAGGCTGGCGGCGCCGCCGGTCCCGAAGATGTCGTGCTCCGTGCCGCAATCAGGGCAGATGAAGCCGCTCATGTTCTCGACCACGCCCAGGGTCCGCACGTTGACCTTGTTGAACATGGCAATCGCCTTGCGGGCGTCGAGGAGGCTGACCTCCTGCGGTGTGGTCACCACCACCGCGCCGGAGAGGGGGATGAGCTGGCTCAGGCTGAGGGCGGCGTCGCCGGTCCCGGGGGGAAGGTCAACGATGAGGTAGTCGAGCTCGCCCCACTCCACGTCTCGCAGGAACTGCTGGATCGCCGAGTGGATGAGCGGCCCGCGCCAGATCACCGGCGCTCCACCGGTCAGGAAGTACTCGATGCTCATCATCTGCACCCCGTGGGCCACCACCGGGTTCACCCGCGTGCCGACGCCGGTGACGTGCGCGCCGCTGGTGCCCATCATGAGGGGGACGTTCGGGCCGGTGATGTCGGCGTCCAGGAGGCCGACACGCGCGCCGTCGCGCGCGAGGCTGACCGCCAGGTTGACCGCCACCGTGGTCTTGCCGACGCCGCCCTTGCCGGAGGCGACCGCGATCGTGTTCTTCACCCCGGGGATGAGATCCGCGGCGGGCCCGCCGAACGAGCGCTTGACGTTGCTCGCCCAATCGACCTTGACCGTGGTGGCACCGAGCGCCGCGAGGCCGTCCACGATGTCCGACTCGATCTTCGCCTTCAACGGACAGGCGGGCGTGGTCAGCTCGACGGTGAGGTCGACCGTCGAGCCGGTGATCTCGATCGACTTGACCATGCCAAGGCTCACGAGGTCCTTCCCGATCTCCGGATCCTTGACCTGCGACAGTGCGGCCATGATGTTCTCGTCGGTCAGCTGGTCGAGCGTGCTCAGGGCGAACGTCCTTTCGGTTCAGGTGAGGCGCAGTGGGCCGAGCGTAGCAGAGCAGGGCGCCACCAGATGCTACCTATGTTGAGATGAAGGCCGGAGCTAGGTGAGCCCGTCCCACAGGTCCGTTTCGGCCGCGGGCGCAGCGCCTCCGGCCGGAACCGGCAGGTTGGACGCAGCCAGCCGATAGTGCTCGGTGCCGAGATAGGCGTCGCGCACCTCGGGTCGCCAGTCGTGGAACGGGCCTGCCGAGCCGGTCTGCGAGACGTGGCGGCGAATCGCGCCGAGCTTGACCTGGGCCAGCTCGCCGAGCTCGAGCGTCAGCGTATCAGTGCCGTCCGGCGAACCGTAGCCCTCGGGCGCGCGCTCCCCCAGCGGGCGGAGTGCGGACTGCGGGACGACCAGCTGGTAGAGCTTGGCCGCGCGCCATGCGACCTGGTCCTCCTCGAGGTCGTCCTCGTAGGCGAGCGGCTCGGCCGCCCGGTCGAAGGCGGCCCGCGTCGCACGCCCGACGACCTCGTGATCGGGGTCGCCGCTCACCCCATCGGGCCCGAAGGTCAGGATCACCTCGGGCCGATGCATGCGGATCGGCTGCACGATGCGGCCGACCAGCTCGTCGAAGCCCACCTTGGCGAGGCCCTCCTCGGCGTAGTCGAGCATGCGCAGCACCCGGACGCCGAGCAGGCCGACCGACCGCCGCAGCTCGTCTTCCCGAACGGTGTCGAGGTTCCGCCACACCACCGGATTCTGGTACGAGCGGTTCCGGCCGCCGGGCGCCGGCGCCCGCTCGAGGAGCCGCCGATCGAAGGCGCCACGGGTCGCGCAGACGACGACGGTGTAGGCACCCGACTCCGCCGCGTGGGCGATCGCGCCGCCGAATCCGAACGCCTCGTCGCCCGGATGGGCGACCACCACCATCAGGCTGCGGGCAGGGTTCCGCTCCCGGACCGGCCGCCAGATCGAGGACACGGCCGGGAGTCTATCAGCCTAGACCTCGATCTCGAGGGCGATCGGCGCGAGGTTGCGCGATGCCTCGCCGTCGCCGGCGAGACGGTCGTCCAGCGGCGAATCACCGGGCACGAAGCTGGCCCGGTGCGCCGTCTCGACGGCCAGGCCGACCTCGTCGAGGGTCATCATCTCCGTCCGCAGCATGAGCGCCAGCTCATCGCGGAGATGCGTGCGCAGCATCTCGGGCCCATCGGTCGACAGGGTGAACGGAACCTCGTTGTCCAGCAGCGAGCGGAGGATGAAGCGCATCTCCGCCACGTTGCGCACCACCCGGGTCGTCAGGTTCGATGAAGGGCAGACCTCGAGCACGATGCCCCGTTCCCGGAGCATGCCCATTACCGTCGGGTCGTACGCGCTCTTGATGCCATGGCCGATGCGGGTCGGCTCGAGTGCCTCCACCGCCTCCCGCACCTCGTCGGGCCCGCCCGTCTCGCCGGCATGGACCGTCACGCCGAGGCCGGCGCGGCGGCACTCCGCGAAGAGGTCGCGGTAGTCCGCGAAGCGGAAGGACCGATCGACCGGGCCGGCGATGTCAACCGCAACGACGCCGCGGCTGTGCCAGCTGATGGCCTTGGCCGCGATGATCTCGTTGAGATCGTGGCTGAAAGCGCGGTCCAGGCAGAAGATCAGGCCGGCTCGCACCTGTGGGTACTCGAGCATGGCGCGGTCCATGCCCCGCACCGCCGCCGCGATGATGTGGTCGAGGTCTTGCTCTCCGCCGCGGTTCCGCTTCATCGGGTTGAAGCGCAGCTCGAGCCGGGTGATGTTGCTCTTGCGATAGGCGCCGCCGATGACCTCGTAGACGCTGCGCTCCACCGCGATCGGGCTCGACTGGATCAGCTCCGTCCAGTGGAAGAGGTCCAGGTACGCGTCGAACGAGCGGCGACGACGCCCGAAGGTGATCAGGTCGCGGAAGGCCCAGTAATCCTTCGTCGGCAGGCGGATCCCCTGGGCGTGGGCGATGCCCCACATGATCGGCGGCGTGACCGCGGCACCGAGATGGACATGGAGCTCGGCGAGCGGTGTGCGTGGGTCGATCCGGGGTCGGGGCATCATCCTCGAGGGGCGACGATTTGGCCGAGTGTAGCGCAGCCCTGCGCGACGGCGTGGCCGGGGGCCGATGCTAGAATCGCCGCGCCATGGAGCTGATTCGCGAAATCCTCGATTTCATCTCGACGGGCCTCGGTGGCCTCGGTTCCACGCTCGCGCCGTACGCGTTCATCGGCCTGGTCGGGCTCTACCTGCTGTGGCTCGTGATCGGATACCTGCGCGTCTCGCAGGTTGGCGTCCAGGCCGAGTCGAGCACGCTCCCCGCGCTCCAGCTGCCTCGCGCGCCGGACGGTGCGGTTGACGTGCCACGTGGCGTCGCCTACTGCCCCAACGACGGCCTGCAATATCCCGGCCACGCGCGCTTCTGCACGCAGTGCGAGGCCGATCTGCTCGTCTCGTGCGCGAACTGCGGCGCAACGATTCGCGCCGCGGATGAGTCCTGCTACCGATGCGGCACCCACGCCACGCTGGCGCCCGCATCGACGTGAGCGACACGAGCGCGTACGGCGCCCGTCAATCGGTGAGGGCCGACCGGGCGTAGGCGCGAATCTCCGCCACGTCCGGGATCATCACCCAGCCGCGGGGGCTGTCCTCGAAGCCCACGAACAGCGAGAACCGAGGCGGCTTGAGCACGATGGCGGTCACCTCCGCCGAGGCCGACCGGCGGCCGATCTCCAGCAGCGTCGTGATCTCGTCGAGGCCGATGTCCGTCTGGAGCGAGTTGAGCAATCGGACGGTGCCGATGAGCGTTCCCAGCCCGGGACCCAGCCACTTCCGTGCGAGCGCCACCATGACCTGCTGCTGCCGCGCCGCTCGCCCGTAGTCCGTGTCAAACCGCGTGCGGCTGTAGCTGAGGGCGGTGGCGCCGTCGAGGTGCGCCGGCCCCGGGTCGAGAGAGAGGTGGACCTGCGAGTCGCGGATGCGAGTCGCCACCTCGACGTCGATCCCGCCGACCGCGTCCACCATCCAGGTGAAGTCGTCCATGTCCATCTCGACATACCGGTTGATTGGGACCCCCAGGAGCGTGGACATCGCTCCGCGCAGCCCCTCGATTCCGAAGGCTTGCGCGATGCTGTTGATCTTGCGGTGATAGATCGAGCCGTCCGGCATCGGGATGTCGACCGTATCGCGCGGCAGCGACATGATGTCGATCCGCGACTTGTCGGCGCTGACGCTGATGACCATCAGGGCGTCCGTGTTCTGATCCTCTCCCCGCGCCCGCCGTCCGGCGCTGGAGTCCACGCCCGCGACCATGACCGTGAAGCGTCGGGCGAGCATCGCCTCGTCGATCGGGATGGGCGTGGGGGTCGGACGTTGGGTGGGGCTCGGCAGCTCGGTCGGGCTCGGCGACTGCGTCACCTCAACGCTCGGGCTTGGTGAAGCCGATGTGCAGGCGGCGAGCAGCAGGGCGACGACGAGGAAGCGGAATCTCATGGCAGCGCCGCCACCTGGGCGCGAAGCCGATCGGGGTCCTGCGTTGGCTCTTCGCAGGCATAGCCGCGGCAGACGTATGCGGTGGCGATGCCATCGCGCGCCGTCTTGCCCTCGAATAGAGGCCAGGCGGTCATGCCGTTCTGGCTGGAGACCTGCGCGATGACGAGGTCCGGCTGATACGGCCCCGCGGCCGCTCGTCGCAGGGCGAGGCTACCCGCTTCGCGGTCGCCGGCGATGACCGCATCGATCGGCTCGCCCAGGGCGCGATCCGCCGCGGACAGCATCCTGCCGAACTGGATGGGCTGCCGCTCGAGCGCCGGACCCGCGGCGCGCAGGATGCTCCGCGCCCGGCGGTCGTGGTCGGGCTGGCCGGTCAGCAGCGCGAGTCGCAGGAGCACGTCGGCCGCGACCGAGTTCGCCGATGGCGTCGCCCCGTCGATGAGGGATCGCGGCCGCGCCACGGTGCGGTCGTGCTCGTCGCTCGTATCGAAGAAGGTGCCGCTCGCCTCGTCCCAGAAGTCTTCGACGGCGCGATCCATGAGGGCGGCAGCGAGCTCCAGATCCGCGGCGTCGCCCAGCGCGGCGTGGGCAGCCAGCAGGCCATCCGCAACGTGGGCATAGTCCTCGGAGAAGCCCGGGGTATGCGCCTTCCCGTCGCGCGCCGTTCGCCAGATCCTTCCCTCGTCGCGGAGGAGGTGACCTCGGATGAAGCGGACACAACCTCGCACCCCCTCGGCGAACCGCTCGTCACCGAGCACCAGGAAGCCCAGCGCCAGCGCGCGAAGCGCCATCCCGTTCCAGGCGGCGAGCTGCTTGTCGTCGCGACCGGGGCGGACCCGCTGTCCGCGCGCCGCGAGCAGAGCGGTCCTGGCCCGCTCGAGGAGGTCGGCCGCGGGCACCTCCGCCCGCGCCACGTTCAGGATTGAATGGCCCTCCCAGTTGCCGCCTTCGACGACGCCCCAGTAACCGGCCACCTCATCGGCCTCTGCAGGGCTCATGCCGGCGCCGTGCAACGCATCGAGGAACGACGCCAGGTCCCAGGTGTAGAAGCGGCCCTCCTCGCCCTCGCTGTCGGCATCGAGCGCAGAGGCGAAGCCACCGTCCTCGGTTCGCAGCTCGCGAATCATGAAGTCGAGCGTCCGACGGGCAACCTCGGCGTGGCGCTCCGCTCCGGTGGCGCGGAATGCCTCGAGGCATGCGCGGGCCAGCTGCGCGTTGTCGTAGAGCATCTTCTCGAAGTGGGGCACCAGCCAATGGGCATCGGTGCTGTAGCGCGCGAAGCCGCCGCCCACCTGGTCATGGATTCCGCCGTTCGCCATCTGGTCGAGGGTGAAGGTGACCATCTGCAGCACCGACGCGTCCCGGCTGCGGCGCCAGGCGCGCAGGAGGAACTCGAGGGTCATCGGCGCCGGGAACTTGGGAGCGCCGCCAAAGCCGCCGTGACGCTCGTCGAACAATGCGCCGAGGCTTGCGACCGCGGCGTCCAGCTGGCGACGGTCGATGTCGGTCCGTCCGGGCTGGACCTCGAGCTGCTCGCGCAGGTGCGCTCCGAGCTGGGCCGCCTGCGCGACCACCTCCTCGCGACGGTCGCGATACGCCTCCGCCACCGCGCTCATCACGCGTGGAAAGCCCGGCATCCCGTGGCGATCGCTGGGCGGGAAGTAGGTGCCGCCGAAGAAGGGCTCGAGGGTTGGCGTCAGGAAGACGCTCATCGGCCAGCCACCGCTGCCGGTGAGGGTCTGGACCGCCGCCATGTAGACGTCGTCGAGGTCGGGGCGCTCCTCGCGGTCGACCTTGATCGGCACGAAGTCGCGGTTCAGCTGGCCGGCGATGGCGGGGTCCTCGAAGGACTCGTGCGCCATGACGTGGCACCAGTGGCAGGCCGAATAGCCGATCGAGAGGAAGATCGGCTTGTCTTCGGCGCGTGCCCGCTCGAGCGCCTCAGTCCCCCACGGATACCAGTCGACGGGGTTCTGAGCGTGCTGGAGGAGGTACGGGCTCGTCTCGGCGGCGAGTCGGTTGCTCACCGACCAAGTGTGTCACCTCGACGAGCCCGATGCGTCCGGGCGGGTTACCTCGCCTCGAGGCTGGTGACGGAGAGGTTGGTCGGCTGCGTCCCCTGGCAGGGCGGGACCGCGCTCCCGCCACTGGCGACGGTCACCGGAGCCAACGTCGTCCAGCCATCGAAGCCGATTGCGAGTCCAACCGGCTCGGCGATCGGGTCGCCGCACCATTCGCTCCACGCCAACCCCACCGTATACGCCGCGGTTGCGGTCAGGGGTACCGGCTCGGCCGCAGCACCCACGTTGACCGCGTGACCGCTGACTACCGTCAGCCCGGCGGAGTTGGAGATGCGAGCTTCGGCCATCGGGGCGAGCATGCACTCGTACCGCCCAGGCGCCAGTGAGACCGTCACGACGGTGCCGCGCGAGCCCGCAGCTCCGCCCCATGGCTCGGCGGTGAGCGTGAGATCCATGATGCCGCAGGCGGTCTCGGGTTGCGTCGTGGCGACGGCAGAGGGCTCGGTCGAAGCAGAGGGCTCGGTCGAAGCAGAGGGCTCCGTCGAGTTGCCGCTGCCAACCTCGGGACCCGTGCCTGGCCCGGACATTGCGCCGGCAATCACCGCGACCGCCAGGGCGCCGGCCATGCCGACGCCGACCAAGAGTCCCACTCGCAGCAGCCGGGACGGCGTTGCTCGAGGCGCCGGAGCGTCGTCCAGGGTCATGGGCAGCCGCGTCGCGGTGTAGCCGTCTTCGCGAGGGCCGCGCTGCGAGCGCAGGTCTCGCTCCAGGTCGTTGTCATTCATCGTGATCCCTCCTCGCCGAGCTCGACGCGCAGGGCATCGAGGGCATGGCTTACGTGGCTGCGCGCCGATGGAGCGGCGATCCCCAGGATCGTCCCGATCTCCTCGTACGGCAGGTCGGCTCGATAGCGCAGGTAGATCGCCAGCCGCTGGCGCTCAGGGAGGCCCTCGACGGCATCCCAGATCGCCATCCGTTCTGCCTGATCGACGCCGGGGCGTCGCGCGGGCTGGGCACCGATTCGCTCGGTCAGGAGCCGAACCCTGCGATGCCAGCGATGGCGGTCCATGGCCAATCGGTACAGCGATCGGAACGCCCATGCGTCAGGCCGCTGGATCTCGGTGCCGTCGCGGAGCGCCGACCAGAGGCGCAGGAGCGTCTCCTGCACGGCGTCATCGGCCTCCTCGGGTGAGAGACCGAGATGCCGGGCCAGGCCCCACAGCTCGCTCCCTCGGTCGCGCTGGACCTGCACGACGCTGTCGCGCAGGAGGTCGGCGTTCGAGGCGTCAGGCAGCACGTTGGTCCGCGCGTTCAGCGTGGTGGTGATCATGCCCATTCGACGCGGCACCGATGCGAAACGTTGAACGGCGTGCCCCGGCCCGAATCGTCAGGCGGGTCGCTCGCTCGCGAACTGCTCGGCGTAGAGGCGCGCGTAGAGGCCCTCGTGACGCACCAGCTCGTCGTGCGTGCCGCGCTCCACGATCCGCCCGCGGTCGAAGACCAGGATCAGGTCGGCGCGCAGGATGGTCGACAGCCGATGCGCGATGGCGATGGTGGTGCGCCCCTCCATCAGCCGGGCGAGCGCTCCCTGGATCAGGCGCTCGCTGACCGTGTCGAGCGCGCTGGTCGCCTCGTCCAGCAGCAGGATGCGCGGATCCTTGAGCAGGACGCGCGCGATCGCCACGCGCTGCTTCTCGCCGCCGGAGAGCTTGTAGCCGCGCTCGCCGACGATGGTGTCGTATCCGTCCGGCAGCTCCATGACGCGGTCGTGCATCGCCGCCGCGCGGGATGCCGCCTCGATCTCCTGCATGCTCGCATCGGGCTTGGCGTAGCGCAGGTTCTCGAGCACCGATGCGTGGAACAGGTACGTCTCCTGGGTGACGACGCCGATCTCCCGCCCCAGCGACTCGAGCTTGACGTGGCGCACGTCGATCCCGTCGATCTCCACCGCCCCCGCGTCAACGTCGTAGAGGCGCGGAATCAGGTAGGTGGTCGTCGTCTTGCCCGCGCCGGAGGGGCCCACGAGCGCCACCAGCTGCCCGGGAAGGGCCTCGAAGTCGATGTCCGTCAGCCCGAATGGGCGGATGGAGGTCGGGACGGCCCGGCCCTCGGCCTCGGCCTTGGCCGCGTCACCCTCCGGGACGGCCGCCAGCGGCGGCGTCGGGTAGCGGAAGGTCACGTCACGGAAGCGGACGTCGCCGCGTAGCGTGGCGGGGTCGAGCTCGACCGCGTCGGGGGCGTCGCGGATCTCCGGCTCCATCTCGAGGTACTCGAAGATCCGGTCGAAGAGCGCGAGCGCACCCTGGATCTCGACCTGGACGTTGAGCAGCTGGCCCAGCGGGAAGAAGAGGCGGCTCTGGAGCGTGGTGAAGGCGACGATGGTGCCGATGCTGACGTGCGTATCGCCGCCGATGATCAGCGAGCCGGCGAGCAGGTAGACGAAGGCAGGGGCGATCGAGAAGAACGTGCCGATCATGGCGAAGAACCAGCGCCCGATCATCTGCTGCCGGATCTGCAGGTCGCCCAGCCGGCGCGACTCGCGTCCGAATTTCTCGATGCTGGCCTGCTGCTGGCCGAACGTCTTCGAGAGGAGGATGCCGGAGACCGAGAGCGACTCCTGGGTGATGGCGCTGACCTCGGCCAGCGACTTCTGGGTGAGGCCGCTCACCACGCGGCGCACCTTTCCGACGCGGTAGGTGATGTAGGCGAAGACCGGAAGCATGCCCAGGCTGAGGATCGTCAGCCGCCAGTCCAGGATCAGCATCGCGATGACCGTGGTGGCCACGGTCGCGAAGTTCGCCAGCAGCGAGGCGGCGGTGTCGGTCACGACCGACTGCACGCCGTTCACGTCGTTGCCGATGCGGCTCTGGATCTCCCCGGTGCGAGTCTCGGTGAAGAAGCGCAGCGGCATCCACTGCAGGTGCGTGTACAGCGCCAGCCGCAGGTCGTCCATCACGCGCTGGCCGACCACGTTCGACAGGTACGACTGCCAGACGCCAAGCAGGCTGGTGAGGATCGGGAGGACGATCATCAGGCCGGCCTGCAGGTAGAGCAGTCCCAGGTCCTGCGGCCCTGTCAGGTTGTCGATGATCAGCTTCAGCAGGATCGGGTTGATGACGCCGATGCTGACCGTGACCACGATCAGCGCCGCGATCCATGCCAGCCGTCGCGAATAGGGGCGGAAGAAGCCGACGATCCGCCGGAAAGTGGCGGGGCCGCTGCCCGGACGCGCCTTCAGGTTCGGCTCCGCGCCGCCCCAGTGTCCGCGCATCATCGGCGCTGCCCTCGCATCAGTCGATCACGATCGACAGGAAGGCGTTCGCAAGGGGCAGCCCGACCGGCTTCCCGATCTCGGCGGTCCGCTCTCGCATCCGCTGTTCAACGGCCGCGCGATCGGAGATCTGGCTCACGTGAGCGAAGATCGCCTGCAGCCCGAGCTCGAATGTCGCCGAGACATCAAGGAAGAGGTTCGGATGCTCGACGCCGGTGACCAGCACCTGGCGGACCTTCCAGGGCTCCAGTCCCTCGTCGAGGAGCTCGGGGAAGTTGAGGCGATCACGGGCCGCGGGGTAGACGGCCGCGAGTGTCGCCTCGCCCGTCGCCAGGTGATCCGGATGGCCGACGAACGGGTTGCCATCCTGCCGCCGAACAGGATTCTGGGTGATCACCACGTCCGGCCGGAAACGTCGGATCTGGCGCACGATGTCGCGTCGCAGGTCGAGGGTCGGCGTCAGGTACCCGTCGGGGTAGCCCAAGTGGACGATCTCCGAGACGCCGAGCAGGTCCGCCGCGGCGCGCTGCTCGGCCTCTCGCGTGGCGGTCAGCTGCGCCGGGGTGACGGCAGGATCCTCAGTCCCCTTCCCGCCATCGGTGGTCACCACGTAGTCGACGCGCGCGCCAGCGGCCGTCAGGTGGGCGATCGTGGCGGCCGCGCCGAACTCGGCGTCGTCGGGGTGGCTGAAGATCACGAGCGCTCGGTCGAGCGGGGTGATGAGCTCTTCGCGTTCTGGTTCGGGCATCGCTGTCCGCATCCTAGCGCGAAGCGGCTGATGGCATACTACCCCCGAGTATGACCAGCATGACCGAAAGCGGCGGCCACTTCCGCCACGCGTACACGAAGGATCGGGCCGAGCTGCTGAATCGGCTGCGCCGCATCGAGGGGCAGGTGCGCGGCATCGAGCGGCTCGTCGAGGACGAGGCGTACTGCCTCGACATCCTCCAGCAGGTCGAGGCGATGACCGCTGCCGCCGACTCCGTCGCGCTGCTGCTGCTCGAGGATCACATCGACGGCTGCCTGGCCCACGCGATCGAGACCGGGCAGGGCGAGCCGTACGTGGACGAGGTGATGACGGTCGTGCGGCGGGCGCTCGGGCGGCGATCCGCGCGCCCCTCCGGCCCGCGCGCCTGAGCAGTGGGAGTGCCGCGGGGGGGAACCACGACACTCCCACGCCGAGTCTAGTACGGAGCCTCGCCAGCCGCGTTGCTACTCCCCGAACATCGTGAGCTGCTCCCCGCCGCGCTCGATCAGCGGGTCCAGGCCCAGCACCGGCTCGAGCCATTCCAGGCTCGCCCCGTCGCGTCCTGCGAGCCCCTCGAGATGCTGCCACTTGAGGAAGTGCCAGTTCTGACGGGCGACCTCCGCTCGCAGCCAGGGCGATCGGTCCAGCTTCAGGCGGAGCAGCTCCGTCCGCTCGGCCGGGAAGACGCAGAAGCGCGCCTGCGCATCCGTCGGCTCGATCTCGATGCCGCGGCGCAGGATCGGGTCACCGAGCATCGTGGTCCACTCGACGTCGAACATGAACGCCATCCGGCCGCGGACATACCAGATCGCGTCGATCGCGGCGAGGGCATCGGCTGGTGCTCGGACGATGAGCGGAAGGTAGGCCCGTCGCTCGTCGTCGCGCAGGCGCTCCAGCAGCGTTACGCCGGCGTAGGGCCGATCGTGCTCGCGGCGACCGACCCACGCACGCAGTCCCAGGCGGTGGCCATAGTCGACCAGGGTGCCGATGATCCGGGCGTGGTCCGCCTGCCGAGCCGCCAGCTGTTCCTCGCTGCGCAGCACGCCCTTCTCGCCAACCGATGCGTACGCCGCCAGGCAGGCCCGCACCAGCTCCTCGTCGGGCGCGTCGAGCCCGGGAAAGAGCGCGTAGATGCGCTCCAGGAATGCGGCCTCGTCGAGACGTCCGGCCGTGGTCAGGATCGAGAAGGTGGCCCACTCCACCCGGTCGGCCAGCGGGCCGTCGTCCAGGGCGGGGTGGCGCAGCCACCACAGCGGACGATCCGGGTCGCCGATGCGCACGAGGGATGGATGGTCCTCGCGCGCCAGCTCCTCGCGGAGCAGCGTCGCCAGCAGGTTGGGCCCCCGCTCGGGACGCTGCCCGGACGGATGCTCTTCGTCACCCTGCTCGACGCCATCGGTGGCCGGCCCGCGGGCGGCCGCGAGGCGAGCGAGCAACCCTGACGCCCTGAGCTCGACGAGCACCGCCGCCCCGACCCGCATCAGGCCGGCCGGCTCGCCGCGGTGGCGCAGCAGCCCCGAGACCGCGCGATCGATGGCGGCGGCGAGCTCGGGGTAGGTCAGGTGCCCGTCCTCGGCGCCCAGCTGCAGCGGCGTCGCCTCGATGACCCGGCGCAGCCGATCCTCGGCGGACGTCTTGCGGAAGTGGAGTGCGGTTGCCTCCCCGGAGCGGACCGACTCGCGATGGACGACGTCGACGAGCTCGAGCTCCGCGGCGGCACCGGCCACGGCGGCGGCGAGGACGCGGTCCAGGTCAGATCCCTCGATCAGGAGGTTGCACCAACCCCCGGGCTTGAGCGCTCCGGCCGCCGATGCCATCGCATGCCGCATGGCGGTCGCCTCCGCCGGTTCCCCATCACCCTGGGCCGCACCAAAGAGCGGCTCGAGGCGGAGCGTCTCGGCAGCCTCGCGGCCAAGCAGCCAGGCTGTGGCGAGGTACTCGAAGCTCAGCTCGTCGACGGTGGCCGGCGGCGGTGGTGAGCCAAGGACCAGGTCGACGCCATCGGGTGGCAGGTACTGGCCCACGACGGCGGGCCGGCAGCGGATCCACAGCACGTTGGCGGCGCCCACCCCGCCCAGCTCGTCGAGGTCGGCCGCGAAGCGGGCCGGGCGGCGGTCGCGTCCCAGCGCGGCGATGGCGGTCCGCACGTCGTGCACGGCGGTCTCGAACAGCCGCCACACGTTCACCTCGCGCTGGTGGCGCGATGCCGGCTGCCGGACGTGGCCGCCGCTGATGCGCAGCGAGGCAACGCGTCCGGGGTAGCCATTCAATCGGCTGCCGGGCAGCAGGCAGGCTGCCAGGGCAAGCCGGAAGACCGCGGCGAGCGACGGCTCGCGGAATTCGGCGTCGATCTTGTTGGCGATGGTCTGCAGCGCGTAGAGGTTGCGAGGCGTGTAGAGCTCGAGGAGCTCGTCGACCAGCTCGTCACGGCCGTCGAGGACCGGGAATCGGTCCCGCAGCTGCTGGTAGTGCAGGCTCTGGCGGACATCTGTGGCGGGCGGCGCAGCGGGGTCCGGGTGAACCGTCGAGGCGTAGCGGGGCCGCGACGCGCGCAGCGAGCCGGTCGGAGGGTCCGGCGTGGCCGGTGCCAGCGACGGTGGCCCGCCGGCTTCGCCGAGCGGCGCGGCTGGATCGTCCCCCAGGTCCGGCGCCGGAGAGGTGAGGCCGACCGGGGCAGGCGGGAGGTCATCCTCGACGTCTGCGGCCACGTCGCCGATCGGGAGCACCGGCTCCGGCTCGACCGGACGGTCGATGCCGAGCTTGGCGAGATCGGCATCGTCGATTGGCGCCACGCGCTCCTGCGGCCCGCCGACCGACACGTCGCAGTTGGGGCAGCGATACACCTTGCGCCCCGGTGCGTCGCCATCGCGGGGCCAGATGAACTGCTCCCCCACCACCGGGCGGCGGCAGGTCGAGCAGCGCGTCGCGTACAGCTCCTCGAGGTGCTGGCGCAGCGGCACGTCGACGCGCCGCGAGGCGGAGAGCTGGGCAAAGGCGGCGTCGAGCGCGATCGGGTCAGGGGCGAGCAGGAATGCCTGGCCCGCCAGCTGGGCGAAGGGCGACGGGTCCGCGGCCACGACCCGCATGCCATGGGCGATCGCGCGACGTGCCGTCCAGCCGGTGCCAGCCCAGGGATCGAGGACGGTGTCGCCGGGGCGGCCGAACGCGGTCAGCTCAGCGTCGAGCTGGTTGTCGGCCGGCGAAGGGAAGTAGCGCTCCAGCAGTGCGAGCCCGGGGAGGCGGCGTGGAAGAACGACGTGATCCAGTCGCTTCCGTTCGGCCTCGGACAATCGGGCTCCTACGGTTCTTCGAGCAGCTCTTCCTCGAGGTCGGGCTCGGCGGAGAATTCAGGAAGGCTCGTGTCGAGCTCCTCGACCTCCTCCGTCTCCTCCTCCGGCTCTTCGGACTCCTCGTCGTCATCGTAGCGGAGCGCGGTGCCCTTCATGTACGGTCGGACGTCACCCGGGCGACCGGTGGCGCTGCCGGGGAAGCTGACCTTCCCGAAGTTGGACGGGTGCGCGAACGCCTCGTGGATGATCACCCGCACCTCGTCGCGGTCGACCATGGTGATCGCCGCGTCGTAGCGGTTGCCGCCCTTCATGAGCTTGGCGAGGCGTGAGCCGATGCGCGGCTCGACCTGGCCGATCTCGACATCGCCGACGCGGGCCACCAGCAGCGCGCCATCGAGCACGAGCTCGACGGCATCGCCCGCCGACAGCGGCGCCAGCTGCTTGGCCGGGATGAGGTTGATGAGGCGCGCGTGGCCGGTCTTGCCCATCTCCTCGATGAAGTGCGAGGCCGATGCCTTCTCTTGCTTGCCATCCCCGACCGCCGCACCCTCGACGCCGCCACCGGCGATGACCCGCAGGCGGCCGACGTTGCGCTCGGCGATGCGATTCGTGGCGTCGCGCGCGAGCGCTCCCTGGTACGCCTCCAGCGCCTCGGCGTGACGGCCCAGCTCGGCCAGCGCCTTGCCCAGCCGGTTGAAGGCGTCGGTGTCGCCGCCGAGCTCCAGCACCTGCCGGTTGGTGGCGACCGCCGCCTCCCATTCGCCTCGGGTCGCCTGCCCGATTGCCATATCGGTGAGGTGCCTGCGCTGGCGGTTGATCGTCTCCGTCTCGTCGAGCGTCATCGTCTCCCCAGGCCCAATTTGAGGCGGTCAATGGTGCGAAAAAGGCCCGTCAGGCGGGCCACCCGGCCGAAGGGCGCCTTGTTGTAGCAGAGCCCGACAGGGGTGTCAACGCGCACCGGCGCGTCGGCGTCAAGCTGGTCGGAGGAGCAGGGCGACGAGCAGGCCGAGCAGGGCGAGGCTGCCGAACTCGACCGCGACCGCCCGCGCGCGGGCCCCGTTGTCGAGCGCCTCGGCCGCTCCCGCCCAGGCGTGGAAACCGAGCGCCAGCACGGCCGATCCCACCACGCCGGGAAGGTGCAGGAGCGCGATGCTGGCGCCCAGCTGCGCGACGGCCAGCAGGTGAAGCGCCGCCTGGCCGACCGCCTCCACGCCGTAGCGGCCTCGCAGCTCGGCCGCCCGCAGCGCGGGCACGGCGGCGGCGATGACGACCAGCAGCACCGCCGGCGGCCAGGAGGCGGTCGGGAAGGCCGCAGCGATCCCGGCGGCCGCCGCAAACACGATGCCGACCAGGGTGAGGTCGACGCTCAGTCGCGGCGACCGGCCGTCGGGGAGCCGGAGCTCGGCCCACAGGACGCCGAAGAGGAGCAGGGCTGCAATCGGCGCGCCGGCCAGTCGCGCCAGGGGGCTCAGCATGATGCCGAGCAGGGTCAGGGCGACGGCAGCCACGGGGAAGGTGGCGTACCGCGCGAAGCCGAAGCGAGATCGGACCGGACCGATGACCCACACCGCGCCCATGCCGCCGACCGCGAGCTGTGCCGCGATGGCCGCGGCCAGCCAGAACGGCGAGGCGAACCAGCCGGCGACGACGAGTCCACCGACGACCAGCGCCAGGACGATCGTCTCGGGCCGCTCGATCCTGCGGCCGATGATCCACAGCCCCTCGCGCGGCGCTTCGGCGGCCGTCATCGGACCAGCTCGAGGAGGTCGTCCGCGCTCCGGGTGCCGATCACCTGTCCGGGCGTCAGCCATGCCCGTCGCGCGACCGACACCGCGTAGCGCAGCTGGTCGAGCTCCTCGGTGCGATGCGCGTCGCTGGCCAGGGTGAGGCGCACCCCCAACTGCCCGGCCGCGCGCGCCAGCGCGTCGTCGAGATCCAGCCGCGGGCTGCCGTTCAGCTCCAGCGCGGTGCCTGTCCGGGCGGCAGCCGCGAACACTCGCGGCCAGTCGAGCGCGATCGGGTCGCGCCGGTTGACGATCCGCCCAGTCGGGTGCGCGACGATGTCCACGTTCGGGTTGTCGATGGCTGCCAGGGTGCGCTTGGTCAGCTGCTCGGTCGACTGTCCGCGAGCGGTATGGACGCTGGCGACCACGACGTCGAACCCGGCGAGCAGCTCGTCGGGATAGTCGAGGGTGGCGTCGGCGCGAATCTCCATCTCGGTGCCGTGCAGGATACGGAACGGCGCAAGCTCGGCATTCAGGCGGGCGATCTCGTGGCGCTGCTCTGCCACCCGCTCCGGCGTCAGACCGCGAGTGACGCCGAGCGACGGCGAGTGATCGGTGAGGACGATCCAGGCACGGCCCAGATCGCGGGCGGCGCGCGCCATGACCTCGATCGAGTCGACGCCATCGGTCCAGTCCGAGTGGACGTGGGTGTCGCCGCGCAGGTCGCTCATGCCGACGAGGGTCGGGAGGGTGCCGGACAGCGCCGCCTGGATCTCGCCGCTGTCCTCGCGCATCTCGGGCGGAATCCACGGCAGGTCGAGCCGCGCGTAGACCTCCTCTTCGGTGGCGATCGGCTGCAGCTCACCGCTCTCGACCACCTTGAAGCCCTTCTCCGAGAGCGACAGGCCGCGCTCGAGCGCCATGCCCCGCAGGGCGACGTTGTGCTCCTTGCTGCCGGTGAAGTGGACGAGATGGCTGCCCCACGCCTTCGGCGGGCAGACCATCAGGTCCACCTGAGGCCCGTCGGCCAGCACGATGCTGGACTTGTCGGTTCCGGCGCTCAGGACGTGCTCGACGCTCGTCAGCGCGTCCAGGGCCCGGATCAGGCGAGCGGGGTCGTCCGTCGCAGCGAGGAGGTCGAGGTCGCCGATGGTCGCCTTCCGGCGCCGCAGGGATCCGGCCGGCTCGATGGAGCGCACCCCCCGTACCGTGCGCAGCTGGTCGACGAGACCCGACATGAGGGCGTCCGCATCGTGGAGGAGGAGACGCGTCCCGCGTGAGGCGAGTCGCGCCATCGCCGCCAGGATGTTCTCCTCGGTCCGTGCGGAGAGGCCCTTCAGGCTGCGCAGAGTGCCGCCCTCGGCGGCGGCCCGCAGGGCATCGACCGACTCGATCCCGAGCTCGTCGTGGAGCTGCTTGACGGTGCGCGGCCCGACCCCGGGGATCTTCAGGATCTCCAACAGGCCGGCGGGCACCTGGGCGCGCATCTTATCGTAGTAGGCGAGCTGCCCCGTGGTGGCCAGCTCCGCGAGCTTCGTGCTCAGCGCGGGGCCGGCGCCGGGGATCTTCGGTGGCTCATCGGCCTGGTACAGGTGTGCGACGTCGTCCGGCCATCGTTCGACGGCGTCCGCGACACGGCGATAGGCGACCGCCTTGTAGACGAGCTCGCCCGAGATCTCGAGCATGTCGGCGATCTCATTGAAGATCCTCGCCATCTCGGCGTTGCTGATCAGCGACGCGTCGCTGCGCGAAATGGCGCGGGGCCGTGGCATGCCGGCCATTCTACGGGCACCAAAACAGCGGCCCAATCCCGGTGAAGGGACGGGCCGCTGGGTCGGGATGCCTGGTTAGCGCTTCGTGATACGCAGGGCGCGCAGCAGCGAGGCGCCGAAGCTTCGGCCGCGGCTCGGGCGGATTGGATCCGTCCGGAATGTGCGGCGGTGGGCCTCGTACAGCATCTCATCCTGCTTGAGACTGGCAAGCAGGCCGAGATACGTTGCTCCTCGGCTCATGGGAATCCTCCTGGTGTGCTCGGAACCACGAATGGGGCTCGAGTCGTGTGCTTGGGCGTGGATCTAGACGTGGTGCGAGGGCATCTCGTCGACCGAGGAGCGGCTGTCCGTTCCCCAGAGGACGGCGGCGAGGTCGAAGGCGACCACGACCGCGATGACGATCACCAGACCAACCATGGTTCCGAGCCTCCCTTCGTGGGCCTGTAACTGATTAATGACTTATGAACGGTTACAGGAGAACTGTACCCGGAGCTAGGTAACTTGTCAAGGGCTGTACAATGGTTACATGGTACTGGACACGACTGCGCTCCCCGAGCCTGATCAGGCCGAGGAGCTCTTCATCTCCTTCGGAAATACGCTCGAGTTCGAGCGCGGCGAACCGGTCGACGCGGTTCCCGACATCACGAGCCTGCTGGCCTGGCTGCGGGAGCGCCGGCTGATCAGCGGCCGGGGCCTGGCGACCGAAGCCGCACGTCTGCGGCGCGATCCGGACGAGACCTCCCGTCGCGTGGAACGCTTCCACCACCTGCGCAACGTCCTCCATGGCATCGCCACCGAGGTGACCGAGACCGGGCACCCCACTTCGGAGCAGCTGCGCGACCTGAACCACATCCTTCGCCACGGGCTGCACTACCACCAGATCGAGCGCGATCCCGACGGCACCCGCTACACCTTCGCCCAGGTCGGTGACCGCCTCGACCAGGCACGAGCCACCATCGCCAGCTCGCTCGCCCAGTTCCTGGCCGATGACGCCCCGTCGCGGCTCCGGGTCTGCGCCAATCCAGGCTGCCGGTACCTGTTCATCGATCGCTCGCCAACCGGCCGGCGCCGATGGTGCGACATGCGTACCTGCGGCAACCAGGCCAAGGTCGCCCGCCACCGTGCCCGCGCCAAGGATCACGCTCATGAGACGTCGGCGAGCGCCAGCTGAGGGGTTCCGCGGGCATCGGGCGCGGACTAGAATCAGGCGAACCCGACGGCTGCTGACGCGGCCCGTCGTGGCGTGGAGAACGCACCGAGGCGTAGCACGATCCAAGGTGGATGCCGGATCCGATAGACGAATCTGCGCGCGCCCGGGGCCGATGGCCGGGGCGAGGATGACCGCCTAGCGTCGCCCTCGACCACCTGCGCGCGTCAAACCAACCCGACGCTCGAGCGAGGTGGTCGTCTCATGCTCTTTCTCAGCCGCCTGGTCGGCCGCCCGGTCCGGGACCGCGATGGCGACTCGTTTGGCAAGATCCGCGACCTGATCGTGGCGCTCGGCGAGCAGTACCCGCCGGTAACGGGGATCGTCGTTCGGGTGGCCGGTGGCCGCGACATCTTCCTGCCGTGGACCGATGTCGAGGAGATCGACGCCGACGGCGCTCGGCTGCGCACCACCCTCATCGACATGGCCACCTTCCGCCAGCGGCCCAATGAGATCCGCCTCTGGCTCGACCTGCTGGACAAGCAGATCGTCGACGTCGAGGACCGCAAGATCGTGCGCGTCAACGACATCCAGCTGGCCCCCGTCGAAGGGCGACTGCGGCTCGTCGCGGTGGACGTCGGCCTCGCCGGCATCCTGCGTCGACTCGGCCTCTCTGGTCCAGGCGAGCGCCTGGCACGGGCACTGGGTCTCGAGGCCGAGAACTACATCGAGTGGGAGGACGTGGACCCGGTCGAGTCCAGCGTCTCCAGCCTCAAGCTGCGGGTACCGCACGAGGCGCTGGGAACGCTGCATCCGGCGGACGTGGCCCACATCGTCGAGCAGCTCGCCCCGCGCGACCGGACCGGGATCCTGGCCGCGCTCGACGACGAGCGCGCCGCCGACGTGCTGGAGGAGCTGGCCGCCGATGACCAGGTCGACATCCTGGAGGCCCTCTCGCCGGAGAAGGCGGCCGACATCCTCGAGGAAATGGGGCCGGACGAGGCCGCCGACCTCGTCGCCGACCTCTCCGAGGAACGCCAGGAGCAGCTGCTCAGCCTGATGGAGCCCGATGAGGCGTCGGACGTCCGCGAGCTGCTCGCCTACGGCGAGGAGACGGCGGGTGGCCTGATGACGACCGACTTCATCACCGTCACGCCGGAGATGACCGCCGAGCAGGTGATCGAGCGGCTGCGCGAGCTGCATCCGGATGCGGACCAGGTCTACTACCTCTACGTCGCCGACGCCGACGGCCTGCTGGTCGGCACGATCACGCTGCGTGGGCTGATCGTGGCCGCCCCCGAGACCGCGGTGCGCGACTTCATGCGGCCGGACCCGATCAGCGTGGGGGTCGACCTCGACGCCGAGCAGGTCGGCGCCGCCATCGCGCGCTACAACCTGCTGGCCCTGCCGGTGGTCGATGCCGACGGTCGCATGCAGGGCATCGTCACGGTCGACGATGCCTTCGAGCGCGCGCTGGGCGAGGGGTGGCGCAAGCGCCTCCCGGAGATCTACGAGCCGGCCGAGGACCGGTAGCGGCGTGACTCGCCGATTGGCGCTCCCCCGCCCGATCCGGCGCGCGCAGCGCTCGCTCCGCGAGCGTCTGCCCAACTTCCGCGTGCACCGCTCCGGGGTGCTCGCCTTCCTGGGGGTGATGGGCCCCGGGCTGATTGCCGGCCTGGCGGGGAACGACGCGGGTGGCATCGCGACCTACAGCGTGCTCGGCGCGGAGACGGGCCTCTCGCTGCTCTGGATCTTCCCGATCACGACGATCCTGCTGGTCGTCGTGCTGGAGATGGCCGCCCGCATGGGTGCCGTATCCGGACAGGGCCTCGGTGACCTGATCCGCGACGACTTCGGCGTCCGCTGGACCCTCTTCGCGATGGTCGTGCTGCTGATCGCCAACGGGGCGAACATCGTGGCCGAGTTTGCCGGCGCGGCGGCGGCGCTCGAGATCTTCGGCATCTCGCGCTACGTCACGGTGCCAATCGTGGCGGCAGGGATCTGGGCCCTCGTCGTCTTCGCCAGCTATCGAGTCGTGGAGCGCGTCTTCCTGTCGGTGGCGGTCGTCTTCGGGGCGTATGCGGTGAGCGCCTTCGTGGCAGGCCCTGACTGGGGGCAGGTGGGACGGGCGCTGATCAGCCCTTCGGTCGACCTGGCGCCGAACGCGCTGCTGCTGATGGTCGCCACGGTCGGGACCACCGTCACGCCGTACATGTTCTTCTACCTGCAGTCATCGGTCGCCGACAAGGGGCTCGGGCCGGAGGAGCTCCAGCTCGAGCGAGCCGATGCGGTGCTGGGCGGGATCTGGACCAACGCCATCGCGCTCTTCATCGTGATCGTGACGGCCGTCACCATCTTTCCGCGCGGCATCCAGATCGAGAGTGCCGAGGATGCAGCCATCGCCTTGGCGCCGGTAGCGGGCGACTTCGCCAAGGGCCTCTTCGCCTTCGGGCTGTTCGGCGCGTCGGTCCTGGCCGCCACGGTGATGCCGCTCACCACCAGTTATGCCGTGTGCGAGTCCTTCGGCTGGGAGTCGGGCGTCTCTCGCAAGTTCCGCGAGGCACCCGCGTTCATGGGGCTGTACACCGCGCTGATCCTGATCGGGGCCGTGGTGGTGCTCGTCCCGGGGCTGCCGCTCATCGGCGTCATCCTGGTCAGCCAGAACCTGAACGGCATCCTGCTGCCGATCATCCTCGTCTTCATGCTGCGCCTGGTGAACAACCCCCGGATCATGGGCAGCCACACCAATCCGCGCTGGCTGAACGTCGTCGCTTGGGGCCTGACCGGGCTGGTGATCCTGCTCACCGCGATCCTGTTCGGGTCGACGCTGGCTGGCTGGCTCGGCTGGAGCTAGCTGCCGATTGGGTGCCAGACGGTCTTCGTCTCGACGAACTCCCCGATGAGGTAGGGCGACTGGGCGTTCGGGCTCAGCCAATCGACGGCATCGGCGCCGGCCCTGGGGGGCCGAACCAGGCGCTTGACGTTCTCGGTGGCCAGCTCCTCGACCGCGACGCCCTGGGCAGGATCGAGGCCGTATGCGTCGAGGGCGTTGACGTCCATGTGCCCCGCCAGGTGCAGCACCAGCTCGCGTCGCAGGCCGGTAATGAGGTTCACGACGCCGCCGGGGACGTCCGAGGTGGCCAGCACCTCGGTCAATGTCACCGCCGGCAGCGGTCGGGTCTCCGAGGCCAGCACCACGGCGCAGTTGCCCGAGACGATCACCGGTGCGAGGCGGCTGACCAGGCCGAGGAGGCTCGAGCCCTCCGGCGCGATGACGCCGACGACGCCACTCGGCTCGGGGACGCTGAAGTTGAAGTAGCTGCCGTTCACGGGGTTCACGGAGCCGGAGACCTGGCTGAACTTGTCGGCCCAGCCGGCGTACCAGACCCAGCGGTCGATGGCGGCGTCCGTCAGGCGCGTCGCTCGCTGACGGCCGATCCCCTCGGAGGCCATCACCTCCCCGATGAACTGGTCGCGCCGCCCCTCCATCAGCTCGGCGATCCGGTACAGGATCTGGCTGCGGTTGAATCCCGTCTTGGCCGACCAGGCCGGGAGGGCGGTGCGCGCGGCGCGGACGGCGTCCCGGATGTCCTTGCGAGTCCCGCGGCAGGCATTCGCGAGGAGCCGGCCCTTTGCGTCGTGGATCTCATACGCGCGGCCGGACTCGGTGCGAGGGAAGGCACCGCCGATGTAGAGCTTGTACGTCTTGCGGACCTCCAGCCGCTGCGCACCGGCAACCGCCCTATTGGTCGTCGCCAGGGGCGCGGCCGCACGGGCACGCAGCACCGAGGCGGGCCTCGCCGGCGCATTCGTGGCGGTGGGACGTCGCGGCGCCATCAGCCGCGCTGCTCCGTCTCGGGCTTCTCGATCACGAGCGTGTAGGCGGGAGCGTCCGCGACCGGCCGGTGCTCGACGCCGGCAGGGACGACGAACAGGTCGCCACGCTCGAGGCTGACCGGTGCCGCGCCCTCCAGATCGATCCGGAAGGAGCCCTCCCAGCACAGAAAGAGCTCGTCCTCGTCGTGCCGATGCCAGTCGAATGCGCCGTCGAGGCGGGCCAGCCGGACAATCGCGTCGTTGGCCGTGGCGAGGTCGAGCGGGCGCCAGGCCTCGGTCATGCGTGCGGCCGCCTGCGTCACCGACACGACGCTCATCGGCCGTTGGCTCTGTCCGACGACAGGTCGAGGTAGGCGCCGAGGCCATGGATCCCGCCCTCACGACCGTAGCCGGACTCCTTGTACCCACCGAACGGCGAGGTGGGGTCGAAGCGGTTGAAGGTGTTGGCCCACACCACTCCGGCCTTCATGGCGGCGACCATCTTGAAGATGCGGCTCCCCTTTTCGGTCCACACCCCCGCCGAGAGGCCGTAGGGCGTGTTGTTGGCCTTCTCGATCGCCTCCTCGGGCGTCCGGAAGGTCAGCACCGAGAGGACCGGTCCGAAGATCTCCTCCTGCGCGATCCGATGGCTCTGGCTCACGCCGGTGAAGAGGGTCGGGCGGAAGAAGAAGCCCTTGTCGGGGAGCACGCAGTCGGGCTGGAATATCTCCGCTCCCTCCTCGATCCCCGACTGCACCAGCTCGGCGATCTTGGCCAGCTGACCGGCGGAGTTGATCGCGCCGACATCGGTGTTCTTGTCGAGGGGGTCGCCCACGCGCAGCGTGCTGAGGCGGGCCTTGAGCTTGTCGAGGAGCGGCTCGTAGACGCTCTCCTGCACGAAGAGGCGCGACCCGGCGCAGCACACCTCGCCCTGGTTGAAGTAGATGCCGTTGATGATCCCCTCGATCGCCTGGTCCAGCGGCGCGTCGTCGAAGACGATGTTGGCTGCCTTGCCGCCGAGCTCCAGGGTGAGCTTCTTGCGGCTGCCGGCCACCGCGCGGCCGATCATCTTGCCGACGGCGGTGGACCCGGTGAAGGCGACCTTGTTGACGTCGGGGTGGCGGACCAGCTCCATGCCGATCTCGCCGGGGCCGGTGATGATGTTCACGACCCCGGGCGGCAGCTCTGCCTGGCGCACGACGTCGGCGAAGAGGTAGGCGGTCAGGGGCGTGGTCGAGGCCGGCTTGAGGATCACCGTGTTGCCGGCGGCGAGGGCCGGGGCGATCTTCCAGGCCAGCATCAGCAGCGGGAAGTTCCACGGGATGATCTGCGCAGCCACGCCAAGGGAGCGCGGCGTGCGGCCGGGGAAGGCGTAGTCGAGCTTGTCGGCCCAGCCGGCGTAGTAGAAGAAATGGGCCGCCGCGAGCGGGACGTCGACGTCGCGGCTCTCCTTGATGGGCTTGCCGGAGTTCATCGTCTCAACCACGGCGAACTCGCGGGAGCGCTCCTGCATGATCCGCGCGATGCGGTACAGGTACTTCGCCCGCTCGCTGCCGGGGAGCCGCGACCAGACCGTGTCGTGCGCGCGACGGGCAGCCGTGACAGCCCGGTTCACATCGGCCTTGGAGGCCTTCGCCACGCGAGAAAGCCGCTCCTCGGTGGCCGGGTTGATGACCTCGAAGGTGGCCTTTGGCCGGCTGGGCCCGAAGGCGTTGTCGATGAAGAGGCCGTACTCGCGCCGGATGTCGATGTGGTCGGTCGACTCGGGGGCGGCCGCGTAGTCCCACGGGATCCCGCGCTTCGCCAGTCCCCACGAGGCAGGCGCGGGACGGCTCTCCGGCTTCTTGGTGAGCGTCACACGCCGATTATCGCGCACCGGGGTGCGATTCAGGCGGACCTGCCGTTTCGGTCGGTTCGGCACTGGCATCGCGGGCAGCCCGGACGGACGCTCAGCGTGGCGGAACATCGTCCGGACGAGGATTGAACCCTTCCGCCGGCCCCCAAGTCGAATTGGGTGTGATCGGAGCGTATGTGACCACCATTGACGCGGCGGCGGAGGCGCTGAAGGCTGGCCTTTCGGGGACGCACGACCAGCGTGCCGCCGCCTTCTCCTCCTTGCTCGACCACTCGATCGACCGCGCGTACCGCCTGGCCTCGGTGATCCTGGGCAACCAGGTTGACGCCGAGGACGCCGTCGCCGACGCAACGCTTCGCGCGTGGCAGCATGTCTCGTCATTGCGCGAGCCGGCCAGGTTCGACGCCTGGTTCAGCCGGATCCTGGTCAACGTCTGCCGGGATCTGCTGCGCCAACGGCACGACGCACCGGGCGTCCTGGGCTTCGATCCGCCGAGCTCGCTCGATGCGTTCTCGGAATCGGTCGAGCGCACCGCGCTGCAGGAGGCGCTGGCGAAGATCTCGCCCGAGCACCGGGCCGTGGTCGCGCTCCATTACCTCGAGGGGATGACCGTCGAGCAGACCGCCGAGCACGTCGGAGCGCGGGAGGGCACGGTGAAGTCCCGCCTGCACTACGGCGTTGCCGAGCTGCGTGCCGCCTATGACGCGGCGTCGCGCGACCCGGAGAGGACGCTCCCATGAACGACGAGCGATTCGACCACGAACTTAAATCGGTCCTGCGCGAGATCGCGGGACGGGAGGCTCCCATGTCACTGCGCAATCGTGTTGCTGACGTTGTTGATCGGGCGCCGATCAGCCGTCGCCTGTGGTTCGCCCCGCCCATGAAGCTTTCACTGGCCGCCGTTGGGGCGGTCGCAGTGCTGACGCTCGCTGTCCTCTTCGTCGGGTCGCAGATGGTCGGGCCCACGCCTTCGCAGACTTCCTGAGCCGTCGGCGAGCGCATCGGCGAGCGCATCGGCTAGCTCCGTTGAGCCGACGCCCACCGTCGAGCCAACCCCGACGCTCGAGCCGACCGCAGTGCCAACGGCGGGCTCTCTCGCCTGGACGGGCCTGGATTGGTCCCGCATGGGCATGGGGATCTTCGACAACGAGGGCAGCTGGACAACGGTCGCCGACATCGTGCTGTGGGATGACGGTTACGTCGGCGTCGGTTCGTTCCGCGAACGAATAACCAACCCGGGGAGCGATGGCCCGTTCAGCATGATCTCAGCGGCATTCTTCCGCTCCGCCGACGGGCTGCATTGGACGATCGTCCAGCAAGGTCCCGCCGTGGCCGACGAATGGCGGGCCGATGGGATCGAGGTGGAATTCCCGGCCTCCGTCGTGCCCGTCGGCGACGGATTGCTCGCTCTGGGCCACAACCCTTACGGCGGCGGCGCGCCGAAGCTGTGGCAGACCGACGACGGATCGACCTGGAGCCCGCTCGACAGCCCGACCTGGCGCGACGCACTCGGAACAACACGCTCGTCTCTGTGGCTGCTGGCCCGGCCGGAGCGGTGGTCGTTGGGGCCGAAGGAAGGATCGTGCTACCGGCAGCCCAGGGCCCGCCAGTGATCATCCACTCGTCTGATGGGCTGACCTGGGATCGGCTTGACCTCCTGCGATCTTCGAAATGCGCTACTGTCGGGATGTCACCGCCTACGCCGGTGGATTCGCATCGTTGGGCGGTTGGCGAGGCGGACGTCAAGCGGGGCCTGCCGGCCGTCGGCGTGCCCGCCGCCTGGACCTCGGCTGACGGCATGACCTGGGTCGCTGCCACTGTGGAGGCGATCCGCGGCCACGGGCGCCACGCTGGAGACCGTCATCGCCGGTGCGACGGCCTCTTCGCCATCGGGCGCCAGGCCGACACCGAGATTGCGCTGTTCGGGGCAAGGTCCGCCAGCGGCTGGGCCTCAACCGACGGACGATCGTGGCAGCTGGTCGGCGAGATGGGCACCGATCTACCGCTGGGAAACCAGTTCATCGGCGCCAACTCGTTCGTGGGCGACGGGGGCACATGGTCGTCTTCGGCCGTGAGTCGTGCAAGACGACACGACCTTTGGCGTGGACCTCGCGCGACGGCTTCACCTGGACCCGCTTGGCCTTCTCCGGCGCGACTGCCTACCTGGGTCTCATCCCCGGTCCTGTCTGTAACGACGACGGTACCGAGGACGGCTGGTCGGATCGCCGGCCGTCTCGTTGCGGTCGTCGTGCCAGACGGCGTGTTCGTCTGACCTCTTCCTCGGCCCCGACCGCGCCCACCTCTGGTTCTTGCCACCGACCACCGACTAGCTCGCGCCTCAGGCGGGAAGCGATCCCTCCAGGGCAAGCAGGTACCGCTTGCGGTCAAGGCCGCCGGAATAGCCACCGAGTCCGCCATCGGCATGGAGGACCCGGTGGCAGGGCACCACGATCGGGATCGGGTTCGAGCCAAGCGCGTTGCCGGCCGCACGGGCAGCGCGGGGCGACCCTGCATGGCGCGCCACCTGGCCGTAGCTCTGGACCTCGCCAAACGGGATGCGCGCCGTCTCTCGCAGCACGCTGCCGGCGAATCCCCGCACCAGGGACCAGTCGATCGGCAGGTCGAAGTGGCGACGACGGAGCGCGAAGTAACCCTCGAGTTCTCGGCGCACCGGTCAGTGCGTGACGGAGCACGGAGGATGCGCGGTGACACCCGGGTCGCCACCTCGGCCAGGACGTCATCGATCGGCTCGTCGGCATACTTGACCCGCAGCAGGCCGCGCGGCGTGACGAAGACGATCAGCTCGCCGATCGGCGAGTCGAGCTCGGCGTAGGCGACGTCGAGCAGCGATGCCTTGCCCGCCCGCTGGGCGAGCGTCCGCTCCCAGGGCCTTGCGGTCGAGCTCCGCCGTCGGGGCGTTGCGACAGCCGCTGCTCGAGATCGGTCATTCGTCCACCTCCCTGCGCAGCCGGCGCAGGCCGGCGCTCACGTTCTGTCGGGCTGCTTCTTCGCTGATTCCCATGCGCTCCCCCACCTCGCGGTAGGCGAGGTCGAAGACGAAGCGGTGGATGACGGCGGCACGCTGCTTGGCGGGGAGCGCGCGAACCGACTGCCACAGGCCGTCATCGGGCGTTGGCTGCGGATCGCTCGCCAGGGCGCCGGCCGGAACCGCGTCCAGCTCACTCACCGGGTGCCGCGACCGCGACCGAACCATATCGGTCGCCTTGCGCTGGGCGATCGTGTAGAGCCACGCCCGCAGGTTGTCGGCGTGTCGCAGGCGCGGATACGCGCGCAGCGCAGAGACGAACGTCTCCTGCAGGCAGTCCTCGGCGTCGTTCTGGCCGATGGACGCCACCAGGAACCGATGCAGCTCGGCGGCATGGTCGTCGACCAGGCGCTGAAAGGGCGGCAGTCGCACACCCCGTGAAACGGTGCGCGGCATGGATCCGTGAGGTATCAGGCGCCCGACGCGGCGCGACGGAGCAGGTCGTCGTAGGCCGATGGGTCGTCGCGCACGATGGTCGGGCGCCAGAATCCGTCGCTTCCCTGCTCCCAGGTCGCCTCGATCCCCGGATTCTCGACGTTGGTGCCGTCGGCCACGAAGAGGTGCGGCGAGCCGTTGACCGCATCGGTGCGAGCAACCTCGTACTGCTCGAAGAGGAGGTGGCGCGCGCGGCCGCTGTCCATGGCGTCGGCCAGCTGCTCCAGGTCGATCGCCTCGCACTCGGCCGCCACCTCGAGGATGACGTGGCGCAGGCTGACGCAGCGGCTCTCGCCCCAGAAGGCGCGCCTCAGCCCGCGGTCGAGCTGCTCGGAGGCCGCCAGGCCCTGCTCCTTGGCGGCCTGCACCGCCTCCATCGGCGGGATCAGGGTGGCTGGCCAGGCCCAGTCCGGTGCGCTCCAGGCCTGCCAGCCGGCGCGCGGTGCCAGCGCGGCGCAGGCCTCCCATTCGACTGCCAGCTCGTCGCGGGGCGTGGCCTGCGAGTTGAACAGCTCGAGCGGAAAGACACGGTGGTCGAAGGCGACCCTCGCCTCGAGGCCGAGCCGCCGCCGGGCGTCGTGCAGGCGCCAGACGGCGACGTGGGCCCATGGGCAGCCGATGTCGCTGAAGACGACGATCGTGCCGGGCGCGACCTCCACCATCGGCTCAGTCGAGGGTGAAATAGTCACCACCGGAATAGCGACCGGTGCGCTCCTTGCGAATCTGCATGAGCAGGTCGTTGAGCAGGGTCGACGCTCCGAACCGGAACCGGTCCGGCGTCATCCAGTCCGGGCCGAGTGTCTCGTACAGCACGGTGAGGTACGAGATCGCCTCCTTGGCGGTGCGGATTCCGCCGGCAGGCTTCATGCCCACCGCGCGGCCGGTCTGCGCGTAGAAGTCGCGGATCGCCTCGAGCATGACCAGCGTGACCGGCAGTGTCGCGGCGGGCTGCACCTTGCCGGTCGACGTCTTGATGAAGTCAGCGCCGGCGGCCATGGCCAGCACTGATGCGCGGCGCACGTTGTCATAGGTTTCAAGCTCGCCGGTCTCGAGGATCACCTTGAGGTGGTGCTCGCCGGTCGCCTCCTTGACCGCCACGATCTCGTCGAAGACGCGGGCGTAGTCGCCCGCCAGGAATCCGCCACGGTCGATCACCATGTCGATCTCGTCGGCCCCGGCCGCGACGGCGTGGCGCACGTCGTCCAGCTTCACCGCCAGGGGTGCCTGTCCGGAAGGGAAGTAGGTGGCGACGGAGGCGACCTTGACGCTCGACCCCTCGAGGGCCGCCTTGGCCGCCGGGATCATGTTGGGATAGACGCAGAGCGCGGCGACCGACGGGATGGTGGGATCGGTGGGATCGGGACGCCGCGCCTTGCCGGCGAGGGCGCGGATCTTGCCGGGCGTGTCCTTCCCCTCGAGCGTGGTGAGGTCGACCATCCGGATCGCGAGGTCGAGCGCCCACAGCTTCGACTCGCGCTTGATGCTGCGCTTGGCGAGCGAGGCGGCGCGCTCCTCGACCCCCACCTGGTCGACGGCCCAGACCCGACCCAGCAGGCTGCCGAGCGCCTGGTGGCGTGGCGCGCTGAGGTCGCGGCCGGTCCGACGGCGTGCGGGAGTGGTGGTGGCCATGAGCACGGAATTGTACCGCCGCCGTCTCGCGGGTCCATGCGGGCGGCCGGTGTAGTCTTCCACCATGACCTTCATGCCCTTTGGTGGCTTCGAGCTCCTGATCGTGGTCGGCATGCAGATCGCGGTACTGGTTCTGGTCGTGCTCGGCATCATCTGGCTCGTGCGGCGACTCAGCTCGGGGGATGCGGGCCCAAACGCAGGACGTTCACGATCGGCGCTCGATGAGCTTGAGATGCGCTACGCGCGCGGCGAGATCGACCGCACCACCTACCTCCAGATGCAGGACGACCTCAAGCGGGGTGGATCGGGGTGAACGACCCCTCGCCCGAGGTCCTCGTCTACTGCCTCACCCGTGACCACGGACTGGCCGATGCGGTGGAGGCGCGGCTGAGCAGCGCGCTGGCGTTCTTCTATAACGACGCCGCCAGACTGCACCAGGCGGTGGTGCTGCGCCGCCCGGACCTCGTGCTGGTGGATACCGGGGCGATCCGGGTGGAGTACGGGGACGCCGGGCTCGGGCCGGTGGTTGCCTTCCTGCGCGAGCGAGCCCCGGCGGCTCGCATCGCGGTCCGGCCGGTGCCTGGCACCGAGTGGCTGATCCAGGCCGAGGCCGGCGACCGGGTAGAGCTCCTGCCGGCCGACCGCGACGGCTGCGTCAGCGGCATCGCCGCCCTGTGCGGAGCCGCCTGAGCGCCTACTCCGTGGCATTCAGGCGGCCGACGCGATCCGGCGGCCAGTAGCGATAGACCGCGCGCCAGCGAATCGCCGACAGCGGCACCGCTCCGAACTCGCGAGAGTCGGTGCTGGCGGCTGGAGCGTCTCCCCTCAGCTCGACTGAGGCCGTGGACCTGTCAACGGACGCGACTCGCTTGATTAGCTCGCGGTCTGGCTCGCGCGGGTCGGCCGCGAGCACGACCTCGCCCGGGAGTGGATGGCGGCCCTGGTACGAGTGCGACTCGACCAGCAGGCGATCCCCGGGCAGGAGGGACGGGGCCATCGAGCCGCCGCGCACCTCGACCACGTCGAGCCACCGGCGCCCGACGGAGATGCCGGCCGCAAGGCCGAGCATCAGGAAGAACGGCCCGCCCAGGACCCTGCGGCGGGCCATCGGCCTAGGAGGGGCGTCCGCTGACGCGCGTCTTCTCCGGACCGCCGGTCGCCTTCCACATCTCGTCGACCGAGTCGATCATCAGCAGCAGCTCCTTGGCGGCCGCCGCGTCCATCGACTGCTTGACCTTGCTGGCCTGCTTTGCCGCGCGCCAGAAGGTGTCGTGGATGCCCGGATGCTTCTCGAGGTGCTCGGGCTTGAAGTAGTCATGCCAGAGGACGTCGAGGTGATGCTTGACGAGCTCGGCGCGCTCCTCCTTGACATGTACGCAGCGCGCGCGGAAAAGCTTGTCGTCGCTGGCGTCGTGCTTCTCGATGATGCGGAGGCAGGACTCGGCCTCGATCCGGGCCTGCTCGGGGTCGTAGATGCCGCACGGGATGTCGCAATGCGCATCCACGATGCGGGAGGGGCGCAGCAGCGCGCGCAGGGTGACCATCGGATCTCCTCTCGTGGCGGATTGTCGGTGATGGCCTCCATCCTAGAGATCCGGAACGGGACCTGCCCGTCAGGGCCGCCGTCAATTGGCGGTCGAGTGCCTCGGTTCTCGCGGGCGCGCCGCTCTCCTCCGGGGGAATGATGCCGGCCTTCATGGTCGCGTCGAGCAGGAAGGTACTGCCGTCGGCGAGCGTCGCGCGGACGCCGACGGCGGAGATCGAACGGTTCCACCACCCGACCCAGACACCGTCATCGAGGCTCCCCTGGACGGTCGAGCCGTCTTCCAGGAGCACCTCGACGCGCGTGACATCGGCGCTGGCTGGGCCGTACATCACCAGGTCGGCGACGTAGGAGTTGCCGGCATCGTCGACCGTGGCGGGCGAGTTTCCACCGCCGGAGTAGCCGATCGGGGCCCCTTTCGTATCGCGCATGGCGCGAATGATGGTGAAGTCATCCTGTCCATCGGTTCTGCGCCCCATCTCGCACAGGACGATGAAGCGCTCGTCGGCGAATACGAACAGCGCGGCGTGCGAACGCTGCTCCTCGTGGGCCAGTGAGAGGTTCGCGAAGCGAGCATCGATATCGGCCGCTGACTCGCCATCCAAGAGCCACCCATCTGGGATGCTGCCAGGCGCGGCGAGGCAGGTTCGCTGGGCAGCGCCCAGCGGGACTTCGGTGCCGCGGGGGGCTGGGGACTCGGGATTCGGCGTGCTGGCTGGTCCGCTGTGCGCGGGAGCTTGCGACGGCGTATGCGAACCGGTCGGCGGGCTCTGCGGGCGGAGGATGGCGAGCGCACCAAGCGTCACGGCCGCGCCAAAGGCGGCTGCGACGACCAGTGAGCCGAGGCGACCAGCGCGCCCGGTGCGCCGTACGTCCTGGGTGGTCGGGATCGGTCGCTGCAAGGTGAAGTGATCGGTTGCGCGCCGGATCCGGTCGAACAGGTCAAGGTCATCGTGCTCCGTGGTCATCGCGCTACCTCCTCGTAGTCGGTCCCAGCCAGTGCTCGCCGCAAGGTCTCGAGCCCGCGCATCAGGTGAACGCCCACGGTCCCCTCGGCGATCCCCAGGGCTGCCGCGGTCGAACGGGTATCGAGGTCGGCGAGAACGCGAAGCGCCACGACCTGCCGCTGGCGATCCGGGAGACGCCACAGCTGGCGCAGCAGGAACGGGTCGAGCGAGCGGGCCTCGTCGGGAACGAGCGCAACCACCTCCGGCAGCTCCGCCTGCTCTCGTCGCCAGATGCGCCAGCCGCTGATGAAGCGGTTCATGGCGGTGCGTATCACCCAGGCGGTCGGGTTCGGGTGGTTCGCGAGCGTCTCCCAGCGTTCACATGCCCGCAGGAAGGCGTCCGCCACTGCATCCTCGGCGTGGTCCGGACGCCGGGTGGCGAGCAGGACGGCGCGAAAGACGGGGTCCTTGGCCTTGGCGTAGAAGGACTGGAAGTCCAGGGCGGTCACGACCGAAGAACGCGCCAGCGGCGCATTCCCTTTACGCGAATGGGAGTGGTCAGCTCCCCATCATCATGCCGCCGTCGACGCCCAGCACCTGCCCGGTGACGTAGCGCGACTCGTCGGAGGCGAAGTAGACCGCCGCGGCGGCGACGTCCTCCACGGAGCCGATGTAGCCGAGCGGCGTGCTGTTGATGACGAACTCGCGCGCGGCAGCCGGGACGTCCGCGGTGAGTTCGGTCTCGATCAGCCCGGGGGCGAGCGCGTTGCAGGTGATCCCGCGGCTGGCGAGCTCGCGGGCCACGGACTTGGTGAGGCCGATCAGCCCGGCCTTGGCGCTCGCGTAGTTGGCCTGGCCGACGTTGCCCATCCGGCCGGCCACGCTGCTCATGTTGATGATCCGGCCGGATCGGGCCTTGAGCATCGGCCGGGCGATGGCGCGGGTCATCCAGAACGGGCCGGACAGGTTGGTGCTGATGACCGAGGACCACTCCTCGTCGTCCATCCGCATCATCAGGTTGTCGCGCGTGATGCCGGCGTTGTTGACGAGGATGTCGACCTTGCCGAACTCGTCGATGGCGGCCTTCACGATCGCCTCGCACGCCTCGCGTCCCGCGCTCGTGTCGCCCTGGATCGGGATCGCGGCGCGGCCCATGGCGCGGATCTGGGTGACGACCTCGCCGGCGGCCTCGGCATTGCCGCGGTAGTTCACGCCGACGTCCGCGCCCTGACGCGCCAGGGCGAGGGAGATGGCGCGCCCCAGGCCGCGGCCGCCGCCGGTGACCAGCGCGACCTTGCCGCTCAGGTCGAACATCAGCCCGCCACCGCCAGCTCCGGCTGAGCGACGCGCGGCTTGCCGAGGCGCGTCTGCGCGCCGGGAGCCAGGAAGGCGCGCGCCGGGTCGGCGGTCCACTCGACCACTGCCGCTCCGGCGGTGTAGCCGGCGCCGAACGCGACCATCAGGATCTTGTCGCCGGGCTTGACCCGGCCGGCCGCGACCGCCTCGACCAGCGCCATCGGCACCGACGCGGCGCTCGTGTTGCCGTACTTCTCGATGTTGATGTAGAGCTTCTCGTCGGGGATCGAGAGCTGGCGCTGGACATTCTCGATGATCCGCAGGTTGGCCTGGTGGAAGACGAACTGGTCGACCTCGTCGACGCCGATCCCCGCGTCGCGCAGCGCGGCAACCGCCGAGTCGGCGAGCTGGCGCGTGGCGTACTTGTAGACCTCGCGCCCGGCCATCTGGATGAAGTGCTTCCCGTCGGCGCTCGTCTGCGGCGAGGCCGGGCAGACCGAGCCGCCGGCCGGGACGATGATCCCCTCGTAGCCGGTCCCATCGCTGTACAGGTTGAAGCCGATGAGCCCGCCGGGCTGTGACGATGCCTGGAGCAGGACCGCTCCGGCCCCGTCGCCGAAGAGGACGCAGGTGTTGCGGTCGTTCCAGTTGAGGAAACGGCTCAGGATCTCCACGCCGATGACCAGGACGTTGCGGTACATGCCGCTCTGGATGAAGCTGCTGCCCGTGGCCAGCCCGTACAGGAAGCCGGAGCAGGCCGCCTGCAGGTCGAAGCCCGCGGCGTGGGTCGCGCCGAGCGCGGTGGCGACCGTGACCGAGGTCGCCGGCAGCGGGTAGTCCGGCGAGCAGGTCGCCACGATCACGAGGTCGAGCTCCGCCGGGTCGAGTCCCGCCACGGCGAGGGCGTCGCGCGCGGCATTCACGCTCAGGATCGTGGTCGTCTCGTCGTCCGCGGCGATCCGACGCTCGCGGATCCCGGTGCGCGACACGATCCACTCGTCCGAGGTGTCGACGATCTTGGCCAGGTCGTCGTTGGTCATGACGCGCGACGGCGCATACATCCCCCATCCGGTGATCACGGCATTCGGCGCCATCGGTCCTCCTTCCTCCTCCGTTCGCTCAGCGCGGGTCGATTTCGACGATGGGCTGCTGGCGCTTGACCAGCGTCCCGCGCTCGACGAGGACGCGGACCACCTTGCCGGCCACGTCCGACTTGATCTCGTTGAACAGCTTCATGGCCTCGATCAGGCCGACGACGGCGCCGGCGCCGATCTCGTCCCCCTCCTGCACGTACGGACGCGCACCCGGCGAGGGCGCGGCGTACCAGACGCCCGTCAATGGCGCAGTCACGAAGCGCATCCCGGGCGCCGGCTCGCCGTACGGCGTGAGAGGACCCGGCGCGGCAGCCGCAGCGGGCGCAGGGGCCGGAGCGGCGCTGGCCGGTGGGGTCGCGCGCGGACGAACGAGCCGGACCACCAGCTCGCCGGCCTCGACTTCGAGCTCGTCGAGGCCGCTGGCCTCGAAGCCCGGCGCCAGCAGATCGAGGGCGGCCAGGACCTGCTGCGACCCGCCGTCATCCGCACTCACGCCACGTACCGCTTGAAGATGAGCGTCGCGTTGTGGCCGCCGAAGCCGAAGGAGTTGCTCATGGCCGAGGAGATTGCCACCCGGCGGGCGACGTTCGGCACGTAGTCGAGGTCGCACTCCGGATCGGGGTTCTCGTAGTTGATCGTCGGCGGCAGGATCCCGTTCTCGATGGCCAGGATGCAGGCGATCGCCTCGATCCCGCCTCCGGCGCCGAGGAGGTGGCCGGTCATGCTCTTGGTGCTGCTGACCGGGACGGCGTAGGCGCCCTCGCCGAAGACGGTCTTGATCGCGGCCGTCTCGGCCTTGTCGTTCGGAAGGGTGCTGGTGCCGTGCGCGTTGATGTAGCCGATCTCGTCGGGGGCCAGGCCCGCATCGGCCAGGGCGAGGCTCATCGAAGCCACCGCGCCACGGCCGCCGGGTGCGGGCAAGGTGATGTGCGAGGCGTCGTCGGTGGCGGCGTAGCCCACCAGCTCGCCGTGGATTCGCGCGCCCCGGGCAAGGGCGTGGCCGAGCGCCTCGAGCACGAGCACGCCGGCGCCATCGGCCATCACGAAGCCATCCCGGTCGGCGTCGAACGGGCGCGACGCCTTCTGCGGCGCGTCGTTGCGCTTGGTGGAGAGAGCGCGCATGGCGGCGAAGGCGGCGACCGGGATCTCGCCGATGCCCGACTCGGCTCCCCCGGCGATCATCACGTCCGCGTCGCCGCGCCGGATGATGTTGAGCGCGTCGCCGATGGCGTGGTTGCTGCTGCTGCAGGCGCTGACGGTCGCGTAGTTCGGTCCGCGGGCATTGGCGTAGATGGCGACGAATCCGGCACCCATGTCCGGGATGAGCGAGGTCACCAGGAACGGCCCGATGCGCTCGACGCCCAGGTCGTGCGCCTCGATCACGTCGCGGATCATCGTGTTGATGCCGCCGATGCCCGAGCCGATGATCACCCCGGTCCGCTCGGCCAGCGACTCGTCGGTGATCGGGTTGGGGATCCCGGCGTCGGCCAGCGCCTCGACCGATGCGACCCAGGCGAGGTGGACGTATCGATCGTGCCGCCGCACCTCCTTCTTCGGCATCACCAGCTCCGGCTCGAAGTTCTTCACCTCCCCGGCGATCTTCGCGTCGAGGCGCGACGGGTCGAACGAGGTGATGCAGTCGATGCCGCTGCGTCCGGCGACGAGCGCGTCCCAGTAGGACGGCACGTCGTTGCCGATGGGCGTGACGGCGCCCAAGCCGGTCACCACCACGCGCTGTTCACCGCGCTCGGCGGAGCTCGGCCGCCTCGGCCGCTCGGTCACTGGGGCAGGCCTCCGGCGATCGACTGGTCGCGCGGGATGACGAAGCTGATCGTCGCCTCGACCGCGACCTCGCCGTCGACGGTGGCGACGCACCTGCCGCGGCCGAAGACGCCGCGCAGCTTCTCCATGGTCACCTCGAGACGAAGCGTGTCGCCGGGGATCACCGTCCGCCGGAAGCGGCATTCGTCGATGCCGGCGAACAGCGCCAGCTTGCCGCGGTACTCCGGGAGCGAGAGGACCGCTACCGCGCCTGCCTGCGCGAGCGCCTCGACCATCAGGACGCCGGGCATGATCGGGCGCTCCGGGAAGTGGCCGGTGAACTGCGGCTCGTTGGCGGTCACGCTCTTGATCGCGACGACGTGCTTGCCGGGCTCGAGCTCCACGACCCGGTCGATGAGGAGGAACGGGTAGCGGTGCGGGATGATCCGCATGATGTCCGCGGCCTCGAGCGGCAGCGTGACGTCGACCCCGGGAGTGGCGGTGGCTTCGTCGGTCATCGGCGGTTCGTGCTCCATGCTGTCATGCGCTGCCCGCCACGAAGGCCGCGGGGCCGACCCGGTCGAGCAGGTTGGTGCTCACCGCGCCATCCAGGAAGGCGGCGTTGTCGATGATCCCACGATGGAACGGAAGGTTCGTCTTGATCCCGCCGACCTCGAACTCGGCGAGCGCGCGGCGCGAGCGGGCCAGGGCGATCTCGCGCGTCTCGCCCCACACGATGAGCTTCGCCAGCAGCGAGTCGTAATAGGGCGGGACCTCGTAGCCGGGGTAGAGGTGGGTGTCGACGCGCACCCCCGGTCCGCCGGGGAGCTGCAGCTCGTCGACCGTTCCGGTCTGCGGGGCGAAGTTGTCGCCCGGATCCTCGGCATTGATGCGGAACTCGATCGCGTGCCCCCGCAGCGCGACCTGCTCCTGGCGCAGGGTGAGCGGCTCGCCGGATGACAGCCGGATCTGCTCGGTAATGAGGTCGAGCCCGGTCAGCATCTCGGTCACCGGGTGTTCGACCTGGATGCGACAGTTGATCTCGATGAAATAGGCGTTGCCATCGCCGTCGAGCAGGAACTCCAACGTCCCGGCGCTCTCGTAGCCGGCGGCCATGACCGAGCGGATCGCGAGATCGCGCAGCCGCTCGCGCGCCTCCTCGTTCATGGCTGGCGACGGCGCCTCCTCGATGATCTTCTGGTGGCGACGCTGGACGCTGCAGTCGCGCTCGCCGAGGTGGATGCCGTTGCCGTGTCGGTCGATCAGCACCTGCACCTCAACGTGCCGGCTCTCCTCGATCCACTTCTCGAAGTAGACCGAATCGTCGCCGAACGACGCCTGCGCCTCGGAGCGCGACAGGGGCAGGGATGTCTCCAGTTCGCGCGGCGAGCGGACGAGCCGCATGCCACGGCCGCCGCCCCCAGCCGACGGCTTGAGCAGGACCGGGTAGCCGGCGGCCGAGGCCTGGTCGAGGGCGTCGCGCAGATCGGTCAGGATGCCGGCGCTTCCCGGCACGGTGGGCAGACCGTTGGCGGCGAGCATGCGTCGCACGGCGTACTTGCTCCCAAACTTCTCGAGCACCTCCGCGCGCGGGCCGATGAAGTGCAGGTCATGCGCCGCGCACACCTCCGCGAAGCCGGCATCCTCGGAGAGGAACCCGTAGCCCGGATGGATCGCGTCGCAACCCGCGATGATCGCGGCGGACACCACCGCCGGCTGGTTGAGGTAGCTCTTGCGTGCCTCGGCCGGGCCGATGCAGATCGCCTCGTCGGCCATGCGCACTGCCAGCGTGTCGCGGTCCGCCTCGCTGAAGGCGACAACCGCCGGCACGCCAAGGTCGCGACAGGCGCGGAGGATGCGCACCGCGATCTCGCCGCGGTTCGCGATCATGATCTTGTTGAACATCAGGCCGGCACCCGGCTTTCGGCCTGCGCCAGTGCGTCCGCCGTGACTGCCAGGCTGGCGGGATCGGAGACGTTCAGGATCCGGGCCTCCGGCACGATGCGCCGCACCATCCCGGTGAGCGCTGCGGCGGGCCCGCACTCGACGAAGGTATCGACTCCGGCTTCGGACATGCGCCGGACGGATTGGACCCACTCCACGGGCGAGCAGACCTGGCGCGCCAGCAGGCGCCTGATCTCGGCGGCGTCCGTCACCGGCTCGGCGGTCACGTTGCTGACCACCGGCGGGTCGGCATCGTGCCAGGTCGCCGTCGCGAGGGCGGCGGCCAGCTCCTCCCCGACTCCCTCCATATGGGGCGAGTGAAAGGGACCCGACACCTTCAGCGCGATCGAGCGGCGCGCCCCGGCGGCGCGCAGCGGCGCTTCCGCCGCGGCCAAGGCCTCCGGCGTCCCGCTGATGACGACCTGGCCCGGCGCGTTGTCGTTGGCCAGCACGAGGTCCGCCCCGCGACCCAGGCCAGCCACGGTGGCCGCCACCGCCTCACGGTCGAGGCCGATCACCGCCACCATCCCGCCGGGCACCAGCGCGTCTGCCATGAGCTCGCCGCGCCGGGCCACGAGGCGGAGGGCGTCGCCCAGGGAGAGCGCTCCGGCAGCCACGAGCGCCGCATATTCCCCGACGGAATGCCCGGCGACGAAGGCCGGCGCGAGGCGCTCACCCAGGCCGCTGAGCTCCTCCTCGAGCGCCCGCAGGCAGGCGATGGAGGTTGCCACCAGGCATGGCTGCGTCTGCCGCGTGTCGTTGAGCTGCTCCTCCGGGCCAGACCAGGCAAGCGACGAGACCTCCCAGCCGAGCGCTGCATCGGCTTCGCGGAAGGTCGCCGCGGCTGCCGGCGAGACGGCCGCCAGCTCGCGCCCCATGCCGACGGCCTGGGAGCCCTGCGGTGAGAAGAGCAGTGCGACGGTCACTCGGCCGCTTCCATCTCGATCAGGAGCTGGCCGTACTCGACCGCCTCACCCGTCTCGGTGACGAGGTTGCGCACCAGGCCGCGTCGCGGCGCGCGCACCTCGTGGCGGACACCGAGCATCTCGACGTGTCCGAGCTCGTCGCCCTTGTCGACCGGCAGCCCGGGGCCGAGCCCATCGGCATAGACGAAGAAGCCCACCGCTGGCGACGTGACTCCCTGCGCGCTCGGACCGCTCGGGACGACGCCGACGCGGTCGCTCGGCACGGCGCCCTGCCCTGCCGGGGGCCGCGCGGCGGGTGCGGCGGGTACGGCGGGCGCTTCGATCGCCTTGGCGACGCGGACGCGGAGGTCGCCCTGCCGCACCTCGATCTCGCCCAATCCGTGCTGCGCGAGGCGCTCGGTGAGCTGCGGAATGAGCTCGGCTGCCGCTCGTTCGATCTGCTGCAGCGGATCGGCTCCGTCGGTCATGCACCCTCCTCGTTGCTGTCGGCGTCCTCGCCGCTCGGCCAGATCTCGCTCCAGCGCGGCCGCTGCGGCACGCCCGGCAGCCGCAGGAGGCGCCCGATCCGACGACGCAACGACGGCTCCCTGGCCTGCTCCGCGCCGGGGACTTCCGTCTCACGGACCAGCCCGATCCCGCGCAGACGAGCATAGCGCGTCGTCAGCAGGGCCTCCGTTTCGAGCCTCGTGATCCTGCCGAGGGACGCGAGGATCGCATGCTTGACCGCGGACGCGGTGCGCGGCATGGTCGTCGTGGGCCCCCTCGCCCGGCTCGTCGATGACGCCGTCGATGATGCCGAGCTCCAGCTGGTCTGCCGCGGTCATGCGCATCGTGGCGGCCGCGGTCGGCGCAGCCTCGGGCGCGCGCCACAGGATGGCCGCGCAGCCCTCTGGCGAGATGACCGAGTAGGTGGCGTTCTCGAGCGCGAGCACCTCGTCGCCGACCCCGATCGCCAACGCGCCGCCGGATCCACCCTCGCCGATGATGACGACCACGATCGGCACCTGCAGGCCCGTCATCAGCTTGATCGACGAGGCGATGGCCTCCGCCTGGCCACGCTCCTCTGCGGCCGGTCCGGGGAAGGCGCCGGCGGTGTCGAGGAAGGTGATGAGCGGCATCCCCAGCTTGTCGGCCAGCCGCATAAGGCGCTGCGCCTTGCGGAACCCCTCTGGATACGGCGAGCCGAAGTTGCGGAAGATGTTCGACTCGGTGTCCTTCCCCTTCTGGTGGCCGATCACCATCACCGCGCGACCTTCGAGCAGCGCCGGTCCTCCGACGATCGCCGGATCGTCGCGGAACGAGCGGTCGCCGTGGAGCTCGGTGAAGTCGTCGAAGATGAGCGCCACGAGGTCGAGCGTCCGCGGCCGCTGCGGGTGGCGAGCCAGCTGGACGCGGCGCCACGCCGATTCGATCGCCTCGGCCGATGGCGGGGAGGCGCTCAGCAACAGGTCGCTCACTGCTCGTCTTCCCTGGCCGCCGGCGGCTTCTCGACCTCGATGCCGATCGTCTCGCTCACGGCGGTCCCGAAGCGCTCGGCGATACCGGAGAGGACCCCGATCGGCCCCCAGCCGCGCGCCTCGCCGGTGTCCAGCCCGTCCGCGGCGGGTGCTGCCGGCAGCAGCCTGAGGAGGCGCGACAGCGCGTTCCGCAGCTCCGGACGCGGAACGATGCCGTCGACGAAGCCGTGCTCGAGCAGCGACTCGGCGCTCTGGAAGCCCTCCGGCAGGTCCTCGCCCACCGTCCCGCTGGCGACGCGCGCGCCGGCGAAGCCGATGAGGGCCTTCGGCTCGGCCAGGATCACGTCACCCAGGGAGGCGAAGCTGGCGAGCACGCCGCCGGTGGTCGGGTCGGTGAGGACGCTGATGAACGGGATGCCGGCCGCGTCGAGGCGGGTCAGCGGCGCGGTGGTCTTGGCCAGCTGCAGGAGCGAGAGGGTGCCCTCCTGCATGCGGGCCCCGCCAGAGGCGCTGACGACGATCGCCGGGATGCGCTCCGCGAGCGCCGCCTCGAAGCAGCGAGCCAGCTTCTCGCCCACCACGCTCCCCATGCTGCCGCCCATGAAGTGGAAGTCGAAGAGCCCGATCGCGACCCGCTGCCCATCGATCGTGCCGATCCCCCACACCGCCGCCTCGCGCAGGCCGGTCTTGATCCGGGACGCCTCGAGCCGGTCGACGTATGGCTTCTGGTCGTGGAAGCCGAGCGGGTCGCCGGATTCCAGCCCGGCGTCGTGCTCGACGAAGCTGCCGTCGTCGAGGAGCAGCTCGATCCGCTGCCCGATCCCCATCCGGAAGTGGTGGCCACAGGTCGGGCAGACGCGGAGGTTGCGCTCGAGCTGGCGGTTGAAGATCTGCGATTCGCAGCTCGGACAGACCGTCCAGGTCTCGGGAGTGACCTCGCGCCGGCGGGAGAAGGGCAGCTTGATCTGCATCTCGGGCCTACCGATGCGCCGGCTGCTGGCCGGCGGCATGGCGGCGTGCGCCGCGCCGCAGGGCGATGAGGGTCACGCCGACGCCGACCGCGGCCGACGAGACGGCGCCGGTCAGCAGGATGCGTCCGGGGTGACGGAGCTCGCGGCGCGTGGCATCGCCGATCGCCGCCATCAGCTCCCCCACCGGCCCGTGGCTGGCCAGGCGCGACGCGAGGCGAGCCTCGAAGCGCGATCCGGCCGGCAGCGGGCTGAGCGCGGAGCGAACCACCGAGGCAGCGTCGACCAGCGGCGCGAGCTCGGGGCCAACCGCGGGCTGGCCACCGGTCAGGAGCCGATCGACGGCCTCGTCAAGGCGTTCGGCGGGCGTGCGGGTCGGCAGGATGGATCTCCTCGATGGATGCGGGCGTTCCCCATCCTAGCCAACACCGCGGGGCGTCCTTCGTTACAGGCGTGCCGCCAGGTCGCGCAGGGCGCGATGCAGGAGGACCCGCGCCGCACCCTCGGAACGATCCATGACCTGCCCGATCTCACGCGAGCTGAGCCCGTCCACGAATCGCAGCAGGACCACCTGGCGGCGGTCGTCGGGCAGCTCGGCGACGGCGCGCAGGACGCGCCGCAGCTCGTCGGCCTCGAGCACGAGCCCGGCCGGGTCGGCGTTCGGCGCGGTGCGTTCGAGCCCCTCGGGCAGCGGCTCGGTGCGGCGGCGGAATCGGCTGCGGCGGGCATTGACGATCGTGTTGTGCGCGATGCGGAACAGCCAGGCGCGGAAGGTCGCGCCTTCGTCACGGAACTCGGGCAGCGCGTGCAGGGCCGCCAGGAAGGTCCGCTCGGTGGCGTCCTCCGCGTCGTGATGGTCGCGCAGCTGGTAGAAGGCGTAGCCGTAGACGCGGTCGAGGTAGCGCCGGTAGAGGACGTCGAACGCCGCCCGGTCGCGCTGTGCCGCCGCGACATCGGCCGAGTCGGGGTCCCCGTCCCGCGCCGGTCCCGACTCGCGGTGGAGGAGCGGTTCGCTCATTCCGACACCCCCGCGGGCAGCGGCTGGTGGACGCGGGCCACCTCGCCGACGCTCAGCGCCAGGCGCCCGACCTCGGCGTCGAGCAGCAGCGACCCATCGTCCGCGATCCCCGCCGCCCGCCCGCCGATCGTGGTGGCGCCGGTGTCGACCTCGACCACCCGTCCGTCGAGCCAGGAGACCTCGCGCAGCCGAGCGACCGGACTCTCGCCGCGCTCGAGGGCACGTGCCTCGGCGTCCAGCGCCGCCAGCACCCGCCCCAGCAGGTCAACCCGATCGACCGGCGCCCCGAGCAGGTCGTGCAGCGAGGTTGCGCCGTCACCGATCTCGGCGGGCATGGCGCTTCCCAGCCAATTGACGTTGATGCCGATCCCGACCACCACCTCGGTCACCTCGCCGCCCTCCAGCGCCGTCTCGACCAGGAGGCCGGCGACCTTGCGGCCGCTGGCGTCGACCAGGTCGTTCGGCCAGCGGATCGAAAGCTCAGCATCGGGGACGAGCGTGGCGCAGGCATCCCGCACCGCCAGCGCCGCGGCAACGCCCAGCAGGCCGGCCAGCCGCGGCTCGATGCGCGGCCGCCAGGCGACGCTGACCAGAAGGTTCGCGCCCGCCGGCGAGATCCAGGTCCGGCCACGGCGGCCACGCCCGGCCGTCTGCAGGTCGGCGACGATGGCCAGCCCCTCGCCACCAGGCTCGGCCAGCGCCGAGCGTGCGCGATCGTTGGTCGAGCCGATCTCCGCGTGATACTCCACCGCGTGCCCGATCCTGCGTGCGGGATCGGCGGCGCGCGACCAGTCGGCTGGATCAGTCATGCGGGCATTATGCCGTCTGACGTCCGACATCCGGCTCTGAGCGGCCTGTTCCCGCTGGCGCACGCTACACTCGCCGTCCGATGACCGAGACGACCGTCCGCGAGCGCGTCTTCAGCGGAATCCAGCCGTCCGGGGCCTCGCACCTGGGCAACTACCTCGGCGCGCAGGTCAACTACGTCGCGCTCCAGGACCAGTACGAGGCGATCTACGCGATCGTCGACTACCACGCCATGACGAGCGTCCACGACGGCCAGAAGATGCGCGACCTCACCCACGAGATGGTGCTGGACCTCCTCGCCGTGGGCCTGGATCCGGAGCGCTGCGCCCTCATCCGGCAGTCCGACCTGCCCGAGCACGCCGAGCTGGCCTGGATCTTCAACACCGTCGTGCCGGTCAGCTGGGTCGAGCGCACGCCAACCTACAAGGAGAAGAAGGACGAGGGGATCGAGAACAGCATGGGGCTGCTCGACTACCCCGTCCTGCAGGCGGCCGACATCGTCATCTACAAGGCCAGCCGGGTGCCGATCGGGAAGGACCAGGCGGCGCATCTCGAGCTCTCGCGCGAGATCGTGCGCGCCTTCAACCGCCGCTATGGACCGATCTTCCCGGAGCCGCAGGCGGTCTTCACCGATGCCCCCGTGGTGCTTGGGACCGATGGCGTCCGCAAGATGAGCAAGTCGGCCGGCAACACGATCCCGATCTTCGCCGAGCCCGACGAGATCCGGCGCATCGTGCAGAAGATGGTCACCGACCCGCAGCGCATCAAGCGCACCGATCCGGGGCGGCCCGAGATCTGCAACGTGTGCCAGCTGCACCGCTTCTTCGGGGGTGACTACGTCCAGATCCAGGACGGCGAGCGAACCGCACGCACCGGGTGCGTGGAGACGAAACAGCTGCTGGCCGAGCGGATCATCGACTTCTTCGCGCCGATGCGCGCGCGCCGCGCCGAGCTCGCCGCCGATCCTGGCCACGTCGAACGCGTGCTGGCCGCGGGCGTGGCCAAGGTGCGCCCCATTCTCGAGGCGACGATGGCCGAGGTGCGCGCCGCCACGGGGATCGGCCCGCCAGCAGGGCCCTCGTCGTGACCGGCCCCGTCTGGACCGGCATCGGGCCGCGGGAGCGTCGCTGGCTGCTCGCGTTCCTCATCCTCGGATCGGCCTACTTCGCGGTCCTGCTGATCCAGATCCTGTTCGGGATCCTGGGCGGCTTCAGCCAGATCTTCCTCATCCTCTTCCTGGCCTGGCTGCTGGCCTTCGTGATGTCGCCGGTGGTCCGCTTCATCGAGAGCCAGCACGTCTCGCGCGGCGTGGCAGTCGGCATCGCTTACCTGTTCGCGCTCGTGCTGCTCGGGTTCGTCCTCTTCACCACAGGGGCGGCCATCACGCAGCAGCTGGCGGATGCCACCAGCAAGTTCCCGGAGACGGCCGCCAAGATAGAATCGACCCTCGCCGGCTACCAGACCACGCTCGGGTTCGACAAGCCCGATCTCGTCGCCCTGTTCCACAGCGCCCAGGATCAGATCGGCAACCTCGTCACCGCCATCTTCGACCAGGCCCAGGAGATCGCCGGCGCCACCTTGGCGACCCTCGGCTCGTTATTCCTGATCCTGATCCTGTCGCTCTACATGGTCATCGACAGCGAGAAGATCCTCGCCAAGCTCAACCGCGCCGTTCCTCGCCGGTACTCCGACGAGATGCAGATCCTCGAGAGCAGCGTGGCGAGGGCGTTCGGCGGCTTCCTGCGCGCGCAGCTCGTGCTGGCCGTGATCCAGGCCATCCTGGTGGCGGTCGTCGGCATCGCCTTCGGGATCCCGTACCTCTTCCTGATCGGGACCCTCTCGGCGCTGGCGATGGTGATCCCCTTCTTCGGCCCGCCGCTGGCCCTCATCCCGCCCATCGCCGCGGCCTGGATCTACACCCCGGACACGTTCATCTTTTCCACCATCATCCTGGTGGCCGTCCAGACGGTCCTCGTCAACTGGCTGCAGCCACGCCTGATGCAGGGCGCGCTCGGAATGCACCCGATCTTGGTGCTGGTCGGTCTGCTCGTGGGCGCCCAGGTTGCCGGCGTCTGGGGCGCGCTGTTCGGGATCCCGGTCATCGCGGTGCTCAACGTGTTCCTGAACCTCGTCCTATGGAGCGAGCTTCCGAACGCCGCCCTGCCCGAGGCCGAGCGCCTCTCCAACGTCGACGAGGGGACGATGGTGAAGGTCGCCAAGGCCCAGGTCTCCGACGAGACACACCCGCACATCCACGTGCACCGCAGCGTGCGTGCCGACGGCGAGGAACAGATCGAGATGGTCGTCGACGAAGAGGTCGAGCCCTAAACCTCTCGCAGCGCGAGGTGCCGCCGGCCATCCGCGGTCCGCGCTTCGTCCACCTCGACCCCGAAGACGCGTCGCACCAGGTCGGGGGTCAGCACGTCGGCGGGTGGTCCGTCGGCCACGATCCGCCCCTCGTCGAGCACCGCGACGCGCGGCGCGAAGGCGGCCGCCAGGTTGAGGTCGTGGAGCACGGCGAGGACCGTCAGCCCGCGCTGGTGGCGCAGCTGCCGGATGGCGGCCAGCAGCGCGACCTGGTGGGCGAGGTCGAGATGGAGAGTCGGCTCGTCGAGCAGCAGGAGGTCCGGCTCCTGGGCAAGCGCCATCGCCACCAGCAGCCGCTGGCGCTCCCCACCGGAGAGCTCCTCGGCGTAGCGATCCGCGAGATCGAGGGCACCAGCGTCCGCAATGGCACGGGAGACGGCTCGCGCATCCGCGTCGGTCGAGGCGAAGAGGCGTCGTGCGTGGGGCGCACGGCCCATCTCCACCAGCTCGGCCACGCGGAAGCCGACCGGCAGGTCGAGCTGCTGCGGAAGCACGGCCACGCGTCGCGCGAGATCGGGCCTGCGCCAGTCGGCGATGGGCCGGCCATCGAACCGAACATCCCCGGCGTCGGCCTGCATGACCCCGGTCAGCAGCCGCAGCAGGGTCGTCTTGCCGCTGCCGTTCGTGCCGACCAGCGCCACGAGGTCTCCGCGCGCCAGCGTTAGGTCGACCGAGCGGAGGACGTCGCGGCGCCCCCCATCGGGCAGCGGATAGCCGAAGGCGACGCCCGCGAGGGCGGCCAGCGCATCGGTCCCGACGGCGGCGGTCATGGCGTGACGAGGACGCGAACCGAGCGCGATCGACGCAGCAGCCAGATGAAGAAGGGCGCGCCGATCAGCGCGGTCACGATTCCAACCGGGATCCCGCCGGCGAGGCGCGCGCCGAGGTCGGCGAGCGCCAGCAGGGTGGCGCCATACAGCACGCTGGCCGGCAGCAGGAGCCGATGATCGGGCCCGATCGCCAGCCGCAGGACGTGCGGCACCACCAGCCCCACGAACCCGATCGTCCCGGAGATGGCCACGACCGTGGACGTCGCCAGGGTGGCGAGCGTCGTCAGCACGAGCTTCTCGCGCTCCACGTCGAGGCCCAGGTGGGCCGCGGGACCGTCGCCGAGCAGCAGCAGGTTGAGGCCCCGCCAGCGGACGACGAGGAGCGCCGCGCTGATCACCAGCAACGGCGCGGCGAACGCCAGGTTGATCCACTTCGCGGCTGCCAGCGAGCCCATCAGCCATCCGAAGATGGCGCCAAGATGCTGCCCGGAGAAGAACATCAGCAGCGCGACCCCGGCCGACAGCACGGACGAGACGGCGTACCCCGTCAGCAGCAGGGTTACGACCGGCACGCGCCCGTTGGCACGCGAGACCGCGTACACCACGAGGACCGTGGCGAGGCCTCCGCCAAAGGCCAGTACCTGGACCAGGCCCAGCCCCAGCCAGCTGCTGCCGAGGCCGATGGCGAGGGCCGGGACCAGCACCGGCGCCATCAGCCCGGCGATCGCGCCGAGCGATGCGCCGGCGGCGGTGCCGATGATGTACGGATCCGCCATCGGGTTGCGGAGGAGCGCCTGGAAGACGGTCCCCGCCACCGCCAGCCCGCCGCCGACCAGCATCGCGGTCAGCACCCGGGGCAGGCGCACGTCGAAGATGATCTGCTCGGCGCCAGGAGCGAGCGGGCGAGCCAGCGGCAGCCCGAGCAGCCGATGCCCGAGGACCGCGACCGTGTCCCCCAGCCCGACCCCAACTGAGCCGACCGCGACCGCCACCACCATCACGCCCAGCAGCAGGATCGCGGCGCCGCCCAGCACGACCGTCACCCGAGTCAGTGACGGACCGATGGCGATCGGACGGGTCGTGGCGGGAGCGGAGGCGGTGGCGCGCATCGGCCTAGGGGAACAGCTCGGGATGGATGGCCCTGGCCAACGCTTCGAGGCCGTCCACGATCCGCGGGCCTGGCCGCGTGATGACCAGGTCGTCGAGCACGACCATGACGTGGCCGTCCCGAACCGCGCTCATGTCGCTCCAGCCCGACCGGGCGGCGACGCTCTCGGCCGTGATCGTGTCGTCGTAGCTGGCGTCGCCGAGCAGGATCAGCTCAGGGTCCGCGCTGATCAGGTCCTCGAGCTGGATGGCCGTCGAGGCCGCGTCGCCAACGATCGGCTCCCCGCCGGCGAGCGAGATGAGCGAAGCCAGGAAGGAGTCCTTGCCCGCGGTGTAGATGCTTCCCTCGAAGACGCCGACTTCGTAGAAGGTCCGCGGCCGGTCGGCACCGGCAACGGCGGTGATGACCGCCTCCTCACGCGCCTGAAGGATGGCCACGAGCTCCTCGGCCGCAGCCTGGGCGTCGATCGCCTCCGCGACCAGGGAGATGTCGTCGTACACCTGCTGCAGGTCATGCGGGTAGAGCGCCAGGACGGGATAGCCAAGGTCGCTGAGCTGGTCGATCACGCCCGTGGGTGTGGCCCCGTTGCCCGCCGCCAGGATCAGCTCCGGATCGGCCGCGACCACCTTCTCGACGTCGACCACGGCGCCGATCACCACGTCGGCGACATCGGCCACCTGGTCAGGGTAGTCGTCGTAGTCCGTGACCCCGACCAGGTCGTCGCAGGCGTCCAGGGCGCAGGCGATCTCGGTGTTGGACGGCGCCAGGCTGACGATGCGGGTCGGCGCCGCGGTGAGCGTGACCTCTCGGCCGGCGTCATCGGTCAGGGTGAGGGGGTAGACGCTGTGGGCCGGAACACTGGGCGCGCTGCTGGCGGACGGCCGGATCGTCGCGCTGGGGCTGCCGCTCCCGGCAGGCGCGCAGGCAGCAAGCAGCAGGGCAGCCAGGAAGGCGAGGGAGGACGGGAGACGAAGACGGGGAGTCATGTTGATGCCGTTCCCTTTCACACGAGGGGGCTGGACATCGCGCCTGGGGCTGGCGACCTGGCTCCCGTGCTCCCGGAGGGGCGCGGATACAGTTGCGGGACAGCGCCGGCATCGCACCGGCTTCTCCATTGACCCGTGGTCCTTGCGGCCACGGCACCCGACACGGTCTTCGGTTGATAACGACCCAAGGCTAGCAGACGAGACAGCATCCTCGTCGTCTCGGTGATCGGCAGAGCGTGGGATCCGGAGCCTGCACCAAGAAGCTGAGCACCGTTGTGCATTGCTTAGTTGAAGGGCGCACCTGGACTTTGTCGCCACGGGGATTTCTCAGCCGGGTGGACGGTAGGGCCCCCGACAAGGAATCAAACGGCACTTGTCTTGGAAGCGCGAGCGATCGATAAACAGCAGGGGAGGCAACCGGATAAACGTTGCGCTGTGCGATCGAGGAGGGAATGGCATGCACACCTACTCACAGCGAATCACGCCGTCCGCTGGAGCCCGAGGTCTTCGCGGCCGCATTCAACTCGCCCTTTCCATGGCCGCACTCCTCGTGCTCATGCAACTGACAGCCGCTCGTGGTGCGGACCCCTCCGACGGCCAGTCAACAACGAGCGCCGATCGTTTCGTGATCGCGACCTCACCGAGCGATATGGCGCTCCGCGCTGCCTCGACTTCGGAACTACCCGAGCTGTTCATTCGGTGTTATCCGATCACTGACACGCTGAGCTACTGCCTCCACTTGGGATGGACCCAAGGCGATGGGACGGCCGTGGCACCAGTCATCCCAGGATCGGCAAACCTGTCCCACGACACAAAGCCTGAGCTCGAGGGAGCAGCAACGCTCACCGACGAACTGACCACCTTCGCCAGCCTCCCCGCCCGAGACCGTCTTGCGGCCGAGTTGGATGAGATGCATCAAGCACTGGCGGATGCACCGACCTTGCTGGCGGAGTCAGATCGAGGCGCGTATATCGAGGCGTGGCTAAATCATCAGGCAGCCGCGGCGCGGGGAGTCATTCAGCCGGACTACGTCTTGCCATGTGCCGACCCACCGTGTCCGACCCCGCCCAACTACAAGTAAATCATGACGTGGTCCACGAGCGACGAACAGGAAGAGTCGTACTACTGCGGACCTGCATCCACCGCGATGGCCGCCAAGTGGAAGGGCATCGTCAAGACACAGGACTATTGGTGGCCATACGTGAAGATCTCCGGCGCCAACTCCGCGAGCCTCGCCAAGATGGTTTCCGCGCTAAACACGCTTGGTGGCTATTCGGCCACAAAAGACAAGTTCAACATCCTCTATTACAGCGGAGGCCAGCTCGACAACTACCTCGCCGCGATAATTGGCCGCATATGGAGCGACAACGATCCCGCGATCTCCCACGTCATGCTGTACAGGGCCTACTTCTCGTACGTCACGGCGGATTGGGGTGGGCACTATCAAATCGTGCGTGGCTATAACCTCTATCCGGGGGGTGTCTGGAACCCGACGATCAAGCTCTTCGAGCCCTTCAACGAGCACAGGTTCTACCCGTCTAAGCCGGTGACGTCCGGACCCCGTGACGTCAGCGACGACAAGCTGCTCAACGCCACGGTCGCCAACTACGGACAACTCGGGGCATAGGGCAGCGAGTCTTGATCCGCTACGTCTGGATCTCGAGTCTCCTCGCGGTCGTGGTCGTGCAGGTAGGCTGTAACAGCTCACCTAGCCCACCGGTAACCACCTCTCCACCGCACGTGGCGACGGACTCACCGACCACGCCACCGCCAACCACGACCCCGGTGTCCGCGGCCCCAAGCGCCTCCTTAGCGGAGCGGATCGTGGAATTGGACTGGCTGCCCAACGGAACGCATCCGTTCCGAGTCCGCAACCCCACTGCCTCGGCCACCTTCGACGGGACGTACCTCGTTGACATCACCCGATCTGTGCGAGGATCGGCGGTCGTTGTGGACACGACCACTGGTGCGGTCGTGCTACAGCATTCCGTCCCCGACTTCGATGACGGTTGGGCCACCGCGGATGCATGGCTTGCCGCTCCGTGGATTGTCATCACCGAAACGAACAACCTCGATCCATTCACCCTCGGCATTCGCGCGTACCGCTACGACCTGCGCAATGGCGAGCGTCTCAGCATCACGGATATCGATGGGATGCCGGATCCGGGCTTCGTGTGGTCGGTGGCATACGGACATGCCGTCTTCGATACCGCCTATCCGGCGCTGCTCACCTCCTGCCTGGTCGACCTCGAACTGGGGACGCTCACGTGGAGCGAGCGGTGGTGCGGCCCGAAAGGGTGGCTCGTCGACTGGGCGCGCATGGGCCCGAACGACACCGTAACCTTCCGCCTCCAGGAGGACCCGGTTCCGGAGCGGGAGCCGTGCGTTCGCTTGCTTCGCATTAGCCGGGCAGGAACTGAGAGCGCAGCGGACCTCCCGCTGCGCATGGAATGCAAAGGATTTAGCGGGGCTGGCGGATCCAACTGGACGCTCTGGTCTGAAGTCGGCCTCCGCGAGCCAGGGATCGCCGATTCAGAAGCGTACGTCCAGTTGCCAGACGGCCAGGTGGCGAGCCTTGGCGCCATCGTCACTGGGTCGGTGACGGCCTGCGGGAACTGGGTCCTGTGGCTGCGTAACAACCCGCCGGATTCGTCCCAATCCCTCCTCCGCTGGCGACCCGGCGAGGATGTCCAGATGATTCTCGGCTCTCCGCCCCATTCCTTGATCGGGGCTCCCCAGTGCAGTGACGATTGGGTGACCGTGATGGTCGCCGAGCAAGCGACGACTGAATCCGTGTACAGCGTATCGCTGGCGGACTGACTCAACCTCCGAACGGAGATTCACACACGCCCGCCCGCCGGATTGGGGTGCGGGCCTCGAATGCGTTGCGGTCCGGAGACCTACGCGGGGACGGGCACCTCGCTGCGACCGTAGAGGGGCGTGTCCTTGGCGGCGTCGGAGAGCATCGGATCGAGCATCTTCTGGATGGCCAGGGTGTGCGAGCAGCCGCCCGCGGACTCGAAGAGATGACAGTCGCAGTGCCATGTGTCGGCATCGAGCGAGACGGTGTGCGTCCCGTTGTCGCCGGAGAAGCTGGCGGTCAGGCCAGAGATCTTCACCCGGTCAGGCTCGTGCGCGTAGCGCATCGCCTTTTCGACCTTGCCGATCATGCTCGAATGCACCGTCGCGTCTCCTCCCGGCGCCGGCATCCGGCGCCGTTACTATCGGCGCCCGTCAGTCGGTCGACCGAGCGAGCCGCTGCTTCAACATCGTCAGAAGTGTAACCGGGGTCGGGTCGGTCTGGTAGAGGATTGCGAGATACACGCTCACCAGGTCGCCGAAGGCGACGCCGCTGAGCACCCGCGCCAGCGGCGACGGCCCCTCCGCCCAGACCACGCTGCGATTCGTGGCCCGCTCACCCAGGAGCTCGTTGACGACCTCGTAACGGGCAGCGATCTCCGGTGCCTCGGTCGGGTCGCGCAGCTCGACCACGTACAGCGCATCGGACAGCTCGCGGGGGTTCAGGCTTCCCTCGATCGCGTTGTGGTTCGCCTCGGGCATCGGCTCGAAGGCAGCCCAGGCCTTGGCGTTCTCGTTCATCTGCGTCTTCCAGCGATGCGCCACCGCCGACATCTGCCCGGCGCCGTAGATGACCGGGATCCGTCCGAAGATCGACCACGCGAGCTGCTTGGCCGGGCTGGCATCGGTCTCCACCGACGGCGCGTTGCGTTCGAGCAGCGCCTCGAGGGTCTCGACGGCGGGGCCAAGCGGATCCGCGTCCGTGAGCAGCGCCGCGCGCGAGAGGAGCTCGTGCATGAGCCCGATCCCGAAGCCAATGGCGGCGCGTGGCTGCCCCGGGCTCTCGTAGCGCAGGTACGGCGTCCCGTCCGCGGTCGCCGCGGCGCCGAGTGCGCCGCCGGTGCTGATGACGACCAGAGGCAGGCCGCGTCGCCGCGCTTCGCTAGCCCCCGAAACGGTCTCGACCGTCTCCCCGGAGTGGCTGGCGGCGATCACCAGCGTCCGCTTCCCCGCCCATGCCGGCAGGCCGTAGTCGCGATGCACGACGAGCGGAACCCGCAGGCGGTCGCCGGCGATCCCCACCACCAGGTCGGCCCCGATGGCCGACCCGCCCATCGCCAGCACGCACACCGCGTCGACGTCGGTATGCGAGGCGGGCAGCTTGATCGCGGCCGCGACGCGCCGCGCCAGGGCCAGCTGGCGAGGCAGCTCGCGCACGCGGCCGATCATGTCGGCGCTGTCGATGCCGCTGATCACCCGCGCGTTGTCGAGCGTGATCGCCTCGTCGAACTGGGGAGGCGCGGTTGGATCGTCGGGCGCGGGCTCCTCGCGGCGTCCCGGCTCCTCGTCGGGGTGCTTGTAGCCGAAGAAATCGCGGGCGTCGCTCATGCGATCAGGCGGGCACCCCGGCCGCGGCAATCCGGCGGCCATCCTCGAGCAGCGCGTCGACGTCCGCGGGCGATCGTGCCTCGACGTAGATGCGCAGCAGCGCCTCGGTGCCGGAGAAGCGGATGAGGAGCCACGATCCGTCGTCGCGGTAGAACTTGAAGCCGTCACCGGTCTCGAGCGCCTGCCGGCGCACGACCGCGCGGCCGGCGAGCGCCTCGGGCGCCTCGTGCTCCAGTCGCGCCAGGGTATCGGCCTTGACCGCGTCGTAGCCCTCGCGGGCGAAGCGGATGTCGATCCGGTTGTAGTAGCTCGGCCCCGCCAGCGCCTGGAGCTCGGCCAGCACCTCGGACGCCTTCTTCGCCTTCGTGAGCCACAGGTCGAGGAGGAAGAGGCCGGACGCAAGGCCGTCGCGCTCGGGGATGTGCATCCCGAAGCCGAAGCCGCCCGACTCCTCGCCGCCGATCACCGCGTGCGTCTCGGTCATCTTCGGCCCCACGTACTTGAAGCCGACTCCGGTCTCGTACGCCTGCGTGCCATAGATCTCGGCCAGACGCGGCGCCATCGAGGTGCTCGTGACCGTGTAGACGGCCGGACCGATCTGGTGCCGCACCTCGAGGAGATACCAGTACAGGAGCGCGTAGACCTGCAGCTGGTTGACGAAGACGCCCTCCTCGGTCGCCATCCCGACCCGATCGGCGTCGCCGTCGAAGGCGATCCCGATGTCCGCGCCCCAGCTCGGGATCTCCTCCAGCCAGGCGTCGATGTTGGGGCGGATCGGCTCGGGGTTGACGCCGCCGAAGAACGGGTTGCGCTCGGTGTGGAGCTCCTCGACCGTGAGCACGCCGCCGCCCAGCAGCCGGGTGAACCAGCCCGCGCCGGAGCCGTACATCGGCTCGACGAGGACCCGACCCTTGGCGGCCCGGATCCGCTCGATGTCGACGATGCTGGCCAGCTGCTGCTGGAAGCGCGGGTACGGGTCGAACTCCTCGACCAGGCCGGCGGCGACGGCATCTGCGTACTCGCGACGCGGGGGCAGCTCGTCCTCGGGGTGGCCGTCCATGGTCGCCTCGATGGCGGCGAGCATCTCGGGCGCGCCCGCCCCGCCCGTGTTGGCCTTCACCTTGAAGCCGTTGTCGGTCCACGGGTTGTGGCTGGCGGTGATCACGATCCCCGCCCCCGCACCCATCTCACGGGTGAAGAAGCTGCCGACCTGGGTTGGCACGGCCTCGGGTGGCGTGAACGAGCGGATGCCGTGGGCGGCGAGCACCTCGACGCAGGCGCGCGCGAAGTGCTCCGAGGCGAAGCGACGGTCATGGCAGACCACCACGCCGCGGTCGGCGGTCCCCTCGTTGGCGAGGTACTCGGCCACGCCGCGGGCGCAGCGACGCACGTTGTGGAAGGTGAAGTCCTCGGCGATCGCGGCTCGCCAGCCATCGGTGCCGAACTTGATCTTGGTCACGAGGCGCCTATCGTACGGCGCCCGCGCCGCGCCATCCGCCGGTCGGCGAGGGCCTGGACCCCGTCCAGAGCCGCCTGCAGCTCGGCGACGCGCGGCTTGAGCGCCTCCCGCGGCCCGATCCGGATCTGCGCCCCCTCGTCGACCCGCATGCGGCAGAACGGAAGTGGCACGAGATGCCTGTCCCAGCGACCCTTCAGGCGGAGCGCCGGCCGGATCGCGACCGCCCACGGCTGGATCGGGATGCCGGACTCCCGCCCGACGATCAGCACGCCCGGCTTGGCGACCCGGTACGGCCCCAGCGGCCCGTCGCAGCTGACCACCAGGCTCGAGCCCTCGCGGCCGATGCGAGCCATCTCCCTCGCGAGCTTCGCGGCCTCCGCCCGGTTCGACTCCTCGGGCAGCGCGACCACCCCGGAGCCCATCGATTCGAGCATCGTGTTCATCACGATCCCGCGAAAGCCCCGCGTGCTGAAGCTGATCACCCGCTTCTGCGTCCGCAGTCGAAAGGCGGCGGTCGCAGCAACCAGGTTCGACTCGTGCCAGATGGCGAAGACCGCCTGGCCCTGGAAGACCGGCGGTCCCGAGGTGCGCGCCGTGGCGGCCACCAGCCGCAGGTAGAGCGCCATTGCCCTGCCGACGAGGCGGGCCAGCCAGGCGAGGCGGATCGGGTCCTCCTGCAGCGCCGCCGGGGGCGGCCCCATCGGCTCAGAGATAGCGCTCGCCGGCCTTCTCCGCGATCTCGTCGAGCACGGGCTTGATCTCCTCGGCGCGGTCGCGGGCGCAGACGAGGAGGGCATCGGGGGTGTCCACGATGATGATGTCCTTCAGGCCCACCGTGACCACCAGGCGCTCGCCTCCGTGCACCAGCACACGCTCCGAGCCGCGGTCGAGGTGCTGCCCGGATGCGACCAGGCTCGCCCCGCTGCGGGCCGAGAGGGCCTCGAGCAGGGCCGACCACGAGCCGATGTCGCTCCAGCCGGCGTCGAGCGGCACCACTGCCATCCGCCCGTCCGCGGCCGCCGGCTCGGCAATGCCGACGTCGATCGAGATGGCCTGCACCGGCTCGAGCAGGTCGCGCACCTCCGAGATCCAGCCGGGCGTGCGATGCAGCGCGGCGATCCTGTCCAGGGCCGCGGCGAGGGCCGGCTGGAACTTCTCCATCGCCTGGCGATAGGCGTAGACCCGCCAGGCGAAGATGCCCGCGTTCCACAGGTAGCCACCATCGGTCAGCATCTGCTTCGCGGCCGCGACCGTCGGCTTCTCGACGAAGCCCTCGACCATGGCGGTCGGCTGACCGGCGTGCAGCGGCTCGCCCAGCTTGATGTAGCCGTACCCCGTGGCAGGGGCGGTAGCAACGACTCCCAGGCAGACCAGGTAGCCGCGCTCCGCCGTGCGAGCTGCCTCCTGCAGCGCTTCGGAGAACCGGGCTTCGTCGGAGACGAAGTGGTCGGCCGGCAGCACGAGCGCCACCTCGTCGCTGTCGCGACGGGCCAGCACCGTGGCAAGACCCGCGGCGACCGCGGTCGAGCGTGCCAGCGGCTCGCCCAGCACGTTGTCCTCGGGAACCTGGGGAAGCTGGGCCTGGGTGGCCCGGACGTGCGCCTGGGAGGTGATGACATAGATGTCGTGGGGCTTCAGCAGCGTGCCGAGGCGGGCCACCGTCTGCTGCAGCAGGCTCGTCTCGCCGGTCAACGCCAGCAGCTGCTTGGGCGACTTGCGCCTGGAGAGCGGCCAGAGCCGCGTCCCCGAGCCGCCGGCCATCACGATCGCGAACATCGGGCGTGACCGTACCACCATCCCCAGGGCGCCAGCGTGGACCTGGGCACCTGTGCGTCCTATCGTTGGCAGGAATGAAGTGGCTGCAACGGTTGGCGGCGGTCCTGGGGATCATGTTCGTCCTGGCGGTTGTCTACGCAGGCTGGATGCTGTACGGAGGCTGGCCGGCTCCTGACGGGTACGAGTTTCCTCGCAGCTCCCTGTGGGGCGGTGGACCGACGGCACTCTTCGACGGCGAACTCGTTGAGGTCGACGGCTGCATCCGAGCCGGCGGCGAAGATGCGGCGACGGTCGTCTGGCCGCCGGGTTACTCCCTGACCCTGGAGGGCGGAGAACCCGTCGTTCACGGCAGCTTCCGCGACATGAGGATGGGCGAACCGGTCCAGATGGGCGGTGGGTGGTACGACGGCGCTCCCCCAACCAGCCGCGATACGGAGGGCTGTCCGCCGCCGTATTTCCTGTCGACGGGCTTCGTCGACTAGCTGCCGACCTCTATCTCTTCTCCCCGCAGCTCCCGGGCCGCGGCCCGCTCCTCCTCGGGAGCTCCGCAACGCTCGAGCAGGTCGAGTGCGATCTGCCCCAGCCGCCGGGCCGTCGTCACGTTCCGCAGCTCGAGCTCGGCACGGCCCATGCCCAGCGCCGCCAGCCCCTCCTCGCGCTCCGCGCCGATGTCGCGGGCCTCGCTGATCGCCTCGGCATAGTATCGGCGGCTGCTGGCCGGGTCGCCGCCGCCCGCCCGCACGTCCCCGATCCGGCGCGCCGCGCGCGTCGCCTCCAGCTCCATGCCGGCCTGCTCGTAGTGCCACAGCGCGCGATGGCCCCACACGTCGGCCGGCCACCAGTTGCGTTCGGTGATCGCCTGCTCGGTGGCCGTGGAAGCGGCCGCCGCTGCGCGCGGATGATCGGCGCTGCTCTCCGCCGCCAAGTAGCGCTGGGCGAGTTCACCGCGGCGCAGTGCGAGGGGGAGGTTCGGCAGCGACTCCCGCGGCGCCTTCGGCCGCGATCCGAGCGCGAAGCGCACGCGCGCCACCGCTGAGGCAAGAGCGGCTCCCAGGCTGCCACCGCGCGGTGGCTCTCCCCAGCGGATCGGCGAATCTGGCGTGGCGCGGGGCGTCACCGCGTCGCTCAGGCCGGCGCCCCAGCGACTCCCACCGCGCCGGCCGCCTCGCGAAGCGCGGAGGCACGATCGGTTCGCTCCCAGGGGAGGTCGAGATCACTGCGACCGAAGTGGCCGTAGGCGGCGGTCGGGCGGTAGATCGGCCGTCGCAGGTCGAGCCCCGAGATGATCGCGCCGGGGCGCAGGTCGAAGCTGCGCTCGACGAGGTCGGCGAGGGCGGCATCGGCCACGACACCGGTGCCGAAGGTCTGGAGGTTGATCGAGAGCGGATGGGCCACGCCGATCGCGTAGGCGAGCTGCAGCTCGCACCGCTTGGCCAGGCCCGCGGCAACGAGGTTCTTGGCCACGTAGCGCGCCATGTAGGCACCCGATCGGTCCACCTTGGTGGGGTCCTTGCCGCTGAAGCTGCCGCCACCGTGCCGGGCCATGCCGCCGTAGGTGTCGACGATGATCTTACGCCCGGAGAGGCCGGAGTCGCCCATCGGTCCGCCGATGACGAAGCGGCCGGTCGGATTGACGAGGTACCGGGTCTGATCATCGAGCAGCTCCGGGCTGATGGCGTCGCGGATCACGAGCTCGCGAACTCCCTCCGCGAGGTCGTTGTGCGTCACGTCCGGATCATGCTGGGTGCTGACGAGGACCGTGTGGACACGTCGCGGGCATCCATCGGCGTCGTACTCGACCGTCACCTGGCTCTTGCCGTCGGGCCGCAGGAAGGTCAGGCCGCCGGTGCGGCGGACCTCGGCCAGCTTCCGGGTGACCTGGTGGGCGAGCTGGATCGGCATCGGCATCAGCTCAGGGGTCTCGTCCGAGGCGTACCCGAACATCATCCCCTGGTCGCCGGCGCCGAGCTCGTCGGGCTCGATGCCCTCCTTGGCCTCCATGGAGTGGTCGACGCCGAGGGCGATATCGGCGGACTGCTCCTTGATGGCGGTGATGGTGCCGCAGGTCTCCCAATCGAAGCCGAGCCGAGCGTCGTCGTAGCCGACCTGGCGAACGGTTTCACGCACGACGGACTGCACGTCGCAGTAGGTCTGGGTCGTCATCTCACCGATCACGAGAACGAGACCAGTCGTGGCGGCCACCTCGATCGCCGCACGCGACAGCGGGTCGCGCGAAAGGACGTCGTCGAGGACCGCGTCCGCGATCTGGTCGCACAGCTTGTCGGGGTGACCCTCGGTCACGGACTCCGAGGTGAAGAGGGTGTGGCCGTCAGGTAAGGACATTGCGGGGCCGAGTGTACCGTCGCCGGTCGCGTCGCGCCGACCTTCCCATCAGCAGACGTTGCGCGTAGCATGCCGCCAGCCCAATTCAGCCCACATCTCGCCGAGGGAGGCACCATGCGTCACTTGCGCCCATATCTCGCGCTGCTCACGATCGCGGCCCTCGCGGTTGCGTGCTCTCCTGGCTCGAGCTCGGGCGGTGAGAGCCAGGGTACGGAGCCCAGTACGGGGAGCCAGCCCAGCCAGGCGGCCGCCAGCTCGGGCGGTGGAGGGGGCGGTGGTGGCATCAGCGGAGCGAACGGCTCGCTCTCGTACGAGATCAGTGGGGACGTGACGCAGTCGGGAGATCTGAATTTCGTCTACGTTAACGGCGGCATCAGCTTGTTCGCCGACGGCGGCTGGGTAGCGTATTTCTACTCCGAGGACGAGCAGACGGTCGTCCAGATCAACTCGAATCCGCAGACCAGCATCGTCAACTTCGGAGACGGTGCGGTCCTCGTGATCGGCACCTCGGAGACAGGCTGCTCCTTCGACTGGTCGCAGAACGACGCCTCCGGCCTGAAAGGTGACATCGACTGCAACGACACCCTCGCGACGAGTACCTCGGGGACGCAGATGCACGTCGACTTCCACGCCACCGTGGACGCGCACACGTAGCGCAGGCCTTCTAGTCGGCCACCGGGCAGAACTTTCTGCCCTCGGAGGCTGAGCCACAAGAGCCGAACGGCCGCTGGAGCTAGTAGCTATACGACCTGGCGCTCTATCTTCGCGTACGTCGAGAGCGCCAACTCCGCGGCCTCATCGACGTTCTCGTCATCGACCAGCTGGACGACCGGCTCGATCCATTCGGCGTAGATCTGCTTCCAGCTCGCGCCCGCATCGGCACTCCCCTGCACGGCCGCGAGCACCTTCGGCGCGGTCCGATAGTGGTCATCTGTAAATCAGGAGCGCGATGCCGCTGAACATCGCGAGGAACGGGAAAAGGGGCGCGTCAGCCTGTAGGCAGCCCGGACGAGGGCCAGCACCTAGTCGCCCACCACGCAGAACTCGTTGCCCTCGGGATCGGCCATCAGGTACCAGCAATGGGAGCCGATGCAGTTCGGCTCGTCCTGCACCATCCGGGCGCCAAGTCCGAGCAGCCGATCGCGGGCCTCGTCACGCAACGGGAAGAAGAGGTCCATGTGGGCCCGGTTCTTGGCGACCTTGCCCTCCGGCACCTTCTGCAGGATCAGATGAGGCCGATGGTCCTCGGGATCATCGGGCCGCAGCACCATGAACTGGGTGACCGGCCGCTGCCTCGGGAAGCCCAGGGCAGCACTCCAGAACTCGGTCGCCCGCTCGAGATCGTTGACGTCGAGAACGACCGTGATCCCCGGCCGCTCGAGGGTCACGTCCCCGATTCCCAGGACTCGCTGTACGCCTTCTGGGCGACCGTCATGGGGTCGATCTCGATCCCCATGCTGACGAGCTTGAGGCGCGCGACCTCCCGGTCGATGTCCTCGGGGATGCCGTACAGCTCTGGCTTCAGCTCCCCGACGTGGGAGCGGAGCCATTCGAGGCCCAGCGCCTGGTTGGCGAAGCTCATGTCCATGACCAGCGCCGGATGCCCTTCTGCCGCGCCGAGGTTGACGAGGCGCCCATCGGCCAGGAGGAAGATGCGCCGCCCTTCGGGCATCAGGTACTCCCGGGTGGACGGGCGCACCTCGCGTGACGAGGTAGCCTGCGATTCCAGTGCGGAGAGCTCGAACTCGTCGTTGAAGTGGCCGGCGTTGGCAAGGATCGCGCCGTCCCGCATCTTGGGGAAGTCGGCGGCGCCCCACACGTTCAGGTTGCCGGTGGCGGCGATGAAGATCTCGCCGACCTCGGCCGCGACCGAGGCGGTCGTGACCCGGTAGCCGTCCATCGCGGCCTCGAGCGCCCGGATCGGGTCGACCTCGACCACGGTCACGATGCCGCCCATCCCCGCCGCGCGGGCCGCGATCCCGCGACCCACCCAGCCGTAGCCGCCAACCACGACCTGCTTGCCGGCGATCAGCACGTTGGTGGCGCGCAGGATCCCGTCGATCGCGCTCTGCCCCGTCCCGTAGCGGTTGTCGAAGAGGTGCTTCGTCAGCGCCTCGTTCACCCCAAGCACCGGGTAGCGGAGCTTCCCGGCGGCCGCCATCGCGCGCAGCCGGATGACACCGGTGGTCGTCTCCTCGGTGCCGCCCACCACGTCGCCGAGGAGCTCGGTGCGGCGGGTGTGCAGCTCCGAGACGAGGTCGGCGCCGTCGTCCATGGTCACCTGCGGCGCGTGATCCAGCGCGGCCCCGATGTGCCCGTAGTACGAGTCACGATCCTCGCCCTTGATGGCGTAGGTCGGGATGCCATGGTGCTCGATCAGCGACGCCGCCACGTCGTCCTGGGTCGACAGCGGGTTGGACGAGCAGAGCACCGCATCGGCGCCGCCCGCGGCCAGCGTCCGCATTAGGTTCGCGGTCTCGGCGGTGACATGCAGGCAGGCGCTGATCTTCCAGCCCGCCAGCGGCCGCTCGGCGGCGAACCGCTCGCGGATCCCCGCCAGCACCGGCATCTGCCGATCAGCCCATTCGATGTTCAGCGCCCCCGCATCGGCCAGGCCGATGTCGCGGACGTCACCCTTCAGCGTTGGTCTCGTGGCCACGTGATTCGCATTGCCTCTCGTATCGGTCGCATCAACCCCCAGCCGCCGGAACGGCGGCGTGCCAGCCTCTCGGTCAGCCGGCAGTACTCACGGTAGCCGAGTCTGGAGTAGGCCGCGACGGCCGGGGCGTTATCGGCGTGGACATTGAGCGCCACCTCCGGCACCTGCTGCAGCAGATCGGCGGTCACTGCGCCGGTCACCATCTGGGCGAAGCCATGCCCGCGATAGTCCGCGTGGGTCATTACGTTGCCGACCACGGCGATCCCCTCGCGCCGGTTGATGACGTGCGTGCCGGCCGCGCTCACCAGTCGGCCACGGATGCGGATCCCGTAGTACACCGCGTCGTCGAGGATCGCCTGGGCAAAGCCGGCGCGGAAGCCGAGCTGGTAGAGCCGATTGAGGTCGTCGATGTCGCCGGCGTGGAGGCGCTGCGCGGTGCCGGTCGCCGCGACGAAGGTTTCGGCGTCGACGACCATCCGCAGCAGGAACGTGGGCCGCTCCAGCTCGTAGAGGTCGGAGGCGGCCTTGTCGAGCGCGTCGGTCGCCTGAAGGAACGCGTCGCGCGGCTTGATGACGCTGGCCAGCACCGCGCGGCAGCCATCCGGATCTCCCATCAGGAAGAGCGGCTGGGGCACGAGGCCGTCGTGATGCATGGCCAGGCCCGCCGCCTCGCCCTGCTGGTCATAGGCGATGCCCCACGAACAGCGACCGCGGGCCGCCGAGTCGAGGTCGCCGAGCGCATATGCGGCATAGCGGCGGTCGCTGCGGAGGTAGGCGGCGATCTCGTCGCGGTCGGTGACGGATCGGGCGCGGAGCCGGGTTGCCGGAAGGGCGGCCATCGGCGCGGCGGCTAGTAGGCGAGCAGCGTGTGGATCTCGAACTCGCCGAGCTTCGCGCGTCCACCGAGCGCCGTCAGCTCGACCATGAACGAGAGTCCGGCGATCTCCCCGCCCAGGCGCCGAACCAGCTCGATCGTGCCGAGCACCGTCCCGCCGGTCGCCAGCAGGTCGTCCACCACCAGCACGCGCTGGCCACGAGTGATTGCGTCCTTGTGGATCTCGAGCGTCGCGGTCCCATACTCGAGGTCGTACTCGACCTCGATCGTCTCGGCCGGCAGCTTTCCGAGCTTGCGCACCGGGACGAATCCAGCCCCCAGTCGGTCGGCCAGCGGCGCCGCGAAGATGAACCCGCGGGACTCCATTCCCACCACCAGGTCGATCTTCTCGCCGTCGACCGCAGCGGCCATCCGGTCGATGACGTCCTTGAACGCATCGGCCTCGCGCAGCAGGGTGGTGATGTCGTAGAAGAGGATTCCCGGCTTCGGGAAGTCGGGCACTTCACGGATCTTGGCGCGTAGGTCGTCGGTGGAGCGAGCAGTCACAGGGCACTCCAGGTGGGGCGAACGGGCGAGGCTGAGTCTAGACCGATGCAACACGCCGCGGCAACGGCCGGGACCAACGGGCTATTCGGGTCACGCGGGCCACACCGTAGTGTCGTCCCGAATGGAGCGCGCAACCAGCCCAGACGGCACCGGACCACACACCGGCGAGGCCAACCGCGACGATCGACTGGTCGTCGCCCTCGTGGTGAGCTTCGTGCTGCTGACCGTCGCCGCGGTGGCGGCGCTCTGGACCGAGGCCGTACCCGGCGATCGGGAGGAGGCGCTGCTGGTGGCGGGCGTGGCCGGCATCCTGGAGGTGCTCGTCTTCGTGTGGGCTGGAGTCGGGCCGCGCCGCGCGCTCATCCGCGACCTGCGCGACGCCCAGGCGAACTATCGAGCGATGGTCGAGCAGCTGCCGGCGGTGGTCTACGTCGCCGACATCGGCGCCCAGGCGACCTGGCACTACGTCAGCCCTCGCATCCACGAGCTGCTCGGCTACACCGCCGACGAATGGCTGGCGGACACGAACCTGTGGATCAGCCTCATCCACCCCGATGACCGGCAGCGCGTGATCGAGGCCGAGGACTTCGGCGGCACGCGGGCGATCGGCGACCGGAGCGTGATCGAGTACCGGATGCGAAGGAGCGACGGCCGGGAAGTCTGGGTCCGCGACGAGGAGATCGCGATCGCCGATGACCACGGCGAGCCGACCCGCTTTCGCGGCTTCATGATCGACATCTCCGCCCAGAAGGAGGCGGAGCTTGCGCTTCGCCAGGGCGAGGAACAGACCCGCCTCATCATCGACAGCGCCAGCCAGGCCTACATCGCCATCGACGCCCAGGGTCGGATCATCGACTGGAACGCGCAGGCGGAGGCGACCTTCGGCTGGTCCCGCAAGGAGGCCCTCGGCGAGCCCTTGGAGGATTGCATCATCCCCATCGCTCATCGTGCCGCGCATCGCGCCGGCATGGCCCACTACCTGGCCACCGGCGAGGGGCGCCTGATCGGGAAGCGCACCGAGGTCACCGCGGTCCACAAGGACGGCCACGAGTTCCTCGCCGAGCTGACCATCTGGCCGGTCGGCAGCGGCGAGGACGTGCGCTTCAGCGCCCTCGTGCACGACATCACGCTGCGCAAGGAGCTCGAGATGCAGCTCCAGCACCAGGCCTTCCATGACTCGCTGACTGGTCTCGCCAACCGCGCCCTCTTCCGCGATCGCGTGGCGCACTCGCTGGCGCGGCAGGCACGCAGCCACGGGTCGGTATCGGTGCTCTTCTCCGACCTCGACGACTTCAAGACCGTCAACGACTCGCTGGGCCACGAGGCTGGCGACCAGCTGCTGGTCGCCGTCGCCGAGCGACTGCGCGCGGTGATGCGCCCCGAGGACACGACCGCCCGCTTCGGCGGTGACGAGTTCGCGATCCTCCTGGAGGACACCGACGAACAGGGCACCCGGCGGGCTGCCGAGCGCATTCTCGAGTCACTCCGCTCGCCGTTCGAGTTCCATGGCCGGCAGGTCGTGATGCGGGCCAGCATCGGCGCCGCGTTCACCTCCGACAGTGGCACCGAGCCCGACGACCTGCTGCGCCAGGCGGACCTGGCGATGTACACCGCCAAGACCTCCGGCAAGGGACGCTTCGCGTTCTACGAGCCGCGCATGCACGAGGCTGCGGTCACGCGCATGGAGCTGAAGGGGGACCTCGAGCAGGCGATTGCCAACCGCGAGTTCGAGCTCCACTACCAGCCGATCGTCGACCTGCGCAGCGGCCACGTGACCGGCGTCGAGGCGCTCATCCGCTGGCGGCACGCGGACCGCGGGCTCGTCCTCCCCAGCGAGTTCATCCCGATCGCCGAGGAGACGGGGCTGATCGTGCCACTCGGCCGCTGGGTGATCGGCGAGGCCTGCCGGCAGCTGGCCGCCTGGGATGCCGCGGGACGGCTGTCCGGGCCACGGCTGGAGCGCCTGGCGATGTGGATCAACCTCTCCGCCCGAGAGCTCCAGGAGCCCGATTTCGTGCAGATGATCGCCGATGCCCTCCAGGCGAGCGGGGTTCGTCCGGAGCGGCTGACGCTGGAGATCACCGAGAGCGCCCTGATCTCGGACCTCGACCAGAGCACGGCGACGCTGCACCGGCTGCGCGGCCTGGGCGTCCGGCTGGCAATCGACGACTTCGGTACCGGCTACTCGTCGTTGAGCTACCTCGAGCGGCTGCCGGTCGAGGTCCTCAAGATCGACCGATCCTTCACCGCTGCGATCGGGCACGGCCGCGACGTGCCGGTCCTCGTCCGCTCCATCGTCAAGCTCGGGCAGACCCTCCATATGGAGGTGCTGGCCGAGGGAATCGAGACGGCCGAGCAGCTCAACAAGCTGCGTGCCATCGACTGCCGGCTGGGCCAGGGCTTCTACTTCTCAACCGCGCTCCCCGCGGCCGAGGTGATCGAGCTGCTGGCCCACGGGTGGCCGGCGGCGATGAGCGCCTAGCCCGCTCCACCTGCCGCCAGGCGACGGAGCACGGTCTGCAGCACCCCGCCGTTGCGGTAGTAGGTCACGTCGATCTCACCGTCGAGCCGGGAGATTGCCCGGAATCGGGTCTCTCGACCGTCGTCGGTGGCGGCCACCACGCTCACCTCCTGGTGCGGGCGAAGCCCATCGGCAATCCCGATCACGGTGAAGCGCTCCCGCCCCGTCAGCCCGAGCGTCGACGCGCTCTCGCCGGGGAGGTACTGCAGCGGCAGGATCCCCATCCCGACCAGGTTGGACCGATGGATGCGCTCGTACGACTCGGCGATCACCGCGCGGACACCGAGGAGGAACGGCCCCTTGGCGGCCCAGTCCCGCGACGAGCCGGACCCGTACTCCTTCCCCGCCAGCAGGACCAGCGGCGTGCCCTCCGCCGCGTAGCGCTGGGCCGCGTCGAAGATGCTCATCCGCTCGCCGGACGGCAGGTGCTCCGTGACGTTGCCTTCGGCGTCGGGCGTCAACAGGTTCTTCAGCCGGATGTTGGCAAACGTGCCGCGCATCATCACCTCGTGATGGCCGCGTCTCGCCCCGTACGAGTTGAACTCCCGCGGCTCGACGCCGCGCTCCATCAGCCACGCCCCCGCCGGTGAGGTGCGGGCGATGCTGCCGGCCGGCGAGATGTGATCGGTCGTCACGCTGTCTCCGACCATCGCCAGCACCCTCGCCTCGACCACGTCGGCGAGGGGTGCCGGCTCGGGGCCGGCCCCCTCGAAGAAGGGCGGCAAGGCGACGTACGTGCTGGCCGGATCCCATGCATATCGGTCGCCAGGAGGAACGGGCAGTGCGCGCCATCGGTCGTCGCCTTCGAAGACCGATGCGTAGTTGCGCGTGAAGATCTCGGAGCGGACCTGCGCGGCCACCACCTCGGCGATCTCCGCGGCAGATGGCCACAGCTCGGCCAGCATCACCGGCCGGCCGTCGCGGTCGGTCCCCAGGGGTTGGGTCGTGAGGTCGATGTCGATCCGTCCGGCCAGCGCGAATGCCACCACCAGGGGCGGCGAGGCGAGGTAGCTGGCGCGCGCCAGCGGGTGGATCCGTCCCTCGAAGTTGCGGTTGCCCGAGAGAACGGCCACGCCCACCAGGTCGTTTGCCTCGATCGCGGCGGCGATCTCGTCGGCCAGCGGCCCGGAGTTGCCGATGCAGGTGGTGCACCCGTATCCGACCAGGTCGAAGCCGAGCGCCTCGAGGGGCGCCATCAGGCCCGCTCCGGCCAGGTAGTCGGTGACGGCCCGGGAACCGGGCGCGAGCGAGGTCTTCACCCAGGGCGGCGTGCTGAGCCCACGCGCCACGGCATTCCGAGCCACGAGCCCGGCAGCCACCATCACGCTCGGGTTGCTCGTGTTCGTGCACGAGGTGATCGCCGCGATCACCACCGCGCCGGATCGCAGCTGGAAATCGGCCCCATCCATCTTGACCGAGACGGGCTGGTACTCGACCTCGGGGTAGTCCGGCGTCGCCTGGGCCGGCGCCATCGGCCGGTCATCGGCAGGGGCCTGTGCGCTGAACGACGGCGGGTCGGACGCCGGGAAGGACTCCTCGCTGGCCTCATCGACGAGTCGATGGACCTCGAGGCCATTGGCGAAGGCAGCGCGGAAGGAGCGCTTGAGATCGGTCAGCGGGACCCGGTCCTGCGGGCGGCGTGGCCCGGCGACGGATGGCTCGACGCTGCCGAGGTCCAGGCTGAGCGACTCGTTGAAGCGCGGCTCGACGGAGGCATCGGTCCGGAAGAGGCCCTGGGCCCTGGCGTAGGCCTCCACCCGGTCGACGGTCTCGGCCGGTCGACCGGTCATGCGCAGGTAGCGCAGCGTCTCGTCGTCGATCGGGAAGAGGGTTGCGGTCGCGCCGAACTCGGGCGACATGTTGCTGATCGTGGCGCGATCAGCCAGCCCGAGCCGGGACAGGCCGGGGCCGTGGAACTCGACGAACTTGCCCACCACGCCATGGCTGCGCAGCATCTCGGTGACGTACAGGACGAGGTCGGTGGCCGTGGCGCCCGGCCGCAGCTCCCCGTCCAGGCGGAAGCCGACCACGACCGGCATCGGCTGGTAGAGCGGCTGGCCGAGGAGCGCGGCCTCGGCCTCGATCCCGCCGACCCCCCAGCCCACGACGCCGAGCCCGTTGATCATCGTCGTGTGGGAGTCCGTCCCGACCAGCGTGTCGGGGAATGCGACGAGCTCGCCGGTGGCGTCCGCACGGGCGGTCACCACATCGGCCAGGAACTCGAGGTTGACCTGGTGCACGATGCCGGTTCCCGGCGGGACGACGCGGAAGTTGGCGAAGGCCTGCTGCGCCCAGCGCAGGAGCGCGTAGCGCTCGCCGTTACGCTCGTACTCGCGCTCGACGTTGCCCGCGAACGCGAGGTCGGAGCCGAACAGGTCCACCTGCACGCTGTGATCGATCACAAGGTCGGCAGGCACGAGCGGGTTCACGCGGGACGGGTCGCCGCCCATCGCGGCCACGGCGTCGCGGATGGCAGCCAGGTCGACGACGCAGGGGACCCCGGTGAAGTCCTGGAGGATGACCCGGGCCGGCATGAACGGCAGCTCAGCCTCGCCCGATTGCGTGGGATCCCAGGTGGCCAGGGCGCGGACGTCGCTTGCGGAGACAAGGTCCGGCGTGGCTGCCGCGTTGCGCAGCGCGTTCTCGAGCAGGATCTTGACGGTGTACGGCAGCCGAGCGAGATCGACGGCACCCGCGGCGTCGAGCCGGTAGTAGGCATAGCTGCGGTCGCCGACGCGCAGCACGGAACGGGCCTGAGTTGGATCGATGAGGGGAGATTGACTGGACACGGGATGCGCCTCCTTCGTCATCCGCGCCTCGGAGCGCGGTAACAGAGCGGTCGGCGCCGGACGGGTGCGCCCGTCCCGGGTCGAGTGATCAATTTGGAGTATACGCCCCGATTCAAGGCTCGTATTCTTCGGCCGTGGACTCAATCGTGGGGACGTCCAGTGCGCCCCGACCGTTCGACGGTGAGCGTCGTGACCATTGGTGAGCTCCTCCCGCTCCTCATCCCCCTGATCGTCCTTCAGGTCGCGCTCATGGGCGTGGGCCTCTTCGACCTCACCCGGCCCGATCGCCGCGTCCGGGGCGGCAACAAGCTGGTGTGGGGCCTCGTGATCGCGTTCGTGCAGTTCTTCGGCCCGCTCGTCTACTTCCTCTTCGGCCGCGAGGACGCATAGGCGCGTGGCCGCGCCGGCGAACGAAGCGGCGATCGTCTGCCGCGCCCTGACCAAGCGTTACGGTGCAGTCACCGCACTCGACGCGCTGGACCTGGAAGTGCCCGCCGGCAGCGTCTTCGGGTTCCTCGGCCCGAACGGCGCCGGCAAGACGACCACGATTCGCCTCCTCGCCTCCCTCGCCCAGGCGACCAGCGGCCAGGCGTCAGTCGCGGATGTCGCAGTTGGTGATGGCGAGCCGAATCGGCGTGGGCTGGTTGGCTACCTCGACCAGGATCCCCGCTTCCACAACTGGATGACCCCCCGCGAGCTGCTCGACCTGGTGGGGAGGCTCTATCGCATGCCCGCCAGCGACCGTCGAACCCGGAGTGACGAGGTCCTCGAGACGGTCGGGCTGACCGATGCGTCGCGCCGGCCGATCGGCACCCTGTCGGGTGGCATGCGGCAGCGCCTCGGCGTCGCCCAGGCGATCCTCAACCGGCCCCCGATCCTGCTCCTCGACGAGCCGGTCAGCTCCCTCGATCCGGAGGGGCGGGTCGACATGCTCGAGGTGATCCGGCAGCTCGGGGGCAGCTCGACGGTCCTCTTCTCGACCCACATCCTCACCGACGTGGAGCGCGTCTGCGACCGGGTCGCGATCCTGGATCACGGCCGCCTCGTGACGACCGGCCCGATGACCGAGCTGCTCGACCGATATGCCCGCCCGATCTACCGACTCGAGCCGGAGGATGGCCAGGCCGATGGGGTGGCACGCCTCACGGAGAGCATCCGCTCAGCACCGTTCGTGACCCATGTCACGGAGTCGACCGCCGGCCTGCGCGTCGCCGTCTCCGATGCCCCCGACGCGGGCCGCGATCTGCTGGCGATGGTGGCCGCGCACGGCGTGGCGCTGCTCGTCTTCGAACGACTGCGCCCGACCCTGGAGGACGTGTTCCTGCAGCTGGTCGGTCGCAGGGCGCACGAGCTGGAGGCGGTGGCGTGATCGGCCTCGGCTCGATGCTGCGCAAGGAGCTGCTCGAGCAGTGGCGCACGCGGCGCGTGCTCGTCGTTGCGGTCGTCTTCACCGCGCTGGGCATCGGCTCACCGCTGCTCGCCCGCTACACGCCGGAGCTGGTCAAGGCGCTGGCCGGTGACCAGTTCCAGATCGTCCTGCCACCACCCACCGCGGCCGATGCCGTGAGCCAGTTCCTCAAGAACCTGGGGCAGGCGGGGGTGCTGACCGCGATCCTGCTGGCCATGGGAAGCGTCGCGGTCGAGAAGGAGCGCGGCACAGCCGCGTTGCTCCTCACCAAGCCGGTGTCCCGAGGGGCATTCCTGCTGGCGAAGCTGCTGGCGATTGCCGCTACCCTGCTGGTCGGGCTGCTGCTCGGCGCGATCGGCGGCTACTACTACACCGCCATCCTGTTCGAGGCGCTGCCGCCGCTGGGCTGGGGAGCGATGGCCGGCCTCTTGCTCCTCGGACTCGTCGGCTACGCCTCGCTCACCTTCCTCGGCAGCGTCCTGTCGCGGTCGTCGCTGGCGGCAGCCGCGATCGGGATCGGCGCCCTGGTCGTGCTCGCCATCCTCTCGGCGCTCCCGACCATCGGCCCGTTCACGCCCGGCGGCCTGAACGCGCCTGGCGCGGCATTGGCAGTCGGCAAGGATCCCGGCGCGGTCCTTGGGCCGCTCCTCGTCAACCTCGCAGGCGTGGCGACCATCTTCGGCGTCGCCTGGGTCGCGTTCCGGCGCCAGGAGCTCTAGGCAACCACCTCGTCGACCACCAGGTCCCGGCCGTGGAGCCGGATCGTGCGCAGGTAGAGATAGAGCGATGGGGCCAGGATCACGGCGACAGCCAGCATCGCCGGCCGGGTGCTGCCAGCGGCTACGGCCAGCCAGCCGAGGAGCGGTCCTCCGGCTATCTGGCCCAGCGCATCGGCCTGGCTGTTCATGGAGTGCACGGTGGCTCGCACGTCCGATGTCAGACCAAGGTTGATCCACGCGGTGGCGATCGGCATCGCCACGCGGCGCACGATCCTGGTCATCAGGTAGCTGAGCGCCGCCATCTCGAAGCTGACCGCGAAGCCGAAGATCAGGACCATCCCGATGAGCACCGCATGCAGCACCAGCAGCAGCCGAGCGGCACCGAGGTGGGTTTCCGTGTCGATCCGCCGTCGAGCCACCTCGACCGCGCCGATGCTGGCCGCCAGGGAGACGAGGTTGATGAGCGCGAACCAGGCGATCACCGGCAGCTCGGGCGAGGTCGGCAGCGCGAAGTTGCTGAGGATGTGCAGCTCGCGGAGACGGTCGAATGCCTCGGAGCCCGCGCCCGCCACGAACGAGATGGCCAGGATGGTGAGCAGCGCCGGCATGATCCGCAGCGTTGCCGCCGATCGTTGGAGGGTGTCGCCCATCGAGCGCAGCACCGATCGCCCGGCGCGGGGTGCCGGTGACCAGTGGCGCTCGGGCATCCAGATGACGAGCGCCAGGGCGGTCAGCAGGTATCCGATGCCGCCTGCCAGCATCGGGGCCCGGAGTCCCCATGCGGCCGCAAGCGGCACGCTGGCCACGATCCCGAGCCCGCCCGCCAGCCATCCGAGCTGGGCACCGCGCACGTAGATGCGGCCCGTCTCCACGTTGCCCGTCTCGTCGCTGATCCAGGCCTGGGTGGCGCCGGAAGTGAAGGTGGCGCCGACCCCCCACAGCACCTGGCCGACCAGGATCGTGGCAAAGAGCGGCCAGGCGCCCCACACGAGCAGCCCGACGCCGATCAGGGCGGTGCCGATGATCACGCTCAGCCGCCGGCTGACGGTGTCCGCCAGGACGCCGGTCGGCACCTCGAACAGGAAGGCAGAGAGCTCGAGCGTCGTGCCCACCAGTACGAGCTGCAGGGCGTCGAGGTGAGCGTCCTGGATCATGAACAGGCCCGATGCGGTGATCACCATCATGAAGCAGAAGCTGCCGGCCGCCTCTTCGCCAAGGTAGACGAGGTAGGCGCGCCGCGCCCCGGCCAGCGTCACGCGGGGTCGTCGCGGAGCCGGCTGAACACGATCAGGTCGTGATAGCCCCCGGCACGGTACTGCGCCCCGCGCTGGACGCCCTCGCGCCGGTAGCCGGCCTTCTCCAGGGATCGTTGCTCGGACAGGTTCTCGACGTCCGTGGAGGCCTCCACCCGGTTGACCGATGTCGTCTCGAAGAGGTACGCCGCCAGCTGGCGCTGTGCCTCGGTGCCGTAGCCGTTGCCGCGAGCCTCCGGGATGAGGGAGATGCCGACGTTCCAGGCCGCCGATTCGGGATTCGGGCCATACATGACCCGATGCCAGCCGACCGTGCCGATGGGTGTGGAATCCTCGACCAGCTCGACCACGAGCATGCCGTTGTGGTCGTTGCGCAGCGGCCCCACCGCCAGCACGTCGCGCGGCATCGGCCCCGGCGGCTCACCGAAGTCGTTGAACTCCCCCCGGATGGCGGGGCTCTCCCAGCTGTCGATGAGGTCGGCATCGGCGAGGGTGACATCCCGCAGTCGGACACGGTCTGGATGCATGCGTGCGCCAGTATCGCGCGCGTGCGACGCCACTACCGGACGTTGATCGTCAGTGGCGCCTCGAGCATCACGGCGCGACCGCCACCGCAATCCGCGCCAGTTCTGAAGTTCGCGATCGCGGTTATCGTCCAGACTCCCGGCGGTAGGTGGAAGACCGGGTCCTTGAAGAACGCCCTGTAGAACGCGGCATTGGGATCCTCGTCGCCGAAGCCGGCCGACTTGCGGTACGGGCTCGTGATGGGATCCCGCGGTCCGATGCTGTAGATGCGGCAGTCGTCGTGCCAGGCTGCATCCATCCGGCGGTCACCGTTCAGCTCGTCGACCGAGAAGAACAGGACGCCACTGCCGGAGCCAACGAACGTGACCTCGGGTTGGCTGCCGGTATAGGTCAGCGTCGCCTCGATTTCGATCGCATCTGCTGCGGTCCAGACCGACGCCGGGGACCTGATGACCAGCGTGAATTCGCCGTCATGGGTAACCGCGCGTTGCTCCCTTGATGGCTCCGCACACCCGACCGTGGTCGCCGCCAGCAGGACGCACCCAGCGACGCGCCAACCCCTCGCGAACATCGGTCTACGGTAGAGCCAACGCAGCGAGCGCCCGCATGGCCGTGTCGACCGGGTCGCGGCCGGGTGGCACGGGGATCCGCACCTGGTTCGAGGCAGCGGTCGGCCGGAAGCCGGCGAGCGTCAATGCGCGAACCACCGTCGCTCGGTCGTAGCGCGGCCACTTCAGCGTGACGCGTCCGACCTCGGCGTGGACCTCCGGAACGCCCGCCTGCTCGGCGGCCATCCGCACCGCGACCGCGCGGAACAGCCCGTCCACCGGCTCGGGCGGCGGGCCGAATCGGTCGCGCAGCTCCCCACGCAGGACTGCGACATCGGCCTCGCTATGGATCGCGGCGAAGCGCCGATATGCCTCCAGCTTGGCGCCGGCATCGGCAATGTAGTCGTCTGGCAGATAGGCCGACCCGGGTAGATTCAGGCGCACGCCCGCCGGCTCGGGCTCGATCGCCCGGCCGCGCCCCGCATCCACCGCCTCGGCCAGCATCCGCGTGTAGAGCTCGAATCCGACCGCCGCCATGAAGCCGTGCTGCTCGGCACCCAGGATGTTGCCGGCGCCCCGGATCTCGAGGTCGGAGAGGGCGATCTGGTAGCCGGCGCCGAGGTCGGACGCCGAGAAGATGGCGTGCAGCCGCTTGCGAGCGACTGCGGAGAGCGGCTGGCCACGACGGTGGAGGAGGTATGCGTGGGCTCGGCGATCTGAGCGGCCCACCCGCCCACGCAGCTGGTAGAGCTGCGCGAGGCCGAGCGTATCGGCCCGGGCGATGATGATCGTGTTGGCATTCGGGATATCGAGTCCGGACTCGATGATGGTCGTGCACACCAGCACGTCGAAGCGGCCCGCGTCGTAGTCGAGCATCACGCGCTCGAGCATCCCCTCCGCCATCTGCCCATGACCGATGGCGACCTTGGCCCGCGGCACCAGGCGCCGCACGCGCTCGGCGGCCGCCTCGATCGTCTCGACCCGGTTGTGGACGTAGAAGACCTGCCCGCCGCGGTCCAGCTCGCGGTTGATGGCGTCGCGGACCAGGCCGTCGTCGTCCTCCGCGATGCGGGTCAGGATCGGCAGCCGCGCCTCGGGCGGCGTCTCGATCACGGAGAGGTCGCGGATCCCAACCAGCGAGAGGTGCAGCGTGCGCGGAATGGGCGTCGCGGAGAGGGTCAGCACGTCCACCTCCTTGCGCATCGACTTGATGCGCTCCTTGTGGCCGACCCCGAAGCGCTGCTCCTCGTCGACCACCAGCAGCCCGAGGTCGGCGAAGCCGATGTCCTTGCTCAGGATCCGGTGCGTCCCGATCAGGATGTCCACCTCGTCGCCCGCCGTCGCCTCCACGATCTTGCCCTGCTCCGCCTTGCCGACGAAGCGGCTCAGCATCTCGACCCGCACCGGGAACGGGGCCAGGCGCCGACGGAACGTGCCCAGGTGCTGCTGCGCGAGCACGGTGGTTGGCACGAGCACCGCGACCTGCTTCCCATCCTGTACGGCCTTGAACGCGGCGCGCAGGGCCACCTCGGTCTTGCCGTAGCCGACGTCGCCGCATACCAGCCGGTCCATCGGCCGGCGGCGGAGCATATCGGCCTTGACCTCCTGGATCGTGCGCTCCTGGTCCTTCGTCTCGGTGTACGGAAAGGCTTCTTCCAGCTCGCGCTGCCAGGTCGTGTCCGGCGAGAAGCTGAACCCCGGAGCCGATGCCCTTGCCGCGTAGATCGCCAGCAGGTCCTCCGCCAGCTCGGCGACCGCGCGCCGCACCCGCCCCTTGGTGCGCTCCCAATCGGTCCCGCCGAGCTTGGAGAGGGTCGGGGCGGGGCCACCGCTGTATCGGGTGATGCGCCCGATCTGGTCGGCCGGCAGGAAGATCTTGTCGTCGCCGGCAAAGTCGAGCTGGAGGTACTCCTTGGTGGCGCCGCCGTACTCGCGCTGGGTCATGCCGGCATATCGGGCAATGCCGTGGTCGATGTGGACCACCGCGTCCCCGACCGCCAGCTTCCCGATGAGGTCGCGGGTCATCGACCGCTTCGACGGCGTCAGACGGCGAACCCGGGTCGCTCCGAACAGCTCGCGGTCGGTGAGCACCTGGAGCTTCGATGGTCCGTGCGTGAACCCGCCCGAGAGCGAGCCATGCACGAGGCCGATGGCGCCTGCCGGCGGGAGCTCCTGCAGCTCGGCGACCGGCAGCACCGCGCGCCCCGCCTCCTCGAGCAGCTCGCCGACGCGGCTGGCCTGGTCGGTGGTCACCACCAGCCGCTTTCCTGCCGCCAGCTCTGCCAGCCACGGACCGATGCGATCGGCGCGACCCGGCAGCGAGGGCGCAGTGCCGTAGCCGGCGTCGATGCCGGCTTCATCGAGCACCTCGGCTGCGCGTGCTTCGAGTTGGCCGAGGGCGGCGGCGGCCTTGTACGGGAGCGGCCAATCCTGGGGCAGCTCGCCGGCTGACACGAGACCGGCGAGGCGTTCCGTTGCCTGGGTGTCCAGGTCGGTGGCGATGGCGCGGAGCTCCGACGGATCGGTCAGAACCAGGTGCGCGTTTACGACGTGCTCGACTGCCGCGCCAGCCGTGAGGAAGGCCGCCCAGGTCTCCGCCGCCTCGCCCAGGTCGCCCTGCTCGAGTCGTGCCAGGTCCGTCTGAAGCGCCTCGGATGGGAGGCTCGGCGCCGCCTCTGCCAGGCTCTGCCAGCCAGCTGACGGCAGGAACTCGCTCGCCGGGAGCAGGACGGCACGCTCCACGCGCCGCCGACTGCCCTGGGTCATCGGGTCGAAGGCGCGCATCGACTCGACCTCGTCGCCGAAGAGCTCGAGGCGGAGTGGATCGGGCAGTCCCGGCGGCCAGAGGTCGATGATCCCGCCGCGGTTGGCGAACTCCCCCACCCCGCTCACCTCGACGGTTGCATCGTAGCCGCCAGAGACGAGCGCGGTCAGCAATGCGCGCTGGTCGACGCGTTCACCGAGCCGCAGCGAGACACGTGCCGAGGCCAGCTGCTCAGGCGAGACGGTCCGCTGCACCAGCGCCAGCAACGGCGCGACGACCACGAGGTCGTGATGGCGTCCTGCAAGCAGGTCGAGCACCTCGAGCCGATCACCAGACTCATCGTGCTCGGGCAGCGCGCGCTCGAGCGGCAAGGCGGCCCGTTCGGATAGGACGCGCACGAGACCGGCGGGCATCAAGGCGGCGAGGTCGTCAGCGAGGCGGTGGGCTTCCTCGTCGTTGCGAACGACCGCCACCAGCGGGGTCAGGTCCGCTAACGCGCTGCGCCGAGCGGCCAGGTGCGCGCCACGGGCTGCGGCTGGCACGCGCAGCGGAGCAGCGGTCTGTGCGGGAAGGTGCGCAGCTAGCTCGCCGGACAGGACGGCGACGCGGCGGTCGGCTCCGCTGCGAGTCGGGGCGGTCACTCCGGATCGTCGGCCAGGTCGAGGCCGTTGAATTCGCTCATCGCGGCGTCGATCCCGTCGCGAAGCCAGCGCTCGGCGGCATCGGCTCCGGTGGCGATCGCCTCCGCGGCGAGCGTCTTCTCGCCCGGCTTGAAGGTGGCGAGCACGTGGTCGACGAGCTCCCCGCCCCGACCGATCCCGATCCGCAGCCGGTTGAACTCGTTCGTCCCCAGGGCCGCGATGATGTCGCGCAGCCCGTTATGGCCACCGGCCGAGCCGGATCGGCGCAGCCGCACCTTGCCAAGCGGCAGGTCGGCTTCGTCGGCGATCACCAGGAGATCGGTGGCGGGGTCCGCATCTGTCTGGCGCATGGCGGCCTTGAGCGCCGATCCGGAGAGGTTCATGAACCGCTGCGGCTTCACCAGCAACACGCGGCCGATCGGTTCCGCCAGGGTCGTCTCGAGCACGGATGCCCCATCTCGCACTCGGCCAGCTCCGGTCGGGCCCCACCGGTCGGCGAGCAGGTCCACCACCCGGAAGCCGATGTTGTGACGCGTGAGCAGGTAGCGCTCGCCCGGGTTGCCCAGGCCGCAGATGACCTTCATTGCCGGCCGATGGTGGCACAATCCGCGGACCGTGAAGGGTTCGTTGCTGATCGTCACCGTCCTGCTGTCGGGCTGCTTCGGCCTCCCTACGACCCCGAAGACCCCGGCCGCCTGCGGCTTCCCCGACCGAACGCACTTCGCTTTCATCGCGGAGACGAGTGAGATCGCGCTGGGCTTCCCAACTGGCGACGCCGAGATTGGACGCTGGTGGGTTAGCAGCGAACGATTGCCTTGGGTCGGCCACGGATTGCCCAACACCCCAATCCCGCCTCCGAGTCCTAAGGCTTGTGGCGTGTTCTCCAACGGGAACATGGCATTCCGCAGTCTGCCGCGCGACTGGCACCCACCCTTCGATGCCAGCAGCTCCTGAGGTCGCCGTCATCGGCGGCGGGATCATCGGCTGCTCGGCGGCCGCTTTTCTTGCCGACCGTGGCGCGAGGGTCACCCTGTACGAGGCCACTGCCATCGGCGCGGGCGCATCTGGGCGCAACCTCGGGGCCATCCAGCACCCCTTCGACGCAGCCCTGGCGCCCCTCTACTACGCCAGCCTCGAGGCGTACCACGCGTTGGCGGCGCAGGGGACGGGGTTCGCGATGCCCTCGGCGCCACGCGGCGTCCTGATGCTGAACCGTGATCCCGATGCCTCCCGTCGCCAGGTCGCGCACCTGCGCGAGGCCGTCCCGGACCTGAAGGTCGAGTTCGCAGAGACCGATGCGGTGGCCGCCGCCGAGCCCTCACTGGTTCCCGGATTCGCCGCGTGCCGCCTGGACACTGGCTACCCGATCCCGCCGGCCTCGGCGACCGCCGCATTTGCGAAGCTCGCCGCGGCGCGCGGCGCCAAGACTCGGATCGGGATGGGAGCTGAGCCGTGGATGGAGGAGGGCGCAGTCAAGGGCGTCAGGCTCACGGACGGCACACGACACGCGGCGGGGGTCGTGCTCGTCGCCGCCGGCCCCTGGTCGCCGCAGCTGGTCGACACCACGGGCGTCTGGGATCCGATCAAGCGCACCTGGGGCGTCACCGTGCAGCTCGACCTGGGCGAGGCGGCGCCGCACCACGTCATCGAGGAGGACGAGGTGGACGCGGTGAACCGTCCGCTGGTTGCAGCAGCGAAGGCCGCAGCCGGCGAGCCCGAGGCGAATCCGCACACCCTCTTCACCGTCGCGGCGGCGGCCGGTGTCTCCACGCTGGGATCCACCTTCCTGCCGAGCGAGCCGGATGGCGCGCGGATTGCACGACTCTTGATCGAGCGCGGAGCGACCTACCTCCCGGCGATCGCGAGCGCGCCCGTGCGGGGGGTGCGCGTCTGCGCGCGACCGCAATCCGCGGACAGCCGTCCCTTCATCGGTCCGGTGGCCGGGGTCGAGGGCCTGTTCGTGTGCGCCGGCCACGGCCCCTGGGGCATCTCTACTGGCCCGGCGTCGGCCCAGCTGGTGGTCGAGGCGATCCTCAAGGGGGCAACGGTGCCCCCCGAGCTGGCGGCAGCGCGACCCACCCCGAGCTGACTCGCGGGCGGTCATTACCGCTGCTGATGCTCGTGGGCATCTCAGCCTGTTCCGGCGTCTCCGAATCACCCACGCTGATCATTTGGCGCACGAGAGAGTGCATCGGCGCATGACGATGACCCTGGGTTATCGGCCGAGGCGAGCCGAGGCGAGCCGACGGAGCCGCCGACCGAGGGACGCCCGCTCCCTGACATCCGGCCCGAAGGCAACCGGTCTTCCCACCCGCCCAGGACTAATGGGCCATCGCGCCCACGCCCTATTCGTCCCAGTCTGTGGGCCAAATCGTACGATCAGACCGTAGCGCCAAGGGAAACCGAATGTTCCTCCTCCGTGCGCGGCGTGGGCGGCAAAGGCGCGGCCAGGCCGCAGTCGAGTTCGCGCTCGTCCTTCCACTGTTCCTGATGGTTCTGATTGCATTCGTCGAGTTCGCCTTCGCGTTCAGCACCCTCAATGCGCTCAACTACGCGACCCGTCTCGTTGCCCAGGTGGTGGCCGAGGGCGGCGATCGGACGGGGACTGATTGCACGGCACTGAACGCCCTCGAGCGCGACTTCGGCGCCACGTCCGACCGGTCGGGCATCGCCACCGTCGAGGTCTACTTCTCCGACCTGAACGGGAACGTCATCAGCGGCCAGGTGAACCGGTATCGCCGGACGGGGTCGATGACTTGCTCCGACCTGGACGGCATCGCACATACCTTGCCGTACAGCGTCGTCGCCACCACCTATCCCGAGCCCGGCCGCTGCAACGTTCTCCTTGGCTGCGGCGGCGTCCACACGGGGATCGACACCATCGGCGTGAAGGTCACCTACCGGTACGCCTGGAAGACGCCGCTCTCCGGCATGATCGGCTTCGTCGGTCCGCCCACCTTCACGGCGACGCAGCAGATGCGCATGGAGCCGGTTCTGTGACTCGCGACCGGGAGCGAGCGATGAGCGGGCGCGCTGAGCGCGGCCAGAGCATGGTCGAGGCGGCGATGGCGATCCCGTTCCTCCTCTTCCTGATCCTGGGCGCCGTGGAGTTCGGGTTCATCTTCACGAACAACCTGACGATCGAATACGCCACCCGAGAGGGCGCTCGCGTCGGATCGGCCCTGGCGAACGGTGGCGGGCCGCTCGGCTGCGGCGCAGGCAAGTCCCCGAACGCCGCGAGCGTTGACCCGAACATCATCGCTGCCATCGAGCGCGTGCTGGAGGGGTCCGGATCGCCCATCCAGCCCGCCCAGGTCGGAGAGATTCGCATCTTCAAGGCGACGGCCACCGGCGGCGAGACGCCCGGCATCGTCAACGTCTGGCGATACAACCCTGGTGGCGGACCCGTGGTCGGCGGCCAGAGGCTGGACTTCTCGCAGGTCTCGGTGGGATGGAGTGCCTGCTTCCGCACCAACACGCAGCCTGCCGATTCGATCGGCATCGCCATGCGCTACAGGTACGACTTCCAGACCCCGTTCCTGGCGCTCGCCGGCGTGAGCAGCCTGACGATGAACGATCGAACCGTGATGGCCCTCAATCCGACGGGTCAGTGAGGAGAGTCCATGCCCAGCCACGACAGCCCGTCACCGGCCACCACCGACCGCCGGCGTTCGCGTAACTCGCACCGCGGACAGGTGCTCGTCATCGCAGGCGGCGTCCTCATCCCGCTCATCGCGCTGGTCGGCCTGATCATCGACCTCGGCTGGTACCAGAGCAACGTCCTGCGCGTCCAGCGCGCCGCGGACGCGGCAGCGCTGGCGGGGGTGGTCTTCCTGCCCGGCCAGGTTGCGACCGGATACACGATCGCCGAGCAGGAGGCTACCAAGAACGGGTACACCGATGGATCGGGGACGGTCGTCACGCCGGTCCAGGACCCTGGCAACCCGCGGCGCCTGAATGTCACGATCTCGACCCGTGTCGACACCTTCTTCGCGCGGATCGTCGGCATCAACACCATCCCGATCGCCCGCACTGCCAGCGCCGAATACGTCCTCCCCGTGCCGATGGGCAGCCCGCTCAACTACTACGGCGTCGGCTGCATTGACATGCGCGCGGCAGGCAGCGACCCGCTGTGCATCACGTCGGGGAACTCGAATTCCTCGAGCGGCGTCCCCAACGCCACGGCCTCGAGCACCGCGCTCGGCCGGAGCGCGCCCAGCCAGCTGAACAGCCAGGGCTTCTGGGGCGTGTCATTCACCATGGGCGGTGACAGCCGAAACGGCGACGCCTACCTGCCGACCCGGGTGAGCGGACCAACCATCACCAACCCCGAATATGATCCGGCCGGGTACGGCTACACCGTCGAGATCCCCGGTGGTGGCGGCGGACGGGTCTACCTCTTCGATCCCGGCTTCTGCGGCATGCCGGTAGTCGGCTCCGGCCGGGCCGGGACGGGTGACGAGTGGACCACGAACATGGGCGGGTCCAATCCGCAGTCGGTGTCCACCTACTTCAACCTCTACAACCAGAACGGAACGCCTTTCCTGCTGACCGATGACACGCTGGTATGGGGCTCGGGTGGCACGTTCGAGAACGAGCGGCAGGTCGACGAGAGCGGCCTGCTCGGCACCGGCGCCCCGCAATACGCAAGTGGAAGCAACGGCGTCACGCGCTGCGACCGGGCGACCGATCCGAACTACCAATACCACCTCAAGTGGTGGCGGATCCCGGTCAATCTGGCGGCCGGCAAGTACCGGCTCCAGGTCACCACCACCAAGGTGGTGACCGCCAGTGGGGGTGGCACGGTCATCCTCGACCCGAACATCAACGCCGGGGTGGGAGCGGCAAATCGCTGGGGTCTTGAGGTCACGAGCACGTCGGGCAATCCGCGCGTCTACGGGTCAAGCCGGATGGCGGCCTACGCGAACGTCCAGACGGGCGTCCAGACCTTCTACCTGGCCCAGATCGACCGGCCGTCGGGGGCGGGCAAGACGATCGACATCGATCTCTACGATCCCGGCGACGTCGGCGGCGGCGCGTGGCTCGAGGTCCTCAACCCCGACGGCAATGCCTACAACGCCGCCACCTTCTCGTACACGAGCCATGACAAGAGCGGAACGGCTGGCGAGTCAGGGACGAACGTGCGCTGCATCCAGACCAATCACGGGTCGAGCGTCCCGGCCGGCCTGCCGGCCTACTGCCCGCGCAGCACGGATGGCAGCGGCAGCCACTTCGATGCCTATTGGCTGCGCATCAGCATCACGCTGCCGTCCACGTATGGGCTGACCGGGCTCACCCCGGGTGGGGAACCGGCGCCGGGGTGGTGGAAGGTGCGCTACACGGTTGGCGGCGGGAACGACACGACGACCTGGGCGGTCACCATCCGCGGGAACCCCGTGCACCTCGTGCCCAGCTAGGCGCCGGCCGGGACCGTGCTGCCCGGCCGGTCGAAGAGGGAGCCGGGCCGCCAGCCGACATCGGCGTGGCGCTTGTGCAGCTTCTCGAGGACCTTCCGCTCGATCGCCCGCATGGCGGCCTCGTCCTCGCTCTCGACGTGGTCATGGCCGATCAGGTGCAGCGTCCCGTGGACCGCGAGCAGGGCGATCTCCTGCGCCGCGCTCCAGCCGCCATCGGTCGCCTGCCGCACGGCCTGCTCGACGTCGATCACCACGTCCCCGAGCAGGAGGCCGCCCGGCGGCATGCCGGCATCCTCATCGGCGAGGTGGGAGTGGCCCATGTCGACCGACCACTCGTGCAGCGGGAAGGCGAGGACGTCGGTGGGGCCGCGCTCGCCCATGTGGTCGAAGTTGAGGTGCGTCATCTCCTCGTCGCCGGAGAGCGTCAGCTCGATCTCAACATCCTGCGAGCCGAGCGCCGCCTGACAGGTCTCGGCCAGGGCCGACTCGAGCAGCTTGTGGAACGCCTCGGAGGTCTGGGGAGCGATGGCCGCGGTCAGCCGATCCTGGCCGATCCGGTGATGGAAGGTGACCTCGCAGCCCATGGTGCCATCGTAGGCTCCTATGGGGCGCGGCTCAAGCCTCCCGCTGCTGCTCGAGCGGGACGACGTTGTCCGGGTACTGGATCCGGGTGTGGTACATGCCCAGCAGCTGTTGGACGAACGCTTCCTTGATCTGCGTCAGGTTGCGCAGCGTGAGCTCCGCCTCGTCGAGCTGGCCGTCCTCGACCCGCGCGTCAACGATCCGGTTGACCATGGCGCGGATCGAGACCTCGTCCTTCTCCTCGAGCGATCGGACCGATGCCTCCACCCCGTCGGCCAGCATCAGGATCGCCGCCTCGCGGCTCTGCGGCTTCGGCCCCGGATAGCGGTAGCGGTCGCGCGCCGCGACCTCCTCGTCGCCACCCAGCTCGCGCAGCGCCTTGCCGTAGAAGTAGCTCATGACGCTCGTGCCGTGGTGCTGCGGGATGAAGCCGATGATCTGCACCGGCAGCCCGAACTCGTAGCCCAGGTCGATCCCGTCGCGCACGTGCCCGGCGATGATCCGCGCGCTCGACTCCGGGGTCAGGTCGTCGTGGATGTTGTGCGCCCCGGCCTGGTTCTCGATGAAGGCCAGGGGATTCTTCATCTTGCCGATGTCGTGGTAGTAGGCCGCCACGCGGGCGAGCAGCGGGTCCGCGCCGATCGTCTCGGCCGCTCGCTCGGCCAGGTTGCCGACCATGACGCTGTGGTGATACGTCCCCGGCGTCTCCATCAGAAGGCGTCGCAGGAGGCGCGACGAGGGGTTCGCGAGCTCGAGCAGCTGGAACACGGTCATGATCCCGAACAGGTGGCCGAGGACCGCGAACGAGCCAACCGCGAGGAAGACGGACAGCGCGGCGTTGACCGAGCCCGCCGCGATGCCCTGCAGGACGGCTGGCACGTCGCGCTGCTCGATGAGGTTGAAGGCGGTCAGCACCACCACATTGGTGAGGCCGATGGCGACCCCCGCCCGCACGAACACGTTGAGGCGCTCGGCCCGCACGATGGTGATGACTGCCGCCAGCCCGCCGGCGAGAGTGTACGCAGCCGGGCCGAAGGCATCCTGGTTCATCACTCCCGCCAGCGTCGCGAGGGTGAGCGCCATCGCCACTCCCGCAGCTCCGTCAAGCAGGATCGCTGTCAGCAGCACCGTCGCCGCCGTCGGCACCACGTAGGCCCACAGCGTCCGGTCGGCCGAGATGCGGAGCGCCACCGCCGTCCCGAGCAGGGCCAGGAAGAAGAGCAGCAGCGAGCGGTTGCGGAACCAGATGCTCGGCTCGAAGCGCCACAGGAACGCGACCAGCAGCGCGGCCAGCAGGATCGCCACCAGCGCATGGCCCGCCAGGGTCGAGACCTCCAGCCGCGGCCGGGTCAGCCCGAGCTCCTCGAGCTTCTCGACGATCTGCGGGGTGATCGGGTCGCCGGCGCGGACGATGATCTCGCCCTCGCGGATGTCAACCGCGACTTCCGGCACGGCGTTGCGGGCGGCCGCCTTGGCGCTCGCCGTCTTCGCCGCCGACAGCTGCATGTTGGGCGCGACCTGGGCGGCGGCCAGGTCCCCCGCGATCTCGCGTTGCGGCTGCGAAAGGTCATTGGTGATGTTGGTCCGTACCTGCTGCCTCGCGTCGGCCAGCATGTCGTCGCGCACCTCCCCCGAGAGGGTCGTCTCGAGGACAGCGCGTCCGGCGTCGGTGATCCGCCCCCAGGCGTCGACCGGCAGGGCGGCGAGCAGGGCGATCTGATCGTCGGCGAAGGCCGGCAGCGCCGAGGAGAGGCGCGTCAGCACCTCGTCAGCCTCGATCGTGCCGGCATCGCGCTGGATGAGGACCGTGCGGACCGAGCGCGCGAGGTTGTCATAGATGCGCAGCTGGCGGTCGCGGATATCGGCGCGAGGTGCGATCTCCTCGTGGACCGGGGCCACGCCGTCGGCTGCCGCGGTACGCGCGGCCTCGGTCAGCGACTCGCTGAAGAAGGTCTTCGAGAATGGCGCGGTGATGTCTTTGTTCGCCACGTCGCCGGCCGCCAGGTTGACCTGCCCCGATCCGACGCTGACGCTCAGGACGGCGAAGAGGACCAGCGCCAGGAAGCCGCCGACGATTGCGGCACGTGCCCAGGCCCCCCGTCCCGTCGACTCGGTGCTCGCCAGCGTGCGTGGAATGAACACTCAGCTCAGCTCCCCAGCACGCGCCGCACCAGGTCGGAGACGGCCTTGCCGTCGGCGCGTCCCTTGGTCTGCGGCACGACCTTGCCCATCACCTTGCCCAGGTCGGCGGGCGACGAAGCACCGGTCTCGGTGATGGCTGCGCGCACGATCGACTCCAGCTCGTCAGCCGAAAGCGGCTCGGGCAGGAACTCGGCGAGGATGGCGGCCTCGGCCTCCTCGTTCTCAGCCATCGCCTCGCGGCCGCCTGACCGGAACGCCTCGATGCTCTCGCGACGCTGCTTGACCTGCTTGCCGAGGATCTCGACGTAGTCCTCATCGGTCAGGGCGCGGCCGACCTCGATCTGCCGATTGTGGGCAGCCGACATCGCCATCCGCAGCGTCTGGGTGCGCCGCTCGTCGCGGGCGCGCATCGAATCGCGCATGGCGGACTCGATCCGTTGCTGGAGGGTCATGTGCGGACTTCGGCGGGGATCATCGGTCTGTCAAACGCCTGGACCGTGGTCCGCGCAATGTTGAGGGAGCGTCTGGCGGTTATTCGCGGGTTACCTTGCGCTTCTTGGCTTCCTTGCGCTTCCGCTTCACGCTGGGCTTCTCGTAGTGCTCGCGACGTCGCGCCTCGGCCAGGATCCCCGACTGCTGGATCTTCTTGTTGAATCGGCGCAGCGCACTCTCGAACGACTCGTTCTCGCCCACGCGGACCTCTGCCAAACGTCTCGCCTCCTCTCCGCTCTGAACTCGCGCGTATCCCGCGCGAAAGCCTGCGGAGTCTATCAGTGAGCGTGGAGAGGGTCAATCGCATCGGCCCCCGCGGGCAGGCGCGAGGTTGGGTCTAGTCGAATCGCGATCCCCTTCCTAACATGCTCCGAAAACCTATCGGCCCGGCCCCGTCACGCCAACAGGAGAGAGGTCAGCATCGGCAATGGAAATCCAGCTCGCGGACCAGCACATCTACCGCCTCGAGGACAAGCTGACCCCCGAAGAGATCCGGCAGCGGGCCATGGATCGCCGCACCGGAGCCTTCGGCGGCGGCCTCGACAGCCTCTTCAGCCGCCCGAAGGCCGATGACATCGAGCTGATCGATAGCCAGCGCCGGCTGGAGCCGTTCTGGCACGTGCAGTGCAATGCCCTCTATGTCTACGACCGATCACACGACTACGTGGTCCCGGCAAGCGGTCCGCAGGTGCAGTCGGTGACGGTGCACGGCGAGGACCATCCGACCTCCGGCGGCTCCTTCACCATCCCCACCGTCGAGCACAACCGCGACGAGTCTCGCCAGGCGCTGTACCTCGATGGCGTGAGCGGAGCAGCGGTCGCGGAGGCGCCGACACTGATCGGCAACCCGAAGCACGAGGTCACGGACCTCGATGCGCTCACCGCCGAAGCCGATATCGTCCGGCCCCCGGAACAGCGCGCATCGTTCGTCGTGCGCCAGCTCCTGACGGGCATGCTCAAGCCGCTGCAGGCCGACGTCGTGCACGAGGAGTCGATCACCTTCGAGTACGTCGACCTCTATTTCCGCCCGTGGTGGGCCTTCGAGTTCCACTGGAAGCTGAAGGACAAGAAGGGCGTGGTGGAGCTGGATCCGGTCACCGGCGAGCTGCGCAACAGCCAGGCGCTGATGGCCAGGCTGTCGCGCACGGTGACGCGCGATTCACTGTTCGATATCGGCGCCGATACGGTCGGGCTGCTGGTGCCCGGCGGCAGCATCGCGGTCAAGGTCGCGAAGCTGGCCATCGACCACCAGAACCAGTCGCGCTAGGTCCCTATTGCACGGTGATGGTCATGTTCATGTTCGGGTGGAGCGTGCAGGTGACCTGGTAGCTGCCCGCCTCGGCAAACGTGTAGCTGTCGGACGCGCCGGCGGCAAGCTGCAGGTCGAAGAGGGCATCCGGCGCCTTCACCCCATCCGATCCTTCGGTCGCGGTATGGGCGTAGGTGTCTGCGTTCATCCACATCACGGTGGCGCCCACGGCGACGGTCAGGTCCGGACCGAAGTCCGAGTTGAGGATCTCGACCATCGTCACCGCGCCACTGGCTCCGGCGCTCGGCGAAGCCTCGGCCGCTGCGCTCTCCACGACACCCCCAGCTGGAGTTGACGACGCGGATGGCTCGCCGCTGGCCGCCACGCTCGGTGACGGGCTCGGCTGAGCCGCTTCGTACTGCCCTGTGATGACGGCCCACACCAGGGCGGCCACCAGGACGCCAACCACCGCCGCTCCGAACAGGATGATCCTCACCATCAGTCGCGCTTCCTCGTCCTACGCTGGGTCACCGGCGGAGCCTACACCGACGATTCCCTCGGCATCCGCCGCGATCCGGCGGCGCCCAACCATCAGCAAGACCACCGTCCCGCCGATGAGATAGCCGCTCCCCTGCACGATCAGCAGCAGCACCGCCGGGATGAACTCGCCGAGGATTCCCGCGCTCACAGCGCCGATGAAGGCGCCGACGCCCGCCACCGCACCGATCGCCCCGACCACGCGTCCCCGGTGCCGGTCCTCCGTCTGTGACTGCTGGAGCGTTGTCTGCGCGGCGCCCATCGCTGCTCCTGGCACGCCGACGATCACCAGCAGGATCAGCGCCGGCGCGATGTGCGGATACAGGATCGGGTAGGTGAAGAGCACCAGGTCGATGGCGCCGAAGACGAGGGCGCTCCCGATCAGGAGCTGAAGCGGACGCAGGCGGGCACCCATCCGAGCGATCACGATCGCTCCGGCAACACCCCCAATCGCCTGCGTCGAGACGACCCAGCCGAAGCCGGAGGCATCGGAGTGCAAGGCGTCGAACACCCATGGCACGAAGAGCGTCCCGGTCAGGCCCTCACCCACGGCGGTGATGGCGAAGAAGACGAGCAATGCCCGCAGCACGGGTTGGTGCCACACGATTCGCAGCCCCTCGCGCCATTCATGCGCGAGGCGCCCCCAGGCGGAGAGGGCGGCGTGCTCGAGCGACTCGGTCGGGCGCGGCGCCGACGGCCGCGTCCGGATCAGGGTCAGCAGGCCAGCCGAGGCGACGAAGGAGGCCGAGTCCACCGCTGCCACGGCGCTCAGCCCTCCAGCAGCAACGATCACACCACCCACCGCCGGACCGATCAGCCGCGCCAGGTGCCGGCCCACCCCGGAGAGCGCATTCGCCGTGAGCAGCTCGTCCTTACCCCCGGTGAGAAGAGTCGGCATCAGCGCGACCTGGGCAGGGTTGAAGAGCTGAGAGACGCTGCTCTCGAGCACCAGCACCGCGTAGATGAGCCAAAGACCGACCTGCGGGACGAGCAGGAGCAGGAGGATGCTCATCGACTGGAGCAGGTTGACGGTGATCATCAGCCGGCGCCGATCCCATCGGTCCACGTACACCCCGGCCACCGAGCCGAGCAGGATGTTGGGGACGAGGAAGGACAGCAGCATGCCGGCGGTAGCGATGGTCGAGCCCGTCAGCCGATAGATCTCGGTGGGCAGCCCGACGAACAGCACGAAGTCGCCGAGCATCGAGATGAGGCCGCCGAACCACAGCAGTCCGTAGTCCCGCTGGCGAAGGACGCGGAGCATCAGCCGAAGGGCTTCACGACCATGTCGAAGATGAAGAGGAGGATGACCAGCGGGTCGAACCAATCCAGGAAGCGCGCGACGGGAGCGTCGAGCTCCGCGGCCAGCTCGGGCGAGGGCGCTGCGTCAGGACTGTTGGCCGCTGCTTGCGCCACTCGGGCGAACCAGGGCGCGTTGAAGAGGATGCCTGCGGCGGTCGCAATCACGAACAGCCCGTAGGCAATCAGCAGGAAGGGCTGGAAGGGATCGAATCCATTCGTGAAGATCGCCACGATCCCGAGGGCTGCACCCAGCCCGTAGAGCGCGGGTGCGGCCTTGATGATCGGCCCGGCCGCCGCAAAGCTGCGGCGGATGGCCGGCACGTCACCCGACTTGCCGATGCGGCGCAGCACGATCGTGGGGCCGATGGTCAGGGCAACCGCGGTGAACATGGTCGCGATGTGCAGGAAGACGAAGATGCGCACGGCTCGGAGTCCTCGGTGCGGATTGATCGGCCGTGATTCTGGCGGATCGCCACGACGCGGATGCGCTATCCCGGCGGCCACCCCATCGAGCGACCGCCCATCAGGTGGAAGTGGAGGTGGAAGACGCTCTGCCCCGCTTCCGCGCCCACGTTGGAGAGGATGCGATAGCCGGTGAGCCCGGCCTCCTCGGCGACCCGCCGCATCGCCCCGAAGAGCGCGGTCAGCACGTCGCCGTCGGCATCGGTGAGGTCCGCCGCCGAGTCGAGGTGCCGGCGCGGAATGGCCAGGACGTGGGTCGGCGCCTTCGGGTTGATGTCGCGGAACACGATCACCGTCTCGTCCTCGTAGACCCGGTCGGACGGGATCTCATCGGCGGCGATCCGGCAGAAGAGGCAATCGGGCTGGTAGGTGGGGTCGCGATCGGCCATGCAGGGAGCCTAGGCGAAGTCGCCGGTGCGCGACAAGACAGCCGCCGCAACCGCCACGGCCACCGTCTCCGAGCGCAGGATCCGCGGCCCCAGACCGGCGATCGCCAGCCCATGACGTTCCGCTGCCAGCGACCTCCGCTGGGCTGAAGCCTCCCTCCGGACCGATGAAGACCGCCGGCGGCAACTCCAGCTCGGTCAGGCGCTTGCCCCCGTGCCGCTCGAAGAGCAGGACCGATGCGGGCGTGGCGCGCTGCAACGCTGCCGCAAACGGAAGGGGCGGGTCGACGGGAGGCACGATTCCCCGCTCCGACTGTTCGGCCGCCTCGCGGGCGACAGCCTGGAGCCGCTCGAGCTTCCGGGGTGAGACGTGCCGCGCCACGCAGCGCTCGCTCACGAACAGCCCGAACCGTGCGATCCCGATCTCGGTTCCGTGCCGAATCACCGGTTCGAGGTGGTCGCCCTTGAGAAGGGCCTGCCACACCCTCAGCTGGTGCGTCGGCTCCCCGGTTGCCTGGACCCGCTCCAGCACGGCGCAGTCGCCGCGCTCCAGCCGGCAGCGCACCTGCATCCCGAGGCCGTCGAGCAGCAGGAGCTCGTCGCCGTCGGCGAGTCGCAGCACCCGCGTCACCTGGTGGGCGATTGCCGTTGGGATCGGGAACCGTTCGCCTGCCATCGCTGGAGGCTCGACGAAGAATCGATGCATGCGGTCCAGCCTACCGAGCGGGGCTGTGCCGGAGCTGCAACGAGACCCACTCGCCGTCGTCGAGGCGGCCTTCGAGCGCGAATCCAGCACCGGTGAGGGCGGCAAGGACCTCGTCGGCTCGGCCTTCGATGATCCCGCTGGCGAGCAGCGTGCCGTCCGGAGCGGTGTGTGCCGCGAGCGGTGAGGCCAGGTCGATCAGCACGGCGGCGACGAGGTTGGCGAGGACGAGCGGGTAGGGCTCGCGAGCCGGCGCTGCCGGCAGCGATCCTTCGTGCGCCGTCACCCGATCGGCCAGATCGTTTGCCTCCGCGTTGGCCAGGGTCGCCGCGACGGCGAGTAGATCGGTGTCGTAGCAAACAGCCCGCTCGGCGCCCAGCCGGAGAGCCGCCAGCGCCAGGATCCCGGAGCCGGAGCCGACATCGAGGACGACGGGAGGCATCGGCCCGACCTCCTGGAGCATCGTCAGGCAGCCGCGGGTCGTCGGGTGGAGGCCCGTGCCAAACGCCATGCCGGGATCCAGGCGCAGGGCGACCTCGCCAGGGCCGATCGGTTCGTCCAGCCAGGACGGCACGATCACCACCCGACCGATGCGCTGGGGGACGTAGCCGGCCTTCCAGGCATCGGTCCAGTCCGCGTCGTCGACCTCCCGGACTTGCAGCTCGCCGACCGGCCGCAGGCCAAACGCCTGGAGGTGCCATAGCGCCCGCTCGGTGGATTCCACGGCTGCTGGCGCGGCCTCGTCAGCGGGGATGTGCGCAACGATCTCGTAGGGAGCGGTCGTGTCCTCGCGCGCCGAGAGCTCGTCGGCGGGATCGCGAATGAGGCGGGTCGGTCGGACCGCCGAGCCCTGGCTGATTCGACCGAGGATCTCGCTGACCGCCTCGATCGCCTCGTCGTCGCAGGTGACGGTCAGCTCCAGCCAGCGCACGCCGGGCGCCTAGCTGAACAGGTCGCGAAGCCGATCCACCAGGCTGGGGCTGCCTTTGGGCAGGACCGCCGGCGCGCCCACGTCGCGCAGCTCCTGCAGCAGCTCACGTTCCCGCTTCGACGGCTTCGGCGGGACGACCACGGTCACGATCACGTGCAGGTCGCCACGGCCCGAGCCCCGCAGACGCGGCACCCCGCGGCCCCGGAGCCGCAGCTCGGTACCGCTCTGGGTGCCGGCGGGAACCTCCATCGGCTCCGTGCCCTCGACGGTCGGGATCTCGAGGGTCGCCCCCAGTGCTGCCTGCGGGAAGGTGACGGGCACCTCGTAGTAGAGCTCGGTGCCGCGTCGCAGGAGCTGCGGGTGGTCGCGCACCGTGACCGCCACGTACAGGTCGCCGGGGGGGCCACCGCGCGGGCCGTCCTCGCCCTGCCCCTCGATCGCGATCCGCTGCCCCGAGTCGATCCCCGCCGGCACCTCGACCTGCAGCGTCCGCTGCTCCCGAACCCGGCCCTCGCCGCGACAGGTGCTGCATGGCTTGGCGATGACCTTGCCCTCGCCGTTGCATCGGGGACAGGCGGTGATGTTCACCATCTGGCCCAGGATCGTCTGGGCGACCCGCCGCTTCTCGCCGGTTCCGTTGCATTCCGGGCACGCCTCGGGCTCGCTGCCCGGCTCGGCTCCGGAGCCCTGGCACACATTGCAGCGCACGAGGGTCGGGAAGGTGATCTCGCGGGTAACGCCCGAGACGGCCTCGCTGAACTCGATGGTGAGGTCGTAGCGGAGATCGGCACCGGCGACGACCCGTCGACGACCCCGCGTGCCGGCCGGCGAGCCACCGAAGAAGGCGTCGAAGATGTCGCCGAACGGCCCAAAGCCGCCGCCGAAGCCGCCCTCGAAGCCACCGGCGCTGGCCCCGTCGACGCCGCTATGCCCGAACATGTCGTACGCGGTCCGCCGCTGGCGGTCGGAGAGGACGCGGTACGCCTCGTTCAGCTCCTTGAAGCGCGCCTCGGCACCATCGGACGAGTCGATATCGGGGTGATGGCGCTGGGCAGCCCGCCGATAGGAGCGCTTGATCTCCTCGTCGGAGGCGTCACGCCCGACGCCCAGCACCTCGTAGTAGTCACGCTTGGTGGCCATAGGGCGCGGATTATAGCGATTGGCACTCCGCTATCCAGAGTGCCAACCGAAGGCGGGTTCAGTTCGGGCGAATGACCACCGTCCCGGCGATCTTGTCGTGCCAGCCCTGCTTGCGCGAGTCGAAGGCCGCCCAGATGAGGCCAATGAGCAGCGGGATGGCCGCGATGATGAAGCCGACGTATCGCAGCAGGGCACGCATCACGTCGATGTTCTTGCCGTCCGCGACACTGACGACCTTCATGTTGAACGGCATCATCCCAACCGTCTGTCCGCGCCAGGACCAGAGGGCAACGAAGTAGATGAGGCCGACGATCGTCCCGATCGCGTTCGCCCCGGCGTTGACCTGGAAGGTGGTCCCGGTGCTGGTGAACTGCGGGGCGAACGGCGCGGTGACGATCCCGAGCAGGATCCCGTCGATGAGGAACGCCAGGAACCGGACCCAGAAGCCGGCGTAGTGCCAGCCGGCCATCGGTCCAGGTCGGTTGCTCGCCGGCGGCGGTGGCGGTGCCGCCCAGGTGGACTCGGGCGCAGGTGGCGGAGGTGGAGCCGCGGGTGGTGCGGGCGGTGGGGCTTGATCGGTCATGGGGAACCCTCCTCTGAGTGCTTCGGTGAATCGTCTTGTTCGGACGGTTTGGCGAGCTGTGCCAGGACCTGGTTGCGATAGCCAAAGTAGGCAAGGGCACCGCCGACGACGAGGAAGGCAATGACGCCGACTCCGGCCGTGGGTGCCATCGCCTCGGGCATCAGCTGCACGGCGACGATCGCGGCCAGCGCGGCCGCCAGCATCGCGTCGACGAACGCAATCGTGGATGGGGTCGTCACGAATCCATGGAAGTTGCCGGCCTGGAGAGCGCCGGGAACGCCCGGCTGCGATCCAAAGGTCTGGAAGATGGCCTCGGGAGCTTCGGAGACGCCGGTCACGAAGTAGCGGGCCAGGCCCGGATCGACCTCGATGTAGGCCGACCGAAGGCGATTCATGCCCTTGACCCAGACGTAGTCCTCGTTGTTGATCTCAAGCAGCCTGACGTAGGTCGCGAGACCCACGAACAGCACGACCGGCAGCAGCATCAGCGCGAAGAGGACGAAGCCCTCGCCGAAGGATGTCGCTTGCGCCACGAGCGCCAGCGCCACCACGGCTCCCGAGAGGAGCGAGAGGAACATGCTTGCCCGCGCGAAGGCCTCGTTCCAGGAGAGGGAGCGGGTGGCCAGCAGGCTCCAGTGCTCGGTCGCCAGGATCTGGATCCGCAGGGCCCGCGCCGCGTTCGCATCGGCCGTGCCCGCCTGCGGCGGACCCGACGGCTGGTGCTCCATGGCCATGGACCCATTGTAGGAGTGGCGTCTGACGGGCCGCTGCTAGGATCGCGCCCGATGCCCGACCCGCTCCCCGACCTCCGGATCTCGGCCGACCAGGCACGCCGCTTCCTGGTTCGCCGCCAGCTGCTCGACCCGCCGCGGTCGCTGCCGTCGCGGCCGGCATCGGTCCTGCAGGTGGTGAATCGGCTCGGCAGCCTGCAGTTCGACCCACTCGAGGTGCCGGGCGCCCGGAACCACGACCTCGTGCTCCACAACCGGATCGCCGGCTACCGCCGCGCGTGGTGCGAGCGGTGGCTGTACGGCAGGGATCGGCGCCTGATCGAGCTCTACAACAAGAGCCTCAACATCCTCCCGGCCGATGAGCTCCCCTACTACCGCCTGGCCTGGAGCCGTGGGGCGAACAACTACAAGGACTTCCTCGAGCAGCACCAGGGACTGGCTGACCGGATCCGAGAGCACATCCGTGATGGAGGGCCGGTCTCGACGGCCTCGTTCCGCGACGTCAAGGACCGCATCCAGTGGTGGTGGGACAACGACGACTCGACCAGCACCACGGCCGCGCGAGCGGTCATGGAGGCGCTCTTCGTGGTCGGCGAGCTGGGGATCTCGCGCCGCGAAGGGAATCGGCGCTTCTACGACCTGATCGAGCGGCTGGTCCCCGCCGAGCTGCTCGAGACCCATGCCGTCGAGGCCGATCAGCTGCGCCATCGGCTCCTCAGCCGCCACCGCGGCGTGGGGCTGATGGGCGTGGGCGGCGCCGGCGAGCTCGTCATGGGGACCGGGTTCGCGGCCGATCGCGCGCGAACCACGGCCACGCTTGTCGAGGACGGGCTGCTCATTCCCGCCGCCGTCGAGGGCTTCCGCGAGGTCCGCCACGTCCTGGCCGACGAGCTGCCGATCCTGGAAGCGGCGGCCAGGCGGAGTCGGCGGAGGCCATCGGTCTCGTTCGTGGCGCCACTGGATCCACTGATGTGGGACCGCCGCCTGATCAAAGGGTTGTTCGGCTTCGACTACATCTGGGAGGTCTACGTCCCGGAGCCCAAGCGGCGCCACGGCTACTACGTGCTGCCGCTCCTCTTCGGGGACGGGCTCGTTGGGCGGATCGAGCCACGCCTCGACCGCGCGTCACATACGTTGCGGATTGCCGGCATCTGGTTCGAGGATGGCTTTGGACCGATGGAGGAGCCCTACTTCGTCCCAGCCCTGGCGGAGGCGCTCGATGCCTACCGGCGCTTCGTCGGCGCTGAGTCCGTCACCTGGCCAGCCACCCGTCAGGCGCGCGAACTGGCGCGAGCGCTCCGAGGCCCTCGGTAACAAGCACGGCTTGTACATCGGCACACATAGGCCTCCAGACGAGCCCAGAGCGGTCTCCTAGGCGTCACGGCACAAGTGCCACTGGTGAGGACGCGCGTTCCGGCGACCAAACGCGCCCATACACAAGGGTGGCTCGTGCGGGACTCAGCCTTGGGGCTTCGGGCGGCGGCCGGCCTTCTCGGCATCGGCGTAGGCGGCGTCCTGCACTGCCTGCCGGTTCGCCTTGTAGTCGGGGTTCTTCCTGACCGCCTCGGCGACGTACGGACCCAGGGCCGCCGCCTCGACCTCCTCGTCGAACGAGAAATCCCAGGACATCAGCACCGAGCTGCCGGCGCGGAGGACCTTGCGTGGATCGTCGAGCATCACGCCGTAGAGGAAGTTGACCGAGACATGGCGCCGGCCGGAGTTGATGGCGCAGACCCAGGTGTGGAAGTCGCCCCCCAGCCCGTACATCAGGATCTTGTACTTGATCGCCATCCCGAGCTCGGGTTCGGTCGCCCGGATGATCCGATCGAGCTGCCGCACAACGGGCTCCCCGCGCGGGTCGACGAGCGTCCCGATGTACTCCTCGAGAACCTGATCGCTCATCACTGATCCTCGAAGTCGACGACCAGTGGGGCGTGGTCCGAGGGGATGCCCGGGTAGGTCGATGGCTTGCGCGCGTCGCGGTCGCGCTCGGCGCGGACAGCTCGGGCGGCGAGCGGCTCGGTCACGTACACGTGGTCAATCCTCATCCCCAGGTTCTTGTGGAAGTTGCCGGCACGATAATCCCACCAGGTGAAGAAGCCGGGCTCGGGGTGGAAGCGCCGCACGACGTCGACGAGGCCCCACTCGCGCATCCGCGCCACTGCCTCCCTCTCCGGGCCGGAGACGTGCGTGCCTCCGTGCACGGCCACCGGGTCGTAGACATCGTCATCGGCGGGAGCCACGTTGTAGTCGCCGCACACCGCCATCGGGACCTTCGGATCGCACCCCGTGATGAGCCACTCGTTGATGCGGTCCAGCCAGACGAGCTTCTGGTCGTACGACTCGGAGCCGACCACCCGGCCGTTGGGCACGTAGATGCTCGCCACGCGGACGCCGCCGCAGGTGGCGGCCAGGAAGCGGCCGCCGTCATCGGTCCAGCCGTCTGATGTCGGCAGACCCGGCTGCACGTCGCTGATGCCGACGCGCGACGCGATCGCGACCCCGTTCCACTGCCCCAGCCCGTGGTGCGCGATCTCGTAGCCCAGGGCCCGGAAGTCGAGCTCGGGCATCGTCTCGTCCTTGAGCTTGGTCTCCTGCATGCACAGGATGTCCGGCCCGATCGCCTCGGTCCAGGCGAGCACGCGGTCGAGGCGGGCCTTGAGCGAGTTGACGTTCCAGGTGGCGAGGCGCATCGGTCCGAGTCTAGCCAGACTCGCGGTCGTACCATGGCCCGACCATGGCGACCAGCGAACCCACCGAGGGTCCCCTCACCTTCGAGGAGCTCCAGCTCGCGACGCGCAACCGCGGGATGCCGCTCGAAGCGCTGCGCTACGACCTGACGCCAACCGGCCTCCACTACCTGCTCATCCACTGGGACATCCCGGCGGTGGATGCCGCCACCTGGCGACTTCGGCTTGGCGGTCTGGTCAAGGAGCCGATGGAGCTGACGCTGGACCAGCTCCGCACCCGGCCGCGCGAGACGATTCCCGTGACACTGGAGTGCGCCGGAAACGGCCGCGCCCGGATGACCCCACGCGCGTTGAGCCAGCCCTGGCTGTTCGAGGCGGTGAGCACGGCGGAGTGGACCGGCACGCCGCTGGCTCCGCTCCTCGACGAGGCCGGCCTCGCCCCGGAGGCCCTCGAGCTTGTCTTCACCGGCGCGGACCGCGGCATCCAGGGCGAGGTCGAGCAGGACTACCAGCGCAGCCTGACCATCGCCGATGCCCGCCGTCCCGAGGTGCTCCTCGCCTACGAGATGAACGGGCAACCGCTCCAGCCCCAGCACGGGTTTCCGCTGCGGCTGGTGGTGCCCGGCTGGTACGGCATGACCAGCGTGAAGTGGCTGACTGGCATCGAGGCGGTGGCGGAGCCGTTCACCGGCTACCAGCAGACGCCGGCCTACCACTACGAGGTCGAGCCCGGCCAGCTCGACGATCCGGTCATGCGCATCCGGGTCCACGCCCTGATGGTCCCGCCCGGAATCCCCGACTTCTTCACCCGCAACCGGGTGGTCGACGCCGGTCACGTGACGCTGCGCGGCCGAGCCTGGTCGGGAGGGGGCACGGTGGAGCGCGTCGAAGTCGCCGTCGATGGCGCCTGCGCCGATGCGCAGCTCGACCCTCCGGCGGGCGAGTTCGCATGGCGCGGCTGGTCGTTCGACTGGGACGCGAAGCCGGGCGAGCACGAGCTCACCTGTCGAGCGACCGATGCCGCCGGCAACGTCCAGCCGGTTGACCAGCCATGGAATCGCCAGGGGGTCGGCAACAACCTCGTCCAGAAGGTGCACGTCTCGGTTCGGTCCACATGACCGATGGGCCGGCCCGCCGCTGGGGCGCCCAGAGCATGACCGCTCCCCTGCGCGAGGCGCTCGTCCATCGGCCCGGACCTGCCTTCGGTCGTGCCTTCGACGATCCGGCCCACGGCTTCCTGATGCCGGTGGAGCTCGTCGCGGCGCAATGGGAGCACGACGCGTACGTCGACCTCCTCGTGAGCCTTGGCGTGGAGGTCCATGCGCTCGATGTGGAGACCGATGACCCGGACCTCGTCTACACCTTCGACCCGCTCCTGGTCACCGACCGCGGGACCATCTCCCTGCGGCCGGGCAAGCCCAATCGCCGCGGCGAGCCCGCTCTGCTCGAGGCGTGGACGGCGGCCGCGGGAATCCCGAGCCTGGGCGCATCGAGCCGCCGGGGACGATCGAGGGCGGCGACACGTTCTGGCTGCGGCCAGGCCTGCTGTGCATCGGCCGCTCGCTGCGCACCAACGACGCCGGAGCGCAACAGCTGGCGGAGCTGGTCGGCGGGGTCGTGCGCATCTTCGACGTGCCCTACTGGCGGGGCGAAGCGGAGCTGGTCCACCTGCTGTCGGTCATCTCCCCGGTCACCGACGACCTGACAGTCATCTACCCGCCGCTCCTCCCAGCGGGCCTGTGGGCGCTGCTGGGAGAACTCGATATCCGGACCATCGCCGTCCCCGACGACGAGTACCCGACCCTCGGCTGCAACGTCCTCGCGGTGCGGCCCGGCGTGCTGATCATGGCCGAGGGCAACCCGGTCACCCAGGTTGCGCTGGAGGCGGCTGGCTGCGAAGTCCACACCTATCCCGCGACCGAGGTCGGGATCAATGGTTCCGGGGGCCCGACCTGCATGACCCGACCTATACTCCGAGCCTCGTGAACGCCAGCCGGTAGGAGGGCCCGATGATCAGGGAATTCCGCGATTTCATCCTGCGGGGCAACGTCATCGACCTCGCCGTCGGCATCGTCATCGGCGCCGCCTTCGGTGCGCTGGTGAACTCGTTCGTGACCGACATCCTCACGCCCCTGCTCGGGCTGCTCAGCCTGGGCCAAATCTCGGAGCTCTCGTTCCAGGCTGGCGAGGCAACCGTCACCTACGGCAAATTCCTGAACGCCCTCATCAGCTTCATCCTGATCGCGGCCGCGATCTTCTTCTTCGTGGTGAAGCCGGTAAATGCGATGACCGCGCGATTGAAGAAGCCCGAGCCCGAGGGCGTACCGCCGCTCAAGACCTGCCCCTTCTGCGCCACCGACATCCCCACCGCCGCCACCCGCTGCCCTGCCTGCACGAGCCAGCTGACCTAGGACGCAGGCCAGCGCTGCAGCACGATCTCGGCGTCCGCCGGATCCATGCGGTAGCCGCGCGCATCGGCGTCCCAGGTGATCAGGTCCCGGTGCGCCACGCGCCGCATGACCTTGTTCGGCCCGGCCACGATGCCTGCGAAGGCGGTGCCCGTCTGCTTCCCGTAGCGGGCGGTGAGAGCGGCGTCCAGCACCAGCGCAGCATTTCGGGTGGAGAGGTCCGCGACCTCACGGAGCAGGCGACGGCTGTCCGATCCCTGGATGGCGTTGAGCACCTCGCCCAGCTGCTTGCGACGCAGGTCCGCCTGGTCCGCCTCGTCCATCACCGGATCGCCGGCCTCGTGGCGCGGGCCCATCACCCATCTCCAGGCGAGCGCGAGCAGCTGCTCCTCGCTATCCGCCTCGAATTCGATCCTCGGCACCTGTCCACTCCTGTACGAGTATGTATCGAGCTGGCGCTAATCTATCACAGGCTGTATACTGCGTATCCGGCTGCAAGGCTGCGAACCGACTGATCTCATGGCCGTCGCGCGACGGAGAGCCATTGGCAAACCCGTTTCGTATCGACTTGGCCGCAACTGGGGGCAGAGGAGTCAACCATGCGCTACACACGAATCTCGACCTACGATCTGACCAAGGGGACCTTCCCCGAGCTGACCAGCATTGCCGAGACCGGCATCTTGCCGACCTTCGTCAAGGAGCCTGGCTTCGTGAACTACGGACTGGTCGACGCCGGCAACCACAAGGTGCTCTCGATCAGCATCTGGGAGACCCGCGAAGAGGCCCTCAAGTCGGCTGACATGGCCGCCACCTGGGTCCGCCAGAACATCGCGGACCGCGTTCGCCTCGTGACCACGCACATCGGTGACCTGGTCCTCTTCCGTGGCGTGCCCGTCACCGCCTAGTCCGCTTTCGCAAGCTGCCCGGCACGGGCGGTCGGCCTACCCGCCGCCCCTGCACTCGCAGCTACCAAGACCGCTCCGGCTTCGGCCGGGGCGGTTTTTCTATGGGCGCAGGCCGACGCTGGCAAGCTCAGCCCGGGCCAGCCGATCATGGCGGCCCCTGGCCCAGTCGCCCAGGGGATCGGAGCTGTACTCGAGGAGCGTTGCGTAGTCGAGCCGCGAGAAGGCCCGCATCGCAAGGGCACGTTCGACCTGGACGTCACTCACCTTGGGCGCCGTCCGGATCACCCGATGGGCGGCGCGCACCCGCTGCAGCCGTTCCCAGCGCCACGGGAGATAGCGGGCCAGCCACGGCCCGAGCGTCGCCAGCGCGAAGAGGAGGGTCAACAGAGTCGCGACGATGAGAATGAAGCGCTCCAGATCCGTCCCAAACTGGGATAGGGGCGTCCCGGCGCCAGCAAACGCGTTCCGGACGATGTCTCGGGCGCCCTCCCCGACAAGCGGGATCCCCGACAGCGACTCCCCCAGGTCGCGTCCACCCTGGATCATCGACTGGCCGCCGGCGTGGATGGTCCGGCCGGCCTGGGCGAAGCCGGCGAGGAGCTGGAAGAGCTGCCAGGCGATGCTCCCCCAGAACCAAAGCCACGCGAGCGTCGCGACGTCCGCGACCTGCTCCTTCACCCGCGCAACGCGCGTCTCGCTCCAGATCTTGGTCATGGTCGCGCCCTCCATGGTCTGCAGAACGGCATGCGGCGATTCTACGAACGGCCGAGCGAGCCCAACCGTCCGCTGACTACGATGCCGTCGGTGATCGACCCGCTTCTCCTCGCCGCCCTGTTCCTGATCGCGGCGCTGCTCTACGCCTCCGTAGGGCATGCCGGGGCGTCTGCCTACCTGGCGATCATGGCCCTCACCGGGGTCGCCCCCGACGTCGCTCGCCCGACCGCGCTGGCCCTGAACATCGTGGTCGCGACCTTCGTCACGTTCCGCTTCTGGCGTGGCGGCTACATCTCGGGTCGCGCGCTGCTGCCGTTCCTGATCGGCTCGGTCCCCCTGGCGTTCCTTGGGGGTTCGCTCCCGGTGGCACCGGCGCTCTACAAGAAGTTGGTCGGCGTGGTGCTCCTCCTTGCAGCGGCCGGGATGGCGATGACGGCCAGGCGAGCCGCGGAAGCCGATACCGGTCGCGCGAAGCCCCAGGTCCCGACCCTGCCGGCGGTTGGCATTGGCGCCGCGATTGGCCTGCTGTCGGGCCTGACCGGCACCGGGGGCGGGATCTTCCTGAGCCCGGTGGTTCTCCTCGCCGGTTGGGCCGAGACGCGCGCCGCGTCCGGCATTGCCGCCCCCTTCATTCTCGGCAACTCAATCGCCGGCCTCGCCGGCAGCGTCTCCCGGCTGGCCGCCCTGCCCAGCACCCTTCCACTCTGGATCGCCGCCGTGGTGATCGGCGCGGTCATCGGCTCCGAGGCCGGCAACCGCCGTGCGCCCACGCTCTGGCTGAGGCGCGCCCTCGCGGCGGTACTCGTCATCGCCGGGTTCAAACTGATCTTCATCGGCTGACGCAAATGCGTGACCAAGGAGGTCCCTGATGATCGACGTGCTCAACCTGTTCCCCAGGGAGTTCGACGAAGCCGAGGTTGATGAGCTCCTCACTGAGCGGCTGATCCCGCAGTTCACCAGCGCCGCGGGGCTCCGTTCGCTCCGGGTGAACGACGGGACGGTGATGAGTCGTGGAGGTCCGTCTCCATACTCGCGCGTCCTTGAAGCCACCTTCGATTCCCTGACCGACTGGATGGCGACGGTGGATGCCCTGAACGCGATGGGCGACAGCCCAGCCGAGCGCGAGAAGTTCCAGCGTCTCGCGCCACTCGTGGTGTTCTACGAGGTGACGGACGTCACGCCCTGATCCCAGACAGGCGGTTCCAGACCAGCCACGAGACTCATACGCAAGGATGCCTACCGGAGCTTGCCGAGTTGTGAAGGGGCCCGGCGATCGTCCCGAAGGCTGTTGCGCTAGCCAGCCGAGGGATGATCGCCGGGCCCTATCCCGTGTCCCGAAGTTCCGCTAGACCTCCTTGTACTCGCCCTCGATCGTCTCCCCCTCTTCCTCGGGCGCGGCCCCCTCGGCCGGTCCGCCGGGCTCGCCGCCGGACTCGCCACCGGAGCCATCCTCGCCACCGGGCTCGGGGGCTCCCGACGCCTCGTAGGCACGGGTCCCGATCTTCTGCAGCACCTGGGCGAGCTGCTGCTTGGTGGAGTCGACGACGCCGGCATCGGACCCCTTGAGGGCCTCGCGCACCGCCTCGATCCGGTCGTTGATCTCCTTGCGATCGTCGTCCGACAGCTTGTCGCCCATGTCCTTGATCAGGCGCTCGGCCTGGTAGGTCAGGGCATCGGCCTCGTTGCGGGACTCGATCTCGGCCCGGCGCTTCCGGTCCTCCTCGGCGTGCTCGGCCGCGTCGCGGACCATCTTGTCGACGTCCTCCTTGGCGAGCATGGAGGAGGCCGTGATGGTGACCTTCTGCTCCTTGTTGGTGGCCTTGTCCTTGGCCGCCACGTTCAGGATGCCGTTCGCGTCGATGTCGAAGGTGACCTCGATCTGCGGCACGCCGCGCGGAGCCGGCGGAATGCCATCGAGCCGGAAGGTCGCCAGCTTCTTGTTGTCCAACGCCATCTCGCGCTCGCCCTGGAGCACGACGATGTCCACCGACGGCTGGCTGTCCGACGCGGTCGAGAAGATCTGCGTATGCGACGTCGGGATGGTCGTGTTGCGGTTGATCATCTTGGTCGCCACGCCACCCAGGGTCTCGATCCCGAGCGACAGCGGCGTCACGTCGAGGAGCAGGACGTCCTTGACCTCGCCGCCCAGGACTCCGGCCTGGATCGCGGCACCCACCGCGACGACCTCGTCGGGATTGACGCCCTTGTGCGGCTCCTTGCCGGCGAACATCTCCTTGACCGCCTCGATGACGGCCGGCATGCGGGTCATGCCACCGACCAGGATCACCTCGTCGATGTCGGTCGGCTTCAGCGAAGCGTCCTGGAGTGCCTGGCGAACCGGCCCCGAAGTCTTACTGACCAGGTCGGCGACCAGGTCCTCCAACTTGGCGCGGGTCAGGCTGATGACCAGGTGCTTCGGCCCGGAGGCATCGGCGCTGATGAAGGGCAGGTTGATCTCGGTGGTGGTCGTGCTCGAGAGCTCGATCTTCGCCTTCTCGGCGGCCTCCTTGAGGCGCTGGAGCGCGATCCGGTCCTTGGAGAGATCGACCCCCTGGTCCTTCTTGAACTCCTCCGAGAGCCAGTCGATGACGCGCTGGTCGAAGTCGTCGCCGCCCAGGTGGGTGTCGCCGTTCGTGCTGCGGACCTCGAAGACGCCCTCGGAGAGCTCCAGGATCGAGATGTCGAAGGTGCCGCCGCCCAGGTCGTAGACGGCGATCTTCTCGTCCTTGGTCTTGTCGAGCCCGTAGGCCAGGGCCGATGCGGTCGGCTCGTTGACGATGCGCTTGACGTCCAGGCCGGCGATCCGCCCGGCGTCCTTGGTGGCCTGGCGCTGGGTGTCGTCGAAGTAGGCCGGGACGGTGATGACCGCCTCGGTCACCTTCTCGCCCAGGTATGCCTCGGCATCGGACTTCAGCTTCTGCAGGATCATGGCGCTGATCTCGGGCGGGCTGAAGGTCTTGCCGTTGGCCAGGGTCACGACCACGCCATCGGACTTGGGATCCTTCTCGACCTGGTACGGGACGAGGTCCTTCGAGTGCTTGACCTCGGGGTCCTCGAACCGGCGCCCCATGAAGCGCTTGATGGAGAAGATCGTGTTCTCCGGGTTGGTGATCGCCTGGCGCTTGGCAACCTGGCCGACCAGCCGCTCACCACTCTTGGCGAAGGCGACGACCGATGGCGTGATGCGAGCGCCCTCAGCGTTGGTGATGACCTGCGGCTCGCCGCCCTCCATGACGGCGACCACCGAGTTGGTCGTGCCCAGGTCGATGCCGATGATCTTGCCCATGTTGTCAGTGCTCCTTCGGGTTGTTCGCGACGCGGACGAGCGATGGGCGCAGGACCCGGTCACGCAGCCGGTAGCCCCGCTGCAGCTCGCCGATCACCTGGTTGTCGGGATGGTCCGCGGTCTCCTCGTGGACGACCGCCTCGTGCAGGTTTGGATCAAATGGCTGGCCGAGCGCCTCGATCTGGGTCACGCCCTCGGCCTCGAGCAGGTTGCGCAGCTTGCGCTCGACGAGGCGCACCCCGTCGACCCAGCCCTCGTCGATGTCCGGGGGGACGTTCTCCAGGGCGCGGTCGAAGTCGTCGAGGACCGACAGCACCTTGCTGATCAGCAGCGCGTTGCTGAACTGCGACAGCCCCTCGCGCTCCTCGTCGACCCGGCGCCGGTAGTTGGCGAAGTCGGCGGCGGCGCGCTGCATGCCACGCAGGTGCTCGTCGGACTGGTCCCGGGTCTGCTCGAGGACGCGCTCGAGATCCTCGATCTTTTCGATCAATGCGTTGCGGGAAGGTCCGCGCGCGTGGCGCGCGTCCTCCGGGGCGCCGTTCGGGGCGCCGTTGGTGGGTCGCTCAGTCATGGTTCTCCGTCGGGTGATTCGTGATCAGCTCGTTCATCAGGTTGGAGAGGTAGCGGACGGTCGGAATGGCCCGCGGATAGGGCATCCGGGTCGGGCCGAGCACACCGAGCAGGCCCAGGGCGCTGTCGGTGGTGCCATACGGGGCGAAGACGAGGCTCACCTCGTGCATCGCGTCATTGACGTTCTCGTGGCCGATGATCACCGTCACCCCGCCGCGACGGCTGAGGACGGGAACCAGCTGCTCCAGGAAGTCGGAGCGCTGGAGCACCTCCAGCACGCCACGCAGCTTGGCGCCGCCGGCGAACTCCGGCTGCTCCAGGACGTTGACGATGCCATCGGTGAAGACCTCCTCGACGGCCACCGAGTCGGATTCCTCGAGCATCCCCACCAGCACCTCGCCGACGTGCGCCGCGAGGGGACCGAGCTTCGTCAGCTTGCGTCGCACCTGCGGCGCCGACAGGCCGGCGAGCTCCGTGTTCAGCGCGGCCGCCGCCGCGTCGAGCTCTGCCTGGCCAGTCGCCTGGCCGCTTGTTGCCTTCTCGAACCCGATGCGATCCAGGCGCCGCTGCACGACGTTGCCATCGCCGAGGACGAGGACGGCCAGGCGCGCCTTGTCGGCCAGCTCGACCAGCTGCACGTGCCCAAAACGCGCCCGACGCGCACGCGCGGGTGTGACGACCGCCGCGGAGCGCGTGCTGGTGGCCAGGATCGAGGCCGCCAGCCGGAGCCACTCATTGCTCGTCAGCTGCACCTGGCTGAACTGGTGGCGGATCATCAACTGGTCGGCGCGGTCGAGGGCCGCCTCGCGCATCAGCGACTCGACGTAGATGCGGTAGCCGAGGTCCGACGGCACGCGTCCGGCACTCGTGTGCGGATGCGAGAGCAGCCCAAGCGATTCGAGCTCCGCCATTGCGCTCCGGACGGTTGCCGAGCTGACGAGCAGCCCGTAGCGCTCGACGAGCGCCTGGGAGCCGACGGGAACCGCGTTCAGGACGTAGTCCTCGACCACGGCGCGCAGCACGATGCGCTGCCGCTCGGTCAGCTCGAGTTGTGACCGAGACGGAGCGTTCTTGTCGCTGCGGATCATCCGCTCGTCGGCCAAACCGACCTCCGTTCCGGGTGCGTTGGCACTCTAAGGGTGAGAGTGCTAACTCGTGTGCCGCGAATCGTACCAACCCTGCCGGACCGATGTCAACGCGCGGTCGCCCCACCACCGCTCACGGCGCGAAGGCGACGAGTGCCTCGTTCGCAAACAGCCGCCCGCGGGGCGTGAGGCGGATCATCTCAGTGGTGACCTCGAGGAGGCCGGACGCGGTCCCCGCTTCCACGGCGTCCGAGAAGCGGGCCACGGGGTCCTCGCCGAACTCGTCGGCGAACGCGGCACGCGAGAAGCCGTCCACTTGCCGCAGGCCGAGCGCAACCGCCTCGAAGGCTCGCGTCGGGTCGTCGAGCTCCTCGCTGCCGGCCATGGCGCGCTCGCCGGCCGCCGTGCGCGTCGCGTACCGATCGAGATCGCGCTCGTTCCAGGACCGGCTTCGTTCGTCAAAGGAATGTGCGCCGGCGCCGATCCCCGTGTACGGCCGGCGCTCCCAGTATGCGGAGTTGTGGCGGGATTCGAACCCAGGCCGCGCCCAGGAGGAGAGCTCGTAGTGATGGTATCCCGCGTCGCCCAGCACCTCCTCGGCGAGTTGGTATTGGCCTCCCGCCAGGCCATCGTCCTGGCGGGAGGCCATCCGCTCACGCCAGCGCAGGGCGCCTCGTCGCGGCGGGGCTGCCCATTCATCGGGCGCGAGCGCGAGCTGGAGGGCGTACAGGGAGAGATGATCCGGGACGAGTGCCAGCGCACGGCTGAGGCCATCACGCCAGTCGGCCAGCGACTGACCCGGGATTCCATAGATGAGGTCGATCGAGACGTTGGAGAAGCCGGCCGTGCGGGCCGCGGCGTAGGCGGCTTCGCCCTCGGCGGCCGTCTGCCCCCGCGCCAAAGCGAGCAGCTCGGGGTCGCGCAGCGACTGGATGCCGAGTGAGATCCGATTCACGCCGGCATCCCGCAGCCCCGACCAGTCAGGCGCCTCGCGGGCGCTTGGGTTGGCCTCGAGGGTGACCTCGCTGGGTGTTATCCCCCATCGGTCACGGGCTTCGGCGATGACGCGCGCCACGCCATCGGCCGGGAGCAGGGATGGCGTGCCGCCGCCGAAATAGATGGTCGCCAGCTCGTCTGAGGCCTCGCGCAGCGCCAGCTCTGCGAGCAGCAGATCGGGGTAACCCGCGATCTGGGCGGCTCGCCCGCCAACGGTCACGAAGTCGCAGTAGGCGCAGACCAGCCGACAGAAGGGGACGTGGACGTACAGGTGGTGCGTGGGCAACGACACGCCCCGAGCCTACATCGGTTGGCCCGGGGCGTCGCTCGAGGCGAGAGCGGGACTACATGATCCCGACGACGTGCCCCTCGGGATCGGCGAAGAGGGCGATGGTCGTGTCGTTGGCCACCTCGGTCAGGGGCATGATGATCTTGCCGCCCAGCTCCTCGACCCGGCGCAGGACGCCCTGCGGATCCTCCGCGTGGACGTAGAAGGTCACCATCCCGGCTGACCCGTCCTGGGTGGGGCCGAACCCGCTGGTGAAGCCGGATTCGTCTCGCGCCATCGCGTATCCGCCGGGGAGGCCGGTCTCGAGCTCCCAGTTGAAGATGTCGGAGTAGAACTTCTGGAGGGCGGGGCCGTCCTTGCCCGTGACCTCGACGTGAATGACCTTGGCTGCTGCCATCGGGGGACTCCTTCTGGGACTGCGTTCGGCGGGGTGGATTCGCCTATCTACCTCTACGACGCTCGGCCAGCCCAGGAATCGACACGCCGGGGACCTGCCGCGGCGTAATCGGCATACGGTTACAACGGCACCTCCGGCACGTTTCTCGGCCCCGCATGCGCGCTTTGAACCGCCATGCGTTTCGGATCGCGCACCAACGCGAGGATCCGAGCTGACGAGGCCTCCTCGAGCGCTGATGTAATCGCATGGCGATTAGGCGCCCCGCGTCCGAACCTCTAGATCGGCCTTTGGCGGAGCCGTCCCCCGGCGAAGGCGAAGAGCGACGCGGTGACCGCGAAGTGGCCGACCATGGCCGGCACCACGGATCCGGTGGTCACGGTGGCTAGCCCCGCGGCGTAGCCCAGGATCACCGAGCCGGCGAGGAAGTACCAGTCGCGCTCCTTCCAGAGGCGCCGGTGGGCGAGCCCGTAGAGGAGCGCCTGCACCACCAGGGCGGTGCCCACTCCACCGGGGAGCTCGGCAAACAGCAGCATCCCCAGCACGATCGAGCGGAACTGGAGCTCCTCGGCGAAGGCGTTGGCAGCGGCACCGGCGAGGCGCGAGGCAAGGAGCGGGGTCGGCAGGGGCAGGATGGCGCGGTATCGGACGAAGGCGAGCACGAGCCCGTTGAGGATCGCCACCGCGCTGAAGAGCAGCATCACCGGCAGCATCGAGTCGGGGTCGCCTGGCGCCAGGAAGAGCTGCGCTCGGCCGCGCGGCAGGATGAAGGCGATCCCGATCGCGAACAGCACCACCAGCCCGTAGTAGGAGAGCGGCCCGACCCACGGGGCGCGGGATCGGAAGTAGTCGGAGCGCATGATGCGATCCGAGTCGAAGCGCAGCAGGACCAGGAAGATCGTCAGCCCAAGGGCGATCGAGAGGCGCAACGAGTCCTGGAAGTTCACGCTACTGCCCGTCGTCCATGCGAAGGATGGCCAGGAAGGCCTCCTGTGGGATCTCGACGGAGCCGATCCGCTTCATCCGCTGCTTGCCTTCCTTCTGCTTCTCGAGGAGCTTCCGCTTGCGGGTGATGTCGCCGCCGTAGCACTTGGCCAGCACGTTCTTGCGCATCGCCCGGATCGTCTCGCGGCTGATGATATGCGAGCCGATTGCCGCCTGGACCGGCACTTCGAACATCTGGCGCGGGATCAGCTCCTTCAGCTTCTCGACCAGTGACTTCCCCACCCGGAAGGCATTGGACCGATGGACGATCAGGGAGAGCGCGTCCACCGGCTCGCCGCTGACCATGATGTCGAGCTTCACCAGCTCGCCAGGCCGATAGCCCAGGTATGCGTAGTCGAGGCTGGCATAGCCCGAGGATCGGCTTTTCAGCTGGTCGTAGAAGTCGATGATCAGCTCGGCCAGGGGCATTTCGAAGTGGAGGTTGACCCGTTTCGGGTCCAGGTACTCCATGTTGATGAAGTCGCCGCGGCGCGCGGTGGCCAGCTCCATGATCGGGCCGATGTAGTCCGTGGGGGTGATGACCGTGGCCGAGACCCACGGCTCGCTGATCCCCTCCACCTCGCCGGCGGGCGGGAACTGGGCCGGGTTGTCGACGACCAGCTCATCGGCCTTGTTCAGGCGCTTGACGCGGTATTCGACCGATGGCGCCGATGCGATGAGCTCCAGCCCGAACTCCCGCTCGAGCCGCTCCTGGACGATCTCCATGTGCAGCAGGCCCAGGAAGCCGCAGCGGTAGCCGAAGCCCAGCGCCACGCTCGACTCGGGCTCGTAGACGAACGACGCGTCGTTGAGGTGCAGCTTCTCGAGCGCATCGCGCAGGAGCGGGTAGTCGTCGCCGCGCATCGGGTAGATCCCGGCGAAGACGAGCGGCAGCGCCTGCTTGTAGCCGGGCAGGGGCTCGGTGGCGGGGCGGTCGGCATCGGTCAGGGTGTCGCCAACACGGGCGTCGGCAATGCTTTTCAGACCGGAGGCCACGTACCCAACCTCGCCGACCGTCAGGCGGCGGGTCGGAACCGGCTGCGGCCGGAAGTAGCCGAGCTCCAGGATGTCGGTCTCGACGCCGGTGGCCATGAAGCGGATCCGCTCGTGGTCGTGGAGCGTGCCGTTGGCGACGCGGACGTAGGCGACCACGCCCTTGTATGGGTCGTAGTGGCTGTCGAAGACGAGCGCCTGGAGCGGGGCGTCGGCCTGGCCGTGGGGCGGTGGGACGCGGTTGACGATCGCCTCGAGGATCTCCGGGATGCCAATCCCCTCCTTGGCGGAGGCCAGGATCACCTCCTCGCGCGGGATGGCGAGCGTCTCCTCCAGCTCGGCCAGGACCATCTCGGGATCGGCCGAGGCGAGGTCGATCTTGTTGATGACCGGGACGATCACGAGGTGCTGCTCGAGGGCCAGGTGCATGTTGGCGAGGGTCTGCGCCTCGATCCCCTGGCTGGCGTCAACGACCAGGATGGCGCCCTCGCAGGCCTGGAGGGATCGGCTCACCTCGTACGTGAAGTCTACGTGGCCGGGAGTGTCGATCAGGTTGAGGGCGTAGGTCTGCCCGTCCTGCGCCTCGTACTGGAGGCGCACCGCTCGCGCCTTGATGGTGATCCCCTTCTCGCGCTCCAGGTCCATGCTGTCGAGCACCTGGCTGGTCATCTGGCGCGGGTCGATGGTGTGGGTCGCCTCGAGGAGCCGATCCGCCAGCGTGCTCTTGCCGTGGTCGATGTGCGCCACGATGCTGAAGTTGCGGGTGCGCTCCGGGGGGATCATCGGGCCGGAGTCTAGCCGAGACCGATGCTATACTCGCCGGACTGCGGCGCCAGGCTTCGCCGGCGCTCTTTTTGTTTCACCCGCCATCGCTGAGGACTATCCGTGGCACGAAAAGCTCGAACCTGGAAGGGCGCGCGCACGCCGCAGGCCCTGAAGCGCGTCCGCCAGTCGCTCCGCCGTCGCACCATCAACCAGCGCACGCGGAGCCACGCCAAGACCCTTGTCGTGCAGGCCAGCAACATCGCGCTCGGCCGCAGCGAGGGTGATGGCGCTGCCGCCGTGACCGCCGCCATCAGCGCCCTCGACAAGGCTGCCGAGAAGGGAATCATCCATCCCAACAACGCCGCTCGCCGCAAGAGCCGGCTGATGATCAAGGCGAACGCCGCGCACCTCCTCGACGGTGCCGTGAGCGAGGCCCCCTCGGCGCCGAAGAAGAAGTCGACCGCGACGAAGACCGTGCAGCGCAAGAAGGTCGCCGCCGCCAAGGCGTCGAAGGCCGCCGCTGCCAAGTCCGCCGATCGGCCGCGCACCGCCGCCGGCAAGGCCAAGGTCGCCGTCGTGCGTGCCAGCCGCGAGACCGCGGCCGCCCGAAAGCGAGCCAAGGCCGGGGACGGCGAGGCCCCCACCGAGGGCTAGACCCGGCGCAGCTCCGCGCTCAGGTGCCAGCTCATCGGCTGGTCCAGGGCTGACATCTCGAGGTCGTAGCGCAGGACCTCGTACCCCTCCAGCCACCAGGTGCGCGTCACCGCGCTGACAGCTGACGCGCTGGGCGCGTCCACGACGCCGACGCTTGCGAGCGTGATCCGCATGCCTTCGACTGAGCCACTCGAGACCTCGACGTGCCCGGGCGCCATCGCCACCAGCAGCTCGAGTCCGGCACCCTCCAGGCAGCGCAGGTAGCCAAGCTCGCCGTGGATCTCGCGGCCGGCCTTCTCGCCGTCGGTCTGCCAGGTGCGCTGCTCGAAGGCGAGGTACGCCTTGCCGGTGTGCCAGACCCGCATCTCCTCGCGGTAGGCGAACTCCGTCATGCCGGGATAGCCGCCGTGCCCCTCTCCCTGCCACGTTCCGAGCAGAAAGGCGACCGGCGCGCAGAGGGGGTGCAGCGGGAGCTCGGTCATGGCTCGGCATCCTAGCGCGCTAGACTGACCGCCCGATGAGCGAAGCCAGATCCGGGCGCGTCGTGAGTGTCAACGTCAACGAGGGCGGCGTGCCGAAGCTGCCGGTCGACGAGCAGTGGGTCGGACCCCTCGGGTTGGCCGATGACCGGCACAACGAGCCGATCCCGCTGCACGGCGGCCCGGACCAGGCCGTTTGCCTGTACTCGATGGAGGCGATCCAGCGACTCGTGGCCGAAGGGCACAACGTCTTCCCAGGGGCCTTCGGTGAGAACCTGACGCTGGAGGGAATCGAGCTGGACTCGATGGGCCCGGGAGATCAGCTGGCCATCGGCGAGGACGGACTCGTGATCGAGATCACCTGGCACGCGCAGCCCTGCAGGGTCCAGGCGCACTGGTTCTCCGACGGCCGGTTCGCGCGGATCAGCGGCAAGACCAACCCTGCCGAGGCGCGCTGGTACGCGCGGGTCGTCAGCGAGGGGCCGGTGCGCCCCGGGGACGCCGTCCGCTCGTCAGCGTGATCGTCGCACCTTCCAGATGTGCTCCATCGGCCATTTGCGCGCCCATTCGCGGTCCGCATCGGTGCGGTAGGTGCTCACCGCATCGGGTTCCGGGCGGAGCTCGATCAGGTCCTCGACGATCAACCCGTTGGCACGGAAGAGGCGAATCCACTCGCCGTACGGCAGCTGGAACTCGACGTGCTTCGACTCGCCGACGTCGACGACGTTGAGCTCGTAGTAGTTCAGGCGCAGCTGGTCGGTGACCTGCTCCGAATCGGGTGGCCAGCAGATGTCGGCGACGGGGGTGTGCATGCTGAAGACGAGCAGCCCGCCGTCGCGGAGGAGGCGTGCGGCCTCGGGGACCGTGCGTCGGGGATCGGCGAAGACCATGGCGCCGTGGTCGCAGAAGATGAGGTCGAAGCTGGCATCCGGGTATGGCACTCCCTCAGCGCTGGCGTGGACCAGCGGGAAGTCGAGGCCGGCCTTGGCCATGAGCTCCCGGGCGTGCTCCAGCTGCCGCTCGCTGAGGTCGAGGCCCACCGGCCGCGCTCCACGCCTTGCGAGTTCAATGGACCACTGGGCGGCGCCGCAGCCGAGCTCCAGCACATCCTTGCCGGCTACCTCGCCCAGCGCGTGGATCTCGTCCTCGGGGATCTGCCACACGCCCCAGGCGGCGCCATGGCGCGCCAGGTCGGGCCCGTGATCGGCCTGGTAGGTGTCGGAGAGCTCGTTCCAGAACGCCCGATTGGTCCGGGCGTGGTCCGTCAGGCCATCCATCAGCCGTCGAGCGCGGCGAATGCTCCGCGACCTGCGTACGAGGCAGCGTCGCCGAGCTCCTCCTCGATCCGCAGCAGCCGGTTGTACTTCGCGATGCGCTCGCTGCGGCTGACGCTGCCGGTCTTGATCTGTCCGGTCCCCATCGCGACCACGAAGTCGGCGATGGTGGTGTCCTCGGTCTCTCCCGACCGATGGCTCACGATCGACCGCCAGCCGGCGGCGCGGGCCATTTCGACCGCGTCACGCGTCTCTGTCAGGGTCCCGATCTGGTTGAGCTTGATGAGGATCGAGTTGCAGGCCTTCTCCGCGATGCCGCGCGCCAGCCGCTCCGTGTTCGTGACCAGCAGGTCGTCGCCCATCACCTGGATCCGGTTGCCGAGCCGCTCGGTGAGCGCGGTCCAGCCAGACCAGTCGTCCTCGGCGAGGCCATCCTCGAGGCTGATGATCGGGAAGCGATCGAGCCAGTCGGCCCAGAAGGTGATCAGCTCGTCGCTCGACAGCGTCCGCTGCTCGCGAGCGAGGACGTATCGACCCTCGCTGTAGACCTCGCTCGCCGCGGGATCCAGGGCGATCGCGATCTGCTCGCCGGGCCGATAGCCGGCGCGCTGGATCGCCTCGAGCACCAGGCTGATGGCGGCTTCGTTTGTCTCGAGGCTGGGTGCATAGCCACCCTCGTCGCCGACGGTCGTCGCGAACCCACGCTCGTGGAGCAGCGCGCCGAGGGCATGGAACGTCTCGGCCGCCCAGCGCAACGCCTCCGCGAAGGTCGGCGCGCCGAGCGGCGCGATCATGAACTCCTGGAAGTCGGTCGAGTCCACGGCGTGCTTGCCGCCGTTGAGGATGTTCACGAGCGGCACCGGCAGGATGTGCGCGGCGTCACCTCCCAGGTACCGATACAGCGGCTGGCCCTCGGCTGCCGCCGCGGCGTGCGCGGCCGCCAGCGAGACGCCGAGCAGCGCATTCGCGCCCAGGCGCCCCTTGTTCGGCGTCCCGTCGAGGACGACGAGGAGCCGGTCGAGGCCGGGCTGATCGAGCGCGTCGAAGCCCGCCACCGCCTCGGCGATCTCGGTGTTCACGTTCGCGACCGCGTCCAGCACGCCCTTGCCACCGTACCGAGCCTTGTCGCCGTCGCGCAGCTCGACCGCTTCGTGGGCACCGGTGGACGCGCCGGACGGCACGATCGCGCGACCCTGTGCCCCGCCGCGCAGCTTGAGCTCGACCTCGACGGTGGGGTTGCCGCGGGAGTCGAGCACCTCGCGCCCGTGGACCCCGGAGATGGCGGTGTTCATCGGTCCGGCAGGGCCTCCACCCCGGGCAGCTTCTTGCCCTCGACGAACTCGAGCGAGGCGCCGCCTCCGGTCGAGACATGGCTCATCTGGTCGGAGAGGCCCAGCTTGTCAACCGCCGCCACGGAGTCGCCGCCGCCGACCACGGTGATGACCCCATGGGCCGTGCGCGACGCCACGTATTCCGCGATCGCGTTCGTGCCCTCCGCAAACGGGGCGATCTCGAAGATGCCCATCGGTCCATTCCAGAAGATGGTCCGTGCCTTTGCGAGGTGGGTCGTGTACTCCGCCACGGTCTTGGGCCCGATGTCGACCACGATCCAGTCTTTCGGCACGCCGCTGAGCGGGACCACCTGGCGCTGGGAGCGCGGGTGGATCTGGGCCGCGATGACCAGGTCGGTGGGCAGCATCAGCCGCACCCGCTTGCGGCGGGCCTCGGCCATGATCCGCTCGGCGTTGGCGAGCTGCTCGTTCTCGACCAGGCTCTTGCCCATGGCGTAGCCCTTGGCGGCGAGGAAGGTGTTGGCCATGCCGCCGCCGACGAGGACGGCCTGGCAGCGGGCCAGCAGCACCTCGAGCACCTCCAGCTTGCCGCTGATCTTGGCCCCGCCGATGATCGTGTGGAAGGGCTTCGGCGGCTTCTCCAGCAGATTGGAGAGCGCCTCGACCTCCTGCTCCAGGAGGAGCCCCGCCACGCTCGGCAGGAAGTGGGTGATCCCCTCGGTCGAGGCATGGGCCCGATGCGCGGAGCCGAACGCGTCGTTCACGTAGATGTCGGCCATGTCGGCCAGGGCCTTGGCGAAGCCGGGGTCGTTCGCCTCCTCCTCCCCGTGGAAGCGCAGGTTCTCGAGCAGCAGCAGGTCTCCGGGCCGCAGCTTGCCGATCGCCACCTGGACGCCAGGCCCCAGGGCGTCGCCCGTCATCCGCACGTTGCGACCGAGCAGCTGACTGAGCCGGTCCGCGACGGGCTTGAGGCGCAGTGCGTCGTTCACCTTGCCCTTCGGCCGGCCGAGGTGGCTGGCAAGGATCACCGCCGCGCCGCGCTCGAGCAGGTAGCGGATGGTGGGGAGGCTGGCCCGGATGCGCGTGTCGTCGGTGATGCGCCCGTCGTCGAGGGGCACGTTGAGGTCGGCGCGCAGGAAGACGCGCTTTCCTCGGACGTCGATGTCTCGGACGGTCTGCTTGTTCATGCGGCTACAGCCGCGCGGCCATGAAGGCGGCGAGGTCCGCCACGCGGCAGGAGTAGCCCCACTCGTTGTCGTACCAGGCGATGACCTTCAGCAGGTTGTCGCCGACCACCATGGTCGAGAGGCCATCGACGATGCTGGACCGATCGTCGCCCTTGAAGTCCATGCTCACCAGCGGCTCGTCGGTGATCCCGAGCAGCCCCTGCATCGGTCCATCCGCGCCAGCCTTGAACGCGGCGTTGACGCTGTCGGCGGTCACCGGACGCGAGGTGATCGCCACGAAGTCGATGACGCTCACGGTGGCGGTGGGGACCCGCAGCGAGAAGCCGTCGAACTTGCCCTTCAGCTCGGGGATCACGAGCGCCAGGGCCTTGGCGGCACCGGTGCTGGTCGGGATGATGTTCTGGCCCGCCGACCGCGCCCGCCGCAGGTCCTTGTGGAAGACGTCGAGCACGTTCTGGTCGTTCGTGTACGAGTGCACCGTCGTCATCAGGCCGCGCTCGATCCCGAACGAGTCCCACACCACCTTGGCCGGCAGGGCGAGGCCGTTGGTCGTGCACGACGCGTTGCTGACGATGTGGTGCCGCTCGGGGTCGTAGGTCCCCTCGTTCACCCCGAGCACGAGCGTGACGTCCTCGTTCTTGGCGGGGGCGCTGATGATCACCTTGCGGGCACCGGCGTCGAGATGGGCATGCGCCTTCGTGGCGTCGGTGAAGATGCCGGTCGACTCGATCACGATCTCGACGCCCAGGTCCTTCCACGGCAGCGCCGCGGGGTCCTTCTCCGAGAAAGCGCGGATGAGGTGACCATCAACCGTGATGTCGGCATCGCCGTGCGACACCTCACCCGGATAGCGCCCGTAGGTCGAGTCGTACTTGAACAGGTGCGCGTTGGTGGCGGTCGGCGCCAGATCGTTGATGGCCACCACCTCGACGCTGTCGGGGTGGCGCTCGAGGATCGCCTTGAGGGACTGGCGGCCGATGCGGCCGAACCCATTGATGCCGATGCGGGTCACGCTTGCTCCTTCGCGTAGGACGGATCTGTCATTCGCTGATTCACGATCGGCAGCATGCCGACCAGGGAGACGTCGCCGGCGAACCTGGTCATCTCGACCCGCACGCGGCGGGCGGGAGCAGGGAAGGCGCGGCGATCGATCTCGGCCCGGATCGCCCTGGGCAGCTCCGGCCGGTTGCAGCCGATGCTCCCGCCCAGCACGATCACCTCGGGATTCAATGTGTTGACGAGGCCCGCGCACATGGCGCCAATGGCGACCCAGGCGCGGTCAAGCACCTGCTGGCAGGCGGCATCGCCCTCGTCGGCGGCTCGCGCCACGAGCTCGGCGTCGACCTCGGCGCCCGCCGCCAGGGCGGCCAGGCCCGGTGCCTCGCCCCGTTTCAGGAGGGCGCGGCCCTCGCGTGCGATGGCGCGCCCGGAGCCGATCGCCTCAGCGTGGCCGGGCTGGCCGTCACCACAGATCGGCCCGTCGATGTCGACCGTGATGTGCCCGATCTCCCCGGCGGTGCCGTCCTTGCCGATCAGCGGTCGCCCGTCAACCACCACCCCGCCCCCGACGCCCGTGGAGACGGTGACGTAGATGACGTCGTTGGTGCCGGCGGCAGCGCCATAGCGCCATTCGCCCATGACCGCGGCGTTCGTGTCGCGCTCGAGGTAGGTGGGCAGGCCGAGCGCCGTTTCGACGCGCGACGCGAGCGGGATGTCCCGCCAGCCGGCGAGGTTCGGGGGCGCAACGACGATCCCGTTCCAGGGGTCGAGGGGGCCAGGCGACGCGATGCCGATGCCGACCGGGTCGGGCAGCCCGGCGTGCTGCGCATCCTCGCGGACGGCGCGCGCCGTGGCGCAGATCCGATCGATCACCGCTTCCACGCCCTCCTCGTCTCGGGTCTCCACGGCGCGGCGGCACGAGACACTGAGGTCGGGGCTGACGTGCGCGGCGCGGATCTGGGTTCCGCCGAGATCGATCGCCAGGATCGACCGGTCGGCTACCTCATCCACAAGCCACCATTCTAGCGGCCGAGCACGGAATCGGCCGCTCGGCGGCGGCCGTCGGATCTCCCGACGACGCGCGGCCGAACGGCCGACTGGTTGCTATGCGGCGGCGCGGGCGAATCCCGCGCGGCCGATCAGAACTGCAAGGCTCGGAGTGTCAGCCGCCGATCTTGAACATCTTGGTGCCGCACACCGGACAGGTGCCCTGGGTGGCAGGCTTGCCATTCTTCATCGTGATCTTGCTTTCGTTGCGCATGTCGCGCTTGGCCTTGCACTTGACGCAGTAGGCATTGGTCGCCATCGGTGAGGTGCCTCCTTGTGTGCCGACCTGGATTGCCGGCGTTGCTTAACGCTCCCCGCCCCGATCGCCGATCAAACGTGACCAGCGTGCATGGGGATCGCCTTCGTCTCCGTTGTCGATCGCCCAGAGCAGGTGGATGCCGGCCAGTCCGACATCGATGCAGCGTGCCTCTGCGGCCTCCTTCGCCGCGCCTTCCAAAAACGTCCCATCGACGCGTTGTGCGTAGGCGGCACACACCGTCCCCGACCGCAACCCCGCGAGTCCCGCCAGCACGAAGAGTGCAGAAGACTCCATCTCGAGGTTAGCGACACGTTGCCGGCGGAGCTCCTCCGCGAGATCAGGATAGCGAACCGGGAGCGTGCGCATCGCCCTTCCCTGCGGAGCGTAAAACCCGCTCGCCGTCGCTGTCATCCCCACATGGTACGGAGCACGGGCCTCGATGCATGCCGCCTCGAGGGCCCAGACCACGTCCCGATGGGCGATGGCGGGGTATCCGGGGTGCACGTAGAAGTCGGTTGTGTTCTCCAGCCGGACCGCCCCGATCGATACGATCAGGTCGCCGAGCGCGATCTCCGGCTGGAGTGCGCCACTGGAGCCGATGCGGATCAGGGTGGGGCGATCGGTGATCTCCATCACCTCTGCGAGCACGATCTCCACGTTGTCGGTGCCCATCCCGGTGGACATGGCCGAGAGGCGCATCCCCTGGTACGTGCCCGTCGCCGTGGTGATCTCGCGGTTGCTCCGGTTGAGCTCGACCGAGTCCCAGCGGGACGAAACCTTGGCCACGCGGCCGGGGTCGCCGACCAGCACGATGTACTCGGCCAGCTCGCCACGCTCCAGCGCGATGTGGTACTGGCGGTCGCCGGTGCGTGGTGCGTCGGCCTGCGAGAGATCGGACAAGGTCTCGGCGAGCTCCTCGTGCGAGCGTGGGACGCTCAGGTCGGCGGGAGTATACGCCGCTCCTTCCGAGCGTCCGCACGCTCGGTTCGCAGCACGGACAGGCGTGGAACCGCCTCCGCCGACGGATCGTCGTCCGGCGTGCCCCGCCGGCCGGCCCACGCCGCGAGGCCGCCGAGCGCGACAAGGCCCATGCCGGAGACGACAAGGCCTCCGGCGGCAGGACCCGCACCTTGCGCTGACGATGCCTCCTGGTCGGTGATCGAGGACAGCCGAGGAGACGCGGTGGGTTGGGGCCGCGCCAGGATGGGCGCGATCCCCTGCTGCGCCGGCGTCGCGGCCTGGTCCTGCAGCGCGTGCGGCAGGTTGCCACCGACCGGGCTGCGTTGCGCCGCGCCGGTTGCGCAGCAAGGGGTGGCGTTGGTCGTCCCCGCCGCCGCCGCAGCGATCACCCGCACGTCGGCGGTGATTCGCGGCCAGAGCCGATAGCCGCTCATCGGGGCCGAGCCGGTCGTCTCCTGGGCGAGCACGGCACGCAGCTCGACCCAGCTGCCGGAGGCCAGCGAGGCGGTCGAGATGTGCGCGCGGGACGAGATGGTGACCCGGATCAGGCCTGAGCCGTCGTCGATGGCGAACGAGACATTCCCGCCGCGCGGCCGGCTGATGGCACCGCTGATTGCGCCGCGCGCGATGACCACGCGAGCCTCCTCTGCCTCTCCCAGCGCGCCAGTGGCGCGACGCAGGGCCTCCGGGTCCGCCTGCGTGCCGAGGTTGATCGGGGTGGTGGACACCCGCAGGCTCAACATGCCGGCCTTCGTCGAGCGCGTCCCATCGAGCTCCACCAGCTGGCCGAGCGACAGCGTGCCGACATCGGTCCCGATGCGAACCAGGATGGCCGCGGTTGCGTCCTGCACCACCGCGCTGCCCGCTTCGATCAGGCCTGACGGAGCCGTCACCACGCCGCGAATGCGCAGCCTCGTGCCGGTTGCGGCCGCGCGGGCCTCCCCAATCGAGACGAGCGGGCTTATCGGGCTGGCCGACGGACTGGCCGATGGGCTGCCCGAGCTCGGCCCGCTGGGCTGCGCGGTCGGCGCAGGGGATGGGCTGGGGCTGGGCGTGGCAGCCGGAACCACCGCCAGGACATCGGCAGCGTCTCGCGGCTGGATGCGATAGCCCGACGCGCCGGTTCCGCTCGAGTCGCGCTGCCCCACCACGCCGACGAGGGTCAGCCCCACGCCGCGTCCCCACCCAGAGGTGTCGATTCCCGTTCCGTTCTCGACCAGCACCCGCGCCGCCCCCGTGCCGTCGTCGAGGTCCCACGCCACCCCCGTGCTGAGGGTCGTGGCCGAGCTCGAGATGACGCCGATGACCTCCACCAGCCGCCCCTCCAACGATTCACCGATGTTTCCGGTCGCGGTATCCAGCGGGAGCGGATCGGTGCCCGAGCCGACGCTCGTGATCTGGGCAGCGGTCGTGCGGATGGTTCGCTGCGCGTAGCGATCGTCGACGGTGCCAGTGATGCGCAGCAGCGCACCGCGCGGGAACGACCCATCTGCCACCAGCACCGCGATGCCGGCGGTCGCATCGGCCAGGTAGCCCCCACCATCGGCGAAGTCGCTCGCGGTCAGGGCGAGGCCCTCGACCGTCACCACCGCTCCGTCCGGTCGGACCCGCGCCTCGGCGACCGTGATCGCGGTTGGCTCCGGCGTCGGCGTGGCGGTCACGGTCGGAGCTGGAGTCGCCGTAGGGGCGGGCGACTGGGTGCTCAGCGGACTCGCAGTGGGACTGGGCGTGAGCGATGGCTGAGCGGTCGGGCTGGCGCTCGGCAGCGGCGTCTCGGTCCCGGTTGCAGACGGGGTGGGCGACGGGCCGCCACTCTCGACCGGAATCGGAGGCGACCCGCTGTTCTGCGGATCCGGGAGGGGCTCCACGAACCAGTCGATGAGGTTGTCGTCGGTGTCCTGGGCCGATCCGCTCGTTCCCCCGGGGAGGCGCTCCAGGCTGCTCCCGGCCGCCGGCGCTGGCGCCGGGCGCGTCTCGAGCCAGCTGCTGGTCGCGTTGCCCCAGCCCACCGCGTCGATGGCGGTCGCGGCACCGATGACCCGCAGCGCCACGCTGCCGCCGGTCGCCGCCAGGCCGTTCGCGTAGGCCACATCGGCCAGGCCGGCGAAGATGCCCGCCTCGTTGGCAAGCAGGAGATGAGCACCGGGCGCCACTCCCACCGCGCCAACTGACCACGCGGCCTTGCGCGTCAGCGTGGCACCGGTCGCGGTCACGTACACGACCTCGAGCCCTTCGAGCGGGAGCTCCGCGGAGGTCGGGTTGTACAGCTCGATGAACTCGTCCGAGGCGCTGGCGCCACCAGTCATGACCTCGCTCACCACGAGATGCCCGACGGTCTCCACGAGCGGGGCCGGCGAGGCGCCGGCCTCGTCGGCAAGCGGCAATGCCAGGGCGTGATCCATGACCACGCCAAGCACGACCATGGCCAAGAGTCCGGCGAGCAGACGGTTCGGAGCGGGACGGACGGCGCGGACGACGGGCACAGCACACCTCGATTGGAGGAGGCGCGCAGGCCGTCGCAGGATGCCGCTCGCGGCGTTACCGGCGCCTTAGGCCGTGCTTATCGATCCCGCGTACAATCGCGGCCCATGTCGAAGAAGAGCGCCGCCCAGCAGGACGCCGAGCGGCGCGCGGAGGCCCGCCGCCGCGCGCGACTGCAGGCCCAGGGCCGCGTCCCGGACGAGGAACTGGACGAGCCCGAAGCCGCCGCTCCGGTCCGCCAGCCCGGAATGCCGCTCATGCAGCGCCTCTTCCCGCCAGCCGCACCGCTGGCCGGCAAGCCGGACCCGTTCGTCGGCTTCACCTATACGGGACGGCTGCGTCCGATGGTGGCGAACCTCTGGCTCATCCCGCGGAACCTGTTCGCGGGAGTCGGGATGGGCATCCTGTGGGCGGCCACCTACATCATGGTCGACCAGTACGCCGGCACCACGATCGGGAGCATCGCCTCGTTCCTGTCGTTCGGCGCTCTCGTCGCTGCCGGCTGGATCGGCTGGCAGCGGCCCTGGCTCTTCGGCCTCGCGGCTGCCGCCATCGGGTACCTGATCTACGCGCCCTACTTCATCTACAGCATCGCCACCACGCCGGGAGCCGCGGCTCTCGTCACCGGCTCACAGGTCGCGCTCGTGCTCGTCACGAACGGCTTCGTGCAGCTGGGCATCGGCGCCCTGGCCGGCTTCTATGGCGGCTACCTCCGTCGCCGCCTGGCCGATCCCGCCACGCGCCGGCAGCCCGAGCCTCGTCGCCGCCGCTAGGGAGCCTCAGCGCGAGGCGTGCGCCGCGGCGGCCGCCTCGGCCGCCTCCATCGCGGACGCGTAGTCCGGCTTCAGGCCCAGCACCTCGCCGGTCGAGCGCATCTCCGGGCCAAGGGTGGCGTCGACGCCCGGCAGGCGCCAGAGCGAGCCGATGGGCGTCTTGACCGCGACCAGCGGCGCATCCGGGGCGAGCCCCGGCGACCAGCCGACTTCCGTCAGGGTGGCCCCGAGCGCGCAGCGCACCGCGGCCGCAACCACGTCGCGACCCGTTGCCTTGGCCACGATCGGCACGGTGCGGCTGGCCCGTGGATTGGCCTCGATCACCACCACCCGCTCCCCGGCGACGATCATCTGCACGTTGAGGATGCCGCGCACGCCGAGGCGCAGCGCGATCCGTCCGGCGGTCTCCGCGGCGGCCTCCTGCACCCGGCGCACGACGCGTTGCGGTGGCAGGACGGCGACCGAGTCGCCCGAATGCACGCCGGGCGGGTCGAGCTGTTCGAGAATCCCCGGCACGCACCAGTCGCGCCCGTCGCTGATCACGTCCACGTCGAGCTCGATGCCCTCGACCATGGGGTCGACCCGCAGTGGCCACCCGATCTCAGTCGCCAGCAGCGCCGTCACGTCGGCCTCCTCCCGCAGGACCGCGATCCCCCGCCCGCCGATCACCCACGACGGCCGCACGATGACCGGCAGGCCGATCTCCGCGATGACGCGGTGTAGCTCGGCGACATCCGCCGCCAGCAGGCCACGCGGCCCCTCGATCCCCAGCTCGTCGAGCAGCGCGGCGAAGCGCTCGCGATCCTCGGTCAGCTCGATCGCCTTGGCGGTGAGCCCGGCGATCGGCACATCGGCATAGGCCAGCTCCTTGGCGAGGTCGATCGCCGTCTGGCCGCCGAAGGTGAGCACCACGTACGGCGGCTCCCCGGTCAGCGCCCGCTCGTGGTCGATGACGTCGAGCACGCTCTCGGCGTCGAGCGGCTCGAAGTAGAGACGCGAACAGGCGTCGTAGTCGGTCGAGACGGTCTCGGGGTTGTTGTTGATCACGACCGCATCGAGGCCCATCTCGCGGATCGCCCACGCGGCACGGACCGAGCAGTAGTCGAACTCGATCCCCTGCCCGATCCGGATCGGGCCTGACCCGACCACGATCACGCTGCGCCGCTCGACCGGCGGCGCGACCTCGGGAAGTGTGTGCGACGAGTAGAAGTAGGGTGTCTCTGCCGGAAACTCGCCCGCGCAGGTGTCCACGCGCCGATACGCCGGCCGGATCCCCGCCCGCACCCTGGCCCGTCGAACGGCCACGGCCGGCACGCCCGAGACCGCGGCGATGTCGGCATCGCCGAAGCCGAGCTGCTTCGCCTCGTCGAGCGGCATCCCGACCAGCCGGGCCTCGGCATCGACCAGCTCGGCCAGCCGCTCGGAGAACCAGAGGGCGATCCCGGTAGCGGCACTCAGCCCGGCGGCATCGGTCCAGCCGTGGCGCAGGAGGCCGATCATCCGCCACAGCCGGGTGTCGGTCGGCTCCAGGAAGGTGGCGAGGTCATCAGGCGGCCGATGGGAGAGCTCCCAGTCCGCGTCCTCCCACAGCCAGCCGTGGCCGCGGGGCTCGAGCGAGCGGATTGCCTTCAGCAGCGCCGATCCGAACTCGCGGTCGATCGCCATCGCCTCGCCGGTTGCCTTCATCTGGATTCCGAGCGAGCGGTCCGCGGTCGGGAACTTGTCGAATGGCCAGCGCGGCAGCTTGACGACAACGTAGTCCACCGCCGGCTCGAAGGCGGCACTGCCGGACCCCGTGGCGGGGTTGGGGAGCTCGTGGAGCCGCTTGCCGAGCGCGATGAGCGCGGCGACGCGTGCAATCGGGTAGCCGGTGGCCTTCGATGCCAGCGCCGATGAGCGGCTGACGCGCGGATTGACCTCGATCACCCGGTAGTCGCCTCCGTCGGGCCGCACCGCCAGCTGGACGTTGCAGCCGCCCTCCAGCCGCAGCTCACGGACGATCTTCAGGGCGCAGCGTCGCAGCCGCTGGACGACCGGATCGGGCAGGGTCTGGATCGGGGCGACCACAATCGAGTCGCCGGTGTGCACCCCCATCGGGTCCAGGTTCTCCATGCCGCAGATGGCGATCGCGGTGTCGGATGCGTCGCGCAGCACCTCGAACTCGATCTCGTACCAGCCGAGCAGGCTGCGCTCCACGAGGACCTGGCCGATGGGGCTCGCCGCCAGCCCGGTGGCCAGCCGCTGGCGTGCCTCCTCCGGCGTCGAGGCGAACCCACCGCCACCTCCACCCAGCGTGAACGCCGGCCGCACCACGACCGGCGCGCCAAGCTCCTCCACGAAGCGCAGGCCGTCCTCGAGCGTCTCGACCACCGCGCTCTCCGGCACCGGCTCTCCGATCCGCGTCACCAGGTCGCGGAACCCGCCGCGATCCTCCGCCGCCCGGACCGCGGCCAGCGGGGTCCCCAGCACACGCACGCTGAAGCGCTCCAGCACGCCGGCATCGTCGAGTGCCACGGCCAGGTTGAGGCCGGTCTGCCCACCGAGGGTCGGGAGCAGGGCATCAGGCCGGTGCTCCTCGATGACTGCCGTCAAGTGTGCCACCGTCAGCGGGCCGATGACCACCGTGCCACCCACGTCCGGATCGGTCATCACTGTGGCGGGGTTCGAGTTGACCAAGATGGTCTCCACGCCCTCGCCGCGCAGCGCCAGGCAGGCCTGCACCCCGGCGTAGTCGAACTCGGCCGCCTGGCCGATGACGATCGGTCCCGAGCCGATGACGAGCACCTTGCGCGGCGTCACGCGGTGGCTGCCTCCACGGCCAGGTCGAAGACGCGCGCCGCGTCGATCGGCCCGGGAGCCCCCTCCGGATGGAACTGGACCGATGCGATGCGTCCCGAGGCGTGAACCAGCCCCTCCACGGTGCCGTCGTTGAGGTCGCGGTGGCTGACCCGATAGCCCGCCGCCGCCAGGCGCGGCCCGTCGACGACCTCCACCTCGTGGTTGTGGGCGCCGACGTCGACGCGGCCCGTCTCCAGCTCCAGGACCGCGTGGTTGCCGCCGTGATGCCCGACCGCCAGCCGCCGCGTCTCTGCACCCGCGGCCAGCGCCAGCAGCTGATGCCCGAGGCAGATTCCCAGGATCGGCGGCCCGCCCGCGACCGCCAGCTTCGCAAGCTCTCGTGTCGTGGCGATTTGTTGCTCCATCCGCGACGGGTCGCCGGGACCTGGCGACAGGACGACGAGGTCGGGGCGGGTCGCATCGATCTCGGAGGCGGTCGCGTCTTGTGGCAGCACGATGACCTCGAGGCCGCGCTCGGTCAGCGCGCGAAGCAGGGACCGCTTCACCCCGAAGTCGACCAGGGTGGCTCGCCCGCGCATCGTTCCGGCGGGTGCCAGGGTGTTGGACGCGCGCGTCGAGACGGCGGCAACGTGGTCCACCGCCTCCCAGCCAGGGATGTTGCGAGCCTCTTCGACGGCTCCCGCCTCGTCCGCCGACGGCCGGATGACGGCCCTGCGGGATGCGCCGCGCCGCAGCTCGAGCGTGAGCGCGCGGGTATCGATCCCATCGAGCGCGGGGATGCCCGCCTCGGTCAGGAGATCCTCGAAGGAGCGACCTGGCCCCGCAGGCGGTGTCACCAGTCGGGACACCACCACCGCGCGCGGGTGCACCCGGTCCGACTCGAGCTCGCTCGGGTCGATCCGGTAGCTGCCGACCATCGGGTGGGTGAGGATCACGATCTGGCCCGCGTACGACGGATCGGTGAGGATCTCGCCCCAACCGGTCGCGGCGGTGGAGAAGATGAGGTCACCTTCTGCCGGGGTGGCCGCGCCGCGCCATCGGCCATGCAGGAGCAGGCCCCCCTCCGTGGCGAGCACGCCGGAGGGCGAAAACAACGACGCCGGCCGCTCCTGGGCGGGTGGCGTCGTGAGGTCGCGGGACAGGCTCGTTCGCACGATTTGCTCCTTTCCGGCCTCGCAGGGCCGGGCTTAAAGGACGCTCAGAGTCTAGCGCAGCGCACCGCACGTCCGCGCTTGATGCGCGCGGTACCATCGCCAGCCACGAGCAGTCGCCGCACGAGGAGTCGAGCCCATGACCACACGCGCAGCAACCCTGGCCGATGTCGCCGTCCCGGCGATCGGTCGCGGGCAGGTCGCGCAATGGGTGCGCGCAGTGCTGCTGGTGGCCGGGGGGGCCGCCCTCACCGCGATCTCCGCGCAGATCGTCTGGTTTGCCCCGTGGAATCCCCTCGTGCCGTACACCTTCCAGACGGCCTCCGTGCTGCTGGTTGGGACGGTCCTTGGCTCCCGGCTGGGACTGGCCTCGATGGTGCTGTATATCGCGCTCGGAGCGGTCGGCCTTGGTGTCTTTGCCAATGGCTCTTCCGGCCTCTCGACCGATGGACAGCTGAGCGCCACCCTCGGCTACCTCGGCGGCTTCGTGGTCGCCGCCGCCCTGGTTGGCTGGCTGGCCGAGCGCGGGTGGGATCGGTCACCGGCGCGGACCATCGGCCTGATGGTGATCGGCAACCTGGTGATCTACGCCATCGGCGTGCCCGTCCTGATCGCGATCACCGGCCTCGACCTGGCCACCGCGATCCAGGTCGGAGCACTCGACTTCGTGCCGTGGGACCTGATCAAGATCGTGGCCGCGGCCGCGATCCTGCCGCTCGCCTGGCGGGCAGTGGGCTCGCGGGACGAGCGCCCTTAGCCCTCGCGCTCCCCCGCCGCGACCTCGGGCTCGCGTGGCGCACGCCGGCGCAGGCCGGGGAGGAAGCGCCACGCCAACAGGATCACGATCCCGAGCACGATCAGCACTGGCAGCCACACGATCGCGAACCAGATCAACCCATCGCCGATGGACTGCCCCACGTCGACCAGCGAGGCGAACGCGTCCGAGATGGTCTTGCCCGGATCCCACCCGTTGGCAGCCTGCTGCAGTGCCGTCGGGATGAGGGTGACGGTCAGCGTCGAGAGATCCGCCAGGCCAGTGAGCTCCTTGTGCTGCGCCTGGAGCTGCTCGATCTGGCCGCGCACGTCGTCGAGGCGAGTCTGGACCGCCAGGATGTCATCGATCTTCACGGCCTGGCCGAGCAGCACTCGGTACTGGGCCTCAGAGGCCTGCAGGTTGGCGAGCCTGGCCTCGAGATCCACCACAGCGGAGGTCACGTCCTGTTCCTTTGTCGCTTCGGCCACCACGTCGCCGTCCAGGTCGTGCAGCCTTGTCAGCGCTTCTTCGAAGGTGTCTGCCGGAATGCGGAGGGTCAGGGTCGCGGCCTCGTCGCGCGTCCCCGCCTGCGAGCCGCCGACATACCCACCCAGGTCGAGCGCCATGGCGCGCACCTTTGCCACGGCCGTGCTGACGTTGGGTACCTCGAGGCTGATCTCGCCGGTCTTGATGATCCGCTGATCCGCGAGAGCGGCCGGCTGCTCGCCCGTGCCGCCATCGTCCCGGCCGCCGCCGCCCGTGTCGAAGCCCGGCGCGGGCGCCCCATCGGGGCCCTGCAGGTTGTCGCCGACGTTCTGGAAGATCCCGGCGCCTGACGCCGAGCAGGCGGCGACCGCGAAGGTCAGGAGCAAGAGGCTGACGATTGCGAGCGATCTCGGGGAGAAGGTGCGCCGGGAGCGGCGTTCTGCGGTGGGCATCGGTCCGTCCTCTTTTGGTTCCGTCATGCGCGGGTCTGACACAGGGACGCTCCAGCCCATCCGCTCGTTCCCCTTCCTCCGGTACGATCCTCGCATGGAAGCTCCACCACCTGGGACGCCTGCATCGGCATACGACCGGGCCTGGCTCCGCGAGCACCTTAGGGACGAGCGGCGCAAGGCGAGCCTGCTCGGCGAGATCCGCGAGGCGATCTTCGGAGCGCAGGACGGGCTCGTCAGCACGCTCGCCGTGGTGAGCACGGTCGCGGGCGCCTCCGCCGATCGGGTGCCAGTGCTGATCGCCGGCATCGCCACCGGCCTGGCGGGGGTCTTCAGCATGGCCGCGGGCGAATACATGAGCAGCAAGAGCCAGCGCGAGATCTTCGTGGCCCAGATCGCCGGCGAGCGGGAAGAAGTCGCCGAGCGCCCGGGCGAGGCGGAGGCCGAGATGGCCTACATGCTCGAAGAGGACGGCCTCCCACGGGACGAGGCCTCTGCCATGGCCGGCACGATCGCCGCCCACCCCGATGTCCTCCTCAAGACCATGGTCGAGAAGGAGCTCGGGCTCACCGGCGAGCACGCCGAGGGAAGCCCGTTCCAGGGCGCGCTCGTGATGGGCGCCAGCTTCGGCCTTGGCGCGCTCGTGCCGATCCTCGTCTACCTGCTCCTCCCGATCGAGGCCGCGATCTGGGCGGCCGTCATCGCCAGTGCGGGGGTGCTGTTCGGGATCGGGGTGCTGAAGAGCCGATGGACCCGCCAGGCATGGCTGCGTTCCGGGCTGGAGATCCTCGCGCTCGGCGCCTTCGCCGGTGTGGCCGGATTCTTCTTCGGCAACCTGCTGCCGACCCTGCTGGGCGTCCCCGCCGCGACCCCGCTCTAGGTGACGGTGAGCGTCCCGACCATCCCGTAGGCCTCGTGACCCGGGAAGTGGCAGATGTACTGGAGCGTGCCCGGGGTCGCAAAGGTCAGGGTCGTCTCCTGGGTCGAGAGGGCCGCGATCGATACCTCGTCCGGCCGGGCCCCGTGATGGGCCTCCGTCCCGTGGCGGTGCCGCTCGTGGAAGGCCGCGTCGCCGATCAGCCACTCGTGGTCGATCGGATCCTCGTTGATCAGCACGAAGGTGATCGGCACGCCGCGGGGCACCGTCAGGGTGCTCGGATCGAAGTGCGAGTAGTGGATCCGGATCTCGATCCGCTGCGGTGACGAGGAGGAGGCGCAGCCGGCGGTCAGTCCTGCCAGGAGCAACAGGATCAGGGCCGCCGACCGCACCCGGTGGTGACGCATTCGGTCAGCCGGCGAGCGGCCGACCTCCGCCGCCGTTGCGCGCGACCGCTGCCAGCAGCCAGGCGCCGCCGAGCGGAATCGCGAACGAGACCGCCAGCAGCATCATCCACAGCGGGTTCCACGACGGCGGCGCGGGAAGTGGCCCGAAGGGAGCGAAGCCGGCGTCGCGCATCGAGGGTGCGCCCGCGCCGCTGGCATCGATCGCCAGGTCGAAGCGCAGGTTGGCCGCCGAGGCATCGATCTCGACCTTCGTCAGCCAGGCGGAATCGGGGATCCACTCCATCCCCTTGTCGGAGCGCAGGTCGGTCAGCAGCGAGGCGCTGGCCGAGCCGCTGTGCGCCAGCCGCAGGCCGCCCTCCGCCAGCTTGCTGCCGGGAGCCGGGAGGAGTGCGGGGTGGTCATCGGTGAGGAGGTAGACATCGGCCTGGACGGACTCACCGGCGCTCTTGCCGAGGGCGAGGATCCGAAGCGGGACCCAGGGGTTCTTGGTCGGGATGGTGAGGTGGACCGGGGTGCCATCGCCCACGGCCTGGCCGCGGGCCGCGGCCGCATCGGCGTCGAACGAGGCGGCCATGAAGATGGGCGAGCGGTTGGCGTAGAAGTCGAGGACCTCGGGCGCATCCGGCGGGAGCGAGAAGCCGTGCTCCTTCGCCCACACGCCGATCTCGGCGCCGCCTCCCTTGAGGATGGTGATGTCGAGCGCGTCGATGCGTACCTGCTGCAGGACGACGGCGCGATCCTCGGCCGCCCCGGCGGCGAAGAAGGCCTCTGGGGACGGCGGGTTCGTCTCGCGCACGAGGCGCTGGAGGGTCCAGTCGCCGCCGCGGACGACGCTGCTCGGGATGCCAGGCAGCGGGATGATGCTGCCGAAGGCACCGCCACCACCGGCGAACTCGAAGGCGGTGACGTAGTGCTCGATGCCGTCGTGATAGCCCGCCAGCGTGGTCGTGCGGAGCAGGTTGACGGCGCCATTGGGACCGATCAGTCCGCCGCAGGCCAGGGTGGGCGCGGCGAGTGCGAGGGTGACGGCGAGGGCTGCGAAGGGGGCTGCGAGGCGACGCATGGTTCGGGTCCTCTCGTTCGGTTGCCGTTCAGGACGGCCCGGTCCCGGCAAGAGTTCCCTGTTGCGCTCAGCGGTCTCCCGAATGGGCCTCCAGCTGAGCCGCCAGCGCATTGGGCGCGACGGTCCGGTAGCTCTCCTCGATCCAGCCCAGCAGCAGGTCGATCGGCACATCCTCGGGAGGTCGCACCGTTACCCAGTTGCCGCGTGCCAGGCCGTAGCCGGTCGGCACGGTGAAAGGCATGGAGAGGGCCTCGTCGTTCGAGGTCGGCAGCTTCACGCTGAAGCCGAAAGGGCCGTCGCCATCAATTGAGCCGAAGAAGACGAACACCTTCTTCCCCACCTTGGCGACCGATTCGCCCCAGGGATGGTCCTCCCAGGCTTGGGGCAGCGAGAAGGCGAAGGCGCGAAGCGCGTCAACGAGCGTCATGGCGAGACGACGGTCAGCCAGCCGATGCCGAGCACGGCACTCACGATGAAGAGGGCGAATCGGGTGGGCCAGACAAGGCAACCGGTCCGCTCCTCGGGCGATGCCAGGGCGCGTGGCGCCACCACCAGGCCGGCGTAGAAGACCGCCAGGCCGGCGAGCAGCATGGTGACGACGAAGAGCCCGAAGCCGGTCTGGTCGACGCTGAGCGAGCCAATGAGCTCAGACAGGTTGACGTCGCCCAGAAGTTGCGCGGCAAACCCGTCGAAGATGCCCGCGCAGACGAGGACGAAGGGCAGCAGCATTGCGCGCCTGAACCCCTGGTCTAAGGTCGGGAGGTGGTTGGCGAACGCCATGGCGGCCACCATGGCCAGAAACGCCGTCCCAACGAGCGGTCCCTCAACGTCGAGTCCAAGGTAGGTCGAGGCAGATCCGGCGACGAAGGCGATCGCCAGGGCGAGCGGGCCGACGAACGCCATCCGCGCGTCAATGGAGCCCGGCTCCACCGCAGGCATCGTGCTTCCGGAAGGCCGTGTGGCGATGGCCACGATCGCCCCGATCACCGCGAGAAGCTGGATCACGCCAGCAAGCGCATCGGGCGCGTCACCGAGCTCGAGGACGTGCCCGACACCGCTCAGGGCAGCCAGTGGTACGCCGCCCAGGTTCCATGCGGCGATGGCAAGGTCCTCGGCCGCGAGGGGCAGGAACCGAGCGGGGCGATCCACGGTCACGACGTCACCGTACGGAACCCGACCAGAGCGGTCAATCAGCGGAACATGCGCTGCTGCCTGGCCAGCTCGATCCGCGTCTCCCTCGCCTCCTCGGCGATCACCGCGGCAACCGGGTGGATGGCCCGCGCCACCACATTGAGAACCTCGCCCTCGACCTGGAGGATGCCGTCGATCACGAGCAGCGGGTTGCGGTGCAGGATCGCCCGGTGCGCGGTGTAGACCTGCGGCCGCACCGTGACGTTGATCATGCCGGTCTCGTCCTCCAGCGCGATGAAGACGAAGTTCTTGGCCGTCATCGGGTGCTGGATGCTGACCGCCAGCCCCGCCAGTCGAATCCGCGATCCGTTGCGCCGCTTCCCGGCGTCGGCGATGGGGACCACTCCCCGCTGGGTGAGCCGCTCCCGGAAGAGCTCCGCGGCATGGGCGGTTGGCGAGAGGCCCAGCTCCCGGTAGTCGGCCGCCACCCGCTCGGCGAAGGTCATCGGCGGCAGCGTCGCCCCGAGCTCGCGCTGCGCGTCGTCGGTGAGGCCCAGCGCGGGACGCGCGGGGTTGGCATCGGCCAGGGTGCTGCGCAGCTGCCAGAGGAGCTCGCGGCGGGGCACATCGGTCCAGTCGAACGCCCCGATCGCGATCAGCCGCTCCACCACCTGCTCGCCCTGACCCGTGCGCGCCACGAAGTCGCGCACGCCTGTGTACGGACCGGTGGCGCGCTCGCCCTCGAGCGTCTCGCGCGCCTTCTCGTCGATCCCCTTGACCTGCCGCATCCCCAGCCGCAGCGCCGTTCTGCCGTCCGGCAGCGGCTCGACCTCGTGCTCCCAGCGCGATTGGTTGACGTCGACCGGCAGCACGTTCACGCCGTGCCGCTTGGCGTCGCCCACGATCACGGCCGGCGAGTAGAAGCCCATCGGCTGGTTGTTGAGGACGCCGGCGTAGTAGTAGGCGGGGTAGCGCTGCTTCAACCAGGCGGTGTCGTAGGTGATCTTGGCGAAGGCCGCCGCGTGGGCCCGCGCGAAGCCGAACTCGGCGAAGGCCGAGCAGCGCTTGAAGAGGTCCTCGCCGTCCTCCTCGCTGAGGCCGGTGCGCATGGCACCGCCTACGAACCGATCGCGCTCGGCCTGCATCTTCTGGTGGGACCGATGGGACCCCATCGCCTTGCGGAAGATGTCCGCCTCGAGGGCGGTGTAGCCGCACACCTCGATCGCGATCTGCATCACCTGCTCCTGGTAGAGGATCACGCCCAGGGTGTCGCTGAGGATCGGTTCGAGGCTTGGATGGAGGTAGGTGACCGGCTCGGTTCCGGCGCGGCGGCGCAGGTAGGGGTGGACCGCGTTGCCCTGGATCGGGCCGGGACGAATGATCGCGACCTGGACCACCAGGTCCTCGAAGCGCTCGGGCCTTGACTTGGGGAGTGCCTGCATCTGGGCGCGGCTCTCGATCTGGAACATGCCGACCGTGTCGGCGGCGCGGATCGTCTTGAAGACCTCCGGGTCGTCGTGGGGAAGTGCGTCCAGGTCGATCCTGGTCCCCGTGTCGCGCTCGATCTTGTCGAGGCACTCGCTGACCACGCCCAGCGTGCGCAGGGAGAGGAGGTCGATTTTCACCAGGCCCAGCGCCTCGATGTCCTCCTTGTCGTACTGGGTCACCACTCTTCCCGGCATCGTGGCGCGCTCGATCGGGACGAGGTCGATCAGCGGGGTGCGGGTGACGAGCATCCCGCCGACGTGGATTCCCAGGTGGCGCGGGAAGCCGTCGATCTCGCCGCAGAGCTGGAGGAGCCACTGCCAGCGGTTCCTTGGAGCGGCGTGCGCGGAGGACTCATTCATCGGGTGCATCAAATCGCGCGGATCGGCCCCTTCCGGTGTTGTCTCAGTCACCCCGCGCATGGGGCGTTGCGGGAAGCCCGTCTCCGGTGCGGTTTCATTCACCTGATGCATCGCGGGCAGGACACTTGGCCGGCGACGCTCCTCGATCGGCATCCCGCTCTCCGGGTCCACCCGCACCACGGCGGGCCGATCGCTCGAGGGTCCGGGCGTGCCGTTATCGCGCGGCTCGGGCAGCTTCAGGCCGCCGGGGCCGTAGCGCTTCTGCTGCCAGCCCTCGTGCTTGACCGATACCACCGACTGGTCGAGCACGCTCGGTCGCTTCGGCGGCACCCAGCCGCTCTCGCTGTACGGCCGCCCGTCGTGGTCACCGGCGGCGTCACGGGCACGCGCCTCGGCATCGGCCAGGTCAGGGCGCAATGGGAGTGCCAGCGAGGGTCGCGCGGAGCCGTGCCACGGTGAGTGGGAGGGCTGACGCGTGACGGCGCCCGGCGCGGCATCGGTCTGGCCCCGGCCATCCCGACCCGGCGGGATCGCCTCCGCGGCCATGTCCAGGCCGGCCTCCTCGAAGAGCCAGCCGAAGCCGCCGTCCAGCGCCAGGTCGCGGGCGACGTCCGAGGCGTCGCGCGTGTCCAGCGCCTTGGCCACGCGGTCCACCGCCTCGAGCGGGAAGCCGAGCGCCTTGGCCACCTCGCGCACCGCCGACCGAGCGCGGTAGGTGATCACCGTGCAGACCATGGCCGAGTGGTCCTCGCCGTAGCGGTTGTAGAGGTACTGGATCACCTCCTCGCGCCGGTTGACGTCGAAGTCGATGTCGATGTCCGGCAGCGTCCGCGCCTCGTTGATGAAGCGCTCGAAGAGGAGCTTGTGGGCGATCGGGTCGACCTTGGTGATGCCAAGGCAATAGGCCACGATCGAGTCGCCGGCACTCCCCCGCCCCTGGCCGATGATCCCGTTCGTCCGCGCGAACTCCATCAGGTCCCACACGATCAGGAAGAACTCGGCCAGGTTGGTGCGCTCGATGATCTCCAGCTCGTGGGCCAGCTGCTTCACCGACTGCCTGGTAATGGGCCGATAACGGACCCGTAAGCCCTCGTGTGCACGCTGGTAGAGATATGAGAACGGCGTCTCTCCCTCGGGGACCGTGAAGCCCGGGAACCGATAGCGCTCGAAGTTCAGGTCGAGTTCGCAGGACTGGCCGATGGCGGCTGCCTGCGCCATGCCGCTGGCCCACGCCCGCCGGGCGTGTGCGTCCGGCAGCCCCGCGCCGATGGTGACCAGCTCGTCCGCGCCCTTCAGCCGGTATTCGCCGTTGGGGAGGAGCAGTTCGCGCGCCTCGTCCAGGGTGGCACCGTGGCGGATGCAGACCAGCACGTCCTGGAGCCGATGGCCTCCGGCCGTCGCGTAGTGCACCTGGTTGGTGACCACCGTCGGCAGCCCGGCCGCCTCCGCCAGCTCGGCGAGCTGCGCCACGAGCCAGTCGTCATCGGGCTCAAGGTGGTGCGACAGCTCCACCCCGAAGTCACCCTCCGGAAAGTAGCTCGCCCAGCGCTTCGCTGCCTCGTTGGCGGCGTCCCGCTCCCCGGCGAGCAGGTGGCGTGGCACCTCCCCGTTGCGGCAACCGGAGAGACCGATCAGGTGGCCACGCCCCTCGTCGATCCCCGCCTCGACCAGCTCCCGCGCGAAGATCGGGAACTGCTTCTCGCCGGCGAGGTGGCCACGGCTGGCCAGGCGCGACAGGGCGGTGTAGCCGGCGGCGTCGCGGGCCAGCAGGACGAGGTGATCGCCGGGGATCGGGCCGGCATGCAGCTCCCCCGGCCAGCCTCGGCTCGCATGCTCGCCGCGGAACGGGTCGTTGAGCTTCCGTCCGCGTCGGGCCAGGCGCAGCTCGCCCTCATCGCGGGGGATGGTCAGCTCGATGCCGATGATGGCAGTGACCGGCGAGAGGCCGGCGTCCCGGGCTTCATCGGTCCGGGTCTGGGCGGCCGCCTTCGACAGGCGGACCGCGCCGTACAGGCCCGCGTGATCGGTGACGGCCAGCGCCGGCATGCCCAGCACCGCGGCCCGCGCGATCAGCTCCTCGGGATGGCTGGCCCCGTCCAGGAAGCTGAAGTTGGAGTGCGCGTGGAGCTCGCAGTAGTCGTCCGGCGTGTCCATTGGACGACGAATGATAGAACGTATGTTCTACTAGTGGAAGTCCCTGGAACCTGTCAGGACCTGTCATGTAGACGCTGCTAAGGTTGGACGATGGGAGAAACGATCCGCATCAAGTCAGCACTTGGCGACTCCGACGCGTACCTCGCACCTGCCAGGCCAGCTCCTGGACCACCGGTCCTCCTGCTCCATCCCTGGTGGGGACTGAATCAGACGATCCGTGACCTGGCCGACCGCCTTGCCGGCGACGGCTTCACGGTCATGGCCCCGGACATGTTCCAGGGAAAGATCCTGACGACGCCGGACGAAGCGCTGGCGAACGTCAGGTCACTCACCGAGGCGGACGGCGGGCGCATCCGAGCGGGCGTCCTGGCGGCGCTCGACCAGCTCCTGGCCCACCCGGACGCTCGCGGTGACCGCGCCGGAATCATCGGGCTCAGCTTTGGCGCGATGGAAGGCACCGAAGTCGCCGGCGAGCGGTCCGACATCGGCGCCGTCGTCATGTACTACAGCGGCATCTTCGAGGCGCCCGATGGCATCGCCTACCTCGGCCATTTTGCCGAGGACGATGAATTCGACGACTCGGCCGCAGTGCCCGACTTCGAGAAGACGCTCGGTGAGGGAAGCGCCGCGTACGTCTACCCCGGCACCAAGCACTGGTTCATCGAGGACGACCGGCCGGAGTTCGACCGCGACGCCAGCGAGCTGGCCTACCAGCGCACGGTGGACTTCCTGCGCGAACACCTCGGTTAGCGGCATGGGAGAGACGATTCGCATCGAGGATGGAGCCGGGGGCGCGGATATCTACCTCGCCACGGCGACACCGTCGCCCGGCGCTCCCGTCCTGCTGCTCCACAGCTGGTGGGGCCTGAATACGGACCTGCGCAACCTGGCCGACCGACTCGCCGGCGACGGCTTCACGGTCATGGCGCCAGACCTCTTCGACGGCACCGTGCTGACCACCATCCAGGACGCGGAGGCGTTCACGACGGCGATCGAGCAGGGAGGTGGCGGGCCGGGCGGCCTGAATCCGGACCGGATCATGGAACGGGTCAAGGCCTCCCTTGACGCACTGCTCGCACACCCGGACGCGCGTGGCGACCGAGCCGGCATCGTCGCGCTGAGCTTTGGCGGGTGGTACGGCAGCAGCGTGGCGTCGGAGCGCTCGGACGTCGCTGCCTTCGTCTCGATCTACAGCGACGTCTACGAGGGTCCCGGCGGAGCGGCCTACCTCGGCCACTTCGCCGAGAACGACCAGTTCGTCGAATCTCCCGAGGCGGCCGGGGCGAAGCCGCTCCCCGACGGCAGCACCGCGCATGTCTACCCGGGCATGAAGCACTGGTTCACGGAGCCGGACCGGCCGGAGTTCGACGCCGAGGCCGCGGAGCTCGTCTACGCGCGCACAGTCGCCTTCCTGCGCGAGAACCTGACTTAGGCCGTGGCCGCTCCAACCACGCGCATGTTGCGGATCACCACGAATCCGAGGACGATCGCAACGCCAGCCCCCATCGCGGCCAGGAAGGCGAAGCTCGCCGTCGCGACGACGTAGCCCGAGCTGAAGCTGGCCGCCGCGGCCGTCGCCCAGACCAGGGCATCGCTGGCGCCCTGCAGCCGCGCTCGGTCGCCGAGCGGCGCCTCCGAGGCGAGGAGCGAGCTGCCGGCCACGAAGCCGAGGTTCCAGCCGACGCCCAGCAGGAACATCGGGATCGCGAGGCCGACGCCGCTGTCCGGGATGACGGCGGCGAGGATGCCTGAGACCGCAAGCACGGTGAACCCCGCAAGGATCATGGCGTTCGCGCCGAATCGATCGGTCAGGCGGCCCGACAGCGGCGAGAAGGCGAACATGCCCAGGGTGTGCGCGCTGATGACCAGCCCGACCGTCTCCAGGCCATGGCCCTCGGCATGCAGGTGGTACGGCGTCATGGTCATCACCAGCGTCATGACCAGCTGGCTCGTCACCAGGGCGACGAGGGCGGTGCGACCCTGCGGCTTCCGCATCAGCTCGAGCAGGAGCCCGCGCTGGGAGGCTCGAACCGATCCGACTGCCCGAGCCGGCTCATCGAGGTGGGGCTGGACCGGGGCACGCGGGCCAAGCGCCGCCACCGCCAGCGCGGCGAGCAGGAAGGCGAACGCCATCGCGAAGCCGCCAGCCAGCGGCAGGAGGCCGATGTTGGGTGCGATGGCGCCAGCAGGCGCGACCAGGTTCGGACCGACCACTGCGCCGATGGTGCTGCCCCACACCACGAACCCCAGCGCGCCCGCGCGACGGTCCGCCGGGTAGAGGTCGGCGGCGGCGTATCGGCTCAGGTTCAGGGCCGCGTTGCCGAACCCGACGAGTGCGGAGGAGACGAGGAGGAGGATCAGGGACTCGGCCATCACCGCGACGACCGCGAGGGCGCCGCCGACCACCGCGACACCGAGGCCGAGGACGATCCCCGCCCGACGGCCGCGGGTGGCCATGACCGACGAGAGGAGCGAGGCCGCGAGGGCCGTTCCCGCGACGGCGATCGCGCTCGGCCACCCACTCGAGCCGGCGGACCCGGTCATGCCGGGGGCCGCGATCGAGGCAACCGTGAAGGTGGCGATGTAGGCGATGCTCGTCAGCGCCACCGCCGTGAAGTAGGTCGCAAGCGCCCGGGAACGGTGGCGCTCAATCTCGGGCGTGGGGGGCGGCGACATCGCGCGGATCATAACGGCGCGTGCGGAGGCGCCTGCGGCATCATCCCCGGATGCAGCTGGCGATCCCGACGATCGAGACCGAGCGACTCACCCTCCGGTCCTTCCGGGAGGCCGATGTGGGCGCGTTCTTCGAGCTCTCGCAGGACCCCGATGTCATGCGCTACGTGGGTGACCGACAGCTGCCAAGCCACGAGGACACGTGGCGTGCGGTCGCCGGCTGGCTCGGTCACTGGGCGATGCGCGGCTACGGGCAGTGGGCGATCGAGGACCGTGGCAGCGGCCGTGTCATCGGCCGCGCGGGAATCAGCAACCCTGCGGAATGGCCGGGCCCCGAGGTCGGCTATCTGCTCGGGCGCACGTGGTGGGGCCGGGGCTACGCGACCGAGGCCGCAGGCGCCGCCATGGGCTGGGGCTTCGAGGAGATCGGATTCGACGACCTGATCAGCCTGATCGACCCGGACAACACCGCTTCCATCGCCGTTGCCACGCGACTTGGCGAGACGCATCGGGGCGAGACCGAGCTGCGGGGTCATCGCGTGCTGGTCTACGGCATCGGCCGGACCGAGTGGGAGGCGCGCCAGCAATGACGGCAGAGCCGAACACGCCCGTCGGGCGCCTGGGAGCGCTGACGGAGCCACAGTTCCGTCTGCTGTGGATCGGCCAGACCGCGTCCGCTGCTGGCGACGCGCTGATCTTCGTGGCGGTCGCGTTCGCGGTGCTGCAGGTCGGTGGCTCGGCGGCCGATCTGGGAATCGTCTTTGCGGCCTTCACGGTCTCGAACGTCGCCCTCGTGTTGGCCGGCGGCGTGTGGGCCGATCGACTGCCGAGACAGCTCGTCATGGTTGCCTGCGACATCGTGCGTGGCGTCGCCGAGGTGATCCTGGCTTTGCTGCTGATCAGTGGGACGGCACAGGTGTGGCACATCGCCGTAGGTGCGGCGGTGATCGGCGGGGCGGGAGCATTCTTCGGGCCGGCGAGCCTGGGCCTGATCCCGCAGACCGTCAGCGCCGGGCGACTGCAGCAGGCGAATGCGCTCATCGGACTGTCGCGCAACGGAACCCGCATCTTCGGTCCCCCCCTCGCCGGGGCCTTGATTGCGCTCTTCCACAGCGTCGGCATCGTCTTCCTGATCGACGCTGTGACGTTCGTGGTCAGCGCGATCTCCCTGCTCCTGCTCCGCCCGGTACCGCGCGAGGCAAGATCCGCAGAACCGCAACCGTTCTTCGCGGAGCTCGCCAGTGGCTGGCGCGAAGTGACCGCTCGCCCGTGGATCGTCGCCGCCATCTGCACGTTTGCGGTGAGCAACGTAGCCGGGGCGCCGTTCATCATCCTTGGGCCGGTCGTGGCGGAGCAGCACCTCGGGGGGGCCGCGGCCTGGGGCCTGATCCTGACCGGCGGGGGGATCGGCGGTGTCATCGGCGGTGTCCTGGCCCTGCGCCTTCGCCCGCGACGACCGCTGATGACCGGTTTCATGATCATGGCGGCAACATCGCTGCCAGCGTTGGCGCTAGTAGGTCCACTGCCCGTCCTCCTGATCGCGGGCGCCTCGATGCTGTCGCTGATCGCAATCGAACTCGCCAATACGTGGTGGTACACGATGCTCCAGCAGCACGTGCCGGACCATGCCAGATCGCGGGTGAGCAGCTATGACTGGCTCGTGTCGCTCATCTTCCAGCCGCTGGGCTTCCTGTTGGCGGGACCCCTTGCGGCAACCTATGGGCTGACCGTGACGCTGGTGGGGGCAGCCGTACTCGGACTGCTCGCCAATTACGGCGTGCTGCTCGTGCGAGCGGTGAGAGAGGTGCGCTGGGTGGAGGCACCCGAAGCGGCAGAAGCGCCCGCCTAGCCTCTTGCCAGCGCCTCGAGAACGGGGAGATGCTCCGTCGTGCCGTCGGGCGCGAGAGGGATCACCGCGACGTGGTCGGCGCCCGCTGCCACGAGCTCAGCGACGCGCATGCGAAGGGTCTCGACGTCGCCGTGGGCGACCATCGCGTCGACGAGGCGGTCGCTCCCCGGCTTCTCCCAGTCGGCGGGATCGAAGCCCTGCTCCGTCCAGCATGCCTGGTAGGCGGGGGTGCGCAGGTACGGCCCCAGGTAGGCGCGAGCCGCCTGCCGAGCGGCGGTCGGATCGGACTCGAGCACCGCCGGCATCGAGACTGCCAGGATCGGGCGCCGATCCGGGCTCGCGGCATCGAGCTCGCCGCGGGTCCAGGTGACGCGTTCGGGTGTGACGAGGTACGGAAAGGCGCCATCCGCCTCGGTGGCCGCGAGGGCGAGCATCCGTGCCCGCAGGGCCGCGAGCAGCACCGGTGGGTCGTCCGCCCCCTCCGCCATCGGCCCGCGGTAGACCGCTGCCCGGTAGGCCGCCAGGAACTCGCGCATCCGGGTGAGGGGCCGGTCGTAGGCGTGTCCCCGCAGCTTCTCGGCGAGATGCGGATGCGACACGCCCAGCCCCAGCACGAACCGGCCGCCGGTGGCCTCGTGCAGCGTCTCCGCCGCCATCCGCGTGGTCTGCGCGTCGTGGCCCCAGATCCCCACGATGCTGGTGCCGATGCGGATCTCGCTGGTTTCGCCGGCCAGCAGGCCGAGCAGCGTGAATGGCTCGCGGCCAACGGTCTCGGGCACCCACAGCGTGCCGAACCCGAGCTCGTCGACGCGTCTGGCGTAGGCTCGGGCGGCGTCAATGGGCAGCGAGTCGAGGTGGCCCCATACGCCCAGCCGGCCGAGGTCCACGCTCACGCCCCGGCCCCGAATCGGTACCGCAGGAAGAGCTCGTCGCCTGACCGATGGACGCTCACCAGCTGCGCCTCGCGCGGCTGCTCGGCGAAGGGTGAGCTCGGGATCGGCGCGATCATCGGCAGCGCGTCGTTGGCGAGCAGCCGGGCGCCGATCGTCCAGTACAGCTCGTCGAATGTCCCCGCCGCCAGGAAGGCCGCATTCGAGGTCGGGCCGCCCTCGAGGAGGAGTGAGCGAACGCCCCGCTCGGCGAGCCGTGCCAGGACCCATTCCGGCGCCGGCCGATCGGTTGTGGCGACCAGCAGCTCGGTGCCGGGAGGCTCGCCGATCGCCGGACCGCCACCGACCACCAGGATTCGGGGCTGATCCGCGTGGGTGAACCACCGGCGATCGGTTGGTACCGGGTCCGTCCCCGCGATGACGACGGCCGTCGGCTGCGCCGGTCGTCCGGCGGCGAACCGGCGCGCAGCGAGATCGGCGGGCAGGTGGGAGTAGAAGTCGTCGGCACGGAGCGTCCCGACCCCGCTGCCGACCGCGTCGTACGGGACGCGCAGCAACTGCAGCAGGCGTCGATCGGCTCGTCCGGAGAGCCCTTCGGCCCGGCCGCCAAGCTGGGCCCGCCCGTCGATGCTGGTGACCATGTTCACGCCCACTAGCGGGCGGTCCGCGGGCGACGGCGGCAGGGCGAAGTCCGCGAAGGCCTCGTCGAGGTCGAGGTCGGCGGCGGGATCGGGCCAGAGGCGGTCGACGCGGAAGGGCTGAATCACCGCCCGTATGCTAGCGACGAGCGGAGGGCGGTAGCCAGCATTGCCAAGCAGTGCAATGCGCGGACCCGGCGAGTAGGCTCCTGTGATGCCAGCGGACACCGACTGCCTCTTCTGCAAGATCGTCGCTGGGGATCTTCCGGGGACGATCATCGACTCGGACGAGCTGACCGTCAGCTTCATGGATATCAACCCGGTGACGCGCGGGCACGCGCTTGTCGTGCCGCGTAACCACTCGCGTGACCTGCACGACATCAGCAGCGAGGACCTCGCCGCGGTAACGCTCGCTGCGCAGCGGCTCGCCATGCAGGCCCGCGATGCGCTCGGGGCCGACGGCGTGAACCTCCTCAACTTCTCCGGGCGTGCAGCGTGGCAGACCGTCTTCCACTTCCACCTGCACATGGTCCCTCGCTACGACGACGACCCGCTGCGGCTGCAGTGGCTCCCTGGACCCGGCGATCCCGACGAGATCGCCGCCGCCGCCAAGCTGCTGAAGGGCGGGTGAGCGGCCTCAGTCGAAGATGCGCTCCAGGTGCCAGGTGCCGCGCATCTCGTCGAGGTAGACGGTGCACAGCAGCCCGTCGCGGGTGACGAGCTTGAAGTAGGAGCGGGCCGTGGGCTCGCGCCACCAGTCGTCGTCCACCCGCCATCGGTTGCAGATCCCCACCTCGCCATGCGTCTCGCCGTCCAGGCGGAGGCGGAGCGGGATGCCGGCGTCATCGGTCTCGACCTGGATCAGGGGATGGTCGAGGTACAGGCGCGTCACAGCTTCACCAGGCTGGACCGATGTTCGGGCGAGCGACGCGCTCGGGCGGTCGTGGCTGGCCCGCCACAGGCGGCCCTCCCCGAAGCGCATCGTCACCCGTTCCAGCGACCAGCGCAGCTCCTCCCAGCGGCCCACGCGTGCCTCGAAGGCGGGAAGCTGCCTGGCCGCCGGGTCCGCCAGCCGGTCGAAGGCAAGGCCGATGCCTGTGATGCGTGGCTCGTCTTCCGTTGCGTTGCCGTGCTCGGGTGGCCTGCTCGAGGCGACCGATGAGCAGGCGCGCGATCCAGTCCGGCTCCAGCGCCGGCTCCGGGAAGGCCAGCTCAACGCTGAGCTTCGGGGCGTCCTCGAGGCGCAGGCTGAGGCTTGCGCGACCTGGCGCAAGGTGGCGGGCGCGGAGGGCGTCGCACAGCTCACCGGTGAGTCGGCGCAGGGCCAGGGCGATCTCGGTGATCCCCTCCGCCGGCGGCTCGAAGGTTGCATGGGCGGTGTGCCGCTCCGGTCGTTTGCGTGGGATGAGGGGGCGCGGATCGTGACCGCGGGCCAGCTGCTGGAGCCGCTCGCCGGGCTCGCCGAACTGCGCGCCGACCGCGGATCGCGGAAGCGTGGCCAGCTGCCCCATGGCGGTCAGCCCGAAGAGCGCGAAGCGGGAGCGCGTGACCGGGTCGGCGGGGAGCAGGTCGAGGGGCAGGACCGCCAGCTCACCGACCCCCAATGTCCGGAACGCGGCCTCTGACTCCTGCCGCTGGGGACGTGCCAGGCGCGCGGCGAGAACCGCCAGCCAGCGGTTGTCCCCCACGCCCGCCCGGACGGGGAGCTGGGCGACCCCGCGGGTCAGCGCCACCGCCCGCGCCGCGATCCGCCGCTCGTCGCCGAGGAGCGGCCCGAGCCCCGTGATGTCGACCAGCGCCACTCCCCGGTCAACCGCCTCGATCCGCGGGGAGAGGTCGTCGAGCCGGTCGAGCATGGCGTCGAAGAGCTGCAGCTCCGCATCCTCTGCTCGCAGCGACGGCCAGACGAGCGCCAGCAGCCGCGTCACGGCGTCACTCCGAGGCCCCGTGTGCACGCAGTGCACATAACGGCCAAGTTCCGCCCGGCGGAGGCCATTTCCGGCCCCAAACACGCCTCTTCTTGCCTGTCATGTGCGCTGGGTGCACAAAACGGCCTAGTTGCGCCCAGCAAGCGCCGCTTCTTGGCTGTTATGTGCACTGGGTGCACATTGCCGCTCATCGGGGGCCCGCTTCAGGCGGAGATGACGCGCAGCGCAGGCTGCTGCTCGACGGCGCGGATGGACTTCGCGCGGGACGGCGGCGGAACGGAGGAGCGGATCGATCCGGCGCCCCTCGCCGAACCACAGGTCCAGCTCGGCCTGGCCGCCGGCCAGCGCCCAGCGGTGGCGCGTCACGGTCGCCGAGACCCGTTGCCCGACGAGGTCCTCCCCCACCGCCAGCCAGGCGCTGCGTGCCAGCGCGACCCGCACCCCGGCCACGCGGCCGGCTGCCTCTCGGCCGGCGGAGCCGGCCAGTAGCAGGCCCGTGCCGCCGGCACGCAGCAGCAGATCGGCGAGGCGGTTCAGGCCGCGGGGCGGAGGGGCATCGGCCAGGTCGAGGACGAGGAGGTCGATGAGGCGGCTGCGGGCCAGCCAGCCGGCCAGCTCCACCGCCTCGGCGGGGTCGGCGGGACGGACGACCAGCAGCCACTCCAGCTCGACGCCCAGCTGGGCCGCGGTCGCCGGGTCGAAGCGGCCGAAGGGATCGAGCCAGGCGACCAGCCCACCGGCGGACTGGCAGGCGGCCAGCGATCCGAGCGCCAGGCTGGTGGCGCCGCCGCCGGTCGGGGCATCGAGCAGGGCCAGGGCGCCGCGCGGCCAGCCGCCGCTGCGCAGCGCCGCGTCGAGCGACGGCCAGCCGGTGGGAAGGGGGTCGGCGGCGACCATCGGTCCGGGGTCCGTGCCCTGCCGCAGGCCATGCGAGCGCAGCGCTTCGAGGAGCTCGGGGAGGGGTCGGATGGGCCGGGCGGCATCGGTCATGGCCCAACCGATGATAGAACAGATGTTCTAGTTTGTGAAGCCCCTCAGAGCCGCTGATATACTCGGCCGGCTCTGGGGATGTAGCTCAGTTGGGAGAGCACTGCGTTCGCATCGCAGGGGTCAGGGGTTCGAGTCCCCTCATCTCCACCACCCCTCTTTTCAGCGACCCTACCCGCCTGTGCCCGGCCCGTACAGCTCGGCGGTGGCCAGCATCCCACCCGGAGAGCTACCGCCCACCACCAGGACGCTGCCGTCCTCAAGCAGCGTGGCCGTGTGATCGGTGCGAGCGGCAAGCAGTCTGGCAGTGGCGCTCCAGGATCCTGTACTGGGGTCGTAGAGCTCCTCGCCACCGCTACCGCCGCTGCTGCCACCCCCCGCCACCAGGACGCTGCCGTCGTCAAGCAGCGTCGCGGTGCCGCCAATGTGTTCGCCGTTCATGCTCTCAACAGCGGTCCAGGACCCGGTCCCTGGGTCGTACAGCTCGGCGGTGGCCTCCGGCGCGCTGGCGCTGCTGCCGCCCAACACCAGCACCCGGCCGTCGGGCAGCAGCGTGGCCGTGTGCCCGGCATGGTCCCTGACCATCTGCCCGGTCGCGGTCCAGGAACCGGTGCCGGGGTCATACAGCTCTGCTGACGCTAGCTGAGGGCCGCTGCTGCCGTTGCCACCGGCCACCAGCACCCTGCCATCGGGCAGCAGCGTGGCGGTGTGTTCGGCGCGGGCCGTCATCATGGCCCCGGTGACGGTCCAGGTCCCGGTGGCGGGGTCGTACAGCTCGGCGGTCGCCAGCGTGGGGCTGCCACTGCCGCCACTGCCACCTGCCACGAGCACCTTGCCGTTGGCCAGCAGGGTGGCGGTGTGGTGGGCGCGCGCCTCGAGCATGGGTCCCGTCGCGGTCCATGACCCGCTGGCGGGGTCGTACAGCTCGGCGGTGGCCAGCGCATTGACGCTGGTTTCACCGATTCTCGTCCGCGCCACCGGCCACGAGCACCTTGCCATCCGCCAGGAGCGTGGCCGTGTGAAGGATGCGGACACCATCCATGGTCCCCGTCGCGATCCAGGATCCGCTGGCGGGGTCGTACAGCTCTGCGGTGGCCAGGAGCCCGGTTTGGCCACTTCCCCCGCCACCCGCCACGAGCACCGTGCCATCCAGCAGCGAAGTGGCGCTGTGGTTGCCCCGGGCACTGAGAAGGCTTCCGGTGGCGCTCCACGAGGCCGGCACCTGCACCGCCGGACTTGCCGAGGCTGCCGCCGACTCCCGCGCCGACGAGGAAGGAGTCGCCATTGACGGACTGGCCGATGCGTCAACGGTCACCGGCAGCTTGACCAGGCCGGACCCAACGAGGACGGCTCCGCCGACGGCCAGTGCCAGCAGCAGGATGACGGCGATCAGGACCCAGGTGCCGCTCCCGCGAGTGGTTGTTGGCATGGCCATGGCTCGCTCCTCGATGTCATACCAGAGATTCGGCGCCGACAGCTTGTCGAGCGTTCGGAAGCGGTCGTGTAGATCCTTCATCGGTCGTCACCCAGCAGGACGCGGAGATGCTTCCGGCCGCGGCTCAGGTGAGCGCGGACAGCAAGCGCATTCATGCCCGTGCGACGAGCGATCTCGCGCACGGGACAGTCGGCGTAGTAATGCAGCACGATCACCGCGCGTTGCTGCGCAGTGAGCCCCTGGAGGGCCGCGAGCAGCTGCTCGTCCGGGTGCGCGTCGTGGAATGCGCCCTCGGGCATCGGTCCATGCGAGAGGCTCGACTGGCGCTTCAGGTCCCCCTTGGCCAGGCGAAATGCGGAGCGCCAGACCCAGGCGCGCACATCCCGGATCGCCGATCCGCGAGCCAGCGCCTGTGCGAAGGCCTCGGCGACGGCGTCGGAGGCGACGCTCTCGCTGCCGGCGAAGGCATACAGGGCGCGCCAGAGACGATCACCGTCCTGTCGGTAGACCGACTCGACCTCGCTCGATGCGGCTAGGGGCGTTGCCACGGTCGTCACTATGCCCCTACAGGGACGGATCGGGCCCAAAAGGTGACAATTGGCCGGGGCTGGCCCTCAGGGAGTGATCGGCTTCCCCGCGTCTTCCCGGGGCGCGACCGAACGAAAGAGCTCCTGGTAACGCCCGCGGAGCAGTTCGACCTCCTTCATCGTCCTGGCCCACTCATCGCTGTCCGGCTGCAGCTCGGCCAGGCTTCGTTCCGCGGCCCGCCACTGGTGAAGGACAGCGCCAACCGTGTACACGCTGGGCGGCGCGTGGGGTGAGCCCTCCACCTCCTGCAGACGAGCGCGGAACCCGGTCGGCGTGACCTCGATCGCGTACGAGACGCGGATCGTCGTTCCATCGGCTCGCTTGAGGCCCGCGGTGCCGATGACAGGCTGCGAGCCCTCGGATTCCCATTCGGCACGCAACGCGGCCTGCTCGGCATCGTCCGTGGGCCGGATCGCAAATCGGTCTGGGGGTGAGTCCTGGAGCTCCTCGAGCGTGACGCCGAGCAGGCGGAGCGCCGCGTCGTTAGCGGAGACATAGCGCCCGGCAGCATCGATCTCGATGATGGCCTCGGTCACTGCGCGTGTCGTTGCTGCAAGACGTGACGCGGCGGACATGGGAATCGGACCAGCACGTTCTTCCACCTGTCCATCGTCATGTCACCGATCTGCGCTGCGAGGGAATCGAAAGGCCTGGGTGTGCCCGCGGAGTCACTCTCGCATATGTCGTCTGTACGCTATCGAACAGACGATCCCGCTACGTTGGAGGGCCATGACGACGAACGGCCACCCCGCAGCCCTGGATGTCGATCCACGCGCCAACCACCTGTTGCGCGCGCTGCCGGACGAGGAATTCGCGGCCATCGCCCCCCTGCTCCGGCCGGTCCGCCTGCCACGCTCGGCCGAGCTCGAGGCGGCGAACGAGGCGATCCGCTTCGTCTACTTCCCGACGAGCGGAGTCGCCTCCATCGTGGCGGTCGAGGACAACGGTGAGTCGGTCGACACCGCGATGATCGGGCGCGAGGGGATGACCGGGCTCCCCGTCTTCCTGGGCACCGGCCAGTCTCCGGTGCGGACCATCGTCCAGGTCCCCATGCAGGGCGTTCGGATGCGCTCGGAGGACCTGCGCAAGCACCTGCGGAGTGGCGTCATGCTGACGGCGTTGCTGCAGCGACACACGCAGGTCGTCATGGTCACCATGGCGCAGCTGATCCTCTGCAACCGGATGCATCGGCTCGACCAGCGGGCCGCACGCTGGCTGCTCCAGGTCGACGAGCGCGTCGACGAGCGGCCCTTCCAGGTGACGCAGGAGTTCCTGGCGCAAATGATCGGCGTCCAGCGTCCGGGACTATCGGTCGTGATGCGGCAGTTCAAGGACGCTGGCCTGGTCCGCTACGCGCGGGGCCACATCACCATCGCCGATCACGAGGGGCTGGCCCGCCGGTCATGCGCGTGCATCGAGATCATCGCCGCCGAGGCAAAGCGGCTCCGCCAGCTGGAGCACGCCGTGGAGATCACGAGCTAGGCGGGCTCCACCGCGGCGCGGTTCACAGGCTGGAAGACCACGCAGCAGGACCCGGGCTTGGGGTCCAGCTCGGGCCTCAGGCCGGAATCGCCGAGCGCATCCGCCACCCCATCGGCCCACGCCAGGTTCATCCCGCAAGTCAAGGTCCGGTGGCTCTCGGCGAGCCTGTGATAGGGGCAGTTTCTGAGGCAGACGGCGCCCGATGCCGAATCGACCTCCGGGGCATAGCCGGACCCGCGCAGGAGGTCGAGCAGGGCGGTCCGCAGTCGACGCCTGCCGGGTCGCGGGCCGGCGCCCTGCCGCGCCTCGAGCCCGGCGTGCGCTCCCTGCTCGCGAGCCACCGCCGCGACGACCTCGGCAGAGGACGGTGCGTCGAAGCGGTCGAGGGCGGTTGCCAGCAGCTCGGCGGCAACGTCGTAATGGCGCTGCGGGAACGAGACCGATAGCTCGCGACTGGACCGGCGGTACAGCTTGGAAGGCCGCCCCGCGCCGGGACCCGTCCTTGGACCGCGTCGCCGGTACTCCGCTTCGAGCAATCCCGCCCGCAGCAGCCGCTCCAGGTGGAAGGCGGCGAGCTCCCGGCTGATGCCGAGGGCGGCGGCCGCCTGGTCCCGGCTGAGCGCTTCCCGGTTCACGGTCACCAGCTCATAGAGACGCCGACGGTTCAGCTCCTCGAGGAGGGCAACGGCCTCAACCGGATCCGTGTCTGATTTCGTCATCGCTCGCACTCTAACTGAAATGGCACTTACCGCAAGAATCAACGAAGGGCTGCCCGTGGCCACGTTCAGAACGGGCTTGACCGCTTTCTGGGTGTACGATCCTGCCCGAGATCGCGTCCCACGGCTCGACGCCCCGATGTGCCCCACTCCGAGTGACCACGGCGCCCCGCCCGATGGATGCGATTGGGGAGGTGCGACGTGCGACGTCGTTCCGGAGGGAGCAAACGGGACATCGCACTCACGGGCTTCGTGGAGCTTGTCGATGAGGCGCCCCTGACGGCCTTCGTCAAGGATGCCGGCGGCACGTACCTCTATGCCAACCGCTACCTGCGGGCTGTCCTCGGCGACCAGGTGACGGGCGACTGGGTCGGCAAGACCGATGCCGAGATCTGGCCGGCCGACGCGGTCGCGCTCATTCGGCGCAACGATCTCCGCACGCTGGAATCGGGCACCCTGCAGGTGTTCACCCAGCCGATGCCGATCGGCGGAGGCATCCACACGTACCTCGTCCTGAAGTTCCCGCTCGTCATGAGCGACGGCACGGTCACGCTCGCCGGCATTGGCGTCGACCAGACCGAGCGGCTGACGATTGCCACCGAACGCGACAGCCTGGCCAACGTGGTCGAGCAGGTCGCGGAGTCCGTCATCATCGCGGACCTCGATGCGCACATCACGTATGTCAACCCGGCCTTCGAGCGCGTCACCGGGTACACCCGCGAGGAGGTCATCGGCCAGAACCCGCGCATCATCAGCAGCGGCGTCCAGCCGGCGTCCTTCTACCAGGCGATGTGGACCGCCCTCACCAGCGGCGCCCCGTGGGTAGCGGACTTCGTCAATCGCCGCAAGGACGGGACGCTCTTCACCGAGGAGGCCGTCATCTCCCCGATCCGGGACGCGTCCGGGGCGATGACGAGCTACGTCGCCGTCAAGCGCGACGTGACGCACGAGCGGGCGCTCGAGGCCAGGTCCGCGCAGCTCGTCCGCGAGCGCGCCCTGATCGCGGAGACGATCCGCGGGCTCCAGGCCGCCGACTCGCCCGAGGCAACCGCGCAGGCCATCTGCCGCCAGGTCGTGCGCTGGTCGGGGGTCAGCGCGGCGCAGATCTTCATCTTCGAGCTCGACGGCCGCGCCACGCCCATCGGCTTCGTGGTTGCCGGCCAGCCCGATCCGCCGCACAGGCGCCTTCCGTTCGCGCGCAGCCAGCATCTGCGCGAACGGGCGTCCGAGGGTCCGTGGATCGAGCCCTGGGTTCCCCGCCGCTGGCACCCGTACAACGATCTGCTGACCGCCCTTGGGCAGCGCCACCTCGTCGCCTATGCGCCGATGCGCTCGGGGACCGAGCTGATCGGCCTCATGGTCATGGATGCCGATGAATCGGTCGATGAGGGCGACCTGGCCGAGTCGATGCCCGGGCTGGTGGAGTTCGCGAACCTCACCGCCGTGCTCATCGGCCGCGACGTCTCCGAGCGCACCGAGGTGGGCAGAGCACGCGACACCATCCGGACAATCATCGCCACCTCAGCCTTCGAATCGGTCGTCCAGCCCATCGTCGACGTCGCGTCAGGCTCGGTGATCGGCTTCGAGGCGCTCACCCGATTCGCGGATGGTGCGGCTCCCGAGGTGCGGTTCGCCGAGGCGGCGGCGGCGGGCGTCGGCCTGGAGCTGGAGATGGCCACGCTGGAGGCCTCGGTGGCAGGGGCCGGGGATCTGCCCGCCTCGGCGTTCCTCAGCCTCAACGTCTCGCCGGCGCTCATCGTCGAGGGACAGCTGCTGAAGCGGCTCATCGACAAGGCGGGCCGCAAGATCGTGCTCGAAGTGACGGAGCATGCAGAGATCAGCGACTACGACGGATTCCGAGGGGCGCTCACGGCGCTCCAGCCGCAAACGGAGCTCGCCGTCGACGATGCCGGGGCAGGGTTCGCCAGCCTTCGTCACATCCTCGAGCTCCGCCCGGCCTACGTGAAGCTGGATCGATCACTGATCGCCGGGGTGGAATCCGACGAGGCCCGCCAGGCGATGATCGTCGGCCTCCGCCATTTCGCCCGCTCGGTGGGTTGCCAGCTGATCGCGGAGGGCATCGAGACTGAGGCGGAGCTGGCCGTCCTGCGGAGCCTGGACGTCCGATTGGGGCAGGGCTATCTGCTGGGGCGCCCCGGGCGCGCGCTGGACGTCGTCAGGGGCTGAGCTCGCATCGGTTTCGTCCGCTGGCTTTGGCCAGGTAGAGCGCCGCATCGGCTCGCGAGATCCACGCATCATCGGTCGCCTCGAGATCTGCGCGGTCAAAGGAGGCGATCCCCACCGACACCGTGACCACCCCGTGGGGTGGATTGCCCGGATGGCTTACTCCGAGCTGCTCGATGGCACGCCGGATGCGCTCGCCCGCCGCCTCGCCATCCGCGGGCTTGCCGAGGCGCACGACAACCGCGAACTCCTCGCCGCCATAGCGGTACGCGATGTCGCCCGGGCGTAAGACACGCGACATGGTGTCGGCGACCGTTCGCAGCACGCCGTCGCCGGCGACATGTCCGAGCGTGTCGTTGATTCCCTTGAACCGATCGAGATCCAGCATCAGCACGCCGTAGCGCTCGGACTGGCGGTCGATCCGCGAGCGGACCGTCCGCAGGTCGTACGCGAGGCCCAGCCGGTTCCGCAGGCCCGTGAGCTCGTCGGTCGTGGCGGACTGGGCGAGGAGCTGGTTGAGACGGTCGAGGCGGAGCTGGTCGCGACGGGCCTGGCGGTTGAGCGAGCTGATGCGGTGGATCTGGATGTAGCTCGCGACCCTTGCACGCAGGTTTGCGAGGTGGCCGAACTGGCTGACCACCGTGGCCAGCGCCAGAAGCGCCAGGCCCTCGAACGGGTTCGTCTCAAGCAGCGAGCCACGCGGCGCAAGCAGGGTGGCGAGAAGCGCGAGTCCGACGTGCGTGCCGAGCCATGTGACATGGATCCAGGTCGCCCACGGCAGCACGAGGGCGACCACCATCGGCAGGAGCACGAGATACCCCGCCACCGTGGCGCCCAGCTCGGGGACGAGCATCCCCAAACCGGCCGTCGCAAGATCGACGACGACCAGGGTGACGAAGAGGATCGCTTCCGGGAATGGCCGCGCCAAACCCACGAGGGCGATGAAGCCGAGGGCCGCGCAGGCTGCCACGCCGCTGTTCATCGCAACCACCAGGCCGGCCGAGCCGGGGTGGAGCAATGTCAGCAAGAGCGAGTTCATGACGGCCGCGGCGACGGTGAGGATCATTCCGTGCCGCGCGGCAGCGCGGATCCGGCGGCGCTGTGAAGCGCGGAACCGCGGGGTGCCGGCTACCGCGAAATAGGACGCGGCGTCGGTGACCGTGGGCGGGGGCGTGTCGGCACCCTCGAGCGAGTTACATCCCCGGGAGCGTGAACTCCCCTTCGGTGACCTCCGGCGACGGCGGAGGTGAGAACTCGACCGCCTCGTCGAAGTTGCTGAAGCTCAGCGTCGCGCGAATCGTGCCTACCGTCTCGCTGTCGACGCTGGTCGAGACCTCGGTCAGCCATAGCTTCTCGCGATCGAAGAGGAGGTTGACGACCACGGCGTCGCCGAAGATCGACGACGGGTCCAGGGATGCCATGGAACCCGCCTCGTCCATCAGCGAGGACGGCACCGAGATGCTCACCTGGTAGCACTGTCGATCGCCGCAGGCGACATCGGCCAGCTTCTTGGTGACCACGCCCTCGGTGGCGAGGGCCTCCTTGACCTTGTCGATCATCGCCTGCGTATCAAGCGAAGCGGTGGGGATCGGCAGGGGGCTCGCCGTCAGGCCATTCGTCTGGTGGAACCACTTCGTCCCGCCCATGCTGGTCCGGTACCACACGTCCTCGCCGATCACGATCAGGTCGGCCGTCAGGCCAAGGAACGCGGGCACGGCCACTGACGCGCGGACGCTCTTGGCCGCGATGTCGACATCGGCTTCGAGGCTGGTCGAGTCCAGGTTGAAGGTCCCGCCGCCGTCCGGGACGGTGACGTCCCCGTTCAGCGTCAACGAGATGTGCAGGCTCTTGAGGTTCGACGTCGCGTCGAGGCCCTGGGCGATGATGTCGACGGGATCCGGTGATGGCCGGGGTGCTCTGGCAGGCGGCCAGCACGGCGATCACGGCGACGAGGATCGGAGCGAATCTGCGGAGCACGGCCCCTCCTGAGTGAAATGAGTTCGGGCTGAGGATACGCGGTTCCGGCGCGCACCCGCGTAGACCGATGGTCCTGGCCCGGTCGCCGACCTCGCCGGTCGGCTACCGTAGCCGTATGAAGCGTGTCTCCGGTTCCGCGTTCATCCCCTCCCCACCGACGGAGGTGTACGCCTACCTCGCCGAGCCGACGAACCTGCCGCGCTGGCAGGAGGGCGTCGTCTCATCGGTCCGGACGTCGCCCGCGCCCACCGTCGCGGGCTCGACCGGTCGGGTCGTGATCGAGATGATGGGCCAGCGGGTCACGGCGGACACGACCATCCGCGAGGCTGTGCCCGATCGGCGGCTCGTGATCGCGACCAAGGCGAGCGGGATGTCGGTCGTGGGCGCGCTCGACCTCGCCCCGGCTGACGGCGGCACCAGGATCACCTTCAGCTCCGAGGTGAAGGCGGAGAGCATCTTCATGGCGCCGCTCGAGGGGGTCGTGGCCGACGTCGCCGAGCGCAACATCGAGCCGAGCCTGGCCCGGCTGCGAGAGGCGCTGGCGACTGACCGAGGCGACGCAGGCGGGTAGAGCGGCAGAATCGGCGATCGCGGGATCCTGCGCTATACTCCGGCCCGAACGCGTTGACGCGGGAGCAGTAGGCGTCTGCCTCGATCCGCAGCGAGCCGGGATGGTGCAAGCCGGCGATCAAAGGGACCCCGAACTCGCCCGCCGAGCAGCCGTGAACCGGCCGGGATGGCGTCCGATAGCAGCGCCGATGAGCGGACCGATCGTGGGGTTGTAGCTCAGCTGGGAGAGCACCTGCATGGCATGCAGGGGGTCGGGGGTTCGAGTCCCCCCAGCTCCACCACCCCAATCGGTCAAGTCAGCGTGGTACCGCGAAGGCCCCCCTTCGTCCTGACGAGGCGGGGGCTTTGTCATACCCCTCGAGGGGCGAAGGACCGATATGGATGACGTGGCCAGCATGACGATCAGCGACAGCCAGCCGAGGACGGCCAGCGATGGCCGCCCCTGGACGCTGCGATCCGCCCGACCGACCGACGCTCGCCCGCTGGCGAGCCTCTTCTCCGACGTACGTCGCGAGGGCCGCTGGCTGGTGACCCCCGCAACCGCCGTCAGCCAGCCGTCGGAGGCCTTCTACATCGGCGAGATGATCCGCGACTCGAGCAACCTGGCGCTCGTCGCCGAGGCGGATGGCGACGTGGTCGGCAACGTCCTGATCAGCGTCGAGCGCAGCGTGGTGAGCGACCACGTCGGGACGCTGTCGATCTGCGTGGCGGACGGCTGGCGCGAGGTGGGGATCGGCTCCGCGCTGGTCGAGGCTGCCAAGGACTGGGCCAGTGAGCGTGGCCTGGCCAAGGTCGCGCTGGGAGTGTTCCCCGACAACGCTCGCGCCATCGCCGTGTACGAGCACGCCGGCTTCGCCCGTGAGGGGCTGCGACGACGCCAGTACCGAGTCCCCGGCGGTGAGTTCCGCGACGAGCTGCTGATGGCCTGGTTCCCCGATGAGGGAGCACCCGCATGACCGAGCGCACCGAGCGGTTCGACCCCCGGACCTACGAGGCCGGCTGGCGCGAGCGATGGGCGGCGGATGACCTGTATCGGGCCGATGACGACGACCCGCGGGACAAGCACTACCTGCTGACCATGCTGCCCTACACGTCGGGCGACCTCCACATCGGTCATTGGTATGCGGCCACCGGGCCGGACATCGTCGCCCGCATGCGGCGCATGCAGGGCCTGAACGTCATGTTCCCGATGGGCTTCGACTCGTTCGGACTGCCTGCCGAGAACGCGGCGATCGACCGCGGCGAGCACCCCTGGAAGTGGACCGAGCAGAACGTCGAGCGGATGCGCACCCAGTTCCGCTCCATGGGCTGCATGTTCGACTGGTCGCGCGAGGTGGTCACCAGCGACCCGTCCTACTACCGCTGGACGCAGTGGCTCTTCCTGCAGTTCTTCAAGGCCGGCCTGGCCTATCGGGCCATGGCGCCGGTGGACTGGTGCCCCAAGGACCAGGTGGTGCTGGCGCGCGAGCAGGTGGAAGGCGCCGATCGGCACTGCTGGCGCTGCGGCACGCCCGTCATCAAGCGCGACCTCGAGCAGTGGTTCTTCCGCACAACCCGCTATGCGGACGAGCTGCTCGACTTCAGCAAGATCGACTGGCCGGAGCCGATCCGCCTGATGCAGACGAACTGGATCGGGCGCAGCGAGGGTGCGGAGGTCGACTTCGCGGTGGAGGCCGATGGCGTGGAGCCGATCCGCGTCTTCACCACCCGCCCGGACACGATCTTCGGGGCGACCTTCATGGTGCTCGCCCCGGAGCATTCCGCCGTCGCGGGCCTGACCGCGGATGATCGTCGCGGCGAGGTGGAGGCGTACGTGGCGACGGCCCGGCGCGAGACCGAGATCGAGCGGCTGGGCACCGACCGGGAGCGGACCGGCGTCTTCATCGGTGCCCACGCGGTCAACCCGATGACCGAGGAGCGGATCCCGATCTGGATCGCGGACTACGTGCTGCCCGGCTATGGCACCGGGGCGGTGATGGGCGTCCCCGCCCACGACGATCGCGACTATGCCTTCGCGCGGCGCTACGACCTGCCGGTGCGCTACGTGATCATGCCGCGCGGCGGCGAGGTCCCCTCCGACGGGGCGTTCCTGCCGCACACCGAGGACGAGGTGCTGATCGACTCTGGGGAGTTCACCGGCATGGCGGCCTCGGATGCCATCCCCGCGATCACCGAGGAGCTGGCCGAGCGCGGCCAGGGATCGGCGGCGATCACGTACCGCATTCGCGACTGGCTGGTCAGCCGGCAGCGCTACTGGGGCGCGCCGATCCCGATCGTGTACTGCGACGAGCACGGTGCGCAGCCGCTGCCCGAGGATCAGCTGCCGGTCCTGCTGCCGCGCGACGTGGACTTCGCGCCGACCGGCGTGAGCCCGCTCCAGTCCCACGCCCAGTTCCTGTCCGCCTCCTGCCCGGTCTGCGCCGGACCGGCTCGGCGCGAGACGGACACCCTCGACACCTTCGTCGACTCGGCCTGGTATTTCCTGCGCTACTGCTCGCCCGCACGAGGAGACGCAGGCCTGGGACCCGGTCGCCGTCATGCGCTGGATGCCGGTCGACCTGTACACCGGCGGTGCCGAGCACGCGGTGCTGCACCTGATGTACTCGCGCTTCTTCGTCAAGGCGCTGCGCGACATGCACCTGCTGGACTTCGACGAGCCATTCACCGCGCTGCGCAACCAGGGGCAGATCCTGGGCGCCGACCACCACCGCATGAGCAAGTCCCGCGGCAACGTCGTCAACCCCGACGACCTGACCTCGCGCTTCGGCTCGGACACGGTGCGCTGCTTCCTGATGTTCATCGGGCCGTGGGACCAGGGCGGCCCGTGGAATCCGGCGAGCATCGAGGGGGTGCACCGCTTCCTGGGGCGCGTCTGGTCGGTGGCCCAGGCGACGGACGGACATCCTCGCCAGGTTCCCGGCATGGCGCCACCGCAGAGCCTCGCCGGCGAACAGCCAGGCAGCGGCGGGGAGGGGCGCACGACCCTTGCCGCCATCGAGGACGGGAGCCGCGCGTTGCGGCAGGCGACCCATCGGGCGCATCAAGGGAGTCGGCGAGGACTACGCCGAGTTCCACTTCAACACCGCGCTCTCCAAGCTGATGGAGCTGACCAACGCCCTGGGCTCGGCCCGCGACGACGGATTGGCCGGGACCGATGCCTACGCCGAGGCGGTCGACGCGCTGCTGCTCCTGCTGGCGCCGATCGCGCCGCACGTCAGCGAAGAGCTGTGGGCGCGGCGCGGCAGGCCGTACAGCGTCCACCAGCAGGCGTGGCCGGCCTTCGACCCGGCGCTGGTGGCGTCGGACATGATCGAGCTGCCGGTGCAAGTCGACGGCAAGCTGCGTGACCGGCTGTCCGTGGCGCCGGACACGACGCCCGAGGAGATCGAGCGGCTGGCGCTGACCAGCGAGCGAGTGCAGGCGTACCTGAAGGGCCGCGCCCCGCGCAAGGTGGTCCAGATCCCCGGTCGCCTGGTCAACATCGTCACTCCGGGCGAGTAGGCATCAGACCGATCAGCCGACGGTAAGGCGCGGGTAAGGCCTCCGTCACTAGGCTGCGCGTCCTGTTTCCGGGGCCCGGGGTCGAGTGCCCGGACGCCGGGCTCCGGACAGGTTCAACACTCCGCTCGCCTCCCGCGATCGGGAGGAGCGGCGTGTCGATTGGCATCGGAGACCGCATCGCGCTCGCCGCGCTGGCAGTGGCGCTCGCGGCGATCGGGCTCGGCGGCTGGCTCGTGTTCAGCGGTGGCATCGTTCGATCCGCTCCAGACCCGGTCCTCGACCCGTTCGGGAAGGAGTCCGGCTCGCCCGTCGCCGCCACATCCGACCTGCTCGTCGTGGATGTCGAGGGGGCGGTGCTCCGGCCGGGGATCTTCGAGCTCCCCTCAGGGTCGCGGGTGGCGGACGCGGTCGAGGCGGCCGGTGGCTACGGGCCGCAGGCCGACCTGGTGGCCGCCGCGGCACAGGTCAACCTGGCCGCCGTGCTGCACGACGGGCAGCAGATCGTGGTCCCGCTCATCGGTGCGACGGCTGGCGGATCTGGCGGCGGGAGTGGTGGGCTCGTGAACCTCAACAGCGCGACCCCGGAGGAGCTCGATGCCCTGCCAGGGATCGGCCCGGTCACGGTGCAGAAGATCGTCGCCGCCCGCACCGAGCAGCCGTTCGCCACCCTGGACGAGCTCGTGGTCCGCGAGGTCATGACGGAAGGACAGCTGGACAAGGTTCGCGACCTCATCACGATCGGCTGAGCGCGCGTCGGGCCGATGGCCACCCGTCTGGCCCTCCCGGCCACCCTGCTTGGCCTCGCGCTCGGGATCCTCTCCGCCGATGCCGGGGCAGGCATCGCGGCTGCCGCCGCCGCGGCCCTCGTGGCCGTGCTGGCGACGGTCGTGCTCGCGCTGCGGAGGGCGGGGCCAGCGGTGGCCCTTGCCGGGCTCGGCGTCGGATTGGTGCTCGGTGCCTGGCGAGGGACCGCGCTGGACTTGCCGGCCGGTCCGGGCAGCGTCGCCAGCTTGATCGACCGCGGAGCGATCCTGCTCGCCGGGACGGTGGTCGACGATCCGCGGCCGCGCGGGTCATCGCAGCAGGTCGTCCTCGACGGGATCATGGCGCGGGAGGGCGGCCGGACCGTCGTGATCCGGGGCCGACTGCTCGTCACGATGCCGCGGGCGGTGGCCGTGGCTCAAGGGGAACGGGTCGTGCTCAGCGCCGCCGTCGAGGCACCAGCCGCGTTTGATGGCTTCGACTATCCCGCCTACCTCGCCCGCCAGGGAATCGGCGGCGTGGTCCGCGCCCGCGAGGTGCAGGTCCTCGACGGGCCGGCGCGGGCAGGCCCGGCCGAGCTAGCGGCCGCGACCAGGGGCTGGCTGTTGCGCGGCCTGAACGAGATGGTCCCCGAGCCGGAGGCTGCCCTGGGGGCCGGCATCCTGCTGGGCGTCAGGACGAGCATCGCCCCGGAGGTGGCGGATGCCTTCGCCGTCGCCGGCCTGACTCACGTCGTCGCGATCTCCGGATGGAACATCGCGATCGTGGCGGCCATCGTCGGGGCCCTCCTGCGGCCACTCGAGGAACGTCGAGGCGGGCGGTGGCTGGCCCCCTCGGCAGCCGCGGCCACGATCGTGGCCTACGTGGTGCTGACCGGCGCGTCGCCATCGGTCGTGCGGGCCGCGCTGATGGCTGGCGCCATGATGGTTGCCCGCTTCGGTGGATCCCGGGCGCACGCCGCCTCGGCGCTCTGCCTGGCCGCGGTCGTGATGCTCATCGCCGCGCCATCGGTCCTATGGGATGTCGGCTTCCAGCTCTCCGCGCTGGCGACGGGCGGACTGATCGCCTTCGGAGCGTCGGTCGAAGCGCGGTTGGCGGGGTGGCCGGCCTGGCTGCGGGAACCCGTCGCGCTGACCCTGGCGGCCCAGCTGGCCACCCTGCCGGTGGTGGTGGGGAGCTTCGAGCGGCTGTCCCTGGTCGCCCCCCTGGCGAACGTGGTGGTTGTCCCGCTCGTGCCGCTGGTGATGCTCCTGTGTGCCATCGCCGCGCCCGTAGGTGCCATCAGCGCGACCCTCGGCCCCCACCTGCCGGGCGATCTCGCGCGCTGGGCGCTCGGCGGCAGTGCATGGCTGCTGCTGCGCGCCATGATCGTCGCCGGCCAGGCGGCCGCATCGGTGCCGTTCGCCGCCATCCCGCTGAGCGCTCCAGGCTGGCTGCCGCTGGCCTGGTATCCGGCGCTGCTCCTTGCGTGGCGGCGTGCCGGTGAGCGTGGCCGGGAGCCGAGCCCAGCTGCACAGCTGCAGCCGCTCCGCGCCGCGCCGCGGCGATCGGCGAGCCTCGAGCTGCTGCTCGCCATGGCACGCTCCAGTGCGCGGACGCTCGCTCGTCCGCTCGTCGGCACGCTGGCAGTCGGGGCGCTGCTGGCCGCGCTCACGCTGGCGACCCTTCCGGATGGTCGCCTGCACCTCGTGGCGCTCGACGTTGGACAGGGCGACGCGATCCTCGTCACGGCTCCATCGGGGGCAACGATGCTCGTCGACGGAGGGCCCGACCCCGATCTCCTGCTGCGACGGCTGGGCGAGTGGCTGCCGTGGTGGCAGCGGCGCATCGACGTCATGATCCTGACCCATCCGCATGAGGACCATGTCGCCGGGCTGGTGCCCGTCCTCGAGCGCTACCAGGTCGGACTGATCCTCGATGGCGGCCGCGCCTACGAGAACCCGACCTACCCCAGATTCGTGCGCGAGGCGCGCGCCGAGCCGGGCGGCCACGTCGTCGCCGCACGGGCGGGAGCGAAGCTGCGGCTGGACGACACCACGACGCTGACGATCCTGTACCCGAGCGCCGAAGACGCGTCCGGGCCGCTGCCCGAGGGAGACATCAACAATGCGTCGGTGGTCGGCCTGCTGCGCAGCGGCGACTTCACCGCCCTGCTGACCGGCGACGCCGAGCTCCCGGTCGAAGCGCTGCTGGCCGAGCGTGGCCTGCTGACCCGGATCGACGTGCTGAAGGTCGGCCACCACGGCTCGAACTCGAGCACCGGCCCGGCGCTCCTCGATGCCGTCCGTCCGGCCGCTGCGCTCATCTCGGTCGGCACCGGCAACGACTACGGGCATCCGCACCAGGTGACCCTCGACCATCTGCGCGCCATCCCCGGACTGCGCCTGCATCGGACCGATCTCGAAGGCAGCCTGGAGGTGATCAGCGACGGCCTGCGCTTCGAGGTCCTGAGCCGCGCGGCGGGCGATCCCTGGCGCCCGGTGGTCGCGGCGGCGATGCCGGGCCAGGTGGCGACGGGTAGCATCGGGCCATGGCCGTGCCCACCCGCGCCGACGCCGAGCTGCTGCTTGCCTCCTTCGAGCTTCCCGACGGAATCGTCACCCATTCGCGTGGCGTCAGCCGGGTCGCCGCCGAGGCAGCGCGGCTGCTCCACGACGCCGGCGTCGCGGTCGATCCTGACCTCGTCACGGTCGCCGCCCTCCTCCATGACGTCGACAAGCTCGAGACGCGGGACGATCCAGAGCGGCACGGGCTGATGGCCGCGCGCTGGATGGCCGAGCGCGGCTATCCCGAGCTGGCCGAAGCGATCGCCTCGCACCCGATCGGCTGCCTGCTCGATCCGTCCCGCGCGCCGCGCGGCTGGGAGGCCGTCGCCGTGGCCGTCGCGGATCGCCACGTCGCGCAGCAATTCGTCTCGATCCCCGAACGCATCGAGGACCTCGCGAGGCGCTATCCGGACTTCCGGATCGACCTCGAGGCGGCGAGCGCCCCGGCGCACGCCATGCAGGAGGACCTGGCCGCCGCCGCCGGGATGAGCGCCGCGGCGCTGGAGGCGCGGCTCGCCGCCGCCTGGGAGGGGGGAACGTGAGCGCGAGCCTGCTGCTGGTCCATGGCGACGATGACTTCGGCATCGATCAGTCACTGGTCGCCTTTGCCGCACAGGTCGACGTCGCGGAGCGGACCGAGATCGCCCCGGAACGCAGCCCGGACGAGGCCGCCATCGACCGCGCTCGGCTCGAATCGGCGACGGTTGGGATGTTCGGCGCCCACCTGGTGGTGCTCAGGCAGCCGCTCGCAGCGGCGGGAAAGGCCAACGCCGCGACCGACAAGCTGCTCGCGCTCGTAGCGGAGCTGCCCGACGGCGCGGCGCTGGCGCTGGCCGAGCTGCGTCCGTCGCGGGATGCGGGGCGGCCGCCGGCGCTGCTGCAGCGCCTGGCCGAGGCGGTGGCAGCGCGCGGTGGCACGGTCGAGGAGCGCAGCACTCCGCGTCGCAACCAGCTGCAGGGCTGGATCCGCGCCCATGCCCAGGCCATCTCCGTGGCGATCGAACCGCGCGCGGCCGCGCTCCTGGCTGAGCGGGTCGGCGGCGCCGTCTGGGAATCCGACATCGAGCGCGGACAGCAGACGCGCGTCGCGGACGGCGAGCTGCGGAAGCTCGCAACCTACGCCAACGGACGGCCCATCAACGCCGATGACGTCGAGGCGCTCGTCACTGACACGCGTCCGTCGAGCCTCTTCGCCATCACGAACGCCATCGACCGGCGCGAGCCGGCGGCCGCGGCAGCGGCCATCGAGCGAGCCATCGGCGAGGGGCAGCCGGTGCTGAAGATCATGGCCGCGCTGGAGGGCAGGCTCGCCGACCTGATCGTGGCCCGCGACCTTGCCGCGTCGGGAGCGACGCCCCAGGAGGTGACGAAGCGCGTGGGACGCGGCAACGCACGGATGGCGGAGCGCATCGCCGAGTCGGCGCGCCGCTATTCGGGGGCCGAGCTGGAATCGATGCTGCGCGGCCTGTTCGAGGCAGATCTGTCGATCAAGGCCAACGAGATGGCGGAGGAGCCGGCGCTGGTGGCGTGGCTCGGGGAGTACCTGCTGGCCACGCGTCCGACGCGCGGCTGAGGGATCGGCCTAGGCGGCGCCCGCGCGCAGGACCCGGTCGCTCTGGATCGCGAAGGTGCACTGCGCCTCGGAGAGGCCCAGGATGCCGATCAGCTGGCGGTCGACGTACAGCTGGCGGCACGGCACGCACAGCGCGCCCGGAATCGCGAAGAAGAGGCGCTCGTCCGATCCGGAGTCGCGGAAGGTGGTGTCGAAGACGCTGGTCAGGAGGCTCCCGCCGCAGAAGCGGCAGGCGTCCGTCGCGTCGTCCTCGCCCACGGGGTGCGTGGCGTGCTCGTCCATGGGCTGAGCATGGAAGCGGCCCGGATCGGGCTCAATAGGAGGTCTGTGGTACCCGAACTGGTACTCGCCTAGTACCTGCGGACTCGCTCAGACCAGGCGCACGACCTGCGCCGCGTTGCTCCACAGCCGCTCGAGGCCGTAGAACTCGCGTTCCTCGGGGGCGAAGAGATGGACGATCACGGCGCCGTAGTCGAGGAGGACCCAGCGCGCGGCGCCCTTCCCCTCGACGCCCAGGGGACGGATCCCGTCGTCCCGAAGCTCGTCCATGATCCCGCTGGCCAGCGCCTGCAGCTGGCGGTCGCTGCGGCCGGTGCAGATGACGAAGTAGTCGGCCATCGTCGTCACCTCGGTCGTTCGCAGCATCACGATGTCGACCGCCTTCTTGTCGGAGGCGAGGTCCACGATCCGATGCGCCAGGTCGCTCGGATCGATCGCCGTCAGCCCGTCTGTGCGTTCCTCTATGGCCTCATCCTTCGGTACAGTCCGCGGGACACGATCAGCTCCTCCACGGCCCGCGGCACAAGGTACCGGATGGGGCGACCCGCCGCCACCCGCGCGCGGATCTCCGAGCTGCTGACGTCGAGCGATGGCCCCTCCAGCAGGTGGATCCGCGACGCCCTGGCTCCGTAGCGCTCGCGCAGCGCGACGCGATCCGGCATCGGGGTCCCCGGGCGCGGCCCGACCGCCCACTCGGCCAGCTCGAGGAGCCGATCCGGCTCTCGCCAGGTCTCGATCTCCGCGAAGGAGTCCGCGGCCATGATCAGCACCAGCCCCACCTCGTCGCCGAGGTGGGCGCGGAGCTGGGCCAGCGAATCGATCGTGTACGACGGGCCGGGCCGCTCCATCTCGACCAGCGACAGGTCGAGCAACGGGTCCGCCCCGATCGCGAGGCGGGTCATCATCACCCGGTCGGCGGCGTTGCTGATCGCGCGGCGGCCCTTGTGCGGGGGACGTGCGGCGGGCATCAGCAGGACGTGGCCGAGGCCAAGGCCGTCGGCCGCCAGGGTGGCGAGCCAGAGGTGGCCGATGTGCGGCGGATCGAACGTCCCGCCCAGGATGCCGACCCTCCTGGCCCGTGCCCTCCGCTTCAGCTGCGCCGCCGGCTCGGGCTCGGTGCGCCCTCGTGCTGCGCGCGGAGTGGAAGCCTGCGTTCGAACGAGCGCCCCGCTCACTCCTCGTCTCCCCACTCCAGTTCGACCGAGCCGATGCGCACCATCGTCCCGCTGCGCGCGCCGAGGCGCCGCAGCTCGGCGTCGATGCCCAGCCGCTCGAGCGTGTGCTGGAATCGGTCGCGTGATTCGTCGTTCGCGAAGTTGGTGCGGGCAGCACTCGTCTCGATCCGTCGCCCACGCACGCGAAGGCCGTCGGACTCGGCGATGACCTGCCAGCCGGCGTCCAGTGGATCGAAGCGGTGGACGCGCACCGCGCCGGAGGAAGGCTCGGCAGCAGCTCGGCGGTCCGCCTCCTCGAGCGCCTCGGAGAGCGCGGTCCGGAGCTCGCGGAGCCCCGTCCAGGCGTGGGCCGAGACCGCGATCGGCTGGGCGCCGGTCGCCCGCAGTGCGCGACGAATCGCAGGCCAGGCAGCATGCACCTCGGGCAGGTCCTGCTTCGTGACGACCATCGGCATCGGTCGCAGCATGAGCGCGGCGTCGTGCTCGCGAAGCTCAGCCTCCACCGCCTGCCACTCGCCGATCGGGTCGGGCGCCGCGCCATCCACGACGGCCACCAGCACCCGGGTCCGCTCGGCATGACGCAGGAACGCGTGACCCAGCCCGCGCCCCTCGTGGGCGCCCTCGATCAGCCCGGGCAGGTCGGCGATCACCGCGCGCCGCTCGTCGTCGAGCTCGATCACGCCGAGGTTCGGGCTGGTGGTTGTGAACGGATAGTCGCCGACCTCCGGGGTCGCCGCGGTCAGCGCCGCCAGCAGCGACGACTTGCCGGCATTGGGCGCGCCGACCAGGCCGATGTCGGCGATCAGCTTCAGCTCGAGCTCGACCCAGCGCGACTCGCCCGGCTCTCCCTTCTGGGCGTGCTTCGGTGCCTGGTGGGTCGAGCTGACGAAGTGGACGTTGCCACGACCGCCACGACCGCCGCGGGCGATCACCAGTCGCTCGCCCGGTGCGAGCAGCTCGCCGAGGACCTCCCCGGCGGCGCCATCTGCCTCGCCGGCCTCGAGTCGTGCGACGGTTCCGGGTGGGACGGGGAGGGCGACGTCGATGGCGTTCTTGCCATGTGCCTTGCGCCCGGCCCCCGCGCCGCCGGCCCTGGCGCGATGGTGCGGATGGTGACGCAGGTCCCCCAGCGTGGTCATGCCCGCGTCGACGACGAGGACGATGGAGCCGCCGGAGCCGCCGTCGCCGCCGTCGGGTCCGCCGCGCGGGACGTGTGCCTCGCGGCGGAACGAGGATGCCCCATCGCCACCGGCGCCCGCGGCCACGAAGATCCGGACCTGGTCAGCGAACATCGGGGACCGATGATAGCAACGGGGTTCGTCCGGCCCGGATGGAACCGGGATGAGTGCCGGGGGCGGCGACGGGGCTAGAGGTAGCGCAGCGGATTGACGATGATCCCGTCGACGATGACCTCGAAGTGGACGTGCGGCCCGGTGCAGACCCCGGTGCAGCCCACGGCGGCGATCCCCTGTCCTGCGGCAACGGAGGCGCCGGCCGCGACCCACAGGCTGCTTAGGTGGTTGTAGACCGTCACGATCCCGTTGCCGTGGTCGATCGCGATCACGAACCCGCCGCCATTGTCCTTCCAGCCGGACCACGTAACAACGCCGGCAGCGGATGCCTTGACCGCGGTGCCGGCCGGCGCCGCGATGTCGAGCGCCTTGTGGTAGGAGCTGTAGTACTGGGTGATCACGCCACCGGCGACGGGCCACGCCAGCTGGCCGGTGCCGACGATCGGCGCGGGCTTGACGTAGACGGCCTTGGGCTTCGGCACGGCCGGCGGGGGCGGCGGCGCTACCGGTGTCGGCAGCGGTGTGTACGCCGGAAGCTCGGCCAGGCCGCGGCGCTCGAGGAGCGGGTCGGGGGACGCCTCGGGGTCAGGCACCAGGTCGTACTGGACGGTGCGGGTGTCGAGCTCGGCGCCATCGGCGCCCTGCGCCACGGCCACGAGGCCGAACGGGAAGCGGTCGTTCCCGCCTGATCCGCCGTCAGTGGTGGCGCGCACGCCCACGGCGACGGTGACGGCCAGCAGGGCAAGGACGGCCAGATGTGAGACCGCTCGTGCTGTTGGTCGTTCGTCGTTCGCGCGGCGCGAAGGCCGTCGCTGATCGGGCAATACAGAAGCTCCCGCGGTTGCATCCAAGGTGGCTTGTGCCCGACCTCGCTCTTCCCTGCCGGTCCGGGCGACGCGCCGGCCGAAAGTCGTGCCTGCGGATGGTAGCAGCGGTGTGAAGAAATGGTCAACCTGCCGGTTGGCCCCTTTGGCGCGTGCCGCTGGTCCTTTCCGGCCCCTACGGAGCGGGCATGCGGAGCTGCAGCGGAGGCGATCCGCGGTCGCTGAACGGCGCACCGTCCGCGCCGAGGGTCACCCACAGCGTTTTCCCCCCGCTTCCCGGCAAGGGCAGCTGCAGGACGATCACCACCGACTCGCCGGGGGCCAGCGGCGGCACCGCGAGACCGAGGTCGGCGAGCGCGTGGGGCGCCTGGCGGAGGTACGGCTCGTCACCGGGTCCCCAGCCGGCCAGCACGGTCAGGTCGGATGGCCACGGCTGGGTTCCCGTGTTCGTGAGGCGCACCGGCAGTCCCGAGGCGACCTGGTCGCCGGGCAGGTCCGGCGCCCAGAACGGCGGGCCGCTGCCGTCGACCGCGGTGGGGACCGTGCCCGCCTCGCCGCCGGGCAGGAGCGCATCGAAGCGGACCGCCAGCGGCCGATCGGCGAAATAGGCCCCGAGGGCGGAGGCGATCCCACCCGCCGCCGCCGCCTGCCCATCCGGCGAAAGGAGGAGGTCCTGCTCCACGGCGAGCGTGATCGAGCCGACCTCGGTCAGCACCGCCGGCGCCAGGGCGCCGCGCCGTGGCTGCATGACGGGGTCGGGCCGCTCCGGCGTGGTCACGAACAACGGCGGGGCGACGATGAAGAGGTTGACGGCCGATATGCCGCGATCCTGTCGCTCGTAGCTCGCGATCGGGTCCATCGCGGCCACGACGCCGTCCTGGATCTGCTGGGCCAGGTGCTGCGTGGCGGTCAGGCCCCACGGGGTCTCATCGGTGTAGTAGGTCTGGGTGGCCGCGATCTCGAAGACCACGCCGTTCTGCGTGAGCGAGTTGATATGGATGCTGACCAGCAGGTCCGCGCGCGCCAGGTTGACGAGGTCGAGGCGGGCCTGGAGCTCGTCGCGGGTCCGGGTCTTGCCCTCCGGGTCGAAGCCGGACTGGCCGTCCCCGTTCACGTCTCGGAACGGCGGCCCGCTGCAGCCGAGGGCCGGGTAGTCGTCACCGGCCAGTGCCTCGTCGGCGTCGCGGGTCATGACCGCCGTCACGCCCTGCTCCTCGAGAATGCGCCGCAGCTCGAGGCCGATCGCCAGCGTCATCGTCTTCTCGCTGAAGTCGGGGCCGCGCTTCCCCGGATCGGGGACTCCCCAGTCGAGGCAGCCACCGTGGCCAGGATCGATCGCCACCACGATCGCGCCGGGGTTCGGCGCGTACACGGTGCTCGACGAGCCCGGTGCTGGCACGACCTCGCCGATCGTGGCGGTTGGGGCGGTCGAGGCAGAGGGCTGGACCGATGCGGACCCGCTCGGGCTCGGCGTCGCCGTCCCACAGGCGGCCAGCAGGACGGCGCCCGCCAGCAGCGCGACGATCTGACGACGCGCTGGCTTTGGCACGGGTCGCGGGAGGATCAGCGCTCGGAGGCTTCGACGCTCTTGCTGAGCGAGACGAGGAACTCGGCGTTGTTCTTCGTCTTCCCGAGCCGCTGCATGAGCAGCTCGATCCCCTCGTTCGGGCCGACCGCGGAGAGCATGCGGCGCATCGTCCAGATCATGCGCAGCGTGTTCTCGTCGAGCAGCAGCTCCTCGCGGCGCGTGCCCGAGCGGAGCACGTCGATGGCCGGGAAGATGCGCTTCTCCGAGAGCTTCCGGTCGAGGGCCAGCTCCATGTTGCCGGTGCCCTTGAACTCCTCGTAGATGACGTCGTCCATCCGGGAGCCGGTGTCGACCAGGCAGGTGGCGATGATGGTCAGGCTGCCGCCGCCCTCGATGTTGCGCGCCGCGCCAAAGAAGCGCTTCGGCGGGTAGAGGGCGATCGGGTCGACGCCACCGGAGAGGGTCTTGCCGGATGCCGGCAAGGCCAGGTTGTAGGCGCGCGCCAGGCGCGTGATCGAGTCCAGCAGAACCACCACGTCACGGCCCGTCTCGACCTGCCGCTTGGCGATCTCGAGGCACATCTCCGCCACGCGGGTGTGGTTCTCGGTCGGCTCGTCGAAGGTCGAGGCGAAGATCTCGCCCTTGACGCTCCGACTCATGTCGGTGACCTCCTCCGGCCGCTCGCCGATCAGGGCGACCATGAGGACGGCCTCGGGGTAGTTGTCGGTGATCCCCGCCGCGATGTGCTTCAGGACGGTCGTCTTGCCGGCCTTGGCCGGCGACAGGATCAGGCCACGCTGGCCCTTGCCGATGGGGCTGATCAGGTTGATGAGCCGCTGGGTGAGGTTCTTCTGATCGGTCTCGATGTCGAACATCTCATCCGGGAAGACCGGCACCAGCGTGTCGAAGTACGGGCGTCGCCGCGCCGTGTCGGGATCCACGCCGTTGACGGTGTCGACCCGCAGCAGGCCCCAGTACTTCTCCTGGTCCTTGGGCGGCCGGGTCTGGCCCTCCACCTTGTCGCCGGTGCGCAGGCCGAAGCGACGGACCTGTGACGAGCTGACGTAGATGTCGTCGTTCGACGGCATCACGCCGTGACGCCGCAGGAAGGCGAAGCCCTCGTCCACGATCTCGAGGACCCCGGTGGCGATCCCCGGCTGTCCGTTCTGCTCCTGGCGCGGCTGCGACGGCGTGAGCGGCACGACGTCGAGCAGCTTCAGCACGAGGTCGGAGTGCTCGAGCGCGTCGGCTCCCTCGACGCCCAGCTCGCTGCCCAGCTCGCGGAGCTCCTCGAGGCTGCGCGCCTGGAGGTCGGCGAGGTTCCAGCCCTCATCGGTCTCGTCGCCCTCGCGCGGGAACGGCCCGGCGAAGATCGACGAGTAGCCGCCGGTCGCGTAGTTGTTGCGCCGCCCCTGGTAGACCGGGCGTGGCGCCTGCCGGCGAGGGCCTCCCCCATCAGGTCTGCGGCGGGGCCGACCGCGGCGCTGGGAGCGGGTGTCGTCGTTCATTGAGTGCCTGTAACCTCGAAAAAGGGGGATCTGGGTAGCGAGCGAAGCTCACGGGCGAGGTACTACGGGACCACGCTGAGCCTGAGGCTCTCGTCCGGGGGACGCGCGGGGCGGATGACCGGTCAGACCTTGCGGGTCCCTGCGCGAGTGGTGATGTTGGGCCCGCCGTAGCCACTCATCTCGCCGATGAGCCTGGCCCGAATCTGACGCACGACCGGTCGCCAGTCCAGCGAATCATACCCGAGATGCGCAACCACCTGCTCGGCAGTCCATTCCTGCCCGCGATGCCAGGCGCGGCGGAGCGTCTCGCCCGCGGCGGAGGTGCGCCACCAGGTTTCCCCGTGACGGACCGTGAGGTGGTCGGTGAGAGCCGCATCCAGCATGAACGCGCGCAGGTAGTTCGCGGCATACATCCCGTCGTCGATGAGCAGATAGCGCTCCTCGGGCTCGCGCACGCCGGTGATGAGACCAGCCAGGCCAGCGTACGTGGCGCGATGCACGGCGTCGTCGCCGCCGCGGTGCATGCGCAGCTCGTGGAGATGGCGGGCTGCCGTGAGCCGCTGGATGTTCAGGTACCGCAGCGACCAGAAATCGGCGAACGCGACCGCATGCTCGGGCGGCATGCCCAGCTCCTCGGTCAGCCATGCGGGCTGTCCCAGCAGGCGTTCGAAGGTCGTGGCGTATCCCTCCGTCACGCTCGCGTCGCCGAGCTCCCGCAGCGAGATGGGCAGGTGTGGATCGACGTGCAGGAAGTGCTCGAGGTGTCCCGCCTCGTGCATGACGACGCCGTAGTCGTTCCAGCCCCCGCGCGGCTGGATGACGAGACGCACGTCGCGGGGGGCGTTGATGACCGCGACGAACGCTCTGGGCGACTTGTTCGGCCGCGCCCCGACGTCCAGGGTCGCGCCCGGCTGGTCGCGAAGGTCGATCCCGAGGCCGCGCAGGGTGGATTCCAGCACCCCGATCAGCCTGCGGCCGTCGAACCAGTTGTCCCACCCACTTCCGCGCAGGACGTACCACAGGTCGGCAAGGCTCGCGTCCCCCTGCTCGATCTCGATCCGCGCCAGGAAGCGGCGCAGCGCGGCGAAGTACGGGGTCTCCGAGTCGGCCAGGAAGGCGCGGATCTCGGCGCCGAGCTGGTCCGGATCGAAGCCGCGTGTCACGCGGATGAGATCGACGTAGTCCGCATAGCCGAGCTCGCGGGCCAGCTCGCCGATCCGATCGAAGCGGCCTCGACGCAGCGGATTGAGGGCCTCCTCCGCCTCGAGGTACGAGGCGTACAGCCCGTTGCGCTCGGCACGGCCGCTGATGTCGCCGATGCGGTTGCGCAGCGCACGGTACGGGATCGACTCACCTCGCCAGACCACCACGGCGGTGGCCTCGGCGGTGCCGATCGCGTCGGTCATGCCGGCGACTGCCTGCTCGATGAAACCGTCGGTCGCCACCGCCAGCAGTGCGCGGTTATGGCTGATTTCCGCCCCACCGGCCTCGACCAGGGCGCGAAGGGCATCGACCCCGTGGCGGTTGAACAGCGAGGCGTGCCTGGCGTAGATCGGTCCCAGGGCGAGCTCATCCCGGACCCCGGCGCCATGCTGGTAGAGCTCCTCCTCGCGCTGCGCGATGAAGGCGCCGAGATCGCGCTCGTAGGCAGACCGGTTGAAGGCCGCCTTGCCGGCGGCAGCGGCGCGCGGGCTCATCGGCTCAGGCGTTGCGCTCGGCGACCGGGACCGCCGCCTCGGCGGCATCGCTGGCGGCGCCGAGTCCAAGGCGAGCCGCCGCGGCACCAACGAAGTCGCGGAAGAGCGGATGCGGCCGGCTCGGGCGGCTCTTCAGCTCGGGGTGCGCCTGGGTGGCGACGAACCATGGGTGGTCGCGCAGCTCGATGTACTCGACCAGGCGGTCGTCCGGCGAGACGCCGCTGAACCACATCCCCGCCTCGGAGAGCCGCTCGCGATAGGCGTTGTTGACCTCGAACCGATGCCGGTGTCGCTCGTACGCGATCTCCGTGCCATACGCCTCGCGCACCTTCGATCCGTCGTCGAGCTTGGCGGGGTAGAGGCCCAGGCGCATGGTGCCGCCCTTGTCGGTGACATCGGTCTGGTCGGGCATCAGGTCGATCACGGGGTGCTCGGTGAAGACGTTGAACTCGGAGCTGTTGGCGTCATCGGTCCCCAGCGCCATCCGGGCGAACTCGATCACCGCGCATTGCAGCCCCAGGCAGAGGCCCAGGTACGGGACCCGCTGCTCGCGCGCCCAGCGGATGGCCCGGATCTTGCCCTCCACGCCGCGGTAGCCGAAGCCACCGGGGACGAGAACGCCGGCGACGCCCTTGAGCTCGTCGTCGACCTGCTCCATCTCGATCCGTTCGAGGTGCTCGCTGCGGATCCAGCGCACCTTGACTTCGACCCGGTGGTGCAGCGCGGCGTGCTTGAGGGCCTCGGAGACGCTGATGTAGGCGTCCGGCAGCTCGGTGTACTTGCCGACGATGGCGATCTCCACCTCGGGACGCGGTGCGCGGATGCGGGCCACCAGGTCCTGCCAGTCGTGCAGATCGGGCTCGCGTGCCCGGGATCTCGAGCTCGCGCGTGATGAGCTTGCCGAGCCCGGCGCGCTCGAGCTGGATCGGGACCTCGTAGATGCTGCGGGCCGTCTTGAGCGGGATCACCGCGTTGACGTCGACATCGGTGAAGAGGGAGACCTTGTCGAGGATCTCGTCGTCGATCGGCTCGTCGCTGCGCAGGATGATGACGTCGGGCTGGATGCCGATCCCGCGCAGCTCCTTGACGGAGTGCTGGGTCGGCTTGGTCTTCAGCTCCCCGGTTGCGCCGATCTGCGGCAGCCAGGTGACGTGCACGTAGAGGACGTTGCGACGGCCGACGTCCTTGCGCATCTGGCGGATCGCCTCGAGGAAGGGAAGGCTCTCGATGTCGCCGACCGTCCCGCCGACCTCGACCACCACCACCCCGTGCGAGGCGAGGCCGCTCGCCGCCACCGAGCCGGTCCCCTCGCGCGCGACGCGCGCGATCCGCTCCTTGATCTCGTTGGTGATGTGCGGGATCACCTGCACCGTGCCGCCGAGGTAGTCGCCGCGACGCTCCTTGGCGATCACGCTCTGGTAGATGCGACCGGTGGTGACGTTGCTGGCCTGCGACAGGTTCTCGTCGATGAAGCGCTCGTAGTGGCCGAGGTCGAGATCGGTCTCGGCGCCGTCATCGGTCACGAACACCTCGCCGTGCTGGTACGGCGACATCGTCCCGGGATCGATGTTGATGTACGGATCGAGCTTCAGGATCGAGACGGGGATGCCACGGGCCTTCAGGATCCGGCCGATGGAGGCGGCGGTGATGCCCTTGCCGAGGGAGCTGGTGACCCCGCCGGTCACGAAGACATACTTCGGCATCGCTCGGATTTCCTCTGCCTCGTGGCTCAAGCGTGCCTTCGAAAAGGATCACGCGAGCAGCGGACGCCAACGCCGTACTCGGGAGGTCAGTCTAGCGCACCGGCTCCCCGGCTGTCCGCCCGACGCGCGATGATGAGCCGATGCCTGCCGCCATTCGTCTCGATCCACCCCGCCCCCGCGGCTGCGGTGGTGGCGCTGGCCGCCGCGCTCGGCGCGATCCTGGCCACGCAGGCAGGCTTCCGGATCGACGAACGATGGCTGCTCACGGTCCTGGCCGTGGCTGGCTCCCAGGTCTTCACCGGGGCGACGAACGACATCGCCGACCGCTTCCGGGACGCGACGGTCCGGCCGGAGAAGCCGCTGCCCGCCGGAGACGTGGGCCTCAACGCGGCCGCCTGGATCGCCTCGATCGGGCTGGCCGTGCAGCTGGTCGCGTCCTGGCGCACCGGCGCCCTGCCGCTGGTGCTGGGGTCGGCGGCGACCGCGTCGGCGCTGGCCTACAACCTCTGGCTGTCCCGCACGCCGTTGTCTCCGCTCCCCTATCTCGTCAGCTTCGGGCTGCTGCCAGCCTGGGTTGCGGCCGGCGTGGGGGTTCCGATCGAGCGCGTGCTGCCGGCGATCCCGCTGGTAGCCCCCTTCGCGATGGCCGCGCACCTCGCCAACACGCTGCGGGACTGGGAAGCCGACACGGCCGGCGCCTCGCGCAGCCTGGCCCAGCTGCTCGGTCGCCGCACGACCCGCCTCCTCGCCGCGGGACTCGCGCTGGCGGTCGGCCTGGGCGTCGGGGGCGCGCTGCTGATCGGCGGGCGCGCGACGCCGGGCAGCGTGGCGCTGGGGCTCATCGGCCTGGCCGGCATCCTCCAGGGGATGCCGAGCGAGCGTCGACTCTGGTACGGGATTCTCGTGGCCGCGGTCTCGTGGACGACGGCCTGGGCGCTGAGTACCGGCTAGACGGCGTCCTCGATCTCGAGGTCGTCCTCGTCGCCCTCCTCGGTCAGCTTGAGCCAGACGAAGAGGCCGGCCAGCACGGTCAGCGGAATGATGATGATCGCGGCCAGCACGGCCCCGATGGTGACGAACAGGATCTTGAAGAGCTTCATGCCACGGTCTCCCCGTCAGGTGGCCCGGCTTCCCGGGCGGTGTGGTCTCGTTGTCCTGGTGCTGCATCGATCATAGCCACGATGTCGTCCCGGGTGAATTCGACGAGCTGGTGGCCCATCGGGGCCGACCCGGCACCGAGCATGAGGAGGCGCAGCACGAAGGCGCCCTCCTGCTCGAAGAGGAAGACGTCGCGCGGCTTGTTGAGGTCGAGGTAGGCGCCGATGACGCGCATCGCCTGCTCGTAGTAGTTCGAGATCTCGGCGTGCGGGGTGTCGCCGGCCGCGGTGCCGCGCTTGGCTTCCGAGGCCTCCATGAGCTCGGCCACCTCGTCGTCCGGCAGCTCCCGGGTGACCTTGATGAGGGTCATCTCGGACTCGGTGCGCGCCCCGGCCTGCGGCATCCCCATTCCCTGCAGGATGAACCCGGCATCGAGCTCGAGCAGCAGCAGCTCCTTGATCCGCTCCCGGTCGACGTACGCACCGATGCCTCGGAAGACCTCTTCCCAGCCCTGCCGCGGACTCCCGTCGTAGATCCGCAAGGCGACCTCCTGCTGCCGTGTCGCGGCCCGATGTGGGCTGATGGCAGGATACCAGTCGGCTGTATGCGTTCCCTCAGGCTTGGCGAGGCGGGTGGATCGCCGCCAGGGCGACCGCCACGCGGGCAGCCATCCTGGCGTTGTTGACGATCAGGCCGATGTTCGTGCGCAGGGTGCGGCCATCCGACAGCTCGGCGAGCCGCGCGAGGATGAACGGCGTCACCCGACCGCCCCGGATCCCCCGCTCGAGGGCCTCGGCGTTGGCCACCTCGATCCAGCCCGCGATGTCGCCACCGGGGATCGCCAGGTCGGCCGGGGGCGGCTGAACGAAGAGCATGCCCGCGGCGCCCTCCATGCCAAGGTGCAGCACGATCACGCGCGCTGCCTCCGCTGGCGTGTCGACCCGATGGGAGAGCACGAGTCCGGAGGTCTCGCGTGTAGAAGGCCGGCAGCTCGTCGACGCCGATGCCGATCACCGGCACGCGCCGCGTCTCGAGCAGCTCGAGCGTGGCCGGCAGGTCGAGGATCGACTTCGCGCCGCTGCACACGATCGCCACCCGGGTCGATGCGAGCTCGTCGATGTCGCTGCTGACGTCGAACGAGGTGGCGGCGCCACGGTGGACGCCGCCGATGCCCCCGGTGGCGAGCAGCGGAATCCGGGCAAGGGCCGCGATGCGCGCCGCGGCGCTGACCGTCGTCGACGCCAACGCCCCCGAGGCGAGGAGCGGCGCGAGGTCGCGCGATCCCGCCTTGCCAGCCGCGCTGCTCGGGTCTGCCAACCGCTCCAGGAGGGCCGAGGCGGCCCCCACCACCAGCTGGCCGCCGTCGATCGCGGTGGTGGCCGGGACCGCACCCTCGTCACGGACCGCCCGCTCGGAGGCGATGGCCGTCTCGAGGTTGTGCGGGACGGGAAGTCCCTGCGCGATGAGGCTCGATTCGAGGGCCACCACCGGACGCCCCTCGGCGATGGCCGAGGCGACCTCCTCCGAGATGCGGAGCGGGGTCTGGGTGCTCATCGACCCACGAGCTCCGCCCTCGTCGTGCCCTGGGCACCGAGCGTGCGCGAGGCGAGGCCGCCATCCCGGGCGCCGCGCTCCATCGCTTCGCGCAGTGCCGCCACCTCTGGTGGCCAGCCGCTCTCCAGCAGCCGGGCGATCACGCCGGCGGCGTACGCGTCGCCAGCTCCGGTTGCATCGACCATCGGGCTGGTCTGCTCGATCGCCGGCACCGAGATCGCAAAGCCAGGCCCGGCCGCCGCGGACCCCGCCTCCCCGCCGGTGACGATTGCGATGAGGGAGGGGAAGGTGCTGGCCAGGGCATCGGCCGCGGCGGGCAGGGATGGCAGCCGCTGGTCCAGCAGGGCCGAGGCCTCGTCGCGACCGAGGAGGAGGAGCGCGACGCCCGCCATGGAGAGGCGTCGCCGCACGCGCCCCGCCAGCGCGGGATCGTCCGGCAGCGAGCCGCCGCCGGCGCTGACGGTCGTGGCCGCCGGCAGCGAGCCGAGCGCCTCGGCCAGCGCGTCGCCGCTGGCGTCATCGGCGAGGGCGTAGGCGGAGCAGTGCACCCAGGCCGCTCCCTCGCACGCCGCGCCAAGCTGACCGGGGTCGAGGGTGACGCGGTCGGAGAGCATCGCCCGCTCGCCCGTATCGTCGAGCAGCGCGATCACCAGGCCACTGCGCACGGCGGAGAGCCGGACGATCGCGACGCCATCGGCCTCCAGCGCCGTTCGCAGCAGGAGCCCGGCCGCGTCGTCGCCGATGCCGGTGGCGAGCCGCACCCCCACGCCGGCGCGCGCCAGCCGGACCGCCACGTTGGCGCCCTGCCCACCCGGCGAGAGCCAGATGCTGGCGGGCACGTCACCGCCTGGACGAGGTGCCTCGGACGGCCGCACCGTGACGTCCAGGGTTGTGTCACCGATGACGGTGACCGACATCAGCCGCCGATCACCACGGCCGCCGCGTCGCGTACCCCTCGTCGGTCGGGTGCCAGAACGCGACGCGCGCATCGGACAGGCGCCAGCAGAGCCAGACGGGCTCGCCGTCGCGTTCGCCCGGGAAGTCGACCAGGCCCATCTCGATGTCGCGCAGCTCGACCGCCATCTCGCTGAGGTGGACGAGCAGCGTCCGCATCCCCTCGCGAATGTCGGCCGTCTCCGCTTCCTGGCGGCCGGCCGCCATGGCGCCCTCCGGGCCGCCGTTCGCATCGAGCTGGCGGTGCATCTCGGCATGCGAGGCGTCGAGCCGGCGCTGCTGGACGGCGAGCTGCAGCAGGACCGCGCGGACCTGCGGAATGAGCGCGTTTGCCTCGTCCATCGTGTAGGTGCGGCGGTCGTCGGGCATGGCCGATCGATGGTAGCAGGAGCCCCCGGCTGGACGGCCTCTGCTAGGATCGGGGCCGCTTCAGCTGCGGGCCTGCTCCGCGCCGCGACGGCGCCCGCCATCGTTCGCAGGAGGGCGTCAGCCATCCCCGATGGCAGATGAGACGCGCCGCCACAGCGGCCCCAATCCGGAGCACGTCCCGACCGGGCTCGACCCCTACACCGAGTTCGATGACTTCGACCTTCCCGCGTACGTCGGTCGGACGAGCTTCCACAAGCTTCCGGAGCTGACCGATGCGGCGGCACTGGCCGCACGACGCCCGGACGTGGCGATCGTTGGCGCGCCGTTCGACGACGCCGTCAGCCATCGGCCCGGTGCGCGCTTCGGGCCGCGGGCGATCCGGGCGGCGCACTACGACGCTGGCTCTCCGAACTCCCTGCAGCTGGGAATCGAGCCGTTCGAATGGATCGACGTGGTCGACGCGGGCGACGCGCCCGTGGTGCCTGCCAACCTCGAGCGAGGGCACGCCGTGATTCGGCGCAAGGTGCTGGAGGTGGCGACGGCCGGGGCGATCCCGATCGTCCTCGGCGGCGACCACTCGATCACCTTCCCGTCGGCATCCGCCGTGGCGGAGGCGATCGCCCCGAAGCGCCTCGGCATGGTGCACTTCGACGCGCACGCCGACGCGGCCAACAGCACCTGGGGGGTGCTGGCCTCGCACGGCACGCCGATGCGGCGGCTGATCGAGTCCGGGGCCATCGACGGCCGCAACTTCGTGCAGGTCGGGTTGCGCGGCTACTGGCCGCCTCCGGAGATCCTCGAGTGGATGGAGGAGCACGGGCTGCGCGTCCACTTCATGACCGAGATCGAGGAGCGCGGAGCCGAGGCTGTGGTCGCGGACGCGATCGCGGAAGCGCTCGACGGGCCGGAGCTGATCTACCTGTCGATCGACATCGACGTCCTGGATCCGGGGATGGCACCGGGGACCGGCACGCCCGAGCCGGGCGGGATGCTGTCGCGCGAGCTGCTGCGCGCGATCCGGCAGATCGTCGGCGCGGTGGAGCTGGCCGGGATGGACGTGGTGGAGGTGGCGCCCGCCTACGACGTGAGCGAGATCACTTCCGCGGTCGCGCATCGCTGCGTGATGGAGGCGATCAGCGCGCTCGCCGCGAAGCGACGCGATGCCGGGGGCACGCCCAGACCGAGCGGCCGGACGAGGGACGGCTAGCCGGTCACCGTGAAGGTGGCCTCGGCGGCGAGCGTCTCGTTGCGCTCGACCCGGATCGTGTAGTTCCCGACCGCAAGGCCGCTGAAGCGGAAGCGCGCCCATCCGCTGCACGGGTTCGCGCAGCCGATGGAACCGAGCGAGAGGCTCCCGTCGCCCACCGTCTGGCCAGAGGCATTCACGACGCTGACCGACAGCAGGTCCTCGGAATTGCCCTTCCTGAAGCCGATCCAGACCCAGACCGATCCGCCGCTGACCGTGGCGCCGCTCGAGTTGCAGCCGTCCTGGCTGGCGGGCTCCTCGGCGCAGGGCTCGGTTCGGGCGTTGAACCCATCCGGGAAGGGAAGGGGCGAACCGCCGCTCGCGGCAGGGGTCGGCTGGCCGCTCGACGGCTGCGTCGACGGCCCGAGGCTCGGCTCCAGGGTCACGCTCGGGGCCACCGAGATGAGCGGGGTGCTCGACGGCGATTCGACGGCGACGCCACCACTGAATACGCCGGCCATCACGGCACCGACCGCGATCGCCAGGATGCCGAGCAGGACGAACCCGCCGACGGCGAGTGGACCCATGCCGGAGCCCGAGCCGGATCCCCGGCGGCGCCACTCGTCGTCGGGCGGGGGGTAGCGGTAGTCGTAGGGCTCGGCCGGGTCGTAGGGCTGCTCCGGCTCGTCGAATTCGTGGGCGGGTGCGGCAGGGGGCGGCGCGGCGACGACCGGTGACGGAGCGACGACCGGGGGCGGCTGGGCAGCGGCAGCCCGCGGTGACACGGCGGGGGCGGGCTGCTTGAAGACCCGCGCCGGCGGCGGAGGCGCCTGCGGTGGCTGCACGACCGGCGGAGGCGGGGCGGCCGGGATCGGCGGCGGGCGGTCGTCGAAGCCCGGCGGCGTGTTGTCGACGCGGGCCGGAGTCTCGCCGCTCTCCGACCCGGGCAGGACCAGCTCATCCTCGGGCTCGGGCCGGAACGGCTGGTACGGGGAGGGCGGCGGCTCGTACCCCTCGCCGGGCGTCGAGCCCCGCCGGAACGCGGCATCGCCCGGCCGGTGGATCCGAATCCGGTCCTGAAGCTCCTCGCGATCGAGGCCGCGCGGCCTCGCCCGGGCCGACGCCGGGATCGCCGTCCCACACTGCGTGCAGAAGGCCGCCGGCGGGGTGGAGCGGTGGCAGGTCGGACAGCGAATCTGCCCGGGGAGGGGGGTGGACATACCGCCGCAGGGTACATGAGGCCACCCGGCATCCGCCAGCAGGCATTGGGGCCGATGCTGCGGCGCCACCCCTGCCGCCGCCTAGAATGTCGGCCGCCGACGACCAGCGAGGGAGGCCCATGCCCGACCGATTCTCCGCGCGCCGGATCAACGTGGTCGGGACCAGCGCAACCGGGAAGTCGACCCTGGCGGCCGCGCTGGCCTCGAGCCTGGGGGTGCCGCACGTCGAGCTCGACGCGCTCCACTGGGAGCCCGACTGGACCGAGGCGCCGGACGACGTCCTGCGCGAGCGGGTCGCTACAGCAATCGCCGCTGACGGGTGGGTCGTGGACGGCAACTACGCGAAGGTGCGGGACCTGCTCTGGGAACGCGCCGAGGCGGTCGTATGGCTCGACCTGCCGCTGCGGACAGTCCTGTGGCGGTACCTGGTCCGGACCACCCGGCGCGTCGCCCGCCGCGAGGAGCTGTGGAGCGGCAACCGCGAACGCCTCTCGACCCACCTCTTCAGCCGCGACTCGCTGCTGTGGTGGATCCTCACCACCTACCGCCTGCGCCGGCGCGAGTACCCGCCCCTGCTTGCCGCACGGCCGGACCTCGTCGCGATCCGGCTGCGGTCGGGGCGCGCCGCCGACCGGTGGCTGGCGGAGGTAAGGCGCCAGTCGGGCTAGGCGCCGGGCCGCTTCCACTCGCTGCCATCGGCGAAGCGCTCGCGCTTCCAGATGGGGAGGCGCTGTTTGATGGCCTCGATCAGGAACCGATTGGCCTCGTATGCCTCGGAGCGATGGGGAGCGGCGGTGACGATCGCGACCGCCGCCTCGCCGATCGGCACGATGCCGACCCGATGCACGACGGCTGCGACCGCCCCGGTCCAGCGTTCCTCGGCCTCCCCCACGATCTCGTCCAGAACGGAGTCCGCCATCTCGGGGTAGGCCTCGTACTCGAGCTCGAGCACCTTGCGGCCGTCATCGGCTCGGTCGCGCGCCCGCCCGACGAACGTGACGACGGCACCGTGCCCGCTCGCCGCCACCGCCGCCTCGAGGGCCGCGACGTCGATCGCGCCGTCCGTCAGCCCAGTCGGGCCGCCGCCACTGACCGGCGGCAGGAACGCGATCTCGTCGCCCTCCTCGAGTGGCGTCGCCCACTCGGCGTACTCGCCATTCCGCGCGGCTCGGACGAAGGGCCGATGCGGGGCGAGCCCCGGATGCATCTCGGCGAGTGCGGCCCAGGCGTCGTCGAGCACCGCGCCATCGGGCATCGCCAGCGTGCTGCGGGCGCCCGCCAGCTCGCGGAGGGTAGCGAAGCAGCGGACGGTGACCTCCATCGGCCGGGTCAGACCGGCACGCCGGTGAGGTAGGCAAGGCTGGCGCCCGCAATCGACCCCGCCATGACCAGCGCCAGGCCGATGTACAGCAGGCCGGTGCTGGCCTGCAGCGACGCGGCGCGGCTGGCGAGCAGCGCCAGCACGGTGATCCCGATCGGCAGCAGGATGCCGGCCACCAGGCGCAGCCAGGTCAGCCATCCGATCGGGCCGCCGAGGGGGCCGCTGCTGACCGCCGTGACGGCAACGACGAAGAGGAGCGCCTGCAGGCCGAGTGAGGCGAGCAGCAGCCACATCATGCGGCGCAGTGGCGCCGGCGAGAGCTTCGGCGTCACCAGGTACCAGTGTCCAAGTAGCATCGCCGCCGTCACCGCCCCGAGCGCGACCGCGACCAGCATCAGCTGCGCCGTGAAGAGGGGCGCGCTGAGCGTGCCGCCGGCAGCGGCGAGCGCCGCCAATGCGAAGATCCCGGCCGAGCCGGCGGCAATGGCGAGGCCGCTGCGCGGCAGGCGGGCAATGGATGCGACGAGGTACGCGCCGGTCAGCGCCGCGCAGGCCCAGACCAGCCCGCGACGGAAGTCCGCCGTGGCGTCGACCGCCGGGGTCGTGACGAGGTTCAGCTCCGAGACGAGGAGGACTGCAGCGCAGACGGCCAGCAGGCCCGCCATGAAGAGCCGATAGCCGCGGGTCGTTCCACCGAGCAGCTCGGTGCCGCCGACCACGAGCAGCGATCCGGAGGTGAGGGCCGCCCAGAAGATCCAGTTGACGTACGGCAGCGCCTCGAGGTCCATCGGTCGGGCGCTCAGCGGGCGAGGCTGCCGGTGAGGCCGATCTCGACCCAGCCATCGCCGCTCACGCGCACGGGGAAGATCTCGATCGGTTCGGTGGCGGGCGGGACGACCGCCGCGCCGGTGCGCAGGTCGAAGCAGCCGCCGTGCCAGGCACAGACGAGCACCTCGTCGCGTGGATCGAATCCGGCCTCTGACAGCGGGAAGTCCTTGTGGGAGCAGTTGTTCTGGACGGCGTAGAAGGAGCCCCTTTGCCGCACCAGGACGACTGGCCAGCCGTTGATCTCGACCGGGATCAGCTCCCCGTCACGCAGCTCGGAGGCCGGAAGGACACGTGCATAGCGGACGGCCCGGTCGGCGGGCGCCGCCGCAAGATCGGTCATGGGGGCCTACAGCGGCCGGGCGAACGCCAGCAGGCGTGGCTCGGTCATGTCCTCGATCGACCAGCGCAGCCCCTCGCGACCCAGGCCCGAGTCCTTCACGCCGCCATAGGGCATCGCGTCGGTGCGCCAGGTCGGGACGTCGTTGACGATCACGCCCCCGACCTCGAGCTCGTCGTGCGCGAGGAGGGTCCGCTCAAGGTCGTTGGTGAAGACGCCGCACTGCAGCCCGAACTGGCTGTCGTTGATCTGGGCGATCGCGGCCCTGAAGTCCGGCACCGGGAAGAGGTTCACGACCGGGGCAAAGACCTCCTCGCCGCAGACCCGCGCGTCCTTGGGAACGTCGACGAGCACGGTCGGCGGGTAGAACAGCCCGTCCGGCTCGCCGCCGACGAGTGCCCTCGCGCCGTCGGCCAGTGCCTCGCCGACCCACTGGTGCGTGCGCGCGACAGCCTTGGCGTCGACCATCGGTCCCAGGTCGGTCGCCGGATCAAGGGGGCTGCCCATCTGGAGCTGCCGCACCTTCTCCACGAAGCGCTGCTGGAACTCGTCGTAGACCGACGCCACCACGTAGATGCGCTGGACGCTGATGCAGACCTGGCCCGAATAGGCGAAGGAGCCATACGCCAGGCGGGCGACGGCCCAGTCCAGGTCGGCGGTCTCGTCGACGATCGCGCCGGCATTGCCGCCGAGCTCGAGGACGACCTTCTTCCTGCCGGCCTCCGCCTTCATCTTCCAGCCGACCGATGGGCTCCCCGTGAAGCTGAGCAGCTTGAACCGATCATCCGCGACCATCCGATCGCCCGTCGGCCGATCCATCGGCAGGATCGAGACGGCGCCCTTCGGCAGGCTCGTCTCGGCCAGGTAGCCGGCGACGCGCAGCATGACGAGCGGGTCCTTGGATGGCGGCTTGAGCACGATGCTGCAGCCGGCGGCGATCGCCGGCGCGACCTTATGGGCCGCCAGGTTGAGCGGGAAGTTGAACGGGCTGATTCCGGCGACCGGGCCGATCGGGTAGCGGCGCACGATGCCGCTCCGCCCGCGGTTGGCCGCTGCCCAATCGAGGGGAAGCCACTCCCCGTTGATGCGGAGCGCCTCCTCGGCGGCGGTGCGGAAGGTGAGCGCACCGCGCGCCACCTCGCCCTTTGCGTCGCGGACCGGCTTCCCCGACTCTCGGCTCAGCAGCTCCGCCAGCTCGTCGGCGTCCTTGCTGATCCGCTCGGCCACGTGCGCCAGCGCATCGCGCCGCTCGAAGCTCGCCAGGCGACGCGTCTTGTCGAAGGCCTCGACCGCGGCGACCGTCGCCCGCTCCAGCTCCTCGATGCCGGCCTGCCAGGTGGTCGCCACCAGCTCACCGGTTGCCGGGTTGCGAACTTCGAGAGGGGAGCCCGCGCGCACGAATTCGCCGGCGAGGAAGATTGGAACCGTCTCGGATCTCACCTGGGTGGCCATGCGCCGGATTCTACGCCGCGCGCCGAGGGGCCTTGACTTTGCAGTCACTACAAGGATTAGGCTGCACAGGTGAACATCTCGAGCCTCGCGCGACGCGCCGGCATCTCGCCCTCCGGCGTTCGCTGGTACGAGGCGGAGGGCATCCTCCCGCAGCCCGCTCGACGCCCGAACGGCTACCGCACATATACCGATGCCGACCTCTCGCGCCTGACCCTGGTATTGACGCTGCGCCGGCTTGGGATGAGCCCCGCGAAGGCAGGGGAGCTCGCCGATCGCTGTCTGGCGGGGGATGGGGCCGACCCGGCGCTGGTCGCCACGCTCGAGGACGAGCGGCGGCGCATCGCTCTCCAGCGAGAGGAGCTCGAGCGCCTCGAGGTCGAGCTCGCCGACCTCGAGCAGACGCTGGAGGTCGCAGATCCGACCCGTCGGGCTCAGCGAGCGCAACCAATCGGCGTCCTCTTCGTGTGCAACGGCAACTCGGCACGCAGCCAGATGGCCGAGGCGCTGCTCGGCCGCTTCGGCGGCAGCGACTTCCGGCCATTCTCGGCCGGGACGCGGCCGAAGGCGGTCCATCCACTGACCGTTCGCGTCCTGGCCGAGCTGGGCATCGACTGGAGCCACGCCCGCGCGAAACCGGTGAGCGAGCTGATCCACGAGCCGATCGACTACGTCATCACCCTCTCCAACTCGGCCCGCGAGGAGTGTCCCAGCCTGCCTGGCCCGCACAGCTCCCTGCACTGGCACCTCGACGACCCCGCTGCCGTCGAGGGCCGCGATGAGGAGCGGCTGGAAGCATTTCGCGCGACGCGGACGGAGCTCTCCGTCCGCCTCCGCCCGTTCATCGAGATCGCGCGGCGCGCTGCCGGTCGCCTGCCGACCGCCGTCGCGCCAACCGAAGTGTCGGCAGTACGAGGAGAACGAGCATGAAGTTCGGAGTCATCACGTCATTCGGAAGCGCGCAGGACTACGTGATCATGGCGCGAGAGGCGGAGGAAGCCGGCTGGGACGGCGTCTTCGCCTGGGACGACATCTCCGTCGAACGCGGCGACGTCTTCGACCCATGGGTCGTGCTGGGAGCCATGGCGGCGGTCACACAGCGAGTGACACTGGGGGCCATGGTCTTCTCCCTGCCGCGCCGGCGACCGTGGAAAGTGGCTCGCGAGACGATCACGCTGGACAACCTGTCGAACGGCCGGCTGGTCGTGCCGGTTGGCCTGGGCGGGACGTGGGATGGGGGCTACTCGAGGGTCAGCACGGAAGATCCGTCCCGCCGTGTGCGCGCGGAGAAGCTCGACGAGTGCCTGGACATCCTGGAGCTGGCCTGGTCTGGAGAAACCGTGAGCTACCAGGGAACGCATTACTGGATGCGGGACCTCCATTTCGACCCGCGCCCCGTACAGCAGCCGCGCATCCCCGTCTGGCCGGTCGGCGCCTGGCCGCATCCCAGGTCCCTTCGGCGGTCTGCGCGCTGGGACGGGATCATCGTCGCGGACAAGTCGGGCGAGCGTGACGACGAGGACGCCACGCCCGAGGTGGTGGCCGGGGTGGTGGATTGGATGGCTAAGCATCGCGAATCCTCCGAACCGTTCGACGTCGTCATCGAGGGCCTGACCTCGGGCGTCGATCACGAGGCGGATCGTGCAATGCTCGAGCCCATGGCGGAGGCCGGCGCCACCTGGTTCATCGAGAGCCGCTGGGAGGACGACCAATCGGTCGATACCGTCCGCGAGCGAATCCGCCGCGGCCCACCCCGCCTCTAGGCGCTCACCCGCGACCCGAATCTGAAGCAGACAGGAGTCAAGCCGTGCAAATGCCCTATCTCGAACCACTGACCCTCCGCCCGCTCGCCGAGCCCGTGATCCCCGAGCCCCCGCGGCGAGGTGAGCCGGGGGGCGAGCCGTGCGGGATCTGCGACGGCGGCGCGACGGCCGCAGTCTGGGGGGACGAGCACTTCACTCTCCATCCACCCGTCGGTGGCAGCCTGCCCGGGGTCGTGTGGCTCGCCAGCCGCGAGCACGTCGACTCGTTCAAGGACCTCTCGCCGGAAGCGGCCGCCGCCTTCGGGCCGCTGGCGGCGCGGATCGAGCGCGCGATTCTCGCGCTGGGCGACGTCGGCCGAGTCCACCTGTACCGATGGGGCGATGGCGGTGCGCACTTCCACGTCTGGTTCATGCCCCGGCCGCTCGGCATGCTGCAGGCGAAGAACATGATGCTGCCGCTCTGGGAGGACGTGCTCCCCAACGTCACGGACGAAGAGCTGGCGGACGCGGCACGCCGGGTCGCCGCCGCGCTATGACCTCGGCGCCACTGGCCCGCCGGCTGGGGAAGTTCGACGCGGTCGTCATCGGGCTCGGCTCGATGATCGGGGCGGGGGTCTTCTCGGCCTTCGCCCCCGCCGCGGCGGCGGCCGGCAGCGCGCTGCTGATCGGCCTGGCACTGGCGGCCGGAGTTGCCTACTGCAACGCGGTCGCCTCGGCGCAGCTGGCGGCGCGCTACCCCACCTCCGGCGGGACCTACGTCTATGGGCGCGAGCGGCTCGGCGAGTGGTGGGGCTTCGCCGCCGGCTGGGGCTTCGTGATCGGCAAGACCGCCTCCTGCGCGGCGATGGCGCTGACCTTCGCGGCATACGCGGTCCCGGGGACGACCTGGATCCAGCGGCTGGTCGGCGTGGTGGCCGTCCTGGTCCTCACGGCGGTGAATCTGCGCGGCATCACTCGCACAGCCGCACTTGCGCGCACCCTCGTGGCAGTCTCGCTCCTCTCCCTTGCCTTGGTCGTCGTCATCTCGTTCGTGAGCGGCCACGCGGATGCTCGCAACCTGGCGATCGGCGACCTGCCCGGGGGGCCGTACGGCGTGCTCCAATCGGCCGGCCTGCTCTTCTTCGCGTTCGCCGGCTATGCGCGCATCGCGACCCTGGGTGAGGAGGTGCGGGACCCCGGGCGGACGATTCCGCGCGCCATCCCGATCGCGCTGAGCATCGTGGTGGCCGTCTACCTGCTGGTCGGGGCCGCCGCCCTGCTGGTCGCGGGATCGCACGCGATCGCCGCCAGCAATGCGCCATTGGCCACGGCACTCGAAGCGGCCGGCTCGTCCTGGGCGCTGCCGGCGGTTCGCGTCGGGGCGGTCGCCGCGAGCCTGGGAGCCCTGCTGGCGCTCATCGCGGGGATCGGCCGAACGGCGCTGGCCATGGCTCGCGAGGGCGACCTGCCGCGCACGCTCGCCGCCGTCGACGTGCGCCGGCACGTGCCCCATCACGCCGAGCTGGCGATCGCGGCGGCGGTCGTCGTCCTGGTCGCCACGACCGACCTGCGCGGCGCCATCGGCTTCAGCTCGTTCGGGGTCCTGACCTACTACGCGATCGCCAATGCGGCGGCCTACACGCAGCCGATCGAGGAGCGGCGGTGGCCACGAGCGCTCAACGTGGTCGGGCTGCTCGGCTGCGTCACCCTGGTGGTCACGCTGCCCCTTCCGGCCATCCTGGCGGGACTGGCCATGTTCGCCATCGGCCTGCTGGCGCGAGCCCTGCTGCGGCGTCGGACCCCACCGGTCGCCCCTGCCCGAGCGGTGTAGAGCGGCCGCAGGTCGCGGGCCGATATGATCGGTCCGGAATGAATCCGCTGTACGTGCTCATTGAGCTCTCCGCCTCGCTCTTCTTCATCGGCGCCGCCGTCGCCGCGCTGCGACGGGGCCGCCTGCCGTTCCTGGAGCTGATCTCGGCCGCCGCCTTCGGGATCCTGCTCGAAGAGGGCGATCAGCTCGTCTTCAGGACCTACCACTACTCGCCCGATTGGATCCTTACCATCGATCTGGCGCCGGTCGTCATCGGCATGACCTGGGCCTTGATCATCGCTGGAGCCATGCGGCTGACCGATGCCCTCGGTGTGCGACGGCGATATGCCCCGTTCGTCGACGCGGTGCTGGCCATCAGCCTGGACCTGGCCTTCGACGCGATCGCCATCCGGATGGGGCTCTGGACCTGGCGCGGCATCAGCCCGACCGAGGGCTGGTTCGGGGTGCCGGCCGGCAACTTCTACGCCTGGCTCTTCGTGACGCTCGGCTTCAGCGTGATGACTCGCTGGCTGCGCGACGCGTCGCGCGGCCGGCCGGCGCTCGAGTGGCTGCAGCTGGCCGTCCCGTTCCCCGCCTGGCTCCTGCTGCTGGCCGGGCTGGTGCCGTTCTCGATCCTGCGTCCGCTGGTCGACGCAGAGCCGGGTGGCGGCCTCTGGCTCTTCGGCGTGGCGATGGCGGCCTTCGTCGCCATCTCGGCCTGGGGCGTGTGGGGTCCCGATCGCGTGCCGCCAGATGGCGCGCGCCAGGCGATCCTGGAGCTGCGGCTGGCGCTCGGCACGCGGATCGCGATCCACGGCTTCTTCCTCCTGTCGCTGATCCTGATCGGGGCTGCCTGGCAGCTGCCGGTGCTGCTCGTCGCGGCACTCCTGCTGCTTGCCGCCGAGTGGCCGCTGGGACGGCTCGTTCATGCCCGGCACTCCGAGGTACACGTCGCGGCCGCGCGGCCGCTCTCCAGCGCCGACCAGGCGCCGGCGCGGAGCTACCCCTGAGCAGCATGCAGAGATCGTCGCCGGAGGTGGATTGGGACCGCGCCAGCGCGGAGTGCATCGAGCACCTGCAGGCGCTGATCCGGATCCCCAGCGTCAATCCCCCCGGCGTGGCAGACGGAGCGGCAGGACGAGACTCGACCGGCGGGGAGACCGCGGCTGCCGCCTACTGCGCCGAGGTGCTGGGTTCGGAAGGGATCGCCGCGGAGGTGCTGGAGCCGGCCCCCGGACGCGGCTCCTGCTTCGCCCGCCTCCCCGCGACGGTGGCCGATCCCGAGCCGCCGCTCGTGCTTCTCTCCCACATCGACGTGGTGCCGGTCGACCTGGAGTCGTGGAGCCACGACCCGTTCGGCGGAGAGCTCATCGACGGGGCGATCTGGGGCCGCGGTGCGGTCGACATGAAGGACATGGTCGCCATGGAGCTGAGCGTGATGCTGGCGCTCGCGTGGTCCGGCGGCGAGCGGCGTCGGGAGGTCATCTTCGCCGCCGTCGCCGACGAGGAGGCGGGCGGGACCTTCGGCGCGTTGCACTGGGTCCAGACCCGTCCCGATCTCTTCGGCGACGCCCTCGGCCGCCCGGCGGCCGCCGCGCTCAACGAGGTCGGCGGCTACTCGATGACGGTCGGCGGTCGGCGCGTCTACACCATCCAGGTCGCCGAGAAGGGGATTGCCTGGACCCGCATGACCACCACCGGAATGACCGGGCACGGGTCGATGCCGCATCCCGACAACGCCGCCATCAAGCTGGCCGAGGCGGTGACGCGCCTCGCATCGACGGCCCAGCCGATGCGGATGACGCCGGTGGTCGACGCGTTCCTCGTCGCGCTCGGCCTGGGCGCGGTCGCGGACCGGGTGCGGGCCGCGGATGAGGACGGTGCCTTCGCCGCCATCGACGCCGTTGTCGACGATCCCGTCCTGCGCCGCTCGCTGGCGGCGATGCTGCGCGACACGGTCACGCCCAACATGATCCATTCGGGGAAGAAGATGAACGTCATCCCCGGCAGCGGCGAAGCCGAGATCGACGTGCGCACGCTGCCCGGCACAGACCAGGAGGCACTCCTGGCACAGATGCAGGCGACCGTAGGAGAGCTGGCGCAGGTCACGCCGGTCCTGCTCATGCCGCCAACCGAGGCGCCGGCCGACGCTCCGATCGTGGACCTCATGCGCCAGGCGCTGCTCGACGCAGACCCCGGGGCGCTGGCGGCCCCGATGATGATCACGCCGGGGACCGACGCCAAGGCCCTGGCCCTGCTCGGCATCCCGACGTACGGGTTTGCTCCGCTGCAGTTGTCCCCGGAGATGCCGTTCCTGTCGCTCTTCCACGGTCATGACGAGCGGATCCCGGTGAGCGCCATCCGGTTCGGGCTGCCGGTACTCCATGACGTCGTGAGCCGCTTCGTACGGGATGCGGAGCACTCCTGAGCGGCGATTCGAGCGTGCTCGGCTATACTCGCGCCCAAATCAACTGACTGGCCGATGCGCATGACCGACGATACCGATCTTCCCGAGCCGGCCTCCCCGCCCCACGCCCACGCGTTCGTATTTCCGGGACAAGGCTCGCAGTACGTGGGGATGGGAGCCGCCCTGCTCGAGCGCTCTCCCGCCGCCGCCGCGGTGATGGAGCGCGCCGACGCCGCACTCGGCTTTCCGCTGTCGCGCATGATCGCCGAGGGTCCCGCCGAGGAGCTGGACCTGACCGTCAACGCCCAGCCGGCGATCCTCGCCACCAGCGTCGCCTACCTCGAGGCGATGCGCGCCGAGGCGGCCGAGGCCGGCGTGGAGCTGGCGCCGATCCGCCTGGCGGGCCACTCGGCCGGGCAATACGCCGCCGCCGTCGCCGCCGACGCGATCGACTTCGAGGCCGCCATCAACCTCGTGCGCGAGCGTGGCCGGATCATGCAGGAGCGCGGCATCGAGGGCGGCATGGGCGCGGTCATCGGCCTCTCCGACGAGCAGGTGCACGAGATCGTGGACGCGGCCCGTGAGCACGGCGAGATCGGCGTCGCGAACGCCAACGCTCCCGGGCAGATCGTCCTCTCCGGCGTCATCCCCGCCCTCGCCTTCGCCCTGGAGATGAGCAAGACGGTCGGTGCTCGCAAGGCGGTGCGCCTGACGGTGAGCGTCGCCAGCCACTCCCCGCTCATGCGCCGCGCGCGCGACGAGTTCAGCCAGATCCTGGCCAAGGTCCCGTTCCGCGAGCCACGCGTGCCGATGCTCGGCAACGTGCACGCCAGCCTCATCCGCACCGCCGACGGCCTGCGCCGGGAGCTCTCCGAGCACCTCGTCCACGGCGTGCAGTGGACCGAGACGATCCGTCACATGGCGGCCGACGGCGTGACCGACTTCGTCGAGATCGGGCCGGGGCGGGTGCTCAGCGGCCTCATCAAGCGCATCGCGCCCGAGACCCAGACGCATGCCCTCGACGCGCCTGGCGATGGCGCCCTCTGGCTCCCCGGCGGAGCCGAGGCATCTGCGTGAGCGCGAGACGGGTCGTCGTCACCGGACTCGGGGTCGTCTCACCGGTCGGGATCGGGGCCGACGCATCGTGGGACGCGCTGGTGGCGGGCCGATCGGGCGTGGCCGACATCACGCTCTTCGACACGACCGACTACGAGATCCATGTCGCCGGGGAGGTGAAGGGCTTCGACGTCAGCCAGTACATGGACGGCAAGGACGCGCGGCGGCACGATCGCAACACGCACTTCGCAGTGGCCGCCTCGGGCGAGGCGCTCAAGGATGCCGGCTTGCTGAACGCCGACGGGATGCTCGACGCCGCCCAGGCCGATCCGGATCGGTTCGGGATGATCGTCGGCACCGCCATCGGGGGCATCGGGATGATCGCCGATGGCCTGGCCACCCTCAACGAGCGCGGGCCGAGCCGCGTCTCGCCGTTCCTGCTGCCGCACATGATCCCGGATGCCGCCTCGGGGATGGTCGCGATCCAGTACGGGATCCGTGGCCCCAACCTGGCCGTGGTGAGCGCCTGTGCCACCGGCGGGCACGCCATCGGCGAGGCGATGGAGACCATCGTGCGCGGCCAGGCCGATCTCATGCTCGGGGCAGGCACGGAGGCCGTCATCGTGCCGATCGCGTTCGCTGGCTTCGGCCAGATGCGAGCCCTCGGCTCCCCGATCGACCCCGACACCGGCGCCTATGACCCGACCATCGCCTCCCGCCCCTTCGACGCGACCCGTAACGGCTTCGTGGTCAGCGAGGGATGCGCCGTGCTCGTCCTGGAGGAGATGGAGCATGCCCGCGCGCGCGGGGCCACCCCGATCGCCGAGGTGATCGGCTATGGCTCGTCGTCCGACGCCTTCCACATGGCGGCGCCGGCCGAGCGCGGCGAGGGGAGCCAGCGATCCATGCGGGCTGCGCTGGAGCGCGCGGGCATCGGCCCCGAGGCGGTCGACTACATCAACGCCCATGGCACGAGCACGCCGCTCAACGATCGATATGAATCCATGGCGATCGAGGCGGTCTTTGGCGACCACGCCCGCAAGCTGGCGGTCAGCTCCACCAAGAGCATGACCGGTCACATGATGGGCGCGGCCGGAGCGTTCGAGGCCTTCGTATGCGCCCGCGTCGTGCAGAGCGGCTGCATCCCGCCGACGATCAACTACCGCCATCCCGATCCCGAGCTCACCCTCGACTACGTGCCAAACACGGCGCGTCAGACGGACAGCCGCGTGGCGCTGTCGAACTCGATGGGGCTCGGCGGGCACAACAGCACGCTGATCCTCGCTCGAGCCGAGGGATGAAGGACCCACGACGGCGCGCCGTGGTGACTGGCCTCGGAGCGATCACGCCCATTGGCAACGACGCCGCCAGCTTCTGGGCCAGCCTGCTGGCCGGCACGAGCGGAGTCGGGCCGATCAGCGGCTATGACGCGTCGGCCGAGGAGGTGCGGATCGCGGCCGAGGTGAAGGGCTTCGATCCGGCGACCTGGATCGACTTCAAGCAGGCGAGGCGGATGAGCCGCTTCTCGCAGTTCGCCGTGGCGGCCGCGGCCCAGGCGATCGCCGATGCCGGCCTCGAGATCACCGACGCGAACCGCAACGACATCGGGGTGATCGTCAACACCGGCGGCGGGGGGATCGGCGACGTGGCCATCGGCGAGCGGGTCTTCCTGGAGCAGGGCGGGAAGCGCGTCAGCCCCTTCATGGTGCCGATGCTCTCCCCCTCAATGGCAGCCTGCCAGATCAGCATCCAGAACGGCACGCACGGGCCTGTCATCGCCTCGGTGGCGGCGTGCGCCTCAGGGGTGCAGGCGCTCATCGACGCGCAGCGCCTGATCGAGCATGGCGACGTGGAGGTGGTGATCGCCGGCGGCACCGAGAGCGCCATCCTGCCAGTCGCGTTCGCCGCCCTGGCCAACATGGGCGCGCTCTCGAAGCGGAACGACGATCCCGCCGGCGCCTCCCGCCCGTTCGACGCGAATCGCGACGGCTTCGTCTTCGGCGAGGGCGCCGCGGTCCTCACCGTCGAGTCGGCCGAGCACGCCGAGGGACGCGGGGCTCGCATCATCGCCGAGGTCGCCGGCGGGGCGATGACCGGTGATGCCTTCCACATCAGCGCCCCCGACCCAACGGGCGACGGCGCGGCCCGTGCCATGACCCGGGCACTGCGCGATGCCGGCGTGGAGCCCGAGGAGGTCGACTACGTCGTCGCCCACGGCACCGGCACGCCGCTCAACGACGCGACCGAGACGAAGGCCATCCACGCGGCGTTCGGCGACCACGCCGCGCACCTGGCGGTCAGCAGCAACAAGAGCATGATCGGGCATACCCTGGGGGCCGCCGGGGCGATCTCCGCGGTCGCCGCGGTCTGCGCGATCCGGGACGGGAAGATGCCGCCGACGATCAACTACGAGACGCCGGACCCGGCCTGCGACCTCGACTACGTCCCCAACACGGCACGCGAGGCGCAGGTGGGGACGGCGATCATCAACGGCTTCGGCTTCGGCGGCCAGAACGCGGTCGCCGTCTTCCGTCGCTACGAGTCGGCCGGCTGACCTTCGTCCGGATCGCCGGTCACGTACAGCTCCGGCTCGAACCGCACGCCGCGCCCCGGCAGCGACGCGACCCAGTCGCGAAGGGCGCTCTCGACCGTCGAGAAGGCGAGCTCGTCCCACGGGATCTCGTCCGGGCCGAAGGCGCGAACCTCGCTCGTCTCGACTCCGGGCAGAACCTCGCCGCCCACGATCGTGGCCTCGTAGATGAGGGTGACGACCCCGGCATAGGGGCGGGAGTAGGCGCCGATCAAGCGCCCAACCTCGACCCGTAGCCGGGTCTCCTCCTCCGTTTCGCGCCGCGCTCCCTCCTGCGCCGCTTCGCCGAGCTCCAGGAAGCCGCCGGGGTAGGTCCAGCGACCCGCGCCCGGTTCGATCGAGCGCCGGGCGAGGTGCACCCGTCCATCGCGGACCGGCAGGGTCCCGACCACGAGGCGCGGGTTGCGCCAGGTGACGTGCCCGTCCGGGCAGATGAGGCGCGGCCGGTGATCCTCCTCGAGGACACGCTCGACCAGCGCCTTCCCGCAGGCAGGACAGAAAGCCGGCTCCTCGCCGAGGGTGAGCGGGTAGGATGCGCCGGCATCGCGCTGCGGCATGGGGAGCATGGTAGCCAGCCGATGGCAGAATGTGCCGACCCACCCACGAGGAACGCGTGACCGCTGCAGCGCTGCCGGCCCAGCCATCGCCCTTCGCGGTCCTGCGCAAGCGGGCATTCGTCTACCTGTGGAGCGCACAGCTCGTCTCCACCATCGGCGACGCGCTGACCAGCCTGGCCGCCGGCATCATCGTGTATCGGGTCACCGGCTCGGTGCTCAACGTCGGCCTGATGCTGATGGCAACGGCGGTGCCGACGCTCATCTTCGGCCTCGTGGCCGGGGTCGTCGTCGATCGGTTCGACCGCAAGCGGATCATGATCGCGGCCGACCTGATCCGGCTCGTGATCGTCGCCTCGATCCCGTTCGTCGTGAACATCCACATCGCCTGGCTGTACGTGATGGTGATGCTCTCGGCATCGGTCACCCAGTTCTTCTCGCCGGCCAACGAGTCGGTGCTGCCCGAGATCGCCTCGGAGGAGGAGCTCGGGGCCGCGAACGCGATCATGGCCATCGCCCAGTTCGGCTCCACCGCGGTTGGCTTCGCGCTGGCCGGACTGCTGGCCTCGACCCAGTCGATCAACACCGTCTTCCTGATCGACGCCGGCACCTTCGCCTTCTCCGCCCTGATGATCAGCCTGGTCAAGATCGCACCCCTGGTCACCGAGGAGCTGACCACGGTGCGCGACATGATCCGCAACCTGAACTTCGGGGCCAAGTTCATCCTGCGCACGCCGATCCTGCGCTCGATGAACCTGGTCAAGGTGCCGGTGCTCATCTCGTTCGGGCTGCAGAACGTGCTGCTCCTCCCTTTCGCGCTCACCGCGCTGAGCGCCACGGAGTTCGAATACGGCCTGCAGGAGGGGCTCACCTCGGTCGGCTTCGTGGTCGGCAGCCTCCTCATGGCGCGCCTCTCAGACCGACTGCGCGAGGGCCAGTGGCTCGTCCTCAGCTACCTGGGGATGGGCCTCTTCGGACTGCTGTACGCCCTCCAGACCAACGTCTGGCTGGCGATCCTGCTCATCAGCTTCTCCGGCGCGCTGAACGCTCCCTCGTTCGTGGCGGCGCGCCTCATCAACCAGCGCAACACGCCACGCGAGATGCGCGGCCGGGTCTTCTCGACCTCGTACGTGATCACGACCGTCGTCTACCTGGTCGGGATGGGCATCGCCGGGCTGGCGGACGTGATCGACGTACGCCTGATGTTCGCGGCGGCTTCGCTGGTGGTGGTGGTCGCTGCCCTCATTACGGCGGTGCTGCCCGGCCTCGGACAGCCGGCCGCCGAGTGGCGCCGTGCCATCAGCCTCCTGCGCGGCGCCGGGTCCGCCCCGGGGATGGCCTTCGGCCGCCCGGCCAGCCTCGTCGACATCGAGACGCTGCTCGGCTACATCCCGGCACTGGCCGGCATGCCGCCAAAGGATCGGGATCTGATCCTCAACTCAGCCCGGGTGCGCGACGCGGCGGCAGGGACGGCCATCACCCGCCATGGCGAGGCCAGTGACGCCGCCTTCTTCGTCCTTGGCGGAAAGGTGGTCGCGGGCGTGACGACCGGCGAGGGCGCGAACCGGACCCTCTCGACCATGACCGCCGGCGACCTCTTCGGCGAGATCGCCGCCCTGACCGGCAGCGTGCGGACGGCCGACGTGGTGGCGGAGGAGGACGCCACGCTGCTCGAGGTGCCGGCCGAGACCCTGCGGCGTCTGATGGCGATCCCGGACTTCAGCCAGATCGTCCACGGCAAGATGAGCGAGCGCCTGGCGCGCACCGCCAGCCTCGCCGACCTGCCGCGCTTCGGTGGGATCGACCCGACGGCGCTCAAGCAGCTGCGCGTCGAATCGGCCGCCTCGACCGAAGAGGTCGCGGAACCGGCCTGACGGCTCCCGGCGGTCGCATCGGTACAATGCCGCTCCGATGCAGCCGATTCGCCTCTACAACTCGCTGACGCGTCGCGTCGAGCCGCTCGAGCCGATCACGCCCGGGCGCGTCACGATCTACACCTGCGGCAGCACGGTGTACCGCTATGCGCATATCGGCAACCTGCGCACCTACCTCTTCGGCGACCTCCTGCGGCGCACGCTCCAGTACCTGGGCTACGACGTGCTCTACGTGAAGAACATCACCGATGTCGGGCACATGCGCGAGACGGGCGAGGATCCGATTCTGCTGGCCGCCGAGGTCGAGGGGAAGACCCCGTACGAGATCGCGGAGTTCTATACCGATGCCTGGCTCCACGACGAGCGCCTCCTGAACATCACCCCGGCGGACGTCATGCCGAAGGCGACCGACCACATCGCCGAGATGCTGTCACTGACCTCCGACCTGCTCGCCAGGGGACTCGCCTACGAGGTCGACGGCAACGTCTACTTCGATGTATCCGCGTTTCCGGCGTACGGCCAGCTGTCCGGGCAGAAGCTCGACGAGATGCGCGCCGGGCACCGGGTCGACGTCGAGACCGACAAGCACGACCCCGAGGACTTCGCGCTCTGGAAGCTCGCCGAGCCGGGACGCCTCATGAGGTGGCCGTCACCCTGGGGCGAGGGCTTCCCCGGCTGGCACATCGAGTGCTCGGCGATGTCCATGAAGTACCTCGGCGAGCGCTTCGACATCCACACCGGTGGCATCGACCTGAAGTTCCCGCATCACGAGGACGAGATCGCGCAGAGCGAAGGCGCCATCGGCCACCGCGTCGTCAACGTCTGGATGCACGGTGAGTTCCTGACGCTCGACGACGCCAAGATGGCGCGGAGCGTCGGGAACGTGATCCGGGTCACGGACCTCCCCTCGAAGGGCTTCCAGCCGCTCGACTTCCGGTACCTGGCGCTCACCGCCCACTACCGCTCGAAGCTCGACTTCACCTACCGCGCGATGCAGGCTGCGGCTTCGGGCCTGCGCCGGCTGCGTCGTGCCGCGGCGGAGGGTGCCGGTGATCGGACCACGCCGGATCTGGCCGTCGAGCCGATGTCCGGTTACCGCGCGCGCTTCACGGAGGCGATCAGCCAGGACCTGGCCATGCCGGCCGCCATTGCCATCGCACACGGGGCTGCGGCGGACAGCGGCCTTGCGCCGGCGGCGCAGGCGCGCGCTCCTCCTTGACTTCGATCGGGTCCTTGGTCTCGACCTCCATGTGCCGGCGGACGCGCCTGATCCGTTGGAGGGCGAGTTGCCGCCGGGAGCCGCGGCGCTGCTCGAACGTCGGGCCGCCGCGCGGGCGACCGAGGACTGGGCAGAAGCGGACCGCTTGCGGACGCAACTGGGCGAGATGGGAATCGAGGTTGCGGACACGCCGGACGGGCAGTTCCCGTCGCGCGGAGGTAGAGCGACCGCGCCGTCGGGGTCAAGCGCAAGCGAGTAGCCTGATCCGGTGAGGCTGGACGTGCTCATGGCCTTGGTCGTCGGCGCATCCGCTCCGGTGGGAGCCCTCGCCATCGCGGCGCGCTGGCGGGTCAACCTGCTGGCGGCTCGCGCCGCCGACGCGGAGCGCAAGCGGGCCGCCCGTGTGCGACGACGATCCCCGCGCCCGGCCGCTCCCGTACCGCACGCGAGCCTCGATTGGCTCCGCCCGAGCCTGGCCGATCCGAACGCGCCGGAGGTCGGGTTCCCGAAACTCCCGGCCGGGATCCCCGGACCCGGTGCCCTCGCGCCGGCCCGGGTGTGCCGGGCGTGCGGACACCGAAACCGGATGGGTGCCTATCGCTGCGCGCGGTGCGGCGCGCGCCTCCGGGAGTAATCCTGGCTAGGTGCAGCTGAGCCGGAGGTCGGCCCAGTCGGCATGGTCGTAGGCGTTGGAATCGCCGCCGTTGCCGACCACCAGCTGCAGGGTGGTGCCGGTCGGCAGGGCCAGGTTCAGGCTGGCGCTGGTGCTGGTCGGAGTGAGCACCGGGCTCAGGTAGCGGCTGACGCCGTCGACCAGCACCTGGAAGGTGACGGTGGCCGGCGCCGTGTTGGGCACCTCGTCGTCGACGCCCAGCGTGCCGAGCAGGCTGCAGCTGCCGCCCGGCAGCGTGTAGCGCAGGTCAGCCGCGGCGTGGGTGCCCAGGCCGCGGGCGAAGACCATCCCGTTCAGGGTGAGCGGGTGGCCGTCGCCGGCCAGCTTCTCGCCGTTGCTCAGGTCGCGCTCATAGGGGCCCCAGCCGCTGACCGCGCTGGTCGGGTTCAGGCTGCTCAGGTAGGTCACCGTCGGGCCGCCGGTGACGGTGTAGGTGGCGGTGTAGGTCGCCGCGCTGGCGGGGGCCACCACGGTGTGGGTGGCGGCGCCGGCGTCCGACCAGGCGCTGAAGGCGTAGTTGGTGTTGTTCAGGCTCTGGGGGGTCGGCGCGCTGACCGAGTTGGACGAGCCGACGATCACCGTCCGCGTGAAGGGCGCCGCCTGGCTGATGGCATCGACCACCAGCTGCAGGCCGCTCGGGTTGCTGGCGAAGCTCAGGTTCACCGTCTGCGGGTCGAGGCGGCGGGTGACGGTGGAGGTCAGCCCGCCCGAGTCGGTGGCGGTCAGCGACAGCTCGAGGTAGGACGGGTACTCGTGGTCGGGGGCGCTGAAGCTGGCGCCGGCCACCCCGCTCCAGCTCTGCAGGGCATGGGTGTGGCAATTCGAGGGGCAATGCTGCAGGACCAGCGACCAGTCCAGGCGCGTGGCGGCCAGCGTGCCGTCCTGGGTATCGGTGGCATGCCCGCTGAAGCTGATCGACTGGCCGACCACCCAGGTCAGGCTGCTGGCCGGGGTATCGATCACCGGGGTCGGCGGCGTGTTGGTGGCGCCCGTGCAGCTGAGGCGGGGTCGGCCCAGTCGGCATGGTCGTAGGCGTTGGTATCGCCGCCGTTGCCGACCACCAGCTGCAGGGCTGGTGCCGGCCGGGAGGGCCAGGTTCAGGCTAGGCGCTGGCGCTGCTCCGGGTCAGCACCGGGCTGAGGTAGAGGCTGGTGGCGTCGGCCAGCACCTGGAAGGTGACGCTGGCCGGCGCTGCCCGCACCTCGTCGTCGACGCCCAGGCTGGCCAGCAGGCTGCAGCTGCCGCCCGAGCATCGTGTAGCGCAGGTCAGCCGCGGCGTGGGTGCCCAGGCCGCGGGCGAAGACCACCCCGTCAGGGTGAGCGGGTGGCCGTCGCCGGCCAGCTTCTCGCCGTTGCTCAGGTCGCGCTCGTAGGGGCCCCAGCCATTGACCGCGGTGGTCGGGTTCAGGCTGCTCAGGTAGGTCACGGTCGGGCCGCCGGTGACGGTGTAGGTGGCGGTGTAGGTCGCCGCGCTGGCGGGCGCCACCACGGTGTGGGTGGCGGCGCCGCCGTCCGACCAGGCGCTGAAGGCGTAGTTGGTGCTGCCCAGGCTCTGGGGCGACGGAGCGCTGACCGAGTTGGCCGAGCCCACGATCACGGTGCGGCGTGAAGGGCGCCGCCTGGCTGATGGCATCGACCACCAGCTGCAGGCCGCTCGGGTTGCTGGCGAAGGTCAGGTTCACCGTCTGCGGGTCGAGGCGGCGGGTGACGGTGGTGCTCAGCCCGCCCGAGTCGGTGGCGGTCAGCGACAGCTCGAGGTAGGACGGGTACTCGTGGTCGGGGGCGCTGAAGCTGGCGCCGGCCACCCCCGTCCAGCTCTGGAGCGGCATGGGTGTGGCAATTCGAGGGGCAATGCTGCAGGACCAGCGACCAGTCCAGGCGCGTGGCGGCCAGCGTGCCGTCCTGGGTATCGGTGGCATGCCCGCTGAAGCTGATCGACTGGCCGACCACCCAGGTCAGGCTGCTGGCCGGGGTATCGATCACCGGGGTGGGCGGCGTGTTCGTGGCTGCCGCGTGCAGCTGAGCCGGATATCGGCCCAGTCGGCGTGGTCGTAGGCGTTGGTGTCGCCGCCGTTGCCGACCACCAGCTGCAGGGTGGTGCCGGCCGGCAGGGCCAGGTTCAGCGCTGGGGCTGGTGCTGCGCCGGAGTCAGCACCGGGCTGAGGTAGCGGCTGACGCCGTCGACCAGCACCTGGAAGGTGACGGTGGCCGGCGCCGTGTTGGGCACCTCGTCGTCGACGCCCAGCGTGCCGAGCAGGCTGCAGCTGCCGCGCCGGCAGCGTGTAGCGCAGGTCGGCCGCGGCGTGGGTGCCCAGGCCGCGGGCGATAGACCACCCCGTTCAGGGTGAGCGGGTGGCCGTCGCCGGCCAGCTTCTCGCCGTTGCTCAGGTCGCGCTCATAGGGGCCCCAGCCGTTGACGGCGCTGGTCGGGTTCAGGCTGCTCAGGTAGGTCACCGTCGGGCCGCCGGTGACGGTGATCGGCACCGATTTCGTATCGGATCCGCCATGCCCATCCGAGACCGCGAAGGGCGGCATTGACCGTCCCGCTGGCGACATAGGTGCGCTGCGCGGTTGGGCGCCGTCCCGTCGTTGAACAGTCCATCGCCGTCGAGGTCCCAGGCGTAGGCGAGCGGATCGCTATCGGGGTCCGACGACCCGGCGCCGCTGAAGTTGACCGTCAGCGGCGACTGGCCCGCTCGTCGGGTTGGCCGAGATGACGGCGGTCGGCAGCGCGTTCGTGCCGTACGAGATGCGCCGGATCGTCCTCCGTCGAAGTCGACGTAGAACAGATCACCGCCAGGCCCGATGGTCAGGTCGACCGGGTCCGCGGCACCGGCGACGAAGGTCGCCCGCTGGGCCGGGTCGGGAAGGCCATTGGCTCCGGCGGGCATCACCCAGATGCAGTTGCGGCGTGTAGTCGGCGAAGAAGAGCGCGCCCTGTATAGCTGGCGGGATAGCTGCCCGCCACGCCAGAACGCCATGCCGGAGATCGACGAGCTGCCAGCCGGGCAGTTCTCGCCGGCCGACCACCTTGTTAGCGTGGCTGTAGGTGAAATACGGGGCGACCACGGCGCTCGGCCCCTGGCAGTACAGGCCGTTGCAGATGTCCAGCTTCGAGCTGCGTCGTAGCCGGCCTGGCTGCGCGTTCCCCTCGTAGCACGGCCAACCGTAGTTGGCCACGGAGCCGCCGACGGATAGCCGATCGATCTCCTCCCAGGTCGATTCCAGCCCACGTCGCCGATCCACAGCTCGCTCGTCCCCGGGCGGAAGGTGAAGCGGAACGGGTTCCGGAACCCGTAGGCGATGATGCGCCGCGCATTTGGCGTCTGAGCTGCCGGCGAGCGGGTTGCCCGGCGCCGCGAGGCCGGTGGCCGGGTCGATGCGCAGGATCGAGCCGTCCAGCGCCGTCGGATCGCTCGTGGTGCGCAGGTCCTGCGAGCGGAGCGCGCCGCCCTCGGCGGTCGGCGGCGTCTCGGTTGCCGCCGACCCGGCGCCGCCGGGTCGCCGCAGGGGTTCTTGGGGACGGGGCTGCCCGGCCGACCGCCGGCCTGGCCGTAGTCGGCGTAGTTGAAGTTGGCCCCGTCGCCGCCGCTGAGACGTACAGGATAGCCATCGGGCCCGAATTCGAGCGTGCCGACCGAGTGGCTCGGGAATTGCTGACACCAATCGTTGACCAGGACCGTTCCGCCCCGCTGGTGTTGCCATTCGCCGTGAATCTCGACAGCGCGACCGGTAAGCAACGCAGCCATCGGTCGTCGCGCCGGGTGGGCTCGGGCAGCCGTCAGAGGTCGCGCCGGCGTCCCCCATCGCGGGGCGCTGCCCCCGATCGGCGCGTCGTAGGTGTACAGCACGTACACGCTTGGATCGGTCGGGAAGGTCGGCGCCAGCGCCAGCCCGAGCAGGCCCCGGTCCCAGAAGTTGTGGACGTTGGTGCGCAGGTCGGCGAAGACCGTCGGGCGTCGGTGTCGGCCAGCGGAGTCGAAGACCTTGATCATCCCGCTCTTCTCGGCGACGAAGACGCGGCCGTCGGGCGAGAAGCGCACGACCGTGGGGTTGGTCAGCCCGCTGAAGACGATGGACTCGCTGAAGCCGGGCTGGAGCGAGAGGGCACGCGACCGGCGCCGGAGCTGCCAGCGGTGCGGCAAGTCCGAGACAGATGACCGATCGCGACGACGAGGCGAGATCAGGCGCACGCGGATCCGGCGGGCACGGCAACCAGGTCTGCGATGGGTCGGGCTCGCCACTTGCTCGGCACGTCCCTGGCGACCGGAGTTACGGGACCGTGCCTCGGCACCCCATCCGGGCAAGAGGCTACACGAAGGCCGACCGTTCGCCAAGCATTGGAGCAACCGCAGCGTGGCGTGTGGGCACCGGCGCGATCGCCGTCAGGGCCGATCTGACCCCGTCTCCGGCTCGACGGCACCCTGGGTTGCGACGGCGACCGCTCGGCGCAGGTCCGGGGAGCGCTGGAGCGCACGGCGGAGTGTCGTCGCGCTGACGTTGGCGGCCTCGCATGCCCGCTCAGTGACGCGCCTCGCAGGAGGGACCCGATGAGGCGGGCCTGTCGGGCCTCGTCGCCGAGCAGGCCGCTCACCTTCGGAAGTGACGACCCGGCCGCCATCGTGGGCTTCACGAGATCGATGATCAGGGCGCCCACCGCGAACGAGATCAGGAGCGACAGCCCCAGGTCCCAGGACGGGATCCCGGCATACACGAGGATGGCCGATACGGCCGCGTCGATGCGACAAAGCTCACCGGCACGGCCAGCAGGACGGTCATCACGGGATCCGTCAGCTTCGCCAGGCGCAGGAACGCGAGGCCGGGCACGAACGCCAGGAATATGAGGGCGACGGCGGTACGGAGCGGGTGATGGAAATTGCCGAACGACAGCGCCGCGGTGAGCATGCTCCAGCCGAGGAGCAGGGGGCTTTCGAGCCGACGGACGATCATGGTGTAAGGCACCCGGTCCGGGTCGGCTCGTAGACCAGCACCGCGGCATCGGGGCTCTCGAATGCAACCCCGAAATGACCGCTCTCCAGCAGCCGCGTCTCGGCAAGCCGCCAACGGTTCTCCGGGACGCCGTCGTAGAGCTCGGCAGTCGCCGATTGGGCGCGGCTGAACAAGAGATATGCGCAATGGTCGCTGGGATGGAGCGCTGCGATCACTGCGGCGACGTCCCCCTTCAGGCAGCGGCTCCTGCACGTAGGTGTAGTCATAGACATCGAAGTCCTGGTAGCGCAGCGGGGAGGCATAGTTAGCCGAGCCGATCGTCGACCCAGCTGGCGCCATCGCGTAGAGGCGTTGGACCGCCGCGAACTCATCGGCCGAGATGCGGTCCGCACGCTCGTTGCCGTGCTTCGTGACCATGAGGGCCAGGACGAGGATGACGGCGAATGCGACAGGCTCCGTGGCACGCGTCCGGTCCGGTCGGATGCTTCCGGGAAGAAGGCACCCGCAGCCAGAAACGCCATGAAGGGCAGCGAAAAGAGGTAGACCCTCAGCAGCATCTCGCCGCCGTAGGCCTGTAGGGCCATCAGGCCGAACGGTACCGCCGCCAGAGCGGCCGCCTCAAGATCCAGATACCCGGCGCGGATCCGCCGGAAGAGCCCCAGCGCCGCCAAGGCCCACAGCGCGCCGGTCATCATCAAGCGGAAACTGACGACAAATACATGGACGTCGCTCCCGGCCAGGCGGCTCGCCCGACGTTCTGCGACGCCGGTTTCGCCAGCCGCCCCAATGGTCTTTGAGCAGGTTGGGCAGGTTGCCGGACGAGGAACGCGACGGTCATGTAGCTGATCCACATGCCGATCAGGACCGCGACCAGGACCGGGAAGCCCCGGCAGACTGCTTCGGCGGAGCATGGTCGAGGGCCGTCACCGCGCCGAGCAGGCGAAGGGCGTGAGCTGGTGGCTTGCAACGCTGGCACCGCGGTCAGGAGCACGATGACTGCCAGCAGGCTGGCCCGTTGCTGTCGGGTGACCGCTTGTGGCGCTGGCCCGAGTTCCCAGCCATCCACCGTCGTTTCGATGCGCCTTCTCGGCGGCGATGCCGAGCGATGAACCCGGTCCAGCCGGCGCCCCAACCACGAGACCTGCTCGACAGGCGGAACCAGCGCAGCAGCACCGCCAGTACCGTCAGATAGAGCAGGTAGGCGAAGGCCTGCGGGGCGTAGTAGTCCTGGCCGATCCAATTCGTGGCCAGAAGACGAAGACCGCAGTCCACACGAGCCGCCGATCGCTCGAGATCGCACCAAAGATGACGAACAAGGGAGGGAATACAGCGCGGTCGTGATCAGGGGGGCCGCCCAGGGCTGCATCTCGATCGCGCTCGCGATGCCGCCGACCGGGTGGTGAGTGCACCCTAGCGAAAAGAAGACTGGCCAGCTGAAGCGCGCGTCCACGTTTGGCAGCAGCCGACCCGTGCTCGCTCGATGTCATCGGTGAATCCGGCGTGGAGGTAGGCAACCGGAAACCGTGGCGCATCCTCCACGAAGGCTGGGAGGCCATGCACCGCCAGCAGCAGGAGCCCCGTGGCCACCAGCGCCAGAGGGGCCGAGAGCAGCCTTAGGCGAAGCGACAGGACGAATCCCGCGGCGATAAGGGCGATCCCCGCCAGCATCGCGGGGGAGGCCTGGCTCACGAGACCCAAGTCGCTGATTCGCCGGACGTCGAACGTTTGCAGGGCGGCCAGCCACAGCGCCACGCCGACGCCCAGCGTCACGAGCACCACCCCGGCCGGCATGACCTCCGCCCCGATGCCGGAGGACTCGAGCCAGGAACGTGAGCGGCCAATCACGGCAACCAGCCGAGATGCGATCGGTCCATCCCTCCGACGCTAGGGTGATGTCCTACGATGCGGGCATGTTAGAGCCGAGGTGGCACCGGGTCGCGCGCAGGACCCGACAAGCGTTCGACCCATGACGTCGTCTATCAATCGGACGATCGTCGACTACCTCAGCTCGACCAACTACGACCTGGTCTCGACGACGGCTGGGCTGGCCGCCGTGATCGCCCTGCTCTTGCTCCTGATCCAACGTGAGGCGGTGCGTGCATACGGTGGCGATCGGGCCCGCCGGTGGATTCACGGCCTTGACATCGCAGTGCTGCCCCTGCTCGTGTCATTCACCACCATCGTGCTGCTCCGGTTGCTGCAGCTGCTGCCTACCTGATGGTGCTGCGACGCGCATGGATGGCATATCTCGGTGCCGTCCTGGGGGCCGAGCTGCTGTTGCTGGTGGCGCCGGCAGGAACAGCACTCCTAGACGCGACGGTGCTGGTCCTGGCTCTCAGCCACTTCGGTTGGGCCCAGCGGTCACCGCTCGCCATCGGCGATCCAAGCGTACGTGTCCTGCCCGCCATCGCGCTGCCGGCGCTGCTGCGCCTCCTGTCGATGACGCTGCCCGTTCCCGAGCTGCCGCACGCCGCATGGCTCATCCTCGCCGGCGCTCCGCTGCTGCTTGCGGTGCTGGCTGCCAGTCGGCTTGCCACGATGGACGTCCGCGAGCTGTCGCTGGCGCGGATCTCTACCGATTGGCGGAGCCTGGCGATCGCCCTGTCTGGGATTCCGATCGGCCTCGCGCTGGCGGCGACTACTCCCAACGACCCCGGGCTGGCAATCGACACCCCGATCGCTGCCGCCGCCGCGGGAATCGCGCTCACCGCCTGCGCAGCGGTCCCCGAGGAGCTGATCTTTCGAGGCGTGCTGCAGCCGCTGTTAAGCGACGCGAGTCGCCGCTATGGCCTGGTGCTGACAGCGGTCACGTTCGGGGCCACGTACGTCGGCACGAGATCACTCGCGGCCGTCGGGATCATGCTGCTCGTGGGTCTCCTCTACGGCTGGGAGGTGAGGCGCACGCACTCCCTCTGGTCCCCGATCGCCGGCCACGTCTTCCTCGTCCTGTCCGCCGCGTTGCTGGGACCGGTCCTGCAAAACGGCTAGGTCTGCACGTCCGCCCGCAATGACGAGTGCTGCTGCCGGCGGGAGGCCGGCAATCCGCGCGTAGGTCGCCGGAAGCCAGTAGAGCCAGGCCTTCGCGGCAAGGAGTGCACGCAAACCCAGCACCATGGGGCCGGAGGGTGAGGTGCGCCGGGCCGAGGGCTGGGCGCCGGAGTCGGCAGGAGCGGGCTTCGCTCCCAGATGCCGACCGAAGAGCCGATAGGCGAGCCGCGCGCCTGACGACTGGATCCCCAAGTGCACGTCCCGCCAGCTGGGCCGTGTCGACATAAGGCGGACATCGGTGTAGCCAGCATGCACAAATGCCGACTCGATCGCGCGCTGACTCCAGGCAGTAACGTTCCGTGGGAGTCCCGGCCGCGTTCGCGGGACGGCGCCCTTGAATGCATGCGTCCAGGTCGGGTACAGGCCCTGAGTTAGGACGACCAGGGCTGCTGGGAACCGCTCGTGGATCGATCGCAGGAATCCGACGGGGTCGGTCGGGTGGTGCAGCACGAAGTTCGTACTGACGACGGTTGGCTCCGGCCAGTCTATTGGATAGGTGGGGACCGGACCAACGTGGACGTCAAACCCTTGTCCGGCGAGGACCCTGGCGACGGTCGAAGATAGGTCGAGGCCGATGGCCGTGAAGCCGACATCCCTGAGGCCCCGCAGGTACGTCCCCCGCCCGCAGCCCACGTCGAGCACCGTGGCAGGACGCGCGACGTTCTGGTCCATCCACCGCAGTGAGAGCCGAAGCGCCGGCGAAGCGAGGAAGTCGGTCGCTTCCGACGCGAGGAAGTTGCCGCGGAACCAGTACTCATGCATGTTCGCGTCGGCGACAGATCCCTCGTAGGCGCGTTCCATCAAGTCGTGCGGCTTCGCCTCACTCCCGTAGAACCACAACCCGCATGCATCGCAGTTGAACAGGAGGGCGCCGTCCCACAGCGGTCGCTGAATGCATTCCGCCCCGTCGATTGGGCAGCGACCGAACGGACCGGGGGTCAATGGGATCTCCAGCATGGGTGGGCGCCAGAGCCTAGCATGACGCTCCGGAATCTACCGATGCTCGATTTGAGAGGAAGTGCTGACAATCCAGCTCCCCGTTACGGTGATCGTCTGCGCTCGTAACCGACACGAATCAATCGGAGCATCGTTGACTGCGATCCAGATGAGCCGCCCTCAGCGTGTTGTGGTCGTGGACGGTGCCTCGACCGACGGCACAGCGGAGGTCGCGAGGATGATGGGGGCGGAGGTACTCAGCGACGAGGGGGCCGGGTTGGGTGCTGCGCGTCAGCTCGGAGCATCTCAGGCCAAGACCGACTGGGTCGCATACGTCGACAGCGATACCGAGATCACGGCGGACACGCTCTCCGCCCTCATCGATGTCGCGGAGCGTAATCACTATGACGCCGTTCAGGCTGAGCTCAGGACCAGAGCTGCCCATCCGACCTACTGGCAGCGAGGTGAGATCTGGAGGCGCCGGATGCAGGAGCAACCCGGCGAATCCTCCGTGATTGGCTGCCAGGCTACGCTCGTGCGCAGGGCGCTTCTTGAGGCCGTCCCATTCGATTCGGCATTCCCCGGGGCGGCGGAGGACCACGATTGGTGTTTTCGGGCCGTCGCGTCGGGCGCGAAGCTGGCACATACCGACCGAGCGATCGCCTTTCACGACGACCGTCCGTCGTTCGCCGAGTTCGCGCGCCAACGAATGTGGTACGGGCGCGGGATGGCTCGGCTACTCGTGCGGCACCGGCGACTCGCCCCCCAGATACGGTCCGCGACGGTCGGGCTGGCGCGAACCCCTGAGTACCTGCCCTTCATGGCGGCGAGCTGGGCGCTCACGGCTGTCGGGTTGGGGAGTGAGCTCCTCGGGTTGCGCCTGAGTCCCAAACGGTGGCGGGCGCTGGTCACGCGCCCTTCCGCGCACCAATTCCGAACAGCAGACCGCGAAGCAGCGTCGTCCCAAGACCGACCGCCACTAGGGACTGACTGAACAGCACCGCGATACCCACCCCGGTCAGGCCCACAGCGGGCAGGAGGACGGTAGAGAGGAGCAGTGATGGGGTTGCGATCCCGGCTTCGATCAGAATGACGAGCCGCATGCGACCACGTGAGCGGGCGTAGAAGGCGGCGAAGCTGTTCACCGTGAACGGGATGACTGACGCCGCCAGCAGCCGAAGCGGCGACGCGCCAGCGGCGGCATATTCCGGACCGAAGATCGCGAGCGGCAGCGGCGCCCCGATGACAAGGACGGCAATAGGGATGAGCAGCAGGCCGAGCGCGCGCCTGAAGACGGGCCGTCCCTCGCGTTCGAACGAAGCCTCTCGGCTCGCTACTTCGACCATAAGGGACGTGAACATGGCGATCGGAGCCAAGCCCAGCATCGTGGTGATCAGCCACACCACGTAGAAGTAGGCGCTCTGCACCGGCCCGACCTGTAGAAGCACCAGCACCGGCAGGAGAGCCGTGCCGGCCGTTGAGAAGATTCCCGCGAGGTAGTCCGCAGCAGCGAAGCGCGCTACCGCCGCGGGCTTGAGTGAGCTCGCCGGCAATGATCTGCTCCGCTGCCGCAGAATCGAGAAGAGTGCGCCGGTGACCGTTGCGACGGCGAGCGCCGCCGCGACGATCCAGGACAGGAAGACGCCGAATGGATGCACCTGCACCATCACGAGCAGGAAGCCGATCTTCACCAACGCGAAGATCACGTTCTCGATTGGCAGCCAGAGGGTGAGCCGCATGCTCGTGAGCACATGATCCTGGAACGAGAAGAGGCTCCAGGTAACCGCCGCCGCGGCGAAGACGGCCACAGCACCAACGCTCGGCACGATTCCCGTGGGCAGCACATTGAGCATGGCTCCGGCGATGGCCATTCCCGTGGCCAATAGCGCAGACGTGGCGGCGATGAAGAGGTAGGTGATGCCGACCAGCCGAACGCCGCCACTCCCGGCAACCGGCAGGAATCGGTACATCGCCGACCGCAGGTTGAGTTGGGATGCACTCCCGACGAACATCATGGTGGAGATGAGCGATGCCCCGATGCCGACGTCCGCCGCCGGAAAGAGCCGCGCCGCGATGGCCCAGTAGGCAATGCCCAGGACGCCCGTCAGAAGCGAGCTGAGCATCAGGGCGTACGCGTTGCGATACAGCGGCAGAGCGGTGTGGGAGGCGAGCCAGGAGAAGAAGGTCACTCCTTGGCGGGGCCGTGGCCGGCCGGCATGCCGCGGAGGTTCCCTTGACGAGCCGTTCCGTGAACATACCCGAAGCTGAAGGACAGCGACCCAAGCAGGATCATTGCTGCGCGGGCGAGGCCGAAGAGGTCTCCACCGAGGGCGTCACCCACACCTCGGAGCATGCCGCGCGGCAACGTACGGCGAGCATATCGGCGCTCGGACTCCATCCCGCGGGCCGAGCCCGCGAGCATAACCACGTACGCCTTCGACGCACCCTCTGCAAAGCACCTGAGTAAGAAGTACCTGAGCCGGGTACGGCTGGCCGGGACCACGTGGCGCACCCTCGCAGGCGGCTGGTGCATGAAAAGGCCACCGAGCTGGCGCGTGGCTCGAATGCACATCTCCGTCTCCTCGCAGCCCATCGGCAGCCCGCGCCCGCGTCCGACTCCATGGTGGAATCCGCCCACAGATGGAAAGACTGAGCGCCTCATCGACATGTTGCAGCCGATCATGTTGCGCACCGACGCGATCGTCGTGGGCAAACCTTCGTAACTGCATCCGACGACCCAGAGGAATTCGGCGGGGAACCACCTGGGTTGTGCGGTCTGCCACTCGGGAAGGGCGACCCCTCCGACGCCCAGCACATCTGGCTTGGCGTACGGTGTGACGAGCGCCGAAAGCCAGCCGGGTTCCGCGTATGCATCATCGTCGAGGAATGCCACGATCTCCCCCGAAGCTGCGCCAACGCCGGTGTTGCGCGCGCCTGACAGCCCCGGCGGGCCGGAACTGCCAAGGACAATGGCTGGTGCATGCTGGTCGCCAATGGCGTCAAGGAGTGCCGGATTGTGATCGACGACGACGATCACCTCGTCGGGAGGCGGGCTCTGGCTTTGGACCGATGCCACGGCTTCTCGCAGCAGTGGCAACCGTTCCTCCGAATGCGTGCAGATGACGACAGAAACGCGTATGTCGCGGAGCATCGACCGATTATGCCCGTGGGCCGAGTCGAACGGGTTTCAGCTCTGAGGTTCAGAGGCCCGCAGCGTCCCGTCCCTCACGGGGACAGCCAGTGCGGGGCGCCAGCGGAGCTCCCGCAGCATGGTCCAGAGCACGCGCCAGCCATCCCGCATGACCCGCAGATTCGATGCACCGTTGCGACGGGCGTACTCGACGCTCGCCAACTCGACCACGCTGAGCCGGGCGATCGACGTGCGTGCCACGAGCTGCATCTCGATCTCGAACCCAGCGGCCGATACGGACAGCGACGCGAGGGCCTGCCGGTGGAAGGCCAAGTACCCGTAGCACAGGTCCGTGTGGCGGGTTCCGTACAGCAGGTTGGCGAGGTGGAGGAGACCAAAATGTCCAATGCGGCGCATCGGCGTCATGTCTTGCGTATCGCCGCCGGGCAGGAAGCGGGAGCCCTTCGCGACGTCGTTCCCTTCACGAATCGCCTCGATGAAGCGTGGCACGTCCGCGGGGTCCATGCTTCCATCAGCATCGATCATTACGATGATCTCACCTGTCGCAGCCGCAAAGCCCGCCGCCAGCGCGTTGCCCTTGCCCGGCTTGAGTTCATGAATCACGACCACCTGTGGCATCACCAGGCGCGCAACGTCGATCGTCGCATCTCGCGATAACCCGTCGACGAGGATGACCTCGTCCACGCTCGGTGGCATCCGCCTCAGTACCCACGCGATGTTGCGCTCCTCGTCCTTTGCCGGAATCACGACGCTAACCCGCGAGAGCCCTTGCGGGCGCTCCGGGCTATGCAGGGAATGCCGATTCCCGGGTGCGGCAACTGGGTGGGAGACGGGCACGGAGGCTATTCCCTCTAGCCGTCGCCGGAGCCCGCCGGAGGGCGCGCCGGCGACGCGGCTGGGTGGTCAGCGGGTGCTCAATATGGATTCGGGAGCCTTGGTCGCTGGAAATCGACCATAGTACGAAAGTCCTAGAGGGTCAAATCTCCTGTCGGAATCCCGTTGCGTGGCGGCACCGTCGGGCTGCCCGAGTCGGCATTGTCTATTTGCGCCGGTTGGGAACGATCGGCAAGATATGGGGCTGCCCTGGCATGTCCCTGAGCCAGGCGCACCCGGGGAGCGGTCCTGGCCGCCCTGCGTTCAGGCCTTGCATGCCGGTGACCGTGGTCCTGGAGGTACCGTCGCTTTCTATGGCCCCGATGTTCTCCGTGTTCATTCCCGCGCGGAACGAGGCAGACTGGCTGCCCGGCGCGATTGCGAGTGTGCAGGGCCAGACATTCCAGGACTGGGAGCTCGTCATCGGCGACAACGCGTCAACCGACGATACCGCGGCGATCGCCGAGCGCTTTGGTTTGCCGGTCCGCGGCCATCGGTGGCCGAATGCGTCCGATGTGTTCGAGAACTTCAACCGCACGGCCGGGCTGTGCGGCGGCGCATGGCTCATACCGATGGGCGCGGACGATCGCCTGCTGCCCAATGCCCTCGAAACCTTCGCGCGAAGCATTGAGCAGGGTGGCGCTCCGGTCATGGTCGTGGGCGAATGCGCCCGCATTGATGTGGACGGCCAACCAGCCGCCGCAACATGGCGCTTCTACCAGCGCCTTTCCTCGATCGCTCAGGGGGACTACGACGCGACTTCATGGATGCGCGTCATAACGCGGGAGGGGCAACCGCCGTGGAACATCGGCTCGATCGCGTTCTCACGCGAGGCGACATATCGGGCGGGAGGTCTCTTCGACCCCTCGGCCGGCCCAGCGTGCGACATCGAGCTCGCGATGCGCATGGCAGCTGTCGGGCCGGTCCGGTATGTCCGGAGGCGAGTACTTATCTACACCCAGCGAAGCAACTCGGATCAGCGTGCCCGTCAGCGTGCAGAGCGGGTTGAAGACAGCGAGCAAACGATCCTCGAGCGAGGGCTGCGAGTCGGACTCGCGGCTCACGTGCGGCTTCGCGGGTCGGTAACAGAGCACGAGCGAGACTGGATCGCGGATGCCATTGCTATGTCCCACCTCCAGCGCGCAGCACAGCATCGACTCCTTCATGGTGGACAAGGGCGGCGCGGAGCATGGCGCGACGTTCGACGCGCGTGGCGCGCACGTCGACGATCCGTGCTGACACCACGGCACCTGCTCGTCGCCGGGGCGGCTCTTATCGCACCTCGGTGGGCACTTCGCGCGGCTAACAGACTTCTTCGGGTCGATCGTTCCTAGCAGTGGCGGCGCGTGTCGTATTCCACACGATTACTGACGAGCGCTTCGCCGTTGGGACGATTGCGTTGATCAACTCGCTGCGAATCACAGGGCATCAGCACCCGCTGACGATCCTCGACACCGGACTTCGAGCCGACCAGCGACGACTCCTGTCGGGCACGGCGACAATCATCCCGTACGACCGGACGAAGGCCAGGAATCCGACACTGTTCAAGCCGTTCCCCTACCTGACTAGCCCATCGGGAGTCGTGGTACTGCTGGACAGCGACATGGTCGTGACCGCGTCTCTCAACGACGTGCTCGAAGCAGCGGAGGCCGGGGCCATCTGCGCCTTTCCCGATCCCGAGGTCGAACGGTGGTTTGCCGAGTGGCAGTCTCTGTTCGGGTTGCGAGTTCCACTGCGTCGAGCTCCCTACGTGAACGCAGGCTTCATCGCGTTTTCTGCGGATCGATGGCCGAAGCTTCTCGAGAGATGGTGGGAACTGTGCCGCCAGATTTGGGACACCCCGACCCTCTACGAACAGGAGGGGGACTCGGCGACCGCCCAGGGCGATCAGGACGCGCTCAACGCGCTGCTCATGTCGGAGGTTCCGCCTGGCTCCGTGCGGCTCCTCGATCCCGACCTAGCCCCTGCGGCCGGGGCACTAGGTGAAGGGGTCGACGTGGTCGATCTGCACCGCCTGCAATGTCGGTATCGCGGTAAGGAGACAGTCCTGCTTCACAACGCGGGCAAGGCCAAGCCGTGGATCCCGGCTGATTGGGTCAGCCTTCGCCGCACGGCCTACGTGCGTCTTCTTCGGCGCCTGGTGACCGCTGGAGACCTCGAGCTTGATCCGGTGGCAAGCGATCTCGCTCCGTGGCTCCGGCCCGGGCCGCTCGGTCAGATCTCGATGCTCGGGTTGAACGCGATCCTCTCCCCGATGTGGCGCCTCGGAAGCATCCCGATCATTCAGCCGCTCGCCAGGCGAATCAGGCGCGCGCTAACCCGGCGGTCCGATCAGCCTGCCGGCTGATCAATGGCGATCCAGTCGATCTGAATCTCCTCGGTGCCAGTGTTGCCCGAAGGGCAGGACGATTGGCACTCCTGCTGCAGCACCGTCCGCTTGAACGTGTCCGGTAGGGTGGTCGCGGACCCCAGATAGGTCCATATCGGGGTGCTCATGTTGTCGATGTAGGCCGTTACGACGAAGTTCGTGCGCTCGAAACGCAACGTATGCCATTGCGTCATGTCGAAGGCGTAGCCGTGGCTGATCTGCAAATTCGACGAGCTGTAATGAAGGTGCGTCGTGCAGGCGGTGAGCGAGTCTCCCTCGCAGTAATCCTCTTCGCCTGCCGCGGGCCACGTCCCCTTCGTGGGCCAACGCATCGGGATGACGTGGTGGCCAGTGACCCCGCCATTGACGATCCGGAACCGCACCGTCAGCCGCTGGTCGTTTCCGCCGTACTGGTCGGCGACCATCATGCCGCCCGTGTACCACCCGGCACCGCATTTGCCGGATGACTCATAACTCATCAGCATCCTCATAGAGCCGCCCGACACCGTGACGTGCGCTGGGGTGGCGCAGTTGCGTGGCCCCGAGCCGTACGGTCCGTCGTAGAGGATCCAATGGGACGGCACTCCGCCGGCGTCGAAGTTGTCGGTCAGAATGTTCTGCCAGCCGCTGGAGATCGGGGGAACCGGCGTTGGCTGCGGAGTGCTCGGGATAGGGGTCACCGGCGGGGGCGCCGGCGTGACGACGGGCGCCGGCGTGGCGACTGGTGCCGATGTGGGCGTCTGCCCCGGCGTGGCGGTCACTCCCACGGTAGCGACCGGCGTGCTCGTGGCTGGGGCAGCCGTCTGCTGCTGGACCGCCGTCGGGGTGGGTAACGCCGAAGTGGTGGCCAGCGGGGCCTGAGCGACGATCAGCACCATGGCAGCGAGTTGTGTCCAGCTGCGATCGCCGCGACGCTTCTCGGTCCCCGCGGACAGGAGGTGCGAGCCGGGAGGCGTGTCGGAGGGGATCATGAGCCGCTGGGAGAATACCCCGTCGGTGGTGGTGCGGGTGGCGGTTGAACCCGGGGCCTGACCATCCAGCCGAAGGGCGATGCTCACGTGGCGCGGAAAGCCCTCGCCGACGACTGTGACCGCTGTCCCGGCGACTGAGGCGCTGACCAGGCGCAGCGTGGGGGTGCCAGCCTCAGCGACGAAGGCCGGGTAGATCACGGCCGGCAGCAGGAGCACGAGGATCGCTGTGGCGATCGCATTTACGACGGCCTGTCGGGGGGCCCGTGGCTGCTGGCGCGACGGTGGCGATGGGCGCGAGACCCTGGCGGACAACGGGATCGACTTGTAACGCATGCGCTCTCAGCTCCCAAGTGCGGACAGGGCACAGCCGCGGGACTGCCTCCCCAACCTTGTGATGCGCGCCGCCTGCAGGCACTGGCCCATTGGTCAGAGTCCGGGAGTCCTCCCGTAAGGTCATGGCCGTAGGACCAGACCTCCCTTGGCCCGAACTTGGGTGCAACTCGCGTTGACTAGGGGCAACGCCGCGACTCGACAGTCCACCGAGGCTTGTTGACGCACGACGAACGATCCGAGATGCTGGGCGACCCTCTGGGCCGGAGCACTCGTGCAGCCGAGGGGTGAGGTGCCCGCGAGCAAGGCCACGGCAGGAGAGCGATGAGGATCCTCGTCACCGGGACGGACGGTTACATCGGCTGCGTGCTGGCCGATGAGCTCGCGCGCGCCGGTCATTCGGTGACCGGCGTGGACACGGGCTTCTACCGCGCCGGCTGGCTGTACCCCGGCATCCAGCAGAGCCCGCGCACGATCGTGGCCGACATCCGTGACCTGACCCTCGCCGAGGTGGAGGGCCAGGACGCCATCGTGCACCTGGCGGAGCTGTCGAACGACCCACTCGGGCAACTCGCTCCGGAGGTGACCCGTGACATCAATCATCGGGGCAGCCTGCACCTCGCAGGGCTCGCCCGGGCAGCGGGCGTGCCGCGCTTTGTCTACATGTCCTCGTGCAGCGTGTATGGGATCGGCGGCGGCGAGACGATGACCGAGGAGTCGCCGGTCAACCCGCTGACCACCTACGCGGAATGCAAGGTGCTCGTGGAGCGGGATGTCGGCGCGCTGGCGGATGACGCCTTCCACCCGACATTCCTGCGCAACGCGACCGCATTCGGGGCGAGCCCGCGGATGCGGTTCGACATCGTGCTCAACAACCTGATGGGCATCGCGTGGACAACGCACGAGATCCGGATGACCTCGGATGGCACTCCGTGGCGACCACTGGTGCACATCCTCGACACCAGCGCCGCCGTGCTGGCGGTCCTCGCAGCGCCGCTCGAGGTCATCCATGGGCAGGTGCTGAACGTCGGCAGCAACGCCCAGAACTACCGGATCCGCGAGGTCGCTGAGATCGTCGGCGACACCGTTCCAGGCTGCGCGACCTCGTTCGGCCCGCCCGGTGGCGACGACCGCAGCTACCGGGTCAGCTTCGACCGGATCGGGAGCGTGCTGCCGGGGTTCCGGTGCGCATGGGATGCGGAGGCAGGTGCGGAGCAGCTGGCCAGCGTGTTTGCATCGATCGACCTCGACGCTGCGCTCTTCGGCTTCCGCGGGTTCACGCGCTTGGACCAGCTCCAGTACCTGCTGCGGACCAGGCAAGTCGGCACCGATCTTCGGTGGCGCAACGCCGCAGGATCCGCTCGGGAGGCCGCCGCCGTGGGCGAAGCAGCGTCGTGATCTTCACCGAGACCCGCCTGGCGGGCGCCTTCATCATCGACCTCGAGCGCCGCGACGACGATCGCGGCTTCTTCGCCAGGGTCTTCTCCCAGGTCGAGTTTCGCGAGCGCGGTCTCGACCCGACGGTTGCAGAGGCCGATGTCTCGTTCAACCGTCATCGCGGCACGCTCCGCGGACTGCATTTCCAGTTCCCTCCCTCGGCCGAACCGAAGTACGTGCGCTGCACGCGGGGAGCGATCCTCGACGTGATCGTCGACCTGCGGCCGGAGTCCCCCACCTACCTCGAGCATGTCACCGTCGAGCTCGACAGCGACTCCGGACGCGGGCTGTATTGCCCGAAGCGATTCGCGCACGGCTACCAGACCCTGGCCGACGCCACTGAGACCAGCTACCTGATCGGCGAGTTCTACGCGCCACAGGACGCTGCCGGCCTTCGCCACGACGACCCCCGCCTGGGCATCACGTGGCCGCTGCCGGTGAGTGCCATCAGCGATCGCGACCGAGGATGGGCCCTGCTGGCGGAGATGGAGGCTGAGCTGCGGGGTCGAATGGCGCTCGCACCGGCACTGCCATGACCACCCGTGCATCGACAACTCGCGAGGCGCCCGGAGTCCCCGGACAAGGCGGGGGCCGCGAGCCCCGCTGCCGCTTCTGCGACGCCCCGCTCACCGTCACGCTCGTGGACCTGGGCATGTCGCCCCTCTGCGAGTCGTATCTCCAGGCCGACCAGCTCAACCAGATGGAGCCGTTCTACCCCCTGCACGTCTACGTCTGCGGATCCTGCCTGCTCGTCCAGCTCGAGGAGTTCGTCTCGCCGGCCGCGATCTTCAGCGAGTACGCCTACTTCTCGGCGTACTCCGACTCATGGCTGGCGCACGCTCGCCGCTACGTCGATGCGGTGACGCCCCGCTTCGGGCTCGACGAGCGGAGCCTCGTCGTGGAGCTGGGCAGCAACGATGGCTACCTGCTCCAGTACTTCGTCGAGCGCGGGATACCGGTGCTTGGCGTCGAGCCGGCAGCCAACGTGGCGGAGGCGGCGATCGAGCGCCGCGTTCCGACCGTGGTGACCTTCTTCGGCACGGAGGCTGCCCGGCAGCTCGCCGCCGATGGCCCGCCGGCCGACCTCGTGATCGGCAACAACGTCCTGGCGCAGGTTCCCGATCTCAATGATTTCGTCGCGGGTGTGGCGATCCTGCTCGCGCCGGCCGGGGTGGCCACGTTTGAGTTCCCGCACCTGCGCCAGCTTATCGACGGCAACCAGTTCGACACGATCTACCACGAGCACTTCTCGTACTTCTCGTTCCTCGCCGTGGAGCGCATCTTCGCCGCGCATGGGCTGACGCTCTTCGACGTGGAACAGCTGCCGACCCACGGTGGCTCGTTGCGGATCTACGGGCGACACGCGGGCAATGCGGCGCTGCCCGTCAGCGAGGCGGTCGCGGCGCTGCGCACCGCCGAGGAGGCCGCCGGCTACCGCGAACTGGCCACCTACGGCACCTTCGAGGAGCAGGTGCGCGAAACGAAGCGCGGGCTGCTGGAGTTCCTGATCGGCGCACGCCGAGCGGGCCACTCGATCGCCGGCTACGGCGCCCCCGGCAAGGGCAACACACTCCTCAACTACTGCGGCATCGGCGTCGACTTCATCGACTACGTGGTCGATCGCAACCCCTACAAGCAGGGCCGCTTCCTGCCCGGCACGCACATCCCGATCCATCACCCGGATCGTCTGGCCGAGACGCGGCCGGACTACGTCCTGATCATGCCCTGGAACCTTCGGGACGAGATCACCGAGCAGCTCGCCTACGTCCGCGACTGGGGCGGCCAGTTCGTGGTGGCGATCCCTCGCGTGGAGGTGATCGCATGAAGGTCGTCCTCTTCTGCGGCGGCCTCGGGACCCGGCTGCGCGACTACTCGGACACGATCCCCAAGCCGATGGTGCCGATCGGCTATCGGCCCATCCTCTGGCACGTGATGAAGTACTACGCCCATTTCGGGCACAAGGAGTTCATCCTCTGCCTCGGCTACCGCGCCGACGTGATCAAGAGCTACTTCCGGTCCTATGACGAGTCGATCTCGAACGACTTCGTCCTGTCGCGGGGTGGGGCTGACATCCGGCTGCTGGCGAGCGACATCGAGGACTGGACGATCACCCTGATCGACACCGGGCCAACCGCCAGCATCGGAGAGCGCCTCCTCGCGGTTCGGGAGCACGTGGCTAATGACGGGCCATTCCTCGCCAACTACGCCGATGGGCTGACCGACCTCGACCTGAATGCCTACATCGCCCGGTCGGTGGCCACCGACAACGTCGCGACCTTCATGGCGGTGCGCCCGAGCCTGACCTTCCACCTGACCGACATCGCCGCCGATGGCGCAGTTCGCACCATCAAGCCGGTCGAGGAGAGCGACTTCTGGATCAACGGCGGCTACTTCGTCCTGCAGCCGCGAGATCTTCGACTACATGCGACCGGGCGAGGACCTGGTCCGCGAGCCCTTCAACCGACTCATCGATGCCGGTCGCCTGGGCGCCGAGCGCCACAGCGGCTTCTGGACGGCGATGGACACCTTCAAGGACAAGGAGCGGCTCGACGCGCTCTACGAGACGGGACGCGGGCCGTGGGAGCTCTGGAAGGCCGAACCGCGATGAAGCCGATCGGCTGGTCGCTGATCAGCGGTGCCTCGACGATCCTGGCCATCGGGGCGCATGCCGACGACATCGAGATCGGCTGCGGCGGGACCCTGCTCCGCATCGCGGAGGAGAGCTCCGCCACGTTTCGCTTCGTCATCCTGAGCGCCTCGCCCGAGCGCGCCGACGAGGCGCGCGCCAGCGCGCAGCAGCTGCTGGGCGACCGGGTTGAGGTCGAGGTCGCGGACTTCCGGGACGGGTATTTGCCGTACGCCGGCGCTCCGCTGAAGGAGCGCTTCGACGAGATGGGGCGGCGCGCCATTGCGCCAGATGTCGTCTTCACCGCCTACCGCGACGATCGCCACCAGGATCATCGCCTCGTCTCCGAGCTGACCTGGAACACGTTTCGTGACCACCTGATCCTGGAGTACGAGATCCCGAAGTTCGACGGAGACCTGGGATCGCCGAGCGCATTCGTCGAGCTGGCGCGCCCGACCCTCGATCGCAAGCTCGCACACCTGCGGGGTGCATTTCCCAGCCAGGCCAGCAAGCCGTGGTTCAACGACGAGACCTTCCTGGCGCTGGCGAGGCTGCGCGGCATCGAGTGCCGAGCCGACTCCGGGCATGCCGAGGCGTTCTACGTGCGGAAACTGCGTCTCGCATGACGCCCGATGGCGAGGCGATGCTCGATCTCGCTCGACGCCTCTTCCCGATCACTCGCAGCATCACCGGCGACGGCGTCCGGCAGACGCTCGCCGAGATCGGCGCTCGGATCCCGCTCCAGGTGACCGAGGTCCCATCCGGAACACCCGTGCTGGATTGGACCGTCCCGCGTGAATGGAACATCCGCGAGGCGTTCATCGAGGATGAGGCGGGAAACCGCATCGTCGACCTGCGCGACTCGAACCTGCACGTCGTCAGCTACTCCATCCCGATCGACGCCACGATGACGCTCGAGGAGCTTCGACCCCATCTCCACTCGCTGCCCGAGCACCCCGACTGGATCCCCTATCGCACCTCCTACTACGAGGAGACGTGGGGCTTCTGCCTGGCACATCGACAGCTCGCCGGGCTGCCCGAGGGTCGGTATCGCGTTCGGATCGACTCGACCCTGGCGCCTGGATCGCTGACGTACGGGGAGTGCGTGCTGCCGGGCGAGGTCGCGGACGAGGTCCTCATCTCCTCACACATCTGCCACCCCTCGCTGGCCAACGACAACCTCTCCGCCGTCGCGGTGGCGACCTACCTCGCGAGCCGAGCTCGCCGGAGTCCCGCACCGGTACACGTACCGCTTCCTCTTCGCGCCCGGAACCATCGGCGCCATCACCTGGCTGGCACAGCACGAGGCCGAGGTGGGGTCGATCCGCCACGGGCTGACGCTGGCATGCCTGGGTGACCCTGGGGGGATCACGTACAAGCGGAGTCGGCGCGGCGAGGCCGAGATCGATTGCGCGATGGAGCACGTCTTGGGCGCCAAGGCGGGTGCGGCTCGCCTCTTGGACTTTGCGCCCTACGGCTACGACGAGCGGCAGTTCGGATCGCCGGGCTTTGACCTTCCGGTGGGGAGTCTCTCCCGGACGCCGCACAGCCAATACCCCGAGTACCACACCTCGGCCGATGACCTCGCGTTCATCACGGCCGACGGACTCGCGGACTCGCTCACGACGCTCTGGGAGGTGCTGCAGCTGATCGAGCGCAATCGCACCTACCGCAATCTCTCCCCGAAGGGTGAACCGCAGCTCGGGCGCCGGGGGCTGTACCCATCGTTGGGCGGCGGCGATCCCGCGCGCCAGCAGCTGGCGATGCTGTGGGTTCTGAACCAGTCCGACGGGAGCCACTCGCTGCTCGACATCGCCGAACGATCGGCTCTCCCCTTCGCGGAGCTGGCCGACGCGGCGGACCGACTCGCGTCGGCCGATCTCCTGGGCGTCGATGGCTGACCGCGCGATCCGCCACGCGGTGGTGACCGGCGCGAGCAGCGGCATCGGCCAAGCCCTCGTCAACCGCCTGGTCGACGAGGGAACCTCAGTGACTGCCCTGGGTCGCGACACGCGCCGGTTGGCGAGCCTCAGCGCCCGGGCAGGGACGGGGCTCGTACGCACGATGACCGCGGACTTCGGGAAGCAGGACGAGGTGGAGCGGGCCGGAACAACGCTTGCCACTGACCTTCCCGAGCTTGATCTGCTCGTCCACAGCGCCGGGGCGTACTCCCGTGGAACGCTCGCGGAGGCGTCGGACGCGGACCTTGACCTCCAGCTGGCCGTCAACCTGACCGCGCCCGAGCGGTTGACCCGGCTCCTGCTGCCGGCTCTCATTCGCGCCGAGGGTCAGGTCGCCTTCATCAATAGCAGCGCCGTCCTGCGTCCGCAGCCAATCGCAGGCGCCTACGCCGCAAGCAAGGCGGCCCTGCGGGCGCTGGCCGACAGCCTTCGCGAGGAGGTGAACCGCCACGGGGTTCGCGTGGTCAGCATCTACCCCGGACGGACGGACACCCCGCTCCAGGCGGCGATCCACGCGGCGGAGGGACGCGCCTATGACCCGGAGCGGCTGATGGCGGCGGACGACGTGGCGGCGGCGGTGCTCTTCGCCGTGCACATGCCCCGCACGGCAGAGGTGACCGACATCATGCTGCGACCGATGAAGCCGCCTGCCTGACGGCCGCTACCCGAGCAGGGTGGGCAGGTCGGCGAGGAGCTTCGACCGAGCAAGCATCGGGCCGAGTCCAGCGGAACGAGCGGCCGCATGCGCCTCGAGGTCGACGTGCGGTCCGAAGAGGAGGATCCGCGGGCGAGCCGACTGCGGTGCCCCGGCTGACCACCCCGAGATCTGCTCGTCCCAGTCAGCCGACCGATCGCCCCAGTCGACCAGCAGGAGGCGAACCTGCGCCGGCGCCGGGAGATCCGCGGCGTGCTCGACCCGGGTGAAGGGAACCTGCGCGAGCTCGGCGGCGGCGGCGATCCGCGAGGCGATGATCAGGTCCCGGCCAAGGAGGACGACCGTCACTCGGCGAGTGCCGGCTCCGCGGTCAGGGGATGGGCCGGATGGGGATGCACCCCATTCGACCCGTTGAATGACGCGCCATCCATGACATAGCGTGCGACCCGCATCGGGAAGATCCCGACCACCACCGGTGCCCGAACCTCGACCGACAGCTGGAGGCCGATCTCATCGCGCGACCACAGGTCCTGGAGCTTCGAGGCCTCCCGCTCCGGAAGCCCAACCCAAACCGCCTGCCCGTCGCGCTCCAGGCGGGACATGTCGTCGGGCTGGTCGAGCATGAACCGGCGCCGCAGCTCGGCGATGGCGACGTAGGGTCGTGAGCTGATGAAGCGGCGCAGGCTCGAAGTGCTCGGCCGCTTGTTGGCAGTCATGCGGGAACAACCATGATCCGTCGGAGTCTAACCCTCGTCGGACTGATGCGCTGGCAGACGCTATCCCCGTCCGTGGCCCCAGCCGCGTGCGCGCTCCACGGCCCGGCGGATGAGCCGCTTCCCGGGCACGGGCTCGCTCGATGGGCCGTCAGGATCCGCGTCGTCCGGGTAGCTGCGCAGCCGGAGCCCGATCCCCCCGACCCCGGCTGGATGGATGTCGACGTCGTCGATGCGGATGGTGGGCGAACCGGGAAAGGCGAGCAGCTCCGCGTCGGCCTCGCTGTTGACCGCGATCATCTGGATCGGCGTCTCGAACGCATCCTCGGTCAGCACCTCGACCAGGCGCTGGCGAGCGGTCATGTAGTTCGGGTCGCCGTCCCAGTACAGGAGCTCGACGCGCATCGGCTCAGGCGTAGGTGAAGAAGCCGACGAGCGCGAAGACGGCAAGCAGCGCCAGCGCGGCGGCGACCGCAAGGCGAGTCCGCTCCGCGCTGGTCAGGGCCGGGTCGGGCGGCCGCTCCCCCGCCCGCCCGCGCCAGGCGAGGTAGCGCTCGGTGTTCAGGTCTCGGCGGCGGCGAGCGGCGAAGCCGGTCCACGTCGGCCAGCCGACGAGATAGGCCGCGACCGCCGCGACGCCCGCGATCAACAGCCAGACCCAGGTGCTCATGGGGTGGCCCGCCCGGCGGCCGGGGCATCCAGCAGCCAGAGGGTGGACCGGGCTCGAACGCGCGCAGCGGGCAGCTTGCGGGATCCGCCACGAACGGATCGCACCGCCGCGGCCTTGTCGGCGCCCGCCACCACGAAGAGCACGGCGCGGGCGGCGTTGATGAGCGGCAGGGTGAAGGTCATCCGGTCGTGGACCGCCATCCCTGCGGGTGCTGTCGCGGGCACGACCAGGCGCTGGCGCTCGGCGAGGGTGCTCGCACCGGGAAACAGCGACGCGGTGTGCCCGTCGGGCCCCATCCCCAGCCAGATGAGGTCCAGCCGCGGTGGGTCGAGCAGGCGCCGGATCGTTCGCTCGTAGCCCGCAGCGGCTGCTTCGCGATCCGGCACCTCCGCCGGCATGCGGTGGACCGCATCGGCTCGGAGCCCGGGCAGGTGCTCGAGCAGCATCGCGCGGGCCACGCCGTAGTTCGACTCGGCGTGGTCGGGCGGGACCGCGCGCTCGTCGCCCCAGACGAACTGGACGCGCGACCAGTCGACGGCGTCGACGCGCGGCGAGGCGGCGAGGAGCGGATAGACGACTCGCGGGGTCGAGCCGCCGGAGAGCGCAAGCACGCAGCGGCCGCGGCGCCGGATCGCGTTGCGCGCCACCGCCACGATGCGATCAGCGGCCGCCTCCGCAAGGGCGGTCTGCGTGGGAAGGACCCGGAACTCGACGGTCACCCGGCCAGGTCGACCTGGCGGGCCGAGGCGAGGAAGACGGCGGCCGCCCGCACGGCGGCCTCGTACACCGCGTCGTGCTGGTCCATCACCAGGTCGGCCGCCAGCAGCTCGGATTCGGTTGGCTGCTCCATCGGCATCCGTCGCAGGAGGGCCGTCATCCCGTCCGCGTTGGAGGCGACCACCGCCTCGTCGGCGGTGCGCTCGATGATGAACTCCGCCGCGCCGGTCTCCCCGAAGGCACGCATCCGCACCCCGACCAGCTCGCCGGGAGGCAGGTCGTCCGTCTCGACCGGCTCGATCCGCAGCTCCACCATCTCGTGGCGGCCCTCGAGCTTGAGCTGCAGGCCGCCGTCCTCGAGCGGCCGGGTCGTTGCATAGCGCCGCCACTCGATGCGGGAAGCCATCCAGCCGGCATACAGCATCGGGCCGGCGAGCGGCGACGCCACGATCCACGAGACCCGCTGGCGTTTCGACCTCCGCGTGCGCGGTGCGTGCCCCGGCGGGACCGCGTAGCGGATCACGAGACGGTTCAGGTTCGGCAGGTAGCGGCGGAAGCGCGGGGCATCGAAGAATTCGGCCGTGAGCTCCTGCCACCACGCCAGGCGCCGCCAGGCCAGGTCACCGACCCCGCTGCGCCGACGCAGCGTCGTCAGTCGGCGGAGCCCGAGCAGCAGGTCACCGAACTCGTCGCTGTCCACCATGACCCGGTCGCCCATCTCCACCAGCTGGTCGAAGATCGGGTCGCTGAAGGGCGGGTCGCCCGGCCACCAGATGTGGGTCGGCAGGTCGTGGATGAGGAGCGGGGCGACGATCCCGGAGAGGTGCTCGGCGGCATCCCCGTGGACCGTCAGCGCCACCACCTCGAAGCAGATCCGCTCGGCTCCCTCGGGGCCGTCCTGGCAGTGCGCGGTGATGCTCGCGCTGAGGGTCGGGCCACCCGCCTTCGGGTCGGCCACCAGGATGATGGCGCGCGAGGGGTGGCGGACGCCGAGGCCGATCATCGTCTCCACCACCCGCGACGCCGATGCCTCGTCCGGCACCATGACGATCAGGTTCAGCACCGAGGCGCGAGCGTGCGACATGCCCTTTTCGATGACCCGTGAGTCCTCGCCATTGGCGGGGCTGGTCCACAGCTGCGCCAGGTGCGCCGCGATGGCCTGCACGGTGGTATCGCGCTCGACCCACGGCTCGGCCACGATCGTCTCGGCCGCCCCGAAGCGCATCAGGCGGCGGTGCACCGCCAGCGCCCGACGCGCGGCCGACGACCTGCCTACGGCCGTCGCCATGCCCGTCCGTCCCGCTCGAGCAGCTCGTCCGCGGCGGCGGGTCCCCAGGTCCCGGCCGGATAGAGGTGCAACCGGCCGCCCTCGCCGCCGGCCCATGCGTCGAGGATCGGATCCAGGATCTCCCAGGCGCGCTCGACCTCGTCGTCCCGCGTGAAGAGCGAGGCGTCGCCGATCATGCAGTCGAGCAGCAGCGTCTCGTAGGCGTCGGGCGAGTCGACCGCGAAGCTCGATCCGTAACGAAAGTCCATGTTCACGCCGCGGATCTGGAGTCCGGGGCCGGGCACCTTGGCGCCGAACCGCAGCAGGATGCCCTCGTCGGGCTGCACTCGGATGGCCAGGATGTTCGGCTCCATCGGCGGGGCGCCGGCCCGCGAGAAGAGGGCGAGCGGCGCCTGCTTGAACTGGACCGCGATCTCGGTCACGCGCGTGGCCAGCGCCTTGCCGGTCCGCACGTAGAAGGGCACCCCCGCCCAGCGCCAGGACTCGATCGCGAGCTTGAGGGCGACGTACGTCTCGCGGTCCGAGTTCGAGGCGACCTCCGGCTCCTCGCGGTAGGCGGGCACGGGCTTCCCTTCGACCCAGCCGGAGACGTACTGGCCGCGCACGGTGGCCGCCTCGACCTCGGCCGGCGACATCGGCTTGACGGCGCGCAGCACCTTCACCTTCTCGTCGCGCAGGTCCGCCGCCTTGAACTCGATCGGCGGTTCCATCGCGAAGACGGCCATCAGCTGCATGACGTGGTTCTGGACGATGTCGCGCAGGGCCCCGGTCTGGTCGTACGACTCGCCGCGACCCTCGATGCCCACCGTCTCCGCCACCGTGATCTGGACCGAGTCGATGTAGCGCCGGTTCCAGATCGGCTCGAAGAGGCCATTGCCGAAGCGGAAGACGGACAGGTTCTGAACCGTCTCCTTGCCGAGGTAGTGGTCGATCCGGAAGATCTGGTCCTCGTCGAAGACCTCCCGCAGCTGTCGGTTCAGCTTCCGCGCGCTGGCGAGGTCCGAGCCGAACGGCTTCTCCACGATCACGCGCGACCAGCCCCGATAGCGGGAATCCGTGCTCCCCGACCCCGACCCCGACAGCCCCGCTGCCCCGATCTGCCGCACGATCTCGTCGTGCAGGCTCGGCGGGACCGCCAGGTAGAAGAGCCGATTGCCCGACGTGCCGCGATCGCGGTCGATGCGCTCCAGCCGCTTCGCGAGCGCAGCCCAGGCCTCGGCGTCGTGGAACTCCCCGCACTGGTACTCGATCCCGGCGCCGAACGACTCCCAGATTGACGCCTTCACCGGTCGGTTGCGGCTGTACTTGTCGATCCCCTTGCGCAGGTGCGCGCGGAACTGGGCGGCGGAAAGGTCGCGGCGCGCAAAGCCGACGACGGTGAACTCCGGCGGCAGTGCGCCACCCAGCATCAGGTTGTAGAGGGCTGGGGCCAGCTTGCGCTCGGTGAGGTCGCCGGTGGCGCCGACGATGACCATGGTGCAGGGCTCGGGCATGCGATCGAGGCGCAGGCCCGCCCGAAGCGGGTTTCGCGCGCTGGCCGGTCGCGCCGGCGCGGTGTCATCGGGGTCGCCGCGGCTGGCCATGCCTGGATCAGGAGCCCTCGTCGGTGGACTTGACCGCATGTCCGCCGAACTCGTTGCGCAGGGCAGCCAGCACCCGATCGCTGAAGCTGTCCGGGTCGCGCCGGCTGCGCAGGCGCTGCAGGAGCGAGAGGGTGATGATCGGCGCCGGGACGTCGTGCTCGAGCGCCTCGGCGACCGTCCAGCGCCCCTCGCCGGAGTCCGCCACCCAGCCGCGGATCTCGGCCAGGTCGTTCCCCTCCTTGGCGAAGGCATCGCCGGCCAGCTCGAGCAGCCAGGAGCGGATGACCGACCCGTTGTTCCAGAGGCGCGCGACGGCAGCCAGGTCGAGGTCGAACTCCGAGGCGTGGAGGATGTCGAAGCCCTCGCCATAGGCCTGCATGAGCCCGTACTCGATGCCGTTGTGGACCATCTTCACGTAGTGCCCGGCCCCCGCCGGGCCGCAGTACAGGTAGCCGCCCTCCGGGGCGAGCGACCGGACCGCGGGCTCGAAGCGCTCGAAGACGTCGCGCTTGCCGCCGACCATGGCGCAGAAGCCGACCTGCAGGCCCCAGATCCCGCCGCTGACGCCCATGTCAAGCCACTCCAGGCCGCGCTCCGCCAGCTGGGCGGCGCGCGCCTGGGAGTCGTGGAAGTTGCTGTTGCCCGCGTCCACGATGACGTCGCCCGGTGAGAGGACCGCGGCGAGACGCTCGACGAGGTCGGCGGTGGCGTCGCCCGACGGGACGCTGACGACCACGTGCCGCGGCGGGGTCATGAGGGCTGCCAGCGCCTCCAGCGACTCGGCAACCGTGACATGCCCGCCGTTCTCCGGCTCGGCGGCCAGGTCCGTCGCGACCTCGGCGTGCCGGTTCCAGGCGATGACCTCGTGCCCGTTGCGCGCGAGCCGCCGGGCCATCCCGGCCCCGATCCGCCCCAGGCCTGCAATCGCGATCTGCATCTCGTCCTCTGTTGGTGCGGTTTCGGTTGTGAGCTCGCCGTCAGGCGTGCGCCGGCTCGCCAAGCGTGGCGTCCATCATCGCCTCCAGGCGGGCGAGGCCGGACTCCGGATCGGCAAGGTGGAGACGCAGGACCCGACGCCCACGTCGCTGGAGGGCGGCGAGATCGCCGGCCGCCTGTGCGGCAATCAGCGTCCCGAAGCTCTCCGGCCAGCCGGGGATGGGGAGGTCGCGTCGCGGATCCGCGGTGAGCTGCAGGAAGATCCCGGATGGCGGGCCACCCTTGTGCAGCTGGCCGGTCGAATGGAGGAAGCGCGGGCCGATGCCGACGGTGGTGGCCAGCCCGAGCCGGTCCCGGACCAGCGCCCGCACCCGCTGCAGCAGCTCCACGGTCGCCGGATCGGCCGGAAGGTAGGCGAGGAGAGCGAAGTAGTCCTCCGCGCTCGCCGTCGCCAGCAGTGCAGCGAGTGCCCCGTCGACGGTGACCGGGTCCTCGCCCAGGGCGGTCGGATCGCCGTAGGCCGCGAGGCCGGGCTCCGCCACCAGGGGAGCGGGCTGGACGAGCGACCCGTTGGCGCGATACGCAGTCGAGCAGCGTGCGAGTGGCGTCCTTGGCCTCCTGCACATTGGGCTGGTCGAACGGATCGATGCCGAGCAGGATCCCTGCCGCGGCGGTGGCGACTTCCCAGCGCACGAATTCGGCGCCGATGTCGAGCGGCCCGCGCAGGTCCAGGCGGAGGACCGGATGTCCCAGGCCCTCGAGCTCGCGAGGCGAGCGCCTGCGAAGCCGTCGTCGCCCGCGAGGCTGATGACGACGAACTGCCGGTCCGCCCCGTACGCGCTCGGCCGCGCCGGACGGCTCGCCGACCACCGGCACGATGCCGCGGCCTGCCTTGCCGGTGCTCTCGGCCACGAGCTGCTCGATCCAGTCCCCGAGCGGCGCCAGGCGCGGCGGGGCGAGGATCGTGAGCTTGTCGCGTCCCGCCAGCGCGGCCTCCCCCAGCGCCGCCCCGAGCTGGAGGCCGGGGTTCTGCTCGGCCGGGAGACGGCAGGCATCGGCCATGACGCTCGCCCGCTCCAGCAGCGCCTCGAGATCGACACCGTGCATGGCGGCCGGCAGCAGGCCAAAGACGGAGAGGGCGCTGTAGCGGCCGCCGACGTCCGGCGGCCCCTCGACGATGGCCCGGAAGCCCTGGGAGCGAGCGAGGTCGGCAAGCGCCGTCCCGGGGTCGGTGATGGCAATGAAGTCGAGGGCCGGGGCGTGCGCGCTCATGGCCGCGTGGAAGGCATTCGGCTCGGTGGTCGTTCCGGACTTGCTGCTGACGCAGAAGATGGTGCGCGCCGACTCGGCCCATTCCCGGAAGCCGCGGACCGCATCCGGGTGCGTCGAGTCGAGGATGCGCAGCTCCTTCCCATCCGCGTCGCGGAAGAGATGGCTGAAGAGCTCCGGTGCGAGGCTGCTGCCCCCCATGCCGAGCACCGCGGCCCGCGTGTAGCCGTCGTCGCGCACCTCGCGTGCGATCCGCTCGAGCTCACCGATGCGTTCGCGCATCCCCTCGGGCAGCCCCAGCCAGCCGAGCCAGGCGGCGGCCTTGCCGGACGCGGCCCAGAGGCTCCCGTCGCGCGACCAGAGGCGTTCCGCGACCCGCTCCTCGGCCCAAAGGGCGAGGCGTGCCGTCACCGCGGTGGCCAGCGCGGCTGAGCCGGCCGGGGCGGTCACGCGGGAGCGAGCGCCTTGCGCTGGGCGTCGATCACGCCTATCAGGTCCTCGAACGACTTGGTGAAGGCCGCGACCCCCTCGACGATCAGCTCGTCGGTGACGTTCTCCATCGGGATCCCGAGCGACTCGACCGCGCGGATGGCCTCGATGGCCTCGTCCAAGCCCACGTCCAGGGTGCGGCTCACCACGCCATGGTCGAGGAATGCCTCGATCGTCTCGTTCGGCAGCGTGTCGACCGTCTGCGGCCCGATCAGCTCCTCGGCGTACATCACGTCGCGATAGACGGGGTTCTTGGTCGAGGTGCTGGCCCACAGGCAGCGCTGCACCCGCGCTCCGGCGGCCGCCAGCTCGTCGAAGTCTCCGCCCTCGAAGATCTCCTTGAAGGCGTGGTAGGCGAGCTTCGCGTTGGCGATCGCCGCGCGGCCCCTGGCCGCCAGCGCCGCCTCGCTGCCGATCGCGTCGAGGGCCTTGTCGACCTTGGTGTCGACCCGGCTTACGAAGAACGACGCGACCGATGCCACGTGCCCGATGTCGCCGCCCGCGGCGCGCAGCCGCCGCAGGCCGGCGATGTAGGCCTCCGCCACCTCGCGGTAGACGTCGACGCTGAACATCAGCGTGATGTTGATGTTGATCCCCTCCGCAATCGCGTCCTCGATCGCCGGCAGGCATTCGGGCGTGGCCGGGATCTTCACGAACACGTTCGGGCGGGACAGCCGGCGCCAGAGATGTCGGGCTCGCTCGAGGGTGGCCTGCGAATCATCGGCCAGGTCCGGCTCGACCTCGATCGAGACGAAGCCGTCCATGCCATCGGCCTCGTCGTAGACCTTGCGCAGGATGTCGGCCGCGTCACCGACGTCGGCGATCTCGATCTCCTCGAAGATCCGGCGCGTGTCGTGGCCGGCGGCGATCTCGCGGCGGATGAGGTCGTCGTACTGGCCGCTGGCGACGGCCTTGCCGAAGATGGTTGGGTTGCTGGTGAGGCCGCGGATTCCCATCGCGACCCGCTCCGCCAGCTTGCCGCTGTCGATAAGCTGGCGATCGATGAAGTCGATCCAGGGGCTCTGGTCCTGCTCGACGTGCAGCCGTTGCAGGTTGTTCATGGTCGGCTCTCCTGTACGAGGTCACGGGCGGCGGCGACGATGTGGGCCGCGTCGATCCCCGCCAGCGCAAGCTGCTGGGCAGGGGTCGCCGACCCGGGCATGTGGCGGACGGCCAGCTTCACGATCGGTGGACGCGTGGGGTCGGCGGCGAAGACCTCCAGCACGGCGTCCCCCAGGCCGCCCTCCGGCCAGTGGTCCTCGACGGTGATGATGCCGCCCGTCTCGGCGGCGGCCGCGCGCAGCGTCTCGGCGTCGATCGGCTTCACCGAGAAGCAGTCGATCACCCGGGCCGCGATCCCCTCCTCGGCCAGCTGGGAAGCGGCCGCGATCGCCTCGTGAAGGGTGATCCCCGCCCCGACCAGGGTCACCTGGTCGGCATCGGACCGGCGGACGACCCGGCTGCCGCCGATGTCGAACGGCTCGGTCGAGGGATAGAGGACCGGCAGCTTCTCGCGGGTGGTGCGGATGAAGACGATCCCCTTGCGATGCAGGACCTTGGCAACCAGGGCCGCGGCCTGGTTGGCGTCCGATGGATAGAGCACGGTGCTGCCGAAGACGGCCCGCAGCGACGCGATGTCCTCGAGCGCCATCTGGGAGGGCCCGTCTTCGCCGATGCTCACACCGGCGTGCGAACCGGTCAGGACGATGTCCGCCTGGCTGACCGCGCCCATCCGCACGAAGTCGTAGGCGCGCGAGAGGAAGGCCGCGAAGGTGGCTGCGTACGGGCGCCAGCCGCGAACCTGCAGCCCGATGGCGACGGCCACCATCTGCTGCTCCGCGATGTAGCACTGGATGAAGCGCTCCGGGTATGCCGCGGCGAACTCCTCGGAGTAGGTCGAGTTGCCGACCTCGCCGTCGAGCGCGATCACGTCGCCGCGCGCCGCGCCGAGCGCGACGAGCGCGTCGCCGTAGGCCTTGCGGGTCGCCTCCTTGCTCCCGACCTCGTACTCCGGCAGGTGCAGCTCGCCGCTGGCCGGGAAGCGGTGCGGTTCCCCCGGCCCGCTGGGTTTGGCGACCGCCACGCGCAGGTTGCGCAGCCCGCCGAGCTCGGCGATCGCCGCCTCGGGGTCGGCCAGCGGCTTGCCGTGGAACCCGTTCTTATTCGCCACCGCCGCGACGCCATGGCCCTTCTCGGTCTTGGCCAGGATGACGGTCGGCCGGTCCGCGACGCCCAGGGCGTCAGCGTAGGCCGCGTCGATGGCCGCCAGGTCGTGGCCGTCGATCTCGATGGCGTGCCAGCCGAACGCCCTCGCCCTGCCGGCGTAGACATCCAGGTCCCAGCCATACATCGTCTCGCCGGTCTGGCCGAGCCGGTTCACGTCCACGATGGCGGTCAGGTTGTTCAGCCCGTGGAACGCCGCGGACTCAAACGCCTCCCAGATCGAGCCCTCGGCCATCTCCGAGTCGCCGCAGAGGCACCAGATGCGGTACGGGAGCTGATCCAGCCGCTTGCCAGCGAGCGCAACCCCCACCGCGATCGGGAGCCCCTGCCCCAGCGAGCCCGTTGCCACGTCGACCCACGGCAGGACAGGGGTCGGGTGCCCCTCGATGCGGCTGCCGGCCTTGCGGAAGGTCAGCATCTCCTCGTCCGAGATCGCGCCGGCCGCCCTGTAGATGGCGTAGAGGAGCGGGGAGGCGTGCCCCTTGCTGAAGATCAGGTGGTCGTTTCGTGGGTCCTGGGGCTCGTCGAAATCGTAGTGGAGGTACTTCGCGATGAGCACCGCCATGAGGTCGGCAGCCGACATCGAGCTGGTCGGGTGGCCCGAGCCGGCGGCCGAGCTGGAGCGGATCGAATCGACGCGGAGCTGCGCGGCGAGCTCGGCCCAGGATGCTCGGTCGTCCATGTCCCGACCATCATAGGGACCCATCGGCGCGGCGAAAAACGAAGAGGCGGCTCCCGCGAACGGGACGCCGCCTCAAGGGGCTGAATGCCGGCGCGGGACTACCCGCGCATCAGCCGGAAGCAGTCGCTGCAGTAGACCGGACGGGCGCCGGTCGGACGGAATGGAACCTGCGTGTCCTTGCCGCACCGCGCGCAGACCGCGTCGAACATCTCGCGCGGGCCACGGCTGTAGCCGCCACCGCCGTTGTAGCCGCCACCGCTGCTCGAGGCGTAGCTGCTGCCACCGCCGGTGGCACGTCGCTGGGCTCGGCAGGATGAGCAGCGCTTGGGCGCAGAGGTGAATCCCTTCTGCGCGAAGAATTCCTGCTCGGACGCGGAAAAGACGAAGTCGATACCGCAGTCCGCACAGGTGAGCACCTGATCGGTGTAGGCCACGAGGACCCTCCCACATAGAATTACCACGTCGAGCATCTACGCCTTCGATCAGCGCCGGCCACGGGTCTTGCCGCTACCCCGTGAGCCGACGATGGGACGTGGTGGGAGGGGGAGGGAAGGCTGCTGGCGCCGCTCTCTTGCGGCCCGACGCCGCGAGTATACCGACTGATTCCGGGCACGCAAGAGTCCAGATATGGCCCGATCTGGCTATCCTGAGGCCCATGCGAACCCTCGGGATGACGCTCGGCATCCTGCTTGGCCTGGGGGGTGCGGTCTGGATCGCCCAGGGCCTGAACCTGCCCTTCGCCCCGCGCAGCTTCATGACCGCGGATCGAACCTGGATCGTGCTCGGATTCGTGGCCGTCGTCGTCGGCTTCGCGACCTTCAACCGCGCCCGCCGGCTCGGCTGAACGCCCCCTGGATCACTCGAGCGTCGCGCCCGCCTCCGCCATGGCATTGAAGGCCCGCGCACTGTCACCCGCGGCCAGCTCGACGGCGGCGACTGCCTGGGTCAGGACGGTCGTCTCGAAGCCCAATCGGCGGGCGTCGAGGACGGTCCCGAGGACGCAGTAGTCCGTCGCCAGCCCGCAGACGACGACCTCTGTCACGCCATGCTCGCGCAGCTGGGCCGCCAGCTCGGTCGGCCGGTCGAGGCCCGTCGTCGGATCACGCATCGTGAAGCCGCTGTAGCCGTCCTCGCCGTTCCTTCCCTTGCGGATGCTGGGCCCGGCCACGACGAGCGCCGGATGCAGCTCCGCGCCCCAGGTCTCCGCGACGCAGTGCACCGGCCAGACCCCGCCATCCTTGGCGAAGTGCGGCGTCGATGGCGGATGCCAGTCCTGCGTATAGACCACGAAGCTCCCACCCGCCACCGCCAGCTGGACCTCGTCGTTGACGTGGGGCACGACGGCCTCGCCGCCACGCACGTAGAGGCTGCCGGCGGGATCGGCGAAGTCGTTCTGGACGTCCACCACGACCAGCGCGGTCGACCGATGGTAGTGGGCCACGCGGCGGAGCCTAGTCGAGAGCCGCGACCGGGGCCGGCTCCGAGCCATCCTCCGGGCGAGTGGCGGCCCGCGCCGGCCCGTGGTGTGCCCGCAGGGGAAGCTCCGGCAGGCCGATCGCCGTCACCACCAGGGCGACGACGGCCGCGGCCACGCTGACCCACAGCGCGCTGGCGATCGCCAGGCTGAAGGCCTCGTGCAGGCCGGTCGTGACCGCCGCGCGGAACTGCTCCGGCACGAGGGCCAGGGCCTGCCCCAGCCCTCCGACGCCACCCAGGTCCGCCGCCGCGCTCGACCCCGCGAACTGCGACGTCAGCTCGGTGGGAACGCCGGCCTTGGCCATCTGCTGTGGGATCTCGGTGGCGAGGGCCGACCCGAAGAGCGTCCCACCGATGGCGAGGCCAACCGTGCCGCCGACCTGCCGGAAGAAGGTGAGGGCGCCGGTCGCCGCGCCGAGCTGCGCGAACGGCGCGGCATTCTGAACCACGATCGTGAACGCCGCCAGCGTGGGGCCGATCCCCATCCCGGCAACGACCATCCAGAACCACATCTCCGGCAGGCTGGTCGTGCCCCGCAGCTGGGTCATCAGCAGCAGGCCGATCGACAGGAACGCCATCGCGATCACGATCAGCCAGCGGTAGCGCCCGGTCCGGCTGATGATCTGCCCGGAGACGACCGAGCTGACGATGAGCCCCGCCAGCAGCGGCAGGATCTGGTAGCCCGATTCCGTCGCGCTCGAGCCGAGCACGACCTGGAACCAGCGCGGGACGAAGATGATGGCACTGAAGAAGCCGAATCCAGCCAGGAAGACAGCGATCAGCGAGACGGTGATCGAGCGGTTGCGGAAGAGGCTCAGCGGCAGGATCGGCTCGGCTGCCCGCGACTCGACCCACACGAAGACCGCCGACAGGACGAGGCCGAGCACGACGAGGCCACCCACCTGCGGGTCGGTCCACTCCATCGTCTGCTTGTTGGTGAGGCCGATGAGGATCGGCACCAGGGCGGCGGTGAAGACCGCGCTGCCGAGGTAGTCGATGCTGCGCGCCCGCTCCGGGTGCTTGATCGGGGGCAGGAGGCGCCAGATGATGACGAGCGCCACGGCGCCGATCGGCAGGTTGACGAAGAAGATCCAGTGCCAGCTGAAATTGTCGGTGAGGAAGCCGCCGAGCGCGGGGCCGATGAGGGCGCTGATTCCGAAGACAGCCCCGAACAGCCCCTGGTACTTGCCCCGCTCGGCTGGAGTGAAGAGGTCACCGATGACGGCGAGAGCGATGGGGAAGATGGCGCCGGCGCCGAGGCCCTGCAGGCCACGAGCGGCGATCAGCTGCCACGCCTCCTGGGAAAGCCCGGAGAGTGCCGAGCCGATGAGGAACAGGGTGACGCCGATCATGACCATCGGACGCCGTCCGAAGAGGTCCGACAGCTTCCCGTAGATCGGTCCGCTGATGGTGGCGGTGAGGAGGTAGATCGTCACCACCCACGTGTAGTAGTCGTTGCCGTGGAGCTGGGTCATGATCGTCGGCAGGGCGGTCCCGACGATCGTCTGGTCGAGGGCCGACAGGAACATGGCCAGCAGGATCGCGATCAGGATCTCGGTCCTGGCGCGAGGGTCGACATGGACGGGGGCGTCCATGGGCTGAGCAGGGGAAGTCACGCAGCGTCTCCTTGGGAATTCACGCGGTTGAAGGCCGCGCGCAGGGCTCGGACCGACGCCAGGAGCTGGTCGCGCTCGCGGTCGGTGAGATGGGTGAGGGCCGTCGCCATCCGCTCGCGGCGGCTGAGCTGGAGCTCGCGAATCTCGGCCGCTCCGTCGTCGGAGAGGCGGATCGTGACCACCCGGCGGTCCTCGGTGTCGTGCTGGCGCAGGACCAGCCCGCGCTCTTCCATGCGGGACACGATCCCCGTCGCCGCGGGCAGGCCACAACCGAGGAGCTCCGCGACGCGGCTCATCGGCAGCGAGCCGTGGGTCTCGAGCAGGGTCATGAGGAGGAGGTGGGTCATGCTGATCGAGCGTGTGTGGCATCGGGTGGCAAACGCCGCTCGCTCGCCGGCGATGATCGGCCCGAGCTCGTCGAGCAGGTCCGCCGCAACACTTCTCGTGTCATGAATCATTCGCGTCACGCGAACCATTATGCAGACACGAACCTTCCGGCGCAACCCTCCCCACCGCGACTCAGTAGATGCCCGGCACGAACCGTTTCGAGCGGCGTCGGTAGTCGGCGTAGCCGTCGTAGCGATCGAGGAGCCACGCCTCCTCGCGGCGCGCCTTCACATCCAGGAAGGCGGCAAGGAGGATGGCCAGCAGCACGACGCCCAGCTGTGCGGTCAGGGCAGCCCAGCCGATGGCGGCGACGATCAGCCCCGCGTAGATCGGATGCCGCAACCGCCGGTACACCCCGGCCTCCACCAGCTGGCCGTCCGATCGCGGCCGTGGCATCGGCGTCAGGCTGTTGCCGAGGTCGTCCAAGCCCCGGAGGATGAGCCAGGCTCCGAACGCGATCGTGGCCGCGCCGCCGAGGAATCCAAGCCAGCGGATGCCGCTGGAGGGAAGGGCACCCACCCCTGGGGCACCCAGCACCACGAGCAGGCCCAGGAGCAGGAACTGGCCGACCAGCCAGCCCTCGCCCCGCGGCCCGAGGTCGGGAAGCCGGCTCCGGGGATGCGACGGCGGTGGACGGCCCGTCAACCGGGAAGGAGCCGGCGCAGCCGGCGGTACGCGGCCGCCGCGGGTCCCTGGCGGCGTCGCAGCCAGCCAGGATCCGTCACGCTGCGACGGAGCGCCGCGGTCACGTCAGTCGGTGGCCGTGGGTTCTCGGGCGCCGGCGATGCGGGCTCGGCCCCGAACACCCAGTCATCGTGCCCCGCCGGGCCGTGGTCCTGCGAAATGGGCTTGGCCCACTGCCGTCTGGTGTCGTAGGCGGGATCGACCCGGACCGGAACCGCCTCCAGCGCAGCCATCGCCTCGTGCAGCTCGGCCGCACCCGGCAGATCGACCATCGCGGAGGGCAGCGGCGTGATCATGGCCCGGATCGCCGCGACCTCGGCCTCGTCCCAGCCCTCGTCAAGGGCGAGGCGGGCGAGCTCGTCCTCGGTCATCGCCAGGGGTGGACGCGACGCCTCGATCGGCGTGGGCGGCGTATCGACGACGGGCCATGTCTCGACGATCCCCACGATTGCCTCGGGAGGCTCGTCCCGGGGAACGGGCGCAGGGTCAGCACCGAGCCACATGACCTCTTCCTCGAGGTCCTGTACGGCAACCGCGGAGCCCACGACCGCTGCATCGGCCCCATGGGCAGTGCTTCGGTCAGATGGTCCTGGCGCGTCACCCGCAGCGGCGGGCTCGTCGGGCGCGTAGGCATCGGCGCCGCCGAGCTCGGGGGACCCCCACGGCCGGTACGTCGTCTCGGTTTCGACCACGGTGACGGGTACCGGGTCCGGAAGCGGCGGCAGCGACAGCTCCCGCTCCCCCAGAAGCGGGTCAGGAACAGCCTCGGCATCGGCCATGGCCACCGGCTCGACGAGGGTCTCTAGCTGCGGCTCCTCGACCAGCTCATGCTCCGCCACGAGCTCCGGGGCCTCCAGCGCTGCCGGTACCGGCAGGTCCTCCGCCGCCTGGGGCGGGATGTCCTCGACCAACGGTCCCGTCGGCTCGGCATCCACCTCTGTCGGCGCGACGACAGCAGACTGCGCGGCAGCCGGCGGCTCGTGCTCCGCGGCATCGAGCCAGGCGAAGTCCCCGTCCGCAAACCAGTCGGGCTCGACCACGACGGCGCTGTAGGTGGGCGGCTCGGCCTCCGAGGCGGCTTCTGCGGCCGGCTCTTGCACGACGGTGGGCTCGATCGCGATGGGCTCCGGCTCGACCGCGACCGGCTCGACCGCGACCGGCTCGAGGTCCATCGGCTCCGACTCCGGCTCGGCAGCGACAGCCTCGGCGGCGACCTGCTGGACCGCAATCGCCTCGTCGATGAGGTCCGCATCATCCCCGGGGAGGACCGCCTCGTCATCCACGTCGGGAACGCCTGCGAGATCCACCGTCGGCTCGGCTGGGTGGGGCGACGGCACCTCCACCTCGACGACGGCCTCGATCACATCTGAATCGGCTGGGCCGGGACCGAGATCGGCGGCGCTGGGATCCACGGCGCGAGCGAGGGCATCGGCGAAGCTCGCGGTCGCCTCGCGCGCCGAGCGTGCCTTCCGGGACCGGGGACCACGGCGGATCGCCGGGGGCGGGACGGCCGCACGGAGTGGTACGACGGGTGGCTCCTGCGGCGGAGTGACGGGCGGAGCGGCCGAAGTGGTCGTCGACTCCCAGGCGACCGGCGTAACCTCGAGCGGGGGTGACAGGCGAAGGTCGAAGCGCGCCTCGAGCTGGTCGACACGGGAACGCAGGCCGGCCACCTCGCCGCGGGCCTCGCCCAGGGCGAGCAGCGCCTGCCCGTAGCGCTCGGTCAGGTTGCGGAACTCGGTGAGGAGCTCCCGGAAGGCACTGGCCTCGCCCTCGGGGGCGTGCGAGCCGCCATTGCCATTGGTCCGCGGCTCGTTGCGGGTGCCGGTCGCCGCGATCGGACCTGGCTGCGCCTTCAGAAAGACGCGCATGGAGTCACCCTCGGGGGTGCCGAGGATCACGCCTCTGGCCAACAGCTCCCAGACGCGCCCTTCAGCGACCCCGAGCACGGACGCTGCTTCCTGGACCGAATAGCCGTCCATCACGGGGGCGATAGCGTACGCCCTGGCAGGAAAAACGGCGATACCCCTGCCTCGTTTCGCGGAGCAGAGCGGCGGCGCGAGGCTCCGACTCCCTATCATCGGCCCTCGATGACGTCCACAGTCCGGGTGCCCAGCCAGCCAGGTTTCGATTTCGGGCTCCCGCCCGCGCTCGAGGGACTCCGCGAGCTGGCCTACAACCTGTGGTGGAGCTGGACCCCGCGCGCCGGCGCGCTCTTCGCCCGAATCGACTCGGCGGCCTGGTCGCGCCATCGCAGCCCGATCCCGGTCCTCGCGGGGCTTGAGCCCGGCCGATGGACCGAGCTCCTGGCCGACGAGGACTTCATGGTCGACGCCAGCCGCCTGCTCGACGAATTCGACCGATACCTCACCAACGGCTCCGACTCGTGGTACCGGGCCGCGACCGACTCCGACCCATCCGCCTCGCTGCCCGGGCCGGTGGCCTACTTCTGCGCCGAGTACGGGATCCACGAGTCGATGCAGATCTACTCGGGCGGGCTCGGCGTCCTGGCCGGCGACCACTGCAAGTCGGCGTCGGACGCGGCGCTCCCCTTCATCGGGGTCGGGCTCCTCTACCGTCGCGGCTACTTCAGGCAGCAGATCGACGCCGACGGCCACCAGGAGCACGCCCAGCCGGACCTCGACCCGGCGATGCTGCCGCTGCGTCGCGCGCGCGGCCGGGACGGCTCACCGCTCCAGGTCAGCGTCGACTTCCCGGACCGCAAGGTGCAGGTCGCCGTCTGGCTGGCCCAGGTGGGCCGCGTGCCCCTCCTGCTGCTGGACACCGATATCCCTTCCAACGAGGGAAGCGACCGCCCGATCACGCACATCCTCTATGTCCGCGGCCGCGAGATGCGGCTCTGCCAGGAGATCGTGCTGGGGATCGGCGGCGTACGGGCGTTGCGCGCGCTCGGGGTCGAGCCAGCGGCCTGGCACCTGAACGAGGGCCACTCCGCGTTCCTGCTCCTGGAGCGCGCACGAGAGCTGGTCGAGGCGGAGCGGGGGCTACCCGCCGATGAGGCCCTGCGACAGGTCGGCCGCAACTCGGTCTTCACCATCCACACCCCGGTGAAGGACGGGAACGAGCAGTTCGAGCGTGCGCTGGCCAGCCGGCTGCTGAGCCCCTGGCTGAAGGCGTGCAACATGCCGGCCGAGCAGCTGATGGAGCTCGGGCGCGGGCTGGGCGACGAGGTCGAGCCTCCCTTCGACATGACCGCCTTCGTCCTGCGCCACGCGGCGGCGGCCAACGCGGTCAGCCGGCTTCACGGCGAGACCGCCAACGCGACCTGGGCGCCGCTGCGATCCGACCCCATCTCGGCCATCACGAACGGCGTCCATGCGGCGACCTGGATCGGGCGTCCGCTGCGGCGCCTCTACGAGCGCGCCACCGCCCGATCCCTCGGCAGCGACGCCCCACGGCCGGAGGTCTTCGACAAGCTCGCGGAAGTCGCGGCGTCCGACCTGTGGGGGGCGCATCGGCAGCAGAAACGCGAGCTCATCGAGTTCATGCGCAGCCGCCTGGCCCGGCAGTTCGCGCGCCACGGCGAAGCGCCTGCCGTGCTCCGCGAGCTCCATGCCGCATTCGACCCGGAGACGCTCATCATCGGCTTCGCCCGTCGCTTCGCGACCTACAAGCGCGCCGACCTGCTCTTCCACGACGAGCAGCGACTGGCCCGCCTGCTGGCCGACAGTGAGCGTCCGGTGCAGGTGGTGCTGGCCGGCAAGGCGCATCCGGCCGACCGGCCCGGCCAGCAGGTCATCCAGCACATCTTCACCATGTCACGGACCGCTCCGCTGCGCGGCCGGATCTTCATCCTCGAGAACTACGACATGCGCATCGCGCGCTTCCTGGTCGGCGGGGTGGACATCTGGCTCAACAACCCGCGCCGTCCACTGGAGGCGTCAGGCACCTCCGGCATGAAAGCGGCGATGAACGGGATCCCGTCTATCAGCATCCTGGATGGATGGTGGGACGAGGGCTTCAACGGCCGCAACGGATGGGCGATCGGCGGTCGCGAGACGCTGCCTGACGCGGCGGCCCAGGACGAGGCCGATGCCGCCGAGCTGTATCGGCTGCTCGAGGAGGAGGTCGTCCCTCGCTACTACGCCCGGGATGCGGAGGGCGTTCCCGGAGACTGGATCACGACCATGCGCGAGTCGATCGAGGCGGCCATCTGGCCGTTCAGCACCGCGCGCATGCTCGGCGAGTACGTGGAGAAGCTCTACCGACCGGCCGCCCGCGCTGCCGAGCCGGCCGCCGCGGGATCGGGCTAGGGCAGGTACACCCGGGGGTTCTCCCACACGCCGTGGTCGTTGATCCCCATGTGCAGGTGGCAACCAGTCGAGTTGCCGGTGGTCCCCTCGTAGCCGATGACCTGGCCGCGCGCCACGACCTGGCCTGGATGCACGATCACGACTGCCTTGAGGTGCCAGTACCAGCTCTGGACGCCCGATCCGTGGCTGATCACGACCCCGTAGCCGGAGTCCCATGGCCAGAGCGGCTGGCCGGAGGCCTTCACGGTCCCGGTGCCGATGGCCAGGATCGGCGTGCCGCAGCCGTTGCCCAGGTCGATTCCGCCATGGAAGTGCGAGTAGTACACGCCCTGGTAGGTATACGGCGGCTCGAGCACGAAGCGGGTCGGGCCCCATTCCTGGGTCACGTGGAAAGTCAGCTCCGGCCACTTGAAGCCGAACGCTGACGGCGCCTGGCGTCGGGCATCCTCTTCCGCCTGCAGCTTGGCGACGAGCCTGGTCTGCGCGTCGAACGCCTTCTGGTTGTCCTCGATCTGCTGGGCGACGTCGCCCTTCGCCTCGATCGCGGCATTGAGGGCAGCTTCCTGCTCGCGTCGCTTCTGGTCGGCGGCGGCCTTCAGCCGCGCCAGCTCCTGCTGCATCGCGGCCAGCTCGGCCTCGCGCTGGGCCAGGACCTCGGCCTGGGTTCGGGCCTCGTCGCGCGCCGCGGCCACCTCCCTGCGGCCATCGCGCAGCGACGCCTCCTGCTCCTCGAGGCTGGCGCGCAGGCCGCGGATGTCCTCCGCCAGCTGCTTGTCCTGGTCGGACATCGTGAGCATGTAGCCGACCTGGTTGGTGGCGGTGTCGAGCGAATCGGCGGAGAGGAGGAGTTCGAGGACGGAGGTCTGGCTGCGCTCGTAGGCCACGCGAATGTGATCCTGCAGCAGCGCCTCGCGGTCCTGCAGCTCCTGCGTCTGGACGATGATCTGGATGGCGACTCCCTGGAGCTCCTTGTCCAGGCTCGCGATCTGAGCGCGCAGGTCAGCCAGGCGCGCCGTCATCTCGGCGACCTGCTCCTGCACCTCGTCCAGCAGTCCGCTGACGCGGTTGTACTGCGCCGTCACCGAGGCGAGCTCCGCCTTCGCGGCGTTCAGCTTCCCGGCAAGGGTCGTCGCCTTGGCCTTCAGGCTGGCGAGGGCAGCACGCTGCGCACTCAGAGTTGCCTCGAGTGCGTCTTGCTGCGCCTTCGCTTCGGCGAGCGGGTCCGCGGCCTGGGCCTGGTCGCGGGGAGAAGTGGTGACGATGCTCGTTCCGACCATCAGGAGGGCAATCACCATGATGGCCAGGTGAGATCGTCGCCTCATACGACAATCATCTGTAGTTGTTCCATCGGCCCAGATGCCCCGTCTACGTGCTCCTGTCGCGATCCTATGCGCGCATGCAGAGCGCGTGACGTGACGGGAAGGTACCACCCCATCTAGTCAAGAGTCCACCTTTTCGTGCTGCGGCCCATCCTGCGCCTCGTCGTCCTCGAGCACGTTGGCGCGGGCGATCTCGGCTCCCAGGAGCACGACCATGCTGGCCAGGTGGAGGAAGACGAGCAGTGAGATGACGGTCGAGATGGGGCCGAAGAAGCTCTCGTAGCGGGCCACGTCGGTGGCGTACCAGGTGAACCCGGCACGCAACGCCGTGAACAGCAGCGTGGCCACCATCGCGCCCGGCAGCACCTGGCGGAAGGTGACCGGTCGGTTCGGGACGACGCGGTAGATCACGAGGAGTGCGACCAGCACCAGCAGGATGGGAAGGAACCCTCCGACCAGGTTGACGAGCAGCTCTCCGCTTCGCCCGCCGCCGGGGATCCTGCTTGCCAGCCGCGCGGCGATCCCCTCCGCCAGGCCGATCCCGATGGATCCCAGGGTGAGCAGGCCGGCCCCGCCGAGCAGCAGGAGGCCGATCAGCTTGTCCTGCCAGAACGGGCGTCGGGTGCTGGTCGCGAAGGCACGACCAACGCCGGTGCTCAGGGCGCCGAAGAAGCCGATGGCTCCCCACGCCAGGATCGCGACGCTCACCACCGTCACGCCACCGCGCGACTCGATGATGCTCTCGACGATCGAGCCGACCGTCCCGGGCTCGAGGGGCAGGGCGGATTCCAGGTTCTCGATCAACAGCCGTCGCGCCTCGCCCTCGCCCACGACCAGGCTGAAGACGATGACGCCCAGGACCACGACCTGGAAGAGGGAGAGGATCGCGAAGTAGGCCATCCCGCTGGCGACGTCCCCCGCGTCGTGCAGGCCGAAGCCCACGAGCGCGCGGCGCGCGATGCGCGTCGAGCGCCGGCGGGCCGCCCAGGCGTCCACTGCCTCGAGGAGCCGCTTCCAGCGCTCGACCATGGGTGAGAGGCTACCCTGTCGCCGTGCCGAAGGACGCATCGGTCCTGCTCGAGGTCGACGGCTTCGAGGTCGCGATCAGTAATCCGGGCAAGCTCTTCTTCGAGCAGGCCGGGGTCACGAAGCTCGACCTCGTGAACTACTACCTCGCTGTCGCGCCAGGAGCGCTGCGCGGGGTGATGGACCGGCCGATGGCGCTCAAGCGCTTCGTCAATGGTGCGGCCGGCGAGGCGTTCTTCCAGAAGCGCGCGCCAGCCACCGTCCCGCCCTTCGTGCGGACCGTCGAGCTCTCCTTCCCGTCGGGTCGCACCGCCGACGAGGTGGTGGTCAGCAACTGGGCGGCGCTGGCCTGGGTCGTCAACCTGGGCTGCATCGACCTCAATCCCCACCCGGTGCGTGCCGACGACCTCGACCATCCCGATGAGCTGCGGGTCGACCTGGATCCAGGCCCCGGCGTGCCGTGGTCCATGGTCCGCGACGTCGCGGTCGTCGCCGGCGAGGTCCTCAGCGACCACGGCCTGACGGGTTGGCCGAAGACCTCCGGCTCGCGCGGCATCCACGTCTACGCTCGGATCGAGCGCCTTTGGACCTTCGGCGAGGTGCGCCGTGCCGCCCTGGCCCTGGCGCGCGAGGTCGAGCGCCGCGTGCCGGAGCTCGCCACCAGCAAGTGGTGGAAGGAAGAGCGGCACGGCGTCTTCATCGACTACAACCAGAACGCCAAGGACCGCACCGTCGCCTCCGTCTACTCGGTCCGGCCCGTTCCCGACGCGCGCGTATCGGCACCGCTCCTCTGGTCGGAGGTGCCCGATGCCGAGCTCGCCGACTTCACGGTGAAGACCATGCCGGACCGATACGCCCACCTCGGCGACGTCGGTGCGGGGATCGACGATGCGGTTGGCTCGCTCGAGGGACTGCTGGAGCTCTCGGCCCGCGACGAGGCCGCGGGCCAGGGCGACGCGCCGTGGCCGCCGAACTATGCCAAGCAGCCGGGTGAGCCGCCGCGGGTGCAGCCTTCGAAGCGGCGCATGCCGGATGAGGCCGCCGCGCCAACCGACCCGAAGGCGCCACGTGGACGGGTCGGATCGGTCGCGCCCGGCATGCCGTCGCCACCCGCGCGGCGTGCCGATGGGACGGCCGCGCCGACCGGTCGGCGGCGCTCGGCCCATCCGCTGATCGTCATCTCGCAGGCAAAGGCCAAGGAGGACGCATTGGCAGGCCTCGAGCGCTGGAAGAAGCGCCACCCGAAGGCCGCCAAGCTGCTCGCCGAGGACGACGTCCTCGTGGACGGGATGCGTGGCCGCTCCTCGCTCTGGTATCGGGTCCGCGTGAACCTGCGCCACGTCCCCGAGAAGCAGCGTCCCGCCGCCGAGCCACCCGATCCGGACTACGACCCCTGGGCCGAGTACCGGGAGCGCCCTCCCGAAGCGTCCTGAGCCGATAGCATTCGCCGCATGAGCGTTGACACCCGCGACGCACCCGATCCCGAGGAGCAGCCACCGCCCTCCGCCGTGCCCGTAGCCGAGGAGGTCCTCGCTGTCCCGCATCACGGCCTGGAGCCGGCTGAGGGAAGGCGGAAGCGGGTGGTCGTCATCGGCGCGGGCATGGCTGGCCTGGTTGCGGCCTTCGAGCTGGCCCGCCAGGGCCATGACCCGCTGGTCCTCGAGGCGCAGAACCGGGTCGGAGGGCGGGTCTACACCTTGCGGACCTTCGCGCCGGGCCTCTACGCCGAGGCGGGAGCGATGCGCATCCCGCGCGTGCACGACCTGACGCTCAAGTACTGCAACCTCTTCGGCCTGGAGCTGCGCCCCTTCATGATGGGAAACCCGAAGGGCCTCGTGCACGTTGGCGGCAAGCGCATGACCGCCGACGAGGCGCGGCAGCAGCCCGGCGAGCTTCCGTTCGACGTGGCCGAGCACGAGCGCGGCCGGAGCGTCGACGACCTGTGGGAGGACGCGACCCGCGACCTGCGCGAGCTGCTCGAGCGGGAGGGCGACGCCGGCTGGGATCAGATCGTGGCGCAGTACGACCAGTACTCGCTCCGCGAGTTCCTCGTGCTGAAGGGCTTCAGCGAGGGCGCCATCGAGATGTACGGCGTCATCAACTTCGTCGAGTCCGACATGAACAACGCCGTGATCGAGGAGCTGCGCGAGGACCTGGGCAAGTCGTTCGTCGACATGCAGGAGATCGTCGGCGGCACCGACATGCTGCCGCGGGCCTTCTACGGGGAGCTCCAGGATCGGATCCGCTTCGGCGCGGAGGTCTTCGCGATCGACCAGGACGCAGACTCGGTGACGATCCACTTCAAGACCGAGGCCGGCCGATACAGCGAGCGGGCCGACTACGCGGTCTGCGCCATCCCCTTCTCCGTGCTGCGCCAGGTCGAGCAGCTGACCCCCTTCTCGCACGAGAAGCAGCGGGCCATCCGGCAGCTGAACTACTCGGCCTCGACCAAGATCCTCTTCCAGGTCAGCGAGCGCGTCTGGGAGGCCGATGACGGCATCTTCGGCGGAGCCACCGTCACCGACCTGCCGATCCGCCGCATCAACTACCCCACCCCGGATCCCACGACTTCACGAGGCGTCCTGCTGGCCTCGTACACCTGGAGCCAGGACGCCCTGCGCTGGGGTGCCATGGACGAGGAGACGCGGCTGGAGGAGGCGCTCGACGACGTGTCGCGCATCCACCCGCGCATCCGCGACGTGTACGAGGTCGGAGCCTCGCACGCCTGGTACGACGATCGGTGGGCCAACGGTGCATTCGCCCTCTTCGCCCCGGAGCAGCAGACCGAGCTGCAGGCGGACATCGTCAAGCCCGAGGGGCGGATCTACTTCGCGGGCGAGCACTGCTCGCTGTACCACGCCTGGATCCAGGGGGCGCTCGAGTCCGGGATCAAGGCGGCGCAGGAGATCAACGAGGCGTCGTAGCCCTCAGCGGGCCAGGCGCTCCTCCAGGCGAGCCTTCACGGCCGGCCACTCGTCGGCCAGGATCGAGAAGTAGACGCTGCTGCGCATGAACCCATCCGGCATCCGGAACTGGTGGCGCAGCACCCCTTCGCGAACCGCGCCGAGGTGCGCGATCGCCGTCTGCGAGCGGTCATTGCGCTCGTCGGTCTTGAGCGCCACGCGGGTCGCCCCCAGCTCGTCGAAGGCATACGAGAGCTGGAGCAGCTTCGCCTCGGTGTTGGTCGCGGTGCGCTGGTGGGATGGCGCGATCCAGGTCCAGCCGATCTCCAGCCGGCCGTGCTCCGGCGCGATGTCGAGGAAGCGGGTCGAGCCCACCGCCCGGCCGGTGGCTGCGTCGACGGTCGCCCACGACACGTATTCCGGCTTCAGCGCGTCGGCGAGGTAGGGCGGCCAGTTCGCCGCACCGACCGACAGATCGGTGAAGAGGTAGCGGAAGGTCGTCGGGTCCTGGGCAGCGGCGGCGAGCAGGTCATCCCGGTGGTGCTCCTCGAGGGGCTCGAGCCGGACGAACCGCCCGGTAAGGACGATCCGCTCAGGTGGATGCACGACGAACGGCCCTTTCATTCACGGGGTGCATCAAATCGCGCGGATCTCCGCCTTCCCGTGTCGATTCATGCTTGAGACGAATCAGCCAGGGCGGGAGCGACCATATCGGTGGAATCTGATGCGCCCGATGAATATCGTGGATGATCGTCAGACGGCCGCGGCGCCCTCGCGCGCCGAAACGGCCGCTTCGACCCAGCCGGGAATCTCGCGTCGCAGCGTCGCCAGCGGCACGGAGCCGTGGGCGAGCACCTCGTCGTGGAAGGCGCGCAGGTCGAATCGGTCTCCCATGAACTCGCTCACCTCGCGCCGCGCTCGCTCGATCTCTCGCTGTCCGATCTTGTAGGCGAGGGCCTGCCCGGGCCAGATCGTGTAGCGGTCGACCTCGATCTCGGCGTCGACCATCGGCAGCGACCCGCGCTCGTGCATGAACTCGATCGCGCGCTCCCGACTCCAGCCGAACGCGTGCAGCCCCGAGTCGACGACGAGGCGCGCGGCACGGAACGACTGCGCGTCGAGCATGCCGAGTCGCTCCGCGTCGGACTGGTAGAGGTCCATCTCGTCGGCCAGCCGCTCGCAGTAGAGGCCCCAGCCCTCCGAGTACGCGGCGCCGGCCATGCGCGAGCCGAGCGTCCGGAATGCCGGCAGGCCGGTCAGCTCCATCTCGATGGCGAGCTGGAAGTGGTGGCCCGGGGTCGCTTCGTGGAAGGTGATCGACGCGATCTTGTGGAGGTCGCGAGCCTCGGGCTGATAGGTGTTGAGGTAGTACTGTCCGGCACGCGAGCCGTCGATCGAGGGCGGCATGTAGAAGGCAGGCGGCACCTCGCGCTCGCGGTACTCCTCCACCGCCTTGACCTCGCAGTCCGCCCGCGGCAGCCGCCCGAAGAAGCGTGGCGCCGTCGCGAAGGCGCGCGCCGTCTGCTCCCTGGCGAGCTCGATGATCCGCTCGCGGGACGAGGTGTGGTTGGCGGGGTCCTCGCCGAGCGCCCTGGCATATGCCACGCGATCCTGGAACCCGGCTCGCCGCGCGATCTCGTCCTTCTCGGCCTCGATATGGGCGAGATCCTCCATCCCGAACCGATGGACCTCGTCCGGGGTGGTGTCGATGGTCGTGTTCATCCGGATCCCGAGCCGATACGCCTCCTCCCCACCGGGCGTGGCGGAGATGCCGGGCTCCTGGCGGGCCGCGGCCTCGTACTGGTCCGCCAGGAAGTCGCGCAGTCGCTGGAGCGCGGGGTAGATGCTTGCCTCGACCGCGGCGCGCACGCGCTCGCGAGCGGCATCATCGGCGACATGGGCCATGGCGACGGCCGGGAACGCCTCCGGCGGCGCGGCCACCATCCGCTCGATCTGTTCGATCTGCTTGCGCACCGGGATCGCCGCCCCGGTGCGGCCATCGGCCATGCCCTCGCGAAGCGTCGCGATCTCCTGCTCGATGGCGGCCGGGTAGGCGGCGAAGCGGGTCAGCAGGCGCTCGAGCCCTTCGGGTGTCTCGGCAATCTGGTACTGGGCGATGCGCACCGGCATCGTCTGCGTCCCGAAGATGTGGTTGATCGCGAGCTGGTACTGCTTCTGTTCGAGTGATTCGAGGTGCGTGCTGGCGACCAGGATCAGCATGTCGCGGGTAATGACCTGCTCCGGCTCCAGGCCGGCTGGATCGATTGCCTCGGCCTCTGCCAGCGTCTCGCGGTAGGCCGCCTCGTCAGCTGCGCGGCCGTCCGCCCCAAGGTCCGGCAGGCGGTCATCCCAGCGGTCGTCGCCCAGGATCGTGGCGTAGACCGGATCTCGGCTGAGGACTCCCTCCCAGAAGCGGTCTGCTAGCTCGTTGACGGCGGCGTTCGGATCGGTCTGGCTCACGGGCAGGTGGCTCCTTTGATGGCGATCGAGGCGGCGTGGAGTCTAGCCGGTCAGCGGCCACCGAACAGATCGGCGAGCAGTGCCGGTGGCGTCTCCTCGAGCTGGTCATAGCGGCACTCGGACGGCGGCTTGTCCGGCCGCCAGCGCTTGAACGTGGTCGCGTGGCGGAATCGGTCGCCCTGGAGGTGGTCGAACGCGACCTCGCAGACCAGCTCGGGTCGCAGCGGCTCCCAGGAGAGGTCCTTGCCGCGGTTCCAGCGCGAGGTGGCGCCCGGCATCCGCTTCCCCTCCGCGGCGGCCTCCCACTCCTTCCACTCGCGCCAGGGGTGGCCTTCGAGCGCGTTGACCCGATACGGCTCCAGGAATGCGACGAGCTCGCGGCGGCGCTCCTCCGTGAACGACGAGGTGACCCCCAGGTGCTGGAGCTGCCCGGCGTCGTTCCACAGCCCGAGCAGCAGCGAGCCGACCATCGTGCCAGGCCCGTTCTTGTGCCACCGGAACCCGGCCACGACGCAGTCGGCGGTGCGCAGGTGCTTGATCTTGGCCATCTCGCGTTTGCCGGGCAGGTAGCGCAGCTCAGCGCGCTTGGCGATCACCCCGTCCAGCCCCGCTCCCTCGAAGACCTCGAACCAGTGGCGCGCCACCTTGGGGTCGCTGGTGGCCGGCGTGAGGAGAACCGATGCGGGCGGGTCCGCGAGCAGCGCCTCCAACCGGCGACGGCGATCGTCATGCGGGGCGTCACGGAGGTCATCGGTCCCTTCTGCCAGGCAGTCGAAGGCGACGAACGAGGCGGGTGTCTCGCCCGCCAGCATCGCCACCCGCGATGCCGCGGGATGGATGCGGAGGAGGAGCGATTCGAACTGCAGCTCGCCGTCCCGCGCGATGACGATCTCGCCGTCGAGCACGAAGCGAGCCTTGGGACCGCCAAGAGCACGAAGGGGCTCGAGGAGCTCCGGGAAGTATCGGTCCAACGGCTTCAGGTCACGCGACTGGAGGTAGAGCTGCGGTCCGTCGCGAAAGACGAGCGCGCGAAAGCCGTCCCATTTCGGCTCGTAGCGCCAGCCATCCCCGACCGGCAGCTCGGGCGTGGGCTTGGCCAGCATCGGCTCGATGGGGGGCTCGATCGGGAACGGCATGGGGCCTGATGATACCCGCGACCCCGTTTCGGCCATACTCGCCGGAATGAGCGTCTCGATCCAGTTCCTGGGGGCCGTCGGCACCGTCACCGGCTCCCAGTTCCTCGTCACCGCCGGCGAGCGACAGGTCGTCGTGGACTGCGGCATGTTCCAGGGCGCGCCCGAAGAGGTGAGCCGCAACCGGATGCCGTTCGCCTTCGACCCGAGGGCCGTCGATGCGCTCCTCCTGACCCATGCGCACCTCGACCATTGCGGCCGCATCCCGGCCCTGGTCAAGGCGGGCTTCGGGGGGCCGATCCACGCGACGGCGGGGACCCTCGACCTGGCGGAGATCGTGCTGCGGGACGCCGCCAAGCTCCAGGAAGAGGCCGAGAACCGCTGGCGCCGCAAGCATCCGGACGAGGCGGCGGTGCACGACGCCGAGCTCGCCAGTGAAGAAGCGGCCGTGGAAGACGCGCAGATGCCCGCGAAGCTGCGTGCCGCGCCTGCCGAGGGGATGACCATGACGCGCGCCGCGCTGTACTCGATGGCCGATGTCGAGCAGACGGTGACGCAGTTCTCACCGGTCGACTACGAGACCCCGGTGACCATCATGGAGGGCGTCACGGCCACCTTCCGGGACGCGGGGCACATCCTGGGTTCGGCGATCATCGAGCTGCGCGTGGCGGACGAGGGCGGCGACACGACCATCGTCTTCTCCGGCGACCTCGGCCGCTGCGACACGCCGATCCTCCGCGACCCGACCTCGGTCAGCCACGCGGATTTCGTTCTGGTCGAATCCACCTACGGCAACCGGGAGCACGCGCCGCACGAGCTGGCGATCGAGGAGCTGGCCAAGGCGATCAACGAGGTGGCGACGGACAAGGGGGTCCTGCTCGTCCCCAGCTTTGCGGTCGGGCGCACCCAGGAGCTGGTCTGGGTCCTCGACGAGCTGTACCGCGACCAGCGGATCCCGCGGCTGCCGCTCTACCTCGACTCCCCCATGGCGAGCCGGGCGAGCGACGTCTACCTGCGCCACCCGGAGGACTACGACGAGGAGACGGCGAAGCTCCTTCGCTCCGGCGACTCCCCGCTGATCTACCCGGGCGAGACGTACACCAACGAGGTGGACCAGTCAAAGGGGATCCGGACCCAGCCGCGCCCGCTGATGCTCGTCGCCAGCTCAGGGATGCTGACCGGCGGCCGGATCATGCATCACCTCAAGGACTTCCTCCCCGACCCGGCGTGCACCCTGCTCTTCATCGGCTACCAGGGTGAGGGAACGCTGGGGAGGCACATCCAGTCGGGGGCGAAGGTCGCCAAGATCGACGGCGACGCCTACCCGATCCGCTGCCGCGTCCGCGTCATCTCGGGCTTCTCGGCACACGCCGATGAGCACGAGCTCGACGATTGGCTTGGCAACTTCGCAAAGGCCGGGGGCACGACCGCCGGAGATGGACGGCCCAAGCGGATCTTCGTCACCCACGGTGACCCCGATGCGGCCGAGGCGTTCGCGGACCGGATCCGCGCGATGGGGCTCGACCCGCACCTGCCGACCTACCTGGAGACCGTGCAGCTGCGCTGAGTCGGCTCGGGTTGGCTAGGATGCCGCGCATGACTGACCGACCGTTCATCTCCTTCATGACCGACTTCGGCGTCGGCTCCAGCGCTCCTTCGGTATGTCGTGGCGTGATGCTCGACATCACGCCGGACGCGCGCCTCGTCGACGTCACCCACGCGATCCGCCACTTCGCCCTGCGTGACGGCGCGTTCCTCCTCGCCCGAAGCGTCCCCTACTTTCCGGTGGGCGTTCACGTGGGCGTCGTCGATCCCGGCGTCGGTACCGCGCGACGTCCCATCGCGCTGAAGGCGGCGAGGGGCGACTACCTGGTCGGGCCAGACAACGGCCTGCTCGTGCCCGCGGCCCGGGCCCTGGGCGGGATCGTGAGTGCGCGGGCCCTCGAAAACCGGGCGCTGTGGCTGCCGAGCGTGTCGCACACCTTTCATGGGCGCGACATCTTCTCGCCAGTAGGGGCGCACCTGGCCGGCGGCACGCCGTTCGAGAGCGTCGGCCCGGAGCTCGCGGCGGACGAGGTCACGAAGCTCGAACTGCCAATGGCCACGCCACGGGACGGCGGACTCGACACCTCCGTCCTCCTGATCGATGCCTTCGGGAACTGCCGCCTCGCCGGCGAGACGTCCGACCTCGTCACCGCCTTCGGCGAGATGGAGCACGGCCGCACCTTCGAGCTCGTGCTGCCGGCGCGCGGCGACCATCCGGCGACGCGGGTCCGCGTCCCGTGGGTCGTCACCTTCGGCGACGTCCCGGTGGGATCGCCGCTGCTCTTCGAGGACGCCGACTACGCCGGCCCCGCGCTCGCCGTCAACCTCGGATCCGCAGCTGATGCGCTCGGCCTGGAGCTGGACACCCCGGTGCGACTCGAGCCTGCCTGAGCCGATGGCCGGCGGCCCGCTGCTGGAGGTCGAATCCCTCACCTTTCGGTATCGACGCGCCACCGAGCCGGCCATCCGGGACCTGTCCCTCACCCTGGACCGCGGCGAGGTCCTGCTCGTGGCCGGTCCGTCCGGCTGCGGCAAGTCGACGCTCATTCGAGGGATCAACGGCCTCATCCCGCACGCCTATCCTGGGGAGATGCAGGGCGTCGTCCGGCTCGCCGGCACGCCCACCGCCGAGCTGCGCCTACGCGAGATCGCGCTCAGCGTCGGAACCCTGTTGCAGGACCCCGCCAAGCAGATCGTTGGTTCCACGGTGGAGAGCGAGCTGGCATTCGGGCCCGAGAACCTGGGCTGGGACTCCGCCGCGATCGGGTCGCGCATCGCAGAGGTGTCCGAGGAGGCACGGATCGGCGTGCTCGCGGGGCGCGAGACGTACGCCCTCTCGGGCGGCGAGCGGCAGCTGCTGGCCATGGCCGGGGCGCTCATGCTGCGGCCGAGCCTGTACGTCGTCGACGAGCCGCTGGCCAACCTCGACCCGCTGACCGCCGATCACCTGCTCCAGGTCCTGCGACGCCTCGCCGACGAAGGCCACGCGGTCGTCATCGTCGAGCACCGGGTCGAGGAGGCGCTCCAGCTCCGGCCGGATCGGGTCCTCTATCTGGAGGAGAGCAGGGTCAAATACCTCGGCGCGGTTGACGGCTTCCTGCGCATCGCCGATCCCGAGTCGGTGAAGCTCCCGTTCGAGGTCACGCTCGAGCGCGAACGCGCGCGGGCGCAGCCGGTCGACTTTCCGGCCACTTCACGGCCCCCTCGTGATGCCGGGGCACCCGCGCGCCTGGCTTTTCACGACGTGCATGTCTCGCTCGGAGAGCACGAGGTGCTGCGCGGGCTGGAAGCCTCGCTGGCACCGCGCGGGGTGGTCGCCGTCCTCGGCCCGAACGGGTCGGGCAAGACGACCATGTTCCGGGCGGGGATGGGGCTCATCCGGCCCAGCCACGGCAGCGTCGAGGTCGACGGCAATCCCGCTGCGGGACGCAGTGTCGCGGAGCTCGCCCGGGTCTTCGGCTACGTGTTCCAGAGCCCGAGCCAGATGCTGTTCTCACGAACGGTGCGCGAGGAGCTGCTGTTCGGGCCTCGGAACCTCGGCCACGAGGTGGCGGACGCCGATGCCTTCGCGATGGGAACCCTGCGGCGCACGTCGCTCGATGGCCTCGAAGGGATTCTCAGCCGACCGCCGATGACCCTCTCCTTCGGGCAGCAGAAGCGACTTGCGCTTGCGATCGCGCTGGCGCTCGAGCCCCCCACCCTCATCCTTGACGAGCCATCCGCCGGGCAGGATCACCGCACCGCCAACCGGTTCCTGGACGAGGTGCAGGGCATCGCGGGCCTGGAGAGCACCTACCTCATCACGCACGATGTAGACCTTGCGCTGACGCGCGCAGATCGTATTCTTGTGATCCGTGATGGCCGCGTCGTCGCCGACGGGACGCCGACCGAGGTGATCCGGGACGAGGAGGAGTGGCGGGCCTGCAATCTTCACCAGACCTCGCTGATGCGCGCCAACATGGCCAGGTTCCCCGCCGGCCACGATTTCCTCGACGCCGCCTCGTTGGCCCGAGCGATCCTCGCCCAGGAGCACGCTGCGGGGCGCGGCACGGAGGGAGGGTCAACCATCGACCAAGCCTGACCTAGGCGCTACGAAAATTTCGGAGGATGTGGAGGCATACCGGATGACAACCATGGCAAGGGGGTCGAGCGGAGCGATGTGGGACGTCTCGTCCCGCACCGTCGTGTACGCCGCGATCGGCGCGGCGCTCTACGGAGTCACGGCCCAGTTCCAGATCGCGCTACCCGGGACGGCCAACGTCTCGATGCGCCCGAGCTTCGCGCTGGTGACCTTCTTCGGCGTGGCATTCGGGCCGATCGTCGGCCTCTTCGTCGGACTCGTGGGCAACGCCATCGCCGATCAGATCAGCGGCTGGGGGCTCCTCACCTCGTGGAACTGGAGCGTCGCCAACGGGTTGGCCGGCTTCATCGCCGGCTGGTGGGCGCTGAGCATGATGCAGGGCCAGAACAAGCTCGTGAACGCCGCCGTCGCCTCGGCGATCGGCGTCGTCATCGGCTTCCTGTTCGTCTTCACCGACATCTGGCTTGGCACGGCGGAGAACTTCGGTGTTGCCATGAGTGACAACTACATCCCCGTCGTCATCGGCGACCTGATCGTCGCGGTGATCCTGACGCCGCTCCTGGTCGCGGCCTGGGAGCCCGTGCGCGAATCGATGGGCCGCTAGTCATCGAAGCATCCATGAACGGCGTGACGTGAACGTCGCGCCGCGGTACCTCGGACGGGGGTCGTGGCTCGCACGCCGCGACCCCCGTGTCCTTGTCCTGGCGCTCGCCGCCTACGTGCTGGCCGCCGTCCAGGTCTGGGACCTCCGCCTCCTGGCGCCGATGGCCCTGGCGGCGTTTCTGTATTACCGCTCCGCGCACATCCCGTGGCGCTCCGTGCGCGCCAACTGGGCCTACATCACCTTCTTCATCGGCTTCATCGTCCTGGTCAACACCGTGCTGACCGGCGGCGAGCTGCGCGGGTTCAAGGAGGCCGACCTGCACATCTACTTCCGCCTGCCGCTCCTGAACACCCCGATCTCGGCCCAGATGGTGACCTACGCAACCTGCCAGCTCCTGCGCTTCGGCTCGATGGCGGCGATGGGCTTTCCGATCGCCTACGCGATGGCGCCGGGCGACATCGGCCCCACCTTTGCCAGGCTGCGCGTGCCGTACAAGTTCGCCTACGCCATCGACCTGACGTTCCGCTTCCTGCCATCGCTCGCCTCGGACATGCAGACCACGATGGACGCGCAGCGCATCCGCGGATACGAGTGGGATCGCGTGAAGGGCGGACCCATCGGCCGGCTGCGAAAGCTGGGTCCGCTGCTGGTGCCGGTCACGATCAACGCGATCGTCGGGGCGGAGGACACGATCGACGCGATGGACCTCCGTGGCTTCGGGACCGGCAAACGCACCTGGCTGCGTCAGCTGGCGTACGGCCGGATCGACTGGCTCGTGCTCGCGGGCGCCATCGGCCTGTTCGTGGCGGTCACCGTCCTGAGCCTGACCGGACACACCCGCCTCTGGGTGCCGGACTTCCTCATCAGCGGGGCTCGCTGACCGTCCCGCCCTCCCCACCTGTGGACGGGGCGTGGATAACTCCGCCAGACTCCGGAAAAGTCGTGGAGAAGTCCCCTAGCCAGACCCCGACCCAACCCCTATTGTTCGTCTTGTTCCGGAGGAGCCGGGCCACGGTCCCGAGATTGCATCAAGGGGTCGGGGTGAGGTTCCTCCGGGACATTTTTGTGCCCGGTTTCCCTACGGCCGCAGCAGCCAGGCCCGGTAGGACGGCCGGAAGCCGATCCCACGCAGCGCATCGGCCACCGGCGATTCGGCGGGCGGCAGCCGATCGACGCGCTCGAGCCGCAGCTCGCGCATCGGCCCGGACGGTGCCAGCAGGCGCGTCAGCGCACCCACCGCCAACGACCCGATCTCGCCATCGGCCATGGCCGGCAGCGTGACGAGGCCGCGCCCGCCGCGCTCGACGTAGAGCGCCGGCGCGCCATCTGCCAGGACGAGGTATGCGCCGGGCACACGCGCCAGTGGGAGACGCTCGGCGTCGGCGTCGCGCGGCCACGGCAACGAGGCGCCGTACGGCTGCGCCGGATCGGCGGCCGCCAGCACCACGATCTGCGGCGTCCCTTCCGCATCCTGGTCCCGTGCCGCACGCAGGCGGTCGACGGCGCCCGGGAAGGCGAACTGCGCCGCGCCGAGGCCGGCCACGAAGTAGCCCCGCCGCGCCCGCCCTGCCTCCTCCATCGCCTTGAGGACCGGATAGACCGATGCGAACCCGCCGGCCAGCCCCTCGGCCAGCACCGCCTCGCGGGTGACCACACCATGTCGCTCGAGGAGGGCGAGGGCCTGGGCATGGCTCCGCTCGGTTGGCGAGCGACCCTCGCCAACCAGGTCGGCTACCAGCGACCAGCGGCCCGCCGCTCGCGGTGGACCCGTGCCCGCTGCGCGGCCGGGCCGCGTCGTGCGGGAGCGCGATCGCGGGAGCGAGAGGGCGCGGAGGGGCGCCAGCGTGTCATTCGTGACCTCGCCCGACCAGACGAGGTCCCAGAGCGCGTCGAGCAGCTCGTCGTCGGTGCGGGCGTCGCGGACGTTGATCCGCAGCGGGCCGAAGAACGTCGCGCCACGGCGTTCCAGCTGCTGCCGGATGGCGTCGTGCAGCGGACCGGCGGGGCGGTCGCCGGGCTCGAAGGCACCGGCGGAGGCGAGCAGCTCGGCGCGCTCGCGTCGGAAGAGGGCGAGGCGACCGTCGTCGCGCCCGATCGGCCCACGACCGATCCAGACCACCTCCCCGGCTGCCCCGAGCTCGTCGAGGAGGCGCGGGGCGTAGCCGGCGACGCGCGCGGTGAGCACGTCCCGCTCCAGGATCGAGGCGGGGATCGGGTAGCCCTCGAGCTGGGTGATGACCTCGAGCAGGCGAGCGGTGCCCGAGGCACGGCTCCCGACCCCGTGCCAGGCCGGCAGGAACCGTGCCAGCGCCTCAGGCGGGACCGGTTCCACCTCTCGTCGCAGCCGGGCGAGCGAGCGGCGGCGCAGGGAGCGCATGACATCGGGATCGGCGAACTCGCGCTCGGATTCACCGGTGCGGAAGGTTCCCTCCACCAGCGCCCCGGACTCGACCAGTGCGCGCAGCCGATCCCCCACCCGGTCCGGCGCGATCCCCCAGCGCCCGGCCGGTCCGCCGGCCATGAACGGGGCGTGGGTCCTCGCCCACCGCAGCAGCAGCCCGTCGAGTGGGGGCTGGCCCTCTCCGGCGGCGGCCAGCCATGTCTCTGCCACGCCTGGCGGTGGGCTGGCGCCCACCGCGTCGCGGTAGCGCGCGACGTCCTCGATCCCGACCCAGCGGGACTCGCCGCCGATACGCACCTCGACGATGCGCCGGTCCTTCGCCAGCGCAGCGAGCGCCTCCGCCGGATCCGCCAGGTCACAGCGCGCCACGACCTCGTCGGTTCGCAGGTCACCCACCCGCCGCAGCAGGTCGTGGATCCCATCGAGGGTCCGCACCCTGCGACCCCCGACCAGGCCCTGCAGCTCGAGCTCGAGGTCGGCGATGGCCGCCGGGTCGAGCAGCTCGCGGAGCTCCTCCTCGCCGAGCAGCTCGGCCAGCAGCTCGCGGTCGAGGGCCAGTGCCTGGGCGCGACGCTCCGCCAGGGGTGCGTCGCCCTCGTACATGTAGGCCATCACCCAGTTGAAGAGCAGCCCGGACGCGAACGGCGACGCCGTGGCGGTCTCGACGTTGACGACCCTGATCTGGCGGGCGCGGATCCGGCTCAGCACCTCGCCGAGGGCCGGGAGGTCGAAGACGTCACGCAGGACCTCGCGATACGTCTCGAGGATGATCGGGAACGAGCCGTAGCGGCTCGCCACGGCCAGCAGGTCGGACGAGCGCTGGCGCTGCATCCAGAGCGGGGTGCGCTGGCCCGGTCGTCGTCGTGGGAGCAGGAGCGCCCGGGCCGCGTTTTCGCGGAAGCGCGATGCGAAGAGGGCCGTTCCCCCCAGCGCATCGGTCACCAGTCGCTCGATCTGGTCGGGATCGACCAGGAACAGGTCCTCCGGCGGCGGCTCGGTCGCCTCCGGCAGTCGCAGGGCGATCCCGTCATCGGTCCAGATGGTCTGCACCAGCTGCCCCTGCTCGGCCAGGCGCGCCTCGATTGCCATCGCCCACGGGGCGTGGACCCGGCCGCCGAACGGCGAGAGGAGGCAGACCCGCCAGTCGCCAAGCTCGTCGCGGAAGCGCTCCACCACCACCGCCCGGTCCGATGGCAGGGTCCCGGTCGCCTCGCGCTGCTCGGCGAGGTAGGCGAGCAGGTTGCGGGCGGCGCGCTCGTCGAGGAAGTGGTCGTCGCGCAGGCGGGCCTCGGCGGCCGAAGGCTCGAGCGCATCCAGCTCGCGCACGAATGCGCCGATGGCTCGACCCAGCTCGACCGGGCGGCCGAGGGCGTCGCCGTGCCAGAACGGCATCTTGCCGGGCTGCCCGGGAGCGGGCGTGACGATCACCCGGTCGGGGCGGATCTCGTCGATGCGCCACGACGAGGCACCGAGCAGGAAGACCTCGCCGACGCGGCTCTCGTAGACCATCTCCTCGTCGAGCTCCCCCACCCGATGGCCCTTGCCGCCCTCGTCGCCGGCCAGGAAGACGCCGAAGAGGCCGCGATCGGGGATGGTGCCGCCGGAGACGATCGACACCACCCGCGCGTCGTTCCGGCTCTGGATCGTGTCGGTGGTGCGGTCCCAGATGACCCGCGGCTTCAGCTCGGCGAACTCGTCGGAGGGATAGCGCCCCGAGAGCATGTCGAGCACGCCCTCGAGCTGTTGCCGCGAAAGGTCACGGAAGGGCTCTGCGCGGGTCATGAGCGCGTGGAGCGCGTCCACCGTCCACGGGTCCATGGCGCAGATGGCCACGATCTGCTGCGCAAGCACGTCGAGGGGGTTGCGCGGGATGCGCGTCTCCTCGATCGCCCCGTCGAGCATGCGGCGCACGACCACCGCCGCCTCGAGCAGGTCGCTGCGATGGTTCGGGAAGATCTTGCCGACCGACGGCTCGCCCACCTGGTGCCCTGCCCGCCCGATCCGCTGCAGTCCGGCTGCGACGCTCGGCGGCGCCTCGATCTGCACGACGAGATCGATCGCGCCCATGTCGATCCCGAGCTCCAGGCTGGACGTTGCCACCAGGGCAGGGAGGCGTCCGGCCTTCAGCGCCTCCTCGATTTCGAGCCGCTGCTCCCGGGCGATGCTGCCGTGATGCGCCAGCACCAGCTCCTCGCCGGCGAGCTCGTTCAGGCGGCTGCTCATCCGTTCCGCCAGCCGGCGCGAGTTGACGAAGACGAGGGTGGACCGATGTGCGCGGATCAGCTCGAGCAACGCAGGGTAGATGTTGGGCCAGATCGAGTGGCGCTTCTCCGGCCCGGCATCCTCATCGGCTCCGTCCGAGAGGTTGGCCAGGTCCTCGACCGGCACGATCACCTCGAGCTCCAGGGTCTTGCCGGCGCCGGCGTCGGCGATCTGCACCTCGCGGCCGACTCCTCCCAGGAACGCCGCGATCGCCGACAGTGGCCGCTGCGTGGCCGAGAGGCCGATGCGCTGCGGCTCGCCGTCGGTCAGGGCCGAGAGCCGCTCGAGCGAGATGGCGAGGTGTGCCCCGCGCTTGGTACCGGCCATGGCGTGGACCTCGTCGACGATCACGTACTCGATGCCGCGCAGCGACTCTCGCGCCTGGCTGGTCAGGAGCAGGTAGAGCGACTCGGGGGTGGTGACCAGGATCTCGGGCGGGTCACGCACGAGCTGGCGACGAGCATCCGCCGGCGTGTCCCCGGTGCGAGACGCGACCCGCACCTCGGGGATCTCGAGGCCGAGGCGCTCGGCGGTCCGCCGGATGCCGGCCAGCGGCGCGCGCAGGTTTCGCTCGACATCGTAGGTCAGCGCCTTGAGCGGCGAGACGTACAGGACACGGAGTCGTCGGTCGCGGGGGCGGGGCGCGTCATCGGCGAAGAGTCGATCCAGGCACCAGAGGAACGCGGCGAGCGTCTTGCCGCTCCCGGTGGGGGCGTGCAGGAGCGTGTGTTTGCCTGCGGCGATCGCGGCCCAGCCGAGGACCTGCGCGCGGGTCGGCTTGGCGAAGGCCTCGCCGAACCAGGCGCGGGTGGGGGCCGAGAAGGGAGCGAGTGGATCGGCCTTCGACACGATCGCGTCAGTCTAGCGCGACTGCCCGCGTTCGAACATCTGTTCTAGTGGCTGAGCTCCGGAGACATCGCTCGATACGTGCTACAGTTAGTTGCATGAGCAACCAATCAACGACGACCGCGCCGGACGAGCGGGTCGCACGTGCCCTTTCGCGGGGCCACACCATTGACATCACCACCACCGGCCGCAAGACCGGGCAGCCGCGTCGCATCGAGACGGTCTTCCACAACATCGACGGCCGGATCGTCCTGAGCGGCATGCCGGGGAAGCGCAGCTGGTACGCCAACCTGCTGGCCGATCCGCGGTTCACCTTCCACCTCAAGGGCGCGGTCAAGGCCGATCTGCCCGCGACCGCGCGAGCCATCCTCGAGCCGGTCGAGCGCCGCGCCGTCATGGAGCGAGTGGCGCGGAACTGGGGTCGGACCGATCTCGACGTGATGCTGAACCACTCGCCGCTGGTCGAGGTCACGTTCGGCTAGGGGCGTGACAAGGGCCGGCCCATCGCTGGGACCGGCCCCTGCCGTGCGCGGCGGCTCCGAGCTTCCGCCGCGCGTCGCTATCGGTCAGTTCAGGGGATCGCCATCCCCCGACTGGAAGAGCCCCAGGGCTCCCCGACCGACGAAGTTGAAGGCATGCGTCACCATCGGGTACTGGCCATCCTCGGCCGTCTGGAACTCGATGATGGCGCCCTGTGCCGGGGAGAGATCCACCGCCTGCGAGGCCCAGCTGCCGTCGTTGCCGCGGACGAGATGGATCCCTTCCTTGGTGACGGTATCGAAGATCGTGCCGACGATGTGGAACGACGAGTCGATGTTCGGCCCCGCGTCGAGCAGGAAGATCCTGACCCGCTCCCCTGTCCCGACCTGGATCGGGTTGTCGAGGTACTGGTTGGCCACGCCGTTGAACATCACGAAGTCGGGGGCGGGCGCGCCGGCGGAGGCCTTGGCCAGGTTGGTTTCCTTGCCCTGCGGACCGAGGTACCACTCGGACTGGACGATGGCGAACTCCTTGTCGACCTTCGGAAGGCCCTCGGCGGGCTCGACGATCACCATCCCGAACATGCCGTTCGCGATGTGGTGGAGGGCGGGCGCCGTTCCGCAGTGGTACATCCACACGCCGGCGTACTCGGCCGTCCACTCGTAGAGCTTCTCCTCGCCCGGCTTGATGGAGGTCATCTCGTCGTTCCAGGCGACCTGGCTGGCGTGGAAGTCCACCGAGTGCGAAAGGGTGTTGGTCGCCGGATTCTTGAGGTGGACCCGGATCGTGTCACCGACCTTCACCCGAATGACCGGCCCCGGCACGCTGCCGTTGAAGGTCCAGACCATCTGCTGGTAGCCCTTCGCCACGGTCATCAGCTTCTCCTCGACCGTGAGATCGATGTCGTGCACCTTGCCGGCGAGGAGCGGCGGAGCAGCCGGGTCGCGAAGCTCATACGGCGGGGCGCTGGGATCGGCGGCGACGTCGGTGGTGGGAGCCGGTCCGCCGTGGCTGTCCCCGCTTGGCGAAGGAGCCGCGCCGGCAACCGTCACGTTGCCTGTCATCCCGGCATCGGAGTGACCCGGAATGGTGCACAGGAAGGTCGTGCCCGCCTCGGGGATGGTCACCGTGCCGGTCGCCATCTCGCCGGGCTCTGCCGCGAACTTCGTGCCATCGGCAAAGGTCAGGTCGTGCGCGATCGCACCGGTGTTGTGGAACATCACGGAGTAGACGCCGGGCGCGGCGACGTCAACGGTGGACGGGTCGAAGCCGAGGTCGAAGGCGCTGATCGAGATCTCGCCCAGGACCTCTCCCCCGGTGGCGGCGGCGCTTGACGACGGAGATGCGGAGGCCGATGCGGTCTCTCCGGACTGGATGGCGACCACTGCGTAGATCAGGGTCAGCAGGAGGACGCTGGCCACCGCGGAGGCGAAGAGAACGATCCGGCCCATGCATCCTTTTCTGCCCGGCTTCGGCGGGCACTCGGAGTCCGACCCCCGCATTGGGCCAGACCCCGACCGGAGGCATCACCTGCCATTCGGCACCTTTGGGCGGGCCGATGGCACCTGTGAGGCCGGGCGGACGGCTAGGCTAGGGCGGTGAACGAGTCGGAGCACTCCTGGGAGCTCCGCGCCAGGCGCGCTGAGGCCCACCTCGCCGCGCTCGATGTCGCCGTCAAGGGCATCTCCGGCGTCCTCGGACTCGAGGTCGTCCTGCAACTCATCGTCGATCGCGTGCGGGAGCTGGGCGATGCGGAGTACGCCGCGCTGGGCATAGCTCACCCCGACGGCGTGATCGAGCGCTTCATCACGAGCGGCCTGACCCAGGAGGAGCGCGAGCAGATCGGCGCCCTGCCGCACGGCTACGGATTGCTCGGACTGATCATCCGCGAGGGTGAGACGTTCCGGATCCCGGACATCGCCCGCGACCCGCGGCGTCACGGCTTTCCGCCGAACCACCCCGAGATGCACTCGTTCCTGGGGGTGCCGATCACCGTCAAGGGCCAGCCCGTCGGCGACATGTACCTCACCAACAAGCGCGGCGCCGCCGAGTTCGGCCCAGGCGACCAGACCGTGGTCGAGCGCTTCGCCGCGCACGCCGGCCTGGCGATCGAGAACGCGCGGCTCAGCGAGCGGGTGCAGGCTCTGGCAGTCGTCGAGGAGCGCGAGCGCATCGGACGCGACCTGCACGACGGCATCATCCAGCGCATGTATGGCGTTGCCCTGGGACTGGACGACGTGGCCGAGCTCGCGTCGACGGACCCGGCAGCGGCCGGCGAACGGGTCGATCACGCCATCGACGCGCTGCACGAGGCAATCGCCGAGATCCGCAGCTTCATCTACGGCCTGCGGCCCGGGCTCGACTACGAGGGCAGCCTCGCTTCGGCGCTGGAGTCGCTCGCGGAGGAGACGCGGCTCAACACGATGGTCGAGATCGACATCGCTGCGCCACGCGTGGCAGGCCTCTCGCCGACGGTCCGGGGCGAGCTGCTCAGCATCGCGCGCGAGGCGCTCAGCAACGTCATTCGCCACGCCGCCGCGACGCGCGTGACGATCGAGGTGGCCGCTTCCGACGGCGAGCTCCGGCTCGAGGTCGACGACGATGGCATGGGATTCGACCCCAGCGCGCCAGGCGCCGAGGGCCACAACGGGCTGTTGAACATGCGGAAGCGAGCAGAGGCATTGGGCGGGACGCTGCAGGTCGCGAGCGCATCTGGCACCGGCACCCGTATCATCGTCACATTGCCGCTTCCCGAGCAGGCGGCCCGTTCCGAGGAAAGAGCATGAGCAGCGACCCGAAGGCGGGCCGCCCACCGCTGCGGCTCCTCGTCGTCGACGACCACGAGGTGGTCCGGCAGGGCCTCGTTGCCGTCCTTTCGCGTCACGAGGAGTTCCAGGTCGTCGCGGAGGCGGGCACCGTGGCGGAGTCCATCGCTGCCGCGAAGCGCTTCCAGCCGGACCTCGTGGTGATGGACGTGCGCCTCCCGGATGGGTCGGGCATCGAGGCCTGCCGCGAGATCCGGGCCGAGCTCCCCGGCACGCGAGTCGTGATGCTCACCTCCTACCCCGACGAGGAGGCGGTGCTGTCCGCGATCCTCGCTGGCGCCAGCGGCTACCTGCTGAAGCAGATTCGCGGCCGCGACCTGGTCACTGCCCTGGAGGCGGTCGGGCGCGGCGATTCGCTCCTCGATCCGGGCGTCACCGAGCGCGTGCTCGAGCGCGTGCGCCGGATCGCCAACGGCGACGAGAAGGACGAGTTCAGCGAGCTGACGGCACAGGAGCGCAAGATCCTGCGACTGGTTGCCGACGGCAAGACGAACAAGGAGATCGCGACCGAGGTCTTCCTTTCGGACAAGACCGTCAAGAACTACGTGAGCAGCATCCTCTCCAAGCTCAACCTGCAGCGACGCGCGCAGGCCGCCGCATTCGTTGCCAAACACCGGCTCGGCGAGGACAAACCCTAGCTCCTCCCGATTCGCCCAAGGTGCGTGTCGCGAAAGTCGGTCGGCAGCTTCAGTCCGTAGCCCAGGGTGCGGTCCAACCCGTCGTGGGTGAGGAAGACGGCGCCGGCCAGCACCACCCAGCCCGTGCCGCTCCACCAGCCGAGGCCGAGCAGCAGGACCGGGAGCACGAGGTTGTGCGCGGCGTTGTACATGATCGACCCGAGCCGCGGGCCGCCAAGGTAGCCGACCATCGAGAGATCGACGAGCAGCCAGGCTGGCAGGAGCAGCCAGAGAGGCCCGCCGTTCGCGATCCAGATGGCGACCCCCGCCGCGACGAAAGCGAGCTGCTCGGCTCGCAGGATGACGTCGACCGCGAGGCGGTTCACTCCCACTTGAAGAGGCGGATGGCGATGAGGAAGGTGATCACCGCCCAGACCCCCATGCCAAGCAGCTGCGGGCCCAAGGACGTGAGGCTGGCGCCGTTGTTGACGACCGCGCGCAGCGCCTCGTTCACGTAGGTCAGCGGCATGTACTGGGTGATGCTTGCCAGGAAGTCCGGCATGGCGTCGCGCGGGAAGAAGACGCCGGAGAGGAACATCATCGGCAGGCTGATCAGGTTCGCGACCGGCGCGGCCTGGTCCTCGTTCTTGGCCCAACCGGCGATCGAGAAGCCGACGGCCAGGAAGATGACCGCCGCCAGCAGCACGATCGCCGCCAGGGTCAGGTAGTCGCCGAACATCTGGAGGCCGAACCAGATGCCGATGCCGAACAGGATCGCCACCTGCACGAACGCGATGATCAGGCGCGACGCCACCTGGGCACCCAGGAAGTAGGCCGGCGAGGTGGGCGTTGCGAACAGCCGCCGCAGGGCACCGGTGCGCTTCAGGTGCACGAATCCGAAGGCGACACCGAACAGGCCGAGCTGCATGACGGTCATGCCGACGATGCCGGGGACGAGGAAGTCGATGTAGCCGAGGTCGCGCGACTCGACCGATTGGAAGCGAACCGGCGGCGCCCCGAAGACGCCTCCGGTCGTGGACCCACCGCCGGAGGGAGCGAACAGCGCCTGGCCGACGGCCTGCTGGAGGAGGCCCTGGGCAACCTGCGCCTGGCCGGGATCCGCGGTCGAGGCATACGCCACCAGGCCGCTCTCCTGGCCGAGCTGCGGGTCGAAGCCAGCGGGGATGACGAGCACGAAGTCCAGGTCGCCGGCAGCCAGGTCAGCGAGCTCGGTGTCCCGCGATCCGCTCGCGGGCTCGATGTAGTCATAGGCCCCGAGGCCGTCGATGAGCTTCGCGCTCGCCGGGTTGTGCGCCTCGTCGACGAGGCCGAGCTGGATGGTGGTGGCGCCCTCGAAGTTCAGCACGCCGAAGATCAGCATGATGATGAGCGGCAGGAAGAGGCTGAAGAAGACGGCGGCTCGATTGCGCACGAACATCAGCACGCTCGCCACGAACAGCGCCCAGAACATCCCGAGCCGGATCCCGAATGGGCGCATCGGTCAGTCTCCCTCCCGCAGGTCATGGCCGGTGAGGTCGAGGAAGACGTCCTCCAGGTTGGCCAGCCGCTCAACGCGGGCCTTCGTGAAGCCACGCCCCAGGAGCGCGTCCACGAGGCGCTGCGGCGTGTCGAGCGCCACGATCTTGCCGCTGTCCATGATGGCGACCCGATCGCAGAGCTCCTCCGCCTCCTCCATGTAGTGCGTCGTCAGGACGACGGTGTGTCCGCGCTCGCGTATCCGGCGCACGAGACCCCACAGGTGGTGGCGCGCCTGGGGGTCCAGGCCGGTGGTCGGCTCGTCCAGGAACAGGACCCGCGGCTCGTTGACGAGGGCGGAGGCGATGCTGAATCGCTGCTTCTGCCCGCCTGAGAGCGTTCGAACCTGCGCTTGCGCCTTCTCGCTGAGCTCGACATCGGCCAGGAGGGCGGCGGCGTCGACCGTGCGGTCGTAGAGGTGGCCGAATAGCTCCAGCAGCTCGACGAGGTTCAGCTCGTCGAAGAAGCTCGACGCCTGCAGCTGGATGCCGATGCGGGCCTTCACGGCCCGCGGGTCGCTGGCGACGTCGATGCCGTCGACGATTGCGCTCCCCGAGTCGATGGGCCGCATCCCCTCGATCATCTCGAGCGTGGTCGTCTTGCCCGCGCCGTTCGGCCCCAGGATCCCGAAGACCTCGCCCTCCGCAATCTCGAAGCTCACGCCATCCACGGCCTGCAGCGACCCGTACCGCTTGCGGAGGTCCTTCGCTGCGACGATCGGTGAACTCATGGCCGCGGCATGCTAGCCGACCCAACCAGCCCCTCGTATAGGGCCGCGGTCTGGGAGGCGATCGAGGACCAGCTGAAGCGGTCGATGGCGCGGCGTCGACCGGCCGCTCCCATCGTCGCACGCCGGTCGGGATCGGCCATGAGCGCGTTGATGGCCGCTGCGAGGTCGGTCGCCAGCCGCTCGGGATCGACCGGGGTCATCGGCTCCGCGGGGTCGAAGGCGACCGGCACGAGGACGCCCGTCTCGCCGTCGACCACCACCTCCGGGATGCCACCCACGGCGGTCGCGACCACGGGCCGCTCGCAGGCCATCGCCTCGAGGTTCGTGATCCCGAACGGCTCGTAGACCGATGGGCAGACGAAGATCGCGGCGTGGCTGTACAGCTGCCGGATCTCCTCGCGGCCGAGCATCTCCGGGATCCAGACCACGTTCGGGCGGTCGCGGCGCGCTGCCGACACCCCGGCCTCGACCTCGGCCGCCAGCTCGGGCGTGTCTGGCTGGCCGGCCGCCAGCACGACCCCGATCCCCGGATCCAGGCCGCGGATCGCGTGAACCAGGTGGACGATCCCCTTCTGGCGCGTGATCCGGCCGACGAAAAGGACGTACGGCTTGCCCGGATCGATGCCGCGGCGCTCGAGCGCGTCCGTCGCGGGATCGGGGAAGAAGAAGTCGGCATCGATGCCGTTGTGGATGATCTGCACCCGTTCCGGCGCGACGGCGAAGTGGCGCAGGACGTCGTCGCGGGTTCCCTGGCTGACGGCGATCACCGCGTCGGCGGATTCGAGCGCGGTCCGCTCGACCCAGCTGGAGAGGTCGTAGCCGCCACCCAGCTGCTCGCGCTTCCACGGCCGCAGCGGCTCGAGCGAGTGCACCGTGATGACCAGTGGGACGCCGTTCGCGTGCTGCACCAGCAACCCGCCGAGGTGGGTGTACCAGGTGTGGCAGTGCACGAGCCCCGCGTCGCTCGGATCGGCGGCCATGGCCAGGCTGCGCTCGAAGGCGTCCCATGCCGGACGCAGGCGACCGTCGCGAGTGGACGCGCGGTTGGTGGAGGCGTAGCCGCGAACGCGCCAGCCCGGCGCCTCCTCGTCCTGCTCCCCGAAGGTCCGCACCTCGAGGGAGACGAGGTGGCGCAGGTGCCGGGTCAGCTCGGCGACGTGCATCCCGGCCCCGCCATACACGTTGGGCGGGAATTCGTTGGTGAGCAGGAGGGCCTTCATGCGGGTGCCAGCGTAGCGTGCATCCAGCCTCCCGTTTCCGTCGGCCCCGGACGCTGCGGCGGATACTCCCCTGTAGTATCCTGAGAAGGCCGATGACCAACTCCGCCGCAGAACCTCTGACCGAGCTCTCGCTCCCCGTCCTTGGCATGACCTGCGCGTCGTGCGTGTCACGCATCGAGCGCTTCCTGGAGCGGGCGGAAGGTGTCGGCGACGCGAGCGTCAACCTCGCCACGGAACGCGCGACCGTGCACTTCGACCCGCGACGCATCGACCGCGGCGGGATCGTGGAAGCCATCGAGGCAGCCGGCTACGACGTGGCGGCGGAGCCCGCAGCCGCGACGGGTGCGACCGGGGTCGACGAGGCCGACGCGGCGCGCGCCACCGAGCGGCGGGCGCTGCTGCGCGACGCCCTGCTCGCCACCGGCGTCGGCCTGGCGATGATGGCCGTCGCGCTCTGGCCGGGTGGGGCGCCGTGGCCGATGGAGCGGATCAACGTCTGGATGCTCGCCCCCGCCACGGTGGTGGAGTTCGTGCTTGGCCGGCGATTCCTGCTGGCCGCGGCGAAGGGGCTGCGCCACGGGAACCTCACCATGGACACGCTCGTCTCGCTCGGGACGCTGGCGGCGTACGGCTACTCCCTGGCGATCACGCTGGCGGGGTCGGCGGCGGAGACCTACTACGACAGCGCGGCGATCATCATCGGCCTCGTGCTCCTGGGCCGATGGCTCGAAGCCCGTGCCAAGGGCCAGGCAGCCGGCGCGGTCAAGGCGCTCCTCAAGCTGCGGTCCACGACCGCCCGCGTGCTGCGCGACGACCGCGAGGCCGATCTGCCGATCGACCAGGTCCGCGCCGGCGACCTCGTGCGGGTGCGACCCGGCGAACGCGTGCCGGCGGACGGATCGATCGTCGAGGGTGGATCGGCGGTGGACGAATCGATGCTGACCGGTGAGTCGATCCCCATCGACAAGGTTGCGGGCGATCAGGTGACGGGGGCGACGATGAACGCCTCCGGCTCGTTCGTGATGCGGGTCGAACGGGTCGGTGCCGACTCGACGCTCGCGCAGATCGCCCGCCTCGTGGAGCAGGCCCAGGGCTCCAAGGCGCCCATCCAGCGCGTGGTCGACCAGGTCACGGCATGGTTCGTCCCCGCGGTCGTCCTGGTCGCTGCCGCTGCCTTCGCGGTCTGGCTGCTGGTCGGCGCCGAGCCGCGTCTGCCGGCCGCGCTGACCGCCGCGGTGGCTGTGCTCATCATCGCCTGCCCCTGCGCCATGGGGCTGGCCACGCCGACCGCGATCATGGTCGGCACCGGCAAGGGCGCCGAGGCGGGGATCCTGGTGCGCGACGGTGCGGCGCTCGAGCAGGCGCAGCGGATCACCGCCGTGGTCCTCGACAAGACCGGCACCATCACCCGTGGCCAGCCGTCCGTGGTCGAGCTGCAGCCGGTGGCCGGGATGACCGAGGAGGTCCTCCTGCGCGTGGCGGCGGCGGCCGAGCGCGGCAGCGAGCATCCGCTGGCCGAGGCGATCGTCCGCCTCGCCGCCGAGCGGCAGGTCGACCTGCCGGCGGCTACGGAGTTCACCTCCTTCTCCGGTGACGGGGTGGAGGCGCTCGTGGAGGGCCGCCGAACGCTGGTCGGCAGCGAACGGCTGCTTTCCGAGCGGCATGTCGACTTCAAGCCCCTGGCCCGGCTGGCGGTGGACGCGGCCCGGGTCGGGCACACGCCGGTGATGGTCGCTGTCGATGGGGCGGCGGTCGGCCTCCTGTCGGTGGCGGACACGGTCAAGCCCGAATCGGGAGAGGCGATCCAGCGGCTCCGGGCGGCCGGGCTCGATGTCTGGATGCTGACCGGTGATCGGGCGGCGGTAGCGGAGGCGATCGGCGCGTCCGTCGGGATCCCGTCGGACCGGATCCTGGCCGAGGTCCGGCCAGGCGACAAGGCCGCCAAGGTTCGCGAGCTGCAGGCCAGCGGAGCAGTCGTCGCAATGGTCGGTGACGGCATCAACGACGCGCCGGCCCTGGCGCAGTCCGACCTCGGGGTCGCGATCGGCACCGGCGCCGATGTGGCGGTCGAGGCGTCGGACATCACCCTGATCGGCGACGACCTGCGCGCGGTCCCCGCCGCGGTTCGGCTGTCGCGCGCCACGATGCGCACGATCCGCCAGAACCTGGCCTGGGCCTTCGGCTACAACCTGGTCCTGATCCCGGTCGCGGCGGGAGCGCTCTTCCCGCTGACGGGCTGGCTCCTCTCGCCGGCCCTGGCAGCCGGCGCCATGGCGCTCTCGAGCGTCAGCGTGGTCACCAATTCGCTCCGCCTGCGGAGCTTCCAACCCAGCTGAAAGGACGGATCGACCGATGGACACACCCCAGACCGCCCCGATGGCGCAGGATCCCGTCTGCGGCATGACCGTGAACCCCGAGGTGGCTGCGGCTGCCGGGCTCAGCGTCGAGCACGAGGGTCACAGCTACTACTTCTGCGGCCGCGGCTGCCGGCTCGAGTTCCTGGACGACCCGAAACGGTTCTTCGACCCGGACTACGTCCCGCAGATGTAGGTTCGCGCGGCTAGACTCGGGCGAGATGCCTCTCATCTCGACCCAGTCCCTGACGAAGCGCTACGGCTCGTCCGTCACTGCCCTCGATGCGCTGACGCTCGACGTCGAGCCGGGGATCATCGGCCTCGTCGGCGCCAACGGGGCGGGCAAGAGCACCCTGCTCAAGATCCTCCTCGGCCTGCTGCGCCCGACCAGCGGCAGCGCGACGGTGATGGGGATGGACGTCGCCACGCGCGGCCCCGAGATCCGCCAGTACGTCGGCTACCTGCCGGAGCACGACTGCCTGCCGCCCGACGTCTCGGCCACCGACTTCGTGAGCCACATGGGTCGCATGGCCGGTTTGCCGCGCGCCGCGTCGCGTGAGCGGACCGCCGAGGTGCTGCGCCACGTGGGCCTCTACGAGGAGCGCTATCGGCCGATCGGCGGCTACTCGACCGGCATGAAGCAGCGGGTCAAACTCGCCCAGGCGATCGTCCATGACCCGAAGCTGCTCCTCCTGGACGAGCCGACCAACGGGCTCGATCCCGCCGGCCGCGACGAGATGCTCGACCTCGTCCACCGCACCGGCACCGAGTTCGGGATCGCCACGGTCGTGGCCAGCCACCTGCTCGGCGAGATCGAGCGGGTCTGCACCTTCCTGCTGGCCATCGACGCCGGCAAGCTCCTCCAATCCGCCCCGATCGCGAGCTTCGTGGAGCGCACCGGCACGCTGGGCGTGGAGGTGGAGGACGGCGCCGATGCCCTCGCCGAACGCCTCGTCGCGGCCGGGCTCACCGCCCGCGCCGACGGCCGCAGCGTGCTGGTCGACTGCCCCGACGAGCGGCCGTACGACGTCGTCCGCGACGCGATCGACGAGATGGGGCTCGCGCTCACCCGCCTGGAGCAGCGGCGACATCGGCTCGAGGACCTCTTCCGCGCGGAGGGCAGGACCGATGACGCGGCGTGAGTCGGCCGTCGCTCCCGCCGAGAGCGCGACCGGCGCGATCTACGACCTCGGCTACCGCGGCTACGACGGGGCGCGCCTCGGCCGGCGGGCGGCTTTCGCGACCCTCTTCTGGGCCAGCCTGCGCGCCGCCTTCGGGCTTGGCCGCTCCGGCCGCTCGAAGGTGGTGCCCTGGGGCCTCAGCGCGATCATGATCGTGCCGGCCGCGGTCGCCGGGGCGATCCAGGCGCTGGCGCCGGGCGGCCTCTCGCCGTTCAACTACGACAACTACCTGTGGGACCTGCAGCCGATCTTGGCGCTGTTCGTGGCCGCGCAGGCGCCGGAGCTCGTCAGCAGCGACCAGCGCAACCGGGTGCTGTCGCTCTACTTCAGCCACGCCCTGGCCCGGAGCGACTACGCCCTCGCCAAGTTCGCGGCCATGGCCGCGGCGCTCTTCGGCCTGGCCCTCGCCCCGCTGGTGGTCATCCTCTTCGCCTCGATCCTGGCCGCGACCGACGTCGCCGCCGCGGTCGGCGACCAGCTCGGCAACCTGCCGCAGATCATCGGATCGCCGCTCATCTACGCCGTGCCGCTCGCGGCGCTGGGAATGGCGATCGCCTCCTTCACGCCTCGACGCGCGTACGCCACCGGGGCGATCATCGCCGTCTTCCTCGTCTCCGCCGCGGTGGGTGGCATCCTGGCCGAGGCCGGGCGCGGACGGCTCTCCCTGGTCGCGCCGCTGATCAACCCGTTCGTGCTGCTGGATGGCACGCGCGACTGGCTGCTGGGTGCCAGCATCCCGGACTCGCCCGTGTCGCGTGCGGACCTTGCCCTGCCGGTCTTCGGCATCCTCACCGCCATCGTCGCCGTGATCGGGATCGCGGCGGTGCTCTGGCGCTACCGACGAATCGCGGCATGACCGACGCGGCGCCGGTCAGCAGCCAGGCGGTCGAGCTCGTCAACGCCTCGCGCTGGTACGGCAACGTGGTCGCGGTGAACGACATCAGCTTCACGCTGGAGGGTGGTGTCACCGGCCTGCTCGGACCGAACGGCGCCGGCAAGTCCACGATCCTGCACATGGTCGCGGGGTTTCTCGCGCCCTCTTCGGGACGGGTGACGGTGGGTGGCTCGCCGACGTGGCGCCACCCGGAGATGTATCGGCGCATCGGCCTGGTCCCCGAGCGCGAGGCGGTCTACCCCTTCCTCACCGGCCGCGAGTTCGCGCACGCCAATGCCCGGTTGCAGGGGATGTCACCGGCCGAGGCCGCGGACGCCGCGGCCCGCGCCATCGCGCTGGTGGAGCTGGAGGACGCCGCCGACCGGCCGATCGGCACCTACTCAAAGGGGATGCGACAGCGGGCGAAGGTCGCCGCCTCGCTGGTCCACGATCCGCCGATCCTGCTTCTCGACGAGCCGTTCAACGGGATGGACCCGCGCCAGCGGCTGCACATGATGGACCTGCTCCACGCCATGGCGGCCGAGGGGCGGACGATCCTCTTCTCGTCGCACATCCTCGAGGAGGTCGAGCGCCTCGCTGGCAGGGTCCTCGTGATCGTCGCCGGTCGCCTCGCGGCGTCGGGCGACTTCCGCGAGATCCGGCGCCTGATGACCGACCGGCCGCATACCTTCACCGTCCGGTCATCGGACGATCGGGCCCTCGCCTCCGCGCTCCTGGCCGAGCCGACGATCGCCGGAGCGGCACTCGATGGAGGGCTGCTGACGGTGCGCACCAATGACTTCGGGGCGTTCAGCCGCGCCGTGACCGGGATTGCGCGGCGGCACCAGATCAGCCTCCACGAGCTGCTCCCCACCGACGAGTCGCTCGAGTCCGTCTTCAGCTACCTGGTGCGGCGATGAGCGGCGTCATCGCGCGCATCACGCTGCGCCAGCTCCTCTCGCGACGGCGGACGCTGCTGCTCCTCCTGCTCGGGGCGGTCCTCATCCTGGTGGCGGGCATCTTCCGGCTGGCCGGGGAGGAGGCCCGCGCGCTCCACTTCACGGCTGGCCTGCTCAGCAACCTGGGGATCGGCACCCTCATGCCACTGGTGGCGCTCATCTTCGGCACCGGGGCGATCGGCGCCGAGATCGAGGATGGCACCGCCATCTTCCTGCTCGCCAAGCCGATCAACCGTCGCACGGTGGTCCTCACCAAGCTGGCGGTCGCAGCGGTCTGCGCCGCAGCCCTCACCTGCGGACCGATGCTGCTGGCCGGCCTCATCGCGGCCGGCGGGCTGGGCGACGGGCTGGTGCTGGGGATGGTGGGCGGCGCCGCCATCGGCTCGGTGCTCTACTGCTCGATCTTCGTGGCGCTGAGCCTGGTCACCGGTCGAGCGCTCGTCTTCGGCCTCGGCTACGTGCTGATCTGGGAGGGGCTGCTGGCGGGCCTCTTCGCGGGGACGCGCACGTTCAGCGTCCGACAGATCGCGCTCGCCTTCGCCGATGCGATCGGGGGGATCCGCGCTGACATCTTCGATGCGCCGGTGAACCTCACCACGGCGGTCGTGGTCGGCGCCGCGTTGCTGCTCCTGACGACGGCGATCGCCGTGCGGCGGCTGAGCGCGTTCGAGATCTCCGGAGAAGGCGCCTAGGCCGCCACGACCCGGTTGCGGCCGGCGCGCTTGGCCATGAAGAGGGCGACGTCGGCGGTCCGCAGCAGCTGCTCCCCGGTGGGCTCCGCGTCGCCGAGCTCGGCGCAGCCCGCGGAGACCGTCACCGGCAGCCGCATCCCATCGGGCCCGGTGATCCCCAGGTCGGCGAGGGCGGCCAGGACCTCCTCCGCGATCGCGACCGCGGCGTCGCGGGTCGCCCCCTCGAGCACCACCACGAACTCTTCGCCCCCGAATCTGGCCACGAGGTCCGCGTCGCGGAACCGGCCCCGCAGCACGCCCGCGAAAGTCCGCAGCACCTCGTCACCGATCTGGTGGCCGTGCTGCTTGTTGAACTGGCCGAACTGGTCGAGGTCGAACATGATGGCGGCCACCGGCCGGCGCTCGGCGAACTGCGAGCGGCGCCACGAGGCGACCACGCGGGTCAGCGCCTCGTCGAAGTAGCGCCGGTTGTAGAGGCCGGTCAGCGGGTCGTGGGTGGCGAGCTGCTCCACCTCCGCGTGCAGGTACGCGTTCGAGATGGCCAGCGCCGCGTGGCCGGCCAGCAGCTCCATCGCCTCGAGCTCGATCGGGCGGAATGGGAGCGAGCGGTCGCGTCGCAGGATGGAGATCGCGCCGACCACCACCGCGTCGCGCTGGAGGGGGATGCCCGCTCCCAGCAGCTCGTCCGGCTCCGCCTCGTCGCGATAGGACGTCGGGTAGCGGTCGGGGCCGAAGTGCTCGTCGATGACCACGGTCCGGTCGCGGATGGCGCGTCCGCTGAGACCCTCCCCCGGCTTGATCTCGCGCTCCAGGATCGACGGGTCGGCATCGGTCGCCGCCCGCAGCAGATAGCGTCCGCTTCCGCGCTCGAGCACAGTGAGGGTGGCGATGTCGGAAGGAACGACCTTGCGGACCGCGTCGACCATGACGGCGCCGAGACGCTCCATGTCCAGCTCACTGCTCACGGCATTGGTGAAATCGCTCAGCGCCCGCAGGACGGCCGCCCGCTCGCCGAGTGCCTGCCGGTCGCGGCCCAGCGCGACCACCGTCGCCACCCGCCCTGCCAGCGTGGCGACCAGGTCGCGATCGGTCCGATCCAGGGACGTGATCGCCTCGACGTTGAGGATGCCCAGGAACTCCCCGTCGTACATGAGCGGAGCGCAGATCTCGCTCACCACCTCGTCGTAGACCGCCATGTAGTCCGGGTCGAGCGAAACGTCCGGCACGAAGGCCAGCTCGTGGCCGTGCATGACCCGCCCCACGACGCCCTGCGTGCCGTCGAAGGACTGGCGCGGATCGTCGTAGCCGCGCTGGGCACCCAGCTTCAGGAGCTCGGCCTGGGCCAGGTAGATCGAGACGTGGCCGTAGTGGAACCGATCGACCAGCACGCCGAGCGCCCCGTCGAGCATCTCGTGGAGCGGCCCGCCCGAGACGAGGAGCTGGCTGACCGCCTCCATGCCGGCGATCTGACGGGATCGGCGCCGCTCGGAGACCATCGCGGAGCGAAGCTTCGCGTTGGCATCCTCCACCGCGATCACCAGCCGGCGCGTGCCGACCGCGACGAGCGTGATGACGCCGGCGTGGGTGAGTCCCCGAAGGGCGACCGCTGCCCGCGTTCCGGGGAGGGTGAGCTCCGGAGCGAGGTAGATCAGCGCCGCGACCAGGCCGATCGCGAGCGCCTGGCTCGTTCCGACGGCGGCGGCGGCCACGACGACCGGGATGTACAGCGAAAGCATCGGGTGGCTCGCTCCGCCGACCAGCTCGGCCAGCGTGGCCACGTAGAGCAGGCTCACGACGAGCCGCAGCAATGCCCATCCGCCCTGGCTCATCGGCCGCGATCGGGCGGGGATCAGGCCAACGACCAATTGCAGGCCAATGAAGATCGGGCTGACGATGGCGACGGTGGGGAGGTCCAGGGGCTCGTTCGAGAAGCCGGCGACCACCACCGCGATCGGCGCGAGGGCGGCGGTGTACAGGAAGTACGGATCGCGCAGCAGGTGCGTCAGCGTCCGACGACCCAGGACCCGGCCCGCGCGCGACCACGGCCCGGCCCGCCAGGGACGGGACAGCAGGGTCGCATCCGACGGTCGGGAGGCAGCGGTTCCCAAGGCGCAGCAAACCCTATCGATCCGGACCAGACCGCACCATTGCCCGGAAGTACCCGTACCGATGGAGCTCCTGCCGGGCTACGGGGTCGCGGCTGCGATCGCGGCGCGGATCCCGTCTGCGCTGAGCTGCCCGGTGTACAGCTTCCCCCCGATGAACAGGGTCGGGGTGGAGTTGAGACCCAGGCTCGCCGCCGCCTGGCGGTCGACGTCCACGGCGGCGGCGGTCGCGTCCGACTGGTAGGCGGCCTGCCATGCGCCGGTGTCCAGCCCCAGCTCGCCGGCCATCGTCAGGAAGTAGGCATCCGCATCGGCTCCGGACAGGTCCTTCCAGGCGTTCTGCCGTGCGTACAAGGCCGCAGACATCTCCCAGAACGAGTCCTGCTGATCGGCGGCTGCTGCGGCGCGCGCCGAGCGATCCGCGTTGGCATGGATCGAGTCGAGCGGGAAGTAGCGGTAGGCCAGGGTCATCTCGTTCGACTCGGCCAGGTCCGCGACGATCGGCGCCAGGACCGCACAGCCGGGGCACTGGAAGTCGGCGAACTCGACGACCTTGATCGCCCCGCTGCCGAGCGTGGGGCTGTCCGTCCCGGCAATCCCCGATGGATCCGGTGAGTTGACCGGTGCGCCGCCTCCGGCGCCGAGCGCAAGCATGGCCGCGACGGCCAGGGTTGCCACCCCGCCACCGGCGCGCCCGATCCGGAGCAGCTGCGCGTGCTCGCGTTCGCGCGCCTTTGCTGCCTGCTGGCGGGTCCGGCTGGAATGGGCGACGACGGGCTCGTCGTGGGTGCGCATCGCCATCGCGGCGCCCGCGAGCAGGGCGACACTTGCTGCGGCCTGAACGAGGCACCAGCTGCAGAAGGCCCGGATCACGAACGCCTCCAGGCCGGTGAGGATCGTGGATGCGATCGCGCCGGCGACCGCCAGACCCAGCAGGGCCGTCCCTGCCCGAACGCCGGCCAAAGGCCGCGCCTCCGGGGAGGCCAGCGTCAGCCAGATCGCGACGACGTAGAAGGCAAGTCCGATGAGCGGAAGGGGGACCCCGAGCGGGTAGGCGAAGGCGCTTGCTCGCACCACGTCGCAGCCGCTGCCCGTGAGGCACAGGCCCGGCTGGCCGGTGACGTACTCCACCAGCAGGTAGGTGGAGGCGGCCGCGCCGACGATCGAGGCCAGGAGAGCGGCCGAACGCCAGCGCGCGGCCGCCATGCTGCGATGCATATCGCACGCAGTGTCACGCACTTCGAGCGTCGGTGAGAGTGCCGAAGGTCCCGCCACTCGCGAACCCATCGGCCCTGATCGGTTATAGTTGACGCAGCAACTAACCCCCTGGAGTCCCCCGATGCCTGCCGTCACCGCCGACCTGCTGACCCTCCCCCGCCTCTCGAGCGTGCCGCCCGCGAGCGTCGCCCGCCCGGTGCGCGGGATCGTCACCGCCATCCGCACCCTCGAGGGCGAGGGCTTTCCCGTCCGCCGCCCGTTCCCGGGCATCGACCTGTCGCTCGTCGACCCCTTCATCCTGCTCGACCAGATGGGGGCCGTGGAGTACGCCGCCGGCGAGGCCAAGGGCGCGCCCGACCACCCGCACCGCGGCTTCGAGACGGTGACCTACATGCTCGACGGGGTCATCGAGCACCGCGACAGCATGGGCGGCGGCGGCACGATCAGCGACGGTGCGACCCAGTGGATGACGGCCGGCGCCGGCATCGTGCACTCGGAGATGCCACCCGAGTACCTCGTCCGCTCGGGCGGCCTGTTCCACGGCGTGCAGCTATGGGTCAACCTGCCGGCCAGCCTGAAGTGGAGCCCGCCGCGCTACCAGGACATCGTTCCCGGTGATGTGACGCTCGTCACGAACACCGATGGCTCGGCGCTGGTGCGGATCATCGCCGGCGAGCTGGACGGCCATGCCGGCCCGGGCGTCACCTACATCCCGATCGCCTATGCGCACGCCACGCTTCATCCAGAGGCTCGGCTGGCCATCCCGTGGCGCGCCGACTTCAACTCCCTGGTCTACGTCCTGGCGGGAAGTGGGCGCGTTGGTGCGGAGGACGCGCCGATTGGGGAGGGGCAGCTGGCCATCCTCGGGGCCGGGGATCACGTGGCGCTCAGCGCCGACCGCACGCCAGCCGGCGCCTCACCGACGCTCGAGGTGCTCCTGCTGGGAGGCCAGCCCATCCGAGAGCCGATCGCGCACTACGGCCCGTTCGTGATGAACACCCGCGAGGAGATCCTGCAGGCGGTGGCCGACTACCAGGCCGGGCGCATGGGCACGATCCCGCCGGTCCACGGACTCACGGCGGGCTCGACACCCTAGGGCTTCCGAGGGTCGCCCCTCAGGCCTTCGGCTTCTTCGGCTTCTTCGGCTTCGGGGGTCGCTTGGGGGTCTTGTCAGCCATGGGAACCTCCTGACCGGAGTGTAGGACGCCGCGCCCGCCGCGCGTCGCGTCCCGTTGCCGACAGGACTACCGGGCCAACGGAGGCGTCTCGGCCTCCAGGAGCTCGACGGTCCGGCTCAGGCCGGTGCGGAGCTCGCCCAGGGCGGCGTACAGCGCCTCCGGCTCGACTCCCGCGTCGGCGAGGTGCGCCAGGAACGACCGGTAGGCGGCCGTGAACCCGGGGATGGCCGCTTCGAGACGGTCACGGCCGTCCTGTGTGAGGGCCAGGAGTCGCGCTCGGCCGTCGCTCGGATGCGGCTGCCGCTCGATCTCGGCGCTGCCGATCATCGGCTCGAGCATCGTCGCCAGCGTCGTGATGGGCAGCCCGATGTCGTGCGCCGCTTGCGAGAGCGTCCGTGGGCCGTTGGCGTAGAGATAGCTGTACAGCGCGTACTGCTCACCGTCCATGTCGGTTCCGACCAGCGCGAGCCTGACGAAGCGGCGCGACGCCTGGCTGGTCAGGTACAGCTGGTAGAGCAGGGTGAGCCGTCGCGCCTCGGTCTCGGCCACGGACGATGAACCTCTGATGCTACGAGTCCGTAATAACTGTTACGGAACCGCTCTAGTTTTGCACAGGAGGACGCACCGAATGAGACGGGCAGGTGGCCATGGTCGAGTGCACTGGGGCGTGATGCTGCTCCTTTCCATCGCCGTGTCCGCCTGCGGTGGGGAGGGATCGTCAGGGTCGGGAGAGCCGGCCGGCGCGAGCGCCAGCCCGCCATCGCTCGCGTTCGCCTTCGACGGCGACGCGCCGATTGTGACGCCGCAGGTCGCGGGGCTCGACGAGCTCTACATCAACCCCGGAGCAGTGATCGATGACGGGACGACGCTCCACATGTTCGCCAACGTCTTCAGCCAGTGGCCGGGGCACATGGACGTGCCGCATCTCACCTCCACCGACGGCGTGAGCTGGGCACTCGACCCGGTTGGGCCGGTGCTGACCAGCGACGACATCCCGTTCGCCGATCCGGGAATGGATGTCTCGACCGGGTTCCTGGCCGACGATGGAACCTGGGTCCTCCTCTTCGAGACGGTCAGCGTCGGCAAGCCATGGTCGATCGGCCGAGCGACGGCGGTCGATCCTGCCGGACCGTGGACCGTCGATCCTGAACCGATCCTGGAGGCCGGCGCCGAGGGCGCCTTCGATGCCGGTGGCGTCGCCTGGCCCAGCGTCGTCCGGCTGGGCGATGGATACGCCCTCTACTACACGGCGGTCGACCGTCCGCGTGGCGGCACGGGCGTCATCGCGATGGCCACCTCTCCGAACGGGACGGTCTGGACCAAGCGCGACGCACCCGTCCTCGTGGCCGACCAGGATTGGGAGCACCTCAAGCTCGACCGTCCCCGCGTGACCGCCACGCCGCGCGGCTTCGCCATGGTGTACGCCGGGGGCGTGCTCACCGACCGGGGCCTGGCCTGGTCGGATGACGGCGTCACCTGGACGAAGGCTGCTGATCAGCCGGCGATCAGCCACGCGATGTTTCCGATCGCTGGGCAGGCGTGGGACGCGGCCCTCACCTACCGGGATGGACTCCTCGTCTACTACCTCGAGATCGGACCGGCCGGTGGCACCCAGGTCTTTCGAGCGACGGCGGATCTGCCGTGAATCCGTGGGCGGCTACGTCCGGGATCGGGCCGCGTCTCGGTGACCGGCTGCCGGCACCGCATCGGCTGCTGCCGAGCCGTCGCGGGTGGTGGTGGCGAGGCGCTCCAGGATCGGCTTCGCTCCGAGCCGTTCGAGTCTCTCGCGCGCCCAGTCGAGCGCCGTCTGCACATCCGCCGATGCGCGCTCGTTCGGCGGCAGGAGGATCGCCATGTCGGCGACGGCGAGAGCCTCGTCGAACGCCAGGCCAGCCTGGCGCCAACCCCTGAGCACCTCGCGATAGGCCGCCAGCGACTCAGGGCCGCGTCCCTGGAGGGCGCCGATGCCCGCTCGAATGGTTGCCAGGTCCAGTTCCACTGCAGTTCCCCGATACCCGGACGCCACGAGCGCGTCGGCGGCCGCGAGCGCGCCAACCGGGTCGCCCACCCACAGCGCGGCGCGCGACGCCAGCGGGGTGACGAACGCCCGGAAATAGCCGGTCGTTGCGGCGGCTTGCTCGGCCTCTTCCCCCGCATCCGCGTAGTTGCCAGCAGCGAAGGCCGCCCAGCCCCGCCCGAGGTGCTCATATGACTCGTACTGCGGATCGGTCAGCTCGCGGCGCAGCTCCTTCGCGGTTGCGAGGTCGGCTGCGGCGTCGCCGCCCCGAAGGGCGGTCAGAATCGCCCGGTCAACGAAGAACTCGGCGTACTGCGCGATCGCCGCGTCAGCTGGGATCCATTCCTCGAGCAGCGCCTCGACCCAGTCCCACTCCCCGACCCTGAGCGCGCAGATGCTGCCGTTCCCGACCATGTTGAAGCCGTACGCGCGCGAGCCGATAAGTCGCGCGATCTCGAGGCCTTCGCGCGCCAACGCCAGCCCCTCGGCAGGGTCGTTCCACTGCGCGTAGAAGGTCAACAGGACCCGGCCTGTCCGCTCCCGATCGCGGAGGTTGATGACCGTGGCCAGCTGATGGCCACCTCGCAGCAGGACCATCGCTTCCCGGGCCCGGTTCATCTTGACCAGGATCTGGCCTCGCGAGATGAGACCGCCGGCGATGGCGTCCAGCATGTCGAGACGTTCGGCAATCGGCAGGTATCGATCCACCCAGGTGAGCGCCACCTCGTTGTTCATGCTTCCTGAATTTCCTGCGGCCAGTGCGGCCATGAGCCGCACGCCCTCCGGCGTTTGCTCCAGGTCGGAGAACTCCGCCCAGGCGGGCTCAAGGATCTCGGCAGCGCGCTGCGGTGCCCCGAGCCAGCCCTGCACCACGAGCGCGTGGTTTGCGATCGCGGCGGCGATGGCGGGCCGGTCCCCGGTCTCGCGAGCCGCCCCCAGCCGACCGGCCGCATGCCGCTCGACCATCGCTGGATCGAGGCCGTGCTCAGCGGAAAACTGCGCCCTGGTGTGGAGATCGAGCCGATCCTCAACGCTGGTTGCCACCTCGAGTGCCTGGTCCAGGAAGCTCACGGCCTGCTCGTGCGAGCCAAGCGATGCCGCACGGTCCGCCGCGCCGCGCAGTGCAATCCGGGCCTGGGCGGCCAGTGCATCGGCCTCGTCCTTGTCAGCAGCCAGCCGCTGGGCGGCGAGGTAGTGTCCGGCCAGGCCGGCGGCCAGCTCATCGGTCCCGAGGCTCTCGAAGAACCGGGCGGCGGCGAGATGCCGAACCTTGCGGTCATTGCGAGCCAGCGTGTTGTAGGCGACCTCGCGGATCAGGGATTGCACGAACGAGTACTGCCCGCGCTCCGGGGAGCGCGGATCGGCGTCCAGCGTCAGCAGCTCGCGCCGGATGAAGGTGCGGAGGCGCGGCTCGAGCTCGGTGGACGCAATCCCGGACAGGGCCGAGAGCCCTGCCAGGCTGAAGCTCTGGCCGAGCACCGCGGCATCGGCGATGAGCGCGCGATCGGCGACCTCGAGCCCGTCGAGTCGCGCGGCGATCAGGGATGTCAGGGTCTGTGGAACCGCGATCTCCTCGAGGTCAGCCGTGGGCCGGTAGGCGCCGTCCTCGAGGACGAGCTGACCCTGCGCCAGCAGCATCCGAACGGTCTCGACCGCATAGAGCGGGATACCCTCGGCGCGCTCAACGATGACCGCGGCGGCTCGTGCCGGCAGGCCCGGGACCAGCCCGGCCAGCAGGCGCTGCATCTCCTCGGGCGGCAGCGGCTCCAGGTGGATCGACGCGAAGGTCCGTTTGCCGGCGCCCCAGTCCGAGCGCTTCTCGAGCAGCTCGGGTCGGGCGAGCGTGACCACGGTGATCGGGACGCTCCGGCTCCATTCCATCAGGTGGTCGATGAAGTCGAGCGTGCCGGAGTCCGCGTGATGCAGGTCCTCGAAGACCATCACCACTGGTTGCACGCTCGCCATGCGCTCGAAGAAGGTGCGCCAGGCGGCAAAGAGCTGATCAGAGCTGATGTCGGCTTCGAATCCGAGCAGGGTGAGCAGCGCCGACTGGATCCAGCGTCGTTCCTCCGGGTCCGGCACGTGCATCTCGACCGTCGCGCCGATCTTCTCGCGGCTCGTGGCCTCGTCGTCGGTCTCAAGCAGGCCCGCCCGGCCGCGAACCATCTCGCCGAGTGCCCAGTGGGTGATCCCGTCGCCGTACGCAGGGCTCCGACCCGCATGCCACCACACCTGCCCCGCCAACCCGTCGACGTACTTCAGGAATTCCCACGCCAGGCGAGACTTCCCGATGCCCCCCGGTCCGATGACGCTCACGAGACGCGGCTTGCCCTCGCGCTGGGAGGCGTGGAACAGGTCCTTGATCTGGCGCAGCTCCTCGTCTCGGCCGACGAACGGGGCCTCCAGCGCCTCGCTGCGATTCCGGCCCCCGCGCTCGGATACGACGCGGACCGCCCGCCAGGTCGAGATGGGATCCGACTTGCCCTTCAGCGCCTGCTGGCCCGCTTCCTCGAAGACGATCGACTGCGCCGCTGCGGCCTGGGTTGCATCGCCGACGAGGACCGTGCCGGGCTCAGCCACCGACTGGAGCCGGCTGGCAGTGTTGACGATGTCGCCGGCGACCATGCCCTGGTTGGTGGCGCCGAGGGTCACCGCGGCCTCGCCGGTCAGCACCCCGCAGCGAGCCTGGATGCCGGAACCCAGCGACCGCACCGCATCGACCAGGTCCAGCCCGGCACGCACCGCGCGTTCCGCGTCATCCTCGCGCGCGACGGGAGCTCCCCAGACGGCCATGACCGCATCGCCGATGAACTTCTCGACGGTGCCGCCGTAGCGTTCGATGACCTCGGTCGCCATCGCGAAGTAGTGGCTGAGCGTCTCGCGAACCTCCTCCGCGTCGCGCTCCTCGGAGAAGGGGGTGAACCCCACGAGATCGGCGAAGAGGACCGACACCAGTCGGCGCTCGGACACCGGAGCTGCACCGCGGCCGTCTGCCGTCGCGGGGGATGCCAGGCTGGCGGGTGAGGCGCTCGAGCCCGCGGCCAGCGGAGTCGCGCACTCCGAGCAGAACCTGGCGCCGGGCGGGTTGGCGAAGGCGCATTGCGGGCAGGGCGCGGCGAGGGCGGCGGCGCAGTCGTTGCAGAACTTCGCGCCGGCGCGGTTCTCGCTCCCGCAGCTTGGACAGATCAACCCGACACGACCTCTGGCGCTCCTGGGTCCGGAGAGGATACCGGGCCGCGGCGGCTGAGCGCGGCGAGCGGCGTGGCGCCGAGCCGCTCGAAGATCTCCTGCGCCGAGGCCTCGTCGTCGACATGACCGGCGAGGAACCAGCGATCGAGGTGGCACAGCGCCAGCCGGAGTGGCAGGTCCAGCTCGCGCCAGGCGCCGAGTGCGGCCGCCCACTCGTGCTCGGCGGCCGCCGAAGCCGCAGCCGTCCCGCGCAGCGACTCAACCGCGGCGCGCAGCGTGTGGCGCGCGGCCTCCGCGGAGCGGCCCCACAACCGATGCGCGTCGAGCTCGGTGAGCGCCTGCCCGGCGGCCTCCGCGTCGCCGCTCCACGCGGCCAGCCGGCCGGTCAAGGTCAGGGCTTCGAACTCCTCGAAGCCCTGCGTCCCCTGCGTCGCTGCATGGGCCAGTCCCAGCGCCTCGGAGAACCTGCCTGCGGACATCTCGACCATGGCTCGGGCATGGTTGATCGAGCCGACGGCCTCGAGGTCGAGATCGGCCTCCAGGTCACCGATCCCCTCGATCGGCCCGGATGCATCTGCCTTCCCCTGCAATGCGCCGATGACGGTCCGCGTCACCGCGAAGTCGACCCGATAGACCGTCGGCAGCGCGTCGGTGGACGCGTCAGCCAGCGCCGTCGTCGCCCACTCCCAGTCGCCGATGTCGATGGCGACGACGCTTGCCACGTCGACGAGCTGGAGGGCCATCTCGCGGTTGCCGAGCCGGTTGGCCAGCTCCAGCCCCCTCCGCGCGATCCGGGATGTCTCCTGCGGGTCGTCGCTCACCGTGACCCAGGCCAGGTTGTTGAGCGCACGGAGCTGGATCCGGCCTAGGCCCGCCGCCTCCGCATCGTCGATCGACTGGCGCAGCAGCTCCAGCCCCTCGGTGGCGCCCTCCTCGGCGCGCGCGGTGCCGAGCGTGATGCGCGCGTCGATGGCCGTCGCGCTCGCGTTTCCGCTGCCACCCGCCTCGGCCGCCGCGATGGCGCGCTCGGCCCACGCCACGGCACGCGGCCGGTCCCCGCGCAACAGGTGCGCGCGGGCGAGCTCCGCGGGCAGCTCCGGCGGCACGGTGGCGCCGTCAGCCCCCGCGGTCGCCGCGCTCCAGGCGGCCTCGAGCTCCGCCAGGGCGGTGTCGCTTCGTTGCGCCTGGAGGAGCAGGCTCGCGAGCTGCGCCCGATGGCGTGACGCACCGGCCGCGTCGTGGAGTCCCTCGCGCAGCCCGATCGCGTCGCGAAGGTGCTCCTCCGCCCGATCGAAGCGGGCCGCGGAGCGCGCGGCGAGGCCAGCCGCCTCTGCCAGGTCGGCTCGCGCGGCGGGCAGATCGGTGAGCTTGAGCGCATCCTCGAGATGGGTCAGCGCTCGCACGGGGGCATGCAGCGCCTGGGCCCGATCAGCGGCGAGCTGCAGCGCCTCCCGCGCACGAGCCCGCGATCGCCGCATCCTCGGGCTGAGGTGCCGCGCCGGAAGTGAGCGCGGCGAGGAGGTGCTCGGCGATCGGTTCGGCCAGATCGGGGTTGTCGAGGGATTCCAGGTAGGCGACCACGTCGAGGTGCCTCGCGCGGCGCTGGCGGCGCGACAGGGTGTAGTACGCAACCTCGCGGACGAGCTCCTGGACGAAGCTCAGCTGCCCGCGACCCGGCGACCTTGGCTCGTCGTCCATCGACAGGAACTCCCGCCGCAGGAGGGCACGCACCCGCTCCCCGAAGGACCGAGGATCGGCCGTCGACAGGGCCGCCAGCGACTCCGGCGCAAAGCGCCGGCCGAGCACCGCGCCGGTCAGGAGGAGCGCGCGGTCCGCGGCAGGGAGCGCGTCGATGCGAGCGGCAATGAGCGCGTGCAGCGACTCCGGGATGTCGGCGATCGATTCGACGGCTCCGCGTTGCGAGCGCTCCATCAGCATCCGCGCCATCTCGACCGCGTAGAGCGGGACGCCATCGGCGCGGCGACGGACCGTGGCCACGATCTCCGGCGAGAGACCGGGAGCGAGGGCGTCCAGGAGCTCGTCGATCGCCGCGTCCGGCAGGCGGTCCAGGTGCATCGCGGTGAAATGCGGCAGGCCCGCGCCCCAGGTGGGTCGAGCGTCGAGCAGCTCGGGCCGGCCGAGGGTGAGCACCAGGATCGGCCGGTGACGCGACCAGTCGGCGACGTAGTCGATGAAGTCGAGGAGGCCCGGATCGGCCCATTGCAGATCCTCGAAGACGAGCCCGATCGGTCCCTCGTCGGCCTGCGCCTCGAAGAAGCGCCGCCACGCCGCGAAGAGCTCCTCGCGCTGCGCCTCCTCGGTCCCGCTCGGCTCGAGCAGGGCCAGCAGCCGTGGCTCCATCCATTCGCGCTCCGCCTCGTCCGGGAGGAGGCGGCCGAGCGTCTCGGCCAGCGCACGACGGACCAGCTCGGCCGGGTCGCTCTCCGCGATGCCCGCGCTGCGGCGCACCATGTCGGCGAGCGGCGCGAAGGCCGTCCCCTCGCCATAGGCCGGTGCTCTCCCAACCTGCCACCGCGCGCGTGCGGCGGCGTCTCCCGCGCGCTGCTCCAGCTCCCAGGCGAGCCGGCTCTTGCCGATCCCGGCGATCCCGATCACCGAGACGACCCGCATCCGGCGCTCCTGGCCGACGGCAGCCATCAGCTCCAGGAGGGCGCGCAGCTCGGCATCGCGGCCCACGAACGGCCCGGGATGACCGGCGCGCGACTCGGTGCCGGGGTGCTGCGCGACCCCGACGGCGCGCCACGAGGCGACCGCCGAGGCCTTGCCCTTCAGCTGCTGGTCGCCCGCCGCCTGGAAGTCGATCGCGCGACCGATGACGCGGCGCGTCACGTCGTCGACCAGGACCGTGCCCGGCCTGGCCGCGCTCTGCAGGCGCGACGCGGTGTTCACGAGGTCGCCCGTGACCATCCCCTGCCCGGTGGCGTCGACCGTCACCGCTGCCTCCCCGGTGGTGATGGCGGCGCGCGCCACCAGGTGGCCAGTGCCGGGAGCGCTGATCGCCTCCACCGCCGCGACCACCTCGAGCGCGGTCCTGACCGCGCGCTCCGCGTCGTCCTCGTGCGCGACGGGCGTCCCCCAGACGGCCATGACCGCATCGCCGATGAATTTCTCGAGGGATCCACCGTAATGCGCGACCGCGGCACGAGCCGTCTCGAAGTAGAGCGACTGGATCTCGCGCACGTCCTCTGGATCAAGTGACTCGGACAGGGTCGTGAAGCCGACCAGGTCGAGGAAGAGGACGGAGACGAGGCGCCGTTCAGCAAGGGCTGGCCGCGGCTCCGCCACGGCGTGCGAGTTGTGGCTGGCCAGGTCCCCAGCGACGGCGGGCGCCTCCGCGCGTGGGGACGCGAGGGCGATCCCGCAGGTCGGGCAGAAGCGGAACTCCGCGGGATAGGTCAGGCCGCAGCTTGGACAGTCCATCGGGATTGGCCGTGATCAGCCAGGCCGCGGCAAGTGTGTCGCGGCTACTCCTCCGCTTCCTTGACGAGCGTTATGCCGACGGTGCTCGGATTGGTGGAGACCAATACCATCGCGTAAACGATGAACCGCTCGAGGCCTTTTCGTGATTCACGATCAGTCGAGGATATGCGCGGCGGGTCTCTCCGCGCTGATCAGGCCGGCCTTGCGAAGGGCCTTCACGGGATTGTGAATCAGCTCCTCCGCCTCTCCATGCACGCGACTCTCCGTCGGGGTCACCGGATCGCTCGCCAGAACTCGTCAGTGCCGTCAAGGTTGCCACTGGGACTCTTGTAGCCGTTCCAGTGCAGCCGGAAGGCGGGGCCATCACATCGGGCGTGATGTCGGCTCCATTCGGTCGGAATCCCCCGCTCTTCGAATACTTCGTCCTGCAGCATCGCTCATCGTCTTCGAACACCGGACCCTCCTCCTTCGGCCCTTCGGGGCGCTGATCATAAGTCGGCCCTGCCGACCTGCCTAGATGCAGCGGCCCCTGTCGCTCGGATGACAGGCGATGTCGCGGCGGCGCTGGCCGCGGCTGTGACGCCAATCCCATCCTCTGCCAAGGCCGGCAGAGGCGCCAGACAACAGGAAGGTCGAAACCGATGAACGCGTCACAGGAGGGCAACGCCCTCACCATCGACGGCCAGCGACAGATGCCGCTTGCCTTTCCCGATGAGAAGGCGGAGCAACGGCTCCGCGCACGGCTGAGCACGGGCCAGCAGCTGTCGGTGCGGTTCGCATCACCGACCGAGCCGTCCGATGTCCAGGGACACTCGCTGGACCTCGCCAAGGACTCGATCTGGCTCAAGCTCCTGCTCGAGGGCGACGACACGGAGGGGCACGCCATCCGGGTCACCTTCCCGAGCGTCGCCGATGCCGACAAGTTCCGACGGAACATGCTGGCCGCGGGCGTCCTGGCCGGTTCGATCGTTCTCGGCTCGGCCGGAGCGATCGCGCTGACCAGCCATCGGGCCGCCGACGTCAGCACAATCTCGAGTGGCACGGTCACCACCCAGTCACAGTACATGGCCCCGGCAAACCGGAGCTATGCCCTCCCCACCGGGATCAACCCCGCCACGGCATGCCATGGCGCAGCGGATTCCTGGAGCGCCGCGAGGGAATGAGCGGCGCAGGCGCCGGCGCGGGCCGAAACCGACGCCGCTGCTCCGTCCTCCAGCGGCCCGAGGGCCGGGGCCCGCTCGAGACGGTCGAGTAGACTCGCGACGGGTGAGCGGCCGATGCCGCTCACCTCGTTCTAAAAGCCACCTTCGGCCTGCCTCGTGGGGATATGCGAACCGCCCGGCCTCGACTACGATACCCGTCCGCATTCCACCGACCGATCGCTCCCAGAGGAGACGCCATGGATCTCGAGAAGACGCTCGCAGCGGCTCCCCTGCTGGCCGACCTTGATGAGGCCATCATCAAGCGCCTCGCCGAGCAGGGCGTTCGTCGCGTCTATCCCGCCGGCGAATGGATCATTCGCCAGGACGCCCCCGCATCGGCCCTCTACATCGTCCTGCGCGGTCGCGCCCGGGCCGAGAAGGACGGCGAGATGGACCGCACCCCGAGCGAGCTCTATCCCGGCGACTTCTTCGGCGAGCTCGCGCTGATCGAGGATCACCCGCGAACGGCCAGCGTCCTCGCGGTCGAGGAGACGGAGTGCATCCTGTTCGTGGCCTGGGAGTTCACCGCCCTGCTCAAGGAGCATCCCGCCATGGCGGTGCCGATCATGAACGCCCTCATCAAGCGCCTGCATCGGCGCGAGCACAAGCCGGACACTCCCACCGCCGTCAGCTAGCGGGGGTTGTCGGCCACCGCCGCGAGCACGGCCTTGACCTCGAACGGGGTCAGCCCGGGGTGCTTGGACAGGATCAGCGCGACCATCGCCGCCACGTGCGGCGCCGCGAAGCTGTTTCCCGTGGCGACCGTCGAGCCGCCGTCCTTCCAGGCCATCGGCACGTCCACGCCCCACGCTCCGAACTCGACCGGTGGAGCGGGGTTGTAGTAGAGGCGCATCGGGTCCGGCTCGCCGTGGGCCGCCACCGACAGGACCGATGAGAAGAGCGACGGGTAGCTCGCCGCGGGCACGTTGTTGGCCGCGCTGACGAGCACGATGCGCTTGAAGTAGGCCCGATCGACCAGGTCGTGGAAGATGGGAAAAAGCGTCTCGCTCTTCGACGAGAGGCTCAGGTTCAGGACGTCGATCCCCTCGTCGATCGCCCACTCGAGGCCGGCCGGCGAAGGCCGCGCCCTTTCCCCGCAGATCGGCACCCAGCACCCGGATCGAGACGAGCTCGACCTCGGGGGCCATCTCCACGATGATCCCGCCGCAGGCCGTGGCGTGGCCGTAGAGGTCCTTCCCGTCGTCAGGGCACGACGTTCGCCTCGTCGCCGTCGAGCTCCACGGCGACGCTCTCGACGACGCGGCCCGCCAGGCGCGGGTGGTCGACCTCGAGGCCGCTGTCGATGATCCCCACCCGGATCCCCTTGCCCGTGGAACCGCCCCAGGCCCAGTCGCGCGAGATGCCGCTTGCAGTCGCATGCGGCGGGCGAGGCCGGCGACGTTGGTGAACGGCTCGGACCACGCCGGGAGGTCGAGGCTCACGCTCTTCGACGCGCCCGCTGTGCGTGACGCGCCACCACCTCGAGGATCTCGCCGACCAGGTTCAGGTCCCGCTCGCCCAGGCCGCGCATCAGCGCGACGTGGTCGACCAGCCTCCAGAACGGCCCAGCGTCCGGGATCGTCGTCGAGGTCCGCGGTCGCCTTCGAGACGACGGACTCGACCTGCTCGTCAGTCATCGAGTCGTCGGCGATCTGGCGGAGGACGTCGCGCAGCAGACGCACGGTGTCACGCTGCACGCGCGTGGCGGTGATCGCGGTCGTGGCCTGGCGGGCGAAGATGGCCAGCAGCTCCATGTCCCGCAGCGAGAAGCTCGGCGAGCTGCGTTTGTCGAGGACCTGCAGGACGCCGATCGAGCCCTCGTCGTCGAGCAGCGGCACGCAGGCGATCGAGCGTGGCACGTAGCCGGTGCGCTCGGCCGCCTCGAGGTCGAAGCGTGGATCCGAGGCGACGTCGCTCATCGAGATGCCCTGGCCGGTGGAGAAGACGTACCCGGCGATCCCCTCGTTGGTCTTGACCACCAGGCCGACCGCCCCCGCTCCCTGGGCTCCGGCTGCGACGCGGAACTCCAGGCGGTCGGGATCGGTCTCGTGCAGAGCGATCGAGCACGCCTCGGCGTCGAAGAGGCTGACGGTGGCATCCACGATCGACTGCAGGAGGCGCTCCTCGACGTCTCCCTGCAGGGTGCGGGCAACAGAAGACCGCCGCCCCACGGCCCGCAAGGCTGTGAGAGCGGCGGTCAGGCCGTCATCGGCGACCATGTGGTCGCTCAGGCGGTCGGCTTGTGGGCCGCGGTCGGCTTGTGGGCCGCGGTCGGCTTGTGGGCCGCGGTCGGCTTGTGGGCCGCGGTCGGCTTGTGGGCGTGGCCTTCGACGTCGTTGTCGTCACGGGCCGAGGTGGGCTTGTGGGCAGACGTTGGCTTGTGGGCCGAGGTCGGCTTGTGGGCCGAGGTGGGCTTGTGCGCAGACGTTGGCTTGTGGGCGTGGCCCTCGGTGTCGGTGCCGCTCGCTGAAGTCGGCTTGTGGGCCGAGGTGGGCTTGTGTGCGGACGTCGGCTTGTGAGCGGCAGTGGGCTTATGGGCCGACGTCGGCTTATGGGCATGCCCCTCGGTGTCGAATGGATCGCGCTGGTCGGACATTGTGGTGAACCTCTTCAATCGGCCGAGTGGTCACGCCCTGTCTGGGTGAGTGAGCATTCGTTGGTCCGTACGTTACGGATGCGGTCGCGAAAGAATAATGCCTTGCGTGACCGATCCGGTGTCGATTTGCCGACACCCTCCCGCTAGCGGTCGGCGCGGTCGGTGAGGGCACCCAGGTCGTTGATCACCAGGGTGTCGTGTTCGATCACGAGCAGCCCGTCCTCCACGAGCTGGCTGAGAAGCTTGTTCACGCTCTGCCGCGTCCCTCCGATCATGGCCGCAAGATCCGATTGGGTGAACGGCCAATCAAGCCGCACCTCGCCCACTGCCCGCGGATCGCGCTCGCGGGCGAGCCGAACCAGCCGCATCGCGAGGCGCCCGGCGAGGTCGAGGAAGTGGAGCTCCTCGACGTGCCCGGTGAGGCGACGCAACTCTGCGGCAAGGGCTGAGAGGAGCGCCGTCCGCAGCCCGCGATCCTGGTCGAGGAGCTGCTGGAAGGGGGCGCGGGCGAGGCTCAGCGTCTCGACCGGCTCGACCGCGGTCGCGGTGGCGGAATGCGGTGCGCCATCGAGGAGCGCCAGCTCGCCGAAGAAGTCTCCGGGTGTCAGCGTGGCGATGATCGCCTCGTCGCCCTCCGAGGACGGCAGGACGATCTTCACGGCGCCGCTTGCCAGCACGTGCAATGAGTCCCCCGGGTCGCCCTGGTGGAAGATCACCTCGTTGCGTCGGAAGCGGCGCGTCACCATCGCGTGTGCCAGGACGCTGAGGCCCTCCGGCTCCACGTGCGCGAAGAGCGCGCAGCGGCGCAGGCTCCTGATCACGAATTCCTCGTCCGCCATCTGTATGCCGACCTCGACGACTGGGCTGGAGGGCGCACGATGCCGCGCCCGATGGCTCCCTGTCAATTCTGCGGCGCGGTCGAAGCGGTGCTCGCCCCCGGTATGATGGCGCTCGTCTTTCGGGCGGGAGTAGCTCAGTTGGCAGAGCGTCAGCCTTCCAAGCTGAATGTCGCGGGTTCGATCCCCGTCTCCCGCTCCAACTTCCGCAGAACGAACGACCCCTGGCAGGCCAGGGGTCGATTGACGAGCGGAGAAGCGAATCAGCTGCCGAAGGCGGTCGCCCAGTCCGCGGCCGAGGCCTCGTCGAACGGCACCGAGTAGCCGCAGCCGGTGACGATGCCGTCCGCCCCCGAGACGAGGTAGCGGCTGCCGACCTGGAAGTCGACGAGGATGCCCTCCATCGTCGCGCCACCGCCCAGGCCCGGCTCGGTCAGGGTCACGCTGGCATCCCCGGAGCCACGGAACCACCTGCCGACGGCAAACGACACCGACTCCCCGTCAATGGCGGTCACCGTACCGTCGAAGGCGAGCTCCTGCTGGGCGAGGAGGTCGAGGTCGAAGCGGATGCACATCCCCGCCGCTCCGCCACCGCCACCGATCCCTCCGTCGCTGGGGCTGGGTGCGGGCGTCCCGCCACGCGCTCCGAAGACGAGCAGCGCCACCACGGCCGCGGCGGTCACTCCGGCCAAGCCGATGCCCCAGCGCAGCCATGGCTGTCGCGAATTCTCGGTCATCACGTTCTCCTGAACTCTCGCGCGGATGCGGGCGAGATTCGCGGAAGGCAGCTGGTCGGCTTCGACAGGGTTGGATCGGCGAAGCAGCTCGATCGGATCGGGATCGGTCGGCCTGGTCATTCCATCCGCTCCTGTACCGCGCCGTTGATGGCGCCCTTCTGCTCGGTAGATGTCCGGGTCGTGCCGGAATCTTTCAGCCACTCCGTCCGGAACCGCATCCCGGCCCGATGCAGCCGCAGCGCCACGGCGTTGGGCGTGATCCCCAGCACGCCCGCGATCGCCCGATGGTCGAGCTCGTCCCACGCCACGAGGCGAAGAATCTCCTGGTCGTCGGGACGCAGGCGCGCCAGCACGGCCAGGCTGGGGCCGTCAGCCCCATCCGATGATGCGGATGACGCGGGTTCCGCTGCCTCTGATCGCTGGAGCTTCAGGAACAGCCATGACCGCCGCCGCTGGCCCCGACGCTGGTTCGCGATGATCCGCCTCGTGATGGCCAGCAGCCACCCCAGCGCCTCGTCGGGAGCCTGGTCGATCTTGCGCCAGGCGATGGCGAAGGTCTCGGCGGCGGCATCCTCCGCATCTGCCAGCACCGGGGTCCGACGCATCGCATAGGCGAGGACCCGCCGGCCGTGGGCCGCGAATAGCTCGTCCAGCCTCCGGGCAGCGTCAGGCATCGGGGCAGTTCAATCCCATGCGCCGGGGACGCCGGGGGTGCGCGATCGGTTCCACAATGAGCGTCGAATTCCATGCATCATCTGGCGATGATCCTCCGTACGCTCGGCCGCACCACCGTACTCGTCGCACTGGCCGGGCTCGGGGCCGCGGCGGTTTCGCTGGTCCTGAATGCGATCGGTGCCGACCACCTCCTCGTCTTCGTGGTCAGCGCGGCGGCACTCGCCTCGCTCGCCGTGCTGATCGGCCATGGGACTGAGCAGCTCGGCCATCGGTTCGGGCCGCGGGCGACCGGAATCCTGCAGTCGGCCCTCGGCAACCTTCCCGAGCTCTTCATCTCGATCTTCGCCCTCCAGGCAGGGCTGGTGGTCGTGGTGCAGACCGCCCTGATCGGTTCGATCCTCGCCAACACCCTGCTCGTGCTGGGCCTGGCCTTCCTGCTCGGCGGCCTGAAGAACGGGACCCAGCAGTTCCACGCGCCGGCGGTGCGCAGCGTGGCGACGTTGCTGGTGCTGGCGGTCGCCGCCCTTGCGATCCCGACCCTCGCGACGGCGCCGGGTGCGCCCGACGCCGGGCACGCCACGGACCTGAGCGTGATCGTCTCGATCATCCTGCTGGTGATCTTCGCCGCGTCGATCCCGTTCTCGATCAGCGGCGGGATCGGGGCCAGTGCGGAGGTCGAGGCCGCGGCGCCCGAATCGATCTGGCCGCTGGGGTTGACGCTGGCGGTGCTGATCCTTGGAGCGGGCGGCGCCGCGCTCACCTCCGACCTCTTCGTGGAGGCGCTGCGGCCCACGATGGCCAGCCTGCGCATCTCGGAGGCGTTCGTCGGACTCGTGATCGTCGCCATCGCCGGGAACGCGGTCGAGAACGTCGTGGGCGTCCAGATGGCGATCCGCAACAAGGCGGACCTGGCCGCCAGCCTGATCCTCAACAGCAGCCTCCAGGTGGCAATCGCGCTCACGCCGGCGCTCGTCCTGATCTCCCTCTTCGTCGGGGGAGGCGCGCTGACGCTCGTGCTGAGCCCGCTGCTGCTGGGCGCGGTGGCGCTCTCGGCGATCCTGGCGGCGCTGATCGTGTTTGACGGCGAGAGCACCTGGCTCGAGGGCCTGGCCCTGCTGGGGCTCTACGTGATCATCGCGGCCAGCGTCTGGTACGGCCCGCCGATCCACGTCTGACGATCAGCCACGTTCCTCGGGCGGTCGCACGGCGCTGAATGCGCGCAGCACGAGCAGGTCGTACACGATCTTCAGGCCCCCGCCGATCACGAAGGGAAGCCCCGCCAGCGGCACGTTCTGCAGGAGCGGCGTGGCCAGTGACGGCGATACCGCGGCCCCCAGGCTGCGAGCGATGCCTGTCACCCCGGCCGCGGCAGATCGCTCGTCGGGGTCCACCACCGCGATCGTGTAGGACTGGCGGGTCGGCACGTCCATCTGGCTGATCGCGAATCGGGCCAGGAGCACGCCGACGGCCAGCGGCAGGGTGGGCATCAGTGGCACCAGGATGAGGAGCACGTTCGACGGCAGGTGGGTGAAGACCATGGTGTTGATGAGGCCGATGCGCGCGGCCAGCCGCGCGGCCGCCAGCGCCGAGATGCCCGCCAGGATGTTCGCCCCGAAGAAGATGGCGCCCAACGTGGCGGGATCGGCGCCGAAGCGCTGGTGGAACCAGTAGGCGATCAGGCTCTGCATCACGAAGCCGCCGGCGAACGCGTCAAGGCTGAAGAGCGCGGCGAGGCGGAAGACGATCCCCCGTGACCGATGCAGCCCCAGCCGGGTGGCCACGGAGGTCCGTTCCGCCGCAGGCACCTCGACCGCGTCCGAGACCCGCGAGAAGCCGACCGCCAGGGCGACCCCGATGGTTGCGTAGCCGAGCACGATCGCCCGGAACGAGTCGATCTCCGAGGCGCCCGATGCCTGGAGGCCCGAGGCGACGAACCCTGCCGCCAGCGCCCCGCAGGCGGTGGCCAGCGAGCCGGCCAGGTTGTACCAGCCGAAGACACGGGTGCGATCCCGGTCGGGCAGCGTCTGCGACAGCGAGGCCTGCTCGACCGCCAGGAATGGGCCTACCTCATTGCCGCTGGGGCTAATGACCCCGATGGTGGCCGCCAGCAGCAGGATCCACGGGTCGCGGGCAATGGCGAAGACGATCCCCGCCAGGAGCATGAGCGCTGCACCTGCCAGGAGGATCCGCCGTCGGCCGAGCCGATCGGCGTGAGTCGTCAGCCAGAGGCTGATCGCCGCATCGCCGAGCAGGGTGAGGGTCAGGATCACGCCGACCATCACTCCGTCGATTCCAAGTGCGACGAGGTAGAGAACGAGCACGACCGAGAGGAGGCCGTAGCCGAACATCCGCGCGATGCGCGTGGCGAAGAGGAGGCGGGCGTCGGCGGTCATCGGTCGCCAAGGCTAGCCGAGCGGCCAATCGGCAGTCGGTGGCGTCCTACCTGCGTCGCCAGGCGCTCTCAGCGGCGAGCGCAGCCAGGAGCAGGATCCAAGCGGCTATCACCGAAAGCAGCATGACCGGCGACCGGGCGCCGTCCAGCGCGAACGCAGTCGTATCGGCAAGCGAGGCGGTGGGGGTGGGGACGATCAGGCGCGGCGCGGCCGACTCACGCACCTCGGTCAGCGTCGAGCTGGCGTTGTTGAGGCTGTCGGGGTCATTGGTGGCGGTGACCACCGCGGAGTTGACCAGGACGGTGCCGGCGAAGACCGTCGCGTCCAGCCGCACGTGGAGGACGAAGGCGTCGTCGGCACCGGCAGCCAGGCCGGTGGTGTTCGTGCACGTGACATCCTGCCCGGTGGCGATGCAGCGCGCGTCGCTGCCGACCTCCAGGAAGGTGAGGCCTGCCGGGAGGAGATCGGCCACGGTGAAGCCAGCCAGGTCGTCGGACGGGCCGGAATTATGGACGGTGAGGACGTAGTTGAAGCCACCCGGATCCCCAGCTGTCGCGAATGCGGGCCCGGCCTTGCCGACGATCAAGTCGGCCGCGCCCTCGCCGATCGCGAAGTCGCTGAGCGAGGTCATCCCGTAGGCCGTGATGGATGTCGCCGTGTTGGCGCCGGAGGTTGGCGCCGTCCAGGTGCTATCCCACTTGCCGACGATGAAGGCGCTGGTCTGTGCGCCCGGATCGACATCGGACGGGGCGAAGGTGAAGACGGCGTCCAGGCTCGAGAAGACGACGCCTGCGTTGGCGAGCGCCCACCATCGGTTCACGTCCTGGGTGGCCAGGATGGGTGAGGTCCCGATGTCCGGATGCTCACCCGGTGTTGTGGCTGCGGTCAGCTGGCCGGCGACCCCGACGCTGCCGAAGGTCAGGGCGACCGGCGCGTAGACCGATGCATCGCCGATCTCGTAGGTACGGCTCACGCCCGAGCCGGACGCTACCCACTTCTGCAGGGCGCCGACCACGTGCCCGGTGATTCGGATAACGACGCCGGCCGGACCGATGCTGAGGACGTCGCTGCCGGCATCGAGGTTGCCACCACCGAGGGTGAAGGTCCCCTCAACGGTCAGCGGGCCGGCCAGCGCCACTCCATTCAGATTCGAGATCGAGAGGTTCAGCAGGGTCGTCAGGCTCGACGGGATGACGATCCCCGACCCGGTGCCACTGATGACCAGGGTCGCGGTGGCATCGGCGGTCAGGTCGTTCGGGCTTCCGGTGATCGCATGGGCGATGTTCAGGGTCTCGCCGCTGAAGTCCAGCGGACCGACGAGGTCCAGGGTACCGGCCACCGAGACGCTGGTCGTCTGGGTGACCCCGGTCGGATCGTTGACCGTGAGGTCGTAGAGGCCGATCGACGCGGCGCCGCCTAGGACCTGGCCCCCGAGCCCGTCCAGGGCCAACGTCCCGGTCGTGACGGTGAGACTGGCATCGATGGTCACGTCGCCTGCTACCGAGATGGTCTTCGACCCGATCGCCAGCCTGCCGGCGGCCACCGTCAGGTCACCAGCCACGATGAGATCCGAGGTCAGGGTGGCCGTGCCGCCGGCAACCCGCAGGTCATTGAACGACATCCCCGCGGCGTCGACGGCCAGCGCGCCGGCGAAGACGACGGTGCTGCCATCCGGATCGACGGCTCCTGCCACATGAGTCCAGTCGTTGGTGCTTCGGATCGTGCCGCTCAGGATCAGGGTGCCGCCGGCCTTGCTGATCTCCAGGTCCGGCAGGTTGCCCGCGGCGAAACTGGCCGTCCCGCTGAAGGTCTGGTCGGCGGTACCGGTGACCTCCAGCCGTCCGCTCCCACCGTCGAAGGTGGGCAGCTGGCTGATCGGGCCCGTGGCGGCAATGGTGCCGCCGTTGATGGTCCCGTTATCCAGCGTCAGCAGGCCGAGCGCGGTGAGCGTATCGCCGCCGGCGACCGTGTGCGCGCCACCGCTCAGGTACACGTTGAAGAGGCTGTGCGTGCCGGCGATGGTGACGGTGGTGTCGAAATAAATCGTGCTGGCGCCGGGATCCACCACACCGTTGAGCCACGTCCAGGCGGCTGTCGTAATCCGGATGGTGCCGACCAGGAAGAGGGTGCCCGACGGCTTGTCGATGACGACGCTGGGAAGGTCGCTGCTGAAATTGTTGGCGGCGCCGGTCCACGTCTGGTCCACGGTTCCGGCCACTCGGATGGTGCCCGTCTCGCCATCGAACGGAGCCTGCAGCACGATGTCCCCGTGCGCCTCGAGCGTTCCACCGTTGAGGTTGCCGTCGGTCAGGGTCAGGAGACCCGACACGGTGAGCGTGTCGCCGGGCGCCACGGTCACGGTGCCAGCGTGGAGCTCCACCGCATCGAGGCTGTGATCGCCGGTGATCGTCAGGGTGCCGTTGAAGACGAGGGTGCTGCCGCCCGCGGTCAATGCGCCGCCGGTGTAGGTCCAGTTGCGCGCCGTGCGCAGGGTCCCCCCGATCGTCAGCGTGCCCGACGGCTTGTCGATGTTGACGTGCGGCAGCGAGCCGGTGAGGCTGGTGTGGAAGCCGGTGAAGGTCTGGGCTCCAGTGCCGTTGATGAGCAGGGTGGCGGTGCCGCCGCCGGTGTAGCCGATCTGGGCATCGATGTCGCCCTGCGCGGCCAGGGTGCCGGTATTGAGCGAGCCACTGAACAGGTTGACGGCGCCGCTGGCGGTCAGGGTGGTGCCGGCCGCGATGGTCAGCGCGCCACCCCGGACCTCCACCGCACCGAGCGTGTGCGAGCCGCTGATGGTCGGGCTGCCGTTGAAGACGAGGGTGCTGCCGCCCGCGGTCAATGCGCCGCCGGTGTAGGTCCAGTTGCGCGCCGTGCGCAGGGTCCCCCCGATCGTCAGCGTGCCCGACGGCTTGTCGATGTTGACGTGCGGCAGCGAGCCGGTGAGGCTGGTGTGGAAGCCGGTGAAGGTCTGGGCTCCAGTGCCGTTGATGAGCAGGGTGGCGGTGCCGCCGCCGGTGTAGCCGATCTGGGCATCGATGTCGCCCTGCGCGGCCAGGGTGCCGGTATTGAGCGAGCCACTGAACAGGTTGACGGCGCCGCTGGCGGTCAGGGTGGTGCCGGCCGCGATGGTCAGCGCGCCACCCCGGACCTCCACCGCACCGAGCGTGTGCGAGCCGCTGATGGTCGGGCTGCCGTTGAAGACGAGGGTGCTGCCGCCCGCGGTCAATGCGCCGCCGGTGTAGGTCCAGTTGCGCGCCGTGCGCAGGGTCCCCCCGATCGTCAGCGTGCCCGACGGCTTGTCGATGTTGACGTGCGGCAGCGAGCCGGTGAGGCTGGTGTGGAAGCCGGTGAAGGTCTGGGCTCCAGTGCCGTTGATGAGCAGGGTGGCGGTGCCGCCGCCGGTGTAGCCGATCTGGGCATCGATGTCGCCCTGCGCGGCCAGGGTGCCGGTATTGAGCGAGCCACTGAACAGGTTGACGGCGCCGCTGGCGGTCAGGGTGGTGCCGGCCGCGATGGTCAGCGCGCCACCCCGGACCTCCACCGCACCGAGCGTGTGCGAGCCGCTGATGGTCGGGCTGCCGTTGAAGACGAGGGTGCTGCCGCCCGCGGTCAATGCGCCGCCGGTGTAGGTCCAGTTGCGCGCCGTGCGCAGGGTCCCCCCGATCGTCAGCGTGCCCGACGGCTTGTCGATGTTGACGTGCGGCAGCGAGCCGGTGAGGCTGGTGTGGAAGCCGGTGAAGGTCTGGGCTCCAGTGCCGTTGATGAGCAGGGTGGCGGTGCCGCCGCCGGTGTAGCCGATCTGGGCATCGATGTCGCCCTGCGCGGCCAGGGTGCCGGTATTGAGCGAGCCACTGAACAGGTTGACGGCGCCGCTGGCGGTCAGGGTGGTGCCGGCCGCGATGGTCAGCGCGCCACCCCGGACCTCCACCGCACCGAGCGTGTGCGAGCCGCTGATGGTCGGGCTGCCGTTGAAGACGAGGGTGCTGCCGCCCGCGGTCAATGCGCCGCCGGTGTAGGTCCAGTTGCGCGCCGTGCGCAGGGTCCCCCCGATCGTCAGCGTGCCCGACGGCTTGTCGATGTTGACGTGCGGCAGCGAGCCGGTGAGGCTGGTGTGGAAGCCGGTGAAGGTCTGGGCTCCAGTGCCGTTGATGAGCAGGGTGGCGGTGCCGCCGCCGGTGTAGCCGATCTGGGCATCGATGTCGCCCTGCGCGGCCAGGGTGCCGGTATTGAGCGAGCCACTGAACAGGTTGACGGCGCCGCTGGCGGTCAGGGTGGTGCCGGCCGCGATGGTCAGCGCGCCACCCCGGACCTCCACCGCACCGAGCGTGTGCGAGCCGCTGATGGTCGGGCTGCCAGCAAACGTGACGCTGCTGCCAGCCGCGTCGACGGCGCCGGCGGTCCAGGTCCAGTTGCGGGTGGTGCGCAAGGTGCCGGTCATGGTCAGCGTCCCGCCCGGTTTGTTGATGTTCACGATCGGCAGGTTGCTGGTGGCAATCGCCGCACCGGTCCAGAGCTGGGCGCCACTGCCGTCGATGAGCAGGGTGGCGGTGCCGCCGGTGAACCCGCTGGCGGTGGCGATGTCGCCCTGCGCGGCGAGGGTGCCGGTATTCACGGACCCGGCGGTGAGCGTCAGGGCGCCCAGGACCGTCAGTGTGTTTCCGGCGGCAATCGTCTTGGTGCCCGAGACGAACTGGATGTTGTTGAAGGTCGCGGCGCCGCCCAGGTTGAGGGTCACGTTGCTGGTCGAGAAGGCGACCGTCCCGCTGTTGTGCGCGAACGCGCCGGCGGCGAGAGTGACGGCGCCGGTGACGGTCAGGGTCCCGCTCGTGCTCGTGAAGGCGCCCCCGGCGTTCACGGTCAGCGCTCCGGTGATGCCGATGGCGGCCCCGCCCCCCATGAAGGTGCCCGCAGACTGGGCGAACGACGTCGTCAGGGTGAGCGTGTTGCTCTGCGTGATGGTGCCCGTGTATCCGGCATTGATCTGGAAGATGGCGACCGTGACCGGCACGTCGATGGTGGCGTTCTTGGTGCTGGTGGCGTTGAAGGTGACGGTGTCCCCGGCCACCGGAAGGGTGTCGGATGACCAGTTGGCGGGGGTCGACCAGTTGGTATCCGCACCACCGCCGTCCCAGGTCCGCGTGGCGGCGTCGACCCGGGCTGCGGTGGCCAGGAGGGAAACGAGGAGCGCCAACCCGAGGAGGATTGGGAAGGCGAAGCGGAGATGTGCCGCCGGACGATGGGCCGGACGGGACCGTGCGCGGGGCGGCGCAGAGAGAGATCGCTGCGTGAGTCAGCCTCGGTACGACGATGACCCCCCAACCGCGATGGGACGGCCCGGCCCCTGCCCCTGACAGAGCGCCCTGTATGACGGTATCAGATATCGGCCGCGCTTGGACGCCGGAATCTGTCATACGCGGACCATTCAATCGTCCCACTCGAAATCGATCGAGGCGGCGTGCGTGGGAAGCGGATGCCCGACAATGCGGCTGTGATGGCAGGGACAGGGCGAAGGGCCAGGTGGATTGTCTCTGCCTACCTGGTGCTGAGCACGGCAGCGGCCGCATGTGGCATCACTTACCCGTCCCACAGCGACAGCCCGCGGGCGTCGACCATCGCCTCCCCCAGCCCGACCGCGGCGCCCACGCCCGACACGGTCCCACCCGCCATCCTGGCCCATGACCCGGCGTCCGACAGCGTGCTGACCGCCGCAGGCATCACGGTCACCTTCACCGAGCCGGTGCGCGCCGTGGACCGCGGCAGCTTCCAGCTGAGCGACGGGAGCGGCTTCGTGCTGGGGGCCACTGTCAGCCTCGATCCAACCGCCCAGGTTGCGACCCTGGTGCCGGATGGGGCGCTTGCGTTCGCCACGGCGTACACCATCACGCTCAGCGGCCTCGTCCACGACCTGGCGGGCAACCCGCTGCCGCGCACGAGCTGGGCGGCGCAGACGACCGACACGGTCGCCTTCGCGGCGGGCACCTACACCGGCTACCAGTTCGGCTCCTCGACCGCCCACCTGACCGCCGTGAAACGGGCGACACTCGACGCCTCGTCGTCGGCGACGGCCGGTGAATACCGGGTCTTGGACGATGCCGGCTACCTGCTCGTCAGCGCCGGCGTCTGGGAGGGGTACTGGGTCCACGGCACGAGTGACGGCGCCGCCATCGACGACCTGGCTGCGCCGCTGCCGCCGCTTCCCGCTTGCGACTACGTCGACGTGCCGGTTGCTCGCGCCGGGTTGAGCCAGTGGGCTACGACCGTGCTCGACACCGTCTTCCAGCTGCCGGCCGGCTACGCTCCACGCGACCTGGTCGACACCTCGCAGGCCGGCCTGAACGGCTCGTACTACATCCGTGCCATCGCGCGGGAGGACCTGGCGGCGATGATCGAGGCCGCACGTTCGGCGGGGGCTCATCTTGCCGTCCAGTCGGCCTATCGGTCCTACGCCGGGCAGGTCCTCACCTTCGATACCTGGGTACAGCAGTCCGGGTACGCACAGGCGCTCAAGGTCTCCGCTCGTCCCGGACATTCGGAGCACCAGCTTGGGACGGCGATCGACTTCAAGACCGTTGGCGCCATCGCGCCCTGGCGGTACGCGGACTGGGCGACCAGCACCGAGGGCGCCTGGCTCGCCGCGAACGCGTGGAAGTTCGGCTGGCTGATGAGCTACCCCAGGGGCAGCAGCGCGGTCAGCTGCTACAGCTACGAGCCGTGGCACTACCGCTACGTCGGACGGACCGCCGCCGCGGCGGTGCACGCCGCCGGGGTCACCCTTCGGCAGTGGCTCTGGTCACAGGGCTACGGCGTCCACTAGCCCACCCGTCTAGCCGATCGCGCCCGCCGTTCGCAGCGCCGCGATCTCCTTGGCTGTCAGCCCGGCTTCCTTCAGCACCTCGTCGGTGTCGCCAGCGAAGGTCGGTGGCGCGGCACGCAGCGGCAGCCGTTCCCCGTCGACCCGGATCGCGGAGGGGGCCAGGCGCACCCCGTCCGCCGTCTGCGTCCAATGGTCCTCGTGGGCGGCCTCCATCGCGGCCAGCGCCTCGCTCACCGAGTTGACGGGGCCGGCGGGCACGTCGGCCTGGCTGAGGGCGAGCACCAGCTCGTCGCGTGCCCACTCGCCGACCTGGACGGCCAGCAGCGGAACCAGCTCGTCGCGAGCCGCCACGCGATCCTCGTTCGTGGCGAAGCGCGGGTCCGAGTCAATGCCGAGCACGCCGAGCAGCCGCTCGAACTGCGCGTCGTTGCCGACGGCGATCACGACGTGGCCGTCGCGGGCGGCGAAGACCTGGTACGGCACGATGTCGGGGTGGCCGGTCCCCCAGCGCCGGGGCTCCTCGCCGGTGGCGAGGTGATGCCCGAGCACGTTGGTGAGGCTGGCCACGCCCGACTCGATGAGGCTCACCGATGCATGCAGTCCCTCGGCGCGGCCCCGCTCGCGCGCGACCAGTCCCGCCAATACCCCGATTGCCGCCTGGAGGCCGGCGGTGAGGTCGAGGAGCGCCACCCCGACCTTCATCGGGCCGCCATACGGGTCGCCGGTGACCGACATCAGGCCACTGACGGCCTGCGCCACGAGGTCGTAGGCGGGGCGCTCGGCAGCGTCGCCATCGCCCGGGAAGCCCCCGATGGTCGCGACGACCAGGTGGGGATGCTGCGCGCGCAGCCGAGCCTCGTCGAGGCCGAGCGAGGCCGCGACGGAGGGCTGGTAGTTGTGCAGCAGGACGTCGCACTGGCCGGCGAGCCGATCGAGCAGGTCACGCCCGGCATCGGTCTTCAGGTTGACGACCAGGCTTCGCTTGTTGCGGTTGACCGATGCGAAGTACGCGCTGCGCCGATCCGCCGGATCGCCCCAGTAGGGAGGCCCCCAGCCGCGCGTCTCGTCGCCGTTCGGCGGCTCGACCTTCCAGACGTCGGCTCCCAGGTCGCCGAGGATCATGCTCGCGATGGGCCCAGCGTAGACGCGGGAGCAGTCGAGGACGCGGATGCCGGCCAGGGGCAGCTGCGGGTCCATGGCGGCTAGCCGGCGCTGAGCAGGACGTGCCTGCCGGAGCGGCGGCGTAGGCGGGCCAACGTCGGCCCGACCACCCGGACGCCGCAGGTGGCGCAGCGCGTCCAGCGACCGTCGCGCATCAGCCGCACGGTGTGCTCGGCCACGAGCACGCGCTGCGGCGCGCGCAGGCTGGCTCGGGCGCGAAGCGCCTCCCGCCGCTCGCGCCACGCCTCGTCCGCCCCTGGCATGCCCGCCGCTCGCGCGTGGCGCAGGGCGCTCGGATAGCGACCACCCTCGTGGAGGAGCACCTCGGCGTCGAGGATGCCATGGCGGCGGTACAGGTCGAAGGCGATCGCGTAGAAGCGTGCGTCGTGGTGCTGGACCCGTCCGCGGCGGCGCCTGGGGACGGGGGCGAGCCAGTGCGCCAGCTCGTGCAGCAGCGTCAGCCGCTGGTCGACGGGATCGGTCCCGGCAGTCACCGAGACGCTGCCGGCTGACCGTCGCGTGACGCCGGATGATCCAGGACGGCGCGCGCTGCGCCATCGCACGAACGGTGCCGCGACGCCGGCCGTCGCGCACACGTCACGGACCATCTCCGCGGCCCAGGCGGGCGCCATCAGGAGCGGCGTCCCCCGGCGCGGAGGAGCTCGCCGAGCTCGCGCAGCCAGGCATCCAGGGCGGGATCGGCGTACGAGTAGGCGTCGAAGGTGTAGCCGACCATCGCCGAGCCGTGGTCCGCCGCGTACTCGGCGGGGGACTCGGTGCGCCACGGGAAGAAGGCCTCGGCGCGTGCCGCGCGGTCGACGTCGGCCGGCGGCCGGCCCTCGGATGCGACGCGGGCCTCATGCCGCGCGCGCCAACGCTCCGTCAGGTGGTCGAGGCGCGTGCGTCGGACTTCGCTCACCGAGCGGCGTCGGCTCCCGCCGAGCCGACCTCGTACAGCCCGAGGCGTGCGACAAGACGCTGCAGCCAGGCGGGTGCCCACCAGTTGACGCGTCCCATGACCCGCATGAAGGCCGGCACGAGCAGGCCGCGCACGATCGTCGCGTCGATCAGGATCGCGATCGACATCGTCACCCCCAGCGCCTTGATCGAGGTGATGCTCGACATCCCGAACGCCGCGAAGACCGCGACCATGATCAGTGCGGCGCCGGTGATCATCCCACCGGTGATGCCGATCCCCTCCGCCACGGCGCGCGTGTTGTCGTGCGTCGCCAGGTAGCGCTCACGGATACGGGAGAGGAGCAGCACCTCGTAGTCCATCGAGAGGCCGAAGAGGATCGCGAACATGATGATCGGCTCCCAGGCGCCGATGGTGTGGGAGGTCTCGAAGCCAAGGAGCCCCGAGAGGTGCCCGTCCTGGAAGATCCAGACGAGCGCCCCGAAGCTGGCGGTGACGCTGACGAGGCTCATCAACACGGCCTTGACCGGGAGGAAGACCGATCCGAAGGTGAGGAACAGGACGCCGCCCGTCACGAGAACCACGATCAGGATGGCGATCGGCACGGATCCGCGAAAGCTCGTCATGAAGTCGGCCGACCGCGAGGGGAGGCCGCCCGTCAGCAGGGTCGTGCCTTCGGGTCCCTCGATCGTGCGAATCCTCTCGACGAGGGCACGGCCGTTGTCCGAGTCAGGGACGTAGCTGGAGAAGACCCGGAGCTTGGTCGTGTCGCGTGCGAGCCAGCCACCGACGTATTCGTTGAGCGCGGCCGGCCGTTCGGCGCTGGGCAGGGCCAGCAGCGGGAGGTACGCCTCGGCCGTCATGCCAGGCGGCGGGGTGAGGACGCTCTCCACGTCGGTCACCTTCGGATCCGTGGCGCGGACGAATCTCGTGTACTCGTCGATCTGGGCCTGCCGGCCGAGGGACAGGCCGCCGCCCGGCTCCTCGTTCGCCCAGGTCATGACGACGCTGATCGGGTCGCTCTCGCCCCCCGGAAACTCCTCGGCGATGACCTCGAATCCGATCCTCGACGGCACCGGCGGGAGGTCCGACAGGTTCTGGCCGGTCGAGAGCTGGATCCCAAGGAAGGGCGATCCCGCGAGGAGCAGGACCGCCAGGACCGGGATCGCAACGACCAGCGGTCGCCGCATGACCCGAGCCGCGATCCACGCCCAGACGCCACGGCCCTGGCGGCGGTCGGCCGCCTCCGCGTCGTCCTCGATCAGCCGCAGGAAGCGCGGGAGCGGAACGCGCAGACGATTCACGCGCGGGCCCAGCAGGGCGAGCAGGGCGGGCAGCACGGTCAGCCCGAAGATGAGGGTGGAGAGGACGGTGACGATCCCGCCCAGGCCCATGCTGCGCAGCGCCGCGGCGTCGAAGGCGACGAGCGAAGAGAGGCCCACGGCCACGGCGATCCCCGAGACTGCCACGGCCTTGCCGACGCTCCCCATCATCCGCTCCAGCGCGATCTCGACGTCGTGGTGCCGGAGCTCCTCGCGGAAGCGGCTCACCATGAAGAGCGAGTAATCGATGGCCAGCGCCAGGCCGATCATCGTGGCGATGTTCGTGACGAAGATGCTCATGTCGGTGACGTTGGCCATGAGGCTGATGGCGGCGAAGGCGGTCGGCATCGCGAAGCCGGCGATCACCAGGGGCAGCGCCGCGCCGACGAGCGTGCCAAAGACGGCGAGCAGGATGAGGAGCGCGATCGGCAGGCTGATCGCCTCCGCCTGGAAGAGGTCACTGCTCGATCTTGGCGTTGAACTCGTGGTAGACCTGCGGGATCCCGGTCACCCACATCTCGACGCCCTGCAGGCCGATCCACCTCGTCGGCCAGCCGCCCGGCGTCGTCGACCGCGTCCTCGACGCCCTTGTCGAGGAACACCGCGGCCATCGTGGTCGACCCGTCCTTGCTGAGCAGGGCGGGCGCACCGGTGTCGCCGTAGGTCTGGACCTTCGTCACCGATGGGTCGTCTGCAACCTCGGTTCAGGCTCGCCTTGACCGTGGCCTGGAAGTCCGGCGAGGCGGCGTCGCCGTCCGGCGCGCGGTAGACGACGAGCATGGTGGTCGCCTCGCTGCCGAACCGGTCGGCGATGAGGGCCGCGGCCTGCTGCTCCTCCGAGCCGTCGATCACCCAGCCGCCCTGGATCAGGGTCCCGCCCGAGGTCGCGGCCCACGCGTTCATGCCGATCACGATCGCCAGTCCGATGATCGGCAGCCAGCGCCGGAAGCGGTAGTCGAAGCGGCCGACCGCGGCGAAGATGCCGGTCGGATGCAGCTCTCGCACGTGCCCGGTCTGCGGCGGCGAGGCGGCGGCTGTGGACAAGGTTCACCTCGGGTGGGCAGGGTTCGCGAATCGCCGGGGCGAAGGGTACAGGGTCGTTATGATCCGCGCGTGCATCGCCCAGTCACCGGCCCGTGACCAACCTCGCACCCACTGCCTGGTGGCGCGGACTGGGCGGGCTGACCCGCTCGGGGAGCGCCGTGGAGGGCCTCTCCTGGGCGCTCTACGACTTCGCCAACACGATCTTCAGCTTCGCCATCGTCAGCTTCGCGATGAGCCTGTGGGCGATCGAGTTCCTGGGCGAGGCCGGCGGCCAGTTCTGGTTCACCTTCGCGGTGAGCGCATCGGTCCTCATCAACGCGGCCGTCTCGCCGGTGCTCGGCGCGATGAGCGACCGAACGGGTCGCCGCAAGCCGTTCCTGGGGGTCTTCACCGCCCTCGCCATCCTGCCGACCCTCTTCATCGGCCTCGTCGACATCGGGATCGGGCTGCTCTTCTTCGCGATCGCCAACTTCGCCTACCAGGCGGCGCTGATCTACTACGACGCGCTGCTGCCGGACGTGGCGCGACCGGAGACCCGCGGCCGGCTGTCGGGCGTGGGCGTGGCGCTCGGCTACCTCGGCACGATCGTGTCCGGCCTCCTCTTCAAGCTCACGACCGACGGCAACGGCGACTCGACGGCCGCCTCGTTCCTGCTGGTCGGCTCGCTCTTCGCGGTCTTCGCGGCGCCGATCTTCCTGCGCGTCCACGAACGCTCGCCCCGCGGCGAGCAGTTCCGCATGATCGACGCCCTGCGCTCGTGGAGCCAGCTGCGCGCCACCGTGCGCCACGCGCAGGAGACCCCGGGACTGCTGCGCTTCATCGTGGGGCGCTTCTTCTACAGCGACCCGGTCAACACCGCCATCGTGGTCATGAGCGCCTTCGCGACGCAGGCGATCGGCTTCACCTCGGCCGAGGCGCTGAACATCCTGCTGCTCCTCACCGTGGTGGCCGTGATCGCGTCGTTCGGATGGGGCTGGCTGACCGATCGGATCGGCCCCAAGCGCACGCTGCTGTGGGTGCTCGTCTCGTGGACCGGCGGGCTCCTGCTGCTCGGGCTGGTGCTCGACAAGGTCCCGTTCCTGATCGCCGGTGCGGTGCTCGGCTCGGGGCTGGGCGGCGTCGCGGTGACGGATCGGCTCCTGCTCCTGCGCCTCGCCCGGCCGGAGCAGGTCGGCGAGATGCTCGGCCTGTACGGGCTGGCCGGCAAGTTCAGCGCGGTCATCGGCCCGATCGCCTACGGCTCGATCATCGGCCTCCTGCTGGAGCCGATGGGCAAGGTCGCCTACCAGATCGCGATCCTGTCGCTGCTGGTGCTGATGGTGATCGGCTTCGTCATCGTGCGGAAGGTGCCCGACGGGACGCCTCATCCCGAGCAGGAGGCGCGGTACTCGCCGCTCGAGCCGGCCATCGTGCCGCCCGGAGAGGCGCCATGACACTGGTCGTCGCGCACCGCGGCGCCGATGCGGCCGCCCCGGAGAACACGATGGAGGCCTACCGCCTGGCGGTCGAGATGGGGGCCGATGCGGTGGAGCTGGACGTCCACCTCACCGCCGACGGGAAGCTGGCGCTCGTGCACGACGAGACGGTGGAGCGCACCACCGACCTGATCGGCTCGATCGAATCGATGACGCTGAAGCAGCTCCGCGACGCAGACCCGGGTTATCGCTTCGAGGCGCCGGACGGCTCGTTCCCCTTCCGCGGCAAGGGACTGAGGGTGCCGACGCTTGCCCGAGGTGCTCAAGTGGCTGCCCGCCGGCATCGGCCTGGTGATCGAGGTCAAGGCGCGCGCGGCCACCGCCCCGACGATCGCCGCCCTGCGCGGATCGAAGGTTCGCGCGGCCGCGGCGGTGAGCATCATCAGCTTCGACGAGCGGGTCATCGAGGAGGCGCGCGAGCTGGACCCGGAGATCCCCACCGGCTACCTCCTGGTCCCCTCGCAGCCGATCGAGGCAGCGCTCACCTATGCCGTCGAGCACGGCCATGCCGCGGTGCACCCATGGGAGGGCGACCTCGGGCTCGATCCCGGCCCCGATCATGTCGCTTGCTGCCGCCTACGGCCGGCTGATGGGCTGTTACGTCGTCAACGAACCGGAGCGCATGCAGCAGCTGGCGGCCTACGGGCTCTGGGGCTTCGTCACCGACGTTCCCGACGTCGGGCGACAGACCCTCGGTCCACGGGCGGGCTAGCCGGCAGGGGGAACGGCCCTATCCGAGGGCGCGCTGGGCGGCCTCGGGCGTGTCCACACCGAACGCGACCTCGACCTTGTCGCCATCCATCCCGGACACGAACATCGCCTCGATATTGACGCCGGCGTCGGCCAGCTTGCGAGCGGCGGCGGCCAGCGTCCCCGGACGATGCTCCAGGCTGGCGTGGACGAGCGGCACCTCACGGTAGACCCAGCCCTTCTCCCCAAGGGCGTTGCGGGTTGCCGACTCATCGTCGGTGGTGAACGTCACGGTTCCGAGCTCGCCCGTCGTGGCGCCCACGACGCCGGTGATGTTGATTCCCTTCTCGGCAACCGCCTCGGCGACCATGGCCAGGCTTCCCGGCCGGTTCGGCAGCTCGACGATGAATGCGTTCATGTCTCCTCCTCGGGTCGGTATCGGATCGAGTGTACAGGCGACTGTCATCCTCGCTACCCTGCGCCCATGACCTACAGCATCGTCGCCCGCGATCCCGAAACCGGACGCTTCGGGGTCGCCGTGCAGTCGCACTTCCTCGGCGTCGGGCCGGTCGTGCCGTGGCTCGAGGCAGGGGTCGGCGCGATCGCGACCCAGGCATCGGTCAACATCAGCTTCGGGCCGATCGGGCTCGAAATGCTGCGCGCGGGACAGACCGCGGCGGAGGTGGTCGCGTCCCTCACCGGCAGCGACGAGCGCTCCGCGATCCGCCAGCTTGGCGTGGTGGACGCGGAGGGCCGCGCGGCAGCGCACACCGGAGCCGATTGCATCCCTGCCTGCGGTCATCACGTAGGCGACGCGTACACGGTGCAGGGCAACCTGCTGGAGCGCGACACCTGCTGGCCGGCCATGGCCGATGCCTATGAGGCCGCGCTGACGAGCGGGGAGCCCTTCGTCGAGCGGCTCCTGCGCGCGCTGGAGGCGGCCGAGCGCGAGGGAGGGGACGTCCGTGGTCGGCAGTCGGCGGCGATCATGGTGGTCGAGGGCGAGGTGCGGCCTACCACATGGCGCGGACACCTGTGGGGTGGTCGCGTGATGGACCTGCGCATCGAGGATCATCCTGACCCGGTTCCCGAGCTGCGGCGGATCGTCACCATGCAGCTGGCCTATGAGCTGTCCGACAACGACGGCGACGCCGCGCGCGCGGGCATGTCGTCGGCGGACCGCTACGCGAAGGTACGGGAGCTGGCGCCGGATGCCTACGAGCTGGTCTTCTGGACGGGCGTTGAGCTGGCCACCGCCGGAGACCTCGAGGCGGCGCGGCGCGAGCTGCAGATCGCGTTTGCCGCCGACCAGCGCTGGCGTACGACCCTCCAGCACCTGGCCGACGGGGGTCGCGAATGGCATCAGCCCGGAGCTGGCCGCCGCGCTCCTGGCGTAGCCGCGGCTACCAGTTGGTCGCGGTCGAGGCCTGGATCTCCCCTACCGACTCGAGCCACCGTTCGGCGTCGATCGCGGCGCGGCAGCCATCTCCCGCGGCGGTGACCGCCTGCCGATAGAGATGGTCGTGGACGTCACCGGCCACGAAGACCCCCTCGACCTTGGTCTGTGACCCTCCCTCCACCACGCAGTAGCCCCGCGCGTCGAGGTCCAGCACGCCTTCGAAGAGCTCGGTGTTCGGCTTGTAGCCGATCGCGACGAACAGCCCCTGCACGGGCAGCGTCGAGGTCTCGCCGGTCACGGTGTCCCGCAGCGCGAGCTCGTTGACCGTCATCTCGCCGCGCACGTCGGTGACCTCGGTGTTCCAGCGAACCTCCACCTTCGGATGGGCGAAGGCCCGGTCCTGCATGATCTTGCTGCCCCGGAACGCCTCGCGCCGAACCAGCATGGTGACCTTGGAGGCGAAGCGCGTGAGGAACAGCGCCTCCTCCAGCGCGGTGTCGCCACCGCCCACCACCGCGATCTCCCGGTCGCGGAAGAAGAAGCCGTCGCAGGTGGCGCAGGCGCTCACCCCGCGACCGCGGAACTGCTCCTCGGACTCGAGCCCCAGCCACAGGGCGGAGGCGCCGGTGGCGACGATCACGGCATCGGCCTGGTACTCGTCGTCGCCCACCCAGAGTCGATGCGGACGCTGGCTGAAGTCGACCCGCGTCACGTCCTTGTCGAGGAGCTTGCTGCCGAACCGTTCGGCCTGGTCCCGGAACAGCTGCATCAGCTCCGGACCCTGGATCCCTCCGGGAAAGCCGGGGTAGTTCTCGACGTCGGAGGTGATCATCAGCTGGCCGAGCGGCGTGTTGCCGGCGAAGACCATCGGCTCCAGGTTCGCCCGGGCGGCATAGATGGCGGCGGTCAGTCCGGCGGGCCCGGACCCGATGATCGCGAGCTTGTGGTGACGGGTATCGGTGGTGTTGGGCGAGGGGGTGCCCGTGCTGGGCGGAACGGTCGCGGTCATGAACTCAGTCTAGCGAACCCGTACACTCGGACCGTGATCGATCGTCGCCAGACCGTCAGCGTGGACGTCGGCGGCGTCCTGATCGGCTCCGGGCACCCGATCGTGGTGCAGTCCATGACGAACACCGACACCGCCGATCCGGACGCCACCGCGATCCAGGTCGCCCAGCTCGCGCACGCCGGCTCGGAGCTGGTGCGCGTGACCGTCAACAACGACGCCGCAGCCCAGGCGGTGCCGATCATCCGCGAGAAGCTCGACGACCTCGGGGTGGGCGTCCCACTGATCGGCGACTTCCACTACAACGGCCACCTGCTGCTGACGAAGTACCCCGCCTGCGCGGCGGCGCTGGCCAAGTACCGCATCAACCCGGGCAACGTCGGCACCAAGCGCCACGACGAGCAGTTCCGCGCGATCGTGGAGGTGGCGATCGCCAACGGCAAGCCGGTGCGCATCGGCGTGAACTGGGGCTCGCTCGACCAGCAGCTGCTGACCGAGCTGATGGACGCCAACGCGGCGCTCAGCGAGCCGCGCGACGCACGCGAGGTGATGATCGAGGCGATGCTCGAGTCCGCCCTGCGCTCGGCACTGCTGGCGGAGGAGACGGGGCTGCCCCATGACCGGATCGTCCTCTCCGCCAAGGTCTCGGGGGTGCAGGACCTGATCGAGGTCTACACCAAGCTCGCCGAGCGCTGCGACTACCCCCTCCACCTCGGCCTCACCGAGGCCGGGATGGGATCGCGCGGCATCATCTCGTCGACCGCCGGGCTGGCGGTGCTCCTCCAGCGCGGCATCGGCGACACGATCCGGGTCAGCCTCACGCCCGCCGCCCGACGGCGACCGGACCGAGGAGGTGCAGATCGCCCAGCAGGTGCTCCAGTCGCTCGGCATCCGCAGCTTCACGCCCCAGGTCAGCGCCTGTCCGGGCTGCGGCCGCACCACCTCGACCTTCTTCCAGGAGATGGCACGCGACATCGGCGCCTACCTGCGCGAGCAGATGCCGGTGTGGAGCCGCACCCACCCCGGCGTCGAGGAGCTGAAAGTGGCGGTGATGGGCTGCGTGGTGAACGGGCCGGGCGAGAGCAAGCACGCCGACATCGGCATCAGCCTGCCGGGCACTTTCGAGGAGCCAGTGGCCCCCGTCTTCGTCGACGGCCAGCTGCGGACCACCCTGCGCGGCGACGACATCGTGCCGCGCTTCCTGGAGATCCTCGACGACTACGTCGAGGATCGCTACCCGGCGGTGCTCACTCCCGCCTCGTGAGGGTGGCGCTCAGCCAGGCAGTGACGGGCAGTAGGCAGCCTTCGACGGCTTGCCGATGTCGCTTCCCGGTCGGACCTTGTCGAATTTCGTCTGTCCCGTCCGTGGCCACGTCGACCCGCACGATCAGGTCGCTCTCGCCCTGGTTTGGAAGCCCGTCGGGGAGGTCGGCGTCCGAGTCGAGGACGGTCTCGCCATCGATGGCGATCGTGAACGGATCGGCGAGCGGGAAGTTGTGGATGTCCGCGGAGCAGGTCTTCTGGACGACGTCGTCGGCGGGCTCGGCACCGGTGTAGCTGACGCTGACGTCGGCGTCGGAGGCATTGACGATCAGCGCGTGGAGCGTGAAGTCGCTCGCCCCGTCTCCACCACCATCACCGCCGCAGGCGGCCAGCAGAACCGCGGTGGCCGCCAGGGCCGCCACGGCGCGAACGATGGTGGACCGGGTTGGGCGTGATCGCGAGGGCCCCATGCGCTGTTCCTCCATCAGTCGATTCCTCCCCCGGTCAGGCTGGCCCGCTACGGGCAATACGCCGTCTTCGCCGGCTTCTGCATGCCCGAGCCGGGCCGGACCTTGTCGAAGCTGAGGGTCCCGTCCTTGGCCACGTCGACCCGCACGATCAGGTCGCTCTCGCCATCGTTTGGCAAGCCGTCGGGGAGGTCGACGTCGGAGTCGATCACCGTCTCGCCGTCGATGGCGATCACGAAGGGATCGGAGACGGGATAGTCGTGGGTGTCCGCCGAGCACGTCGCCTGGGTCTCGTCATCGGCAGGCTCCGCCCCGGTGTAGGTGATGGTCACCTCGGCGTCGGTGGCGTTCACGACCATGACATGGAGGGTATGCGCGCCGGTGTTCCCGTCTCCGTCGCCCCCGCATGCCGCCAGCAGGATTGCCGTTGCGGCCAGGATGCCTGCTGCGCGAAGGAAGGTAGGTCGCGGGGATCCCCGGCCCCCGCTGCGCGGATCCTCCATCGGTCGGTTCCTTCCTGTTGCTGTGCGATCCGCATCTTCGGCGAGGATGCGTGACTCGGCTCGGATCTGCCTTTTCTCGCCCTAGCCTACGCACCCGCGCAAGAGGCGAGGAGTTCTCGGCTCAAGCGGGTGGCAGCGCGGTCAGGAACGTCCAGGCGGCGGCGATGAACGCGATCAGGGTGAACGCGATGATCGCCAGCGGCAGGAGCGCGACGCGGACGTTCTGGCGAACCTGCTGGAGCTGTGGATCGACGTGATCGCCGTGCAGGTCATGCGTCGTGTCGAGCACGAGACCGGTCTCTTCGGTGGTGGCCGGGACGTTCGGTTCCATGACGATCACTCCTCTCCGAGGATCTGTGCCAGGCCTCGCTCGAGGTCCGTCGCGCCGAGCTGACCGATCTGCCGGCTGACCACCACCCCGTCGCGGTTGATGAAGAAGCTGTCCGGCGGCCAGATGATCCCGAAGCGGGTCGCGACCCCCTCGCCGGGATCCATGACGGCTGGCCAGCTGACGCCCATCCGCGCGAGGAAGGCACGCGCCGCTTCGGAGCGATCGCGGAAGACGATCCCCACGATCGCCAGCCCGTCCTGCTCGTGGGCGGCGGCCGCGTCTTGCAGCAGCGGGAACTCGTCCACGCACGGGCCGCACCAGCTCGCCCAGAAGTTGACGATGACCGGACGGCCGCGAAGCGCCGCGAGGCTCACCGGGTTGCCGTCGAGATCGGCGAGCGCGAAGTCCGGAGCCTGGTCGCCTTCGCGGACAAGGCTCGGAGCCGATGGCCTGACCAGCAGGAAGACGCCCCACAGGAGCAGGAGCACCAGCGGGGCGATCGCGGCGGCCACGTAGTAGCTCCGCGGCGGGCGAGCCGGTCGCGGACGCAGCGCCGCGCCCATTGGTTCGCCGGTGGCGGCGGTCATCTGCGCCTCAGTGTCCCGCGCCGTCGTCGTGAGGCCCGCGCTCGACCTCGTCCCATTCGCGCCCGGCCGCGCGCACCCAGGCGACCACCGCGTACAGGAAGACGACCAGGCCGGGAACGGCCAGGAAGGGGTTGGCGAGCTGGTCGTCGGCGCGGAAGGCGAGGCCGGCGCCAAGGAGCGCCCCGCCCACCGCCAGGATGACTGGCAGCGCACTCGGATTCGGGAGGTGGACGCCACGCGGCGGCCGAGGCCGGACGGCCGAGACGCTCAGGTGGCTGGTGATGGCGTAGACGACGCCCAGCACGAACGTGATCCCGACCGCGAGAAGCAGGTAGCCGAACGCGGTGTCGTTCATGCGGTCAGCCTCCTAGCGCAGGAAGTAGAGGGTGCTGAAGAGGGCGATCCAGACCACGTCGACGAAGTGCCAGTAGAAGCTGATCGCCTCGACCGCGACGTGGTTCTGCTTGCTGAACTGTCCCTGGGCGGCGCGCGCCGAGAGGATGGTGAGGCCCACCGCGCCGCCGAAGACGTGCGCGCCGTGGAACCCGGTCAGCGTGTAGAAGACCGTGCCGAAGGCGCCGTCGCTGATGCCGAAGCCGAGGGTGGTGTAGTCGTAGATCTGGCCGATGAGGAACGTCACGCCCAGCGCCAGGGTCAGCAGCGTCCAGTTCCGCATCGCGCGCTGGTCGCCGCGGCGGATCGCCCACACGCCGAACTGCATCGTGAAGCTCGACACCACCAGGATGATGGTGATCGGGAGGGCGATCGGCAGGATCTCCAGCTCGGGCGCCCCTTCCGGGGGTCCCCACACCCCGATGTGCACGGCGCGAGCGTTGAAGTACGACGCGAAGAGGCCACCAAAGAACATCACCTCGCTGGCGATGAAGAGGAGCATGCCGACCAGCGGCGTCGGCATCCCCGCCTCGCGGTGGCTGACCGCGAGGGATTCGTCCGCCGGAAGCATCGCCGGCGCCTCGGCACTCATGCCTGGCCGCCTTCCACGACCGCGCCATCATCCGCGACGTGCTCGGCATCGTGCCGGTGGCGCAGGTCGAACACCGGCCGCTCGCTGCGGATCGGCGGCAGCTTGTCGAAGTTGTACGGCGGCGGCGGCGAGCTCGTCGCCCACTCGAGCGTGTTCCCCTCCCACGGGTCGTCGCCGACCTTCTCGCCGTTGATGAAGGTGGCGACCACGTTGACGAGGAACGGCAGGATGCTCGCCGCGATCAGGAAGGCACCGGCGGTCGACACGAGGTTCCAGGGGGTCCAGCCAGCGTCGGGCGAGTAGTCGCTGATGCGGCGCGGCATTCCCTGGATGCCCAGCATGTGCATCGGGAAGAAGGCCAGGTTGAAGCCGATGAAGTGCATCCAGAAGTGCACCTTGCCCAGCCGCTCGTTCAGGCGACGGCCGGTCATCTTCGGGAACCAGTAGTAGGTCGCCGCGAAGACGCCGAAGACGCTCCCGCCGAAGAAGACGTAGTGCAGGTGGGCGACCACGAAGTAGGTGTCCTGGAGGTGGAAGTCGATCGGCGGCGCCGAGAGCATGACGCCGCTGATGCCACCGATCAGGAACATCGACAGGAAGCCGAGCGCGAAGAGCATCGGCGTGGCCAGGATGATCGAGCCGCGCCACAGGGTCGCCATCCAGTTGAACATCTTCACGCCGGTCGGCACCGCGATGAGGGCCGTCATGAAGCTGAAGAACGGCAGGAACACCTGCCCGGTGGTGAACATGTGGTGCGCCCAGACGCTGAAGCTGAGCAGGCCGATGGCGATCGTGGCGAAGACGAAGGCCCGATAGCCGAACAGCGGGCGCCGGGTGAAGACGGGCAGGATCTCGCTCACGACGCCCATCGCCGGCAGGATCACGATGTACACCTCGGGGTGGCCGAAGAACCAGAAGAGGTGCTGCCACAGCACCGGGTTGCCGCCGGTGTTCGGGTCGAAGAAGCTGCCGCCGTAGTTGCGGTCGATGAAGAGCGCGATCATGCCGGCGGCCAGGACCGGGGTCGCCAGCAGGATCAGCGTGGCGGTGACGAGCACCGTCCACACCAGGATCGGCATCCGGAAGAGGGACATCCCCGGCGCCCGCATCTTGAAGATGGTGGCGATGAAGTTCACCGATCCGAGGATCGACGCCGTCCCCACCAGCAGCAGGCCGATGAGCCACAGGTCGGTGCCCACCCCCGTCGAGTAGGTCCCGCCGCTCAGCGGGGTGTAGAGCGTCCACCCCTCGGCCGCGGCCCCGCCGAACAGGTAGCCGGAGAAGATGAGCAGCCCACCCAGCGGCAGGAACCAGAAGCTCAGCGCATTGATGCGCGGAAACGCCATGTCCGGCGCGCCCAGCTGGAGCGGGACGATGTAGTTCGCGAAGCCGGACAGGACCGGCACCACGAACAGGAAGATCATGATCGTCCCGTGCATGGTGAATGCCTGGTTGTAGGTCCGCTCGTCGAGGAACTGGAGCCCCGGCACCGCCAGCTCGGAGCGCACCACCAGGGCCAGGATCCCGGCCGCGAAGAAGAACGCGAACGAGTTGACGATGTACAGGATCCCGATCTTCTTGTGGTCGACCGTCGTCAGCCATTCCATCACCCACGAGCGCCGGTAGCTCTCGGTGGTGGGGGTCAGCGCGGTGGTTGCCATCGGTTCCTCGCTCGCCTCGGCCTTACTTGACGGTCAACGTGCCGGTCATCGCCGGTCCCGGATGGAAGTCGCAGGTGAACGTGTACTCGCCTGCTTCGAGGGCGTCGATGACGGACGTCACGGTATCCCCTCCGGCGACCGCGTCACCACGGAAGAGCTCCTCGTCGCCCTTGTAGATCCCCACGTTGTGCTCGACGGCATCGTTGTTGGTGAGCTCGATCTTGAACGGCTGGCCCGCGGCCACCTCGAGATCGTGGGTGTCGAAGGCGATGTTGGCCGCGGCGAGCTTCAGGACGGTCGCGTCGGCGCCGACGGATGGCACCGGCGCCGGCGCACCGGATTGGATGGCCTCGAACCAGGCATCGAAGTCCGCGCGCGACATGGCCTGGACGCTGAACGTCATCTGCGCATGCAGGTCGCCGCAGAACTCGGCGCACTGGCCGGAGTAGGTTCCCTTCTCGGTGACGGTGAACTCCAGCTCGTTCGGCTGCTTCGCCTCCGGGAGCGGGACCAGGTCCCGCTTCACGAGGAAGGCGGGCACGAAGAAGGAGTGGATCACGTCGTTCGAGATCAGGGTGAGGTGGACCGGCTCGCCCACCGGCAGCGCCATGACGGCGCCGCTCCGCGCGGTGCCCTGGACGATGACGTCGTTGGTCGGATCGCCGTCGTCGTCGAGGTAGTGGAAGACCCAGGACCACTGCTTCCCCTCGACCTCGATCCTGACGCCGGGGTGGGTGGCGGCCTGCGAGATCGAGTTGAGGGTGAGGGTCGAGAGGACGAAGAGGATGAGCACGATCACGGTCGGGATCGCCGTCCAGATCACCTCGACCAGGTTGTTGCCGTGGATCTGGGTCGGGAGCCGATCATCCTTCCGCCGATAGCGGAAGACCGAGTAGATGATGAAGCCCTCGACGCCGACGAAGACGATGCCGCCCATGATGAGGACGACGTTGTAGAGCCAGAAGACCTGCTTGGCCTCCTTGGTGTGCGGCTCGCCCGGAACCATCCCGCACGCCGCAGCGAGGAGGGCCAGCGCGAGGAGGGCTCCGGCGCGAAGGAAGGCCCGATGCCATGGTCGGGCCGTCGGTCGTGACATCAGCTCGTCTCGAGGCTCCTCATCGTGGACGAGGACGCGGCTTGTCTCGAGCTCCGCGTCCGACTCGGTCCCTTTCCGGGGCACGTCCACCGAGGCGGCGGCACGCGCGGCGTATTGTACCGATGCGTCCCTGGCGACGCACGCGTCGTGGCCGCTCACCACGCCGCAGCGGATCATGTTGTCGGAGGCAGCCAGCCGCGTCCCGGTTCCGCGGCCAGCGACCGGCGTCGACGACGGCCAGAATGCGCGGGTGACACGCAGGGGACTCGCCGTGCTGGCTGCGTCAGGCCTCGCGCTCGCCATGCCGATGCGGTCGTTCGGCCACGGCGAGGACGCGCCGGCGCCCTCGTTCCCCGGGATCTTGCTCGAGTGGCGCCTCGAGCCGATCGTGCTGGCGGCCCTGGCCATCGCGGCCGTCGCCTGGCTCCTCATCGGCCGGCAGGTGGTGGCGCGGCACCCGGGACATCCGCATCCGCGCTGGCGGAGCGCTGCCTTCCTGGGTGGGCTGGCGGTGCTGGCCGTCGCCCTGACCTCGCCGATCGAGGCCTACGAGGGCCAGCTCTTCAGCGTCCACATGCTCCAGCACATGCTGCTCGAGTTGGTGGCTGCCCCGCTGCTCCTGCTCGGGGCACCTGCGACGCTGGCGCTGCGCGCCGCGTCGCCATCGGTCCGTGGTCAATTGCTGGCGGTGCTGCACAGCCGGGCGGTGACCGTCATCTCCTTCCCTCTGCTGGCCTGGGTCCTGTTCGCGGCGGTCAACTGGGGCTGGCACTTCAGCGACCTGTACGACCAGGCCCTCGAGACCCCGTGGCTGCACGACCTCCAGCACCTCACCTTCCTGGGTGCCGCCCTCCTGTTCTGGTGGCCGGTCGTCGGCGCCGATCCTGCGCGCTGGCGGCTGCCCCACCCGGTGCGCCTCTTCTATCTCTTCCTGGCCATGCCCCAGAACTCGTTCCTCGGCATCGCGCTGATGAGTGCGCCGACTGCCCTCTATCCGCACTACACGAGCAACCTGCGCGACTGGGGGCCGACGCCGATCGTCGACCAGAGCGTGGGCGGGATGCTGATGTGGGTGGGCGGCGACGTCGTCTTCCTGCTGGCGATGGGCTTCGTGGTTGCCGCGTGGGTCCGTCACGAGGACCGGCGCACGGCGCGAGCCGACGCCCGCGACGACGCGCGCCTGGCCGGCCTGCCGCCGCCTGGCGACTGACCGTTCAGCCCGGGGCGAGCCGCAGCAGGGAGTCGGCGGCGACGGCGGCGAAGAGCAGGGTCAGGTAGCTGATCGAGAACCGGAAGAGGCTGATGGCGGCCTTGCCGTCGGAGGTGTCGCGCACGACGCGGAACGCGTACCAGATGAACGCCACGCCCAGCCCGACGGCCGCGACGAGGTAGATCAGCCCCATCCGAGCGGCTGGGAAGAGGAGAAGCGAGACCACCACCAGCAGGATCGTGTAGATGACGATCTGGCGCGCCGTCTCGGCCTCGCCCCGCACCACGGGCAGCATCGGCACGCTGGCGGCCGCGTAGTCACCGCGGTAGCGAAGGGCCAGCGCCCAGAAGTGCGGCGGCGTCCAGTAGAAGACGATCGCAAAGAGGACGAGCGCCGGCACCTCGACCGTGCCGGTCACGGCGGCCCACGCGACGAGGACCGGGACGCAGCCGGCGGCCCCGCCGATGACGATGTTCTGCGGCGTCGATCGCTTCAGCCACAGGGTGTAGACGAAGACGTAGAAGCCGATCGCGCTCGCCGCGAGGAGCGCCGAGAGCAGGTTGACGGTGACGGTCAGCCACGCGAACGACGCGATGCTGAGCACGATGCCGAAGGCCAGGGCACGCCCCGGCGTGACCGCGTTGCGGGGCAGCGGCCGGTGCCGGGTGCGCCGCATCAGGTCGTCGATGTCGCGATCGAGGTACATGTTGATCGTGTTTGCCCCGCCGGCCGCCAGCGAGCCGCCGAAGACGACCGCCGCCATGAGCCAGATCGACGGCACGCCACGCTGCGCCAGCACCATGGTCGGCACGGTCGTCACCAGCAGCAGCTCGATGATGCGTGGCTTGGTGAGCGCCAGGTAGGCGCGCAACGAGTCGCCCAGGGTCGAGGCTGGGCCGATCGCTGACCGTTCCCGCTTCGGCGGCACCGACTCGCTGACACGGCGACGCTGCGGAGTGCGAGGTAGAGCAGCACGAACGGTCGCCCACAGCGCCGCGCCGACGGCCAGGTGCGGCACGACGAAGAGCGCCGACAGCCGCGACCAGACGTTGGCGGCGCCCAGCGCGACCTGGACGAGCACCAGCAGACACCGCGAACGCTGGCCAGCCGCCGCGCCCGGGACGCGCTCCACACGCTGCCGAACGCGTCGCGCCGTCCACATCACGAGCCCGGCGACCACCACCGCAAGCGAGCGCGGTGCGCGAGCTGCACCACCTCGTCGCTGTGACGACGGTGGACGGCCAGCCGCTGCCGTTCATCAGCGGAAAGTCGGGGAAGGCGAGGCCCGAGCCCGGTGCCCGTCACCCACGAGCCGAGCAGCATCTGCGCGAACACCGCAGCCCCCGTGAGCGCGACCAGGCGGATCGGCACTCCCGTCGCCGGGCGCGGCAGGGGTCCGCCGGCAGCCCGCTCGGCGATGAAGATGCGTCAGCGCCAGCACGGTGAGCGCCATGGCCAGGTGCGCGGTGACGAGCTCGGCGCGCAGCTGCTGGATGACGACCTGGCCGCCGAGCCAGGGCCTGCAGGATGACGAGGATGCCCGCCGCGATCGGCGGCGATGAGCAGCGGCCGGTCGCGCCGGCGTGCAGCTGAAGACGGTGATCAGGCCCACGGCCGCCACCAGCGGGCCGACCGCGACCGCGGCGATGAGCCGATGGCTGTGCTCGATCCAGGCGTGCAGCTCGGCCGGGGGGAACCAGCCGCCGAAGCAGAGCGGCCAGTCCGGGCAGCCGAGCCCGGAGTCGGTGGCGCGCACCAAACCGCCGACCACGATCAGCACGTAGGTGGCGACCGCGGCGGCGACGGCGAGCTTCGCGAATCGGTTCAACGGCTTCCTCGAACCACGCCGCGACGGCGGTTCTGCGTCAGGGCCGGGAATGGGCTGCCGGCATGATACCCAGCCGGCTCGGAGCGAGTCACTCCCCAGCGCCGGCCGGCGGCGGCGCGCCGCGGTCGGGGAGCGCCCGGAACGCCAGGCCGGCCAGCACCCCGGCCACGAACCCGCCGATGTGCGCCAGGTAGGCCACGCCCCCGGCACCGGTCGGGTCGGCGAGGCTCGAGACGACCTGGAGCGCGATCCACATCCCGATCGCCAGCAGCGCCGGGATCTGCACCAGGAAGCGCACCACGAAAGCGGTCACGCGGTTGCGCGGGAAGAGGACGAGGTAGGCCCCCAGCACGCCCGAGATGGCCCCCGACGCGCCGAGCGACGGGATCGGCGAGCTTGGATCGCTGACCGTCTGCGCCAGCGAGCCGACCAGTCCGGCGCCGAGGTAGGCGATCAGGTATGGCAGGGCACCGGCGCGGTGCTCGACGTTGTCGCCGAAGATCCACAGGAAGAGCATGTTGCCGCCCAGGTGCAGCCAGCTTCCGTGCATGAACATGCTCGAGAGGAGCGTCAGGTAGATCGGGTCCGGGCCGGGCGCCTGGGGGATGAGGTACTGCGTCCCAGCGATCTCCCACGGAACGGCCTGCTTGAGGTCGACGCCGGTCGTGATCTCGCGGGCGATCGAGCTCCAGCCATTCGTGAAGGCGTTGTCGCCGCTGGCTCCCTGGAGGAGGACGAAGATGGCGACGTTGATCGCGATCAGGCCGGCCGTGACCCACGGCACGCCGCGACCCGGGAGGTTCTCGTCGCCGATCGGGAACATCGGTCCCCCGTGCGGTTAGCCGACCCAGGGGAGCTGAATGCCCGGCAGGAGCGCGTTCAGCAGGAGGCCCAGGATCAGGAGGCCGCCGGCGCGCCGCGTGTGGATGAACGCGCCACCCACGAACCAGAGCGGCCAGCCCACGTAGCTGTGCGGCGGCGACTCCGGGCGGGGCACGGAGAACTGGCGCAGGACGGTGAGCAGCAACGGGATGCCCAGGACCACCAGCATCACGAATGGACCGATCCAGCCCGATCAGCGCGGACCCGACCACGATCGGGTAGAAGGCGATCATCAGCCCCTGGGCGACGACCCTCGCCCGTGCCTCGCCCAGGATCACCGGCAGGGTTCGAATCCCCTTGGCGGTATCGGCGCTGATCTTGTCGATGTGCTTCCCGAAGAGGACGGTGGTGACGAGGATCGCGTACGGCAGCGAGGCGATCCAGACCCACGCGGGCAGCGTGCCGGTGGCCACGAAGAAGGTGCCGGCGATCATCAGCGGTCCCCAGACCACGAAGACGCCCGGCTCGCCGAGGCCGTGGTGCTTGAGCCTGATCGGCGGCGCGACGTAGAAGACGCTGATGAAGAGGCCGCCGAACGCGAAGGCGGCGACCCACGGGCCGCGCACCGACACCAGGAAGAGGAGGATCCCCAGGTCCAGCACGTTCATCAGCAGGATCGCGTTGCGCAGCTGCGCCTTCGAGAGCCAGCCGGAGAGGATCGGGTGCGGCGCGTAAAGGGCGCGGACGTACTCGTCGGTGTCGACGCCGCCCTCCAGGTCGAAGTAGTCGTTGATCATGTTGTTCGACGCGTGCGCGATCACCAGGCCGATGACCGACAGGGCGAGGTACCAGTAGTTCACGGCCAGGCCGGCGGTGCCGATCGCCAGCAGGCCACCGATGAGCCCGGAGGTTGCGGTCATGCTGAAGACGGCGGCACGCGTGACGATCAGCCACTTGCTCAGCCAGTCCATCTCGACGCCGTCGGGCATGTTGGCGTGGTTCATCACGTAGCGCCAGGTCGAGAAGCGTCGGGTGAGTGTCGTCATGGGGGGATGTTAGTCGACGGCCGGCTGATTGCGGATCCCCAGGCCATTCGTGACCGCGCCGGCGGCGCACAGCAGGGCCGCGATCAGCATGGCCAGGTGATAGGCATCAGCTGATGCCTCGCGGGATGCCGCGACCTGCTCTGCCGGGAGGCTCGCGTCGGGTGGGTTCAGTGGCGGGATCGCGGCGCGCACCTCGGCCGAGCTGGTGTCCAGCGACGGGACGCGATCGTGCAGCGCGCCGTAGAAGCTGGCCGACACGCCGATGAAGATCACCGCTCCCGCCAGGAGCGGACCGATGCGGCTGATCGCGTTGTTGATCGCCGACGCCAGGCCCGAGTTGCGGGTCGGGACGGAGCCCATCAGGGCGGTGGTCAGCGGCGCCACCAGGATCGCGATGCCGAGCCCGAAGACGACCATCGCCGGCAGGACGTCGAGCAGGTAGCCGCAGCGATGGCACGAGGCTTGCGGGGTCCTCGACCCGCGCCCGCCACGCGGCGCTGTCGGTGGGGATTCGCGTCAGCCACAGCAGCCCCGCCGCCATCAGCGCCGGGCCGACGGCCATGAACCAGCGCGGCCCGCGCTTGCCGGCGAGGTGGCCGAAGGTCGTCGAGAGGAAGGCAAGCGCCAGACTGATGGGCATCCCGGCCAGTCCCGAGGCGAGTGCCGAGTACCCCAGCACGCCCTGCAGGAAGAGCGCCTGGTACGAGAAGACGACGTAGAGCGCCCCGTAGATGAGGAAGGTCGAGACGTTCGTGATCGTGAAGTTGCGCGAGCGGAAGAGATCGGGCGGGATGAGCGGGTCGCGACGGAAGACCATCAGCGGCGCCAGGGCGACGGTGGCGACCGCGCCGATGACGAGCGCCACCCAGGCGATCGGATCGGCTCCAGTTCTGCTGCTGGCCGCGGATCGCGCCAAAGGCCAGCCCCCCGACCGCGAGAGCCACCACCGCGGCGCCAAGCCAATCGAAGCGGGTCGGGGCGGCCTCGTTGCGGCTCTCCGCCACGTAGCGCAGGGCGATGGCGACCGCGATGACGACCAGCGGCACGTTGATGAGGAAGGCGACCCGCCAGCTCAGTGTGTCGACCAGGAAGCCGCCGACCGGCGGGCCGAGCACTGTGGTCGCGCTCGAGGCGGCGGCCCAGATGCCGAAGGCCCGCCCGCGTTCGGGTCCGTCGAAGGTCGCGGTGATGATGGCCAGCGAGCTCGGCACGAGGAGCGCCCCGAAGATGCCCTGCACCACCCGGCCCGCGATGAGCAGCTCCATGTTCGGGGCGACGCCGCACAGCACCGAGCTGGCCCCGAATCCGAGCAGGCCGATGACGAAGAGCCGCCGGCGTCCGTATGCATCGGCCAGGGCCCCGGCGAGGATGAGCAGCGCCGAGACGGTGAGGAGGTAGCCGTTGACGACGTACGACTCCCCCTCGAGCACGCCCACCATCGTGCTCGGCAGCTGCTCGCCGATCGCCTTGAGCGCGACGTTCACGATGGTCGAGTCGAGGAAGACGATCGCCGACCCGAGGACGACCGCGACGAGGGTCCAGCTGCGACGGCTCATGCGAGGGCGAGGGGCTCGAAGCGGGCGGTGAAGTGTCGGAGCTGGGCCGGCTGTTCGGCGATGCGGTACCCCCGCAGCTGGGCGGCGTTCACCGCGACCGCCCGCACCACCTCGATCACGTAGTCGATGTGCGACTGGGTGTAGACGCGCCGCGGGACGGCGAGGCGCACCAGCTCCATCGGTCCGGGGGTCTCGGTCCCATCGGGATGCATCCCGAACATGACCGTGCCGATCTCGCAGCCGCGGATGCCGCCCTCGCGGTAGAGCGCGATGGCCAGGGCCTGGCCGGGGTATTCGAGCGGCGGGATGTGGGGCAGCAGCGCCGCGGCGTCCAGGTAGACGGCGTGCCCGCCGATCGGCTGGACGCAGGGAATCCCCGACTCGACCAGCGCCTCGCCCAGGTACGCGGTGGAGCGGATCCGGTAACGCAGGTAGTCCTCGTCGACCACCTCGCGCAGCCCCTGGGCGATCGCCTCCAGGTCGCGGCCGGCCAGGCCGCCGTACGTGGGAAATCCCTCGGTCAGGATCAGCAGGTTGCGCGCGGCCTCGGCCCAGCCGTCATCGTTGAGCGCCAGCCAGCCGCCGATGTTGGCGATGGCGTCCTTCTTGGCCGACATCGTCATGCCATCGGCCAGCGACGCCATCTCGCGCACGATGTCGGGAATCGACCGCTCCGCCTGCCCCGGCTCGCGCTGCTTGATGAACCAGGCGTTCTCCGCGAAGCGGCACGCGTCGAGGAAGAGCGGCAGGTGGTACCGGTCGCAGACCTCGCGCACCCCGCGCAGGTTCTCGAGGCTGACCGGCTGCCCCCCACCGGAGTTGTTGGTGACGGTCACCATCACGAGCGGGATCGCGTCTGGCTCCGCGCTCACGGATGAAGGCGTCGAGCGCGTCGAGGTCCATGTTGCCCTTGAACGGATGGATGACCGATGGGTGACGTCCCTCCTCGATGACGAGGTCCACCGCCTCGGCCCCGGTGAACTCCACGTTGGCGCGCGTCGTATCGAAGTGGGTGTTGCTGGGGATCGCCTTGCCCGGGCCGCCGACGACGCTGAAGAGGATCTTCTCGGCGGCCCGTCCCTGGTGGGTGGGGATCACGTGCTTGAACGGGAAGAGGGCCTGCACGCTCTCGAGGAAGCGGAACCACGAGGGCGACCCCGCGTAGGACTCGTCGCCGCGCTGGATGCCGGCCCACTGCTCGGCGGACATCGCCCCGGTGCCCGAGTCGGTGAGGAGGTCGATGATGACATCGGCGGCATGCAGGTTGAAGAGGTTGTAGCCGGCCTCGCGCAGGTGCCCCTCGCGCTCGGCCACCGACGTCATCCGGATCGGCTCGACGCTCTTGATGCGGAACGGCTCGATGATGGTCTTCCAGCGATCCACGAGGGGAGCATAGGCGCTGTGCCGGAGCAGCCGATGGCCGGGGCGGGCCATCATGCACGCCAGCACGAGACGAGACAGGGAGAGCGGATGCACGGATGGGAGTCACTGGGGGCGGAGGTGGGGTCCCGGCCGGCGGTTGTCAGCTGGGCCGCGAATGAGATGCAGGTCTTCGTCATCGGCCCCGACGGAGGGCTGTGGGACACCTACTGGGACGGCGAGGCGTGGCACGAACGGCACGCGCACGGCGGTGAGCTGACGGGGAGCCCGGCGGCCTGCAGCTGGGGCGCCGACCGGATCGATGTCTTCGCCCGCGGCCGCGACGGGAGCCTGTGGCACCGCTGGTACGTGCCCGCCGGCTGGCAGCCCTGGGAACCGCTCGGGGTCCGCATCGAGGGGGATCCGGCCGCCTGCAGCTGGGGCCCGAACCGGATCGACCTGTTCGTGCGGACGGAAGCCGGCGAGCTGCTCCACGGCAGCTGGGCCGGCGGCCGCTGGTCCTTCGCCGCGCCATGAGGAGCGTTCCATCGACCGTCTGCTGACGCTCCTGGGAGCCCTGCCGATCGGCATCGAACGGCTGGTGCACACCGCCGCCGGTCCATCGCCGCGGCGGCTCCCGGTCATCCCCGGCCTGCTGATCCTCCTCGCGCTGCTGACGATCATCCCCGTCGGCCAGGCCATGGTCGAGATCATCGTCCGGCCGGTGACCGTGGCAGAGCTCGTGGATCGCAATGTGGGGCTGTCGACGCGGCTGGTGGCCGTGGACGGGTTCGCCCTGCTCACGCCGCTCGATGCCGAACCGCCACCCGACGCATCGGGCGCCGGCTTCGTCTACCGCTGGTACGCGGTCCGCGACAGCCTCCAGGAGCTGCGCCTGGTCCTCGTTCGCTCCCTCGTGACGCCTGATGCGCTTCGGAGCCGGAGCGTGACCGCCCGCGTCGTCGATGACCCGGCGGCGGTCGAACGGACGAAGGACGGCCTCGTGGCGCGCGGACAGCCGGACCCGGGCGACGACCTGGCGCGCTTCCTGCTCATTGAGGAGGAACCAGGGCAGAACTCGGTCAAGGACCTCGGCTCGCTCGCCGAGCTGGGCGGCGCGAAGGTTGGCGAGCTGGTGCGGGTCAGGGTCGAGTTCGGCGATGGCATCGCGACCTGCGTGGGCCGGGGCGCGTGCGAGGCGCGGTCCCTGGCCGATGGCATCGGCGTGTGGGACCACCTCGCAGCGGATGCCGACGGACGGCACGTGGTGGTGCGCACCCTCTACCCGCCGTCGGTGGCGCCATTCCACGGGGTCGGCCATCACGCCCAGGACCGCGAGCTGCTGGGAAGCCTGCTGGCGCTGCCCATCGTCCACGGCCTGCTCGGCTGGGGCCACGTCCTGCAGGCAGCTCACGTCGAGCACGACCTGGGCCTGCCGATCGACCACCTCTGGCTGGGCCCGATCCTCTTCACCGCCTTCGCGACGGTGCTGTTCGTGGGCACGAGGCTCCCCTATCCGCGATTCCGGGCTCACCCGCGCGCCCGCCACATCAGCACGAGCGGGGAGCACTCGGGCCAGCTGTCCAGCCGCGCGACCGGCAGGATCACGCCGCCGAACGCCTCCCCCTTCGAGGTCGCCGACCTGCCCGCGACGCTCCGTGGCGTGCCGGCGAGCGGCACCGAGCTGCGGATCGAGATCGACGGCCGATGGCGGGACTTCCTCATCCCGCGCGACCTGGGCGGCCTGGGTGGCACGGAGCCCGGCGACCTGATCATGGTGCGATCGCAGCGCCCCGCCCTGAAGGTCGACTGGTTCGGCAGCAACCTGCTGCTCGTGTTCGAGAAGGCGTCCGACCGCGATGCGGCCAACGCGCTGATCCGCGCCACCGTCTGAGGGGCGGGCCGCGGATCGGCAGGGCGGGCCCCGCTAGACTCAGCGGTCCGATGGATACCGCTCCGAATCGAACCTGCCTGGCGCGCCTCCCCGGCGGCGACCTGCAGGTCCTGGGACCCAAGGACCTGCACAAGATCGACGTGATGCGGTCGAAGCCGGAGCACCTCGTCTGGCTCGACATCTCCTCGCCGACCGCCGATGACCTGGCGCTGCTGCGCGACGAGTTCTCGGTGCATCCGCTGGCACTGGAGGACCTCGAGAAGCGCAGGCAGCGCGCGAAGCTGGATACCTACTCCGAACAGCAGATGATCGTGACCTACGAGGTGCTCGAGCCGACCGCGAAGGATCGGTCCTATGACCTCGGCGAGCTCCATCTCTTCGCCGGTACCGGCTACATCATCAGCGTCCGATGGCAGGCCTCGCCCTCCATCGAGGAGGTCGAGCGACGATTCCGCGACCGGCCGGACGCCGTGGCCCGGACTCCCGGAACGCTCCTCTATGCCATCCTCGACGCGGCGATCGACGGCTACTTCCCGCTCCTCGATCGGATCTCGGACCGGATCGAGGACCTCGAGGACCAGATCCTGGCCGCCAAACAGACGGGCGCCGCCACGCTGCGGCCGATCCTGGACATGAAGCGGGAGCTGCTCGAGCTCCGCCGAACGCTGTCACCGCAGCGGGACGTGGCGAACGCCCTGCTGCGTCGCGACCTGCCGCTCGTGGACGACCTCTCCGCCCCGTACTTCCAGGACCTCTACGACCACCTGGTTCGCGTCCTGGACCAGCTGGACCTGCAGCGCGACCTGCTGGCATCGGCCCTCGAGGCCAACCTCTCGGTCACCAGCAACAACCTGAACGCCGTCATGAAGCGGCTCACCGCCTTTACGGTGATCCTGATGGTCCCGACGCTCATCGCCGGCATCTACGGCATGAACTTCCACTTCATGCCCGAGCTCAGCTCGCAGATCGGCTACCCGGTCGCGCTGGCGGCCATGGCGGTCTCGATGGTCGGCGCGGCCGTCTTCTTCAAGCGCAAGGACTGGTTCTGATGGCCGGCGGGGCGGGGGACGTCCCGGCCATCGAGGCCGTCGACCTGGTGCGGACCTACCAGACGCACACCGGGGTCCTCCGCCGCCGACCGATGACGGTCGAGGCGGTGCGCGGCATCAGCTTCGACGTGCGACCCGGCGAGCTGTTCGGCCTGCTCGGCCCCAATGGGGCGGGCAAGACCACGACCATCAAGATGCTCATCACCCTGCTGTTGCCGACCTCGGGAACCGCCACCGTGATGGGCTTCGACGTCGTGCGCGACACCACCGAGGTGCGGCAGCGGATCGGCTACGTGTTCGGCGGCGACCGCGGCCTCTACGACCGGGTCAGCGGCGTCGACAACCTGCGCTATTTCGCCGAGCTGTACGGCGTCGAGCCGTCGGAGCAGAAGCGGCGCATCGGCGCCCTGCTGGAGCTCGTCGGCCTGACCGGGCGTGAGAACGAGAAGGTCGAGGGCTACAGCCGCGGCATGCGGCAGCGCCTGCACATCGCGCGCGGCCTCCTCCACGACCCGGAGGTGATCTTCATGGATGAGCCGTCCATCGGCCTCGACCCGGTGGGTGCGCGCGAGCTGCGCCAGACCGTGCGCTCGCTGGTCGACGCCGGCAAGACCGTCCTCCTGACCACGCACTACATGTTCGAGGCCGATGCCCTCTGCGACCGGATCGCGGTCATCAACGCAGGCCGCATCGTGGCAATGGGCACCGGGGCCGACCTGAAGAACGCGATCGCCGATCGGACCATCGTCGAGATCGAGACCTTCGGCGTGACCGACGAGGCGGTCGAGCGGCTGCGGGGCGACGCCGACGTGAGCGCCATCAACATGGAGGAGCGGGACCAGAGCCAGATCCTCCTCGTCCAGAGCGACCGCGGGGCGCACATCACCCAGCGGCTCCTCTCACTGCTCGGCGACACGCGAGTCGGCAAGGTCGTGGCACGCGAGCCGACCCTCGAGGACGCCTACGTCCACCTGATCGCCACGACTGGGGACGATGAGGCCCGATCGGCGCGAGCCGCATCGGTGCAGTAGGGTGATCGCATGAGTGGTTCGCGGACCCTGCGGCTCATCTCCTTCGTCACGTGGTTCAACGTGAAGATGCTGCTGGCCAGCGAGTTCTTCATCCTGCTGACCTTCATCTCGCCGCTCATCTTCGCCACGCTCGCCTTCTTCCTCTTCAGGTCCGGTGGCGGGACGGCGGGCCAGACGCTCCTCTACGTCGCGCTCGGCGCCGGGATGATGGGGGTCTGGAGCACGACGCTCTTCGGCTGCGGCGGGGCGATCGCCTGGCAGCGCTGGGAGGGCACGCTCGAGCTGCTCGTCAACGCTCCCTCGCGCTATGACTACATCCTCGTCGGCCAGACCTTCGGGGCGGTGGTGTTCGGCTTCTACGGGATCGTGGCCACCCTCGCCTGGGGCGTGCTCCTCTTCGGCATGCCGCTCGAGGCAACGTTCCCGCTGATCCTGCCGCTCTCGCTGCTGGCAGCGATCGTGTCGCTCGGCGCGCTGGGGATGCTCATCGCCACGACCTTCGTCCTGTACCGCCACGCCAACGCGCTCGGCAACCTGCTCGAGTACCCGATCTGGCTGGTGGCGGGACTCCTTGTGCCCGTGGCGACGCTCCCCTTCTGGGTCCGCCCCATCAGCTGGCTGCTGGCGCCGACCTGGGGGATGGAGGCGATCCGGGGCGCCACCATCGGCGCCGATCCGCCGGTCCTCGCCATCGCGATGTGCTTCATCCTGGCCGTCGTCTACTACGTGGCGGCGCGGGTCACGCTCGTCTTCGTGCTGGCCAAGGCCCGACGCGACGCGACCCTGTCCCTCCAGTGACGGCCCTCTCGACACCGATCACGCGGATCGCGCCCGAACGACTGCGATCGGCCTGGCGCGTCTTCTGGTACGGGGGCCGGATGAGCTACGGGATGCTCTTCAACTGGGCCCGCCCGTCCATCTACATCCCCACCCTCATCGGCGGCCCAACCTTCCAGCTGCTCTTCTTCGCCGCCCTGGGCTCGTATGCCACGAACCGGTCGCCCGCCTACTTCGCGATCGGCAACGCGGTGCAGGTCTCGGCCATCGCCGGCGTCTTCGGGATGACGATGGCGATCGCCAACGAGCGCTGGTTCGGGACGCTGCCGGCGATCCTCGCCACGCCGGCCAACCGGGTGGCGCTCTTCGCGGGCCGCTTCATGCCGTTCGTGCTGAACGGACTGCTCGTCTCGCTCTATGCGTTCGCGCTGGGGGTTGTCTTCCTGGGCGTGCGCCTCGCGCCGGGATCACTGGCGGTGGCCGGCCTGGCGCTGCTTGTCACCGTCTTCGCCTGCACCGCCATCGGCGCCCTGCAGGGGGCGATCTCGCTTCGCCTGCGCGACGGCCTCTTCGGCGCGAACCTGGTGACGATGTCGATCCTCCTCTTCTGCGGCGTCAACATCCCGATGCACGAGCTGCCGGGCTGGATGCAGGTGATCGGCAACCTGCTGCCGTTCACGCACGGCCTGGAGGCGGTCCGCCAAGCGGCCGATGGGGCCGGATTCGCGCAGGTCGGGGGCCTGATCGGGATCGAGGCGCTCATCGGCTTGGCCTACGCGGTCGCCGCCTTCGCCCTGTTCGTGTACCTGGAGCGCTCCGCCCGCGCCAACGCGACCCTGGACGTGCGGTAGCCCAGACCGGCGCCCGACGAAGCTCAGCTGCGGGTCACCTGCAGGTGGCCGATCAGCTCCTCGTCCGACTCCTCCAGCCCGGTGAGCTGCACGCCCAGCGCGACGCCATCGGCGCCCACGCAGCGCGAGGCGATGACCTCCTCGCCGGTGATCGTGAGGTCGCCGCGGCAGGACCAGCCGTCCGCAAACAGGATCGCCAGCAATGAGGCCGACCGGCGCAGGAGCAGCTGCAGCTCACCGGGCCTGCCGCCGTCGAAGCGGGCATCCAGCAGGTCTTCGCGGATGAGCGTGAGCCGAAGGTCGGTGGCGAACTCCTGCGGCGGACCGGTCGTCACCGGGTGCGCCGCCAGCCAGCTGGCGGACGCGCCGTTGCCGCGGCCGTTGTTGGCGACGGCGTTCCATCCGGGATAGAGCGGTCCGCGGACGGCGAAGAAGGCGATCGCGACCACGAGTGCCGCCACGATGCCGGCCATGGCCCAGCCCGGGCGCCGGGTGAGGCCGCGCCCGACTCGGACCAGCACGAGTGCCGCCACGATGAGGACCGACCCGCCGTACAGCGCCACCGCCCAGGGGGCCGTCGAGTCGCTCCCGGTTCCCAGCCCGTGCACGGCGCCGAGCAGGAAGACGACGAAGGTGAGCATGTGGAAGCGGTGCCACCAGGCGTAGCCCACGTGACGGCGCACGTGCTCGGAGAGCCATACCGCGACGGCCAGGTAGCCCGCCACGATGCCGAAGGCGATCCACAGCGGTCGGTAGTGCGACGCCATCGGCAGGAACACTTCGGCGGGGTTGAAGCCGGTGAACGGGTCCACCCACACGGCCGCGGTGTGGAGCCCGATGAACACCAGCATCAGCAGGCTCAGGTGTCGGTGGAGCTCGTTCGTGATGAAACGGGGCCATCGGGTCGAGTGGGCCTTCAGCGAGAGGAGGAGCCCCAGCACGACGGATGCGGTCGCCAGGGCATAGGCCAGGAGGCCGCCGACGCGCGCCACCTCCCATGACAGGGTGTGGTCGATACTCATTGCCAGCTCCCCACGCGCCAGGCCTCGCCCTCGGCGGTGATGAGCAGTGCCGCCAGCCGGCTGCCCTCGAGGCGGCCGATCGCCCCGGGGAGGTCGGAGAGGATCGCCAGCTTGGCCGCGACCTCCGCCTGGGCACAGGTCGCCGCGGCGACCGAGGCCTGCACGATCGGCCCAGCCGCCGGCATCCCGGTCCGCGGATCGAGCAGGTGATGCCGCTCCACGCCCTCGACCCGCCAGCGCCGCCGCAGGACCGATGACGTCGCCAGGGCTCCTTCACGCACGGCGACCACCATCTCGCGCGGACCGTCGATCGCAACGGTCCAGGCATCCGCTCCCGGGGGAAGCCCGAACACCGCCAGGTCGCCGCCCGCATTGACGGCGGCGCAGGGCTGGCCCGCCGAGACGAGCGCATCCAGGGCGGCATCGACGGCCATCCCCTTCGCGATGCCGCCGAGATCGAGCCGGAGCCCGACAGGCAGCCGGACGACGCCCCTTGCCCGCTCCACCACGATCTCGCGCCACGCCCCGCTGCGCCACGCGGCGAGCGGCAGCCGCGAACGGTCGGGGGGCAGTTCCGCAAAGGTGCGGTCGTAGCCGAGCTCGCGCATCCGACCGCCGAGCAGCGGATCGAACATTCCGTCGGTGGCTCGCGCCGCACGCAGCGCGGCCTCGAGGACGTTGACCATCTGCTGGCTCGCCTCGAACGGCTTGCCGCCCGCCTCGTTCAGGCGCTCGAGCTCCGAATCGGGGAGGAAGCGGCTGAACCGCGCGTCCCAGGCGTCCATCACCAGGCGCGCGCGTGCCCCTGCATCGTGGCAGTCGGCCGGCGCCAGGACCGTGATGTCGCAGCCCATCGACCGAAACCGGTGCTCGACTAGCTCCCCCGACCGGGCGGCGATCAGGGCGTCAGGAGCCATGCGAACGCAGGACCGGCGTGCCGGAGCCAACGCCGAGCGTCGAGCCCGCGCCGAAGAGGTCCGTTGCCTGGTTCTGCAGGTGTGCTCGCGGCAGGGATCGAGGCTGCCGGGGTCGTGCCGGCAACGGCTCCGCTGACCACGGCCCACAGCGCCAGCCAGGCACCGGCCACGCCGGCCCAGACGGCGACCTTCAGGCGGGCAATCCGCCACTCGAGCGCGGCCTTGCGCGCTGCGTCGGCGCCGGCGTTGCGAGATTGGCTCATGACCCGGAGCGTAGGGCCGCGGTGTTGCGATCCCGGCGCGACGGCGGATAAGGCTCGTTAGCGAATCGTGGCGACTCGCGCTCAGCGGCTCCGGTCGATCCCGGCCAGCAGTCGCATCACGAGGCGCACCACCACCAGGGCCGACAGCCCGTTGACGTCGATCGCCGGCACCAGCTCCGTGAACGCGGCCCCCACGACGCGGCAGCGCTCGGCCACGCCACCCACCAGGTCACCCGCCTCTTCGTAGGAGAGGCCCCCCGGCGAGACGCCGCTCACCGCGGGAGCCAGCGACGGGTCGATCCCGTCGAGGTCGACGACGAGGAAGACGGCGGCTCCGGGAGGCAGCTCGTTCAACAGCCACGGGACGCCTCGCTCGCGCAGCTCGCGGGCAGTCACCAGCTGGTTCCCCGCCGCCTGCGCGTCGGCGACATCGGTGGTCCCGGCACTCCCCACGCCACGCAACCCGACCTGGAAGCCGCGTTTGACGTGATCCATCTCGGCGGCGCGGCGCATCGTCGACGAATAGCCGTCCCGTACCCCGCTGACCTCGTCGCGAAAGTCGAGGTGGGCATCGAGCTGCACGACGGTCAGCGGACCTTCCCCCGCATAGGCGCGCAGGACAGGTATCGGGACCGAGTCGTCACCACCCAGCACCACCGGGACGCAGCCGGCGGTCCGCACCGCCCGAACCGCGGACTCGGCGCGCGCGGCGTTGCCCGCGCCGTCCTCCGCGGTCCCCTCCACGTCCCCGGCGTCGATGATCGTCAGCCGTGGCGATCCGACCAGCATCGGCGCACCGAGGTCGAAGTCGTGGTTGTCGGCGAAGGGGGCAACGCGTTGCGAGCGTGCCCGGATCGCCTGGGGGGCATCGGCACAGCCGGCGGTCAGCCCTGGAGACGGATACGGGACGCCAAACGGGATGCCGAGGATGGCGACGTCGGCGTTGGCCGACGCGAGCCCGTCGAGCCCGATCTGCGGGACGCCGAGGAAGGAGGTCGCCGTCATCTGGCCGCGGCCGCACAGTCGGCGCAGCGACCCACCACCGTCACGTGGGTGAGGTCCACCTCGAAGCCGTCCGAGGCGCGCAGCCCCTCGATGATCGCCCGCCCCGCGTCGGCGCGGATCTCCCATCGGCCGCCGCAGGTCGCGCAGTGCAGGTGCCCGTGGAGCGCGTCGGGGCCCACGTGGAACTCCTCGCGACCATCGGCCCCGTGGCCGTGCTGCACGAGCCCGAGCTCCTCCAGCACGTCCAGGGTGCGGTACACCGTCGAGGGAATGGTCGCCGGATCGATCGCTCGGCACCGTTCGAGCAGCTCCGCCCCGGTGATGTGGCCGTCGCTGCCGGCCAGCGCCTCGACCACGGCGCGCCGCTGCGGCGTCCAGCGCAATCCACGCGCGCGGAGCAGCTGGCGGACGCTCGCCCATGGTTCGGGAAGGGCTATCGAGCCGGACATGCGGACAGTATTATCTGCCGACGTTTCCGGGACCCCGGTCGTTTGTGCTTGGAGGGTGACTCACGATGGTGTCCGGCGCTCGCTGGCTGTTCCTTGCCCTGATCGGTCTCTACCTGGCCGCCATCCTGTTCCAGGTCTTCCTGGCCGGGATCGCCCTCTTCGGAGCGGATCGTGACTTCGAGACACACAGGTCGGTCGGCTATCTCATCCACCTGACGCCGATTCCCCTGATCCTCACCGCTGCCGTCGCCAGGGTCGGCCAGCGCCTGCTGCTGTGGACGGGTGCGCTGTTCGTGGTCCAGGCGATTCAGCCGCTCCTTCCAATGCTGCGCGCCGACCTGCCGTGGGCCGCTGCCCTCCATCCGGTCCTCGCAGTCGTTCTCTTCTGGCTCGGCGCGACCATTGCCCTCCAGGCCTGGCGGCTGGTTCGGGAGTCCGAACCGGTCGCGGCCTGAGCGACCGATGAACTGGCATCCCTGGCTCGTCCTCCTGCATGTCGTGGCCGGGTTCACGTTCGCGCTGGCACACGGAGTCTCGGCCTTCACGACCATCAAGCTGCGCGGCGAGCGCGACCTCGCCCGCGTCAACGCGCTGCTCGACCTGTCGAAGGTCAGCCTCCCGATCTCGGACCTCGCCATCCTCGTCCTGCTGGCCTCGGGCATCGCGGCGGGGTTCGTGGGCGACTACTGGGGCCACCTCTGGATCTGGGTCTCGATCGGCGTGCTCGTCTTCCTGTTCATCTTCATGAGCATCCGCGGCGTGCAGCACCACGACGCGATCCGGCACGCCCTCGGCACGGCGGGCTTCTACGACAAGAAGGAGGCGCCGATTCCCGAGGCCGATCCGGCGGCCCTGGCCGCCGCGCTCGACTCACCGCGGGCCTTGGAGCTCGCGGCGGTCGGCGGGATCGGCCTGCTCGTGATCCTGTGGCTGATGGTGGTCAAGCCGTTCTAGCCGACGCCGCTACATCGCGGCGCCGACGACCGAGCCAGTCTCCAGCAGCTGCTTGAGCCCGCCCAGGATGGTGTTCCAGCCACCTGCGGTGTACTCCATGGTGGCGGGGCCACGGCCGGTGTGGAGCATCGTCAGCCGGTGCGGACTGGATCCAATCGTCGGGCATCCTCAGCCTCCCTCCACGATCTCGAGCCGGTTCCCGTCGGGGTCGCGGAACACGAACATCGCCACGGGTACGGAAAGGAGCTCATCGACATCGACCCCGTGTGCCCGCAGCTCCGCGTGGTCCGCCGGAACGTCCCGACTCGCGAAGCGGACGCCGGTCTCGACCCCGATCGCATCGCCTGCATGCGCTTGCACAAGCGCGACCGATGTGGCCGCGTCGGCCGGCGCCACCTCCACCCATCGCCCGTCGCCGAACGGGACGTCGAGCCGCTTCTGGAGGCCGAGCGTGCCGGTGTAGAAGGCCAGCGCTCGATCCTGGTCGCTGACGGGGATGCCCACGGTGCGTACCCCGATGATGTGGGTCGTGGCTTCGCTCATTCGGTTGCTCCCTGCGCGTACATCAGCGAGCCGGGGGTGGTGAGCAGCTCGCCCGTCTCCAGCCATGTCTTCAGGCCGGAGAGGATCATCGGCCAGCCGCCGTACAGCTCCTCGAGCGCGCCCTCGCGCAGCTGGTCGTGGGTCACGACCAGACGGCACGAATCGCCGACCGGCTCGATCTCCCAGGTGACCCGGGAGAAGCCCTCCGCCTTGGCTTCGTCGCTCCAGAGGGCTCGCATCGTCTGCACCAGGCGCCGCGGCGGGTCGACCTCCAGGTTCTCGCCCTCGCCCAGGAGCGTTGCGGAGGCCGGGTGACCAGCCTCGTATCGGGAGCCGGGGGTCCAGTCGGAGGTCTGGCGCGAGCCGAAGTTGTACTTGGCGCGCTGCTCCGGGTCGGTGATCGCCTGCCACAGGCGCTCGGGGGTCGTCTTGATGTAGATCTCGTAGACCTTCTCCATGGGTTCCTCCAGCGTTCGCTTCAGGCCGGTGAGCGCCGCCGCCCACGGCTCGGTGTACTTGCTCACCCAGCGGTCGTAGATGAGACGGATCGGGACGGCGTTGAGGTAGTGGAGCTTCCGGCGCCCGTCCCGGCGGGTGGTGATGAGGCTGGCGTCGGCGAGCACCCGGAGGTGCTTCATGACGCCGAAGCGGGTCATCCCCGGCAGCGCCGTCTCCAGCTCGGAGAGCGCCTGGCCGTCACGCTCGCGAAGCGCGTCGAGCAGGGCGCGCCGGCTCGGATCGGCCAGTGCCCGGAAGATCTCCTCGTCCATCGGCGGGACTATATGTGACCGAGTAGTCACCTGTCAAGACGATGGTCGACAGATCGGCCGGTGGCCCCTAGCGTGGCTCCGTTCACCGAACGCTGGAGGAAGGGTCATGGAACGAGAACCGGGCGACGCTCGAGCGCGCGATCGCGGCGCTGTTCGCCAATGACTTCGACGGGGCAACCGAGGCGATGGCCGACGACGCAGTCGTCGAATGGCCGCAGTCCGGGGAACGGATCGTCGGCAGACAGTCATGCACGCTCGTCTACAAGAACTATCCGGGCGGCTCGCCGAGCTACGAGCTGCGTCGCGTCAGCGGCTCCGGCGACCTGTTCGTCGTCGAGGCCGTCGGCCAGTACGGAGCCGACACCTCTTACATGACGAGCATCGTCGAGTTCCGCGACGGGAAGATCGTCAAGCAGACCGACTACTTCGCCAGCCCGTTCGAGGCGCCTGCCTGGCGCTCTCAATGGGTCGAGCGGATGGAGCCGGTCTAGGCTGCGGCAAACCTATTGCTGGAGGGCGTACCAGACGTTGCCTGGGCCGACGTAGCTGTTGCCCTCACCCCAGATGGCGACCGTCTTCCCGGTCGCGTTGATGTCGAGCTCGAAGTAGTCGCCATACGGCTGCAGGAAACCCGGCAATGGGGTGGCGAACTTGTACGAGTACCCACCCACGAAGGCTGACAGACGAACTTCGGCCGACCACGTGGCGCCACCATCGGTCGAGGATCGGTAGTAGGGGTTCCAGCGTGCGTTGGGATCATCCCCTCCGGCGTCAGGGCCGTTCCGGTCGTCCATCCATGCGATCCGCACGTCACCGGCGGCACCGGCGACGATGGCCGGGAAGGCATGATTCGTGCCCGACACGGCTGTGGAGACGTCCACCGCCGATGACCAGTGCGTCCCTCCGTCAGCGGACTGCGCGAAGTACATGCGTTGCGGCTCAGACGCAGTCCGGTTGGCGTGCCAGAGGACGTACAGCCGGTCGTCGGCTCCGATGCCGAGAGCCATCTGGCTGCCCCAGTAGTCCCAGCCCGGGCAATCGCACGAGGGGGCTTTCTGAGAGACGTCAATCACGGACGTCGTCCACGTGACGCCACCGTTCGCAGTCTTCGTGATGTAGAGGTTCTTCGCTGCCCTTCGCCTGCCCGGGCCGATTGACCCCGTTCCATGCGAAATAGGCATTCCCATGCGAATCGATCGCCGCGCCGGATGGGAGCGACACGCCGAGGGTGCTGTTCGTGTTGTTCACCGGCTGCACCGTTCTCCAGCTGGCGCCGCGGTCGTCGGAGATCGAGGCAAAGATCTTCTGTTGCGTATGGAACACGAGGTAGACGTGCCCGTTGCGCGCGGCGAGGGCGATCTTGTCAGTCCCGCGCTGCAAGTCTTCGACCAGGACCGGCGTGAAGGTCACGCCGAAGTCATCCGATCGGGCGACGTACAGGCTCGATTTGTCCCCCTGCATGAAGGCTGCATACACCGTGCGGCCATCTCCGGCGTCAACCACGATCTGGGGATCGTCCTGCCGCGCATCAGAGGGCGCCAGGGCGCGCAGCGGGCCAAAGGTCGCGCCGCCGTCCGACGAGACGCGCAGCACCATGTGCGGGCTGGGGCAGGTCGGACAGGACGGGTCGATGTCGCCGGCACCGCCGCCGGCGTAGTCCACGTAGTGGGTCCACAGGAGGTACACATGCCCGAGGGTGTCCGCCGCGATCGACGGCTCCCAGTCGTCTCCTCCTGCGAACCCGATCTGTGCCGCGCTGGTGAAGGTGGGTACCGGTGGAACGGCCGCGACCGAGGAGGCTCCTGCCACGGCAGTGGCCAGCGCGGCGGCGAGCAGGAATGAGGATCGACGGGGAAGGCTTCGCGGCACGGGACCTCCTGACTGCCTGGGCATCGGCAGCTGCATGTCGAGGCGGGTCAGGGTAGACGCTGGAGCCGACGACGACAAGGAGGCTAGACCCGGCGGACCTGCTCCGCTTCCTTCCCCTCGACCGGCCGATCACAGGTTGGGCAGTACCAGCGCGCCTCGACCGGCGTGCCACAGCTGGCGTGGCGCAGCGGCTCCGATTCGCGGGAGACTCGGGAGCCCCAGTCGGCGAGGAGGCGCAGGGCGCCGGCGAGCTCCGCACCCTCGTCGGTGAGGGCATAGGCGAAGCGCGGCGGTCGCTCCGAATACGGCGTGGCGGAGACGATCCGCTCCGACTCGAGCCGCCGCAGGCGGTCGGCCAGGATGTTCGGCGCGATCCCGCTGACGGCCTCCTCCAGCTCGCCGAAGCGACGCGGACCGGGCAGCAGCGCCTCGACCAGCAGGAGGCTCCATCGGTCCCCCACCCGCTCGAGCGCGGCGGCCAGGGGTGAGTCGGTGGAGGCCATGACGGGATCGTACGGCATCGGCCTTGACATTCCCTTCGGAGCGAGTAACTTGCGCATTGCAAGTCACACGCTACCAGATGGAGAACGAACCGATGGGTCCCATGGAAGAGCTGGGCAAGGCGATCGCATCGGTCGCATCCAGCGCAGGCGCTTCAACAGTTGGCATTGGAAACCGATGGCGCGGCGGGTCGGGCGTGGTGGTCGAGGCCGGCAAGGTCCTCACCAACGCCCACAACCTGCACGGCGACGAGGTGCATGTCTTCTTCGCCGATGGCCGCGAGGCCGAGGGGAAGGTTCTCGGCGCCGATGGCGACGGCGACCTGGCGGTGATCGGGGTCGACACCGGCGACGCACCGGCCATCGCGTGGGGCGACGGCTCCGCACTCGGGATCGGCTCGCCGGTGGTCGCGATCGGCAACCCGGCGGGGAACGGGCTTCGCGTCACGGTTGGCTATGTGTCGGGCATCGGGCGAGCCTTCCGCGGCCCCCGCGGAAGGCGAGTCGCGGGCGCGGTCGAGCACACCGCTCCCCTGCTCCCCGGCTCGTCGGGCGGACCGATCGTCAACGGCGAGGGGCAGCTGCTCGGGATCAACACCAACCGCCTCGGCAGCGGCTTCTACCAGGCCATCTCCGCGGACGCTGCGTTGCGTGACCGTGTCGCGGCGCTGGGTCGTGGCGAGGAGCCGAAGCGACGACGCCTTGGGCTTGGGCTGGCCCCGGCGCACGTGGCACGCCAGCTGCGGCGGGCAGTCGGCCTCGACGAGCGCGACGGCCTGCTCGTGCGCGACGTCGAGGAGGACTCGCCGGCGGCCAAGGCGGGGATCGCCGAGGGCGACCTGATCGTGGCAGCCGCCGGCAAGCCGGTGGCGAGCGCCGACGACCTGTTCGAGGCGATGGGCTCGCTGGCTGCGGACGCCGCACTGCCGCTCACCATCCTGCGCGGCGCGGAGGAGCGGACGGTTACCATCGCAGCGTGACCCCCGACCAGGTCTGCCATCACCTCGATGGCGTCCATCCGGTCGCTGCACGCGGCCGCGGTTGCGAGGAATGCCTCGCCACTGGCGGCCGCTGGCTTCACCTGCGCAGGTGCCTGCACTGCGGCCACGTGGGTTGCTGCGATCAGTCGCCGGGCCGCCACGCCTCCGGCCACGCTCGGACCGAAGGCCACCCGGTGGTCGAGTCGCTCGAGCCGAACGAGGACTGGCGCTGGTGCTTCGTCGACGAGGTTTACCTCGAGGGCTAGCCCCAGGGCTCCGGCAGAGCAGGCAGCCTGACCTCATCGGCGCCGATCCAGGCGGCAAGGTCATCGATCGCGAGGCTGACCGCAGGCCACGCATTGGCCGGCGCGTTCGGCTCGGCGTAGACCGCGTTGACGGTCAGGACGCGCCGCTTCCGGTCGAGGACGGGGTCGATCCGCCCGATGAGCCGGTCACCATGCAGGATCGGCAGCACGTAGTAGCCGTATTCCCGCTTGTCGACGGGGATGTAGATCTCGAGGCGGAAGCGGAAGTCGAAGAGCGCCAGCGTGCGCTCCCGGTCCGAGATCAGCGGGTCGAAGGGGCCGAGCAGCGTGGTGCGTGGTCGCCAGGGATGGTCGAGCTCGGAGAGGAGATCGGCGTGAACCAGCCAGTCTCCCGGAAGCCCGGCGATCGCGACCGGGACAGCTACGCCATCGGCCAGCAAAGATTCGAGACCGATCTCGCGGGCCGGCAGCTCGTAGTCGATGGCGGTGCCGAATCCGGGGTCCGCAAAGCCGCGGGCACGCAGCTGCCGCTCCATCGTCTCGATCGCCACCACCTCCTCGGGGGGCGGTTCGACGTCCGGCAGGACGCGCGCGTAGAGGTCCCAGAAGCGCTGCGTCCCCTCGCGACGGCTGATGGCGATCTCGCCGGCGTGCCACAGGATCTCCAGCATGCGGCCCAGGTTCTTGCCGTCGTTCCAGCCGCCGGTCCGCCACGGCACGACCGCCCGGTCGTCCAGGTCGCGCGAGCGCAGCGGGCCGCGGGTGCGCAGCTCGTCGAGGATGTAAGCGCGGAACGAGGCGTTGTCGGCCAGCCATTCGCGGACGTAGTTGCCACGCGTGTATTGCTCGCGCGGGTAGCGCAGCATCGCGGGCCGATGGAGCGGCAGGTCGGCGGTTGGAATGAGGAAGGCGAGGTACTCGAACAGCTGCCGCGGCTCATCCTCGATCAGCTTGCGGAGGTCGGCACGGTCGTAGCTCCCGAGGCGGCTCCAGATGGTGAGCTGCTCCGCGCGCGCCACGACGGCGGTTGGGTCGACCTGCACCTTGCCGAGCCGGTCGACGACCTCCAGGACGGAGGTGGGACGAGGGCCGGCCAGCATCGTGCCCAGGATCGCGAGGCGCCGCGCCTGGGTGAGCGTCAGCGTGCGCACGAGGGGCAGTGTGGCAGACTCCCCCGCATGATCAGCACGGTCCGGGTGGTCGGCACGGGGCGCGCCGGCGGGGCGCTGGCGGCCCGCCTGGCCGAGCGCGGGCTCACCGTCCATGCCGGGCGCGAGCCACTGGCCGATGCCGATCTCGTGCTGCTCGCCGTTCCGGACGCGGCGATCGCCGGCGTCGCGCAGCAGGTCCCCCTCGGTCCGTGGGTGGCGCATGTCTCGGGTGCCACCTCGCTCGCGGCGCTGGAGCCGCACGAGCGGCGATTCAGCGTGCATCCCCTCCAGACGCTGACCAGTGAGCGCGGTGCGGAGCAGCTCGACGGCGCGTGGGCCGCAGTCACCGCCGAGAGCCAGGAGGCGCGCAATACTGCTCGCTGGCTGGCGGAGATGCTCGGCCTGCGCCCGTTCGACCTGGCCGATGCCGACAAGCCGCTGTACCACGTCGGCGCGGCCATGGCCAGCAACTTCCTGGTGACCCTCTACCGTGCCGCGGCGCGACTGATGGAGGAGACCGGTGCGCCACCTCAGGCGCTGGTGCCGCTCATGACCCGCACCATCGAGAACGGATTCGCCCTGACCGGGCCGATCGCCCGCGGCGACTGGTCAACGGTCGAAGCACACCTGCGGGCGCTCGAGGCGCGTGCGCCCGACCTCGTGCCGCTGTACCGGGCACTGGCGGAGGCCACCCGGCCGTGAGAGTCATCCGCAGCGTTGCCGACCTGAACACGGCCGTCGCACCCGGCCCGGGACGCGCGCCGAGCATCGGCCTGATCCCGACCATGGGCGCCCTCCACGCAGGGCATCTCTCGCTCATCGCCGCGGCGCGGCCGGACTGCGACCTGGTCGTCGTCAGCCTCTTCGTCAACCCAGCCCAGTTCGGTCGCGGCGAGGACCTGGAGCAGTACCCGCGCGACGAGGCCCGCGACATCGCGACCGCGGAGGCGGCGGGGGTCGACCTCCTGTTTGCCCCGACCTCCGAGCAGATGTACCCCGAGGGCTTCGACACCTGGATCGACCCGGGCAAGGTCGGCACCTTCCTGGAGGGATCCGCACGGCCGGGACACTTCCGCGGGGTGGCCACGATCTGCACGAAGCTCTTCCTCCTGGTCAAACCGCGCCGCGCCTACTTCGGGCGGAAGGACGCCCAGCAGGTGGCGGTCGTCAAGCAGCTCGTCCGCGACCTGGAGCTGCCGGTCGAGATCGTGACCTGCCCCACGGTGCGCGACGCGGATGGCCTCGCCCTGTCGAGCCGCAACGTCTTCCTGTCACCCGACGAGCACCGGTCCGCGCTGGCGCTGCCACGCGCGCTCGAAGCCGGCCTGGCGGCGCATCGGTCCGGAGCCGGTGCGGTTCGGGCCGCACGCGAGGTGCTCGACGCCGAGCCCGGGCTGCGCGTCGACTACGTGGCCGAGGCGGACCTGGACGGGCCCACCCTGGCGGCCGCGGTGGTGGTCGGATCGACCCGTCTGATAGACAATGTCCTCCTCGAGGGAGAGGCCTAGCCAATGACGACCAGCCACACCAACGTCGGAGACTCGCAGGTCCCCGCCAAGATGGCCATCACCGAGCTCGCCGCCATGAAGCGGCAGGGCACGAAGATCGCGATGGTGACCGCCTACGACGCAGCCGGGGGACGCCTCGCCGAGGCGGCCGGGGCGGACGTCGTCCTGGTCGGCGACAGCGCGGCGATGGTGGTGCTGGGTCACGAGTCGACCGTCCCGGTGACCATGGACGAAATGATCTTCATGACCCGGGCGGTGGGCTCGTCGGTCCGACGCCCGCTGGTGGTGGGCGACATGCCGTTCGGGTCGTACCAGGTCTCCGATTCTGCCGCGGTGCGCAATGCGGTGCGCTTCATCAAGGAGGGTCGCGCCGACACGGTCAAGCTGGAAGGCGCCGGGCGGATGCTGCCGCGAGTCCGGGCCATCGTCGAGTCGGGGATCCCGGTGATGGGCCACCTGGGACTCACCCCCCAGTCGGCAACCGCCCTGGGCGGCTACAAGGCCCAGGGGCGCACCGCCGAGCGCGCACGGCGGATGGTCGACGACGCTCTGGCGCTGCAGGAGGCGGGCTGCTACTCGCTCGTCCTGGAGGCGGTCCCCTCACCCGTGGCGGACCGTATCACCGCCTCGCTCGAGATCCCGACCATCGGCATCGGCGCCGGACCCGGCTGCGACGGCCAGGTGCTCGTCTACCACGACCTGCTGGGGCTGACGGAGGGGCATACCGCACGCTTCGTCAAGCGCTATGCCGACCTGGCGACCATCATCCGCGAGGCGCTCGCCGCCTTCGTCGCCGACGTGCGCTCCGGAGCGTATCCAGAAGAGCGCCACACCTACGGGATGCCCGCTGACGAGCAGGCCGCCTTCGAGGCCGATCTGCCCGAGGGCAGCTAGCCCAGCTCGTACACCAGCTCGAGGCCGTCGATCTCGTCCCATTGCTCGCCGGTCTGGCGAAAGCCGAGCTTCAGGACGAGGTTCCGCGAGCGCTCGTTGTCCGGCGCCACGGCCGCACGAAATCGGTGCACGCCGTGCTCGCGCGTCGCCCAGTTGAACGCCGCCCGCACCGCCTCGATCGCGTAGCCGTGGCCGCGCGCGTCGGGGAGGAGGGTGTATCCGACCTCGACCTGGCCCTCGGGGTTCGGCGCGGCGTGGAAGTTGAGGTAGCCGATGGCCGTGCGACCGCCATCCGGCTCGACGAGCAGGATCGGCCTGAGCAGCCACGGTCCGTCGTCCGGGCGCAGGCGCAGCTGCTCGGATCGCAGCGCCGCGAGCCACCTGACCTCTGCGAGCCATGCGGTCGAGAGGACCGCGCCGAGCTCATCGGCGACGCTGGTGCCGTCGCCCGCGGCCAGGCGTTCGAGCTGCGAGAGCGACAGGAGGGGCAGCTCGAGGCGCTCAGACCGGATCACGCTCTCCACCACGGGGGGCAGCGTAACCGACCCAACGGGGCGAGTGTCCCGCCCGGATGGGGACCAACGGCACTGTCGGCGGCGCCTCGTCGGAGGCGACGCTGAGGCTCACCGAGCCGACCGCAACACCGCGTGCGGACGAGCCTGGCATGGGAATGCGAATTGCAGGGTGAACAACATGCTGAGCAAGCGGATCCTGCTTGCATATGACGGTTCGGAGCAGGCGCGACGCGCGCTGACCTTCACCGTCGAGCTGGCCAAGCTCGCGCACGCCGAAGTTGGTGTCGTGAGCGTCGTGCCGGTGCACGCCGGTCGAATCGGGATCGACCCGTGGGACGACCGGCAGGTCCATACCGCGGAGCTCACCGAGGCCCGCGACCTGATCGTCGAGGCTGGCATCACGCCTGCGCTCCACGAGCCGTACGGGGAGATCTCCGACGAGATCGTGCGCACCGCCGAGGAGGGCGGCTACGACCATATCGTGACCGGCAGCCGGCACCTGGGGCTCGTGCAGCGCACGCTGCAAGGCTCCATCTCGGAGGCGATCGCCGCCAAGTTCCCGGCGACGGTGACGATCGTCCACTAGACGCGGCAATCCCCGAGCGCCCGGCGCCTTGAGCGTCCGGGCGCTCGCTTACACTGCGCCCGATGACCGCCCGCACGCTCTCGATCGGCGGCACCCCCTATCCGCTGGTCCTGCCCAGCGTCCGTGACCCGCGTCTGCACGTAGCGGCGGTGATCATCACCATCCACGTCCTCGGCCAGGTTGGGCTCCACTTCCGCGTGAGCGTGCCGGAGATCCTGGCGGCGATCCTGACCTGCTTCATCATCGAGGTGGTCGTGACCTTCCGCCAGACGCGGTCGTTCGTGTGGCCCGCCAGCGCCATGCTGACCGGCAGCGGCGTCGCGCTCATCCTCCGCGTGGTCGGGACCCCGCCCGACGATCCGTGGAACCCCGCCTCGTGGTACATCTTCGCGGGCGTCGCTGCCTTCTCGATCCTGACGAAGTACCTGATCCGCTACCGCGGATCGCACGTCTTCAACCCGTCGAGCATCGGTCTCGTGGTCGCATTCGTCGTGCTCGGCAGCACGCGAGTGGAGCCGCTCGACTTCTGGTGGGCGCCGCTCAATGGCTGGATGGTGGCTGCCTACGCCGTGATCCTGGTGGGCGGGCTGTTCATCACCCGGCGGCTGCACCTGCTTGCGCTGGCCGGGACGTTCTGGGTGGCGCTGGCCGTCGGAACCGGCATCCTGGCCGGCTCGGGACACTGCATGACGACGAACTGGGCCTTCGCGCCGGTCTGCGGCTTCGACTTCTGGCGGGTCATCGTGACGTCGCCCGAGGTGATGATCTTCCTCTTCTTCATGATCACCGACCCCAAGACGATCCCCGCCGGCAACGTGGGACGCATCGCCTTCGGCCTGCTCACCGCCATGGCGAGCACGCTGCTGCTGGCACCCCAGACCGATGAGTGGGGCACGAAGGTAGGCCTCCTGGCCGGCCTCGTCATCGTCTCCGCCATGCGACCGATCATCGAACGGCTGCTGCCGGAGCCCCGCTCGGCGGCGGACGACATTCGTGAGTTCGGCTCGCGGCTCCTGCTGGGAGGCGCCGGCGTCGCCCGCGCGGGACTGCGGCTTGGGCTGGCCACGGCCGCGGTGCTCCTGCTTGGCGTGGCGATCGTGGCGGCCGGCACCCCGGCTCGGGGCCTGGTCGTGCCGGAGATGACGGAGGCGCTCAACGGCGTCCCGCACGTCGTCGACCCGAGCACCTTCCCCGAGATCACGATCGACCGGGACGTCTCCGATTGGGACCACACCATCGACGCCTCGGGCGCCCGGGAGATCCTCGTCACGCTGGCCGAGAACCTGGAGGTCGAGAACCAGGCGCTCCGGCGAGGCGACGGCAGCCTCCTGCCTGCGGTCGACCACGGGGACCGGCTGGCGGAGATGCAGGGCAGGCTCGCGGACGCCGAGGCATCCGGCAGGACCGTGGTCCAGCACTACGAGTTCGATGCCGTGCGCCTCATCCTGATCGTGCCGTTCGGGATGCAGACCGGCATCAGCCTCGGATTCGAGTCGCGCGGCCAGGTCGTCGAGGAGACCTACGACGCCGATGGAGCCCTGCTCGATCGCTCGACCGCCCCCTTCGACCTGACCTTCGCCGTCCGGCGCGCGACGGGGTCACGCTGGCTCAACGTGGGCGTCCTGCCCCGGGGTTGAGTTGGAGGAAGCGTGCGCCATACTGGGACGATCCGCGAAAGCGACGCAGGAGGAGAGGCACCGATGACCCGCGACGAAGAGCGCCAGGAGCGAGCACGCGAAGAGCCGATCGTGGGCGGTCTGCCGGACGTCCCCGGCATCGGCGCCGCCATCCGGCTGACGCCTGGGCTCGGCATCCACCTGCGCGGCCTTGCCGACGAGCTGCTCGTCCACGACTTCCCCGGCGCCACCATCGTTCGCGCCGAGCGCGAGATGCTGGCGACGGCGGTCTCCGCGGGAAACGACTGCTTCTTCTGCATGGACTCGCACGGCGCCTTCGCGCACGCCCTCCTGGAACAGACCGGGGCGACCGAGCGCGCGCCGCTGATCGATGCCGTCAAGCTGGGCTCCTCCGACGGCTTCGACCCGAAGATGCAGGCGCTGCTCCACATCGCACGCACCGTTCGCCGCGAACCACGCGACCTCACGGCGGCTGACGTCGAGACGGCGCAGGAGGCTGGCGCGACCGACGCCGACATCCAATTGGCCGTCCTGATCGCCTCCGCGTTCTCGATGTACAACCGGATGGTCGAGGGCTTCCGGGCACGAACCGCGCCCACACCGGAGGCATACCGGGAGCGCGCCGCCGAAATCGCGGTTGGCGGATACAGCGGCGCGCCGGTGACAACCGGGTCGCGCTGATCCGGTGGCCGACTTCCTTGCCGACACGACCGCGCTCCTCGCGCGGACGCCGGCGATCCTGCGGACCCTGCTCGTCGGCCTCCCGGACGACTGGACCGATGTCCCCGACGTCGCAGGCGGCTGGCGACCCCGGGACGTGGTGGGCCACCTCATCACCGGCGAGCAGACCGACTGGATGATGAGGACGCGACGGATCCTGGAGCAGGGTTCCTTCGTCCCCTTCGACCGGTTCGACCGCCACGCGATGCTCGACCGCGACGCCGGCGTCCCCCTCGACCAGCTCGTGGAACGGTTCGCGGCGCTCCGCAGCGACAACCTCGCGGCGTTGGCCAACCTGGTAACCGACCTCAGCCAGATCTTCGCGGGACTCGCGGGATCGCGCGACGCGGAGGTCGGGCCATGGAAAGCGTACCTGGGAATCCTGCTGCGACGCGAGGACCCGTCCGCCGTCCCAGGCTAGCCTCGGTCAGGCGAGGCGATCAGCAGCCGGCGGCGTCAATGGCCCCCGAGATCGCAATCTGATGGCCCAGGAAGTCGCTGACCGTCCCAACGTACTGGTTGTAGGTGTCGATCGCGGCCTGGGTCATCGGGTCCGTGGCGAAGAGCACCTGCGCCGCCTCGCCGGCCTTCTCGTAGAGGTCGATCGCGGCCTTCGGATCGCCGAGTGGCGAAGAGAAGGAGTCGAGTGCATGCAGGTCATGCATTGCCGCCAGGAACGCTTCGAGGTCGAGGTTGCCGATCTGGTTCGACTTGATCTGCTCGATGACATCCGGCGTCTTGAGCTGTGCGAGGAACTGCAGCGCCAGGAGCTGCTGCGCAGCGGTGTTGATGGCGGCGCAGTCGACGGTGCCGGTCGGCGTGCTGGCGTTGGCCTGCTGACTGCCGGGGGCGGCATCGTTCGAGTTGGACGACGGGCTGTTGCTGCATGCCGCGAGGATCGCGATCAGCATGGCGGGGAAGGCACGTCTGATTCGCATTGCGCCCTCGCTACCCGCGGATGTGTGGTCGGGGCGAGAGGATTTGAACCTCCGACCTTATCGTCCCGAACGATACGCGCTACCTGGCTGCGCCACGCCCCGACTGCCCGAGGAGTCTAGCAGCCGGTCGCGCTAGGCGTTGATCGCCGCCAGGGCGAGCCGGGCGAGGCGTTCCCATTCCCCGGCCTGCGACAGGGGGACCACCACCCATGCCTTCATCGGCCGGCCCATGCCGGAGGGATCGAAGGACTGCGCCCCATCGAGGCGGAGCGCCTCCGCCAGCGCGGCAGGTGCCAGCTTGAAGGTCATCGCGTCGCCCCACAGCCCGCCGATCGCCTTGCCATTGAGCTTGAGGGTCGGCATCCCGAACATGCTGCTGGCCTTGACGCCGGCGCCAGCCAGGCCAGTCGCGATCTCGTCGTAGCGCCGCTGGGTCTCGGAGGAAATCGGTCGTCGGTCCATATGAGTCATCCTTCGAGGATCGCCTTGAGGGTCTCGAGGTTGCGAACCTCGCTCTCCATGGTGCTCTGCACCGCGCGACCCATGACCAGGCGCTTCCAGCCTGTCACCGTCGCCTCGAGCGCGAGGCTGACCGTCGTTCCGTCGCCGTCCGAGCTGAACCGATACTCGCCACTCGGGCGGACCGGCCCCGCAATGGCCTGGAACGCGATCCGCCGATCCGGTTCGAAGGCCGTGATCTCGTAGTCGGCGGCAATCCGGCGGCCGCCCGGACCCTTGACGCCCTGGCGGTAGATGGCGCCGAGGCCCTCCCCGGACTGGTGCGCAACGTCGAGCACGCCGGGTCGCCAGCGCTTGGCGTTTTCGCCGTCGGCCACGAAGGCGAAGACGTCGCCGACGGGTCGGTGGATCGTGACCGAGTGCTGCGCGGATGGCATCTGTGGTGGCTCCTCTCGCGGTGAGAGTACCGCGTCGCGGCGCGTGACGGCTCGCCCGTACACTGCGCCGATGGCGTGGCTGACCGACACCGACCGCCGGCTCATCGGCCTGACCTGGCTGGTCAAGCTGGGCGTGCTGCTGGTCGGCGCCCTCGCCTACGTCACGTTCCGGCATGGGGCGATCGACCAGCCGGGCGACCTGCTGCGGATGTGGAGCCACTGGGACGCGCCGCACTTCCTCGACGTGATCGTGTTCGGGTACCGCGACGGGGATTCGAGTGGGCTGGTCGGCCCCCACGGCTACCGCTCGATCTACCCCGACGACCTGGCGCTGTACATCGTCTTCTTCCCGCTCTTTCCGTGGCTGGCGACGATCGTGAACGTCGTGATCGACGACCCGCTGGTCAGCGCCTTCGTCGTCACGACGGTGGCGTCGATGTTCGTCGCGCCGCTGCTCTACCGGCTGGTGCGGCACGACGAGGACGCATCGATCGCGCTGCGCTCGGCGTGGTTCCTGCTCATCTTCCCGACCGCCTACTTCCTGCACATCGGCTATACCGAGGCGGTCTTCATGGCGCTCGTGCTCGGGTCGTTTCTGGCGGCCCGCACCGAGCGCTGGTGGCTGGCTGGCGTCCTTGGCGGCCTTGCGGCGCTGGCCAGGATCAACGGACTGGTCCTGATCCCGGCCCTGGCGGCGGAGGCGTTCACGCAGTGGCTCCAGCGTCCGCCGGCCGAGCGGCGACTGCGGGTTGAGTGGCTGTCGATCGGGCTGGTGGCACTGGGCTTTGCCGTCTACCTGGGCCTCAACTACGCCATCTACGGGACGCCGTTCGAGTTCCTGCGCGTCCAGCATGACCACTGGTTCAAGTCGCTTGCCGCCCCCTGGGACGCGATCGGTGGCGCGTTCAACTGGTTCAAGAGCGACAAGCCGGACAACCAGCTCATGTACGGCTTCATGGAGCTGCTCTTCGTGGCGATCGGCCTGGCAGGCACGATCTACGCGGCGTTCCGCTTCCGGCCGTCGTGGTTCATCTGGATGGCGGGCAACATGCTCCTCTTCGTGTCGACCTCGTTCCTCCTTTCGACGCCGCGCTATGCGTTGACCCTGTTCCCGCTCTACGTCTCGTTGGCCCTCATCAGCGCCCGGACGTGGCTGCTCGTCCTGCTCTCCGCAGTGAGCATCGCCGGATTCGTCTATTTCGCCGGCCGGTTCGCCACCGGCTGGTGGGCCTTCTGAGCACCGCGGCCAGGCCGGGAACCATCGTTTGGTAGCCTGATCACATGCCGCAGGTCGCTTCGGAGGAGGAGGGCTGGCGCCGATCGCTGACCGAGCCGGGGATGGCGCCGCAGTCGAGAATCTTCCGGCGGCTCCCGTCCGACCCGCGCTGTCCCGTCTGCAGCGCGCCCTACGGCCTCCCCTTCGGACCGATCGTCCGCCTCCTCGGCTTCGGGCGTTCCAAGCGCTACCCGCAGCTGTGCAACCCGTGCTTCACGATGATGCGGCACGGTCGCGGTGGAGCGGAGGTCCCGATCACCGTCCTCTTCGCCGACGTGCGTGGCTCGACCGGGATGGCCGAACGATCATCGGCGTTGGAGTTCTCGGCCCTGTTGGCGCGCTTCTACGAGCTCGTCACCCAGGCGGTTCGCGACGAGGGCGGCATCATCGACAAGTTCCTCGGGGACGGCGTCATGGCCCTCTTCATTCCCTCGTTCACCGAGAAGCGGCACGCGGAGCACGGCCTGCTCGCGGCCCGGCGCATCCTGCGCGAAGCCGAGCTGCCGATCGGGATCGGGCTCAACACCGGCCTCGCCTTCACCGGCTTCGTGGGGCCAACCGATGAGGTGGCCGGCTTCTCGGCGGTGGGCGATGCGGTGAATGTCGCCCATCGGCTGGGCGAGGCGGCCGGCGCCGGCGAGCTCATGGTCGGCGGCGACGAGCTGAGCTTCGCCGAGCCGCCGGCCCCGGAGCCAGGCGGGGTCTGGGAGCAGCGCGAGCTGCAGGTCAAGGGGCGGGATCAGGCGGTGCGCGCCTGGAGCCTGCGACTGCAGCCCGCCACGGTAGGGTGAGTCCGCGGGCACAACAAGAGTCCCGAAGGAACCGCGGCGACCGTTGATGTAATCTCCAGTCGGCCAGCTGCCCCTCCGGGACGCCCCTAGCATGCCAGCCGCCGGCTGACGCACACAAGGGGACTTATCCACCACTTCTGCGGAATCTCGCGGAGTTATCCACACCCAATCCGCGAGCGCCCCCGGCCGGAGGCCGAGCGCAGGAGCTCCGGCCCACTGACTCCGGGCGGCGGTATGGTTCGCCCGATGGTCTTCAGCTCGATCACATTCCTCTTCCTCTTTCTCCCCGCCACCCTGATCGCGTATCACCTGCTTCCGCGGCGCGCGCGGAACGCGTTCCTGCTGGCGGTCAGTCTCCTCTTCTACACGTGGGGCGCCGGCTGGGTCGTCCTCGTACTGATCGCCTCGATCGCCTGGAACTACGTGATCGGGGGTCGGATCGAACGAAGCGTCGATGTTGGTGACCGGTCCGCCGCGCGTCGCAATCTGGCGGCGGGCGTCGTGGCCAACGTGGCAGCGCTTGGCTGGTTCAAGTACGCGAATTTCGGCGTTGATCAGGCCGATGCGATCCTCAACTGGCTCGGGCTTCCGTCGCTCCCGTGGGCAGACGTGCTCCTGCCCATCGGGATCTCGTTCTACACCTTCCACTCGCTGAGCTACCTGATCGACGTTTATCGCGGAGCTGCCCGTCGCCTCGTCAGTCCGGTGGATTTCGCGCTATACATCGCCTTCTTTCCGCAACTCATTGCCGGGCCGATCGTGCGGTTCCATGAGATCCGCGACCAGCTGGTCCAGCGCACCGAGACGGTCGAGATGTTCGCGGCCGGCGTCCTGCGCTTTGCCCATGGCCTTGGCAAGAAGGTCCTCATCGCCGATACCGTGGCGCCCATCGCCACCGCGGTGTTCGGAGCGCCGACCGATTCCCTCGGCACCGCTGCGGCAGTCATCGGCGCGGTGGCCTTCGCCGTCCAGTTGTACTTCGACTTCTCCGGCTATTCGGACATGGCCATCGGGATTGCCCTGATGTTCGGCATCCGACTGCCCGAGAACTTCGCACGTCCCTACTCGTCCGCGTCGATCACCGAGTTCTGGCGGCGCTGGCACATGTCCCTGTCACGCTGGTTCCGCGACTACCTCTATGTGCCGCTGGGGGGCAACCGCGGATCGCCCGGCGCGACCTACCGCAACCTCGTGATCGTCTTCCTCGTGACCGGGCTGTGGCACGGTGCGGCGTGGACCTTCGTCCTGTGGGGCGCGTATCACGGACTGCTCCTGCTCGTGGAACGCGTTCTGGGGATTGGGCGCGGCGAGGATCGCTCCCCAGGCTGGCGGCTCGTCGGCCGAGTCCGCACCTTCGTCCTGGTCCTGCTGGGCTGGGTCCTCTTCCGGGCCGCGGGCCTGCCCGAGGCGGTCGGGTACTACCAGGCGTTCTTCCGGCCCGCCATCGCACTCCCGCCCGAGGTGAGCCTGACCCTCGACCCGATGACAACCATCGCACTGGCCGTCGGCGCGCTGTCGCTCATCCTCCCGACCTCGTGGGTGACCGGCGTTCGAATCCAGATCGACCGCTCCCCACTGGCAGGGGGGCTGCGGTTGGCGGAGTTCGGCCTGATCCTGCCGGGCGCATTGCTCTTCGCGGCGAGCGGCGGGTTCAGTCCATTCCTCTACTTCCAGTTCTGACCCGATGGACGAACCAATCCTCCCGCCGACCACCGCTCGAGTGGTGCGCTACCGGGATATCGCAGTCTCGGCGATCTTCGTCGCCGTGCTCGGCATCCCGGGGCTGTTGATGCTTGTCGGTCTCCGCCCGCCGCCTCTCGCGAATCGGGCTCCGACCAGCCTTCCGCCCATGACGCTGTCCGCGCTCAGCGATCCCGCGTTCTATCGGACCGTCGATGAGGCGGTGAACGATGCCTTCCCGCTGCGGGCTCTGGCCATCAACGGGCGGGCACTGATCGATTATGGAGCGCTGGGTGGATCAACCAACGCCCAGGTGATCCTTGGTCGGGATGGGTGGCTGTTCCTGACGGGCGAGGTCTTCCCGCGGTGCCCGTGGAGCAGTGGCGAGATCCTCGCCACCTGGGATGGCATCGCGCAGGCATTCCGGGCTCGCGGCATCGACGCTCGCTTCGCGATCGTGCCGGATAAGCGCACCGCGTATCGCGAGATGCTCCCGCAGGTGGTGGCGGGCCGCTCCACGTGCACCGACGCCAACCGTCCGTCGATGGAGGCGGGAATGGCCGAACGCAGTGCCTCGACCGTCGATCTGTGGCACCCGGTGCTCGCCGGCCTCCCGCCCGACCCACTGCGAGGCTACTACCGGCTCGACACGCACTGGACCCCCGAAGGCGCTGTGCCCGGCATCCGGTCCCTCGTCGAATCGATCGAGCCGGGGCTCTGGGACGCGGCGCCCGCCGTTCGCACAGGTACGGCCGGGCACATCGGCGACCTCTCCCGGTTGCTGGGGCTGCCCGAGGAAGAGACCGCGGCCACCTTCGAACGCCCGCGGATCGAGGTGGAGCGGGCAGCCGACGTCGACGTGGCCGGGATTGGTGGCATCCGACCGATCCTGCGCTGGACTGCCGGCGGCGCCGGTCGAGTCGTTCCGGGCACGACGCTCATCGTCTACGACAGCTTCCTGGGCATCGTCATGGAGGATGTCGTGCCGTGGTTCGGCGATAGCGTCTGGCTGCACGTGGACGACCTGACGCGCCATCCCGAGGTGGTGGCGCACCTGCCCCCGTACGAGCGCGTCATCGTCGTTCGATCCGAACGCCTCGCCTATCTGACGGATTACCAGCGCGTGCTTGGGGCGCTGCTCGATCCTCCGTGACGCACGCGGAGACCAGCATCTAGCCCCCGATGGCGATCGCCTGGAGCCCGGGCAGCGCATCCACCGAGTCGGTCCGCCGCAGCGGGATCCAGGCCGCAAGGTGGCCATCGGGCCGAACCAGGAAGGCCGATGGACCGGCCGCGCCATACGCTCGGCGGATCTCGCCGTCGTCGTCGGCGAGGACGGTCACCCCCGCCAGCGGTCCGTCGGGACCAACCGCCACGATCTGGCAGGGAGCCGGCCAGGCGAGGCGCGACGCACGGACGGCGATCGAGGCTGCCTCACGGCCGGACCCGCCGACCAGCAGGGCGATGAAGCCCGACCCGAACAGCTCCCGCAGCCGGCGTGCCCTCCCCTCGCCGCGGGGGCGGCATGGCGCGTCCGGCGCGACGCCGCCGACGGTGGGGATGCGCTCTTCGCGCGACTCCGCGACGACGATCGGCGAGTCCGCGTAGCTGAACGGCTGCGCCAACCGCCCCGAGTTGACGAGCCGCCGCAAGCGCGGCAGGCGCAGGGAGCCCCGCAGGATCGCGTTGCGCAGCAGGCGCTGCAGCCGTCCGCGCGGGACCATGAAGCGCATGCTCGCGTCGCTGACGGCAAGGTTCTCGACGGCGGCCGCTCGTCGCTCGGCGTGGTAGCTCTCCAGGAGGTCCTCCGAGGCGTTCCCGAACAGGGTCGCGGCCAGCTTCCAGGCAAGGTTCTCGGCATCGGCCACACCGGAGTTGAGACCCCGTGCCCCGAACGGGCTGACCACGTGCGCCGCGTCGCCGGCCAGGAACAATCGGCCCACCCGGAATCGCTCGACCAGGCGCTGATGGAAGCGGTATGGCGTGGCCCACAGCACCTCGTAGTCGGTCGACGTGCCGATCACCGCCCGCACGCGGCGGTCGAGGTCGCCGTTCGCCCGTTCGGCGTCCAGGTCGGTGCCCGGCGGGACCTGCCAGTCGATGCGCCAGGCGTCATCGGGCTGGGGGTGGATCAGCACCTGGCGTCCCGGATTCCAGGGCGGGTCAAAGAAGAAGCGCCGCTCGCGCGGAAAGGGGAGCTTTGCGTGGATGTCGCAGATGAGGAAGAGGTCCGGGAACGAGTGGCCGGGAAACCCCATCCCACTGGCGTGGCGGACCCCGGAATGGGCGCCATCGGCGCCGACGAGGTACGCGACGCGCAGCTCGTGCTCACCCGCCGGCGTCTCGCAGCGGATCGTCACTCCATCCGGGTCCTGGGCGAAACCGATCAGGCGGTGGCTCCAGCGCAGGTCGACCTCCGGCAGCTCGGAGAGGCGCTCGAGGAGCATCGCCTCGACCTCGGTCTGGTTGATGTTCACGAATGGCGGGAAGTGATCCCGGCTGGCGCTGGGAAGCCGCACCTGGAACAGCTCCCTGCCGCGGAAGTAGGTGCGGCCGAGGTCCCATTGCACCCCGCGCGCAGCCACCGCCTCACCGATCCCCAGCCGCGCCCAGATCTCGAGCGTCTCGCGCTGCATGCAGAGCGCCTTGCTGCCCTCCCCGGTATGGCGCGGGTGCTGCTCGAGCAGGAGAACGCTGACCCCGCGCTGGGCGAGTCGCCCGGCCAGCGTCATGCCAACCGGCCCCGCGCCGACGACGGCGACCTGGGCATCCATCAGCCCGTCAGCGCGTCCCACACGGCCCGATCGCGTTCCACGGTCCAGATCCGCGGGTGGTCGATGCCGTCGAGCTCATCCCAGGCGCGCTGCACGTTGAACGGCATGGTGTGCTCGAAGATCGGGAAGCTGCCGTAGCGCGGCTCGAGCGCCGCGCGGGTGGACCGATACGCCTCGGCCGGGGTCCCGCCGCCATCCCTGACCGCACGGGTCCCGTCGAGGACGGCCGACAGGAAGGCGCGGGTGTCCTCGATCGCCTGCGCCACGGCGGCGTCCCGCACGACCGGGCCGCGGCCGCCGACCAGCTGTTGCGCACCCAGCGCCGCGACGGCGTCGAGCGTCCCGCCTCGCCAGTCCGCGATATGCCCGTCGCCCATGTAGGGCGCGGCCTGCGCCTCGACCAGGTCGCCGCCGAAGCAGATCCGCTCCTCCGGCAGCCAGACCACGATGTCGCCGGCCGTGTGGCCCCGCCCGAGGTGGCGCAGCTCCACCAACCGGTTGCCCAGGTCGATCGTCATCGCGTCGTCGAAGGTGTACGTGGGCCGGGTCAGCCCGGGGATCGTCTCCGCCCCCTCGAAGAGGCGGGGCATGCGGCCGGCCTCGCTCGCCCAGTCCTGCATCCCTCGCTCCTCGATCCAGGCCGCGGTCTGACGGTGCGCCACGATGCGACGCGCATCGAACGCGGATGCCCCTAGCACGCGCACCGCGTGGTAGTGGGTCAGGACCAGGTCGCCGAACGGCAGATCGGTGAGGGTCCGGATGACGTCGATCCAGCGCCTGGCCATCAGCGGGGTGGCACGCGCCTCGATGGCGAGCACCGCATCGGTCCCGATGATGCAGCCGACGTTGGGGTCGCCCTGCGCGGTGTAGGCATAGACGCCCGGGGCGAGCTCCTCCAGGGTGGCGGTCTTCTCGGCCAGGTCGGCCGACGACGCGAAGGGCCTGCGGGTCACGCCGCGGATGATAGGCCGCGACCTACGGCAGCGCCGGGAGCTCCACCACCTGCGCGTGGATCATGCCCGGCACGCCGTTCAACCCTGCCAGGACGTCATCGGGGATGGCCTGGTCGACGCTCACGAACATCATCGCGTCGCCCGCTGCCGAGAGGCGTGACAGCTCGAGCGAGCTGATGTTGACCCCGGCGGCGGCAAGCGTGCTGCCGACCGCGCCGACAATGCCCGGCTGGTCCGCGTGCCGGGTGACGAGGATCGTCCCCGCCAGCTCGGCGTCGATGCCAAAGCCACCCACGCTCGCGAGGTGAGGTCGTCCGTGCGCGGACGAGCCCGACAGCGCAACGCGATCGCCGCCCTCCCCCGCCTCGAGGATGACGAGCGAGGCGTAGGCGTCGGCCGCGTCCGTGCGTTCCTCCGTGACGATGAGGCCGCGCTCTCGCGCCACGACATCCGCGTTGACGGCGTTCACGCGCTGGTCGGTGACCGCCTCGAGCAGCCCGGCCAGCACCGCGGTGCGAATCGGTCCGCCATCCCAGGCTGAGATCTCGCCCGCATACGTGAGCTTCACGGCGCCGATCGGGGCGGGGGCCAGCTGGCGGGCCAGGATGGCGAGGCGTCGCCCGAGCTCGACGTAGGGATGCAGGCTCGGCGCGACCTCCCGCGCGACGGATGGCGCATTCAGCGCGTACGGCGGCGTGATCCCCGAGAGCGCCATGACCACCTGCTCCGCCATCTCCACGCCGACGCGACCCTGAGCCTCCGAGGTGGACGCCCCGAGGTGCGGCGTCAGGATGGTGTTGGGGGCGTCGCGCAGGGGGTTGTCGGCCGCCATCGGCTCAGCCGAGTAGACGTCCACGGCGGCACCCGCCAGGCGGCCGTCCCGCAGTGCCCGGGCCAGCGCTTCCTCGTCGACCAGGCCGCCTCGCGCGACATTGAGGAGGACGGCGCCGGGCTTCATGGCGCCGAGCTGTGCCTCCCCGATCATCCCCCTGGTCTGGGCGACCAGGGGGACGTGGACGGTGATGACGTCCGACCGAAGCAGGAGCTCGGGGAGGCCCACCAGCCTGGCCGCGTTCTCGTCGGCCTGCTCGGCCGTCAGGAACGGGTCGTGAGCCAGGACCCGCATCTCGAAGGCTGCCGCCCTGCGCGCCACCGCCTTGCCGATCTTCCCGAGGCCGATGATCCCCAGCGTCCGGTGCCGGAGCTCGGCGCCGATGAACCGCCCCCGCTCCCACTCGCCGCGCCGGACCGATGCGTCCGCCCCGGGAATCTGCCGCAACAGCGACAGCATGAGCGCCATGGTGTGCTCGGCAGCCGCGATCGTGTTGCCGGTGGGGGCGTTCACGACCATCACCCCGCCGCGCGTGGCCGCCGGAATGTCGACGCGGTCGGTCCCGACGCTCGCGACGCCGACCACGCTCAGGCGTGGTGCCGCCATGGCCAGCAGCTCCTCGTCGACCCGCGTCTGCGAGCGGACGACGAGCGCGTCCCAGCCACCGTCCTCGCGCAGCGCCTCGAGGAGCGCCGCGCGCGGCAGGTTCAGGCGGACGGAGGTCTCATGGGCGCCGGTCAGGATCTCCAGCCCGTCCTCCGCGACCGGCTCGGCGACCAGGATGCGGGACATGCGGCGAGTCTAGTTGCCCTCGTCGTTGTCGAGCGGGGTGACCCTGTCGTCGTGCCAGATGTCGTAGGCCTCCCCCACGGCCGTCTCGAACTTCAGGCCCATCAGGACGACACCGGCAAAGCCCGCCGTGCGCGCCTCGACCGCGATCGCCTTCGCCGCGCGCCAGCCATATGCGCGCTGATCGGCCTCGGGGGTCGCTTCGAGGCGGGCCCGCAGCTCGTCCCCGACGGGGAGGGCACCCACCCGCTCGAGCCGCCGCACCCAGGCCGGGCTGAAGGGCGGCGAGAGCTCCAGGTAGACGGGCGGGTCGCCGTCCCGCATCCCGAGCCGATTGGCGCAGGCCTGGACGGTTGCAGGGTCCATCACCGGCCCGGTGGTGAGGAATTGGGCGCCGACCTCGATCCTGCGTCTGAAGACCCAGCTGCGCGACCGGGTACTCATCCCGACCTCGAAGGGAGCCGCCTCCAGCTGGAGCGCGCGCAGGTGCTCGACGATCTCGTAGCTGTTGCTCCAGTGCTCGACCTCGGGGAGCATGTCACCCTGCACCACCAGGAACGAGTCGACCCCGTTGCCGATGGCGCCGCGCACCTCGCTCTCGATGGCGAGGATGTTGCGGTCGCGGGTCGAGCAGACGACCGTCGGCCGCACGCCGTCGACATCGTGCGTGATCCGCGCCGCGAAGGCGTAGGGCGAGACGCGGACCTGCTTGAACGGGTTATCGGTGATGAGGACCTGTCGCCAGCGCCCGTCGAGCTGGCGGTGGGTCATCGAGGGCAGCAGCGGAGGGTTGACCTCCACCATCTCGACCCACTCGCCCCGCTCCGAGAGCATGCCCGTCAGGCGGCCCCCTGCCGGCGGCTGCGGGCGGCGGCCACCATGTCGGCGAGCTGCAGCTCGATCTCGTCCCAGCCGCGGGTCTTCAGGCCGCAGTCGGGATTGACCCACAGGTCGGTCGCGTCCATGAACCCCAGGAAGTGCTCCAGCCGATCATCCATCGTTCCGGCACCCGGCGAGTGCGGGCTATGGACGTCGAACACGCCCGGGCCGATCTGGAGGTGGCCGTCGGCGAAGAGGCCGTAGAACTGGCGGATGTAGCTGTCGTCCTTCGAGCGGCTGAACTCGATGGAGGCCACGTCGACGCCGGCATCGGCCCACAGCGGGACGATGTCGCCGAAGTCGCCGTAGCACATGTGGGTGTGCATCTGGACCTCGGCGGGCTCGTTGAAGACGTGGTTGAGCGCTGCCCGCACGCCGCGCGCGTAGACGGCCCGGCGCGCATCGGCGTCCTCGGTCGGGAGGGGCCACCGCTCGCGGACCGCCGGCTCGTCCACCTGGATGATCCGGCAGCCTGCCGCGACCAGGTGTCCGACCTCCTCGGCAATCGGCTGGGCGACGGCCCAGAAGAGCTGGTCGTCCGGCACGCCGGGTGGCCGGAAGCTCCAGTTCACGATCGTGACCGGTCCGGTCAGCATCCCCTTCACCGGCTTGTCGGTGGCCGCCTGGGCGAGGCGCCACTCGTCCACGGTCATCGGCTCGGAGATGGAGGGGGGCGCGGCCAGGATCGGCGGACGGGTGCATCGGCTCCCGTACGAGAGGACCCAGCCGTGCCTCGTCGTGATGTAGCCGTCCATCTGCTCGGCGAAGTACTCGACCATGTCGGTCCGCTCGAACTCGCCGTGGACGAGGACGTCGAGCCCCATCCGTTCCTGCCACGCGATCGAGTCGGTGATGAGGGTCGCGATGGCGGCGTCGTAGCCGGCCTGGTCGAGCTCCCCCTTGGACAGCGCAGATCGCAGGTGGCGCACCTCCGACGTCTGGGGCAGCGAGCCGGTGGTCGTGGTCGGGAAGGCCGGCAGGCCCAAAGCGTCCTGCGCGCGCCGGCGCTCCGCTCGAGGTGCGCGCTCGGTGAGCTCACCGACCGCGGGCCAGGCCACGTGCGGAACCGGCGATGCGGCGGGCTCCGGGCCGCCGTTCAGGGCTGCCGCCCAGGTGGCGAGCGTCGCGGCCTTCTGGCGCGCGAACTGGAGCTCGGCGGGCAGGTCCTCGCCCTCGGTCGTGTACGGCAGGAACGAGAGGCTGGTCGAGGGGACAATGCGCAGCACCTTTCCGTCGTCGAGCCCCTCAAGGGTCCCGCGGACGGTCGCGAAGTCGTCGGGCCAGACGCTGCGGCCCTCCACCACCGCCACCACGTGCTCGGGCTGGGCATCCCACGCCGGGGTGCCGGTGAGCGCGGGCACGTGGTCGAGCCGCACCTGGACGGCGTAGCCGCGGTGACCCAGCGCCTCGATCGTCGCGGGCGATGCAGCTCCGAACTGGACGGTCACCAGCGGGGCTCCACCTGAGCCGAAGCTGCCGAGGGCGTCGTAGGCGGCGTCGCGGAGCGCCTCGTCGGTGGCATCCAGGCGCAGGCCCAGGCACGGCTCGTCGAGCTGGAGCCGGAATCCGCTCGGCTGTGAGCGGGCGAATGCCCCGATCGCTGCCCCTGCGGCCCGCGCCAGATCCGTCGCGTGCAGGTCATGCAGCTTGCTGAGGCGGGCCAGGCTGTACGGCCCGAGGATCGGCCACACCCCATCGCTGCCCGCCAGCGGCTCGCGCCAGGGAAGCGGGACGAGCCGCTCCGGCAGGCGGTCGACCTCCGGCACGACGTAGTGGTAGTTGGTGTCGAACCACTTCGTCATCTCCCAGGCCTCGCGCTGGGCGGTGCCACGGGCGAGGGCGGTCAGCAGCTCGAACGGGTCATCGGGGAGTCCCTGCGGGTGAATCCCGAGCATCAACGCGGTCTCGAGGACCTCGTCGTACAGGAAGAAGTCGTCCACCGCGGATCCGATGAGCTTGGTCTGCTCGTCGAGGTGCCCGCTACGCAGCTCGGCCACCTTCGCCGCGAATTCGCTCGGCATCGAGCGGCCGGACCAAGCCCGTTCGAGGGCCCATTTGAGCTCCCGATTGGGGCCGATGCGTGGGTAGCCGATCAGTTGTGCAATGACTTGCACGGGGACTCCTCAGGCGGGGTGGGACCCAAGTCTAGGCGATTCATTCCTTGATCGAGGTATGGCTATCCGATCCCCGCACGGCTGCTGCGGCCGCTCGTTCACTCGGTCTGCCGGGTGCTCGCCAACGGCATGAGTTCGAACGGACCGGCGCAGCGATCGCTCGAGTGCGGGCGAACCCTGCCGCCTCTATTGCAGCATGACCATCATCTCCAGGGTGCCGGTACCGGCCGCCAGGTCGGCGAGTGCTTTGCCGATGACGGTGCCCACCTCCGGATGCCGGTCCGCGCGCATGGCGTGGCCAGGGAGCGCTGCGCTGACCAGCCGATCACCGGCGCGGATCGCGCCGTTCTCGGCGCTGGCCTTGACGGGTACGATTCCCACCACCGCCAGTGGGATCCGGTCGGGCGCCCCGCCGGCCCGCATGGCCCCTCCCACGAAGCCCGGCTTGGTGGACTGTACCCCGAGCACGGCGCTTGAGCGGGCGTCGCTGGAGCGTGCCAGCCGGCCATCGGGCTGCACCGCCAACACGTCCCCCGGCTCGCTGGGCTCGGCGGCGGGCAGCAGCTCGGCGAAGTCGGCACCGCCGCCATTGAAGGTCCCGTCGCTGTAGGCGCTGCCGTCGGAGGCGACCCGAAACTGGGTATCGGACTGGTCCTTGTTGCGGCAGTTGATGAAGTCGCCGCCGCCCGTCCCAGCCGCGTCGGTGCCCCCGTTCTGCAGCCACAGCACCTGACCCGAACCGGCGTTGTAGAGGTGGGCGGTGGCGAAGCTGCTGTTGTTGGTCAGGTAGGCGGCCATGCCGTTGCTGGTGTTGGTGTTGTCGCTGCGCAATGCAGCATGATCTTTGGTGCCGCCGTTGCCGATCGCGGATACCCCGAAATGCGTGTCTGACTGGCCGAGGACCCCGGCGTTCGTAGTAGAGCGACCGTAGACACCCGCCCCCGTTGTCGAGGCGCCGAAGACGAGCCGCCGCTAACGCCCGAGTGCGTGTTGGAGTAGCCATAGACCGCGGTGCCGGTGCCGGAGAGGCCATAGATGGCAACGCCGCTCTGCGTGGACGCATAGACAACCGTGGCCGAGTTGGCCGTGGTCGCGACGATTGCGTTGTTGTTGCCGCCGTTGGCACGGATCGCCGCACCGGTGCCGGCGGCACCGTCATTGGCGCCGTAGACGCCGTAGCTGTTCGCGTTGCCGGTCACCCCGCTGATGCCGGTGCCATTGTTGGCGGTGAAGAAGCCAGCGATCGAGCCCGCGCCCACCGCTGAGCCGCGCAGGGCCGTGCCGGACCCGTTCTGGGTGATGAGCAGGCCGGTGCCACTACTGGCCGTGGTCAGGGTCGTGTTCGACGTCCCGGCGTTGTTGGCGGTCGAGCCGATGATGAGCGAGCTGCCGGCGGCAGCCTCCACCGGGCTGACCTTGGCAGCCGCGGCCGCGGCCCAGGCGGCCAGCCCGCCGAACATCCCCGCCAGCAGGGCGCGTCGGCTGCGGGGTGAGGCAGCGGCGCTCCGCTCGGGGTTGGATTCAGCAGGGATCGGCGCGGGCATCGGCGGTCTCCTTTCCAGAAGAAGCAACGCGGCGGCGCCAGGCGGCGCGAGAGCCGCTATCAGGCGGTGATTGTCACACCGGCAGGCAGCCACGTCACCGGTATCGTGGCCAGGGGGATAGCGGCCGCCGCCGCGGGGGCCGGCAGGGTGCTGGCGACCCCGGTCCTCCTACCCGGTCCAGTTCGCCACGACCCAGCAGCGATGGACGGGCCCGGTGGGGAACCCCTCCCCGCGCCTGGCGCTCGCCGCCTAGGCCCGCAGTCTTGCGACGACGGCGTCCGTCTCCCCCTGCCAATTGCCACCGGGAAGAGCCAGCAATCGCCGGGTGGTCAGCACCGCACGTCGTGGGACACGACTGCCCCGTGGATATTCATCGAGCGAGATCTCGGTAATCGACACATTGTTCCCGCGCAGGATCCGCCGCGCCCACTCCATGCGCGTCGCAGGCGGCTGGCCGGCGCGATGCCAGACGCCCTCGATCGTGCGATCGCTCAACGCCGCATCGGCGAGTCCTCTGACCGCGGCTGCCAGCCATGTCGTCGACGTCGGATTCCCCCATTCGTCACCGACGATCCGCAATGGGTCGCCTGCAGCAGAGGCCCTCTCAGCCGCCGCCAGGATTTTCGTTATGAAGTTCGATCCCCGCGTGCTGAAGAGCCACGCGGTCCGCACGATCAGGTGGCGCCCGCTGGAATCTGCCACCAGCCGCTCGCCGAGCAGCTTCGAGGCGCCATACGGATTGATCGGATTCGGGCTGTCATCCTCCGTGTACGGACGATCGAGGCTGCCATCAAAGACCTCGTTCGTGCTGATCTGCACGGTCAGGGCGCCGGCGTCCGCCGCCGCCTTTCCAACCTCGCCGGCAGCGGTACCGTTGATCGCCATGGCGCGCGCCGGATCGCGGACGCAGCCATCGACATCGGTCCATGCGGCCGCATTGATCACGACGTCCGGCCGCCAGGCGCTCATGCGCTCAAGGTCACCGGACCGGGTGATGTCGAACTCGGGCCGCATCAGCGAGAGCACCTCGTCGCCCACGCCGCGAAATGCGGTCACCAGCTCGTGGCCGAGCTGCCCTCCGGCTCCGGTGATGGCCACGCGCCGCGACATCAGTCTTCCCTGGCCCCGGGCGGCGTGCCGAGATCTGGTCGAACCATCGCGGTCCGAGTGTACGCGGCAGGTCACCGCCAAAGCTCGATCGCCTGGTGTTCGGAGGCGGGCTGCGACAAGACGGGCTGCGAAGGCACCTTGACGCGGGCGCCACAATCGCCTAGCGAGCTGCTTCATGTCGCCGGGACGGCGGGCCAGCGCAGGGCCGAGGGCGCCGATGGGAACACAGGCACGTTCCCGCAGCAGCCCGTCCACACGACAGGCCCATCCAAGGAGGTTCCGCATGGCCGCCGCGAATCCAACCACGCAGCCGCGCAGTCGGCGCTCGTTCATCGCCGCCGGACTCGGTGGCCTGGCCGGTCTCGTCATCTCTGCTCTCGGCCGACCCCAGGACGCGAAGGCCGCAGCCGGCGATCCGTTGTTCATCGGCAATACCTCCAACAACGCCGGGACGTCGAACACGACCCTCACCACGAACAGCAGCGGTACCGCGCTGCTGGTGACCCAGAACGGAACCGGCACGGCGCTCCGCGGATCCGCCGTTGGGGCCGGCTCCATCGCGGGATTCTTTACCGCCAACAATGGGACCGGAATCAGCGGTGTCACGGGCACCGGCGCAACGTACGGGGTCTTCGGCCAGAACAACGGTGCTGCCGGGACCGCCGGCGCGATGCGCGCCTCCGGTGGCAACAACCACGGCCTCGTCGCGACAACCGCCGGCGCGGCGGCCAACGCGATTCGGGCGATCACGACGAGCACGGGCACTGCGGCCATCGCGATCTACGGGGAGTCAGCCGGCTCGGAGGGAGCCGGCGTCAAGGGTCGTGCGACCGGGGCGGTCGGCGGTGGCAGCATTCCCACCGGGGTGCAGGGGTTCGCGACCCGCGGTGACGGGGTATGGGGCTACGCCGAGTACACCGGAGCCGAGGCCTACCACGGCGTCGTCGGGGAGAGCGAGACACAGCCGGGCGCGGGTGTATACGGGGCGGCCTACAACACCGCTGGAACGAACTTCGGCGTCTACGCGTTGGCGTACGGCGCCACCGGCCGGGCGGTCTATGCGGAGGCCAACTCCTCCGGCGTGAACTACGGGCTGTACGCGACGACAACGAGCGGCTCCGGCTATGGGGTGTGGTCGCAAGGGCGGGCGCACGTCCAGGGCGACCTGTCGGTCAGTGGGACCCTCTCGAAGGGCGGCGGGAGCTTCAAGATCGATCATCCTCTCGACCCGACCCGACGATACTTGAGCCACTCGTTCGTCGAGAGCCCGGACATGAAGAACGTCTACGACGGCGTCGCCCGGCTGGACGCCTCGGGCGAGGCAACGGTCGAGCTTCCCGGCTACTTCGAGGCCCTCAACCGCGACTTCCGTTATCAGCTCACGCCCCACGCTGCGTTCAGCCCGCTGTTCGTCAAGGCAACCGTGCGCGACGGGTCGTTCACGATCGCGGGCGGCAACCCGGGCCAGGAAGTGAGTTGGCAGTTGACGGGCATCCGCCGCGACCGCTGGGCTGACGCCAACCGGGTCGTGGTCGAGGAGGCGAAGCCGACGTCCGAGCGGGGGACGTACCTTCATCCGGAGCTCTTCGGTCGACCTCCGAGCGAGGGCGCGGACTGGCGACACCGAACCCCCACGCTCCAGCCGCGGCGGTCGCGCTGAACGGTCGCTCTAGAATCGCGGAACCGTGATCACGGTTCCATCAGAGTCCGCGTCAGGGTCCTCGTTCTCGGTGGCGTTGTACGTGAGCGTCGAGTGGTTGATCGACCCGATCAGGAAGGTCACGGAGCTCGCTGCGTTCGGGACACCCGCCGTGGCGAGGAAGCACGAGCCGGTCGCATCCGTGGTGCACGAACCCGAACCCGAGTAGCCGCCGCTCCAGGAGCCGAACACGGTCGCGAAGCTGACTGGCAACCCGCTCGAGTCGCGGACCGTCACGGTCACCGCTGCCCGCCAGGTGAGCAGCCCGGTCCGCCGCGCGGCGCCATCGAGATCCGCCCCATGCAGCGTCGGCTCGAGCGGGGTGCATGGCGCGAACGCGAATGCGCCGATGCGCGTGTGGTAGTCGAGGCCGAGCGCAGGGTAGTACTCGTTGACGTACCAGAAGGTGCATCCGTCGGGATCGAGCGTCATTGCCGTGTAGTCACCCCACCGCTCGCACGGCGACCCGCCGCAGTCGCCGATTTGGCTGCCGCCGCCCTCGATCAGCGATTGCTCAGTCTGGCCGAACACACCGGCGGGATCGCTGAAGAGCCGTCCTGCGTAGCGGATCGCCGGGTACAGCGATGCGCTCGAGGCGCTGTACCCGATCGCCGCGTCACCGAGGCGGTCGACCGCCAGGCTCGGCATGAAACGGTTCGAGGCGTCGGGGTTCCAGGTTGCCGCCTGAATTGCGCTCGCGACGGAGCCGCCGGTGACCGGGACCTGATACCAGCGCACGGCGGCCTGGCTGGCCGAACTGCCCTGGACGGTGTGACTCTGCCACAGCGACTCGACCCCGCCGATGTTCGTGTACTGGTTCTGGGCCATCAGCCGCATCGCTAGCGTGTCGAGGTCGTTGCCGTCACGCGACGGCGCGACGGACGGCGGTGTCCCCCACAACGAGCCGGTGCTCGAGTCGGTGGGACCCGTGAAGGTCGCGCCGCCGGCGTCGCTCCAGTCGACGTGGAGCTGCCAGACGCGGACGAGCCCGGTGTAGCACCAGACCGAAGCGAAGTAGTTCGGACGGCCGGGTGGCGGCGTGCCGGTCTGCGCCCGGGCGTTGCTCGGCAGGAGCGTGAAGACCGAGCATGGCCCCGTCCGGCTGGGCGCGTTGAATGCAACTGCCCCGACGGTCGGGTCGCCCGCTTCCATCGCCTTGAGGTCCATCGCCCAGACTCGGACGTTCTGGAAGCTACCGGTGATTGCGAAGTCGAACATGTTTGCCGACATGTAGAGGCCGTCCGGCCAGATCCCGAGCTTGGGGTAATCCTGGAGGCCATCGGTCAGGTGGAGGGAGTAGAAGTTCCAGCCCCCGCTCACCGGATCGCCGGACTGAGAGACGGCGATGCACTGGTATGAACCCGGCGCGCTGACAACGTTGCCGGACCCGTCGAGCTGGAAGGCGAAGTCGGTGATCACCCAGCGGTCGCGGAACGTGTCATAGAGCACGACCGCGTCCCCGAAGTTCTCCGTGTCGCACAGGTTCCCGTACGTCCCCTGGCTCATGAAGCTGTTGAACGTGACCCCCACGATCCGCGTTCCGGTGGCCTTGTCGAAGATCGCGATCGCTGTGTTGATCGTCTCGATGTAGTGGGTCGGACCGACGTCACCGTTCGGATCCGGCGGGTGGCCCTGCCCGCACGGCCCGCCGGTGCAGCTCTCGCTGTTGTAGAGGCCTTCGAAGCTCCTCGTCGGCGACGGAGCGGCGGCGAGCGGCCCCAGGGCGCTGCCCGATCCGACTTCCGCCGCGGCCTGTCCGCCGACGAGTCGGGTTCGTGGAGCATGCCGCTCGGGTTGCAGGTCGCGATCGGCACCCTCGGTCGAGTCCCGAAGCTGGGGCAGTCGCCGAAGGTCGAAGACCTTCGAGCTCGCCAGCCGCAACGTCGCAACCTCGGGCCGCGAGCCGGTGGGGGTCCTGCGGGCACCGTCGGCACGATCCGGCAGTGGGCCGGCCGGCAAGACGAGGAGGGCTCCGACCGCCAGGCCAATGAGGGCAGCCCGCCCCAACGTCCGATTGGTCATCGTCGAGAAAGCCTAGCCGAGGGCAGGCCAGCCTCAAGCGCCGGTGAAGGCCGCCCGGCACGACACAACTCGGTGGCCGCGGTGGGCGGTGTGATGCCACGAATCCGATCCATCGCGGTCCGAGTGTACGCGGCAGATCGCCGCAAAAGCTCGGCCGGCCTCAACAGTTGGCCGGCATGATGGTGGCGCAACGAGACACCGGCGAACCGGCGGCGCGATACTACGGCGCGCCACGCACCTCGCAGATGAGGAGGATCCGATCTTGGCCCGATCGCTGACGATCAAGCTGCCGAACCCCCGACGTGCTGCGCTGATTGCGGGCGCCCTGGTCCTGATCGTCGTGGGGGCCTTGATTGGCGTACGGGTCGGTGCCATCCTGTTGATCGATCCTCTCGGCGGTGTCCTCGCCGAAGGCGACCTGCATGAGATCCAACTCGTCAACGGCCAGGTCTTCGTCGGAGAGGTGGTTCAGCGCGGACCCGATCAGCTGCGATTGCGAGACGGCGCGATTGTTCGGCAGGTGCCTGGTGCCGCGGGCAGCCAGGCCGACTTCGTCGTGCAGGCGCTCTCCGCGGATCCGTACGGCATCCAGGGCGACGTGTCCATTGCGATGGAGCAGCTGATCAGCGTCGGTGTCGTGGACGACGCGTCAAGCCTCGCCGGAGCGTACCGACAAGCCCTCGGCTTCGACCAATCCACACCTTCGCCCGGCGAGTGAGAGTCTCCGCGAGCGGCCTTGGCGGTTAAGTCCTCCAAGAGAGGGGTTGGACGACAGAGATGACGGCGCGTCGGGGCGAACACCCTCGATGACCCGGGCCGGCGTCGCGCTCGTGATGCTCACGCTGCTGCCCGGGTGCGGCATCCTGCCCACGGGAATGGGTTCTGGCGAGCCCCCTACCCCATCGCCCACTCCGACCTTCCGGGAAGAGGCACGGGCTATCTGCTTGGCGAATGCCAAGGCCATTCGCGGTCTCGTCGCACAGCTCACTGCGCATGTCACCGATGGGAACCTCGTCGCGAACGGCACCGCAGTCGCCGGCCTGGCGGGCGTCGTCTCCACCGAGCTCGTGCAGCTGCGTGGGATCGTGCTGGAGCCGCTGCCGGCCGATCGCGAGGCGGTGACAGCCTGGTTCGATGAGCTCGGTGCAACGGCGGATGCGCAAGTTCGCGCCGTCGCAGCATCCGCGGCAAGGGATGTCAACGCATTCCACGCGGCGTTTGAGGCATCGGTCGCGCACTGGGACGCGGCTGGCACGCACGCGTCGTCCATCGGTTTGCATAGCTGTCATCCGGTTTCCCTCGAGCCACGATCGTGAGGGGACGCCTTGCGGCAGCGTGGCGGGACCTCTGGGCGGAGCGCGGGTTTGCGATTGTCTCGCCTGTCTTCGCCTTTCCGTTGGCGTTCACCCTGGCGTACGGACTCGGAGCCGTTCTGCATGGATCCCGCATCGGGGATCGCGCGGTGGTCGTCGGCCTCGCGGCCGTCGTCGGCCTGGCCGCGTATCTGGTCGGTGTCTCCCTCGCGTGGCGCCCTATTCGCAGCGATGTCGGCGGAGAGGATGGCCGGGACTTCGAGCGCGTGATCGCCAGAGGCGCGTTGGCCCTGATCGCGGTGGGGATCCTGGCGTCGATCGCATACCTTGTGGCGATCGGCGGGATCCCGCTCTTCATGGAGTCCGTGGAGGACGCGCGCGTCCTTGCGGCAGCGAAGGGCGGCGCGGCCCTGCGTGTTCTGTCGCTGCTCGCAATCCCCGGCCTTTGGCTGTTGGCGGGTCAGGCCGGGGCGCAACGCCGAGTCCAGCCGGGGCTGATGGTCGCAATCCTGATGATGGTCGTGGCGATGCTCCAGATCCTCACCGCCAATCGAGCTCCTGCCTTCACGGCAATCGAGACGACCATCTTGGCGGCGATGCTCGGCGCCGGCCTGTATCGGCTGCGGGCGACAGGCATCGCTCTCCTCGGGCTGCTCGTGCTCCTCCTGGTAGGGCTGGCGGGGGCGATCGGAGGGTATCGGCTCAGCCGAACTCCGGTCACCTGGCGCGATCCCGACATCGCCTATGCAGTTGCGAGCGGCGAGTTCGGTGGGCTGATCCTGAAGGGTGTGCTGAACTACCTGGTGGTGCCGGTGCAGAACTTCGCCGCCACGCTGGGCGCGATCCCGGACCTGATCCCATGGCAGCTCGGCTACACGTACCTTCAGCCCATCATCACCATTCTGCCCGGCAGGCAGAGCACGTTCGACCAGGATCTCAAGGCCGCGCTCGAGCAGGAGTACGCCGGCGGCGGGACGGTGCCGTCGATGCTTGGCGAGGCATATGCCAACTTCGGCCCGGCTGGTTGGGTGATCGTGCCGCTCCTCATCGGCGTCTTCCTGACCTCGCTCTACCTCTATGCCCGGCGGCGCAGGACGGCGGCGGCGTGGTCGCTGTACGCGTACGCGCTGGTCCACATGGCGAACGCAACCATCAGCGGCATCGTGGTAGCCAGCCTCTTCCCATACATCGCCTACGCGATCCTCGGAGCGGCCGCCTTCGGTGAGCCGGTCTACCGGCGCGTCATGGGCGCATTCGGCCGGCGAGATGGACGGGCGTCGACGGCCTGACGCAGGCGCCTACCACGCGGGCAGCTCTTCGCGGATCTGGGCGAGCGTGGGGTTACCGCGGTCGCGCTCGGAGACGATCGGCTGGTCGGCCGGCCAGGGGATCCCGAGGTCGGAGTCGTCCCAGGCGATTCCGCGCTCTGTCAGCGGGTCGTAGTAGCTCCCGATCTTGTAGACGAAGTCCGCCACGTCGCTCGTGGCGCAGAAGCCGTGGGCGAACCCGATCGGGATGTAGAGCTGGAGATTCCGCTCGTCGTCGAGCTCGAACGACTCCCATTGCCCGAACGTCGGGGAGCTGCGCCGGATGTCGAGGGCCACGTCCCACGCACGGCCGCGGGCCACACGAACCAGCTTCGGCTGCCCTGGGTCAGCCTGAAAATGCAGCGCCCTGATGGTGCCGCGGAGGGAGCGCGAGTGGTTGTCCTGCACGAAGTCGACATCGATTCCCGCGGCCCAGTAGGGCTCGCGTCGGAAGGATTCGAACAGGAATCCGCGCCCATCGGCGAACACCTGCGGTTCGATCAGGATCAGCCCCGCCAGGCGGGTGGGCAGAATCCTCATCGCGGCATGCGACGAGCAAGCATGGCCGAAGCCTAACACCCGCCGACGGGCTGCTACGCTTCCGCCACATGACCCCACCTCAGCGCACGATCGCCATCATCGGGGCTGGCTACGTCGGTCTCGTCACCGCCGCCGGGCTCGCCGCGCCCGGCAACCTGATCCGACTGGTCGAGAAGGGGCAGCAGCGCCTGAACGCCCTCCGGACGGGACGGATACCCCTGCATGAGGAGGGCCTTCAGGCCGCCTTTGACGCGGCATTGAGCGAGGGCCGGCTCGAGATCCTTGCCGCGCCGCCGGTCGAGACGCCTGACCTCGTCCTCGTCTGCGTGGGCACGCCTATCGACGACAGTGGCGTGAGCGACCTGACCCAGCTACGGTCAGCGCTCGTCGATGTCGCGCCGATCGTGGCGTCCGGCGCGACGCTCGTCATCCGGAGCACCCTCCCGGTGGGCACGACCCAGGCGCTGGTCAACGAGGCGGGTGTCCCGAGCGCCCGGACCTTCACGAACCCCGAGTTCCTGCGCCAGGGGACGGCCCTGGCGGACTTCCGATCGCCGTCGCGAGCGGTGGTGGGCCGCTTCCCGGACGCTGATCCCGACAGGCTGGACGCCGTGGTTGAGGCCCTCGTGCCGCCGGGCATCCCGACCCTCATCGTGGGTGTTGCCGAAGCGGAGATCATCAAGAACGGTGCGAACGCTTTCCTCGCACTCAAGCTGTCCTTCACGAACGAGCTGGCCGGGCTGTGCGAGCGCTACGGTGCCGACGTGGATGTCGTGATGGGTGGCATCGGCAGCGACCCACGCATCGGATTGACGTACCTCCGTCCATCGTTCGGCTTCGGTGGAAGCTGCCTTCCGAAGGAGCTCCGCACGATCGCGGCGGCCGGCGAACAGGTCGGCCTCCCGATGCATGTCACGTCGGCTGCCTCCGAGGCCAACGCCAGTCACCAGCGGCGGTTCGTCGAGCGTGTCGCGGCGGCGGCGTCAGGCCTGGAGGGACGGCGTATCGCCGTACTCGGGCTCGCATTCAAGGCGGGCACGGACGACATCCGCTCGTCGCCAGCGATGAACGTGGTTAGGCTCCTGGCCGAGGCCGGGGCGGATGTCGTGGCCCATGACCCGGAAGCCTCTGCGAATGCGGCGCTGGCGCTCCCTGGACTTTCCCTGGCCGCAACGCCACTAGAGGCATTGCGAGGAGCAGACGTGGCGGTCATCACGACGGAGTGGCCGGCGTATCAGAATGTCGATTGGGCCGCAGCCCACAGGGCGATGGCACGCCCCGTCGTCGTAGACGGTCGGCGTCTTCTCGACCCGGCACAGATGGCGGATCTCGGATTTGACCTCTGGTCGCTCGGGAGCCCCGATCCGATACCGGTCGTCACCAACCGAGCCCCGTGAGGCGCACGCCTGGGTCATCGAAGGTCACCGGGCCGACGGACATGCGCTGAGGTGAGCCTCCCGACCCTCATCTTCGTTTCGCCGCATCCGGCGCGGGCTGCGGGCCTGCCCAACCGTCCCGCGCAGCTCCTCTCGGCGTTCATCGCGGCGGGCGTTTTCGACAACGTGATCGTGATCAACCGGCTGCGTCCATCCGCGTTCGCCAGACGCGCAGGACGAGCGCGACCGACGTTCGGCCGAGGGCTGGCCGGATGGATCGACCAGATCGCGAGCGGCGCCGTCGTCATCGAGCATCCCTGGCCGTTCGGCGGGCTCGAGCGATGGTTCCTCACGGGGGTCCTCGGCGCCACCGCCCGTCGGGCTGCAGGGGGGGTCATCGTCTGGGTTGCCGATCCGAAATCGGTCCCAGCCGTCGTCGACTGGAAGCGCGGTCAGCCCGCCTGGCATGTGGTGGTGGACGCCTACGACGCATGGGACCTCTCCCCCCTTGTCCGCGGCGAACGCCGGCTGCGGGCCGTGGCAGACGGGTATCGCGCCGCCGCGAATGGAGCTGATCTCATTTTCACCAACACACGGGCGATGCAGGACCGCCTGCGACAGCTCGGCGCTCCAGACGTTCGCCTGCTCCCAAACGCCTGCCCTCCACTCGAGCTGGAGCCACCCACGGGCGATAGGCAGGTCGCCGGCCTCGTCTATGTGGGTCGCATCCACGAGCGCTTCGACACAGGAATCGCCAACGCAGTCGCTGCCGCGCTTCCCGACATCACGCTCACCATCGCCGGACCGGTCGAGCGCGTGCCCGCGGGCTGGTCGGCGCTGGCGGCCCGCGCCAATGTCCGGCTCCCGGGCCGGGTAGAACCGGAGGCGGCCCGCGCGATGATCGGGGCAGCCACGGCCCTTCTGGTTCCGCACCACGTCGACCAGTACACCCTGTCGCAGGACGCAATGAAGGCCTGGGACGCGCTTGCCGCCGGCACGCCGGTCATCTCGACCCCGATCCCTCCGGCCAACGGCTGGCCGGCTGGGCTCGCGGAGGTCTGCACTGATACGGAGGCATTCGTCGCAGCTGCGCGGCGAGCTGTCGGTGGCGAGCTGGCGACGGGACGCGCCAACAGGCTCGCCTTCGCGGCCGACAACCAATGGTCGGCTCGCGCCGCAACGGCAATCGCCGCCATGAACGCTTGGTCCGGCGCTGCTGGGCGAGGGCGGCCATGAGCCTGCGGGTCACCTTGGGGATCGTGCTCCACGAGAGCGCGCAGGACATCGGCGCGTGCCTATCCGCCGTTGACGCTCAGACCCGCCCGCCCGACGCACTGGTAGTGCTCGACAACGCATCGTCGGATAACGGGCCTGATCTGGCCCGGAAGGCCATGCCAGACGCCCGATTCGAACGCTCGCTCACGAACGTTGGCTTCGCCGCGGCTCACAACCTGGTCATGGCTCTCGAGCCGGCGGATGTCCACATCCTCCTCAACCCAGACTGCCGGTTGGCGCCTGCCTTCCTCGAGCAATCCGTCGAGGCGATGGAGGCAGACGCCACCATCGGTGCCGTCTCCGGACGGCTCCTCAGGTTCCGGGATGATTCACTGGACGGTGGGCCGCTGGAAGAGCTGCCTGACGACGTGCTGGACTCGACCGGAATGGTCGCGCTTCGAAACCGCAGGGTCCTCGATCGGTCGAGCGAGCTCGCGGCCGCGGGCCGGGATCCTGCTCCGGCCGACGTCTTCGGCGCCTCCGGCGCTGCAGCGGTCTATCGGCGGAGCATGCTCGAGGACACCGCTTTCCGTGGCGAGTTCCTGGACGAGTCCTTCTTCGCCTACCGCGAGGATGTCGATCTGGCGTGGCGCGCACAGCTCCTCGGGTGGCGGTGTCGGTACGTCCCGGCGGCACTGGCGCGCCATCGGCGCCGGGTCGCGCCCGGTCGGCGGGGACGACTGCCGGCCAGAATCAACCGACTCTCGGTCGCCAATCGCTGGCGGATGATCGCGAAAAACGAGCTGGCGGCTGGATGGCGACGTGACTGGCACGCGATCGTCGGCAGGGACGTGCAGATCCTTGGCTACTGCCTGGTTCGTGAGCAGCGGACGCTCCTGGCGGTCACCGACGTCCTCGGTGACATGGGGCGGCTGCGGGTTCGGCGTCGGGATGTCATGCGACGGCGACGCGCCGACGACGACGACGTGCTCGGCTGGTTTGGCGACCGGTCGGAGCGCCGCGTTGAGTAGGGCGCGCGAATGAGGATCGCGATCATGGGGACGCGTGGCGTTCCAGCCGCCTACGGCGGGTTCGAGACCATGGCCGAGGAGCTTGGTGCGCGACTCGTGGCCCGCGGGCACCAGGTCACGGCATACGGGCGCAGTCCCGCGATCCGCCGGGACCTTCACCAGCATCGCGGCATCCGTCTCCGCGTCCTGCCGACGATTCATCACAAGTATCTCGACACCGTCACCCACACGTGCCTGTCGGTGCTCGATGGGCTCTTCCGGCGATTCGACATCGTCCTGATCTGCAACAACGCGAATGCTCCCTTTGCGCTCGTGCCGCGCCTCGCCGGCGCCAAGGTTGCGCTCAACGTCGATGGGCTCGAATGGGAGCGGGGAAAGTGGAACCGGCTCGGCAGTCTCTACTACCAGGCGTGTGCATGGCTCTCGCCTCGCTTGCCGATCGTCCTCATCTCGGACGCCCACGTCATTGCACGCTGGTACCGAGAGCGTCATGGCAAGGAGACGGTCTACATCCCGTACGGGTCCGACGCCCGACGGCTCGCACCGGGCCAGACCCTGGCGGGTCTCGGCCTCGAGGCAGACCGTTACCTGCTCTACGTCAGCCGGCTCGAGCCGGAGAACAACGCGCACCTCGTCATCGAAGGATATCGGCGGGCGGGCGGGCTCGAGGGTCTCGGTGGCGTCCCGCTCGTCGTGGTCGGCGACGCGCCGTACGCCACAAGCTACAAGGCGGCGCTCGAGGCCGCCGCTGCCGCGATTCCGGGCGTGCAGATGACCGGCTACATCTTCGGCGACGGCTACGCGGAACTCCAGTCGAACGCCCTCGCCTACGTTCAGGCGACGGAGGTGGGCGGCACGCATCCGGCCCTGGTCGAGGCGATGGGCCGCGGCGCGTGCATCCTTGCCAATGACGTCCCCGAACACCGCGAGGTACTGGGTGACGCCGGGGCCTTCTACGACCGCAACGACGCGGACGCACTGGCAGGCTGCCTCCGCTCGCTGGTGACGGATGCGCCCGAGCGCCGACGCCTGGGGGATCTGGCCCAGGCGCGTGCCCTGGCTGAGTATTCGTGGGACCACGTAACGGACGAGTACGAGGCGCTCTTCCGTCGGATGCGGGGCGAGCCCAAGGTCGATTGAGGGCTCGCGGCTACCGAGCGACCTGCCGATACAGCTCCGCTAGGCGGCGTCCCTGGGTCTGGCCGTCAAATTCCCGTGTCATATGTGCGCGCGCAGCGGATCCAATCGACGGCCAGCGGTCGGACACCTGGAGCGAGCGCTCGATCGCCTCGACCAGGCTGTCTCGGTCGCCAGGTTCGGCGAGGAACCCGGTCACGCCATCGGCGACGATCTCCGGAATGTCCGCATGCTGGGTGCTCACGACGATGAGCCCGCTGGCGGCGAGCTCCACCAACGCCATCGGCGTCCCCTCGCTGTCTCCGTCGCGGGCTGTCCTGCTGGCGGCCACCAACAGGTCGTGCTCGAGCGCCAGCTCCAGCAGCTCGGCGTGGGCGACGTAGCCGAGCTGCCGGACCTCGTCACCCATCCGCTCTCGGGCGATGGTGTCGATGATCCTTCGCTTCTCGTCCACCTCTCGTGGATGCCCCGACGAGTCGCCGACGAGCGTGATGGCCAATGGGACTCGCGAGCGAACGCTCGCCAGCGCCTCGATGGCAAGCGGGATCCCCTTCTTCTCCCGGAACGACGACGCGATGAGGACGCGCAGCGGTCGGCTCCCATCCCACGAGCGAGGCCTGAACGCCAGCTGGGCCACAGGAACTCCGAGATGATGGACCGCGATCCGGGCAGGGTCGGCTCCCTGGCCGACCAGCCGCTCCGCCATCCAGGGACCGAGTGCCAGCACCATTGCGGCCTCGTCGAAGATGCGTCGGTAGCGACTCCGCCATTTGCGGCTTCCGCGCGGCAGCGCGTCGACGTCGAGACCGTAGTAGCTGACCAGGAACGGCTTTCTGACCCGATCGGCCGCCGCTCGGGCGTCCCAGCCCGCGGCGCCGAAGTGCGCGTGCAGCACGTCAGGCTTCAGCAGCTCGACCCGACGGGCAAGGCGGCCTGGCTCGAGACCGGGGAGCACGGCGTCCACCACCCGGCGAGCTATACCGCGAAGCGCCGCCGGGACCTGAACGATCTCCGCGGGCGAGGCGCTCGCACTGCCGGTCAACCGGCGGCACGCAACGGTTGAGGTGACCTCCGGCGGCAGCTGTCCGATCGAACTGGCCAGCCACGTCTGGGTCAGCGGCAGCCACTCATCGAGGACGTGCACGACTCGCATCAGGCTGAGCGCCGCGCGCCGGTCGCGGTTCGCACCAGCTCGCGAAGCGCAGTCCGGTTCAGCGCCATCGAAAGGCCGAGGTAGAGGCCCGCGCCGCCGATTGCGAGCAGAGCGAACGTCCCCACTGACCCGACTGGCTGATCGACGAGGCGCGAGGTGACACCAACCGCCAGGAACATACCCAGGCCGCAGATCGCCGGGCGGGCAATCGCCTGCAGCATGGTGCCAACACTCAGGCCGATCAGGCCGTATGGCACCGCCAGCCCGGGATAGGCCAGCACGATCGTGACGATGAGATAGGCGGCTGCCACGCCGACGATGCCCCAGGCGAGGCCGATCGCGAAGGCGATGATCGTCGCGACGCCGCTGCCGATGGACCAGGCCAGCATCATGCCGGAGCGACCCTTCGCCTGGTAGATCGGGCCGGTCGTCATCGCGATCACCTGCACCAGCCCAATCGGCGCGAGGATGGCCAGGACCTGACCGGCGTCGGTCCACGCCGGACCGAAGACGACGGCGACCAGCCGGTTGCTGGTGGCCATCACGCCGAAGACCATCGGAAACGCGATCAGCGCAATCATGGAAACGGCTCGCGCGTACAGCTCGCGGAATCGGACGTCATCCTCCTGCAAACGAGCGTAGACCGGGAAGGTGGCCCGCGAGATCACCGCCGATACTGCCTGCAGGGGATACAGCATGGCCCGATACGCCAGCGTGTACTGGCCGAGCGGTCCCGCCCCCAGGGCCGCGCCGATCAGCACGTAATCGGCGTTCCTGGCGGCGTAGTTGAAGAGGTTGAAGCCGGTGACACCCAGCCCGAACCGGGCCACGCCGCGGAGGTCCGGGATCGAGAACGCCAGGGTCGGACGCCAGCCTCCCAGGACGCCATACAGGACGGTGCTCACCGCGGCCGTCGCGATCAGCTGGGCGACGAGGCTCCAGACGCCAACACCGGCGAGGGCAGCAGCCACGGCAACGATCCCGCCGGTGATGACGGACACGAGCTCGATGGTGGCCACGGTCCGGAAGCGCATGGCGCGCTCCAGCAACGCCTGCTGGACGATCGAGAGGCTGGCGATCGCGAAGGCGATCGCCGAGACGGCGATGATCTCCGCCAGTCGCGGCTCACGGAAGAAGGTCGCCAGGGTCGGTGCCAACGCGGCGACAAGGATTCCCACTCCCACACCCAGCGCGACATTCGCCCAGAAGAGCGTCGAGATGAGCCGCGTGGTTGGGTTTGGCACCTGGACGATCGTCACACCGGTTCCGAGGTCGCGCGCCAGACCCAGGATCCCGACCACCACGAGGGTCACGCTCATCAGCCCGAAATCGTCGGGGACCAGCAGGCGGGCAAGGACCGCGGTGACCACCAGCTGAAGCACCTGGCGGCCAACCTGCGAGATCGAGACCCAGCCGACTGCGGAGCCGATCCTTCGGCCGCCACGCGACCCATCGATCACGCCGGGCAGCGACTCATCATTCACGGTCGGGCACGGCGACGCGGAGGTACCGCTCCAGGACGTCGTATGGGTAGTGCGGGCCGGGGCTCCACGACGGCAGATAGGACTGCAGCCGCGTGATCGAGAAGCGCTGAGGATCGGGCTCGGCATCGAGCTCGACGTGCTCCGCGGCAATTCCGAGGAGTCGCTCGATGTGCGCGACCAGGTCGCCGACGGGTGTGCTGATCCCCGATGCGACGTTGATCGCCAGGTTGCGCGCACCCGCGCTCAGCAGGCCCGTGACGAGTCCTGCGACATCGGCCGCGTCGATGAGATCGCGACTGGCACCCACGCGCAGTGAGACCGTGCCACGCTGGACCTGGTGGACCAGAGACGGCACCAGCTGCGCCGGCCGCTGCGGGTGCCCAACGGCATTCGGGATCCGGGCGATCAGGTGGTCGACGCCGCTCGAACGAATTGCCTCCTCACACGTGAGCTGGTGACGCCCATACATCGTCTCGGGTTTCAACGGGTCGTCCTCGCTTCGCACCGTCGCACCCCTCCCGTAGATGGCACCCCCACCCGAGAGGTAGACCAGCGTCCGACCGGCGGCCAGGCACGCACCGATGGACTGCTCGAGCTCTCGGCGCTCGCGGTCGAACTCGGCCGCTGCCGTCGTGGTGGAGTCAGCGACTCCCTTCGCGAAGACGGTCACCGTGTCGTCTCGCACCCCGGTCGCCGAGAAGGCGCGCGCCAACAGGCCGCTGCCCTGGATCTCCACGGGCCTTTGCGCTACTCCACGGCCGCGCCGGCGGCCAGCCGATCGCCGTACTGGCGCCGGTAGTAGTCGAGGTACTCGCCGCTCTTCAGCGTCCGCCACCAGTCCTCGCGCTCCCGGTACCAGGCCACGGTAGCGGCGAGCGCGTCGGTGAACGTATGGGCAGGCCTCCAGCCGAGCGACTTGAGCTTCGTGCAATCGACCGAGTAGCGCCGATCATGCCCGGCCCGATCCTCAACGCTGCGCACGAGCGTCATCGGCCGGTCCAGAAGCGTGAGGATCTGGCGCGTCAGCTCGAGGTTCGTGTGCTCGTTGCCGCCTCCGACGTTGTAGATCTCGCCGGGCTCGCCATCGGAAAGCGCGAGCTCGATCGCGTCGCAGTGGTCGTCGACGTAGAGCCAGTCACGCACCTGCAGCCCGTCGCCGTAGAGCGGCAGCGGCTCGTTGTCGATGGCATTGGTGACGAACAGCGGAATGATCTTCTCCGGGTGCTGGAACGGGCCGAAGTTGTTGCTCGCACGGGTGATGGTCCCGGGCACGCCGTAGGTGGCGTGATAGGCCAGCACCAGCATATCGCCGGCGGCCTTGCTGGCAGAGTACGGGCTGCGTGGATGGAGGGGATCAGCTTCGGTTGACGAGCCGGTGGGAACGTGGCCATACACCTCGTCGGTGCTGACCTGGAGGTAGCGCTGGTGACCGTGCCGGCGCGCGGCCTCGAGGAGCACGAAGGTGCCGTACACGTCGGTGCGAATGAAGGCGTCAGGGGCCTCGATGCTGCGATCGACATGTGACTCAGCCGCGAAGTTCACGATGGCGTCGACCTCGGCCGCGAGCGGGTCGACGGCCGCTTCGTCCGCGATGTCGCCCTGGACGAAGCGAAAGCGGGGATCGCCGGTCAGGTCAGTCAGGTTGGCGAGGTTGCCGGCGTAGGTGAGCTTGTCGAGAACCGTGACCCGGGCGTCGGGATGCCGCGAGAGGATCGTGCGGGCGAAGTTCGAGCCGATGAACCCCGCCCCGCCGGTGACCAGCAGGCGCCTCGGCATCTCGCTCATCGGGGGACCTCGGTCGGATCGACCCGCTCTGCCTCGACCGCCTCGACGCCGACTGCTGTCCGTACCGGCGAATCCCCGGAGAACCGCGCGGCGAACTCCGCCGACTCGTGCAGCGCCTCGATGGTGCCCGCGTCCATCCACTCGCCGTCGAAGACGCAGTGCACGAGCGAGCCTGCACGCAGGTAGTGGTTGAGGAGGTCGGTGATCTCGAACTCCCCGCGGGCCGACGGCTTGAGATCCCCGATCGCCTCGAAAACCGACGGCCGGAAGAGATAGACGCCGATCGGGATCAGGTCGCTCTTCGGGTGCTCGGGCTTCTCCTCGAAACCCACGACCTTCCCATCTGCATCGAGCTCGGCAACGCCGAATCGCTGCGGATCCGGCACACGCTTCAGCACCGCTCCCGCCTCGGCGTCGCCGCCCAGGAACTGCTCGGCGAACGCGCGCAGCGAACCGTGCAGGATGTTGTCGCCCAGCACGATTGCGATCGGGTCATCGCCGGCGAACTCGCGGGCCAGGCTGATGGCATGGGCGATCCCCAGCGCGCCGCGCTGATACCGGTAGGAGAGGCTCAGCCCGATGTCGGAGCCGTCGTGCAGGAGCTCGAGGATGGCTCCCACCGATCGACCGCCGACCACGACCAGCACCTCGCGGCAGCCCATCTCGTGGAGCGCCTGAAGCGGGTAGAAGATCATCGGCCGGTCATAGACCGGCAGCAGGTGCTTGTTGGTGACAAGGGTCAGCGGGAAGAGGCGGGAACCGCTACCTCCGGCGAGGACTACGCCCTTCAGCGTCATGCTCCCTCCGGCTTGGATCTCCCGGGCGCCAGATACGCGTGCGCGGCGCGGTCAGGACAGAGTGTAGCTCGGCGCCGGCACATGATGGGAGCCCCGGCACAGGCCGAGGCTCCCATCCCTATCGATGTCCTGAACCGCGTGCTGGACGCGGTCCCGAACGGTCAGCTAGGGGCAATCCAGAGGACGATACGGCCGTCCGCCAGCTTGCCCAGGTACCGGCCAGCGCTGGAGCTCGTGTCAGCGCCTGCCTTCGCGAGCTTGCCGTTCGATGCACCAACGGCGAGCGTGTCACCAATTGCCGCATTCGACGGGGCCGCACCAGCGAAGGCAAAGATGCCGCCTGTGATGATGCGCAGGTTGTTGCCAGCCGCAACGGAGGTGCCGCCGTCCTCCCACAAACCTGGCAAGGCATTGAGCGTGCTGGTTGGCGACGTGATCTGCTTGTCGCCCACCCCGTTGACCTTGATCGTGGTCTTGGTGCCACCGACCTGCATCGAGGTCGCAGCGGCCTTCAGCTCTCGGTCGACAATGCCGAACACTGTGTCGCTCTTCTTGGCCTGGCGAACGACGAGGACGACGCTGCCGTCTTTCGCCTGCGTGACGCCGACGAGGGCGACAGCGTCGCCCTGGTTGAGGGTCGACCCGGAGCCATTGACGGCCGTAAGCGCCGCGGCACAGCCGGTGCACGTGCCAGTCACGGTGAAGTTGCCGTCCACGTAGGTGTTGCCACTCGCGAAGAGCGCATAGCTAAAGGCGGCATTGGTTCGAGCGTAGACGCCGGCGCCGAAGGCGGTATCGGTTTGGCCGATGGCGCCATACAGCCCAACAAACGCCCCGCCTGCGTTGGGCAGATCGCTGACATCACCGCTCCCGAGGTAGCCAGCGCCGTAGATGCCGGTGCCATCTGTGCTGGACCCATAAACGGCGGGGACGTCCGTGGCCGATTGGGTAGCGTACACAGCTCCCACAGCACCTTCTGACGCCCAGACACCCGCGAGGGAGTTCGTGCCGTCGCCGTTCACGCCTGCCGCGAACCCATACCCGGTGCCCGTAACACCATTCCCACCGCAGAGAATGAACCCGTCACATCCGGTGACCACCCCGCGGAGAGCGTTCGTGTCGTCGCTCGTGGCGATGACGCCCTCATTCTGCTTGCCGTTGACACGCATCGCGGCGCCGGTGCCTTCGTTTACGCTGTCGTTCGCAGCGTAGATGCCGTAGCTATTCTCGTTGGCCACGACCCCGGAGACACCGGAGCCGGAGCCGCTGGTGAAGAAGCCGGCGATACCGGAGCCGGAGCCGGTCGATCCGCGGATAGCAGTCCCGGTCCCATTCTGTGTCACTAGCAGTGCGTTGCCCGTGCTGCTGGTCGTGAGGCTCGAGTTGCTTGTGCCGGCGCTATTCGCCTGGCCGAGGATGAAGTTCCCACCCGCGGCGCCCGCGACGATCCCCGTCGCCAGCAGGGCGAGGGCAGCGCCGACGACGCCGGCCAGTCGCGTCCGTTGCCAGATCGATACCATCGTTGACCTCCCGTTGACTGCGGTGGCTGCGACCCCCCGGGCGACGTCCGGGCCGTTCGCGGTAAGTACCCAGCATTATGACGAGGCACCCAAGCCAACGCCATCTTGATGGGCACCGCGCCGCGCCGTGAGCGTCATTCAGTTGATGGGAGGTCCCTCGGTCCCGTACAGTGCTGCGAGACGTTCCGCCGCGGGCACTCGCAGCGACCGTACCGAGGGAATGCGTCGACCGCAATGATCCGACGACACCTCATGGCGTTGAGGCTCGCGCTCATGTTGGGCGACGGGGTTGCAGCTGCCCTTGTCTTCCTCTTCATCTCATTCATCCGGTTCGGCAACACCGGCTGGACGGGCATCTGGACCCGCCTCGGGATCGACATCCGTCTGGCCGCCATCGGCTTTGGCCTGATCTGGGTCGTGGTGCTCTGGTACCAGGGCCTCTACCGGCTCCGGGCGCGGTGGCGCCTGCGCACCGAGGCGCTGGACATCGTTCGGGCGACGATCGTGGTCGCCGCGCTGGTGCTCTCGATCCTCTTCCTCTTCAAGCAGGAGGACGTGAGCCGGATCTTCCTCGTGGCCCTGTTCACGGCCGAGCCGCTCGTCACGCTGGCGGGCAGGGGCCTCCTTCGCTATGCCTTCAGCGAGCTGCGCAGCCGTGGCCACAACGTCCGCTACATGCTCGTCGTCGGCACCGGCAAGCTCGCCCAGGACTTCGCCGACCTGGTGGAGACGCGACCGAGCCTCGGGCTGCGCGTCATCGGGCACATCTCGGTACCGGGCGAGACCCAGTCGGTCGTCACCCGGCCGGTGCTCAGCTCCCTCGAGGGGATCGAGGAGGTGCTCCATACCAAAGTCGTGGACGAGGTGGCCGCCTGCCTGGCACCCGAGCAGGCCAGCCTGCTGGAGCCGATCGCCAGCCTCGCCGCCGACGAAGGGAAGACCGTGCGCATTCCCGTCGACCCCCTGGAGGGCGCCATCCGCAACGCACGCGAGGAGGAGTTCGAGGGGCTCCTGGTCCGGTCGCTCGTGCACGACGGCCACCGCGAGGCGGGGCTCGTCATCAAGCGCCTGATCGATGTCGTCGGGGCGGTGGTCGGGCTCGTGATCCTGAGCCCGGTCATGCTCGTCACCGCCATCCTCATCCGCGCCCGCGACGGCTCGCCGGTCATCTTCCGGCAGACGCGGGTCGGCCTCCACGGCCGCCCCTTCACGATCCTGAAGTTCCGGACGATGGCCCCCGATGCCGAGGAGCGGCTGCACGAGGTCGCCCACCTGAACGAGCTCCAGGGAGCCGCCTTCAAGGCCTCGAACGACCCGCGCATGAGCAAGCTCGGCCGCCGCCTCCGCCAGCTCAGCCTCGACGAGCTGCCGCAGCTGTGGAACGTGCTGAAGGGCGAGATGAGCCTGGTCGGCCCGCGACCGCCGCTTCCCTCCGAAGTGGTCGAATACGACATCTGGCACCGTCGTCGGCTGAGCATGAAGCCGGGGATCACCGGGCTGTGGCAGGTCGAGTCGCGCAACGAGGCGAACTTCGATCGGTGGGTGGAGCTCGACCTCAGCTACATCGACCGCTGGAACCTGTGGCTCGATCTCAGCATCCTGCTGCGGACGATGCCCAACGTGATGATGGCCCGCGGTCGCTAATTCGGGCGGCGGAAGAGCAGGAACTTCCCGGTCGGCGCCCATCCGGTCCGCAGGGCGATCGGGTCCAGCAGGTAGATCCCAATGCCCGCGACACGCCCCAGGCCACGGCGGTCGGCCGCCTTGACCAGCCGCCACCACCCCCTCGAGACGCGCCGTTCCCATTTGCCGCGCGCTTCGATCGGGTCGGCGCCGAGGACGGTCGTCGGCGCGAGGCTCGCCAGTTCGAGGCCGTGGATGCGCAGGGCCTCGACGTAGCGACCGAGTGGCCGGGTCCGTGAGGTCTCAGCGAGCACGGCTGGGCCGACCAGGAGAACCGGGTCGGCGATCAGCAGGTGGCCGCCAGGGGCGACGAGACGCGCAAGGTTCGCGGCAGCACGATCGAAGGCATCTTCGTCACGGATGTGCAGGAGCACGTTCATGGCCGTGACGGTGGGATACGAGCCGGGCATCGGAAGGGACGCATCGGCGAGGTCGGCGACGACGAAGGTCCCGCGCCCCCCGAATCGCTCGTTGAGGCGCTCGACCGCGACCGGGACGAGGTCGCATCCGTCGACCCTGGCCGATCCCCGTCCGAGCCAGTAGGAGGTCCAGTAGCCGGTCCCCGCGCCCGCTTCGAAGATGCGGGCGACGTCAATCTCTCGCGTGAATCGGCCGAGGGTGCGCTCGCCGGTCCGATACAGCCATCGGTTCAGCCCTTCGCTGAGCCCGGACTGCCCCACGCTGCTGAGCCCACCGCGCTCGTGCAACCCCTTCCAGTACCCGTCGTTCAATCGGCCGACCTGTCGCTCATGGGAGTCACCCTATGCTACGCAGGTGAGCAGCATCCGCCTGGGTCTTCTCGGTCGATGACCCGCCCCTCGCAGGTGAGCGTGGTCATCCCGGTCTACAACCAGGCGGAGTTCGTGATCGCCGCAATCGACAGCGTCCTGGAGCAGGACTATCCCTCGATGGATCTCACTGTCGTCGACGATGGGTCGACGGATGCGACGCCACGGGTGCTCGCCGACCATCCCGGCGAATTCAAGCTGCTGACGCAGCCGAACCGCGGCGCTGCGGCCGCGCTCAATCGGGGAATCCGGGAGAGCAGCGGCGAGTTCGTGTGCTGGCTGAGCGCCGACGACCTGTTCCTTCCCGGGAAGGTCAGGCGCCAGGTCGAGGCCTTCGGCGACGACCCCGAGCTGGGGCTCGTCTACACCGGCTACGAGCGAATCCGCGCCAACGGCGAATCCATCGTCCGCGTTCCCGTGCCCACCGCCGTCCACCGCGACCCGTTCGTGATGGTCTTCTGGCAGAACTCCATCAATGGGTCGTCGGTCATGGTCCGGAGGGAGGTCTTCGACACATGCGGACCGTTCGACGAGTCGATGCGCGCCGATGTGGACGGCGACATGTGGCTGCGCCTCACGCAGCGATACCGAATCAAGCTCGTCGACGGCGTGTACCTGAAGTATCGGGTCCACGACAACGCGCTCTCGGCGAACCGGCCGCTGATGGCGACCTCCCTGACGGAGGCCCGCCGCCGATACCTGGGGTCGGGGATGATCCGAGAGCGGCTGTCAGCCATCGGTGAGCGTCACCCGGCGCGCACGCTGTCGTGGATCGCCGCGGACTTCGCGGAGCGCGGTCTCGGCGACCTGGCACGAGAGGTGCTCGAACAGGCCCGTCTCGTTGGTCCCGAGCCTGCCGCGCACATCCTGGCGCGCTGGACGATCGGCCTGGCGGCCATCGCGCAGCGCTCGCGGCCGGCTGCGATCGTGACACGCCCGTTGCGCTCGGCGCTCCACCGCCTTCGCGGGGCGGTCGCAGCCAGGACCTGAGCGCTTGATGCTCCGCAACTACAGCTACGCAGCCGCCGGGCAGTTCGTCTCGGTCGCGCTGGCCGTTGTCGCGCTGGCGATCGTGACGCGATCCATGGGCCCCGCCAACTACGGCAGCTACATCATCCTCACGACGATCGTGACGCTGCTGGCGACCTTTGCGGGCGCGGGACCGCAGGCAGCAGCCCTGATCGTCTCGTCGCGCGAGCCGGATCGCCGCGGCGAGCTGCATGGACAGATCCTGGTCGCGACCACCGGCCTGCTGGTGGTCACCGTCGTGGCAGCGTTCGCGCTGGCGCAGCCGCTCGCCGGCTTCGTCGCGCCGACGGTCGCTCCCGAGCTCGCGGCGGTGAACCTGATGAGGCTGCCGCCGCTCGTCTACGCCTCGCTCGTCACGTCCCAGCTCTCCGGGGCGGGCCGCGTCGGCCTGGCTGCCCTGCTGGCGGTCGTCTCGGCCATCGTGGCGATGCTGGGCCCTGCCGGTGCGCTCCTGGCGGCCGATCCCCTCGCCGGCGCCGTGCTTGGCACGGTGCTTGCCGGATACCTGACGGCCGTCATCTCCTGGGTCTTCGCCCTAGGGGCGCTGGGACTTCGCCGGCCGGGGAACTTCGCGTCCTGGAGGTCCGCGCTCGCCATCGCCGTCCCGATGCACATCGGGACGATCGCCTACTCGATGATGCTCCGCCTCGACCTCCTGGTCGTGAATGCGGTGCTAGGGCGCCAGGACGCGGGCATCTACGGTCTCGCGCTCGGCGTGTCGCAGCGAGTCGGGATGCTGACGACGCCCCTGTACAACGCATCGGCGTGGAGGGTTTCCGGCCCGGATCGCGGCGCGGCCCTGCGGACCATGCTCCAGGTCGCCCGCCTCGAGACCACCTTCGGGATCCTGGCCGCGCTGGGAGGCGTCCTGCTGGGCCCGCTCCTGGTCCAGGTGGTGGCGGGCAGTGCCTACAGCGCCGCCTCCGTGCCGCTGGCGATCCTGATCGTCGGAGCGGCCGCGCTTCCGGTGTGGGCGGCGGTGGGCCTGTACCTCGTGGCGCACCTCGGCGGTGCGTGGACGACGGCCCGGCTCCAGGTGCTGGTGGCGGTCGGCAGTCTGGTCGGCTACCTGGTCATGACGCGCATCGCCGGGACGGTCGGGGCTGCCGCGGTCTCGACCGGCGCCTACCTGGTGCTCCTTGCCTGCGGGCTCACCCTGATCCGCCGCGCCGATCCGTTCCCCTGGCGATCGTTGATTCCCACCCCGGAGTTCGTCCGTCTGCGCGCCGTCATCGGCCGGGCGTTCCGGCGCGACGGAGCGAGCGCGGACACGCCGGAAGTACCCCCGGACGGGCCGGCTCGCTAGCCGCGCATCAAGCCCCGATCCACCCCGACGCCGCCGCGTAGCGCCGCAGCCCGGCCGCGAACGCCTCGGGTCGAGGAATCGCGAGGGCCTCGCCCAGCGGACCCGGATCGCTGTGGAAGTGAATGGGAGTCTCCCCTGTGCGCGGCTCGATCGTGAGAGAAAGCTGCGGCAGGCCCAGCAGGCTGACGATCCGCGCGACCTGGTCCCCGAGTGGCACCGGATCCCCGCCGCATAGGTCGAAGGTGCCCTGGACGCTGCTGTCGACCGCGGCAATCAGGCAGGTCGCGACGTCGTCGACGTGGACCGGATCGGAGAGGGAGGTCGGGTCGCCGGTGAGCGTGAAGGGCCTGCCCGATCGCGACGCTTCGACCACCCGAGGAATGAGCCTGCCCGGCCGCTCCCCTGGTCCGAAGGCGTTGTACAGGCGAACGATGAACGCGCTCTGCGCGCGGCCGGCAGCGACCAGGCTGGCGACGAAGCCTTCCACGTACAGCTTCGACAGCGCATACGCCATGGCGGGCCGGACGCATTGTCCAGGGTCCACGGGGCCGCTGCGACCCGCGTACACCGCGGCGGAGGACAGGAGGACGACGCGCTTGGTCGGGATGCGCCCGAGGAGCGACGCGGCCAGCACGCCGGTGGCAGTCAGGTCCGCCCACGGCTCCTGATCGGCAAGCCCGTGGTTCGCGTTTCCCGCGAGGTGCACGATCGCGTCAAAGCCGCGCGCGAGCTCCGGGACGAGCGGTCCGTCCACCGCCGGGGGTCGCATGACTCGAGAGGAGGTTGCCTCGTCCGCCGAGCGGCTGAGGCCAACGAGATCCCAGTCTTCCGGGGCTCGTGCGAGCAGGTTGCTGCCGATGAAGCCGCCGGCCCCGGTAACGAGCACGCGCAGCCGGGCGCCCATGGTCAGGGCAGCACCCTGGTATGCCAATCGATGGTCTTGCGGATCCCCTCCTCGAGACCGACCTGCGCGGCGAACCCCAGCAGGCGCTGCGCCTTGTCGAACGAGGCGTTCTTGATCGGGGTCACGAGTGGACCGGGATCCGCGAGCTGAATCAGGTCGGTAGGCTTGTCGAGGATCGTGCAGATGAGTTCGGCGACCTCGGTCGTCGGACGCGGATCGTGGCGTCCGATGTTGAACGCCTCATACGAGGTCCCGTCCCACTGCTTCATGAGCAGCTGGCAACCGGCGACGATGTCGTCGATGTAGCACCAGGAGCGCGAGGTGCCGCGATGGACCGTGATCGGGCGATCGTGGCGGACCGAGTCGATGAAGTTGGTCATCGCGCTCCGGTACGGATCAGGCCGCTCACCGGGGCCGTAGCACATGAAGAACCGCATGCTCGCGGCGCTTAACCCCGCCGTCTTCGAGAAGTGGCGCAGGTATTGCTCGGCCTGGAGCTTCGACCAGCCGTAGCAGTTCGTTGGGTGAAGGACCTCGAGCTCCTCCATCTCCTCCGACACGGTGGTGGACCCGTGATCGCCGTAGATCTCGCTCGTGGACGCGAAATACATCCGCGCGCCGTACTCGAGACAGAGCTGGACCAGGTTCAGCGTGGCGCTCACGTTGATGTCGACGCACCGTCGGGGGAACTGCTCGCCGTTCTCGCGGCCCACCTCGCCGGCAAGGTGGAAGACGTGCTCGATCGGCCAGCGCCGAAATACCTCGGCGAGTTCCTCGTATCGCGTGACGTCGGCACGCAGGTAGTCCTGCTGCTTGCGGATGGCGAGATCGGTGACCTTGACGTCGTGGCCCGAGGACCTCAGGACCTCGGCAAGGCGGGTCCCAATGACCCCGAGCCCGCCGGTAATCAGGATCGCCATGTGCTGCGCTGCCCTCCCGGCTTGGAATGCGCACCCGGAATCTGGTGCTGGAACGCGCGAAGGATGGCAGGTTTCGTGCGCCTCAGGCTCAGGCTGTTGGGACGGACCGGTCGCGCCAGCGTGCCACGACGTCGACCCAGAGCTGGGACATCGCCGCGCGATGGCTCGCGAGGTCGAACTGCTTCGCCGTGGCTGCGACCTCCCAGGGATCGTAGTCCGGCACCTGCGCAAGCGCCCGGGCGAAGTCGCCGTCGCTCACCAACGTGCCGTTCACCCCATCCTGGATGATCTCCGGCAAGCCTCCGACGGCGCTGGCAACGACCCAGCGACCCGACGCAATCGTCTCGACCGCGACGACCCCGAATCCCTCCTGCGCGGAGGGCACCAGCACGACGTCATGGGCCGCCATAAGCCCAGGGACCTCGGCGGGGGCGACCTCGCGCACGCCAGGCCCCGCCAGGGTGGCGCCCAGGTTGCTGGCCACCTCGTACCCCTTGCCGGGAGTTCGCCCACCGAGGTAGAGGACGCTTCCGTGCGCCGGGCGGGCAGTCGGCGCGAACCGCTGGAGGTCGACGCCGGGAGGAATGATCAGGGGATCGCGGCCGAGCTCGCGCACGTTCCGGGCGGTATCGAGGGAGTTCGCGACGACGGCGTCGGCGCCCCGGACCACGCGCTGAACGAGCCACCGGTGGATCGGGCGAGCGGTGACCGCTCGCCGCACATCGGTGCCATGCGCATAGACCACCAGCGGCACCCGGCGAAGCCTGGCCAGGACGAGCCCGATGAGGCCGGCCGGGTACGCCGAGTGTGCCTCGATCCCGTCGAACGGCCCTCGCGCTCGGGCGGCATCGAGCGCGAGCTGGGCGTAACGCGCCAGCCACCACCGACGCGCGGGCCGCGGGCTGACCACGGTGATATCGGGAGCCGCACCAACGCGATCGACCACGAAGGTGCCCGAGGCTGGACGGTCCCGGGTGGGCCACATCGCGGTGATCAGGAGGAGTCGCACGCGGGTGTCCCCAGCTTCGCTCCGCTCGTGCCTCGTCGCAGCGGCGAGGATAGCCGAGGACGCGGCTAGAAGGCCTCGAGGTAGCGATCGACCTCCCAACTGCTGACCTGCTTGCGATACTCGTCCCACTCCTCGGTCTTGGCCTCGACGAACCGCTCGAAGACGTGCTCACCGAGCGCCTCGGCGATGACCGTGTCCTTCGACAACTCGTCGAGCGCCTCGCGCAGCGTGCCAGGCAGCTGCTTGATCTTGCGGCTCTCGAGCTTGGCGGCGTCGAAGTGGTAGAGGTTCTCCTCGACCGGGTCCGGCGGCGTGAGCTTGCGAGCCACCCCGTCGAGGCCGGCTGCCACCATGCAGGCGAAGGCCAGGTACGGGTTGGACGAGGGATCCGGGCAGCGCAGCTCGATCCGCGTGCTGTTGAGCTGGCCCTTGCTGATCTGCGGGATCCGGATCAGCGCCGAGCGGTTGATGCGCGCCCAGCCGATGTAGACCGGCGCCTCGTAGCCGGGTACCAGCCGCTTGTAGCTGTTCACCAGCGGCGCCAGGACGGCGATCATGCCCCGCGCGTGATCGAGGGTGCCCGCGATGTAGCTGCGCGCGATGCCCGACAGGCCGTACGAGTCCGAGGCATCGGCGAAGGCGTTCTTGCCCTTCTTGATATCCCACAGGCTCTGGTGACAGTGCATCCCCGAGCCGTTGATGCCGAAGAACGGCTTGGGCATGAAGGTCGCGTACAGCCCCTTGCGGGCAGCGACGGCCTTGAGCGTCGTCTTGAAGGTCACCGCGTTGTCCGCCGTGCGCAGGGCATCGGCGTACTCGAAGTCGATCTCGTGCTGTCCGGTCGCAACTTCGTGGTGGGCCGTCTCGACCTTGATCCCGAACGCCTCGAGGTCGTTCATCATCTCCTTGCGGACCTCGGTGCCGAGGTCGCTGGAGAGGTCGAAGTAGCCGGCCGCGTCGTGCGGCAGCGCCTCGACCTCGTGCTCGCTTCGCTTGAGGAGGAAGAACTCGAGCTCCGGACCCGTGTTCAGCACGTAGCCGAGCTTCTTCGCCTTCTCGAGCTGGCGACGCAGGACCCAGCGCGGGTCGCCGGGAAATGGCTCGCCATGTGGGGTGAAGACGTCACAGATGACGCGCGCCGCACCCGTCGGCCCCGGCTTGCCATCAGCGCCGATGCCAGGCTCCCAGGGAATCTCCGCAAACGTGTCCAGGTCGGGGACGAGGAACATGTCGGACTCGGCGATTCGTGCGAAGCCCTCGATGCTGCTGCCGTCGAACCACTTGCCGTGCTCGACCGCCTCTTCCAGCTGGTGCATCGGCACCTGGACCGATTTCACCTGCCCCACGATGTCGGTGAACTGCAGGCTGACGAAGCGCAGGTTGCGGTCCTCGGCGAGCTTCAGGGCGGCGGCGAGCTGCTTGGTGGCCATCCACGGGTCTCCTTGAGGTGAGGGAAAGGTGTCTCGGCGAGCCTACCCGCGGCCAGGTCTCGACGGGAGGGACGCGACCCGGGAGACGTCCGCGAATGGTTGTGCACTCTGCACAATCCGTCAGTCACGCCCCCGGCGCTGCGCCTCGGCCAGGATGCGGAGCGCGTCCTCGGGTCGTCGGGGATCCAGCCCCTGCTCTGCCCGCGCCAGGCGCAGCCGGTAGAGGACGGTGTTGCGGTGCACCCCGAGCGCCCGCGCGGCCGGCGCAATGCGTCCGTTGGTGCGCGCCACCGCCAGCAGCGTGGCTGCGATCCGGTCGCTCGGCGCGGGGGCACCGCTCGCCGGACGCGCGGACGGGCGGGGCGCCGGGGCGCGACGCAGCAGTGCCCGCAGCGTCACGCCGAGTGCGTCGGCTGCTACCTCATCGACCCGCGCGAACGGCAGGTCGTCGAAGAGCCATGCGGCGGCTCCGACGCGCACGCGTCGCTCGAGGAGCCACAGGCCATCGCGGGTTCGGCGCGAGCTCTCCGCCCGCGAACCGCCCGCGAGGAGCGGAGCGTGCGCGGCCGCGAAGCGAGCCGCCAGGGCACGTCCCGCCGGCCTTGCGTGGAGTGCTCGCAGCTCGCCATCGGCGATGACCGCCACCCCGCGCCGCAGGCGGGCCGCGACGAGTCCGGCGGGTGCCGCGGGGTCCGGGTCGGCGAGGGCAGCCTCGGCCGCCGCCAGTCGCAGCTCGGTGCTGAGCCGCTGGAGATGTCCCTGCTCGTCACGCAGGTAGTCGCTCATGGCCTCGGTGAGGTGCGAGGCGCCACGCCCGCTGACGAGGATCGGCAGCGGGCCGGCAGCCGGTTCGGGACGCGATCCGGCGATGCCGGCCACGACCAGCCCCACCGGGTGCAGGTCCGCCGCCGCCAGGGTCGCCAGCAGCGAGTCGAGGGAACGCCCACGCACCAGCGCGCCATCCAGCACCAGGACCTCGCCGTCGACCGCCGGTGGGAGCTGCGGTGCGGCGGCCCGAGTGCGGAGCACGCCACGAGCCGGGTCGCCGAGGCCTGTCAGGCTCCCCGACACCATGCGCGCCTCGGGATCGACGGCGCGCCACAGGTCGAGCAGGCTCGTCACCTCGTGCTCAGCCGGATGGCGTCGGCCGGCTTCCCGCGCTCGCGGCGGCATTGGCCAGGTCCGCGACGAGGTCCTCGGGATCCTCGAGCCCGATCGATACCCGGATCATGCCGGCGCTCAGACCGGCCTCGGCCAGCTCCTCGTCGCCGAACTGGCGATGGGAGGAGGACGCGGGATGGCTGCACAGGGTTTCGACCGTGCCGAGGCTGGTCGCGTGGACGGCCACGCGCAGGAGGTCGAGGAAGCGCTCGCCGGCCGGTCGTCCTCCTGAGAGCTCGAGTGCCAGCATGCCGCCGGCCATGCCGTCGCGCAGCGTCCGGGCAGCGAGCGCGTGCTGCGGATGCGACGCGAGGCTCGGATATCGGACGGCGGCGACACCCGGGGCATGCTCCAGCGCCTCGGCCACGATCAGCGCGTTGGTGCTGTGCCTGACCATGCGCAGCGCGAGCGTCTTGAGGCCGCGGAGCGCCAGGAAGGCCTCGAGGGGAGCGGCGTTACCGCCGGCGTTGATCACGATCTCCCGCGCCCCGCCCACGACGTCGGCACTGCCCAGAATGGCGCCGCCGGTGAGGTCGGAGTGGCCGCCGACGTACTTGGTGGTGGAGTGCACGACCGCATCGGCACCGAGCGCGAGCGGATTGCACAGGTACGGCGAGGCGAACGTGTTGTCGACCGCGACCGCCACGCCGCGCGCGTGCGCCAGCTCGGTGACGGCCGCGATGTCGGCCATGGCGGTGGTGGGGTTGCTGATCGTCTCGAGCCACACCAGCCGGGTCCGATCCCCGATCGCCGCGGCGACCGCGGCCGGGTCGCTGCTGTCGACGGCCCGCACGGTGATGCCGGCACGTGCCAGGACCGATCTCGCAAGCCCCACCACGCCGCCGTACACGGCACGCGGGATGACCATCTCGTCACCAGTGCGCAGGAACGAGAGCACGACGCCGTGGATCGCCGCCATGCCCGAGGCGGTGACGTGGCAGGCCTCGGCGCCTTCCAGCTCGGCCAGCGCCCCCTCGAGCGCGGCATGGGTCGGGTTCGAATAGCGGCTGTACGAATGGCCCGGCCGCGCGAACTCGAGCAGCTCCGCCAGCTCCTGGGCGCTGGCGACCTCGAAGGTGCTCGTCTGGTAGATCGGGACGTTGACCGGCGGCTGCGGCGCGGCCGGGATCCGGCTGGCGGCCTTGATCGCGCGAGTGGCGAAGCCCGGCATGACCGATCGGAGTCTAGCGGTCGGCTATGGGCCGAAGGACGGTTCCATGGACGGCACGCCGGTCGAGCCGAGGATCAGCTGTTCCGCGATGGCGCGGATCGCCTCGAGGTTCGGGATCAGGATGTAGCCCGCCGCCGAGTGCGCATTGACCGTCATGAACTCCGGCGGCTGCAGGACGATCCGCTGCAGCTGCGACATGTCGGCGCCCTGGACGGCTGCTGCGAGCTCGGAAAGGCGGCTGGACGGGACATCCGTGGTGATGGTGTTCTTGACCGCGTCGAGCAGCCCGGGGAGCGCCAGCAGCAGGTTCCCGGCGGTCATCTTGTCGCGGATCGCGGTCAACAGCTGCTGCTGCCGGTCGGCGCGGGTGAAGTCGTTGTCACCGGCCCCCTTGCGCGAGCGGACGAACGCGAGGGCGGTGTGGCCGTTCATGTGGTAGGTCCCGGCCGCCAGGGAGAAGCCGGTGTGCTTGTCGTACTCGTCGAAGTAGGTCGGGTCGATGATGGCCCGTTCGACGGTGATATCGACCCCGCCGATCGAGTCGACTGTCTGCTTGAAGCCGAACATGTTGATCGCCGCGAAGTAGTGGATCCGCACGCCGAGGAGGTTGCCGATGGTGGCCTTCAGCGTCGCCACCCCACCCAGCGGGAACTGGTCGGGGTGACCCGAGGCGTAGACCATCAGCGTATTCAGCTTGCGGTTGAAGGGCGTGCCGTCGGGCAGCGGCGCGCCATAGAGATCGCGCGGCACCGAGATCATCGCGGAGGCCGTCCCGTCGGGATCCAGGCTGACCACCAGCATCGTGTCGGTCAGCTGCGTGGTCCTCTTTGGCGCGCTGTCCACCCCGACCAGCAGGATGTTCACGCGTTCGCCGGCCACCACGTCGGGCTGGCCCGAGGGCTCGGGCAGGGATCCCACGCCGAATCCGTCGCCCTGGCCACCGCCGAGCGCCACGGTGTCGAGGGTGTCGATCGCCTTCACCGCGTAGTAGGCGGGGACGGCGTGCATCGCGAGCGTGACTGCCACCAGCAGCGCGGTGACCCAGGTGGCGCGGCTGCGGAACGTGGGACGGTCCCAGTGCCCGTGGGCCTGCAGCACGGCGATCAGGCGCCAGCCGAGCAGGACGAGGTCCATCACGATCAGGCCGATGAGGAATCGGACGTCGAAGAGGCGTGCGAGGACGAGTGACGAGCCCATGGCGAGCAGCAGGACGACGAGCGCGACGAGGATCACCACCGGGGCGGCGAGCAGCAGCGCCAGCCCCGCCTCCCCGTTATAGGCCTGCCCCAGGCCGGGAAAGAGGAACGAGAGGAACGCGGCGAGCGATGCCCGCGGCCCCGACGCCGGAGGGCCGTACCGATCAGCTGGAGCGTGGTCCACGGGACAATGGTGCCACGGCTTGGACCGCGATGACCGGCTAGCATCTGGCGATGCACTTCCTGCGCCGGTTCAGCCGCGTCCAGCTCGCGGCTGGGGCGGCTGGCGCCATCGTCGTGCTGGCGGCGGCGGTCTGGCTCGCGGCCGGGCTGATGTCGGCGCCGGAGCCCGTGCCGACGCCATCGCCGAGCCCCTCGCCAACGGCCAGCCCCTCCCCGACCCCCAGCCCGTCGCCCACGCCATCGGCCACGCCCGAGGTCGCGACCTGCCCGCTGAACGGCCTGCCGCTCGATGACCCACTCGTGAAGGACCGGACCGCGATCGCCGTCCAGATCGAGAACCACCCCCTGGCTCGCCCCGCGCGGAACCTGTCCAACGCCGACATGGTGGTCGAGGCACCGGTCGAGGGCGACACTACGCGCTTCAGTGGCATCTTCCTGTGCCGTCCCACCGAGGGGCTGACCGGCCCGATCCGGAGCGCGCGCTATTACGAGGTGGACCTGTGGCAGGACCTGGGCATCCTGCCCGTGGGATTCGGGGCCAGCAACGGGGCACTTTCGCGCTTCTCCGCGGCGGGGATGCCGTACGTGAACGGAATCACCGGCTCATGGCCCTGGTTCCGTCGCGCCGGCACCAACCCCGCGCCGCATAACCTGTACGGCGACATGGAGGCTCTGCGCGCCGCGATCGGTGAGGGAGGGCCCATCGACCGGCTGGTGGCCCTGGTCCATCCGCTGCGGCCGTGGTTCACCTTCGACCTCGCCGCCGTGCAGCCCGCCGGAAAGGCCGTGAGCAGCGTCGAGATCCGCACCAACAGCTACTGGCGCTTCGGCTGGGTCTGGGACGCGGACATCGGGCTGTGGAGCCGCCAGGACGCGCGCAAGGCGGTGGTCGACGACGTGACTGGCGAGCCGCTCACCACCACCACCGTCATCGTGCAGCGCGTCGAGCAGGAGACCGTCTTCGGCGATCCCGACCCGGGCGGCAACCCGCGCCGCCTCCAGCATCTCGTGGGCGAGGGCGACGGGGTCCTCTACGTCGGGGGGATGGCGATCCCGCTCCACTGGTCACGCCCGACGGTCGCCGACGGGACGCACTGGACCTATGCGGCGACGGACGGGCCGGTGATCCTGCCTCCTGGCGTCGTGTGGTGGGAGATCGTTCCGGTCACCGCCTCGGTGACCGACAACTAGGAGCCTCGCTCCCGGTCGGCTCGGGTCGAGGACGGGCTCGACAGGAAGGCGTCCATCGCCCGACGGATCTGGTGGTCGGGGTCCATGTTGCGTCGCGCGGCGGCAATCTGACGGCGCACGTCGGCCGGGTCCGGCTCGTCCTCGCCATGTGGGTCGTGGCCGGACCCGTTGGTGGCGGCGGGCTCGATCGTGAAGGCGGTCGCGGGCGCCGGTGCGGGCGGGGCCACATCGGCCTCCACGACTTCCACGGCCTCCACGGCCGCCGCCACGACCGCCGGGGCAACCGCGACGGCAGGCGGCGGAGCAACCTCGGCGACCGGCGGCTCGCCGGCCTCCTCGTCAGCAGCGGCGAGCAGCTTGGCCGGGACACGCCGCGGACGGGGATTGCCGCTGATCTGGTTCTTGCCGAGGGACTTGGCCTGGTACATGGCCCGATCGGCGGCCACCATCAGCTCCTCGGTGATGGCCCCGTCCTCGGGGTGCGAGACGAGGCCGATGCTGACGCTGGTGGCGGCCTGATCGGTCCCGAGCGACTCGCCGATCTGCTCCACGCCCTCGCGGATCTTCTCCGCGACGACGTACGCCCCGATGAACTCGGTCTCGGGCAGCAGCACGAGGAACTCGTCGCCGCCGTAGCGATAGGCGGAGTCGACGGTCCGGATCGACCCGGTGATGGCCCTGCCCACCGCGCGCAGCACCTCGTCACCGCGCAGGTGCCCGCCGGAGTCGTTGATGGCCTTGAGCCCGTCGAGGTCGATCATCAGGACGCAGAAGCCTCGGCTGCTGCGCCTCGTGCGTTGAACCTCCTGCTCGAGCGTCGGGAAGAGCGCTCCGCGGTTGAAGAGGCCGGTGAGCGGATCGGTCTGCGACAGCTCCAGCACCTTGGCCCGCGCGCGCCGCTCCGAGCCGGCGTAGACGCCGGCGAGGTACGCCAGGAGCCAGAGCGAGCCGAGGTTGATCGCCACCGGCAGCAGCTCAGTGCTGGTGGCGTCGATGCCGCCGTCGAACAGGAGCTGGCCGATGTAGGCGAGCGACGCGGCCGCCGTGACGAGCAGCGCCAGCCGGCTCCCCATGGTGAGCGCCGCCGCCACGACCAGCAGGTGGTAGGTGAAGACGAATGGCGAATCGGCGCCGCCCGTCAGCCACACCAGCCCGGTCGCCAGGGCGAGTGCAGCGACCACTTCGATGCCGACGGTGGTTCGGCCACGCCAGCGCCTGGGCAGCATCTCGTGAAGCACGACCACGATCACAACCGCCGCGCCGCCGAGCGCGTAGATCGCCGACCGGTTCTCCGGGAATGCGCCAGAGACGCCGACTCCGACGAGCACGAAAGCGATCGCGATCCACCAGACGACGCGCACCACTGCCTCGTGCGAAGGTGCGAGCGGAGCCTGTACGGTTTCCGTTTGAACACGCGAGGCCGGCGTGGCCTCGGCATCGGCGTCGATGGGTCGCTCGCCCCAACCGCGAAGGACCGCCAGGAGCGCCCCAAGCCCGACGAGCGCAGCGATCCCGCCGGTGACCAGGATGAAGATCAGTTGGGTTGTCACATTCCTCACTCAGGCGCTGCCCTGCCCTGGATGCGCCTGTATTCGTCGCTGGCCCGCCTGTAGCTAGTCTAGGGTCTGGCGCGAAGTCCGCGCAAAGGTACTAACCGCACAGGAACGACCTTCCGTGGCGCCGGGGCACCACCTGATCGCAAGGTACCAGCGCGTTCTTGCTACGATGGCGCCCCGCCGTACGACGCACAGTTCGCTTCGAGGTGCCCACGACGCATCGGCCGCAGCCACGGAACGCCGGCCTGGCAGCCTTCCTGTCGTTCCTCTTTCCCGGCCTCGGACAGACCTACCTCGGCGCTCGTCGCGCGGCGGTCGCGTTCGCGACGCCCGTGGTTCTGCTGGCACTGGGCGTGCTGGGCGCCCGCCTGCTCCTCGCCGACCGGCTGCGGAACGACCTCCTCTCGGCTGCCTTCCTGACCGCCGCCGTGATCGTCAACGTCCTGCTCATGGGCTGGCGCCTCCTCTCGATCGCGCACGCCGGAGTGGTGGCGCAACCATCGATCACCTCGCGCGGCACGCCGCTGCGGACGATCTCGATCCTCCTGATCGGCGTCCTGCTGGCGACGACCGTCGGCATGCATGCGTTCGCAGGGACGCTGCTCGGCAGCCTCAACAACACCCTGGGCGACGTCTTCGGGGGCGAGGTTCCGGGCGCGTCGGGCGGCCCTGGGCCTGGGCCACTCAACGAGCCGGAGTACCGATGGAACGGTACGGAACGGATCAGCTTCCTCCTGCTCGGCATCGACTCGGGACCCGGTCGCGAGGAGGCGCTGACCGATACGATCCTGGTGGTGAGCGTCGACCCGGTGGCCGGAACCGCGGTGATGGTCTCCGTGCCGCGCGACACCGGATTCGTGCCCCTCCCGGATCGGACCATCTATCCGGATGGCCTGTACCCCGAGAAGATCAACGAGCTGTCGACCGAGGCCAGCTCGTCGCCATCACGATGGTGCCCGGACCTCCCGGCGGGGGTGACGAACACGTGCGGCCTGCGCGCGCTCGAGCGGGCGGTCGGCCTGTACCTGGGGGTGCCGATCCAGTACTACGCCACGGTCGACCTGCAGGGCTTCGTCGACCTCATCGACGCGGTCGGCGGGGTGAGGTTGTGCCTCGACGGCAAGATGGTCGACCCCGAGTACGGCGGCCCGACCTGGGACGGCGTCGGCATCGAGCTTGCGGCCGGCTGCCACCACTACGACGGCGTCCACGCGCTGGCCTACGCCCGGATCCGGAAGGGCTGGATCGAGCTGCCGGACGGCACTCGCGAGCCGCAGAACGACTTCAAGCGAGCCGAGCGCCAGCAGACCGTCCTGCTCGAGCTGCGGAGGCAGTTCGCGCAGGCGGACCTCCTGTTCGAGCTGCCCGCGATCCTGGCCGCCGTCAGCAGGACCGTGGAGACCGACTTTCCGCGGTCGCTGGCCGGCGACCTCGCCAGCCTCCTGCCCCTCGTCACGGCGCCTGACATCGACCGGGTGGTTCTCTCCTGGCCCGATTTCGTCGACCTGCCCACCGACCCGCTGGTGAACTACCTGCTCATCCCGCGGCGCGAGGACGTCCGGGCCGAGATGCGACGCCTCTTCGGCCCTGACCTCGCCGGCTGGTACCTGGGCTCCCATGCCGAGGGGCCGCCGGACGAGGGTGGCCCGTAGATGGGCGAACGACGGCCCCGCGTGCTGCTCCTGGCGATGTATCGCCTGGGTGGCGCTCCGAGCGGCCCGCTCGTGCGGATCGAGGCCGTGCGCGCGGCATTGTCGGAGCGGGTCGCGCTTGACCTCATCTCCGGCACCCGCTCACCCAGAGCCTGGGCGATGCTGCGCTACGCGATCGGCGGACGGCTGCGCCGGCTGGCGGGGGTCTACGTCGAGAGCTCGACCAGCCTGCCCGGCCCGGGGGATCTCCTCTTCCTGGCCCTCGCGCGCGCCGTCGGCATTCCGGTGGTGACGTACGTTCGGGATGCCTACCAGCTCTTCCCGGAGTACTACCCGATCACCTCGCTGCGCCGGCGTCTGTCGCGGGCACTCTTCCTCCCGGTGCTCCGGACCCTGGCCAGGCTGTCGAGCGTGGTCGCGGTCCCTTCGCGCGGGCTGGCGCGGGCGCTGTTTGGGGACGGCGAGCGGGCGCAGCGGGCGACGCTCCTTCCGCCGGGTGCACGGCTGCCTGACGTTCCCGACCTGGATCCGGCGGCGCGCTCACTCCTCTACGTGGGCAGCCTGGCCCACGACGCGACCGGCTCGGACCTGCTGCTGGATGCCATGCAGCAGGCGGTGCGGCGCGCCGACGACCTGCGACTCATCTGCGTTGTCCCGGCCGAGCAGGGACCCCGGCCGCCGCATCCGGACTGGCTCGAGATCGTGCGGGGCGGCGACGAAGAGATCCTCGGTCTTCTGCCACGCGTCCGCGCAACGGTCATCCCGCGGCCGCGGACCCCATACAACGACCTGGCGGTCCCGATCAAGGTCATGGAGTACCTCGGCTACCGACGTCCGCTGGTCGTGACCGACGCGACCGAGACGGCGGCGATCGTCACCCAGGCGGCCTGCGGGGTGGTCGTGCCGTCCACAGCCGCGGGACTCGCCGACGGGATCGCGGCCGTGGCCGAGGCCGCACCCAAGCAGCTCGCGGACTGGGGCGAGGCGGCTCGTCGGGCAGCAGAGGCGCACTCCTGGGATCGCCGAGCCAGGGAGATCCTCGAGCTGCTCGGAGTGGAACGATGACGGCAGCGCACGCCGCGCGATCGTTCCCGCGCTCGGGGGCGGCGATGATCGCAGTGCTGGCCGCCACGGCGCTCGCGGCAATCGTGGGGTCGCACATCGCCACCCCGATCTTTGTCGCGGCCGCCGGGCTCCTGGTGGCGGAGGCCGCGCTGGCGAGCCTGCGCTGGCCGCGGGCCGTGCTGGTCGGGGTCGTCCTGAGCCCGATCCTCGATCGGTATGTCGTGCCCGGCCTGCTTTCGCCCGAGTCCGAGACCCTCGCTCATCTCCTCTCCGAGGCGCTGCTGGTGGCCGTCGGCACGGCGCTGCTGGCACAGGCAGCTCGCAGGTCGTCGTTGCGCGCGGCCTTCAGGCACCCGACCGTCCGGCTGACCGTGCTCTTCGTGCTGCTGGCGGCGGTATCCGCCGTCGTCAATGCGGTCCCCGCGGGGCAGGCGCTGGCGGGGATCGGCTTCACGGTCGACGCGGTCGCGATCTTGGTGCTTGCCCGCATGGTCGGGTTCAACGGGCGCCAGGCGATCGTCGCCATCGGCCTGCTCGTGGCCCTGGTGCTGGCGGGCGCGCTGGTGGCCATCGCGCAGGCGCTCCTCTCACCGCACCTGCTCGGGCTGTCGGCGCTGCGCGGTCGCCTGGGGGAGCTCTATCGGCTGGCGGGAATCTTCGGCGATCCGAACGCCTTCGCCGCATTCCTGTCCGCGGCTATCCCGTTCGCGCTCTTCGGCGCGACCGGGCTGCGGACGACGCGCGGCCGCCGTATCGCCCTGGCCGCCGCATTCGTGTTGGTGCTGGCACTGTGGCTCTCGTTCTCGCGCGGCGGGTGGCTCGGCGCGATCGGCGGGTTCGCGATCGCGGCGCTCGTCATCGACCACCGGCCGATGCGCATCGGTGCTGTGGTCGTCACGGTTGCCCTGGCCATGGCGCTCGTGATGCCGCGCAATCTGCTGTGTCCCAGCTGCGAGAGCAGCCCTGACCTGCTGGGCTCGACCTTCGGGCGCATCGGCAAGGTGGGGGCAGGGGAGGATCTGCGCGTCCTCTTCGTCCTGAACGGGCTGCCCATCGTCCGGGATCACCCGCTCCTCGGCGTCGGCCCCGGACGGTACGGCGGCGCTGCCGCCGACCTTTACGGCACCCCGGTCTACGCTCGGTACGGGACCGACGAGCTCTTCGAGAATCCGACCCAGCACACCGTCGACGACTTCTGGCTCCACCTGCTGGTGGAGTCCGGGCTGCTCGGGCTGACGACCTACCTGGCGATGGTCGGCGCGGCACTGGCCCCGATCGTGCGGGCTGCGCGGCGGGCGGCCTGGGGGCGCGAAGTGGCGCTGGCCGGCATCGGCGGGGCCGTCATCGCCCTTGGCATCAACGCCCTGACGACGATGCTGCTGGAGGCGAACAGCGTCGCCTTCCTGTTCTGGTTCCTGCTTGGCCTTGGCTCGCAGCTGGTGGTCGCGGCCGACCCCGAGCTGGCCGGGGTCCCCGTGCTGGAGACCGCGGCCTAGAACTGACGGCCGGTGACGATCTGCCAGAGGGTGCGGCCGATCAGCCGCAGGTCGAACCCGAACGATCGGTGGTCGACGTAGGCAAGGTCCAGGGCCACGCCCTCGTCGAAGCTGACGCGTCCCCAGGCGGTTGCCTGCCAGAGGCCGGTCAGGCCGGGGATCACCGACAGGCGGCGCAGGTGCCACGGCTCGTAGACCTCGACTTCGTACGGGATCGGCGGTCGCGGCCCGACGAGGCTCATCTCGCCGCGCACGATGTTGATCAGCTGCGGCAGCTCGTCGAGGTGCGAGCGGCGCAGGAAGGCGCCGAGTCGCGTGACACGCGGGTCGGCGGCGATGGGGACCCACACCTTCTCGCTGCCCTCCACCATCGTGGCGTCCCCGCGGATCAGCTCGCGCGCGTGGTCGCGGTGTCGCTCCTGCGCGGCGCTCGTGAACATGCTGCGGAACTTGTAGAGGGTGAAGGGCCGGCCGCCGAGGCCGAGGCGCTCCTGCCGGAAGAGGACAGGCCCGCGCGACTCGAGCTTCACGCCAATGGCGACCAGCGCCAGGATCGGCGAGGCGAGGAGCAGCCCGACGATCGAGGCGGTGAGATCGAGCGTGCGCTTGGCCAGCCGATAGCCGAGCGCGGTCCGCGCGACCGGGACGACCAGCGACGGGGCTCGCGACATCGGCTCGGTCGACTCCTCGATGGATGAATGGTCGGGGCGGCCCGATTCGAACGGGCGACCTCCTGCTCCCAAAGCATACCGGCGGTCCAAGGAGCCGTGGCTAGAGCCTGAGCACGATTCCGGTGGCTGCAACCTCCGCTGCGCGGCGAGGATAGGTCCTCCACCGTCGGGCGGATGATACCCCAACAACGGCAAACGGCCTCCACCTGCTCGGAGCCGTTTCAGGGCCCATGCAGTGTTCGCTCCGGACCCGTTTGGGTTCGCCCCGAAACCCTGTGCAGGACGGCTGCAAGGTGCCGTCCGGAAGGGCCAAGACCCTGACTTGACTTAGGGCCAAGGGCTCCCCAGTCTGGGCTCTGCAGACAACCAAAGAACGCTCGCACCCGCCAACCGGGCAACCACGGAGCGGCACCCCAACGGGTGGACTCGCCACCGTCGCGGCTCAATCTGTTAGGTGCGGGCAACCGGCACCCGGACGCGACGATGCCAACCCCGGCACCCATCGGGGCTCGCTCCGGGCACAGACGGCCAGTCCCGACGGCCATGGGACACCTTCCAGAAGAAGGAGCGCCGTCCCGTTGCCCGAGCAAGACACGCAGTGGTTCGCCGAGCACCGCCTGCCAGCGCAGTCCGGGCCACCTGCCGACAGCGTCAGCCCCGAGGAGTTCCGCCGCAGGCGAGCAAAGGTGGTAGACCCTCCACCGCCAGCACTGCCGCCGTCGGTGGTGCCAGCCGGGGCCACGCTCTGGCTGCCGGGCGAGGGCGGCATGGGCGGACCCTCGTTCCTGCGCCTCGACAAGGTGGCTAAGCCCGACCTGACCGACTCGTGGTACGTCGAGGACCTGCTGCGCCCCGGCGTGCTGGCCATGATCGCCGCGCCCAAGGGCGTTGGGAAGTCGCAGATTCGGTTGGAACTCGGCCTCCTGCTGGCCAAGGGCGATGGCCTCTTCCTCGGCAGGTACCCGGTCGTGTCGGGGCCGCGCACGGTGCTGGTGGTGGACGAGGAGAACGGTGACGCCGAGGAGTGGCGACGCGAGGAGATTCACCTCGCCCGGCTGGGCCTGCAGCGGGACGGGCTGCCCTACTACCGCCTGTCACGCAGCGGGCTGCGTCTCGACAGGCCGGAGTGGCAGGCGTGGCTCACTCGCAAGGTCGAGGAGCACCAGCCGGACGTCCTGTTCCTCGACTCGATCAGCATGCTGTACGCCTGCAAGGAGGTCCGCGAGGACCTGTTCCCGATCCACGAGTACCTGCGCAACCTGATCCGGGCCCACCCCGGGCTGACCATCGTCTTGGTCCACCACCTGAAGAAGAAGGACGCCGCCCAGTCCACCTACGAGCGGGGGTTGGACGAGTTGCGGGGCGGTGGCTGGGACCAGTGGGTCGAGGCGGTGCTGATCCTGTCGCAGATGCCCGACCGCCGGGTCCACTTGGGCACGTGGAAGCGCATCCCCTACTCGACCCTGATCCTGAAGCAGACCGACGACGGGCCGCTGGTGTACCTGTCCGAGGTCGCCGCCAGCGAGGAGGTCGCCGATGCCAACCGCGACGACAAGGTGATGGCCGCCGTGGATGCCGGTGCGACCAACGAGGCGCAGGTCAGGCAGATCACCGGCCTGTCGCACGGGGCCTACTTCAGGGCCGTCAAGGACCTGCGCAACCCCGACAAGGACGGGCGGCTGGCCATGGGCTTGCCGCTGCGTCGCGCCCGAGAACCCAACCTGACCATCCTGAAGGAGGACGAGTCATGGACGCTGCCGACCTGCTGGCGATGAAGCCAACCCTGACGATCCTGCAGATCATGCCTGCCGGTGACTGGACGCACGAGGGTCGCCCCGGCCCGACCGAGATGGCGGGCAAGCGTGAGGAGGGCGGCTACTGGTACGAACACGAGCCGCTCGCCGCCTTGGCACTGGTCGAGCACCGACTCGGAGATGACGTGTGGCGCTCGGTGATGGGCGTGTCGCGCTGGAACGGAGAAGACCTCATCCCCATGGACAAGTTGGTTGACGGCAGGGGCCTGACCTGCACCGCGACGGAACGTGCCTCGGGTGACCGCAACCACTGGCAGCGGCTGATCCCTTGGCAGCCTCTGCTTGCTACCGAGGAGGTGACCCCATGACCAAGATCACAGACGAGCCGGTGGCCGTCATCTTCAGGCGACCGGACGGCAGCCTGCGCACGTTGGAGTGGCCCAAGGTGGTCGGCAGCATGCGGGCGTTGGCTGCCAGCCAGTGGGCCAAGCAGCCCGCACGGCCCGACAGCCTGCGGGCCACCCTGCGCCGGATGCTGGCCAATGGGCCGCGCCGGGTCAGGGACGTCAAGCCCGAGTTGCTGAAGCGCTGGAAGGAGGACTACGTGGACGAGATGCGGCGCGGCATCGGCGTGGTCACCACGCGGGACGAGGAGCGCGTCCACTGGTGGTCCCTGCCCGGCAAGGAGGGCACCTGATGCCGACCCTGCCCCAGCGCGAGCGCAGCGTGGACGACCTGTACCTGCAGGGCTTCGTGGGCGAGGCCGCCGCCCGCATCGCCGCCGAGGAGGGCGTCTCGTTCCCTGAGGCCATGGACCTGCTGGACCGACGCCTCGGCGACTACGTGCGCCGCTGGCACGAACAGCACCCGGAGACGGAGGGATGAGCAAGACCCCGCGTCGTCTGGCCTACGAGCGCTGGGTGGCCAGCCAGCCCACGCCCAGTGCCGATGGCGAGGCGGCGTGGAAGCCGGGTAGCCGGGAGGCGTGGCACCCGGACCCCGTCGCGCAGCGTCCGATGCTGCGGCGTGAGCGAGGCAAGGCGCAGACCTTCGGCGAGGTCATGGCAGACGCCGCAGCGGGCGCTGGTAGCCGCCACAGGTACGCGCAGCCCACGGTGGGCCTGACTGACGGGGTGGAGGTCGCCATCACCTTTGTGGTGGGCAAGGTCGAACGCGGGACGCTGGTCGCCTTCACGTCGGATGCCGTCGCCTTCCGGCGCTCGGGGCGCGGGGCGGCTGTCTGGGTGCCATGGCGCAAGGTGCGGAGCGTCCGGGCTGGCCCGGACGGCCCCCGCCAGCGGTCGAAGCCGCTCCAGACGCAGGCCATCGTTGATCTGGTGGCCGAGCACGGCGGCTCGATGCCCGCCAGCCAAGCGGGGGCGGTGCTCTTCGAACGCTACGGCTGGCAGAAGAACAGCCTGACCGCCGCCCGCCGACGGACACGGCGGGTGGATGCCCAGTACCGGCCCGGCGATCCCTTTGGGTGGTGGTGGGTGCTGATGGAGCCAGTGGAGCCTGAGGAGGCCGCAGATGACGACGACTGAGGGTCGCTCGCTGGCGCACCTGCTGGACGTGGACTCGACGGTCGTCATCGTGAAGACGTGCCGCTGGCTCGGCTTCCGGCTGGGGGTCCCGGCCCACGTCATGCGCCAAGCCGTCCGGGTGGTGCTGTCGACGGAGGTGCCGATCACCCCGCTGCTGGACGAGGTGACCGGTGAGCGGGTGGGGACCTTGGTGGAAGCGGACCAGCCCGCCCTGATGGCGCTGGCCCACGAGGCGCTGGTCGACTACCTGACGTCGGCTGGCTGGCCCGTCGACCCAGCGCAGTGGGCCTAAGGCTGACTTAGACCTCGCGGCTGCCGATGGGGCCGATGCACTTCCCACACACCTCCCCGACCTTCGGGACCGGTGCCGGTTCCAGCAAGGGCGCGGGCAGTGGGGTGCCGCACGACATCACCACGCTCCCATCCGACCAGTCGGCGATGCGGTGCCACGCGCCCGGCCTGCCATCGGAACGAGCGCGAAGGCGTGCCCACACGCCGATTCTCAGGCGACGCTGGCCCTCTCGGACGTCGGGGCTCTCGGCCTCGGTCACCGGTCCACGGGATCGGAGACGGCCCGGTAGTGGCCGACGTACTTGCCGTTGATGTAGCGGGCACCCCGCGTGGTCCACACCTTGGGACGGCGGACGCGGACCAGCCGCATCGGTGTCGAGACTTCCGGCTCCAGTAGGTGCGGGCTGGCGCAGTCCGGGCAACCGGGCACGTAGTGGAGCGTCTTGGGCTTGGTCATGGGTTCCACCGTCCTGTGCTGGGGCGGTGGAGGGTACACCAGCCAGCCGGTGACGTCTCGGGCTGACTGGTGACCCGTCACGGGGGGCGCTAGGCCTTCTTGAACTTGCGCCCGATGCTGAGGGTGAAGCCGGGGAACGAGCCCTCGGCAGATGGCTTCGACGCAGCCTTGGCCTTCGCCTTCGCAGGACCCTTGGCCTTCGCCTTGGGTGCCGCCTTGACGGCTGGCTCGGGTGCTGGCTTGGCTGCATTGCCCTCGCGGGCGAGGTCTTCGCTGATGGCCACGGGGTGACTCCTTCAGGTGGGTAGGTGGCCCGGTCGAGCCTTGTACGGCTAGGGCACGCCGCCCGACCGGGCTCCGATGGCCCGAGGACGCTGACCCAACCGGCACAGACGGTTGAGAACGGGTCAGGCCCTCAGGCTCAGGCATGGCCTCCGGCTCAGGTGTTGGCCCCGAGGCTGGAGGACGACTCGATCACGACGTAGCGGCCACCCACGGCTCCGGCGTCGGTCAGCACGCCGCCGACAAACGCCTTCCACCCGGCCTTGGCGATCTGTCCCAGCGGATCGTCCTTGGTCGGCGTCGGGGGGATGAAGGCGGTCATCAGGCTGGTCGGGTCAGCCCATGCGATGGCCTGCTTGCCGGTGATGATGGTGCGGTACACGTCGACCACGCTGCCAACCCCAGCGTTGGCCTTGATCGTGGCCCGCGTGCTGCTGATGAAGCGCACGCCCATGTACATGCCCACCTCGCCGGTCATCAACTGCACCGGCTTGGCGTACTTGGCCGCGTCGGTCCAGCCCCCGGTGGCGGTGTCGGCCTGCAGGTCGAACAGGACGTGGGGATGGGCGATGCCGACGTACTCGCCCCCGATCTGACCCTGATCGGCGGACGGCGTGGAGCCGACCCGGGCCACGTCGCGGGCGGCGAGGTTGGCTGCCGCAGCCCGGACCAGCAGGCCGGTGATGATGCTGCCAGCGGCGGTGAGCACCCGCGAGGCGATGCCCGCCGGGCGGATGACGTTCTCACCCGAGACGGGCGTGTCCCACACGAGGCGGGCCACCTCGTCAATGGTCAGCAGCGCGTGGCGCTTCGTCTTCTCGATGAGTTGCGCGACCATGTCGTGCGGGCTCTCGATCAGGGCGAGGTCGGACGAGCGCACCACGCCACCCTTCTGCAGGGCGGTGAACTCGTCGTAGTCGATGGCCAGCGTCTGCTCGTTGGCGAGCGGGAAGGCCACGCCCTCGGTCAGGCTGGTGGTGTCGGCGGGGAAGTCGCCGTAGTTGATGAAGCGGAAGACGCCGTCGGTGCCCTTGACGTGCGAGGCCAGCACGGCGACCTCGTTGGGCAGGTGGGGCAGACCGGCTCGCAGCGAGTCGAGAATCTGCTGGGAGATGAGGTCGACAACCGTCTTCGAGAAGTTGTTGGTCGCGGTGGTCAGGGTTGCCATGGGATCGGTTCTCCGACTAGGTCGAGGTGACGGTCAGTCGGAGGTCAACGGCTCAGGTGCTCAGTCCTTGGGCTCCCAGCCCCACTGGCTCAGGGCGCTGTCGATGCCGCTGTCGAAGGCGGCCCGCAGGCGCTGGGCGTTGGTGGGACGGTGGGCTGGCATGGACTGCGCACGAGAGACGTGGTTGGGATCGACGTAGGTGCTGACGGCTCCCCCATCGGGAACGTACGGCACCCCGGCTCCCCAGTAGTCGAAGCCCGCGTTGGCCCCGGCATACGGGTCGGCGTCGGTGTCGGTGCTGTCGTCAGGTACCTGCTCCGCGTTGTCGGTCGACAGGCCCGCAGCCTGCTCGGTCGCCAGCGCGTCGGCATCGCTCATGCGGGCTCCGGCTTCGTAGGCCAGCAGGCGCTCCCGATACTCGGCGAGTACAGCCTCGGCCCGGTCGGCTCTGGCCTTCTGCTCTGAGACTTCGGTGGTGCGCTTGCCCACGAGGGCCATCAGCCCGTTGAGGCGTTCCGCTGAGTTGTCGGTCCCAGTGTCGCCATGCTCCTGTCCAGACGCCAGCGAGTCCACCGCATCGTCCGACGCCTGCGCGTCAGGCTCGATGGGCTCCTGCTGCTCGTCCGCCGAGTCATCCACGGTTTCACGGGCCTCCTGTAGCGGCGGCAGGGGCTCGGGTGAGCCCCGTTCGCCAAGGGCGATGGTAGCACGCCGATGCATAGGTTTGCGTAGGTTCTGGAGGTAGATGCCCAGATTCCCGTCTGCGAGCCACAGCGAGGCTCCTGTGGGCTGCAGCGGCGGTTCTGGTGGAGGTCCAGAGGGGGCGAGTTCAAACTACCCAGCCACCGCTGGCCGGAAGCCGGGAGGGGACCGGGTGGTCACCGCTGCTGACACCCCCGCCCGGCCCGGCCTATGACCCGAGCACCCCGGTGTGCTTGATGGTGGTGGCAGGTGGACCGTGTGGACGGATGGGTGTGAGGTGATGGGCGCAGGCCCGCAGTCAGGTGGTCGCTGCGCAGGCAGGCTCAGCCCGTGCCCATGACCCACGCTCAGGTGACGGTCAACCACGCTCACGGTCGGCAGGCGCTGACTGCAGATCAGGGTGTCGGAACGTTGGGTGAGGGACGACGGAGCCGGTGAGCCGGAGGTGACCGGGTGTCGGTGCTGAAGGAGAGAGACGGAGAGGGAGAGGAGTGAAGACACGCCCTGTCCCTGACGGCCCGCTGTCGGGAGCATGGCCGCCGACCCCTCGTCGGTGCCGGTTGCAGGCCATGCCGCAGCCCTCTGACGGAGTCCCAGCCGGAATTACCCGTGGGACTCCCACCTAGTCCCACCGGAGTCCCACCCTGCCAGCATGCGAGTCCCACGAAGTCCCACGTCTCAGTCCCACGCTCCGTCGTCCAAGTCCCACAGTCCCACTATCCCCGTAGGGGATGGGACTGGGACTGGGACTACGCCACCAGCCAGACGACCAACCACCTCAGCCACGGACCCCAGCGCTGACCCCGTCTGGCTCCGTCGCACCCCGTCTCCACCCCCTGACCGCCGCCTCTGACTCCCTCACCGACACCGTCTCGCCCCTTGACTGGCACCGACGTCTCCTCCTGCTCAGACCCGACGATGGCTCTCTGTCGTCCTCACCGACGTGCCGCCCAGCATCAACCTTTGTTGTGCTAGGCTGACGGCGAGTGGTTGATCCTTCTGCCGCTCACTGTGCCCGGTGCCTGAGGCCCGGCCCGCTGGGTTCTTCTCTTCTTCCCAGTGCAGCCGGGCCTCTCGCACTGTCTGGCTCAGGCGACCTGCCAGTCCTCGGCGTAGACCATCACCTCCTCGCCCTCGGACCATGTCGCCAGTGCGTCGGCGATGGCGTGGGCGTTGCGCCAGTCGACTGCTACGCGGACGTGCAGCCCGTCCCGGGCTCCGCCCAGCACCTGTCCTGCAAACTGCCAGATGCTGCCCTCGTCCCGTGGCTGGGCTTCGTGGTCCAGCACCACCAACTGCACGCTCACAGCCTGTCTCCCGGGCTCCAGCGGGCATGCTCGCGTAGGGCTCGCTCCTGCCGGTTGGAGGCCGTGTAGCGGGCCACCATCGCCAGCGAGCGCCAGCCGCCCAGCAACTGGACGTCCAACTCCCCGGCCCCGGCCTCCAGCGCCCGGGTGGCCCAGCCGTGACGCCAGACGTGAACCAGCCGCTGGCTGCTGACGCCTGCCTGCTCGGCGCGGCGCTGCATGGCCTGCCACATGCCCGACCCGCTCAGGGGCTCGCCGTTGCGACCGCTGAACAGGGCTCCGCTGTCAGCCGGGCCACCGCGCCTGACGCGACGGGCCACGACCTCGGTCCGGGTCCTGAGCCACGCCCGCAACTCCATGCGGGCCTTGACGCCCAGCGGCACCATCCGCTCGCGGCGGCCCTTGCTGACCCGGACGTGGATCACGCCCACCGCGAGGTCGACGTCCTCGACCCGCAGGCCGCAGGCCTCCCCACGTCGCAGGCCGGTGTCCATCAGGACCCGGACGAGGGCCCGGTCCCGGCGCGAGCGCCAGTCGGAGCCAGCCGTGGCGGTCAGGACGGCGCGGACGTCGTCGTCACTCAGGATGGTGACCACCTTCGTCTCGATCTTGGGGCTGGCCACCTTGGCGAACGGGTCCTTGGCTGGGTCGAGGTAGCCGCGCTTCACCATCCAGCGGAAGAAGGGCCGGGCGCTGCGGTACACGAAGTCGGCGTTGGCCGGACTCTTCGTCTCGCGCCGGTCCGATAGCCAGCGTTCGATCTGCAGTGGGCTGATGCGCTCGGGGTCGACCGACGCGCCAGCAGCCGTCAGGAAGGCCTCTAGGTCGGTCAGGGCGTACAGGTAGGCCTCAGCCGTGCGCGGGCTCCGGCCCGCCCCTTCTAGGCTCAGGCTGAACTCCTCCACGAGGTCGCGGAAGAGCGGGTCAACGGGTCGTCGGGTCATGGGTTGCCTCCTGTCCGAATCAGGAGGTCGCAGCCTGTGTAGCGCAGGGCTTTAGCCCCGTGAGGCCCGGAGGGCCGAACACCTGCATTTGGGACAGGGTGTGCCTGCACGCTCAGCGTGAGGTGACTGGTCGGGGCGGCCCGATTCGAACGGGCGACCTCCTGCTCCCAAAGCAGGTGCGCTACCAGGCTGCGCTACGCCCCGACGGACCAGATGCTAGCGTGCCAGCAGCCCCTCGACGATCGCCACGTAGCGCCTGGCCTGCTCGGCCCACTCGTAGCGCGCCTCCTGGCGATGCGCCTCCGCGCCGATCCGGGCGGCCGCCAGGGGGTCGGCGGCAAGCGAGAGGAGGGCCTCGGCCAGCGCGTCGGGGTCGCCGCCGGGGACGTAGCGGATGGCGCCTTCCGTGAAATGGGCGCGGATCGTGCGCAGGTCGCTGGCGATGATCGGCACGCCCATCGCCGCGTATTCGAGCAGCTTGGTGGAGAGCGAGTACTGCATGTAGGGCTCGGGCAGCGACGGGATCACGCCCACGTCGGCCATCGCGATGAGCGCCGGCAGTTCCTCGATCGGGACCGGGCCATTGAGGTGGACGCGGTCGGCGGTGCCGGTGCGCGCCACCGCCGCCTCCAGGTGCGACCGATGCGGCCCATCGCCATAGATGTCGGCGCGGACCGGCAGCTCGCCGCCGATGCGGGCGATCGCCTCGATCAGCACCTCCAGCCCGTAGATCCGCTGCAGGTTCGAGTGGTGGATCAGGCGCAGCTCGCCGTCCTCCATGAACGGGCGGCGCGGGTGGCGCGCCGCGTCGAAGAGATCCGTGTCGGCGCTGTTCATGATCACCGAGATCTTGTCGGGCGCCACGCCACGGACGATCGACAGCTCACGCAGCGGCTCGTGGACGGCGATGATCTCGTCGGCGACCCACGCCGATGCCCTCGCCGCGCCGGCCACCGCGGGCAGGAGCGGCTGCAGGGCGGGATGAGCGAACCGGTCGCGAAAGAACTCGGGCATGTCCTCGTGCAGGTCGAGGAGCAGCGGGACCCCGCTCAGCTTGAGCGGCATCGCGGCGAAGGCCAGGAAGTCCGGCAGCGTTGCGACCTGGACCAGGCGGTAGCGTCGTCGCCCGTGCTCGAGGGCGAGCCGAACGGCCGCGATGCCGGCGAAGGCCAGGTACTCGGCCAGGTGACCGGCGAACCCGCTGAAGGCACGATGCAGCGGCAGCCGGAAGACGCGCACGCCGCGGAGCTCCGCCGTCGGCGCCTCGCCATGCGCCCGCAGGCAGTAGAGGTCGACCTCGTGGCCGGCTGCCACGAGCGCGTCGCTCTGACGCCGCAGGCGCGGATCTCCGGGAAACACGGCGTGGGCGACGATGGCGATCCGGCTCACGGGGCCTTGACCTCGTTCCACAGCGCGTCCTTGGCCTCGGCGTCGAGATCGGCAAGCACGAGCCCGCGGGCCGACGCGAGCCTGTCCACCCGCTCGTAGCGGTCGATCCAGCGGCGGTTGGCGGTGCGCAGGGCCTCTTCAGGATCGAGCTTCAGCCAGCGAGCCAGGTTGACCGCCGCGAAGAGCACGTCCCCGAACTCGTGGAGGCGCGCATCCCGCCCCGCGTCACCTTCGATCGCGCCCGCCTCGTGCAGCTCTGCCAGCTCCTCGCGGACCTTCTCCCAAACCCCCTCGATGGCGGGCCAGTCCCAGCCGAGCGACGAGGCGCGCTCCTGGATCTCGCGGCTGGCGGGGAGCGCCGGCAAGGCCCGCGCGATGCCGCTGAAGGCCGATGGTGGGGCGCCGGCCTCATGGCGCTCGGCGGCCTTGATCGTCTCCCAGTTGCGCAGGACCTCGTCAGCTCCGCTGACCTCGACATCGCCGAACACGTGCGGATGTCGCCGGATGATCTTGGCCCCAAGGGCGCGGTACACGTCGGTGAGGTCGAAGGCGCCTTCCTCGGCCGCCAGCTGGGCATGCAGGATGATCTGGAGGAAGAGGTCGCCGAGCTCCTCGGCCAGGTCCTGCGGCCCGCCGCCGTCGATTGCGTCGACCGTCTCGTAGGCTTCCTCGAGCACGAAGGGCCGAAGGCTGGCGTGCGTCTGCTTCCGATCCCAGGGGCAGCCGTCCGGCGCTCGCAGGCGGGCCGAGATGGCGGCCATGCCGTGGGGCGATGCAAGGTTGTCGAGCGGCGCCAACGCAGGGACGAGCCAATCCGCTGCGAAGAGCTCATCGGCGGTCAGGCCGCCAAGCGGTCGCTGGGCACCCTCCGGCAGCGGCTGAAGGGCGTGATCACGCGGGTAGAGCGAGTTGAGCACTGCCAGCGCACCGCTGCGGGCGTGTCGCCCGGGCAGCGCGGCGGCAGCCTCGTCACCGGGCTCGGCGAGCAGCACCAGCGGGAGGGATGGGTCGAAGGGGACCGCCGCGAGCCGACGGCTGGAGACCACCTGCACCCCCAGGGCGGGGTCGAGCCCCGCCGCGGCCAGGAGGCGGTCGACGCCGCGGGACGTCGTGGCGCCCCGCTGGCTCATGCGGTGGGCGGCGCTGCGACGAACTGCGGGTCAGTCCAGGTGTGGGCGGCGTCGCGAATCTCGGTCAGCCAGCGGTCGAACCCGCCCTGCCGCACCGAGGTCAGCAGCTTGGTGGGCACCCAGCGCAGCTCCGCGATTCCCGTCAGCTTGAAGATGTAGAAGCCGCTGTCCGTCTCGAGCGGCTCGCTGATCTCGCCGATCTTCGTCATCCCGAAGATGGCGTCCATGCGCTCCTTCTCGTACTGGAATGGGATCACCCAGCCGAGGTCGCCACCGTTCGGGGCGCTGCTGGCGTCCTCGCTCTGCTCCTTCGCCACCTGGGCGAACGTGTCGGGATCCTGGCGTAGGCTCTCGACGAGCTGGTTCGCCTCGTCGCCGGCGGTGGTTCGCGTGCCGGTGATCTCGATGACGTGGTAGCCGAACTGTGTCTTTACCGGCTCGCTCACCTCGCCGACGGTGAGGCCGGCGACCGCGGTCTTGAACTCCGGCACGAAGTTCGACGAGGCGGGGTCATACCAGCCAAGGTCACCACCGCGGCTCCCGCTGCCGGTGTCGTCGCTCTCCTTGGCAAGGGTGAACCAGTCCGCGTCCGGCTTCAACGCCTCGACCCGGAAGGCCTCGGCGCGTGCCAGTGCGGCGGCCCACTGCTCGTCGGTGGCGGTCGACTGGTCCGACTCGCCCGGCAACGGCTGGGCCAGGAAGTGGCGGAGGCGCTGCTGCGGCACCGGCACGCCCTGCTGTGCCGCGATGAAGATCTGGGAGACCCCGCGCTGGGGCTGGTAGGGCTTCATCACGGTGCCGGTGAAGTAGTCGTTGAACGCCGTCTTCATCAGGTCGCCGCGAACGTAGGTCCGATACTCGGCATCGCTCACGCCCGACGTATTCAGGAGGTCGATCAGGCCCTGGTTGGGACCCGCCGCCTTGCGGTCGTCGAGGTGGAGGAGGTGGTAGCCGTTCACGTCCTTGATCGGGCCGATCAGGTCGCCCTTGGCGGCGTCCTGGGCCTCGGTGAAGTAGGTCGCGTAGAGGGGATCATCGGCTTCGATCCAGCTCAACGATCCATTGACGGAGGCCGAGCCGTCGTCGCTCTTGTCCTTGGCGGTGGCGCCGAAGTCGGCACCGCCGTTGATGGTGTCGGCGATGTCGTTCGCCTCGCCCTCGGCACGTGCGAAGTCCTCGTCGGTCGGCTTGTCGCCCGGCTTCGCGTCGGCGGGCAGCGCCTCGACCGTGATGAGCGACAGCTTCAGCCGCTCGGGGAGCGTCTGCCGGCGCGTCACCTCCGCGCTGAGCGCGTCGACGCTCACCTTGATCCCATAGCGACCCGCGGCATCGTTGAGCACGCGGGCGAGGACGAGCGAGTCCGTGGCGGTGGGGGCAAGCGCCTGGAGGGCGTCGGTGATCGCCTGCTGGCCCTGCTGGATCAGCGAGTCGCGCACGCCGCCGAGGCGGGTGTTCAGGTCGAGGTAGCGCGCCTGCAGCTCGGAGCCGATGGCGTCCATCCGGTCGGTGAGGTCGTCGATGTTGAAGGTGACGTCCCCCACCGCCGCGACCGGTCGGAGGTGGTCGTCATAGTGGTTGCTCCATGCGGTGGCGGCGAAGATCCCGATCGCCACGGCGATGGCCGCGGCGAAGCCGGCCACGATCAGCTGCTGGGTCCGCAGCTCGTCCTGCCAGCGTGGGCGATGCTTCCGGTCGAGGACCGGGCGGTTGCGAAATGACATCGGTGCGCTTGGTTCTCCGCAGGGCGGTAGAGGGACATCTCCGACGGTGGGCGAGGCGCCATGCTAGCCGATGGACCATGCCCGCGCCAGCGGCTCGAGCCGGTTACGGGGAGCGCCGGAACGCGTCGCGGATCCCCTCCAGGCGCAGGCGCAGGACCAGGCCCAGCGCTTCGCCGATGATTCCCCCGCTCATCTTGGAGGCACCCGCCACGCGCTCGCGAAAGATGATGGGGATCTCCGTCACCACCGCTCGGCGGCGGTGCGCCCACCAGGTCGTCTCGATCTGGAAGCCATAGCCGCTGGTGTTCGCCTCGCGCAGGCGGATCGCCTCCAGCAGCTCGCGGCGCCAGGCCTTGAAGCCACCGGTGAGGTCCCGGTACGGGAGGAGCAGCACGACGCGGGCGAAGGTCGTCCCGGCGCGGCTGATGAGCTTGCGGCGCAGGGGCCAGCCGACGGTGCCGCCGCCCGGCATGTACCGCGTGCCAAGCACGAGGTCGGAACCGGTCATGAGCGGGGCGAGGAGCCGCGGCAGGTCGGCGGGATCGTGGCTGAAGTCGGCGTCCATCTGGACCACGGCGCGCGTCTCCCCCTTCGCCAGCGCCGTGCGAAAGCCATCGCGGTAGGCGACCCCCAGCCCCTCCTTGGCGGCCCGGTGCAGCACGTCGAGCCGTGGCTGCCGAGCGGCCAGCGTGTCGGCCAGGGCGCCGGTCCCGTCCGGCGAGCTGTCGTCGACGACCAGGAGGTTCGCCTCGGGGAGCGCTTCGAGGATCGCCTCCGCGATCCGCTCGAGGTTTTCGCGCTCGTTGTAGGTTGGCAGGACCACGACCACGCCCTTGCCGGCGGCGAGCCCGACGTGTGGCGGATCGCTGGGGTCCATCCCTCAGCGTCCGATTCCGGCGTAGGCGACGCCACTGGCGCGGACCGCGGCGGGATCCAGCGCGTTCCGACCGTCGAGCAGCAGCTCGAGGCCGGGGATCGATGCCGGGTCCAGCGAGCGGTAGGCCGCATGCGGCGCCTGCACGATCGCGGCCCGCACCGGCGTCGGAGCCGAGAGGTCGTAGGGCGCGAACCCCAGCCCGGCCAGGTGCTCGGCCGCGAAGTACGGGTCGTGGCCGTGGACGACCGCGCCGGCGGCCCGCAACCGGTCGCGCAGGCGGAATGCGGCGCTGAAGGCGTCCTCGCGGACGTCGGCCCGATAGGCGATCCCCAGCACGAGGACGTCGACCCCGGCGAGGCTGCCGATGCGCCGCTGCAGCTCGGCGACGGCGAAGTCAGCCATCTCGTCGTTGATCGCTCGGGCCATGGGCGGCAGGCGAAGGTCCGGCTCCGCGTTGAAGAGGAAGTGGGGATAGACCGGGATGCAATGCCCTCCCACGCCGACGCCGGGGGCGTGGATGTGGCTATAGGGCTGGGAGTTGGCGGCGGCGATCACCTCGCTGACGTCGATGCCCCGCTTTGCGGCATAGCGCGCGTACTCGTTGGCGAGGGCGATGTTGACGTCGCGGTACGTCGTCTCGGCGAGCTTCGTCATCTCCGCGGTCTCCGCATTCGCCACCGCCATGATCTCGGTCGCCTCGTCCAGCGCATCGCGGTAGAAGGCGACCGCGCGGCGCGTGCTCTCGTCGCTGACCCCGCCGACCACCTTGGGATAGCGCCGCAGGTCGAGCAGCACCCGTCCGACGAGCACCCGCTCGGGCGAGAAGGCGAGGAACAGGTCCCGGTCCAGGGCGAGGCCGCTACCCGCCTCGAGCATCGGCCCGAACCGATCGCGGGTCGTCCCGACCGGCAGGGTCGTCTCGTACACGACCAGCGTCCCGGCGACCAGGCCGCGCGCGATCTCTCGCGTCGCCGCGTCGATCGGCCCGAAGTCGATCTCGCGCTCGGCGTCGACCGCCACCGGGACGATGACGACCACGATCTCCGCGGTCCGCACCCCCGCCGCGTCGTCCGTCGTGGCCCGCAGGCGCCCCGCGCGGACCAGCTCCGGAACGCGCTCGACCAGGGCCGCCTCGTCGTCATGCGGTGAGATGCCATCGTTGATCGCGCCGACGATGCGCTCGTCGATGTCGCAGCCGATCACGTCGTGCCCGCGCGATGCGTACTGCACCGCAAGCGGGAGCCCGATGTGCCCCAGCCCGACGACCGCGATCCTCACCGCAGGACGCTCGCCAGCTGCTCACCCGAGATCACGGTGCCGCTGGTGGCCGACTCCACCATGGCGCGCGCCAGCAGGAGGGCAACCATCGCCTCGTGCGGGTCGACCGGCGGGACGCCGCCGTCGCGCGCGGCGCGCGCGAACTCGTCGAGCTCGATGGCCAGCGGCTCGCGACGCTCGATGGCCCGCTCCACCCGCTTTCCCTCGTCGACCGACCCCTCCGACGAGGGGTTCGGGTAGAAGACCAGCTGCTGAGCGAGGTAGTCCGCGGTGTACATGCCTCGTTCGCCGGTCACCGTCAGGGTGCGCTGCTTGGTGGGGGTCAGCCAGTTGATGTCGAGCACGCCCACGGCGCCGTTGGCGAACTTCAGCAGCCCGACGAAGAGGTCCTCGTGGTCGGTGTGGATGCGCTGCTCGGTCTCCGCGTAGAGGCGCACCGGGTCGGAGCCCAGGAGGTAGCGCATCACGTCGAGGTCGTGCGGTGCGAGGTCGACGACGACGCCGACGTCGCGGATCCGCGCGGGGAAGGGTCCCAGCCGCGTGGCCCGGATCTCGAAGATGCGACCCAACTCGCCGGCCGCCAGCCGCTTCCGCAGCTCGCGGATGGCGGGGTTGAAGCGCTCGATATGGCCGACCGACAGCATCCGGCCCGCGCGGCGCGCCGCATCGATCATCTGCTCGGCCTCGCCGCGGCTGGCGGCGATCGGTTTCTCCACCAGCACGTGGCTCCCGGCATCGAGGGCGGCCAGCGTGGTCGGCAGGTGCAGGGACGTCGGGACGACGACGCTGACCAGGTCGAGCTCCTCGGCGGCGAGCATCCCGCCGGCGTCCGCATATGGCCGCGCCTCGCGACCGGCGGTGGCCTCTCGCAGGGCGCCGGGGTCGGTGTCGGCCACCGCCACCAGCTCCACGCCATCCACCAGCTCGTCCCAGACCCGGACGTGGGCCCGGCCCATCATCCCGAGCCCGATGACGCCGGCGCGGAGCGGCCTGCCGGGGTCGGTCATGCGGCGGCTGGGGCGGGCATCGGCCCGAGCTCGAGGGCGACGGCGTTCACGGCGGCAATGACCGCGGCCACCTCGCCATCGGTAAGCGACGGGTGAACCGGGATCGAGACGACCTCGCCGGCAAGCCGCTCGGAGACGGGGAAGCGCTGGTCGCCGTAGCCCAGCTCGATGAACGGCTTCTGCAGATGCACCGGGATCGGGTAGTAGATGCCGGTGCCCACGCCGCGCTGCTTGAGCTGCTCGACGAACTCGTCGCGGCGGTTCACCCGGATCGTGTACTGGTGATAGACGTGGGTCACGCCAGGCTCGACGTGCGGGGTGATGACCCCCTGCAGCTCGCGGTCGTAGCGGGCCGCGATCGCCCGCCGGCGGGCGTTGTAGCCGGGCAGCTTCGGCAGCTGGGCGAGGCCGATGCTGGCATGGATGTCGGTCATCCGGAAGTTGAACCCGACCATCTCGTGGTGGTAGCGGACCCGCATCCCATGCTCGCGCAGGAGTCGCGCCCGATCTGCCACCGCGGGATCCGAGGTCGTCATCATCCCGCCCTCGCCGGTCGTCATGTTCTTGGTGGGGTAGAAGCTGAAGCAGCCGGCGCCCCACGATCCGGACCGTCGCTCCCCGATCGCCGCCCCGTGGCTCTGCGCGGCGTCCTCGACCAGGGCCAGGCCGCGTCGCTCGGCGATCTCCGCGAGGGCGGGCAGGTCGGCCGGCTGCCCGTACAGGCTGACCGGCAGGATGGCCCGCGTCGCCGGGGTGATGGCCGCCTCGACCTGGTCCACGTCGATGTTGAAGCTCGCCTCGTCGACGTCGACGAACACGGGGCGGGCACCCGTGAAGAGGACGGTGCTGGCACTGGCAAAGAAGGTGAATGGGACGGTGATGACCTCGTCGCCGGGGCCGACTTCGCTGGCGAGCAGGGCCAGGTGCAGAGCGGTCGTCCCGGAGCTGGTGGCAACCGCGTGCGAGGCGCCGACGAAGTCGGCGAACCGCTCCTCGAGCTCGCGCACCCGGGCGCCCTGCGCGAGCGCACCGGAGCTCATGGCGCTCCAGACCAGCTCCTTCTCCTCTTCGCCCATCTGGGGGCGGGCAATCGGGATCATGCGTGGGATACCTCCGCCATCGACGCTTCCGGGGCGCCCCGCCTGCGGCGCTCCAGCGCCTCGAGTGCCGTCACGATGCGGTCCGCCGCCATGCCGTCGCCGAACAGCTCCGGCCTCGGCCGCGACCGGTCCATGAAGCCGGCGTCGTCGAGCGCGTCGCGCAGCGCCCCTGCCTCGAGGCCGATCACCCGGTTCCAGCCCGCGGCAACCGTCTCGACCCACTCGGTCTCGTCGCGCAGCGTGATGCACGGGACGCCGGCCAGGTAGGCCTCCTTCTGCACGCCTCCCGAATCGGTCGCGATCGCGGCGGCCTGGCCCTCGAGGGCGATCATGGCCAAGTAGCCGACCGGCTCGATCGCCCGCACGTTGTCCGGCAGCGTGATACCGGCGCGTGCCATCGCCTCGCGCGTCCGGGGGTGGACCGGGAAGACGACCGGGCGGTCGACGTCGAGGGTCGCCAGCAGGGCCCCCAGCCGGCGTGCGTCGTCGACGTTCTCGGCGCGATGCAGGGTCAGGAGCAGGTACCCCGGGAGGTCGCGCGCCACGGCGGGCAGCTGGGCGTCGGCCAGGGCCGTGGCCCACCGAAACGAGTCGACCATCACGTCCCCGACGAGCTCGCTACGCTCGCGGAGCCCCTCGTGGGCGAGGTGGTCCATGGCCGCGGGCGTCGGCGCCAGCAGCAGGTCGGCGAGGTGGTCGGCCACGATCCGGTTGCGCTCCTCGGGCATCGCGGTGTTGAAGGAGCGCAGGCCCGCCTCGACGTGCGCGAGCCACGGACGTCGGCCATCGAGGTAGCGGACCTTGCTCGCCACCACCGCGCCGGCGAGCGTGGAGTTCGTGTCGCCGTAAACGAGCACGCCATCCGGCTCGGCGTCGACGAGCACCGGCTCGAGGCGCCGCATGATCTCGGCCGTCTGCGCGCCATGCGAGCCGCTGCCGACCTCCAGGTTCAGGGCGGGATCGGCCATCTCGAGGTCGCGGAAGAACGCGGCGCTCATGGCGTCGTCGTAGTGCTGCCCGGTGTGCACGACCAGCTCCTCGTGCCCGCCGCGCAGGGCGCGGCTGACGGGAGCGGCCTTCACGAACTGTGGACGAGCGCCAACCACGGTCAGGATCTTCACGCGTCCCCCTCACCGGGCGGCATCGGGTCTCCGCAGCGCGGGCACGGTCCGTGGAAGGGCGTGCCATCCGCAGCGTCGCGCAACGGCTCGCCGCAGGGGCATGCGCTCCCGACCCGCCGCGCTGGATTGCCGACCACCAGCTCGTAGTCCGCCACGTCGTGTGTCACAACGCTGCCCGAGCCGACCATCGCCCAGCGGCCGATGCGCACCCCGGGCAGGATCGTGCTGTTCGCGCCCAGGGCCGCACCAGAGTGCACGACCGTCTCGCTCACCACCCAGTCATCCTCGGTCTTCGGGCTGCCGTCGCGGTTGATCGCGCGCGGCACCTTGTCATTGGTGAAGCAGACGTGCGGGCCGATGAAGACGCCGTCCTCCACGGTCACGCCGTGATACAGGCTGACGTTGTTCTGCACCTTGACCCGGTCGCCGATGACGACACCGGCGTCCACGTAGGCGTTCTTCCCGATCACGCAGTCGGCGCCGATCCGCGCATCCTCGCGTACCTGGGCCTGGTTCCAGATGCTCGTGCCGCGACCGATGACCGCGGTCCCGGCCACGTCCGCGGTCGGATGGATGCGCGCCGCTTGCTCGTTCACGCAGGCTCCTCAGGTGACTGCATTGTATCGGCGCCCCGGCCCGCGGTCGGGTCCGCCTGCCGGTCGCCGGTGAGCTGGCGCAGGCGCTCCATGGCGGCCGCGACGGCACGGCCCCGGTGCGAGACGAGATCCTTGTCGCGCTCGGGCAGCTCGGCCGTGGTGATTCCGCTCTGCAGCTGGAAGATCGGGTCGTAGCCGAACCCGCCCTCGCCGCGTCGTTCGAGGGCGACGGTTCCCTCCATCACCCCGCTGAACAGCTCGACGCGCGGCGAGCGGACGGTGCCGTCCGGCGCGATCCCCGGGATGGCCAGGGCCAGCCAGCAGACCATCCGCGCCCTGCGGTCCGTGGCATCGGCCATGAGATCGAGGATCAGGGTCGCCCGATCCTGCACGTCGGAGCCGCCGTAGCGCGCCGATCGCGGGCCAGGCCCCCAGTCGAGGGCTGCCACCTCGATCCCGGAGTCGTCCGCCAGCGCGGGCAGCCCCGACGCCCGGGCGTAGGCGACTGCCTTGGCGGTGGCGTTCTCCGCGTAGGTGAGGTGTGGCTCGGGAACGTCCAGGTCGAGGCCGATCTGCTGCGGGAAGACGACGTGCTCGGCCAATTCCTCCAGGAGGCGACTGAACTCTCGCTGCTTGCCCGGGTTGGCGGTCGCCAGCAGCAGGTCGCTCACTCGGCCGCGGGGGCCTCGATGGCAGTCAGCTGGATGTCGAACAGCTGGCGGATGCCCGCCGACCCGAGATCGAGCATCTGGTTCATCTGGTCGCGCGAGAACGAGCGCTGCTCACCCGTGCCCTGGACCTCGATGAGCCGATCGTCGTCGGTCATCACCACGTTGAAGTCGACCTCGGCGGTCGAATCCTCGGCGTAATTGAGGTCCAAAAGCGTCTGCCCGCCCACGATCCCGACGCTCACGGCGGCGACCTTGCCGATCAGCAGGTGCGACATCCCGAACTTGTTGAGCGCGCGAGCCAGGGCCACGTAGGCGCCGGTGATGCTCGCCGTCCGCGTCCCGCCATCGGCCTGGACGACGTCGCAGTCGAGGGTGATGGTGCGCTCGCCGAGCCGCGGCAGGTCGATGCAGGCCCGCAGCGATCGGCCGATGAGGCGCTGGATCTCGTGCGTCCGGCCCCCGATTCGCCCGGCGCTGGCCTCGCGCTGGCTGCGCTCGGTGCCGGCGCGCGGGAGCATCGAATACTCCGCGGTGATCCAGCCGCCGCCCTTGCCCCGCATCCAGCCGGGGACCCGATCCTCGATCGTGGCGGCACAGATGACCCGCGTATCGCCGACGCGGATCAGGACCGAGCCTTCCGCGAACTTCAGGTAGTCGTGGACGATCTTTACCGGGCGGAGCTGGTTTGCCGCGCGCCCGTCGGGGCGCCGCGCCTGGGCGATGGCTGACATATCTGCCGATTCTACGCGGGCGCCGCGGCAGCGTCCTCGGCGCCGGCCCGGGGGATGCGCTACCGTCGCGACCAATGCGGCTCCTGGTCGTCACCGCCCGCTATCCCACGCCGGATCGACCCGCGGCGGGCGCCTTCGTTCGCGACAGGCTGGCGGATCCGCTCCTGGCGGCGACGGTCATCGCGCCGGCCCGCTACGGAACACCCGGCTGGCGGCGCTACCTGGCGATGCTGTGGAGGGCGCTCGCCGTCCGCGGTCGCTTCGACGGGGTCGAGGGCCACTTCGTCCTGCCGTCAGGGGTGATCGCCCTGCTGGCGGCCCGCATGCGGCGACTGCCGCTGGTGATCTACGCCCACGGCGGCGACGTCCACGACATGGCGCGCCGCAACCGCGTCCTGCGCTGGGCGGCTCAGCGCGTCGTGCGCGGCGCCGATGCGGTCGTCACGAACTCGCGCGAATCGGCGAACCTCGTGGCGCAGCTCGGCGCCTCGGCAGAGGTGATTCCACCCGGGATCGACCTCGGCCGGTTCAATGTCCATCCGCGGCCGGCGCGGCGACGGGTCCTCTATCTCGGCGGAGACGTGGCGCACAAGGGCGTGGAGGTGGCCCGCCAGCTCGCCGACACGCTGGTCGGGCCTGGGATCCGCGAGGTCGATCCGAGCGAGATTCCGGCTCTCATGAGCGAGCACACAGTCGTGCTCGTGCCATCCCGAGCCGAGCCCTTTGGGCTGGTGGCGGCGGAGGCGATCGCGAGCGGCCGCTGGGTCGTAGCCGGCGCCGTCGGCGGCCTGCTGGACGTCGTCACCAACGGGGTCAACGGGACACTGGTCCACGACGGCGACTTCGCGGCTGCCCTGGAGGACGTTCCTGAGTACGATCCGGCAACGGTCGCCGCCACGGCCGCGCGCTTCTCGATCGGGGAGAGCCAGGCGGCGCTCGCCCGGCTGTGGAGCACGGTCATCGAGCGCCGCTCGGCGCGCGACTAGCCCGTCGGGACCCAGGGGCCTCAGGGCGCCAGGAAGAGCACGTCCGAGGCGCGCAGCCAATAGCCCGCCCAGACCCCGTTCGTGACGTAGAACCAGGTCCCCGACTGGTTGGTGATCGTCTTGCGACTGCTCGTTGCCGCGCTCGAGTCCTTGAGCAGGGTGTAGCTCTTCTGGGCGGTCATGAGCCCGGTGCTGCTGAACCGGTAGCCGGTGTGGGTCCCCATCTTGAAGGTGAGTGACCTGGCCGGGCTGAAGGTGGCAGTCGCGAGCGAGGCCGGCGCCACCGGGGCCGAGGCCAGGTACAGATTGCTCGACTGGCGAAGGTAGTACCCCGCCCAGACCCCGTTCACGACGTAGAACCAGGTCCCCGACTGGTTGGCGATGGTCGTGCGCCGGCTGGTGGCGGCGCCCGAGTCCTTCGACAGGGTGTAGGTCTTGACCGCGGTCAGGGCCCCGCTGCTGCTGAACCGGTAGCCGGTATGGGTGCCCATCTTGAAGAGCAGCTGGGCTGCCGGATCGAAGGTCGCGTTGGTGGTGCTCGAGGCGGGAGCCGTGCCCCAGGTGGTGAAGCTCCAGCTGACCGGCGCCAGGGCACCACCTTCGACGCTGGTGATGGCTGAGCTCAGCGACAGGGTGTAGCTGGTTCCCGGCGCCAGCGGGGAGGAGGGTCGCAGCGTGAACTGGATCCCCTCGCCATTGTCGGTGACCGTGGCCGGCACCACCCAGCCGTCGGCCGCACGCCGCAGCACGAAGGAGCTGGCGCTCACGCCCAGCACCACCCGGTCGAAGCGGGCCGCCGGCTTGACCGACTGGTCGACGCTGGTTGCGTTGGCGGCTGGGTAGCGACCACCGACCGACGGAGCAGCCCCGGCGGTCCCATAGAAGCCGGTCGCGCCCGCGGCAATCGTGATGGTGTTCGGCGGCTTGGTGGGCACGAGGTACGCGGTCCCGCCGCCGGCGACAGCCGCCCAGCCGGAACGGGGATAGTCGGCCGAGGGCCATTCGGTGAAGTCGAACTGGATCTGGTACCACTGGTAACCGCCGGCGGAGATCGGGCCGGCCAGCACCCCGACGGTGGCGCCGGAGGAGAGCTGGTCCAGCGTCGAGAACGTGGTCCCCGCCCCAGCCCGCACATTCAGCGCATCGACCGCGACCCGCGCGAAGCCGCCGACCGTGAGCGTTGCTCCGGGGCCGCTCTGCGTCGGGAACCATGGCTGCGCGTTGCCCTTGTAGTCGAGCGCCGAGACGCGGAAGTCGTATGCATGACCGGGCACACCCACGAAGGTCGCGGAGGTGGCGGTTGTACCGGTCAGCCACGGCACCCAGGTGACCCTCGACCGATCCCGAACCTGGACCGAATACGACTTCACGCCGGATCCGACGTCCGTCGCCCTCCAGCTGACCGTGAAGGCGGCGGTCGTTGTCTGTGCCGGCATCACCGCGATCCCGCCCGTCGGCGGCGTCGTGTCGTTGACGAACTTGTTGGCGATCAGGCCCCAGAGGGCGCTGTCGCCCTGGTCCATCAGCAGGGTCCACATCCCGGTCCCGGCCAGGTTCTTCTGGTTGACCATGTCGTACTTCGCCCCCAGCGAGACGGCGTCGTCGTAGTAGCCCTCGACCCACGTGGCCCGGGCACTGTCGTAGTAGGCGAACCACGGCACCTTGCCGACGTCGTCCCAACGTCGCCCGTGGGTCGCGGCCAGGCTGCGCGCGCCGTTGTAGCCGTACGCCTTCGATGAGCCCGATGACCCGCTCACGACCGCAGCGTTCGTCGCATTGCTGGTCGTTAGCCAGGTCCGGCCGTAGTACGGCACGCCCCAGATGATCTTGCCGCCGCCGATGATCGACAGGTAGTCGTCGACCGACTCACGCACGTCCAAGATGTAGGGCGAGTCCATCGGCGCCACGCCGCCGGCGCGTGCGGAGCCCGACCAGCTGAAGTCATAGCCCATTACAAAGACCGCATCGGCCGCCCCCGAGGCGGCCAGCCCGGCCAGGTCGTAGCCGGTAGCCCAGGTCGCCGCGCCCGCCATGGTGCATACGGTCAGGTGGGATCCAACGCCCGCCGCCACCAGGCCGGCCTTCAGCTGGCGAACGAAGCTCGTGTACTGGTCGCGGAGCGTGGTTGAGACCGGCTCGAAGTCAAGATTGACGCCATCGGCCGCGCGGTTTCGGACCGTCGCCACGATCGCGTTCACCAAGCTCGCCCGTGCGGTGGCGCTGCCGAGGAGCGCGGCCTGCGCTGCTCCGCCATCCCAGGCCATCATCGTCACGGTCAGCACCACGCGCACGCCCCGTGCGTGGGCAGCGTTGATCACATTGGTCATCGCGCTGGAGTTCCAGCCACTCCAACCAGAGCCGGTGGTTGTCAGAGTGCCGCTGGAGGTGGCGGCTACTCCGAAGTAGGCCACGGTGCTGACGAGCTGGTACTGCATCCACTGCAACGACCCGGCATCGAGCATCCAGTACGGCAGGAAGCCGAAGACCTCCTTGCGCAACCCGTTCGGCAGCGCCGCGGTGGTCGCCGTGACCGGCTCGACCCCCGACGGGACGGCGAGCGTAAGCGGAGCCAACGCGGGGGCGTCGCTCGGGGCGAGGCCCAGGGTGGCGCCTGCCTCACCAAGGCGGCGTGGCTGCGCGCCCGGTGTGAAGGTGAGCCGATCGTTCGCGTGCTGGGCCAGCATCTCCGCCTGTACGGATGCGTCCTGGACCCAGTCGGGCTTGACTGGCAGGACACGCCCATTCGGCAGCACCACGGGTCCCGCGGCCCGAAGCGGCGGGATCGTGATGTCGCTCGGGGGACCTCCGGCGAGGGCCGCCGGTGGCATCGAGACCGATCCGGCAAGGACGACGAGGAGGCTGACGAAAGCAATGAGGCGACGGATCACGTGAGTTGGACCAGCTGCGGGCTCAGGACCTGCGGCCGACGGAGCCCGACGACCGCTACCTCCTCACCCTACGGAACCGCACCTCTCCGGACCATGGTACCGATGGCCAGATCGCCATAGCCCGAACGCAGCGATGGGGCCTCAGGGCGCCAGGAAGAGCACGTCCGAGGCGCGCAGCCAATAGCCCGCCCAGACCCCGTTCGTGACGTAGAACCAGGTCCCCGACTGGTTGGTGATCGTCTTGCGACTGCTCGTTGCCGCGCTCGAGTCCTTGAGCAGGGTGTAGCTCTTCTGGGCGGTCATGAGCCCGGTGCTGCTGAACCGGTAGCCGGTGTGGGTCCCCATCTTGAAGGTGAGTGACCTGGCCGGGCTGAAGGTGGCAGTCGCGAGCGAGGCCGGCGCCACCGGGGCCGAGGCCAGGTACAGATTGCTCGACTGGCGAAGGTAGTACCCCGCCCAGACCCCGTTCACGACGTAGAACCAGGTCCCCGACTGGTTGGCGATGGTCGTGCGCCGGCTGGTGGCGGCGCCCGAGTCCTTCGACAGGGTGTAGGTCTTGACCGCGGTCAGGGCCCCGCTGCTGCTGAACCGGTAGCCGGTATGGGTGCCCATCTTGAAGAGCAGCTGGGCTGCCGGATCGAAGGTCGCGTTGGTGGTGCTCGAGGCGGGAGCCGTGCCCCAGGTGGTGAAGCTCCAGCTGACCGGCGCCAGGGCACCACCTTCGACGCTGGTGATGGCTGAGCTCAGCGACAGGGTGTAGCTGGTTCCCGGCGCCAGCGGGGAGGAGGGTCGCAGCGTGAACTGGATCCCCTCGCCATTGTCGGTGACCGTGGCCGGCACCACCCAGCCGTCGGCCGCACGCCGCAGCACGAAGGAGCTGGCGCTCACGCCCAGCACCACCCGGTCGAAGCGGGCCGCCGGCTTGACCGACTGGTCGACGCTGGTTGCGTTGGCGGCTGGGTAGCGACCAACCACGCTTGGCACCGGTTGTGCCGGCGGCGTCGGCTCCGTGTACGCGACGGTGCCGCCGGACGGCGTCAGCGCCGGCTTGCCGGCGTACGCGAAGAAGTAGTTGCCGCTGGTTGGTTCGCCGGTGTTCTGGATCCAGATGCGCGACCCGCTCAGGTCCTGGTGGGCGAAGTGACGCTGGCGATAGACGTCATACCCGTTGGCGTTCTCGGCGATCGCCCCGAAGGCCATCCCCGGGTTGCGCACGATCGTGTCGACCAGCTGCTGAGCCCCATCGTGCATGTCGGTCGCGAAATACGCGCCGCCACCGACCACGAGTCCCGGGTAGCTGTAGTTCCGCACGCGCTGGAGGGCCACCGACTCGGTGGCGGGCGTATCCCAGCCCTCGCTGGCGCCAGGGGTGTAGCAGGCGTTGGAGTAGATCATCACCCAGTTCGGCGCGGGGGAGATCCCGTCGGTGTTGGTGCTGCCGCCGCAATAGGCCCACTGGGCCGTGCTCGACGAGGTGAGCGTGCCCAACAGTGCCTTCTCGCCGCAGTACACCATCGTCGAGCCCCAGTTGTCGCCGTCGGCGTTGGTGGTGGTGCGGTTCAGGCCCCAGCCGTTGTCGCGATCCGTCGGCTCCGCGCCGCTGTTGTACGGGTTCGGGAACCCGTTGCCGTGGCCCAGATAGACGACGATGTTGGCCCCGTTGACCGCTGCCCTGACCTTTGCCCAGGTCGCGTTCGGCGAGTAGACCTTCACCGCTGTCGCGCCAGCTGCCTCCGCGGCGGCGGCGATCGAATCACCCTTGCTCCGGTAGTAGTCGGTCTGCGCCCCGGTGGGGCCGACGATGATGACGACCTTCTGCGGCGTCACCACGGCGCCCGCCGGGGCGGCCGCCATCAGCGACGAGACGATGGTCAGCGAGGCGACAAGGGCGGCTCGGAAGCGGTTCGGCAACGGGACTCTCCTGGTGGCGTGACCCGGGCGCACCGCTCCCAGGCGTGGATCTGCTCGTCCCACCGTAGCCAGCGAGCGTGCTCAGGCCCATGCCCCGTTCGTCCCCACCGGCCCGCCGATGGGGCCATGTGCGCGCACGCAACCCCCCAGCCGTCGAACCTAGTCCTGCTGGAAGTGCAGCACCACCAGCAGGCGATCGAGGCGGTCGACGTCAACAGCGGGACGCACGAATGCGGTCTGGGTAAGGCCGTCCGCGTCGAGCTCGAGGGCCTGGATCGTCCCCAGCAGGAGGCCGCGTGGATAGGGGCTGCGGCCGATGCCGGCGCCACCCGCGTCGGTCAGGGTCAGGCCGGCGCTGACGATCGTGTCCCCGACCTCCACCAGGTCGGTCGCGCGAACCTGGACCATCACCAGCTGTCCGCCCAGCTGGCCCTGCACCAGGCCGAGCGCACGCGTCTGCTGATCGATGGCGACGACGCTCGCGCGCGCGTCGACCACCAGGCGGACCGTCGCCGCGTCCGCGCCCGCGGCGACGACGGTGCCGGCCAGGGCTCCCCCGCCTTCGGCGGCCGCGACCACCGGCATCCCGACCTGGACCCCGTCGTCGGTCCCCGCGTCGATGCCCACCTCCCAGGAGAAGTTGCCCGGGTCGCGTCCGAGGATCCTCACCGGGAGGAGGTCCATCTGCAGCGAGGTGGTGAGACCCAGCAGGCCGCGCAGCTCGGCGTTCTCGGCGGCCGCTTCGTGGAGCTCCGCGAGGCGCGCCTCCGCGCCGGCCAGCTGCGCACGCAGCCGGTCGTTCTCGGACCGAAGCCGGTCGATCTCGCCGATCGTCGTGAAGAAGCCGGTGATCCCCGATCCCACACCGCTGATCGCGCCGCGGATCGGGTCGAGGGCGTGCGCGGCAGCTGCCTGCAGCCCGAGCGCCTGCGGCGTGCGGGAGGCCAGCAGCAGCAGGAGCGACACGACGGTGCCCGCCGCGAACCAGAGGCCGGCGCGTGACCTCCGATGCGGGCTGCCGTCGAGCATGGCCGTCCTAGCGCGGAGCGCGGGTGAACTGCTCGCTGACCATGACCCGCTCGAGGGTGTCGAGCTCCTCGAGCACCCGCCCGGTGCCCCGAACGACGCAGGTCAGTGGGTCGTCGGCGACGTGCACCGGCATCTGGGTTGCCTCCGCCACGCGCTTGTCGAGGCCGATCAGGAGCGCGCCCCCGCCGGCGAGGACGATGCCCTGGTCCATGATGTCCGCCACCAGCTCGGGCGGGGTCTCCTCGATCGTCTCCTTGATGGCGTCGATGATCTGGGCGACCGACGGCTCGAGTGCCTCGCGGATCTGGTCGCTCCCCACCTCGACGCCCCGCGGGAGCCCCGTCAGCAAGTCGCGTCCACGGAACGTGACGGTGCGCGGGGTCTCCATCGGGTAGGCCGAGCCGACGGCGATCTTGATCTCCTCTGCCGTGCGCTCGCCCATCAGCAGGTTGTACTCGCGACGAGCGAAGCTGACGACGTCGCCGTCCATCTCGTCGCCACCGATCCGGATCGAGCGGCTGACGACGATCCCGCCGAGGCTGATGACCGCCACCTCGGTCGTGCCGCCGCCGATGTCCACGATGAGCGACCCGGTCGGCTCGCTGACCGGCAGGCCGGCGCCGATCGCGGCCGCCATCGGCTCCTCGATCAGCCTGGCCCAGCGCGCCCCGGCATTCAGCGTCGCGTCCCGGACCGCGCGCTTCTCGACCTCGGTCACGCCCGATGGGATGCCGACCAGGACGCGCGGCCGCGGGATGCGGGCGTATCGGTCGTGCACCTTCTGGATGAAGTACCGGATCATCTGCTCGGTGACGTCGAAGTCGCTGATGACCCCGTCGCGCAGCGGCCGGATGGCGACGATGTTGGCCGGCGTGCGCCCGACCATCCGCTTCGCCTCGGCGCCGATCGCGAGCACCCGCTTGGTGCGGGTGTCCATCGCCACCACGCTCGGCTCGGAGATCACGATGCCGCGATGACGCACCGTGACGAGCGTGTTGGCCGTGCCGAGGTCGATCCCGACGTCGTGCGAGAGGAGCCCGAGCAGGCCGTCGAAGATGCCCAAGGTGCCTCCAGCTGGAACGTTGCAATGGCGAGCCGAGGGACTCCAGCAGGGCGGCTGGGGTGCGGCAAGTGTGACGGATCGGCCAGCGGCGGGCAACGCGTAGTCGTCTCCGCCCCTGACTTCGCTAAGGTGACGGCGATGGCGGATCAGCGACGGCCGGCGCGACCCTGGGAGGTGCTGGGCGCGCACCTGCGGACCGTCAGGGGAACCGACGGCGTCGCCTTCTCGGTCTGGGCGCCGAATGCACGCGGGGTCAGCGTGACCGGTGCGTTCTGCAACTGGTACCCCGCCGGCGTGGCCATGACGCTGCGTCCCAGGACGGGCGTGTGGGACGGCTTCGTCCCGGGTATCGGTGCCGGGGAGCGCTACCGGTACGTGGTGATCGGCGCCGATGGACGAACGCGCCACAAGTCCGACCCGTACGGGCAGTCGATGGACGCACCTCCAGGCAGCGCGACCCACGTCCCGGCCCTGTCGGCGCACCGCTGGTCCGACGCGGACTGGCTCGCGCAGCGAGGGGTGAAGGACCTGCAGCGCTCCGCCATGCGGATCTACGAGGTCCACCTCGGCTCGTGGCGGCGGGGGCCGCGCGGCAGGTTCCTGACCTACGCCGAGCTCGGGCCGCTACTGGCCGAGCACTGCGTGCGGCACGGCTTCACCCACGTCGAGCTGCTGCCGCTGGCCGAGCACCCCTTCTACGGCTCGTGGGGCTACCAGGTGACGGGATTCCATGCCCCGAGTGCCCGCTACGGAACCCCGGATGAGCTGCGCGGGATGGTGGACCTGCTCCATCGGTCCGGGATCGGCGTGATCCTCGACTGGGTGCCCGCCCACTTCGCGCGGGATGGCTACGGCCTCGCCCGTTTCGACGGCACCTTCCTGTACGAGGATCCCCACCCGCAGCGCCGGGAGCATCCCGACTGGGGCACGATCGTCTTCGACTTCGGCCGCGCCGAGGTCCGCGACTTCCTGATCGGCAACGCGCGCTACTGGCTCGAGGAGTTCCACGTCGATGGGCTGCGGGTCGACGCGGTCGCCTCGATGCTTTACCTCGACTACTCGCGCAAGCGCGGCCAATGGACGCCGAACCGATTCGGCGGGAACCACAACCTCGAGGCGATCTCGTTCCTGCAGGAGCTGAACACGCGCGTGCGTGATGGTCTCGCCGGCGTCATCACCATCGCCGAGGAGTCGACAGACTTCAAGGGCGTCAGCCATCCGGTCGCCGACGGCGGCCTGGGCTTCGACTTCAAGTGGGACCTGGGCTGGATGCACGACACGCTGGTCTACTTCCGGAAGCGACCCGACCAGCGCTGGCGCCACCGTCGCGAGATCACCTTCCGCGGGTTCTACCTCGACGCGGAGCGCTGGATCCTGCCGCTCTCCCACGACGAGGTGGTGCACCTCAAGAAGTCGCTGCTCGGCAAGCAGCGCGGCACGACTCCTGCGCAGCAGTTCGCCGGCCTGCGATCGCTGCTTGCCAACCAGGTCGGTCAGCCGGGCAAGAAGCTCCTCTTCATGGGCTCGGAGCTGGCGCCGGCCGGCGAGTGGAACCACGATCGCACGCTGCCGTGGAAGGAGGCGGAACAGGATCCCGCCCGAGCCGCCTATGCCCGCTACCTGGCCGACCTGGCCGCGCTCTATCTCGCATCACCGCCACTCTGGGCCCGCGATGCCGATCCCTCCGGCTTCGCATGGATCGACGGCGAGGGCACGACCGATGCCTCGGTGGTCGCCTGGCTGCGACGCGGCGGCCTGCCCGGTGAAGCGGAGGAAGTGATGGTCGTCGTCCAGAACGGGGCCTCCACGGCCCGTCGCCGCTACCGGCTCGGACTGCCGTCGCCGGGCAGCTGGGACGTCGCCCTCGACACCGATGCCGCGGACTACGGCGGCACGGGCGCCGACCAACGGTCGGTGAGGGCCGAGGGCACGCCATGGGGCGGCCAGCCGGCATCCGCCGTGCTCAACCTCCCGGCGCTGTCGGTCCTCTTCCTGCGCCCGTCCAGGGGCTAGCGCGGCGGGGAGGGACGCCCCAGCAGCACGACGCTGCGCGCGCCCAGATCGACGGTCGTGGCGCCGGCCGCAAGGGTGTGGCCGCCAGGGATCGGTGGGTCGGAGTTAGCCGAGTCAAGATGCTGCATCCATCCCCCTGGGAGCTCGGCGGGGAGGTGCACGGTCGCCGGCGCGTCGGTCGGGTTCAGCGCCAGCAGCAACGCCTCGTCGTCAGCGGTGAGGAGGAGCGTCAACGGCGCGGTGCCGATCACGGTCGCCGAGCCGTGGCGCAGGAGCGGGTGGGCGGCCCGCAGCGCGACCAGCGAGCTGACGAAGGGCAGGAGGGCGGCGTCGCGCGGGCTGGGTCGCCAATCGAGCCAGCTCACCTCGTTGTCCTGGCTGTACGCGTTGTTGTTGCCGCGCTGCGTCTTGCCCAGCTCGTCGCCCGCGAGGAGCATCGTCGCGCCACGAGAGAGCAGGAGGGTCGCCAGCAGGCCGCGCCGCTGCCGATCGCGGAGGTCGAGGATCGCATCGTCATCGGTGTCGCCCTCGACGCCGAAGTTGACCGAGTCGTTGGCTGTCTCGCCGTCGGCGTTGCCCTCGCCGTTCGACTCGTTGTGCTTCTCCGCATAGCTCACCAGGTCGCGCAGCGTGAAGCCGTCATGCGAAGTCACGAAGTTCACCGATGCGGCCGAGCCGCGCTCGGCGATCGGGTACAGGTCGTGCGAACCGCCGATCCGCAGTGCTACCGCCTCGGGCGCCGGTTCGAAGCCGGCCCAGAAGCGTCGGACCGTGTCCCGGTACTGGCCGTTCCATTCCGCCCAGCCGGGGGGGAACCCGCCGAGGCGGTAGCCCAGCACGCCCAGGTCCCAGGGCTCAGCGATGAGCTTGAGCCCCGCCAGGCGCGGATCGGCGGTGATCGCCGTGAAGAGCGGGGCCCTCGCCGAGAAGCCGCGGCCGGTTCGACCCAGCGCCGTCGCCAGGTCGAAGCGGAAGCCATCGGCGCCGTACTCCGACGCGAAGGTGTGCAGGCTGTCGAGGACGAGGCGGATGACCGCAGGATGCGTGGCGTCGAGGGTGTTCCCGGTCCCCGAGTCGTTGCGGTAGCCGCTCGCGTCGGCGGGGTCGAGGCGGTAGTAGGCGGCGTTGTCGATCCCGCGAAACGAGACCGTGGGGCCGAGCTCGTTCCCCTCACCGGTGTGGTTGTAGACGACGTCGAGCAGCACCTCGATGCCCGCGACGTGCAGCGCGCGGATCGCCTCCCGCAGCTCGGCGCGTGGGTCGTCGCTGGCCGCCAAGCGCGGATCCGGCGCGAGGAAGGCGATGGTGTTGTAGCCCCAATAGTCGATCTGACCGCGATCCAGCACGAACCTCGGGGTGAGCTGCTGCTGGACCGGCAGCAGCTCGACCGCAGTGATGCCCAGCGCCCGCAGGTGGCCGATCGCCGCGGGATGGGCGAGGCCTGCATACGTCCCGCGCAGCGCCTCGGGAATCCCCGGATGGAGGCGGGTGAAGCTCTTGACGTGGAGCTCGTAGATGACCGATTCGGACAGCGCCACGCGCGGACGCTCGGCCTCGTCGATCTCCACCAGGGAACGGCGGACGACGCCCTTGGGGGTGAATGGTGCCGAGTCCCGGCCGTCCGGCCGTGCGCCGTCGCCGACGGAACGGCTGAAGTGCTCCGCGCGCACGGTGATGGGGCCCTCCACGAGACGCGCGTATGGGTCGAGCAGCAGCTTGGCGGGGTTGAACCAATGCCCGCGCTCCGGCTCGAACGGCCCGTGGACCCGGTAGCCGTAGCGCTGACCCTCGCCGACGTCGGGGACCTCGGCCGTCCAGACGCCCGAGGCGCCCCGCGTCAGCGGGACGCGGCGCTCGGCGCCGTCGGGTTCGAAGAGGCAGAGCTCGACCGACTCGCCGCGCTCGCTCCAGAGGCGAAAGGTCGTGCCACCGTCGCCCGGCGTGGCGCCGAGGGGAGCGGCCTGGTCGCTCGTCAAGTGGCCCGCGAGCCGGCGATGCGACGGATCGTGAAGACCCGATACGGCAGGCGCGCCGGGTCGAGCTCGACCCGGATCTCCGGGCCATGCAGCCGTCGCGAGCGACCGGTGAGGAGATCCACGACCTGGTAGGGCTGCTCCGGGTCGATCCCGATTGCCGCGAGGTCTGGGCGCAGCACGGCAGCTTCGGCCCGCGTCGGATCGCAGTTGACGGCGACGTAGACCGGGTCGCGCCACTGGCTCGGGTTACCGGTCAACGGATCGAGCTCCCCGGCGGGCAGCGCCTTCCGGACGAAGAGGGTCTGGTCGCCGGTCACCGGCTCGAAGCGCAGGTTGTCGCTGAGCTGCAGGGCTCGCCACTCGCGGCGCAGGCGGTTGAGGCCGGTGATCAGCGACTTGATGTTCCCTGCGGCATTCCAGTCCCGGGCACGGATTTCGTACTTCTCGCTGTGGACGTATTCCTCGCGGTCGTCGAGCCGCCCCGCTTCGCACAGCTCGTAGCCGGAGTAGATGCCCCACGACGGCGAGAGCGTGGCCGCCAGCACCGCCCGGATCACGAACGCCGGGCGGCCGTGATCGAGATGGTGCGGAAGGATGTCCGGCGTGTTCGGCCACAAGTTGCCGCGGAAGTACTCGCGCATCGGCCCCGCGGTCAGCTCGGTCAGGTAGTCGCGCAACTCGTCGCGGGGCTGGCGCCAGGTGAAGTAGGTGTAGCTCTGGCTGAAGCCGGCCTTGGCCAGCGCGCGCATCCGCTTCGGCGTGGTGAAGGCCTCCGCCAGGAAGAGGACGCCCGGATCGGCGGCCTGGACCTCGGCGATCAGCCAGCGCCAGAACGCGACCGGCTTGGTGTGCGGATTGTCGACCCGAAAGATGCGGATGCCGCGACCCACCCAGGTCAGGACCACCTCCAGCCACGCGTGCCATAGCGCCTCGCGATCGGCGGCCGAGGCACCAGCGAAGTCGAACGGGTAGATGTCCTCGTAGCGCTTGGGCGGATTCTCGGCGAACTTGATCGTGCCGTCGGGCGCGTGCCGGAACCACTCCGGGTGCTGCCGGACCCATGGATGATCGGGCGACGCCTGGAGGGCGAGGTCGAGCGCGACCTCCAGGCCGTTGGCCTCAGCGCTGCGGCGGAAGTGATCGAGCGCCTCGAGGCCGCCCAGCTCGCTCGCGACCTCGGTGTGGCCGCCCCCGTCGCGCCCGATCGCCCACGGCGAGCCGGGATCGCCACGCTGCGCCCTCACCGCGTTGTTGCGCCCCTTCCGGTTGGTGCGGCCGATGGGATGAATGGGAGGCAGGTAGACGACGTCGAAGCCCATCGCGGCGATCTGGGGGAGCCGCCATTCGGCGTCGCGCAGGCTGGTGGGCGTGGGGTGCGTGGGGTCGCGCCCCTGGGAGCGGGGGAAGAGCTCGTACCAGGCCGAGAATCGAGCCAGCTCGCGGTCCACCATGAGTGGCAGCTCCATCCGGTAGCGGGTACCCGCGCCGCGGTCCGGGTGTCGACGCGCCGCCGACAGCACCGCCTCGCCGCCGAGCGCCGCAACCCGGGACGCATCGCTCCGGGCACGGCCCTCGCGCGCAAGGGCGGCCTCGATCGTGCGAGCGTCCGCGCCGGCTGCGCGGCGCAGCGTCGCCTCGAGCAGCTCCCTGCCTTCTGCGAGCTCGGTGTCTACGGCCTGGCCCGCCTCCAGCTTCTTCGTGGTCGCCTCTTGCCAGGAGCCGATGGCGTCCCGCCACGCCTCGATCGTGTAGCGATGCCGCGCGATGTGGCGCAGATGGACGGTCGCGCTCCAGCGGTCGTTCGTGACCAGCTGCATGGGAGTCCTGCTCCAGCGCGACGAGCCCTCGCGACGCAGGAGCAGCGACGCATCCAGCAGGCCGTGCCCTTCCGCGAAGATATCGGCCGTGACGCGCAGGTTGTCTCCGACGACGCGCTTGACCGGGTCGTGGCCATCGTCGACCTGGGGATCGACGGCCTCGATCACGATCGAGCGACGCGTGCCGACGGCCTCAGGCCCCGGCTCGGTCGCGGCGCGGGCGGCGGCCGCCGCGTGCTGGAGTGCTGCTCGGGTCGTCGTCATCGGTGAACGCAACCGTACCCGATCCGGTGTGCCGCAGAACCGGATCGGTGTCCGGCGCGTAGTCTGTCTGACATGCGCCTGCCCCCTCGGTTGCCTGCCTCCCCTCGACGGCTGGCCGGCGCACTCGCGATCGTCGTGCTGGTCGCGGCAGTCGCATTCGTGATCCTGACTCGGGACAAGGCTCCAAGTGTCGGAGCCCTCCCGTCCTCGGTGCCGACGGCATCGGAAGGACCCGCCACAACGGCGTCTGCCTCAGCCGCTGCCACGCCGTCACCACCGGCGTCACCATCGGCGAGCCCCCGCCCCAGCCCCAGCCCGAGCCCGACGGCCGCTCCGACCGCGGCCCCGACCCTTGTGCCGACCCCTGCGCCGACCGCAGTCCCCACGCCACCCCCTGTCTCCACCGGCCCCGCGGGGCTCAGACTGTCGCTTGTTGCCGGTGGGCTCACCCGCCCCGTCGGCATCGTCAACGCCGGCGACGGCACCGGCCGGCTCTTCGTCAACGAGCGGGGCGGCGGCATCCGGGTGATCGCCGCAAATGGCACGCTCCAAGCCGCACCATTTGTCGACCTCTCCGACCGGATCCTGGAAAGCGGTGAGCAGGGGCTGCTGGGGCTGGCCTTCCATCCTGGATTCGAGACCAACCGGCGTGTGTTCGTCTACTACTCACATGTCGGCGACGGCGTGATGACCGTCTCCGAGCTGACCGCGTCAGCCGACGGCGCCAGCGCCGACGCTGCCAGCGAGCGCGTCCTGCTCACCGTTGCCGACCAGTATCCGAATCACAACGGCGGGCAGCTGGCATTCGGTCCGGACGGGTATCTGTACATCGGGTTCGGCGACGGCGGGGGTGGAGGCGACCCGCTCGGCAGCGGGCAGAGCCGGCAGACGTTGCTGGGCAAGATCCTGCGGATCGATGTGAACGGAGCGCATGCGCCGGGCAAGCAGTACGCGATCCCAGCGAGCAACCCATACGCGTCGGGCGGCGTTGCGCCCGGCGCGGGGCTGCCGGAGATCTGGGCCTACGGCCTCCGCAACCCATGGCGCTTCAGCTTTGATCGGGCCAACGGCGACCTGTACATCGGCGACGTCGGGCAGGCAAGCTGGGAGGAGATCGACCGCCAGGCCGGATCGTCTCGAGGTGGCGAGAACTACGGCTGGAATGCCCGCGAAGGCAATCACTGCTACAGCTCCGCCTGCGAGGACGTAAACTCCGTCGCCCCGATTGCCGAGTACAGCCACGCGCTGGGCTGTTCGGTTTCGGGCGGGTATGTATACCGCGGCTCCGCCCAGCCGGCGCTGAAGGGCTTCTACGTCTTCGGCGACTACTGCTCGGGCACGATCTTCACGATCCCGACGCTCGGAAGCGTCCACACCCCAAAGACCGTCGCCAGCAGCGGCCGGCAGATTTCCTCATTCGGCGAGGCCGAGAACGGCGAGATCTACCTGGTCGACCTAAGCGGTGGCGGGCTCTACCGGGTCCTGGTCGACGACTGACGCGCTGTCGCGATGCTGGATAGGCTGTGGCCGACATGCAGGACGCCGTGGGGCTCAAACGGACGGCGGCCGCCGCAGTCATCGCCCTGATGGTGGCGGGGTGCGCCTCGCCGACCACCGGCCCGAGTGTCTCCGCGGCAACCTCGAGCCCGTCGGCGGCGGCCACTGACCTCGCGTCGCCCAGCCCGAGCCCGACCGTGGCACCGCTCACCGGCGTCACGCTCGACGAGGTCGTAACGGGGCTCAGCAACCCCGTCGGCATCACGAATGCCGGCGACGGCAGCGGGCGCCTGTTCGTCAACGAGCGGGCGGGACGGATTCGGGTCGTGACCGCCGGAGGGGAGCTGACGGACTTCGTGGACCTCTCCGACCGTGTCGAGGCCGGAGGCGAACGCGGCCTGCTGGGCGTTGCCTTCCACCCCGACTTCGCCAGCAACGGCCGCGTCTTCGTCCACTACAGCCGGAAGGGGGACGGTGCGACCGTCATCTCGGAGCTGACCGCATCGGCCGATCGCAGCAGCGCAGATCCGGCGAGCGAGCGGATCATCTTCACGCTCGACCAGCCATTCGCGAACCACAACGGCGGTGAGATCGCCTTCGGCCCGGACGGCTACCTCTACATCGGCCTCGGCGATGGCGGGTCGGGCGGCGATCCGTTCGGGAATGGGCAGAACCGCCAGGTGCTGCTCGGCAAGATCCTGCGGATCGACGTCGACGGGCCGCACGCAGCCGGCAAGCAGTACGCCATTCCCGCCACGAATCCATACGCCCCCGGCGGCATCGCCCCGGGGGGCGGCCTCCCCGAGATCTGGGCCTTCGGCCTGCGCAACCCGTGGCGCTTCAGCTTCGATCGCGATACCGATGACCTCTACATCGGCGACGTCGGGCAGAACGCCTGGGAGGAGATCGACCGACAGCCAGGCGGTTCCGATGGGGGCGAGAACTACGGCTGGAACGTCTTCGAGGCGACGCACTGTTTTGGCCTGTGCGACACCGTCACCCAGGTCGCGCCCGTGGCGGAATACAGCCACGGCGACGGATGCTCCGTCACTGGCGGCGACGTCTATCGCGGGACCACGCAGCCCTCCCTGGTCGGCACGTACCTCTTCTCGGACTACTGCTCCGGCACCATCTGGACGCTGCCGGCCGACGCGAGCCTGACCCCACGCGTCCTGCTCGAGTCCGGCCTGAGCGTCTCGTCCTTCGGCGAGGGCGAGGACGGAGAGATCTACCTGGTCGACCTGTCCGGCGGCGGGCTCTACCGGGTGCTCGCCAACCAGTGACGGCGAAGGCCGCGCGATCATCCGGGAGCGAGGCTGTTCAGATCACCGCACGTGAGAGTGGTTCCGACCGTGCGTCACGGCGGCTGCCACCGAGAGTCCGGCAAGGAGGATGAGACCGCCAACGAGGATGGTGTACAAGAGGCCGGCCTCCGAAGGAAGGCCGCCTGACACAGCCGCATTCGGCGTACTGGCGGACGGCGTTTCGACGGCGATTCCAGCGATCACGTTCGACAAGCTCGCAGAGCAGACGGTCCGAGTGCCGCCTCCGTTGCTCGAGCCATTGCACTGGTCGATCAGCACGGCGAGCCCGGTGGACTGCGTTCCGGTAGCAGTGCAGGTGAGGGATGCGCCGCCACCGTTGCCCGAGCCGTTGCACTGCGTGATCGTGGCGCCGCTGGTCGTGGCCGGGAACGGATCGCAGGCCATCACGGTTCCCGTGGTGACCGATCCGACGCACTGGTTGACGGTGGCGCCGGTGACGGTCGGGGTGAGGCCCACGTAGTTGTTGGTGACGGTGACGCTGCACAAGAGCGTGCCGCCGCCGCCGTTGATCGAGCCGTTGCACTGCGTGACGGCGGTGACCGGCTCGGAGAGCGAGGTCGTGGTGTTGGTACAGGTGGCATCCGGCACGCCGGCGGAGCCGGTGCACTCGCGGACGGTGACCACCGCGGATCCGCCACCCGGCGTGATGGTGTTGACGACGGTCACTTCGCAGACCGCGCCGCCATTGCCGAGCGCGTTGTTGCAGGTCGTGGTGGGGGCGATCGTCACCGCGGCGGCGGGAGCTGCCGTGGTGAGTGACGCGGCGGCCATCATCGCCAGGGCGACCACGCCGGTGCCTAGGAATGAAATGGGGCGACGCATCGCGACACCTGCTAGGAGTCGAGCGTCGAGGCCAATGAGTTTCAGCGGCGGGGGGCCCGAGCCATCCACCTTCCGCTCGGCACTGGTTGTTGTCAATGTGACTTTCGGCAGCTGCGCCGCGGCCGCCAGGAACTAGAGGGCACCCAGCGAGCGCAGGCTCACCCAGCGGCCATGGCCGATCACCAGGTGGTCGAGCAGCTCGATGTCGAGCAGCCGTCCGGCCTCGGACATCTCGCGCGTGATGCGGAGGTCCTCGGCCGATGGCGACGGGTCGCCGGACGGATGGTTGTGCACGACCACCATCGCCGCCGACTGGCGGCGCACCGCCTCCCGGAAGACCTCCCCGACCCGCACCGACGAGCCGGCCAGGTTCCCGGCATACACCGTGACCATGCCGGTGACGGTGTTCTTCGTGTTCAGCAGCACGGACCGCAGCTCCTCGTGCTCGAGGTGCCCCATGGCCGGCATGAGCCGCTCGGCCAGGTCGGCCGGGGCGCGAACCCGCCAGTCGGGCGCCGGCCAGGCCGATGCTATGCGGCGGCCGAGCTCGACCGCGGCGGCAATCACCGCCGCTCGTCGTGGCGTGGTGGACAGATCCGCTGCGCCGGCGTGCGCCAGGCCGGCCAGCCCATCGGGCTCGAGCAGCGCGCGCGCCTCGGCCGGGGCGGCCGCACCACCCAGCAGCACGGCCAGCAGCTCGTCGTCGCGCAGGCCGCGCGGCCCCAGGCGCGCGAGCCGCTCAGCGGGGGACATGGTACGAGGCTAGGGATCGGGCCTCATTCACTGCTTACCGGCGCCTTACCGCTCAGGTGGGGAGGGTCAGGATCCCCTGCCGGACGAGGAGGGCGATGGCGACCGAGATGGCGTTGAAGCCGGCGTGCATCGCGATGGTGGCGACCAGGCTGCGGGTCGAGCGGTACAGGAGGGCGAGCGCCATCCCCAGCGCGAAGATCGGCACCAGGGCGAAGAGGCTGCTGTGGATCGCGGCGAAGAGCAGGGCGGAGCCGACGACCGCGACCCACACGCCACGCTCCCGTTCCCAGGCGTTGTACACGACGCCACGGAAGAAGATCTCCTCGGCCACCGGCGCGACCAGCAGGAAGGCGAGGACGATCACGGTCAGGTCGCCGCGGGCCAGGAACTCATCGAGCGGGCCGGTCTCTTCGGCCAGGCCAAACGCCCCGAGCACGACGGCGGCAAGGGCGCCCAGCAGGGTCGCCCCGATCCAGGCCGGGATCGCCGCCGCCAGGCCGATAAGCAGGCTCCTCAACACGCCGCTTGGCCCTACCAGGTGGACCCCGACCAGCGCCCGGGGGATGACCACCAGCCCGCCGGTCACCGCCAGCAGCCCGATCTGCGTGGAGGTGAGGAGCAGCAGCGAGCCGCCGACGGACAGGTCGCCACCGTCGAAGAGGGCCAGCGCCGTGGACCCAGCGCCAAGCGCGACGACCGTGCCGAGGATGACCGCCATCAGCAGCAGGACGAAGACGGCCGGCCCGCGGTAGCGCTCCGGCGGCAGGGCCGCGCGAACGATCAGCGCCCGAATGGCGTTCAGCACCAGCCCCACCACCAGCAGCAGGCCGCCCACGACGAGGAGCAGGAAGGGACCGAGCAGCCGCTGCACGGACTCGGGGGTCTGGTCCTGCGAGAGGAGGTCGGGGGTCGTGCCGAGCGCCGCGATCGGCAGGATGAGCCCGGCGCTGATCATCACCACCGAGATGAGCTGGAGCACGCGGTGGCGGCTCAGCGGATCGTGATCGGGGGATCGCGGAGGCTCCGCGTTCCACACCTCTTCGGGCCGGGGCTCGTCCACCGGCGGGACGCTGGTCAGGAGTTGGAGGCGGGACGGAGCCCTGGTTCGGTGCCGAGGTCGGGGGCACGCTCAGCGGGTCGGAGCGGCGCGGTGCGCTCCAACACCCGCTCCACGGGGCGGGCTGCCGGACGCTGGAACTCATGCCCGCAGTACGCGCACAGCGGCCACTCGGGATCGGCCAGCCGGCTGCACGACGGGCAGACCCGGTGCAGTCGCGTGCGGCAGTTCGGGCAGACCAGCCAGTCGGCGTGGACCCGATCGCGGCAGACAGGGCAGAGCTCGTTCTTCTCGACCTCGGCCAGCAGGGACTCCTCGGCCAGTGAGCGCTCGTACACCTCGGCCAGCGACTCGCGCGGCCGGACGATGAGGTAGAGCACCACCGCGAACAGGAAGAGGAGCGGCGTGAAGAAGATGATCAGGGCCGACGCGAAGTACGGCAGGATCGGGTTCTCGGAACGAGCCTGCATGTCGCGGAAGGCCCAGTAGGCCGTGCCGAGCCAGAGCAGGACGACGTAGATGACGATGAGCGTCCCCGCCGTCTGGACCAGCGGGTTCGTGATGAAGTCGTTCCAGATCTTCCCCGGATCCGGCAGGCCGTCAGGCATGGGAGGAACCTCGTCCGTCTACCGCCGCGCACGGATCGGCGCTGGCGACGCGGCGGTCATGCTACCAGATAGCTCCGCAAGCACCTCCACCAGCACTTTGTGCTCGATCGCCAGCACGCGCTCCGCCAGATCCTCGGCTGACTCGCCGGGAATCACCGGCAGCCTGGCCTGGAGGATCGGCGGCCCGGCATCGAGATCCGGGGTCACGTCGTGGATGGTGACTCCGGTCTCGGCATCCCCCGCCGCGAGGACCGCGGCGTGCACTGCCAGCCCCACCATGCCGCGTCCCCCGTGGCGGGGCAGCAGCGAAGGGTGGATGTTGACGGTATGGCCCCGGAACGCCGAGAAATAACCCGGACCCAGCACCTGGTCGTAGCCGGCCAGCAGCGCGAGGTCGCAGCCTGCTTCCTCGAGGGACTGGCCGATGGCCGCATCCCGCGCATCGGCCGTGGGGAAGGCGTCGCGAGCCAGCAGCCGCCAGGGCACCCCGCCGCGGGCGGCGACCTCGAGGGCCCGGATCCCGGGGCGATTGGCGATCACGAGGCGCGCTTCGACAGCCGGCAGTCGACCGTCGCCGATGGCATCCAGCACCGCCTCGAGGTTCGAGCCCCGGCCGGAGACGAGGACGCCGAGGCGCATCGGCTAGGTGAAGGTGACGCGCGGCGCGTCGGCGCTCGCCGGCACGACCGTCCCGACCCGCCGGATCTCGGGCAGGGCCTCCCGCGCGACTTCCTCGAGCTCGGGATGGACGACGCAGGTGAGGCCGATGCCGAGGTTGAAGGCACGCACCATCTCGTCGTCGGCGATGTCGCCACGCTCCTGGATCAGGCTGAAGATGAGCGGGACCGGCCAAGATCCCAGCTCGACCTCGACTCCCAGCCCGGCGGGCAGCGTCCGCGGGATGTTGTCGATCCAGCCGCCACCGGTGATGTGGGCGAAGGCGAGCGCGTCCCCGCCAGCAGCGCGCAGGACGCGACGCAGGATTCGGATCTCGTCGAGGTAGGACCGATGCGGCTCGAGCAGCGCGTCGCCGATGGTGCCGTCCAGCCCCGGTGCGGAGCGTGACCATTCGTCCTGGCCAAACACCCGACGCGCCAGCGAATAGCCGTTCGTGTGCAGCCCGCTGGACGGCAGACCCAGCAGCGCGTCTCCCTCCCGCACCTCGCTGCCGTCGATGACGTCGGCGGCGGCCACCACCCCCACGATGAATCCCGCCAGGTCGAAGTCCTCCGCCCGGTAGAGGTCCGGCAGCTCGGCGGTTTCCCCGCCGACCAGCGCGACCCCCGCCGCCGCGCAGGCGTTGGCGATGCCGGTCACGATCTCGGCGACCACCTCGGCCCGCAGCTTCCCGACGGCGAGGTAGTCGAGGAAGAAGAGCGGGTCGGCGCCCTGCACGGCGATGTCGTTGATGCAGTGGTGGACGAGATCGATGCCGATGGTGTCGTAGCGCTCGAGGGCGATCGCCAGCTTCAGCTTGGTGCCCACTCCATCGGTCGAGGCCACCAGCACCGGGTCGGGATGCGTGGTGGGATCGAAGCGAAAGAGGCTGCCGAAGCCGCCGACGCCGCCCATCACCGCCGCGGTGCTCGTCGTGGCCGCGGCGCGAGCGATGAGGTCGACGGCGCGCCGCGCCTCGTCGATGTCGACGCCGGCTGCCCGGTAGCTCTGGCCCATCGCCGCTCAGCCGCGCTCGAGGGCGAACTTGTCGACGTCGAGCGGCACGTCGACCGGGTAGCTGCCGTCGAAGCAGGCGGTGCAGTGCCGTCGCTCGTCGCCACCGACCGCGGCCAGCAGGCCCTCCTGCGACAGGTAGCCGAGGCTGTCGGCGCCGATCTGCTGCCGGATCCCGTCGAGCGACAGGTTGGCGGCGATGAGCTCTGCCCGGCGCCCCGTATCCACTCCCATGTAGCACGGGTACTTCATCTGCGGCGAGTGGATGCGGACGTGCACCTCCTTCGCCCCGGCACGGCGCAGCATGGCCACGATCGGTCCGGTCGTCGTGCCCCGCACGATCGAGTCGTCGACGACGACCACGCGCTTCCCGGCCAGCACCTCGGGGAGCGGATTGAACTTCAGCTTGACCGATGCCTCGCGGCTGGTCTGGCCGGGCTGGATGAAGGTGCGACCCACGTATCGGTTCTTGATCAGCCCCTCCCGGAAGGGGAGGCCGGACTGCTCCGCGAAGCCGATGGCGGCCGGAACGGCCGAGTCCGGGACCGGGATCACGAGGTCCGCGTCGGCCGGCTGCTCGATCGCCAGGCGCCGGCCCATCCGCAGGCGAGCCTCGTACAGCAGGCGGCCGCCGATGACGCTGTCCGGACGGGCGAGGTAGACGAACTCGAAGACGCACAGCCGCTCGCGGGCGTCGCTCGCCTCGGCGCTGACCCCCGGCCGCGTCGCGTGGACGCCCTCCTCGTCGATGGTCAGGATCTCGCCCGCCTCGACGTCGCGCACGAAGGTGGCGCCCATCGCGTCGAGGGCGACGCTCTCCGACGCGACTGCCCAGCCGGCAGGTCGCCCGGCGTCGTCATGGAGGCGTCCCAGGGCAAGTGGCCGGAAGCCGACCGGGTCGCGCGCCGCGACGACCGCGTGGCCGGTGAGCATCGTGAAGGTGAAGGCACCCGAGGCTCGATGGAAGGCGTGCTCGACGCGCTGCGCCCAGCTGCGTCCCGGGGCATGCGCGATCAGCTTGGCGAGCACCTCGGTGTCACTGGCGGTCACGAACTCGATGCCCTGCTCGGTCAGCTCGTCGCGCAGCCAGGTCGCGTTGGTGAGGTTGCCGTTGTGCCCGAGCATGAGCTCGCCCAGCTCGCTCGAGGCGTAGACCGGCTGCACGTTGGGAAGGCTGTTGGAGCCGGTCGTGCTGTACCGCGTGTGCCCGATCGCGAGGCGCGCGGGATGGCCGCCGGTGCCGCCCTCCTGATCCGCCTCGAGCCGGGCCAGCGTCTCCTCGTCGAAGACCTGGCCCACCAGCCCCAGCCGCTTGTGCAGGGCCAGCTGCGACCCGTCCGACACGGCGATCCCGGCCGACTCCTGGCCCCGGTGCTGGAGGGCGTGCAGTCCGAGCGCGGTCAGGTGCGCAACCGGCAGCCCCGGCGCGTAGATGCCCACCACGCCGCACTCCTCACGCGGACCGTGGGGCTCGTAGCGAGGAAGCTCGGTGAGGTGGAGTCCCGCCTCGAATCCGGGGGCCGGAGGGGCGGTCCGTCGCACCGTGATCAGCGGGCGAGGAGGGGTCGGGGCACGGGCTGATGATACCGGAGCCGCCCGCCGTCCGGCGAGACTCCGCACGAAGGTACGGGCCGAGTACTGCCCTATACCGCACACGGTCGCAGGAAGGCTCCTGGACCGGGATGCGCGCGCCGGGGAGGTGACGATCAGGTCATGGCGGGCGCCTCGGACGGCGACCATGCTCCGGCCATCAAGGGTGGCAACCCCTCGTGAATGGACGGCAATGCTTCGACTCATCCGGGCGCTCGGGTTTCTCGCGCCGGTCCCCGTCGTCCTGCTGGCGATGGTGGGATTCTCCGTCGCGGTGGCGGCCGACACGCACCAGCGCTTCACGATCAGCGCGGTGACCATCCTGGCAGGGGCCGCCGGCGCGACGGTGGTGGCCCTCCTCTGCTGGATCTACTTCGGGCTCAGGCTGCGAGGCGTCGCGGCCGCCCTGGAGTCGACGCTCGTCAGCGACCAGCCGGTCCGGCTGCGCGTCGCGGGCACGCCGGCTGAACGCCGCCTGGCGCGAGCCTTCAACGCGGCCAGCGGAGCCTTCCTGCAGGTCGAGGCACGGGCCGCGCACGACCGCCTGACGGGGATCGCCAACCGCGAGACGCTCATGAGCACGCTGGCAGCCGAGATCGAGCGGGCCACTCGCCACCAGAAGTGGCTCTCGGTCGCCTTCATCGACATCGACCGCTTCAAGCCGATCAACGACACGTATGGCCACCATGCCGGTGACCGGGTGCTGCGCGAGATCGCGCGGCTCATCGGGGACAACATTCGCGCCAGCGACCTCTTCGGCCGCTACGGCGGCGAGGAGTTCATGCTGATCCTCCCCGAGACGACGCCGGAGGAGGCGACCGTGCTGGCCGAGCACCTGCGCCAGCTCGTGATGGACCACCAGCTCACCATCGAGCCGCGCCAGTCGCTGCAGCTGACGATCAGCATCGGGGTCGCCGGTGACCTCGGATTGCAGCTCCAGTCCGACAGGCTCGTCGACCAGGCCGATGCCGCCATGTACGCCGCCAAGTCGCTCGGCCGCAACCGTACCTACCGCTACCGCGCGGTCGACGACAACGCCCCGGTCCGGCGCGCACCGATCTCGGCCGAGCGACGGGCCGCCGCGACGGCGATCGGGCAGTGGGCCAGCGACACCGCCGCCGACGCCCTCGCATCGGTCCTGGCGCCGGAGCCGCACCATCGTGGGCAGCCCTCCGACATGATCGCCACCCTCGCCACCGGGATGGCGCTCCAGATGGGTCTGCTCCCGGAGGAGATCGAGCGGATCCGGATCGCGAGCCTGCTCCACGATCTCGGCAAGCTGGCCGTACCCCACGAGATCCTCGACAAGCGCAGTGCCCTCTCCGACCAGGAGTGGCAGGCGATCGGCGAGCATCCGCGGATCGGGCAGGTGATCCTCGAGCAGGCCTCGTCGCTGCGCGAGGCGGTCCCGACCGTCCTCCACCACCACGAGCGATTCAACGGCGGCGGCTACCCGCACGGGCTGCGCGGCAAGGAGATCCCGCTCGGCGCCCGCATCGTGGCCGTGGCCGACGCCTACCACGCCATGATCCACGACCGCCCGTACCGCAACGCCCGTGACCACGCCCACGCCCTCGCCGAGCTGCGGGCGAACGCGGGCACCCAGTTCGACCCCGAAATCGTTGACGTCTTCTGCGAGATGTTCGCCGATGGCGTCCCGGCCGACGGCCTGGAGGAGGTCTACCACCTGACCGAGCGTGCGCGAGATGGCGTGCGCCACCACCTCCAGCCATCCAGCCCGATCAAGGAGCGGCGCGCCCCCGGCGGCAAGCTCCGCAGGCCAAAGGTGGCGGTCGACAAGACCGTCGACACACCCGATGCGGCGGCCGGCTAGAGGCAGCTCCGAACCCTAGAAGGGCGCGGTCCAGGCCGTTCGCAGCTGATCGAGCGACAGTCGCAGTCGAGCGACGCCGAGACCGATGTCGAGGCCGTCCCCGCCCGCGGTCCCCAACCGGAGCGCGGCCACCCCGCGTGAGCCGGCTGCGTCCCGCAGGGTTGCTGCCGAGCCCGGCGAGACGGCCACCAGGGCGCGACCGCCTCGCTCGCCGAAGAGGCTTGCCGTCGGATGGGGCGTCGCGTCCGGTGGCAGCCGGACCGCGGCTCCCAACTCCGAGGCGATCGCAAGCCGCGCGAGGGCCACGCCGAGGCCACCGACCGAGAGGTCGTGGGCGCCGGACAGCAGGCGTCGCTCGGTCAGCTCCTGGAGCAACCGAACCAGCTGCAGCCCCGCGCCGAGGTCCAGCGACGGCTCCCCGCCGCATCGGCCACGGCGCCACGCCAGCTCGGAGGCCGCCAGCGCGCCTGCGTCCCAGGCCGGGTCTCCCAGCAGCCAGATCTCGTCGCCGGCTGCCCAGCGCATCGGGACCGCGCGGGTGCGGTCCTCGAGCAGGCCGACGCTCCCGATCACCGGCGTCGGGAGGATCGGCCCGTCCGGCGTCTCGTTGTAGAGGCTGACGTTGCCCGACACGATCGGCAGCCCCAGCGTGCGGCAGGCGTCGGCCATCCCGGCCACCGCCTCGGCAAGCTGCCAGTACCCGGCTGGTTCCTCGGGAGAGGCGAAGTTCAGGCAGTTGGTGATGCCGATGGGAGTCGCGCCGGTGCACGCCACGTTCAGGGCTCCCTCGAGCACCGCCGCGCTGGCCGCGAGACGAGGATCGAGGGCGCCGAGGCGCCCGGGTCCGTCGAGCGACAGTGCCAGCGCCCGGCCGGTGCCCTTGACCCGCAGCAGGGCGGCGTCACCGGCGCCCGGCCCGACGAGCGTGTTCGTCCCGTTCATGTGGTCGTAGCGGCGCCAGACCGGCTTCCGGCTGCAGACGTTCGGGCTGGCGAGCAGCTCGAGCAGGGTCGCGGCGGTCGGGGGTTCCGCGGCGAGGTCGTCGAGTCGCTCGGCGCGGCGCGCCGCCAGGTCCGCCGGTGGCGCTGCCGGAGGGACGTAGCGTGGCGCCTCGTCCGACAGGGCGCGGCCCGGCACCTCGCACACCGCGAGGCCGCCTGACAGGGCGCGCACCAGCGGCTCCTCGATGACCCGGCCGATCACGACCGCGTGGAGGTCGTAGCGCTCGAAGATTGCCTGCACCGCCTGCTCGTGACCGGCGCGCACCACCAGCAGCATCCGCTCCTGCGACTCGCTCAGCAGGACCTCGTACGGAGTCATCCCCGGCTCCCGCCGCGGCACGAGGTCGAGCTCCACCTCAGCCCCGCAGCCACCCCTCGCCGAGAGCTCGGCGAGGGCGCAGGTCAGCCCCGCCGCGCCGAGATCCTGCATCGCCACCACCGCCTCCGAACCCGAGAGCTCGAGGCAGGCCTCCATCAGCAGCTTCTCGAGGAAGGGGTTGCCGACCTGCACGGCGGGACGTCGCTCCTCCCGATCCTCGCCGAGCGAGGCCGACGCGAAGCTCGCCCCCTGGATCCCGTCCCTGCCCGTCGACGCACCAACCAGCAGCAGGGCGTTGCCCGGGCCTGCCGCCCTGGCGAGCGTGATCTCGTCGTGGCGTGCCACGCCGACGCACATCGCGTTGACGAGCGGATTGCCGTTGTACGAGGCGTCGAAGCCGATCTCGCCGCCGACGTCGGGGATGCCGATGCAGTTGCCGTAGCCGGCGATGCCGGCCACCACGCCGCCGAGGAGGAAGCGGTTCCGGGTCGCAGCCGCTGCATCGGTCCGTCCGCTGGCGTCCTCCGACGGGTCGAGCGGGCCAAAGCGCAGTGAGTTGAGCAGAGCGATGGGGCGCGCCCCCATGGTGAAGATGTCGCGGATGATGCCGCCAACTCCGGTGGCAGCCCCCTGGTAGGGCTCGACGGCGCTGGGATGGTTGTGCGACTCGACCTTGAAGACGACGGCCAGCCCATCGCCGATGTCGAGGACGCCGGCATTCTCGCCGGGGCCGACCAGCACCCGTTCACCGCCGGACGGCAGGCTGCCGAGCAGCGGGCGAGAGTGCTTGTAGGCACAGTGCTCGCTCCACATCGCGCCGAACATGCCGAGCTCGACCGGGTTCGGCTCGCGCCCCAGCGCCGCGATGACCAGCCCGTATTCCGATTCGGTCAGCCCGTGCCGCTCGGCGGGCGCGGCGACGCTCAGGCTCGCCACAGGCGCGTCAGGGTCCCGATCGCGACGATCAGCCCGGCCAGCAGGAAGATGATGCCGCCGGGCGACAGGCTGCGGAGCACCTGCACCAGGTCGCCCCCCGGCCCGCCGAACAGCTCGACCACGAGGAAGAGGACGGCCAGTCCAAGGCCCCAGACGAGCGCGACCAGGAGGCCGATGCGCTGGAACGCGCCCGGCGCCGCCCGGATCAGCCCGGCCACCGCCAGGTCGATCAGCAGGAGGACCAGCAACGGCACCGGAGCGGCCAGGCCGAAGTAGCCCTGGTCGACCAGCGGCGGCTGGGGATACCCGAGCCAGAAGGCGAGGCCGTAGCCGCCGGGAGCCCCGTAGGAGCGCTCCCAGAGCGACGCGCCGCCGAAGGCGAAGGGCAGCAGCCAGCCGGTGGCCATGCCGGCCGCGCCGATGAGCAGCACCACCGGCCCGAGGATGGCGCGCTGCGGCTTCTCGGCGACGGTCGCGCTCGCCGCCGTCGTGGCCGCCGCCGCAACTCCGTCCGCGGGCCGCAGGTTGGCTCCGCAGTTCTGGCAGAAGGGGACCCCGACGCGGTTGTGCGTCCCGCAGCGCGGACAGGCCTGCGTTCCCTCCGGCGCCGCGGGCCGTTCGACGGCAGCCGGGGCGCCGGGTGCCATCAGCCGCTGCCCGCAGCTGCGGCAGAAGGCTATCCCGGGCCGGTTGTCGGTTCCGCAGCGGGGGCAGTGGGTGCCTTCGCTCAGCGGGGTGGCGGGAACGGGATGTGCGGCGATCAGCTCGGGATTCGGCGGGGTTGGCTCCGGCGGGACGACCCAGGCCTCCGCCTCGCTCGGCGCCTGCTCGGGCTGCGCATCGGCGACCGGCTCCGCACCCTGGTCTACGGCCTCGTCGTGGTCCCGCTCGTCATCCTGCATCGGGCGATGGACCTCCAGGTCGAATCATATCCGACGCTCCGCGGGCGCCGGCTGTGCGACGAGCCACTCGTCGAGGGCACGCAGGATGCGCAGGCCATCGGTGCCGCCGACTTCCGCCTCGGCCGCCCGCTCGGGATGCGGCATCAGGCCGAGCACGTTGCCGCGCTCGTTGACGATGCCCGCGATCGATCGCAGCGAGCCGTTGGGGTTGGCATCGGGCGTCACCTGGCCATCGGCATCGGCGTAGCGCAGGACGACCCGCCCGCCGGCCTCCAGGTCGTCGAGGATCGCTGGATCGGCGTAGTAACGCCCCTCGCCGTGCGAGATGGGCAGGCGGATCGTCTCCCCCGCTGCCAGGCCGCCGAGCCACGCGCCGGCGGCGCGTTCGACCCGCAGCGGCTGCCAGTCGCAGCGGAACTCGAGGTGATCGTTGCGCAGCAGCACGCCGGGCAGGATGCCCGCCTCGGTGAGGATCTGGAAGCCGTTGCACGAGCCCAGCACCGGTCCGCCGGCCGCGGCGAAGGTCTCGACCGCGCGCATCACCGGCGAGAAGCGGGCGATCGCGCCGGTGCGCAGGTGGTCACCGTGGGCGAAGCCGCCGGGCAGCACCACCGCGTCGGCGTCGCCGAGGTCCGTCTCGGTATGCCACACCAGCCGGGCGTCCCAGCCGACCAGCCCCGCCACGTGCGCGAAGTCCCGCTCGCTCCAGGTCCCCGGGAAGACGAGGACCGCGACGCGCGGCTGACGGCTCACGGCTCGACGCCAACGGCGATCGGCTGGCTGGCCGTCTCGTCTGCGCGCAGCTCCCAGTCGGCGGTCTCCATCACCGGGTTGGCGAGCAGGCGGCTGCACATCTGGGCCACGGCCGCCTCCGCCGCCTCGCGGTCGGCAGCCACGAACGTCAGCCGCAGCAGCTTGCCGGCGCGAACGTCCTCGACGCCGTCGAAGCCGAGCGAGCGAAGGCCGCCCGCGATCGTCTGCCCCTCCGGGTCGGCGATGCCGGGCCGCAGCCGGACGTGGACCTCCGCCAGCCAGCGCATCAGGCCGATCCCTCGGCGGGCGGCCACGGCTTGCCGGTGAGTCGGCGGTAGGCGGTGGCGTAGCGCTCGCGCGTCCCCTCGATCACTTCGTCGGGCAGCCGCGGGGCGGGCGGCTCGCGGTTCCAGCCGCTGCCGGCGACGAAGTCGCGGACGTACTGCTTGTCGAAGGATGGGGGGCTGGCTCCCGGCTCGTACAGCGCGACGTCCCAGAACCGCGATGAGTCCGGGGTGAGCAACTCGTCGATGAGCGCGACCCGCCCATCGATCCAGCCGAACTCGAACTTCGTATCGGCCAGGATCAGCCCGACCTCGGCGGCGCGCTCCGCTCCGGCGCGGTACAGCGCCAGCGAGCGCTCCTCGAGCTCGCGAGCCAGGTCGCGTCCCACCATCTCCGCCAGCTGCTCGCGAGTGATGTTCTCGTCATGCCCGACCTCGGCCTTGGTCGAGGGCGTGAAGATCGGCTCGGGGAGCTGGTCCGCCTCGCGCAGCCCGGCAGGCAGGCGATGGCCGACCACGCCGCCGCTCTTCAGGTATTCCGCCCATCCCGAACCCGCCAGGTAGCCGCGGACGACGCACTCGGCATCGATCCGCTGCGCCCGCCTGGCCAGGGTGACGCGACCGTCGAGCTCCGGCAGCCGTGCCTCGGGCGGGAGTGCTGTCGGATCGGTCGACAGGAAGTGGGTCGGCCCCAGGGACCGGAGCTCCTCGAACCAGAATGCCGACAGCGCGGTGAGGAGCCGCCCCTTGTCGGGGATCGGCTGGTCGAAGACGACGTCGAAGGCGGAGAGCCGATCGGTCGCGACGAGCAGCAGGCGGTCGTCGCCGACGGCGTACGTCTCGCGGACCTTCCCGCGATGCAGCAGCTCGAGACCGGGAATGGTGGAGTGGGTCAGGGTCAAGGCATGTCCTCCGTTGGACCTTCGGGGAGATCGGCCGTGGGGTGCGCGGGACGGGGCTCGAGGCCCAGCCGGCGGCGGACGAAGTTCTCGACGTTATCGAGCAGGGCGAGCACGACGAGGATCAGGAGCGTGCCGACAAGGGCGAGGATGAGCAGGCCCGCTCCCGCGGCCATGCCGATCGCCGCCACCGCCCACAGGGACGCGGCCGTGGTCAGGCCACGGATATTGCCGCGGTACTGGAGGATGGTGCCGGCGCCGATGAAGCCGATGCCTGACACGATCTGGGCCGCGATCCGGGTCGGATCGACGCTCGAGCCGGCGAAGCCATAGGCCGAGATGATCGTGAAGAGGGCCGAGCCGAGGGCCACCAGCGAGTGGGTCCGAAATCCGGCCGGCTGCCGATGCATCTCGCGCTCGAAGCCGATGGCCGCCCCGAGCACGAGGCCGAGCGCCAGGCGTCCCGCCAGCTCGAGTTCGAGGTTGAAGCCGAGTTCGGGGGTCAGACAGGTGCCTCCTGCGCGTCGGGCCGAGCCACCGCAGATTCCGCCCCGACCTCCAGCGACCACCACGTCGAGACCCACGCGTGGAGCGCTCCGAAGGCCAGGGTGATGGCCAGCCAGATCGCGACGAAGCCTACCAGCAGGAGGAGTGCCGACGGGCTGATCAGCTGCCCACCGGCGAGGTCGGCGGCGATCGGCACCCACAGGACCCGCAGCAGCACGACTGCCAGCCCAACGGCGAGGAGATCGGCAGCAAACGACGCGAGCGCGAGGCCGAGGCGGCGGATCGGATGCTGGATCAGGTCGCCCGCGGCAGCCTTCAGGGCGGCCCCCACCGGGAGCGCAGACGGGCCGATGGCCCTGCGGATTGCCACCGCCGCGAACGCCTGCCCGAGCCAGGCCACGATCCCGAACGCGGCGATCAGCGGTGCCAGGCGTCCGGCGATGCGCAGCGCCAGCGGGATCCCGAGGTCGGGGGCGCCGAATTCGCCGGGTGCCACCGCCGCGATCCCGCTGATAAGCGCTGCCGCGACGGCCACGGCCGGCAGCATCGCCACCAGCAGCACGCTGAAGGTGGCCTCCAGCTCGCGCGTCATCGACCGGTTCGGGGTGCCGAGTCCCGCGGCGCGCAGCAGCGCGGCCTCGGCGAACGCGGCCACCAGGCAGGCCATGACCACGACCAGCGCGGCAAGGACCGCGATGAGGAGCACGTTGAGCGGGAAGAGCTCCGAGCTGAAGAGGCCCGCCCCCAGGAACGCGATGTCGCTGGTCCGCGGCGGGACCGCCACGGTGAGCACCAGCGGCAGCCAGGCCAGATAGGTGAGCGCACCCAGCGCCCCGGGCAGCCACAGGTCGCCACGATCGGCCGCCACGCGAGCCGCTTCAGCCGCATGCCGCAGCCAGCTGCCCGGGGGGTTCACCCGGCGCTCCCGTCAGACGAATCGAGCCCGAGCGCACGGAACGTGGCCTCGACCCCGTCGAGGTGGGGCTGGATCGCCATCGCTGCCTCGACCTCGTTGGCGGAGAGCCAGCGGCCGACCCCCTCGTCGGCGCGGAGCTCGTCGCGGAAGGTCGTCTCGCCGGACCAGGCCCGCTTGGCGGCACCCTGCACCAGGCGGTACGCCTCCTGCCGGTCCGCCCCATTGGAGATCATCGCCAGCAGGACCGCCTCTGAATGGACCATCCCGCCCAGGAGCTCCAAGTTGCGGGCCATCCGGTCGGAGTCGATCTCGAGGCCGGCCAGCAGCCGGGTCATTGAGCGGGTCGCGTACCCGGCCACGCCCAGCGCGCGCTCGAAGACGAAGCGCTCGGCGCTCGAGTGGCTGATGTCGCGCTCGTGCCAGAGCGCCATGTTCTCGAGGCCGACCAGCGCATCGGCTCGGAGCAGGCGGGAGAAGCCGGTGATCCGCTCGGCGAGGATCGGGTTGCGCTTGTGGGGCATCGCGCTGCTCCCCTGCTGGCCGGCGCCGAAGGGTTCGAACGCCTCGCTCACCTCGGTGCGCTGCAGGTGCCGAATCTCGACCGCCATCCGCTCCAGCGTCCCGCCCAGGATCGCCAGCGTGGTGAGCAGCTCGGCGTGCCGGTCGCGGCTGACGACCTGGGTCGAGGCGGGGTCCGGAGCCACCCCGAGTGAGCGGCAGACGAACGCCTCCACCTCTGCGCTGACATGGGCATGCGTTCCCACCGCGCCCGAGACCTTGCCGACAGCGATGCCCTCCCGGGCATGGGCGAGGCGCGCCTGGTCGCGCCGCACCTCGGCCAGCCAGCCGGCCGCTTTGAAGCCGAAGGTGATCGGCTCGGCATGGATGCCGTGGCTGCGGCCGACCATCGGGGTGGACCGATGTCGGAGCGCCATTTCGCGCAGCAGCTCGGCGAGCTTGGCCAGTTCGCCCTCGACGAACTGCGTCGCGTCGCGCAGGACGACGGCGGTGGCCGTGTCGAGCACGTCGGAGCTGGTCAGCCCGAAATGCAGCCACCGTCCCTCCGGTCCGAGGCCCTCGGTAACCGATCGCAGGAAGGCGATGACGTCGTGCTGCGACTCCTGCTCGATCTCCCGGGCACGCGCGGCGTCCACGCCCCCGGTCGCGACCCGGATCCGCTCCCAGTCCTCGTCCGGGACGAGCCCGGCGGCGTGCCTGGCCTCGACCGCCAGCAGCTCGATTCGCAGCCACAGGTCCAGCTTGTGCTGCTCGGAGAAGAGCTCGCGCAGCTCCGGCAGCGCGTAGCGGTCGATCATCTGGGGTCGATGTCCAGCTCGGCTCCGTCCGCCAGCCGCGCGCGGGCGGCATCGACCTGCTCGGCCAGCGCCGGGTCCCCCAGCGCCAGGATGCGGGCCGCCAGGTGGGCCGCGTTCTTAGCGCCCGCCGACCCGATCGCCACCGAGGCGACCGGGACCCCGGGCGGCATCTGCACCACGCTGTAGAGCGCGTCCGCTCCGGCCAACGAGCCTCCGTCGAGCGGCACGCCGATCACAGGGCGCGCGGTCATCGAGGCGAGGACGCCCGGCAGGTGCGCGGCCATGCCGGCAGCCCCGACGAAGATCCGCACGCCCTTCGACTCGGCGTCGCGCACGTAGGTGGCCAGAGCCTGGGGCTGGCGGTGCGCGCTGATGACGCTCGCCTCCCAGCCGATGGCGTACGCATCCAGGACATCGAAGCAGCCCTTCAGGGCGGGCAGGTCAGAACGAGAGCCGCAGATGACGGCGACCAGGGGGTTGGCGGACATCGGTCCTAGGATATCCCGCAGGCGAGCGGCCGTCGGCCGAGCGCGGGCAAGACTGGAGGAGTCCGATGTCGAGGAGGTCCGGCCCACGGCCGCTGAGAGGCCACCCGGTGAACAAGCTCGAGCAGCGGATCGTGGCGTCCCTGAAGCCCGCCGACTAGACCTCGCGGGCCGCGATGTCGGACCGATGCTGCCCGCCCTCGAGCCGAATCGCCGTCATGCCGCGGTAGGCTCGCTCGCGCGCCGCCGCCAGGTCCGCACCGATGCCCACCACGGTGGCCACTCGGCCCCCGGTGGAGAGGTAGCCGCCATCAGACGACCGGCGCGTCCCGGCGTGGAAGGTGAGCAGCGGCCCGCCGTCGTCCGTTGAAGCCGGATCCGCGCCAATCAGCGGCCGATCCGTCACGGGACTGGCCGGATAGCCCTCCGCCGCGACCACCACCCCGACCGCGGCACGCGGACCGAGCGCGACGGCGCCCTCCATCGCGGAACGGTCGCCGGTCGCCGCGCCGAGGAGCGCCTGGGCGAGGCCGCCCTCGAGCAGCGGCAGGAGCACCTGCGCCTCGGGATCGCCGAAGCGGGCGTTGAACTCGAGCACCATCGGGCCGGCCTCGGTCAGCATCAGCCCGGCGTAGAGGACGCCTCGGTACGGTGTCCCGTCCCGGGCCATGCGCCAGGCGATCGGCTCGAAGATGGTGGCAACCGCCTCCTCCACCTGAGTGGCTCCGAACCACGGGACCGGGGCATACGAACCCATCCCGCCTGTGTTCGGTCCCTCGTCGCCATCGAGCAGCCGTTTGTAGTCACAGGCCGCCCCGAGCGGGACGACCGCCTCGTCGCTGACCAGCGCGAACACCGAAACTTCCCGACCGGTGAGACGCTCTTCGAGCAGGAGGCGCGCGCCAGGAGGCGCACTGGTGAGCAACTCGCGGATTGCTGTTTCCGCCGCTGCATGGTCCTCGGCCACGACGACGCCCTTGCCGGCGGCGAGCCAGTCGGCCTTGACCACCGGCGGCTCGGCGGCCTGGCGGAGGTGCGCCAGCGCGGCGTCGAGGTCATCGAATGTGGCACTCGCCGCGGTCGGCACGCCGGCACGGCGCAGCTGGTCCTTGGCGTAGGCCTTGCTGGACTCGAGCCGCGCCGCAGCGCGGGACGGGCCGAAGGTTGGGACCGACGCCTGGCGCAGCGCGTCGGCCACGCCCGCCGCGAGCGGCGCCTCCGGCCCGATCACGACGAGCTCGTAGCGCTCCCGGGCGGCATAATGTGCGACCGCGGCCGGGTCGAGGATGTCGACGTCCGGCACGGTCTCGGCCACCGCCGGCGTCCCGCCGTTGCCGGGCGCGATGCGCAGCCGGCCGATCCCCTCGTCGCGCGAGAGGCGCCACGCGAGCGCGTGCTCTCGCGCTCCGGAGCCCAGAACGAGGACGTCCACCTTGCCTACGGGGACGGGCTGGGCGACGGCTCCACGGAGGCTCCGGTCAGCTCGGCCAGCCGCTCGAGGATCGGCTGCAGCTCGTTCAGCCGCGCCTGGTAGGTGCCGAGGTCACCCTTCGCCAGGGCCGCCTGGGCCTCTCCATACAGCCGGTTCGCTTCCGCCACCAGCCCGGCCACGTCGCCGGGCAGTCCCCCGCCGCCATCGGGCGGGGGCACCACGGCTTCACCGAGTACCTGTTCGATCGCTCCCTGGAGGTCCTCGGCGAACGCGACGCGGTCGTTGCTGACCATGATCAGCCGCACGAACTCCGGGAAGGGCGCTCCGGACGCCTGGAGGAAGACCGGCTCGACGTAGAGCAGCCCGTTCTCGCCGATGGGCAGCACCAGCAGGTTGCCGCGGATGACCGAGGAGCCCGACCGATCCCAGAGGCTGAACTGTGCGCTGATCGCGTCGTTCTGGTCGATGCGTGCCTCCACCAGCGCAGGGCCATCGGTCGAGGTGTCGTTCGGGAAGTGGAACGCGATGCGCTCGCCGTAGACGCCAGGATCCATGCGCGCCGCCGTCCAGGCGATCATGTTCGGCCGCTGCTCGGGGACGAGCGGCTGGATGAGGACGAACTCGGCCTGGTCCTCGCCGGGGATGCGCATGATCACGTAGTACGGCTCCATCGGCCGTCCGTTGCCCGCCACGACGTCCTCCGGGATGGCCCATCGGTCGTCCTGGTTGTAGAAGACGGTCGCGCCGTTGTCCGTCGCCGGCAGGTGGTAGAGGCGATAGGTCTGGTTCTGGGCGACGAACAGGTCCTCGGGGTAGCGCAGGTGCGCCACCAGCTCCTGCGGCATCGCGGAGAGGGGCTCGAAGAGGCCGGGGAAGACCTTCGCCCAGGCCGCCAAGATCGGCTCCTTGGGGTCGGTGATGTAGAAGTGGACCGTCCCGTTGTAGGCGTCCATCACGACCTTGACGCTGTTGCGCACGTAGTTCGCGCCAGGGAAGGGACTGTCGTCGCCGAGCGGCTCCGCGTTCGGGTAGCGGTTCGTGACGGTGTAGGCGTCCCACACCCACAGCAGCTGATCGGCGGCGCTGACGATGTACGGGTCGTGGTCGTAGGCGAGGAAGGGCGCCAGCTCCGGCACCCGCTCGGTGATGGCGCGCCGAAAGAGGATCTGCGACTTCGAGGTGAGCTGGTTGCTGATCAGCATGTTGAGGTCGCCGAAGCGCAGGGCGAAGAGGGCGCGACTGATCAGGTTGTCGACCGCGACCCCGGTCGTCCCGTGCCAGACCGTCGTCGCTCCCGCCTCGTTCGACTCGCCGAGCGGGTAGTCGAACTCCTCCGTATCGGTCCCGGTAATGACGTAGGTGTCGGTCTCCTCGCCGAAGTAGATGCGCGGCTCCTCGACCGGCAGGCTCGCCTCGCGGTTGATGCCGCTGACCAGGTAGTCAGGCTGGCCCTGGTCCGTGACCGCGTCCACCGGCACCGCCGTGATGCCGTAGCCGTGGGTGTAGACGAGGCGCTCGTTGGTCCATGTCTTCGCGTCCTCGGCCAGCTTGTCGACGTCAAGCTCGCGGGCGCTGAGCATGAGCTGACGCTCGTGGCCGTCGACGGTGTACCGATCGATGTCGACGTCCTTGAAGTCGTAGTAGCGCCGCAGGATCTGGTCCTGGCCGAAGGTGATGAGCAGCGGCCGATAGTCCCACAGCCGCAGGTTGTCAATCGTGGCGGCGTCCTGCGCGAAGACCGCCTCGGTCAGCGGCTGCTCGCCGGTGAAGCTGCGCTGCTCGATCGTGTCGAGGTCGAAGGCGGCCCGGGTGGAGGCCAGGTGCCTGGCGATGTAGGGACGCTCGACGTTCAGTTCGTTCGGCTTGACCTGGAACGTCTGGACGTAGGCGGGGAAGATCGCCCCGACCGCGATCGAGAGCACGAACCATGCCCCGCCGGCGAGGACGAGCGCCCACAGCGTCCGGAACCAGATGTTGAGAAGCAGCAGCGTCGCCGACGCCAGCGCCACGAAGGTCAGGATCACGTAGGCGGGCAGCTGGGCGTTCATGTCGGTATAGGTGGCGGCCTGTATCGCGTCGTACCCGCTCGGCGAGTAGGAGAGCTCCGGGATGTCGAGCTGATAGCCGGCCGCGATGAGCACCAGCAGCAGCGCGCCGATGATCGAGAGGTGCGCCCGCACCGAGGTCGTCAGGCGGAATTGCCAGCGCATCGCACCAGCCGCGTACGCCCCCAGGCTGAGCACCAGGATCCCGATCAGCGAGCCGATGCCCCAGCCCTGCAGGAAGCGCAGGAACGGCAGGTCGAAGACGTAGAAGCCGATGTCGCGGTGGAAGTTCGGATCGACCATCCCGAAGTCGCCGCCGTTGATCCAGAGCTGGACGGTCTCCCAGCTGCCGCTCCACGCGCCTGCCGAGATGAGCGCCAGCAGCACGGCCAGCCCGACCAGCCCCAGCGTCACGGCGCGCGAGATGTCCGGGATCTCGAACTCGCCGATGCGCCGGATGGGCACCTGCGGGGCGATGCGGCGCGCCAGCAGGATGCTCGCGATGGCCGGCAGCGCGAACGCCACGAAGCCGACCACGAAGAGGATGACCTGCGACCAGAGACGCGTCGTCAGCACGCTGGTGCGGCCGAGGGCGTCGTACCACATCAGGTCGGTGATGAGGTTGACGATGCTGCCCAGGAACCCGAACACGAAGATCGCCAGCACGGCGATGCCGATCCACAGCCCCCAGCGCGGCGGCCTCCCGCTCCCGTGCGGGCGGAGGATCGGCGGGCGGCCGGGCCGGAACGGCGCTGGCTCGTCCTCGGCGGAGGTGTCGTGCCCGTTGCCCCCGCTGCGTCGTGGGCCGAAGGGAGGAATCGGACGCCCCTCGCGGCGGGCGTCCTGCTCAGCCTGCCGACGCTGCAGCTCTTCCAGAAGCTTGTCGAACCAGCCGGACATGTGCTCCGCATCCTAGCCGGGTGTAACCGGGGCCGTATCTGCGAGCACCAAGACCCCAGCTGGAGTGACCCATGAAGCGTCTGCTCGTCCTGGCCCTGCTGCTCGGCTCCCTCGTCCTGCCCAGCACCGTCCTCGGCTTCCATCACACGGGCCTTCCCGCCCGGTTCTGCGCAGCCGATGCGGCCGGCAGCCCGTCGAACGACAACGGCCAGGCGAAGGAATCCCTCGTCGCGCACAACCCGGCACAGTCACTGCCGCTCCCGCCGGTGGGCACCCCCGGCAACGGCCAGGGAGAGGGCGGGGAGTTCTGCGCCAACGCCGACTAGGGCCTGATCACTCCCACTCGATGGTGGCCGGCGGCTTGCTGCTGATGTCGTACACGACGCGGTTGACGCCGGCCACCTCGTTCACGATCCGCGACGAGATGCGGGCCAGGAGGTCGTACGGCAGGCGCGCCCAGTCGGCGGTCATGCCGTCGTCGCTCGTGACGGCGCGGACCGCAACCACGTTGGCGTAGGTCCGGAAGTCGCCCATCACCCCAACCGAGCGAACCGGGGTCAGAATCGCGAAGGACTGCCACAGGGACCGATACATCCCCGCGGCCTTGATCTCGTCGATCACGATCCAGTCCGCCTCACGCAACGTCTCCAGCCGATCCGCCGTCACCTCGCCGATGATCCGGATGGCGAGCCCCGGCCCGGGGAACGGCTGGCGCAGGACCATCGCCTCCGGCAGGCCGAGCTCGGCACCGACGTTGCGCACCTCGTCCTTGAACAGGTAGCGCAGCGGCTCGATCAGGCTGAAGCGCAGGTCGGCGGGGAGACCACCGACGTTATGGTGGGTCTTGATCTTGGCAGCCGTCTTCGTCTCGGCGGTCTTCGACTCGATGACATCGGGGTAGAGGGTGCCCTGGGTCAGAAAATCGATCTGCCCGAGCTTGGCCGCCTCCTCCTCGAAGACCCGGATGAACTCGTCGCCGATGATGCGGCGCTTCTCCTCGGGATCCTCAACACCGGCCAGGCGGCGGAGGAACCGCTCTCGCGCGTCGACCATGATCAGCTGCATCCCGAAGTTCTCGGCGAAGGTCGCGCGGAGGAGCTCCGACTCGCGCTTCCGCATCAGGCCGTGGTCGACGTAGATGCAGGTCAGCTGGTCGCCAATGGCCCGATGGACCAGCGTTGCCGCCACCGCGGAGTCCACGCCACCCGACAGTGCGCAGATGACCTTGCCAATCCCCACCCGCTCGCGGATCTCGGCGATGGTCGTCTCGACGAAGCTGGATGGCGTCCAGGTCTGGCGTGCTCCGGCGATCTCGACCACGAAGTTGCGCAGGATGTCGCGACCCGCCGGGGTGTGCACCACCTCGGGGTGGAACTGGATGCCGTACAGGCCGCGTGCCGCATCGGCCAGTCCGGCGAAGGCGCTTGTCTCGGTCTCGGCGGTGGTGACGAACCCTGCCGGTGGCCGGACGATCCGATCGCCGTGGCTCATCCAGACCGGCTGCTGCCGGTCGAGTCCACGGAACAGGCCGTCATCGGTGGTGATCTGGACCGACGCGGGTCCGTACTCCCGCTTGGTGCTCGACGCCACCTCGCCGCCGAGCTGGTGAGCCATCAGCTGCAGGCCGTAGCAGATGCCGAGGACCGGAATGCCGCCGGCCCAGATGCCCGGATCCGGGTGCGGCGCGCCGTCGTCATAGACCGATGACGGGCCGCCGGAGAGGATGATCGCCTTCGGCCGGCGCCGCTCGATCTCGGCCCACGGCGTGTCGTGCGGGAGGAGCTCGCTATAGACGTGCAGCTCGCGCACGCGGCGCGCGATCAGCTGCGCGAACTGGCTGCCGAAGTCGAGGATGACGACCGTATCGGGTTCGGAGGGAACCTCGCCCGCGCGCTCCGGGGGCGGCGCGTGGAGCGCCTGCTCGAGGTAGGCCTCGACCTCGGCGTCGTCCGGAGCGAGGACCCGGTGGCCGGCGTTCGCGGCCTCGCCGTGCACGGTCCGACCGCGCGTCGGCGGCGCTGATGGCTCGTCCGGCAATGATCCCTCCCGACTTCGTGCGCTCAGTCTACCGGCGGCAGTAGGCTATGGGTCCGATGGATGACGACACGACCCAGACCGACCCGCGGCTGGTGGACCTGGCGCCGCAGCCGACGGTGGCTGCGCGCGTGCGGCAGTCCTTCGAGCAGCTCGACGTCGGGGCGCTCTTCGGCCTGCACATGGGCAACGTGGCAGACCGGATCGCGGACCTCGGCGGCACCACGGCAGGGGCGCCGTACGCCAGGTACCACGAGTTCGGACCGGAGTTGGCGGACATCGAATTCGGCATCCCGGTCATGTCGCCGGTGCCCAACCTGCGTCCGCTGGCCGAGTGCGAGCCGGGCGAGGTCGGAGCCGGCGAGCTGCCGGGCGGGCCGGCGGCGATCACCCTTCACGTCGGCGCCTACCCCGGCCTGCGCGCTGCGTACGAACGGCTGCAGGCATGGATCAAGGCGCAGGGCCACGAGCCGGGGGCCGCGCCGTGGGAGAACTACGTCGACGATCCGTCGGAGGTCGCGGAGGCTGACCTCCGAACCGAGGTGATCTGGCCGGTCAGCTGACCCGGCTCACTCCTTGGCGGCCAGCTGCCACGACTTCCCCTCCGTGGCGATCGAGGGGGCGATCACCATCTCGACCCCGTGCATCTCGCGGATCGTCCGCGCCCCGAGCGAGGCCATCGACTGGCGCAGTGCGCCCACCAGGTTTTGTGTGCCGTGCGTCGTGTGGGCGGGTCCGAACAGGATCTGCTCGAGCGGCAGTCGCTCCCCGATCTTGATCCGCGTCCCGCGCGGCAGGGTCGGCGATGGGGCCGCCATGCCCCAGTTGAAGCCGCGGCCCGGTGCCTCGAGCGCGCCGGCGAATGGCGAGCCGAGCATGACCGCATCGGCTCCGCTGGCGATCGCCTTGGCGATGTCGCCGCCGGTCTTCATGCCGCCGTCGGTGATGACCGGGACGTAGCGGCCGGTCTCGCGCTCGAAGCGATCGCGGGCGGCGGCCACCTCGAGCGTTGCGCTCACCTGCGGCACGCCGATGCCCAGCACCTCGCGCGTGGTGCACGCGGCACCCGGACCGACACCCACCAGGATCGCGGCCGCGCCCTGGTGCATGAGCTGGTACGCGGCATCGCCACTTACCGTGTTGCCGACCAGGACCGGCATCTTCAGCGCCCCGGTCAGGTCCGCCAGCGACAGGACCCGCGCACCCGTCGAGATGTGCTGCGCGCTCGAGACCTGCGACTGGACCAGGAACAGGTCCGCGCCCGCCTCGGCCGCCACCTCGGCGTGATGCCAGGCCGATCCCGGCGTGGTCGCCACCGCGGCGATCCCGCCCTGCGCCTTGACCCGGGTGATGAGCGCGGTGATGAGCTCGTCGCAGATCGGCGCGGCATAGGCCCCCGCCAGCAGCTCGGCCGCCTCCTGGTTGCTTGCCGCCCCGGCGACCTGCTCGATGATCGGGCTGGCGTCCTCGTATCGGGTGTAGAGGCCCTCGAGGTTGATGAAGGCGAGGCCGCCGTGGAGGCTCATGCGCGCGGCGAAATCGGCGTCCGCGACGGCATCCATGGCCGATGCGATGAACGGGATCTCGAGCCGATGTCCCCCGACCTCGGTGGTGAGGTCGATCTCGGCGGGGTCGACGGTGATGGCACCCGGGACCAGCGCCACCTCGTCGAAGCCGTATGCTCGCCGCAGCCGGGTCGAGGTCGCGTCAGGAGAGAGAGTGGCCGGGTCGATCAACAACGCCTCCGCTCAGGTGTCGACCGAGTATAGGGTCCCGGCCATCACGGAATCCGCCAGCGAATTGCATCGAGGAATCCGAGGAAGGCGGACCGGGTCACATCGCTCGGGTCGCGTGCGCACGTGAAGAGGGCATCCACTCGTTGCGGCGTGACGGTGACGTAGTAGGCGGAGCGCTCGGTAAAGCCCGTGCCCTCGCAGCCCTGGTCATAGGGCACGCGAACGCCCTGCCGATTCCCGATCGCGATGAGGGGTGCGGACGGGAGGTCACAGCCCCGGGCCACGCATTCATGCGAGAACCAGGTGACCAACATCCCGTCTGGCCGCAGCGGGTCCACCAGCGGGGAGTCGCAGAGCAGCTCGCCTGAGGTGTCGGTGCAGTCCTCGTGGAGCGGTTGGTTGGCGAGGTAGGTCCGTATCTCGACGTCGGCACCGTAGAAGACGGCTGTCGATGGCTGTAGCTGCCACCCGGTCGGGGCCACGAACCGGACCTCGTCGCTCTCGAAGGCCGGGCCAGCCGGAACGGGATGCTCGATCGCCGGAGCACAGGCGACGAGCAACGCAATGCACGCCAGCCCGAGCCCCGCCCGCACCTACCCCGCTCCGCGCACGATCATCTGGTCGCGCTCCGGGCCGACCGAGACGTAGCGAATCGGGATGCCCGCGAGCTCCTCAAGCAGCTCGACGTAGGCGCGGGCCGCGGATGGAAGCTGGTCGAAGGCGCGGCAGCCGGTCGTATCGGCCTGCCAGCCTGGAAGGTCTTCATAGACGGGCTCCAACCGCTCATAGACCGATGTCGAGGCGGGCACCGTCGTCCACTCCCGCCCGTCCACGGGGTCGCGATAGGCGGTGCAGATGCGGATCCGCTCGAAGCCGTCGAGCACGTCGAGCTTGGTGAGGGCGACGCTCGAGTAGCCGGCCAGCCGGACGCTGAAGCGGACCGCCACCGCGTCGTACCAGCCGCAGCGCCGCGGGCGTCCCGTCGAGGTCCCGAACTCGACGCCCCGCTCGCGCAGCGCCTCGCCGTCGGCGTCGAGCAGCTCGGTGGGGAGGGGTCCCGCCCCAACTGCCGTGGTGTAGGCCTTGGCCACCCCGATCACCTGGTCGATCGCCACGGCCGGCAGCCCTGCGCCAATCGAGGCGCCGCCGGGGATCGGCGAGGAGGAGGTGACATAGGGATAGGTGCCCCAGTCGATGTCGCGCATCGTCCCGAGCTGGCCCTCGAGCAGGATGCGGTCGCCGGCAAAGAGCGCGGCATCGACCATCGCCTGGCCGTCCACGACGTGCGGCCGCAGCCGCTCGGCGGCGGCCAGGTACTCGTCCGCGATCCGGGCCTCGTCGGTCGCCTCCTCGATCGCGGCTCGCATCTCGTCGTCCTCGCCACCCGCGCCGAAGTAGCCGGAGACGATCCGCCGGATGCGGCCCACGGCGACGGTGAGCTGCGCCCGGAATCCATCGGCCTCCATGAGGTCGACCACCCGGATCCCGCGACGGGCGACCTTGTCGACGTAGGCCGGACCGATGCCGCGGCTGGTCGTGCCCAGCCTGGCGGTCCCCCGCTCCCGCTCCTCCAGCTGGTCGAGGAGGACGTGGTAGGGCATCACCAGGTGGGCACGTTCGCTGATGAAGAGGTTGGCCCCGTCGAAGCCGGCGGCCGCCAGGCCGTCGAGCTCCTGCACCAGCGCCGGCGGGTTGATGACCACCCCACCGCCGAGCAGGTTGCGGGTCTCCGGATAGAAGATCCCCGAGGGGATCAGGTGCAGCTTGAAGTGGCCGTGCGGGTTGACCACCGTATGGCCGGCGTTGTTGCCCCCGCCGTAGCGGATCACGAGGTCGGCGTCGGTGGCGAGGTAGTCGACCACGCGGCCCTTCCCCTCGTCGCCCCACTGGGCACCGACGACGGCGATGACGGACATGGGCAGGCGCAGACCTCACGTGCGTGGGAGAGGACGCATCGTAGCGCCGGCCGGCGACCGGCGGGAAAGGCGAACGCCGCCTTGGGCGACGGCGGCGTTCGGGGTCAGTGAGCGGCGGGGGTGCCCTGCGGATCAGGTCCTGGTGGCACGCACCTTGTCGAAGCAGCTGCTGCAGTAGACGGGGCGGTCGTTGCGCGGCAGGAAGGGCACGAGAGCCTGGCCACCACATTCGGCACACACCGCGGCGTGCATCTCACGCTGGCCGGTGCCACCACCCGAGCTGATGCCGAGGGCCCGGTTCTGCTTCGCCGTGGCGCGGCAGGTCGGGCAGCGCTGCGGCTCGTTGACGAGGCCCTTCTCGGCGTAGAACTGCTGCTCACCGGCGGAGAAGACAAAGTCCATCCCGCAGTCACGGCAGCTGATCGTCTTGTCGGCGTACACCTACCCCTGTCCTCCATCGTCACGCCCGGGCCGATCTTGGACGGTGCTGTCCCTCGGGCCTGGGCTGACCGGCGGCGTGGCGCTGGATCTGTCGGACTCGGGTTGAGCAATGGACCGGACGTTGCGCGGCCGACTATACACACGGGTCCGGTGCCTGCCTAGAGTGCAAAAAGGGGCTAGTAGGTCACCGCTTCGGTCTCGCGGGCAGCCATCGTGTAGAAACGGGTGTTCGCCTTGCGGAACTGGAGCGGGACCTCGCCGATGGGGCCGTTGCGGTGCTTCGCGACCTTGGCCTTGATCAGCTCCACGTCCGCATCGGCATTCGGCTCCCCGTCGCGGTAGAGGAAGATCACGACGTCCGCGTCCTGCTCGATGGAGCCGGACTCGCGAAGGTCCGAGAGGCGCGGCTCGGCGCTCCCGCGCTGCTCGACGCCACGCGACAGCTGCGAGAGGGCGATCACCGGCACCTTCAGCTCGCGAGAGAGCTGCTTCAGGCCACGGCTGATTTCGCTCACCTCCTGCACGCGGTTCGGCTCGCGCGACGAGAGGCTGCCCTGCATCAGCTGCAGGTAGTCGACGATGAGCAGGTCCAGCCCCCGCTGCTCGGCCTCGAGTCGGCGCGCCTTGGTCCGCAGCTCGAGGACGGTGAGGACGGGCGAGTCGTCGATCCACATCGGCGCGGCGTGCATCGAGTTCATGACCTGGGCGATCTTGCTCCAGTCCGTCTCGTCCACGAACCCGCTCTGCAGGGGTCGCGGGTTGATCCCGGACTCTGCCGAGAGGAGCCGCAGCGCGAGCTGCTCCTTGCTCATCTCGAGCGAGAAGACGCCGACCTTCTTCCCTTCGTGGACCGCCGCGTGCTGCGCGATGTTGAGCGCCATGCTCGTCTTCCCGACGCTCGGCCGCGCCGCCAGGATGATCAGGTCGGAGGGCTGGAAGCCACCAAGCAGCGCGTCGAGCTGCGAGAGGCCGCTGGGGATGCCCAGGATCTGGCCGCGATGCTCGTGCAGGTACTCGAGCCGGTCGTACGCCTGCCCGAGCAGCGTGGCGAGCGACTCGAAGCCACCGACCGTCCGGCGCTGACTGATCTCGAACAGGATCCCCTCTGCCCGGTCGATGGCGGCCTCGGCGTCGTTGGCCTCTTCGTAGCCGACGGCGGCGATCTTGCCGGCGGCGCCGATCAGGTTGCGGAGCACCGCCTTGCGCTCGACGATCCGCCCGTAATGCTCGACGTGCACCGCCGTCGGCACCATGTTCATGAGGCTGGCCAGGTACGCCGGCCCACCGATCGGCTCCAGCCGATCACGTCGCGCCAGCTCGTCGCCGAGCGTGACCAGGTCGATCGGCTCGCGCTGGCCATGCAGGCCGAGCATCGCCTCGAAGATGTCGGAATGCTGCTGGCGGTAGAAGTCGGGCGGGTGCAGGAAGTCCGCGACCTTGAGGATCGCCTCGGGGTCGATCAGGATCGAACCGAGCACGCTCTGCTCGGCTTCGACGGCCTGGGGGGCAAGCTTGTCGATGCTCATGGCGGTACCGATGGTGCCGCAGCGACGGGGCGCCGCATACCCGCCGGACAGGCCTTACCTGTCGATATCCGGGGCGGGTTTGTGGACAACCGGATTCCTGTGGAAAAGCGTCCGGCTGCTCCGATCATGCCGCGCAGCCTGCCGGGCGTTCACGACAGCTAGGGTGTCGCGACGGCTCCCCTGCGCCGTGACGCCGGGTCAGCCATGGAGCGGCACGACGCTGACGGTCATCTCCGCCGAGATGCCTGGCATGACCTGCACATCCACCTTGAAGTCGCCGAGCGTCTTGATCGGCTGGCGCAGGTGGATGTTGTGCCGATCGATCTCGATCCCCTCGTTCGCGATCAGCTCGGCGATCTCACGATTGGTGACCGATCCGAAGAGGCGATTCTTCTCGCCGGCCTTCACCGGCACCTGGAGGTTCATCGCGCTCAGGCGCTCGGCTGTGGTCTGGGCCTCCGCCTTCAGACCCTGCTCGCGGGCTTCGCGCTCGCCGCGATGACGCTCCCAGTTGGCGAGGGCACCGGCATCGGCCAGCGCCGCGGCGCCTGTCGGGAAGAGGAGGTTGCGCGCGTACCCGTTCTTGACCTCCTTCACGTCACCGGCGTGTCCGAGGCCCTTCACGTCGCGCTTGAGGATCACCTTCATCGGTTCGTCGGTCCCTTCCGTGGTGTCAGTTGAGCGTCGGCTCGCCGCGTCCGCCGGCGACCTGGAGCTCCCAGGCGTCGTCGTCCGCACTGGCGACCTTCTCGGTCTTGGGGTCGTTGCCGCCACGCGTCATGCGAAATCGGGCGAGGAGGCCCTTCACCGCACGAGGGTCGCGCAGGTCCCCGTAGCGCTCGAGCAGCTCGGGGAGGCTGTCGCGGATCTCGTCGTATCGGTGCCCCATCAGCGAGCGGAGCTTGGCGAGGTCCTTGTCCAGGTCGGCCGTGCCGTTCTTGGCGCGCTCGAGGTGATCCTTGCGGACCTCCGCCGGCGAGTTGGCGATGAAGAGGTCGAGCACCAGCATCAGGACGGTCAGGTCATCGGCCTGGCCCAGGATCGGGATGGCGTCCGGGATGAGGTCGAACGGCATCACCAGATAGACCAGGGCGGCTCCCAGGAGCCCCTTCAGCGGCAGCGGGGTGCGAGGGTCGCGAACGAGGCCCCAGATGACGCGCGCGTACATCGGGAGCTTCCAGATCAGGCGTGCCATGCGCGCATAGCGCAGTTGGCCGGATAGCTTCACGGGGATTCTCCGGCTCCGGTGGGTTGGAGGCCGATGGTAGCAGAGCGACTCGATCGGGTCGCGCGGCGCCTCACCCCCTCCTCCTTGTGCGCTCAGCGTACATAACAGGGAAGTTCGGCCCGCGAAACGCCATGTCGCGGCCTTTCTGCTCGCTGGGCGTACAAAAGAGCGATGTTGAGCGCCAGAACGCCGCTAGGTGCCCGTTATGTGCGCTGGGCGTACATCGCCACGGAACCAGGAGCGCCGATCGCTCCTTACGGTGTTCAGACGTTGACATTAGAACGTCTGTTCTGCTATGGTCGCACGAACGACCGCGCACCGCAAAGGAGCAGCCGGTGACCAGGCACGACGCCGAGCGCCGCAGAAAGATCCTCGAGAGCATCGCCCGCATCGTCGCGGAGCGCGGCTATCCCCCCAGCGTCCGCGAGATCGCGGAGGCAGTGGGGCTGGCCTCGCCCTCGGCCGTTCATCACCACCTGATCGCCCTCGAGCGCGACGGCCTGCTTGAGCGAGGCTCGCACTCCTCACGCGCCCTGCGCCTGACCGTCCGCGGAGAGGCGGAGATTGGCGTCGCCACGCGCCAACCGGCACCCGCGGAGCGCAGCCGGGTCACGCCCTTCCGGATGCCGATGGAGCGCGATCGCCTCGCCCTGCCGGTGATCGGCGAGATCGCCGCCGGCCAGCCGATCGAGGCCTACGCCGAGGGCGCCGAGACCCTTGACGTTCCCCGCTCGTTGCAGGCTCGAGACGACTCGTACGTTCTCCGCGTCCGCGGCAAGAGCATGATCGATGACCTGATCGACGACGGCGACTACGTCGTTGTCCAGCCGCAGGCGACCGCGCATGACGGCGACATCGTGGTCGCGCTGCTCGAGGACAACGGCGTCACCCTGAAGCGCTTCTACCGGGAGAAGGACCGCATCCGCCTCCAGCCAGCCAACGCCGAGATGGAGCCGATCTACGCCACCGAGGTCCAGATCCAGGGCAAGGTCGTCGGCGTCATCCGCAAGCTGACCTGATCTCGCCGCCGGCGGCTGGCTCCTCGCCGCCATAGGCGGCGAGACCGATGCCACCGACGCTCACCCTCCGGCAGCTGAACCGAGCCACGCTCGCGCGCCAGGGCCTGCTCACGCCACTCCCGCCTGCCCCGGTGGCCGACGCCCGTCGAGCGCGTTCGGCTGCCCTCCAGGCTCAGCACCCCGACTGGCCGCCACTCGCGCTCCAGACTCGCGTGGGCGCCGACGGCCGCGACCGATTGACCTCGACCGCGCCCGTAACGCGGAAGTCAGTGGTGCGCGCTTCGCTGATGCGCATGACGATCCACGTCGTGAGCGCGGACGATTTCTGGCCGCTCTCGACCCTGACCCTGCCGCTGCGCGCCTGGCCAGTTGCAAGGCCATGTTCAAGCTGGATCCGCTCACCTCGCCGCTCGGAAAGCGAATCGGCGCAGCGCACGCCGCCGCCCTCGCGGCCCTCCGAGACGAGCCGCTCGCGATCCGTGAGATCGAGGCGATCCTGGCCGGCGACCTGCGCGGCGTGGGAGATCCCGCCCAACCGCGCGCTCTGGCGACACTTCCTCAGCGCCGTGCCGCTGGTCCAGGTCCCCCATCCGCAGGGAGGCATACGGGCGCGCCCGATACGCCGCCGCGGCGGACTGGCTCGGACCTCCCACGGCGGCCCAGTCCGACCCGGAACGAGCGGCGGCGCGCACCTCGCGCATCCGCTATCTGCGCCGCGTTCGGCCCGGCGAGCGCCGAAGACCTGGCGGCCTACGTCGGGCGTGGGCGGGACCTGAGCCGCTGGCGCGCCGCCATCGACGACCTCGGTCATCAGCTGGTCGAGCTGCGCTGGACGAGCGGCCGCCGCCTCTTCGACCTGGCCCGGCGCCGCGCCCGCCCGAGGACGCCCCGGCGCCGCCACGCCTGCTGGCCAGCTGGGACAGCCTGCTCCTCGCGTATGGCACCAAGGATCGCGCGCGCGTGCTGCCGCCCGAGCACCAGGCCACGGTCAGCACCCGGAACGCCGACGTGCTGCCAACCTTCCTGGTCGATGGCTTCGTCGCGGGCACCTGGCTGCCGCGATCTGGCCGCGACGGGCCACGCGCCGAGCTGCGACCGTTCGGGCGCCTCGCCAGGGCGGATCGCGACGCGCTCGAGGCCGAGGCAGATCGCCTGCTGCCGCTTCTCGGACCCGGCGCCTTCGCGCGCTCATCCGGGCACCGACTGAGCAATCCGGCTGCGCACCATCCTCCACGCCGACCTCGATGCCTTCTACGCGAGCGTCGAGGTCCTCGACGACCCTTCGCTGCGCGGCAAGCCGGTCATCGTGGGCGGCGACCGCGGGACGCGCGGCGTGGTCATGGCGGCGTCGTACGAGGCCCGCACGTTCGGCGTCCATTCGGCCATGCCGATGCGCACCGCCACTCGCGCTGTGCCCGACCGGCGTCTTCCTGCCCGGCCGCCCCGACCGCTACCGCGAGCTTTCCCGCCAGGTGATGCGCATCTTCGCCGTCGTACACGCCCGCAGGTCGAGCCGATCAGCCTCGACGAGGCGTTCCTCGACGTCACGGCCAGCCGCGAGCGCGTTCGGCGACGGGGAGACGATCGCGCGCGAGATCAAGGGCGGGTGCTCGACGAGGTCGGCCTGGTCGTCAGCGTCGGCGTGGCGACCAACAAGCTCTGCGCCAAGGTCGCATCGGACCTGCGCAAGCCCGATGCGCTGGTCGTCGTCCCGCCCGGCGAGCGAGGCTGCCTTCCTGGCCCCGCTCCCCGTCAGCCGGCTGTGGGGCGTCGGGCCGCAGTCGCGGCAGGCGCTCGCCGACTACGGCGTGACGACCATCGGGCAGCTCGCGGCCATGGCCGATGGCACCCTCCGTCGCCGCTTCGGGACCCATGGCGACGACCTGGCGATGCGGGCGCGCGGGCATCGACCCCGCTCGCGGTGATGACCGGCCAGGCGGCGAAGAGCATCGGCCACGAGCTGACCTTCAACCGGGACGTCGATCGATCCGAGCGCGGCTCGAGGCGACGCTGCTCGACCTGGCCGAATCGGTTGCCAGCCGGCTGCGGGAGCACCACATGGCCGCCGGGGCGGTGCAGCTCAAGCTGCGCTACGAGGGCTTCGAGACGCTGACCCGCCAGATGCCGGTGCCGCGGCAGACGCGCGAGTCCGGAGCCGCTCTACGAAGCCGGAGTCGCGCTCCTGCGCAAGACGCTGGTCCGCGACCGCGCCGTGCGGCTCATCGGCCTGACCGCCATCAACCTGACCGACGTCCAGCAGCTGACCCTCTTCGACGAGCCGGACAAGACCGATCGGATCACCAAGTCGATCGACGCGGTGCGCGAGCGGTTCGGAGAGAAGGCGATCACCCGCGCGCGGCTCGTCGGCCATCGCGATAAGCGTCGCTTCGACTTCGGCGAGAAGCCCGAGGTCCCGACCGATCCCGACCCTTGACAGGTAGAACATCTGTTCGTATGCTGCGTCTCACTAGAACGCCTGTTCGGTGCCTCTGGCAGGCGGCGTGAAGGAGAAGTGGAACCAATGGCGCTCACCAAGATCACGCCGACCCCAGCACGGGTGCAGTGGGACCGACGACAGGCCAGGCCCGGAACCGTCCGGGTTGCCGGCCGACAGCTGACCGTGACCGCGCTCGACGCGATGCGCGACGAGACGGCGGCCTACCCCGCCGACCGCGGTCCGCGCATCACCTACCTGGTCGAGACCGATGCGGGTCCGGCCTCGCTCGTCTTCGATGGGCGCCGGCGGCGCTGGTTCGTCGACGCGCTCGACGAGGCGGCCTAGCCCTCAGTCCAGCGGCTCGGTCGCGACGATCCACAGCGGACCGTCGCCGGTCTCCATCCGCCGCGCATCGCCACCAGGATCCGTCAGCGAGGTGCGGACCAGTCGCATGCGCTGGCCGTCCAGCTCGGTGACCGGCCCGACGATCGGTGACAGACCGAAGGTGAAAGCCCACGCCCGCACCTGGTCATGGATCCGGCGCGCCGGCTGCGACCAGTCGACGGAGGCATAGTCGTCGCCGAAGTGCCCCGCCCAGGTGACCCCCTCGGTCGACTGCTCGTCGCCGGGGTCGCCGGCCGCGATGCGGGCGAGCACCTCGGGCAAGAGGCCAATCGCCACGGCGCCCATGCGCGGGCCGACAACCTCGATCCCGAAGTCGTCATCGAGCATCGGTACCGCGGCCTGCGCCAGGATCGGGCCAGTGTCGAGCTCGGCGTCCATCCGGTGCCAGGTCACCCCGAACTGCTGGTCACCGTCACGGAATGCCCAGGCCAGCGGGATCGGGCCGCGATGGCGCGGCAGCATGGCGGGGTGGCAGTTCACCGACCCGAGCGGCGGCACGTCGAGCGCCGCCTGGGGGATGCGCCACGGGAAGCCCCAGCACAGCACGAGGTCGGGGCGGCTGGCGCGCAGCAGCGGCTCGACCGACCACTTGTCACGGGCGAGGAGGACATCGAGCCCCGCGGGAGCCGTCTGGTCGCCCATGGGCTCGCGGCCGGGGACAGGCTCCTTTCGGCGGGCACTGACCACGGCGACCGGGTCATGGCCGAGCTCGCGGAGGGCGGCGTCGAGCGCCGCGGCGACGGGCGGCACGGTGGTGATGAGCGTGATCCGCCAGCCGACCTGCTTCATGCGGTTCCGAGTCTAGCCCGTACAATCCGAGGCGGAGGCTCGCCAGCGAGGCGCCGTGCGGGCGTCCGAAGACCGCATGAGGCAGCTCGCCGATGGGCGATTCAACCCAGCTCACCGACCTCCCCGTCCACGAATTCCTCGAACGCCTGGGGAGCAGCGATCCGGTCCCCGGTGGCGGCAGCGCGGCCGCGCTGGCCGCTGCGATGGGTGCTGCCCTGGTCGCCATGGTCGCCGAGCTGACCATCGGCCGCCCTGCGTATGCCGAGCACGAAGAGACGGTCCGCAAGATCCGCTTCGACGCCATCGACCGGCGGGTCGAGCTGCTCGACCTGGCACAACAGGACGCCGACGCCTACGACGTGGTGGTCCGAGCCCGCCACCTCCCCAAGGAATCCGACGCGGAGAAGGCGGCCCGCAGCTCAGCCCTCCAGGCCGCGATGGTCGAGGCCGCGCGCATCCCGCTTCGAGTGGCCGTTGTCGCGTCCGAGGTCCTCGACCTCGCGGAGCGGATCGCCCCGATCGGGAACAAGAACGCAGCGAGCGACGCCGGCGTCGGCGCCCAGCTGGCCGCCGCGGGCCTGCGCGGCGCCCTCCTGAACGTGCGCATCAACCTCCCCTACCTGGCCGAGGACGAGCCGATGCGCGCCTCTGCCCCAGCCGAGATCGCCCGCCTCGAAGCGCTGGCGACAACGGGCGAGCAGGCTGCACTGGCCGCGGTGGATACAAGTCTGGTGGCCCCATGACCGCGAAAGTCCTTGACGGCCGGACCGTCGCCTCACGCCTGTGGCGCGACCTCTCCGACCGGATCGCCGATCTCCACGAGCGGACCGGCGCGACACCACGCCTGGCCATCGTCCGCCTCGACGCGCGAGGCCCCTCGGCCGTCTACGCGGCGAGCGTCTGGCGCGCGGCACGCAGCGTGGGGGTGGACGCCTTCGAGATCGCGCCGCCCGAAGGGGTTGCCCTCTCTGACCTGGCGGCCCGCATTGGCGCACTGAACCGCGACCCGAGCATCGCGGGGATCGTCGTCGCCCAGCCCGTGCCGTCTCACCTCGATGCCGCTGAGGTGGTGGCGCTGATCGACCCCGCCAAGGACGTCGACGGTGCGACGCCACTGAACGCGGGCCGGATCGCCCGCGGCGAGCGCACGTTCGTGCCGGCCACCGCGCTGGCAGTGATGGCCATCCTGCGCAGCTACGGGATCCCTGTGGCGGGGAAGCGAGCGGTTGTCGTCGGCCGCTCGGCGGTCGTCGGACGCCCCGCCGCGTCGCTGCTCCTCGCCGCCGATGCGACGGTGCAGATCTGCCATCGGCGCACGCGCAACCTCGCCCGCGAGACGCGACGCGCCGAAATCCTGGTGGTGGCCGCCGGCGTGCCGCACCTCATCCGCCCCGAGATGGTCAACCGCTCGGCGGTGGTGATCGACTGCGGGATCAACACCACGCCCGACGGGATCGTCGGCGACGTCGACTACGCCGCGGTTCGACCGGTGGTCGGCGCCATCACCCCGGTGCCGGGAGGCGTCGGGCCGGTAACGACCATGATGCTGCTGCAGCAGACGGTCGACGCCGCCGAGCGGGCCGAGTCATCCGACGTGCCCGCCCTGGACCGATACGCCCTCCCCGAGCGCACGCCTGCGGCCACCAAAACCGAGCGCTAACGTCCCCCGGCAGCCGGCTAGCTCGGCGTCGGACTCTCGCTGATCGTGCCAAGGACTTGGTCGATCATCTGGTCGAGTGACACGGAACCATCGATGAAGCCGAGGCTCCGCATCGTCTCGTACCCCTTTGTCCAAACCTCCCCATTGATGTTGCCGGTGGGCAGGTCGGCGGTGCCGCGCCAGAGTCGGATGGTCTCGTCAAGGACGGCCAAGGCGGTCGCGCGATCGTCCGCAATTGCTGGCACGGCCTTGATCGCCGCTTCCAGGCCGACCTGCGGATCGGTGGCGATCGCCCGCTGGGCTCCTAGGGTTGCATCAGCAAAGGCGGCAACCATCGATCGGTCAGCACCGAGCAGCGCGTCTCCGACGATCACGCCCGGCCCAGGCAGTGGCGCGATCTCGTCGATGGTGAACGTGTCTACCGGCATCCCCTGAGCCGCGAGGCGAAGCGGTTCATTAGCAAGGAAGCCCGTGATGAAGTCGACGTCGCCATTGAGCAGCCCGTCGACCTGGTTGAACTGCGGGTACTCGCGGATCGTGACATCGGCTTCGGTCAGGCCGCCTGCCCGAAGCAGCGCAAGCAGCGCATGCCAGGACGACCCGAAGCGCCCAGGCGTGCCGATCCGTTTGCCTGCCAGCTCAGCTGGATCCCGTGGAACGCTCCGGCGTGGACCGATGAGCGCCACCGGGAAGTTGTCGTACAGGGTCGAGACGTACTTCACAGGAATTCCCGCCGTCCGACTGATCATCACGTCGGTGGCGTCGGTCACGCCAAACTCCGCCTGCCCGTCGGCGACCAGCCGCACGAGGTCCGCGCCGCTCTTGTATTCGATCGTCACATCCAATCCGGCGTCGGCGTAGTAGCCAGCCTGCTGCGCTAGGTAGAACGGCGCGAATTGCACATCGGGCTGGAAGCCGAGGAGCAACGTCACGGACCGGATCTCCGGGGCGGGGGCCTTGGAGGGCGATGCCGAGGGGGCGGTACAACCGACGACGAGGATGGCGATCAACGGGATGAGGAGGCGGCGCGGAGACATTGGTCTTCCTCTCTACGGATGCACGACGAGGCGGCGCTCGATCGACACGACCAGCCCGTGCAGGCCGATGCCGATGACCGCCAGGGTCACGAGGGCGACGAACATGAGGGGCGTATCGAAGAGCCCCTGGTCGGCGATGTTGATCAGGACGCCGAGGCCGCTGCTGGCCCCGGCCCACTCGGCCACGACCGCGCCGATGACCGCCAGGGTCACTCCGACTCGCAGGCCGCCGAAGATCACCGGCAGGGCCGATGGGATCTCCAGGCGCGTGGTGCGCTGTCCCGCCGTGGCGCCCAGCGAACGGAACATCTCGACCAGCAGCGGGTCGGCCGAGCGGATGCCGACCATGGTGGCGATGGCGATCGGGAAGAAGACGATCAGTGCGCAGATCAGGACTCGGGCCAGCAGGCCGCCACCGAACCAGATGTCGAGCAGCGGGGCGAGCGCCAGGATCGGGACCGATTGCGCCGCGACGATGTACGGCGACAGCACCCGCTCGACGACCACGCTCTTGCCGAGCGCCGTGCCGACCGCAATCGCCGTCGCCGCCCCGACGGCGAGACCCAGCAGGATCTCGGAGAGGGTCACCGCCGTGTGCTCCCACAGCAGTCCGGAGCCGATGGCGCGGACGCCGCGCTCCGCCACCACTTCGGGAGCGGGAAGGATGTAGTCGGGCGTGCCGGTCACGATGGTGAGCAGCTTCCAGGCCGCGAGGAACGCGGCGAGGGAGACGAGAGTCGCTGCGAGGCGTCTCATCGGTCGAGCCACGGGATGAGCTCGGGCGGATGGACCTCAGCCAACGCCGCGCGTGTGACCTCGTCGATGCCAGCGGCCCGAGGGTCGCCGGCCAGCGTCTCCGAGCGCGGTCTCGGCCGGTCCACCGGGATGACCTCGCTCACCCGCCCCGGCCGAGCGGTCATGACCACGATGCGATCGGCCATCCGCACCGCCTCGCTGACCGAGTGGGTGACGAGCACGATCGTTCGCGGCCGGTCCATCCAGAGCCGCTCCAGCTCGCCATCGAACGCCTCGCGGGTGAGGGCGTCGAGCGCGCTGAACGGCTCGTCGAGGAGGAGGATCGGCGGGTCGGTGATGAGTGCCCGCGCGAGGCCCGCGCGTTGTGCCATGCCCCCAGAGAGGTGGGCGGGCAGCAGGCCGGCCGCGTCGGCGAGCCCGACGCGTTCGAGTGCCTCCGTCGCGCGGTTCCAGGCCTCTGCAGCGGCGATGCCTTGCAGGGTCAGCGGCAAGGCGACGTTCTCGAGCGTAGAAAGCCACGGAAGCAGCCGTGGCTGCTGGAAGGCGAGGCCAACCCGACCGTCCCCGGCTCGCGGCTGCCCGTCGGCTCCGCCGCCGATCCGGACGTCGCCGGATGCAGGTGTCAGCAGCCCCGCGATGGCCCGCAGCAAGGTGCTCTTGCCACACCCGTTCGGGCCGATGACGACCGTGAAGCTGCCGGCAGGGATGTCCAGGGTCAGGTCGCGCACGGCTATGAGCGGGCCGTCCACACCGGGAAACTCGACCCGCGCGGCGTCGAGGCGCACGGGCAAGCCTGCCGTCTGTCGCTCCATGGTCGCCTCGATCGTCACTGTCCGCTCCCGTATGCGCTCGGCATCGCTCACGGGGCTCGGCCGCAGACCATCTCATCGGCTCGACTGGTGCGTCAGGCGCGCAGGCGCGCGCCATCGGCTTCGTCGATGCGTCGGAGAACGCCTCGCGGTCGCCTTCTCCCATCCGGACTGTGACCGTCGGCCCTGTCTGCCTGCGAGCGTCGCGCTCGCCGGGTCAGGTCGGCCCCGTCAGGTTCGCCCCGTCAGCCGCTCCTCGGCATCCGGGCCCATTGGGGTTCGCGGGCTGGCTCGCTCAGCGAGCCGACCGCCGGTGGGGACTTTCACCCCGCCCCGAAGGCGATGAAGTGTTCAGTTGCCGCCAGCGTGGCACACGCACATGGGTCGGTCAATCAGACGTAGGCCCTGGCCATTCATACAGGACGTCGGGACAATGCTCCTCATTGTCCGAGCCGTCGCTGAATGCGATTGGACGAAAGCCATGTCGCTCGTAGAAGCGACGAGCGCCCGCGTTCTCCTGGAACGTGTAGAGGCGAATGGGACGGCCAAACGACTCCATTGCCAATCCGAGGAGCAGCGTTCCGATGCCGAGGCCTACCACGGACGGGTGCAGGTACAGCTGGTCGATCCACCCCACGCCGTCTTGCTGCGAGACGGCCATCATGCCCACAACCTCGTTCGAGCCTCCAGCGACCGCGACGGTTACGCCACCACCTGGGATCAGAACGGTGGCCACCCAGTCGCGCACGTCGTCGTCGGTATGTGCGATGGGAGCGAACGCAAGGAAGGCTTTCCGCGAAGCCAGCAACACCGAAGCCACTTGCTCGGCGTCGGTATCAGCCGCTGGTCGGAATGTCACGTCCATCGGGGACACCTCTGCCTCGCAACCATCGGTAGATGACATATGCGACGCCGAGGATGACCACCGCATAGATCAGCAGCTCGAATGGGCGCACCGCGTCGTACAGGTGGCGGTAATTCGCCCCGAGGAGGATCCCGCCCAGCAGGAGCGCTGCGTTCCATGGCAGCGAGCCGAGCGCGCTGAAGAAGACGAATCGGCCAACCGGCATGCGGGCCACGCCGGCGGGGTAGTTGATCAGCGCTCGGAGGAGCGGGACCAGCCGCGCAAGGAAGACGGCGCGGTCGCCGTAGCGGGCGAACCAGGCATCGGCGCGGTCGAGGTCATCGGGCTTGATATGGACGTAGCGGCCCCATCGGTCGAGCAGCGGACGACCGCCCCAGGCGCCGATCAGGTAGCCGGCCAGCGACCCGGCCACGGCGCCAAGGGTCGCAATCACCAGCACGACCAGCCAGTTCCAGGGCGCACGCGTCAGCGGTTCCAGCACGGAGGGATCGGCGGCCGATTGGCTCACTTTCCAGCCGGCCATCGGCACGATCACCTCGGAGGGGATGATCGGCACGAAGGTCTCCAGGCTGATCGCGATCGCCACGCCCAGGTAGCCGACCGCGTCGTACAGGCCCAGGAAGAAGGGGATGACGGTCCGATCGATGAATTCGAGCATCGCTCAGGAGGGGACCCGGTAGTCCACCGCCAGCGAGTAGACCGCCACGATCACCGCCAGCAGCGCGCCGCCGGCCATCCAGCCACCGAGCAGGTCGATCGGGTAATGGGCGCCCAGGTACAGCCGGATGAGGCTGATCGACACGATCAGGCCGATCGCCACCCCGTACGCCAGCATCCCGCGGCGGCGATCGCGGCTCACCCGGGCCAGGCAGAACGCCACCAGCCCGTAGAAGACCGTCGCGCGCAGGGCGTGGCCGGCGGGGAAGTCGGCGATGTCATCGAGCCCGATGCCATTGACGTTGAACAGCGCATTCCACAGCTCCGTCAGGCCGAGGGGGGCGTGCCCTGTTTCCGGGACGAAGGTGAAGTACTTGAGCGCCCACTCGATCGGGAAGGCCAGCGTGCCGGCCGCGAGGAGGAGCGCCAGGTCCTTGCGCCCGCGCGCCAGGGCGACGAGGCCAGCGACGCCGAAGCCGAGCCCGACGAACCAACCGGACCCGAGGCCGCTGATCCCGACCAGGAGCGTGTCGAGCGGCGGGACGTTGTGCGCCACCCAGTCCTGGATCGGCGGCACCACGTTCGTCATCAGCCAGTCTTCGGGAATGGTGTGCCCGGTCAGCCGCTTGAAGGTGACGAGCCAGAAGAGGCTCGGCAGGGCGATCAGGGTCAGCAGGAAGGCGAAGGCCGGGCTGGGGACGGCGCTGTCGTCATCCGGGGTTTCCCCGTCCGCGACGGAACGGCTCGTGGGGTCCGGGGCTCGTCGCACGCTGCGTAGTATAGGGACGCTCCCCCGCCATTCCGGGGGTTCGAACCGGACCGCAGCCCGATCGAAAGGAGCCGCGCCACGCACGCAGCGCCGACCCAGCCGCTCCTCCTGACCGGGCGCGACCTGACCGTCGCCGACCTCGCGTCAGTCGCTCGCGAAGGACGCCAGGTGGCCCTCGACCGCGAAGCGGCGGAGCGGATGCGGGCCTCGCGGGCGGTGATCGAGCGCCTCGTCGCCGAGGGCGAGACGGTCTATGGCGTGACCACCGGCTTCGGCGACCTTGCCAACGTGCGGATCGAGCCGGACCAGGTGGCTGAGCTCCAGCGCAACCTCGTGCGCTCGCACACCGCCGGGGTCGGCGAGCCACTTCCCGAGGACGTGGTGCGCGCGATGCTCCTGCTGCGCGCCAACGCCCTGGCGATCGGCCTCTCCGGCGTCCGCCCCGAGCTGGCGGAGCTGCTGTGCGGGATGCTCAACGAATCGGTCCACCCGGTCATCCCGTCGCGTGGCAGCGTCGGGGCGAGCGGCGACCTGGCGCCGCTGGCCCATCTGGCGGCCGTGTTGATCGGCGAGGGCGAGGCCAACACCCCCACTGGACCGATGTCCGGGGCCGATGCCCTCAGCGCCGCGGGCCTCGCCCCCCTGACGCTGGGCGCCAAGGAGGGCCTCGCCCTCCTCAACGGGACGCAGCTGATGACCGCCATCGCCGCCCTGGTGCTCCACGATGGTCAGCGGCTGGCTGCCTCCGCCGACGTCATCGGTGGCATGAGCCTGGAGGCGATGGAGGGGACCCGCGTCGCCTTCGACGCGGACCTCATCGCCGCCCGGCCGCACCCAGGCCAGGTGGCCGTGGCCTCGCATCTGTGCTCGCTGCTCGATGGCAGCGAGATCGGCGCGTCGCACGCCGACAGCGAGCATCGGCTCCAGGACGCGTACTCGATCCGCTGCATGCCGCAGGTCCACGGCGCGGTGCGCGACGCACTCGACCAGCTGGGTCGCGTGCTGGTTGTCGAGATGAATGCCGCCACCGACAACCCGCTCGTCTTCGCCGACGGCCGCGTGATCTCCGGCGGCAACTTCCACGGGGAGCCGATTGCCCTCGCTATCGACTACGCGAAGATCGCGCTGGCCGAGCTGGCCTCGATCTCCGAGCGGCGCACGGCGCGCCTTGTCGACGCCCACCTGTCCGGGGGCCTGCCGCCCTTCCTCACGGAGAGCCCCGGGGTGAGCAGCGGGATGATGATCGTGCAATACACCGCCGCCGCCCTCGTCAACGAGATGCAGACGCTGGCCCATCCGGCATCGGTCGACACGATTCCCACATCGGCCAACCAGGAGGACCACGTGAGCATGGGCGCCACCGGGGCGCTCCACCTGCGGGCCGTGATGGAGTCCGCTGAGACGGTGCTGGCCATCGAGGCGCTGTGCGCCGCCCAGGGATTGGACTTCCGGGCGCCGATGCGTCCGGGCGCCGGCCTGGCCCGCGCGCATGCCGCGCTCCGCGCCCGCGTCCCGCACCTCGTCGAGGACCGATCTCCCGCACCGGACATCGCCGCCGCCCGCGAGCTGGTCCACTCCGGCGACCTGCTGGCCGCCGCCGACGGTTCCTGACTCATGGCCGATGCCGGCCTGTCCTTCACCCTCGTGGATGCCTCATCCTTCGCGTCCATTCCGGCACCTGCCCAGCCCGGTGCCCGATGCCAGACCTGCGACTACTGGGAGCGCCTCGACGGCCACCGCGAGGCGTCAGAGTCGGAGGCAGCCGCTGAACTGAAGCTGAATCGCCTGATGGCCGGGGCCCGACTGGCCGGCGCGTACGGGATGCTCGCCTGGAGCGTTGATTCGGCCGGCGACCGGGTCGCGGTGGGCTGGGCGCAGTTCGGCCCGATCTCCCTGTATCCACGTGCGCAGGTCATCCGCGAGCGCTATCCCGCGCTCCCCGATTCGCCGGCGCCCTGGGTCGTGACCTGCCTCCAGGTCGTGCCGGAGACCGCTGACCACGAGGGGGCGGCGGCCGCGCTCCTGGGCGCGGTCTGCGACGAGCTGGACCGCCGCGGGATCATCGCCGTGGAGGCGTACCCCGAGGGCGTCGCCGATCCCTGGTCACTCTCGCCCGGGCCTGCATCGGTCTACGAGGCGGTTGGCTTCGCCCGCGCCGCCGGCGAGGAGCGCTACCCGGTCTACCGCCGCGAGCTGGAAGGCGCCTCTGCGGATGTCGGCTGGGGCGACCTCCTCTCGCACACCCCCAAGCCCGATGAGGGCGAGGAGTGGCCGCTGCCGCTCCCCAAGGGTCCGAGCGAAGAGGACGTCTTCCGGCTTCCGCCGAAGACCTCCCGGCCCAACCCCTTCGGAGACGACTGACCAATGAACCGCAGCCCGCGTGTCAGCCGCGTGGTGTGGGTGCCCGTCCTGGGACTGGCCGCGGGGATCCTGCTTGCCACCGCTGTCGTCAGCATTCTCGGCCAGGCGCCACCTACCGAGTCGCCGGGGCAGTCCGCTTCCGCTTCTGCCGCATCCATCGCGAGCAGCCCATCGGCCGCAGAGACAGGATCGCCTGCTCCAGCGGGCACTCCGCCCTTGGCTGCTGGCTGGACGATCTCTGACTTCCCTTCCTCAGAACGCTTCGATCGCCTCGAACGGGTAGTTCAGATCGGTGACGAGCTATTCGTCGTCGGCGGTCGCTCTAGTCAGGCCGGAATCTGGCGCAGCACAGACGGCGTCGCGTGGCGGCTCGCCGCCGATATTCCATCGGGAAACACGATCAACGGGGTCTCGATCCATGGCCTCGCAGGCACCGATGCTGGGTTCGTCGCCGTAGGAGCCAACTACGCCATCGATGGTGCATCGCCCGTCACGTGGTTTTCCCTCGACGGCGATACCTGGACAGTTGTCACCCCGAATCCCACCGAATGCGCCGTCCTCGACTCCGTGGCCGCCGGCGGCCAGCGCTTTGTGGCCGTCGGTTCCGTTTGCAAGGATGACCCGCAATTGGGACCTGGCAACGACGGGGTCTCCTTCGCCTCGACCGATGGACAGCATTGGCAACGGAGTCCAGGCAGTGCCGTCCTGCTCAATGTCGCCCTTGGGGGCGTGATATCGACTGGGTCGGACTTCATCGCCAGTGGCCTTCACTCCACTGATGGCCTCACCTGGGCGCCAACCAAGCAAGGCGACCCTCCCATCGAAACCACGCGCCTGGTATGGGCCAGCGACCGACTCATCGCGGTTGGCGCGGTTACCGATCCATACGGCCAGCCGCACGCAGCCATCTCGTGGTCGAGCGACGGGGCGACGTGGACGACTCAGATCCTCGGCAACGAAAGGAGCCATGCACGCGCGATCGCCATCAGCAACGATGGCTGGCTCGTTGTGGGAAACCTGATCGACCCGGAGACCATTGGCCCCGCGGTCGAGTGGCGTTCTCCAGACGGCGTCACCTGGGGAGCTACCCGGAGGATCATGTCTGAAGGACTGGCATACGCGGACGATCTCCTGGCAACCGACTCTGGTGTTATCGGCGTCGGAGCGGCGCAAAGAGGGGTATCAACCGATCCGTGGGCGCCGATCCTCCTGCGGCTCGAGTATTGACCGATGCTTGAAGCTGGTCTTTGGGGATTAGCGGCCGCTTCGGCCCTCGTGATCGGGTCCTTGGTGGGGCTGACCGGTCGCGTGCCTCGTAGTCTCGTCGCCCTGATCATGGCCTTTGGCGCGGGCGCTCTGATCAGCGCACTGGCGTACGACCTCACTGAGGATGCGTTCGCACACGGCGGCACACTTCCGGTCGCAGCAGGCCTCGCGGCTGGAGCTCTCGTCTATTTCACCGGCGATCAGCTGCTGCACAAGGAAGGCGCGGCTCGCCTTGGCTCGCGCATGAAGCAGGTGGGAACCAACGGCCCGGCGATCGTGCTCGGCGCGCTCCTCGATGGGATCCCCGAGTCGGTCGTGCTCGGGACCACGCTGCTGGCGGGGACTGGCATCGGGATCCCGTTCCTGGCGGCCGTCTTCATTTCGAACGTGCCGGAGGGGTTATCTGCGGCCGCGGACCTGCGGAAGGAGGGGCGCAGCACCCGGTTGATCATCGGCTTATGGGTGGCCGTTGCGCTCGTCTCCGGACTTGCCTCCGCGCTTGGCTACGGGCTGCTCGGCGAGATGGGATCCAGCGCAGTGCCGCTCATCCAGGCCTTCGCCGCCGGCGCGATCTTGACGATGCTGACCGACACCATGATTCCGGAGGCCTATGGCGATGGCGGCGATCTGACCGGTCTTGCCACGGTTCTCGGCTTTGCAACCGCGTTCCTGCTTTCGACCGTGACCTAGGGTTTCGAGATGGCATCCAGGCTCACAGCTGTGGCGCTCCTGGTGTTTGCGCTGTCGAGCTGTCGCTCATCGGCCGATAAGTCGGTCGAGCCATCGCCATCAACCGCCTCGCCATCTGCATCGGTTACCGAGTCGGCCAGCGCATCACTCGGGCCTTCGCCGCTGCCGACCCTCGTCGGCTGGCAAGTGATCTCGGTCCCTATCGGCGGCACCGTCTACTCCGTGGCCGAAGGGCCAGGCGGCTGGGTCGCAGTGGGACGAGCTTCCGAATCGGGCGGACCGGTCTGGTTCAGCAGGGACGGGGTCAGCTGGGTTCCCGCCACCACCGTACCGCCGGCGAACTACGAGCCGATCTTGTACGACGTCGTCGCGGTCGGCCCCGGCTACGTTGCCGCTGGGTCCGACTTCCTCGTCGACGGCGGCCCGCCGATCGTCTGGACGTCGTCAAATGGTCTGCAATGGACCGCCGCGTCGATTGGGGACGGGGTGACACTGGGTAACGTGAACGGCCTCACGGAGTTGGCGGGCCGCTATTTCGCTGGTGGCGGGCTCATCGGAGATGGGGGATTCGGGACCGGTCCCGCTGTCATCTGGAGCTCCGCCAACGCAACGGACTGGACGCAGACGATCCTCGATAGCAGGAGTGCAATCGGGACCTACGCAAGCACACCGGTTTCGTTCGCGGGCGAATTGGTCTCGGTCGGCGGGGCCTACCGGCCCTACACGGGCCTCGGGTGGACGAGCGGCGATGGCGCCCAGTGGTCGCTGGTCCAAAGCGCTGCCTTCGAAGACGCGCTCTTGGAGGAAGCAGCCGTTGTTGGCGCCGAACTGGTAGCGGTTGGAGAGATCTACGAAGATCGGGACGACCCGCATGCCGTGCCGGGCATTTGGACCTCCGAGGACGCACACACTTGGGAGCTCGCCTACACGGGTGCGTGCTGTCGGCGGATCGAGCACGTTGCCGCCTTTGGTGACGGGGCGCTCGCGATCGCGGGCGACGTGGTGTACATGTCCCAAGACGGCGTCACGTGGAGCCTCGGCGGCACCATCGGCGGATTCAGCGGCCAACTGGTCGAACTTGTTGTCACACCGAGCCTCGGAGTCGTCGCGATCGGGAACGACGGTGACAATGACTACCTACTGGTTCCACCTGCGACCTGACGGAGCACGGGCTCTACTCTTGCCGCCCCAGACATGGAGTTCGCTCCGTACGATCCATTTCAAGGATTTGTGTCCGTCGCGTGTTGTAGGTGGTGAGGGGACAACTCCGGAGGGAGCGAAGCGGTGGAGCATGGCGACTTTGCGTCCGCCGTCGACCGGCTCTATCCGGGTTTGGTACGGCGACTGACCCTCGTGCTGCACGACCCGGAAGAGGCGAAGGATGTGGCTCAAGATGCTTACCTCCGAGCGTTTCAGGCATGGGACGAATTTGATGGGGCCGATGCGCGCGCCTGGCTGCACACGATTGGGCTCCGTATTGCGTTCAACCGCCTGCGACGTCGTAGGGCGTGGGACCGATGGCTCCGCTCCAATCCAGCGATTCCGTCATGGGTGCTTCCCGAGCGGCTCGACCTCTGGAACGCGTTAGCTGACCTGCGCCCTCAGCAGCGCGCGGCATTGCTTCTGAACGTCGTCGACGGCTACACACAGGCAGAAATCGCGAGGATGCTCAACGCACCTGCCGGGACGATCGCGTCCTGGGTGGCCGATGCCAAGAGCCGCTTGCGGGCAATCCTGGGCGAGGAGCCGATTCCATGACAGCAGACGATCGGCTGCGGACCGCGCTCGAATCACTCGAGGAATCCGCGCCAACCGACATGCCACCGGCCCGTGGGCGGTCGGGGCATCCCGTTTTCGCCAGGCTCGTTGCGATAGGCGGAGTGGCGATCGCGGGGTCGTTAGTGGCAATCGGTGCCGTCTACGTCCTCGGCCATCGCCCGTCTGGGATCGACGTGACGAATCTGGAGTGGTCGGTCGCCCAATTCGCCAATGCAGGGACCTTCGATTCCATCACCGTACTGAACGGCAAGATCTTCGTTGCAGGAGCGGATGCGGACGGCCCAGCGATCTGGATCTCGGAGGATGGCTTTGGGTGGCGCCTGGCGTCGGTCACGACCGCAAGCCGCGTGAATCAGCACGCCGACTTCCTCTCAACGGGCTTCGTCACCGGGCACGGCGAAGAATTGATTGCCCTGGGGCGCCGCCTTGTGACAGAAGGGACCACGACTTCCTGGCAATCCGCCCTGTGGACTTCGCATGACGGTGGCGAACGTTGGGTCGACGCGGGGCAAACAACCCTGCCAGAGGGGGCACTGGACGTGGCGCCGTTCAAAGGTGGATATGTGGCGCTGGGTCAGGGTTCGAATGGGGTGCCTTCAGTGTGGGACTCTCGAGACGGGCTCTCCTGGCAATTGGCGTCAAGCGACGCGACGTTTGGAGCTGCAACGGTTCAGGCGATAGCTGTTCACGATGACCTACTCATTGCCGTCGGAGCCGGCCTCAGCCAGACCGGACCTTCGACGGCAATGGCTTGGCGATCAACCGACGGGGTCGCTTGGGACCGAATCGCATTGAGCGGTGCGGGCTCTGCAGCCTCCGACATTGCCGCGTCGGATTCGGGTTTCACAACAGTTGGCTCCGACGGGGCACCGGGGAACGAAGCCGTGGCCTGGCAATCTGGCGACGGTCGCACGTGGCAGGAGATCGTCCTTAGTCACGGTACGGGGTACGGCGCGGCATTCGTCGGCACGGCAGGCGACAGCTTCATTGCGGTCAGCGGAGGCTCGTGGCAACGGGGCCGATGCCCCAGCCAAGAATGGTCGGTGGTGTCGCCGTCTTCACCAGCAATTGCTTTGAAGTTCGGCGGACAGGTCCTCGGCCTTGTCGGATTCGGCGATAGATTTGTTGGGATCGGGACAAGCGGATGTGGGCTGTTGGGAGACTCTTCGCTCAGTCTCATCTTTGGCGCTCCCCCGGGGGCTAACCACAATGTCCGTCTAGGGGAACCACCCCGGTAAACGGTGGGCCGCAGCCGTATCATCGAGGCGATGACGGTCGCGGTGCCGGGCCGAAGCGACGCGCACGAGGCTCTCTCGGACGGATGGGTCGTGGGCGCTGGAGTGGCGACCACCGTCGTGGCCACCGTCTGTGGCATGGCCCTTCAGGCCTGGGCTCAAGGGCCGCCTCCACGTCACGACTATTTCGAGCCGTTCCTTGACCCATGGAAGGGCCTCACATGGATCACTTTGCCGGCGCTCTGGATTGCCTCCATCGCCCGGCGGTGGCCATGGCTGCCCTTGACCGCCATCGGGCTGTGCTTTGTCGTCATTCAGGTCTGGATGGTCATCGGCGCCGCGTGGAATGGGCTCAAGGACGGCCAGGTCGGGGGCCTCGGCGCGCTTGCAGGCGCCCTGTCGGTCACGCAGATCGGCTTGACGCTCGCCTGGATCGTGCTCATCCGGCGATCGAAGAGAATGCCTTCATGACTGCGACCGCAAAGCCTGCCGCCGGACCCCGCCGCGTAACGGCACCGCGCGGGACCGAGCTCTCCTGCAAGGGCTGGGGCCAGGAGGCGGCGCTACGGATGCTCATGAACAACCTCGACCCCGACGTCGCCGAGGACCCCGACCACCTCATCGTCTACGGCGGCACCGGTCGGGCGGCCCGCTCGTGGGAGGCGTTCGACGCCATCGTCCTCGAGCTTCGCCAGCTCGAGAACGACGAGACCCTGCTGGTGCAATCAGGCAAGCCGGTCGGCGTCTTCCGCACGACTAAAGAAGCGCCTCGCGTGCTGATCGTCAACGCGATGCTCGTCCCCCACTGGGCGACCTGGGAGCAGTTCCGCGAGCTGGAGCGCGCCGGCCTGACGATGTACGGGCAGATGACCGCGGGCTCGTGGATCTACATCGCCACCCAGGGAATCATCCAGGGCACCTACGAGACCTTCGCCGAGTGCGCCCGCCAGCACTTTGGGGGCTCCCTCAAGGGGACGGCCACGCTGACCGCGGGCCTGGGCGGGATGGGCGGCGCCCAGCCACTCGCCGTGACCATGAACGGCGGCGCGGTGCTGGCGATCGAGGTCGACCCGGCCCGCGCCGAGCGCCGTCACGCAGCCGGCTACGTCGACGAGATATCAGATGACTTGAACAGTGCAGTCGAGAAGGTCGACGCCTGGCGCAAGGCCGGCGAGGGCCGCTCCATCGCCCTCATCGCCAACGCGGCCGACGTCGAGCCCGAGCTGGTGCGCCGCCGCTGGCACCCCGACATCGTCACCGACCAGACCAGCGCCCACGACCCGCTGGGTGGGTATGTGCCGGGAGGCATCGGCCTGGCCGAGGCGCTCGCGCTGCGCGAAGCAGACCCCGAGGCGTACACGAAGCAATCCCTCGCATCCATCGCCGAGCACGTGCGGGCGATGCTCGCCTTCCAGGCGTCGGGCTCGGTCGTCTTCGACTACGGCAACAACATCCGCTCCTTCGCACGCGACGCCGGCGTTGAGAACGCATTCGACTTCCCCGGCTTCGTGCCGGCCTTCATCCGGCCGCTCTTTTGCGAGGGGAAGGGGCCGTTCCGCTGGGCCGCCCTCTCGGGCGACCCGAACGACATCCTCAAGACCGATGCGGCCCTGGCCACCCTCTTCCCGGAGGACGAGTCACTGCACCGATGGCTGCGCCTTGCCGAGGAGAAGGTTCCGTTCCAGGGGCTGCCGGCGCGGATCTGCTGGCTCGGCTACGGCGAACGGGCCAAGGCGGGGCTGAAGATCAACGAGATGGTGCGGTCGGGCGAGCTGTCGGCGCCGATCGTGATCGGGCGCGACCACCTGGACGCGGGCTCCGTCGCCAGCCCCTACCGCGAGACGGAGGGGATGAAGGATGGGTCGGACGCGATCGCGGACTGGCCGATCCTGAACGCTCTCGTCAACACCGCCGCCGGCGCGACCTGGGTCAGCGTCCATCACGGCGGTGGCGTGGGCATTGGGTACAGCCTGCACGCCGGCATGGTCGTGGTCGCCGACGGGACCGATGAAGCGGCCGCCCGCCTGGAGCGCGTCCTCACCACCGACCCGGGGATGGGCGTCATCCGCCATGCCGACGCGGGATACGAGCGCGCCCTCGAGGTTGCCCGCGAGCGCGGCGTCCGCGTCCCGATGGCCGAGGACTAGGCCAGCAGCTCCGCCGTCAGGTCGGCGCGGGTCGCCGCGCCGGCGAGGGCCATCGCGTTCTCGAGCTCGGCGCGCAACAGGTCAAGCACGGCTCCGACGCCGGTCTCACCGTCGACGGCCAGACCCCAGATCACCGGCCGCCCGATGCCGACCGCGGTGGCGCCCATGGCGAGTGCGACGAGCACGTCCGTGCCGCGGCGCACGCCGCCGTCCAGCAGAACCGGCACCCGCCCGTCCACGACCTCCGCGATGCCCGGCAGCGCGTCGAGGCTGGCGATCGACCCGTCGAGCTGGCGCCCGCCGTGGTTGCTCACGCCGATCCCCGCCGCGCCGTGCTCCATCGCCAGTATCGCGTCGTCCGGGTGCAGGATGCCCTTGACGATCACCGGCAGCCCGAATCCGGCCAGCCACTCGAGATCGGTCCAGGTCAGGCGATCCGTGAACGCCACCGAGGCGACGTCCTCTGGCGACACGCCCGCCGCGATCGCCACGTTCGGGATGTCGACTCCCTCCGGGATCCGGAAGCCGATGCGCAGGTCGCGCTCCCGACGCCCGATCCGCGCCAGGTCCACGGTGAGCATCAGCGCCTCGTAGCCGCTGGCCACCGCTCGTTCGACCAGGGCGCGCCGAGCTCCCGTGTCGGCGAGCAGGTAGACCTGGAACCAGCGCGGCCCGCCGACCGCCGCGATATCGGCCAGGTCGGTGCTGGCGGAGGTGGAGACGACCATCGTCACGCCGCGCGCCGCCGCGGCCCGGGCGGTGGCCAGCTCGCCGTCGGGATGCGCCATCCGCTGGAGGGCTGTCGGCGCGATCCAAACCGGTGAGGGCCAGCGGCGGCCGAAGACCTCGAGGCTGGTGTCGATGCCCGAGACGTCGCGCATGACCCGCGGCACGATCGCCTGGCGGGCGAACGCCGCCCGGTTGTCACGCAGCGTGACCTCGTCGCCGGCGCCACCGGTGAAATAGGCGAGGGGGCCAGGGGCGAGGCGTTCGGCAGCGACGCGCTCGTAGTCGTGCAGATTGATCAGGTTCGGGTCGGCGGGCAGCGTCGGCTCGAAGCTGGCGCGCGGCGGGACCGGCAGGCCGGAGGGATGTGACACGGACGCAGCGTACCGCCCGCCGCGGCGGGGCGCGGCCATGCCGTAGCATCGGCCCATGGCCACGTTCGACCCTGAGGCTCAGCTCCCAGGCGCGCCAGACCCATGGGCTGGCTCCGAGATGCCGGCCATGCGAACCGGTCCGCCCTACGCCATGACCGAGATGATCGCCGCCGAGCCGGCGCTGGCCGAACGACTCGTACGACGCCTGGGCGAGGACCCCATCCTGGGTGAGCTGACGGTGGCGCTCGAACAAGCGGCGGCCGAGGGTCGCCCGATCGTGACGACCGGCTGCGGCACCAGCGAGCACGCGGCGATGGTCGCCGCCGCCCTCCTCAGCGAGGTCCTCGACGGCGCAACCGCCTGGCCGATGCAGGCCCTCGAGGCCGCGCGCCGACCGCCACGCAACGGCGTCCTGGTCGCGGTCTCGCACGAGGGCGGAACGTGGGCCACGAACGAGGCGCTGAAGGCGGCCCATGCCGCTGGCTCTACGACCGCGCTCATCACGGTCAGCGGCCGATCCCCCGGTGCGGCGATGGCGGATCACGTCCTGGCCACCGGCGAGCAGGATCAGAGCTGGTGCCACACCGTCGGCTACCTCTCACCCATCATCACCGCCGCCGCGCTGGCCGGCGACCTGGGCGAGGCTCCGCTGGATCCTGTCGTGGTCCGGGCCCTGCTGGAGGCCTCCGCGCAGGATTCGGCCGCCGAATCGGTCGCGGCCGAGCTGGCCGGCTGCACGCGTCTCCTCATCGTCGGGTCCGGGATCGACTACCCCGCTGCCCGTGAGCTCGCCCTGAAGGTCGAGGAGGGCGCCCGTCTGCCTGCCTCGGCGCTCCAGCTCGAGACGATCCGGCACGGCCACCTCGCCGCCGCCGACGACCGCACCGGCCTCGTCGCGATCCTCACCGATGGCGAGCGCTGGGGCGAGAGGGTGATCGAGCGCACGCGAGCGGTCCTGCGCTCCGCGGCCGAGCTGGGGATGGCGCCCGCAGCCCTTACCGCCGCGGACCTCGGTGACGACGTCCCCCAGGCCCTCACCCCTGCCGGACGCCTGAGCGTGCCATTGGCGGGAGGACTGTCGCGCACCATCGGCGCGGCGCTGGCCAGCGCCATCCCGCTCCAGCTCCTTGCCGAGCGGCTGGCGCGGGCGCGCGGCCGGAACCCCGACACCATCGGCCGGGACGATCCGCGACAGGCGGCCGCCGGCGACGCCTGAGCCCGGACCCGCGGCTATCATCGGTCCACCGTGCCCAGCCTGATCGAATGCGTCCCGAACTTCTCCGAGGGCCGCCGCGCCGAGGTGGTGGAGGAGATCGTGCGGACCGTTCGCCAGATCGACGGCGTCACGCTCCTCGACTACAGCCGCGACGAGACCCACAACCGCAGCGTCGTCACGTTCGCCGGGTCGGCTGAGCCGGTGGTCAAGGCCGCCACGGCTGCCGTCGGCAGGGCGCTGGAGCTGATCGACATGGAGCAGCACAGCGGCGCCCACCCACGCATCGGTTCCGTCGACGTCGTCCCGTTCGTGCCGCTGGGGACCACCCGCATGGAGGAGTGCGTGGACCTGGCCCGTCGTTTCGGCGAGCAGATAGCGCGGACCTTTGACCTGCCGGTCTACCTCTACGGCGAGGCGGCACTGCGCCCGGATCGCAGGCGACTGGCCGACGTGCGCAAGGGCCAGTACGAGGGGCTGAAGGCGGACCTCGGCTCGGACCCGGAGCGCGACCCGGACTACGGCCCGAAGCGCCCGCACCCGCGCGCCGGTGCCGTTGCCGTTGGAGCAAGAAAGCCGCTCATCGCCTTCAACGTCAACCTCGCCACCGACGACATCACCCTCGCCAAGCGGATCGCCGAGACCATCCGCGAGTCGTCCGGCGGCCTCCCCGGAGTCCAGGCCATGGCGGTGCAGCTCGAGAACCCTGGCCAGCCGCGCTACGCGCAGGTGAGCATGAACCTGGTCGATTGGGAGAAGACGGGGATCGCCAGGGTGGTGGGCGAGATCCGGCACATCGCCCGCCAGTTCGGGGCCGATATCGACCACTGCGAGCTCATCGGCCTGGCTCCGGCCGGGGCCCTGCTGGAGGTGGTGGCGGAGACCCTGTCGCTGCGAGACTTCAACGCCGACCAGGTGCTCGAGCTGCGACTGGCCAAGGACCGATGACCTCGCTGCGCGCCGACCTGCGCGCAGCCGTGGAGGCTGCCCGCGATCGTGCCGAGGCGGCCGGCGAGCTGGGCCGACCCGATGGCGCCGCCTGGCCGGCGATCAGCCTCGAACGCCCGGGCCGCCCCGAGCACGGCGACTACGCCACCAACGCCGCCATGCAGCTCGCCCCGGTCGTTCGCGACGCGCCGATGCGGATCGCCGAGACCCTGAAGCGCCACCTGGGCCTGCCGCCCGGCGTGTCGGAGGTCAGCGTCGCGCCGCCGGGCTTCCTGAACATGCGCCTCGATCCGGCCTGGGTGGCGGGGCAGGTTGGAGCCATCCTTTCGGCTGGGGCGAGCTTCGGCGGCGTGCGTGCCGAGCACCCGCGGAAGATCAACGTCGAGTTCGTGTCGGCCAATCCGACCGGGCCGCTGACGGTCGGGAATGCCCGCGGGGCGTTCGTCGGCGACCTCCTCTGCCGTGTCCTCGAGGGAGTCGGCCATGAGGTGACGCGCGAGTACTACTTCAACGACTTCAACGCCCAGGTGCTGAACCTCGGCCTCTCGGTCAAGGCGCGTCGCGAGGGCCAGGAGGTCCCCGAGGACGGCTATCGCGGCGAGTACGTTGCCGACCTGGCCGCGGCCGTTCCGGACGAAATCTGGGCCACGGCAAACGCCGACGGCGCCGATGCCGGCGAGGTCCTGGGCCGATGGGCCTCCGAGCGCGTCCGTGCCGGCATCGAGGAGAGCCTCGCCAACCTCGGGGTGCGCTTCGACGTGTGGACGGGCGAAGGGTCGATCCACGAGCAGGGCTGGGTCAGCCGCGCGATCGAGCAGCTGCGTGCCGCGGGGCACATGTACGAGGCAGATGGCGCGACCTGGTTCCGTTCCACGACCTTCGGTGACGACAAGGACCGGGTCGTCATCCGCTCGAACGGAGCGCCCACCTACTTCGCGTCGGACCTCGGCTACATCGCCCAGAAGTTCAGCCGTGGCTTCGAGGAGCTGATCTACCTGTGGGGCGAGGACCACCACGGCACGGTGGCGCGCAACCGGGCCGCGGCGCAGGGGCTCGGCTTCGATCCAGCCGCGGTGCAGTGGATGCTGATGGCCTGGGTCCGCTTCGTGCGCGACGGCGTGGAGATCGGCATGAGCAAGCGCGCCGGCGAGTTCATCAGCCTCGACGAGCTCCTGGCCGAGATCGGCCCCGATGCCGCCCGCTGGTACTTCGGGTCACGCGCCCACACGACGGGGATCGACCTCGACATCGAGCTCGCCAAGAAGCAGAGCGCGGAGAACCCGGTCTACTACGTCCAGTACGCCCACGCCCGTTGCGCTTCGATCCTGCGCCGCGCCGCGGAAGAGAACCTCACTCCGGATGCGAGCGACACGGCCACGCTCCTCGTCCACCCGGCCGAGCAGGCGCTGATCCGACGCCTGCTGGCGATGCCGGAGGTGGTCGGCGACGCGGCCGAGCGACGCGAAACGCATGAGCTGACCCACTACATCCTGGAGGTCGCGCAGCTCTTCAGCGCCTTCTACCGCGACTGTCGCGTCCTCCCCGAGGACGACGCCGAGATTCCCCTCTCGCAGGCTCGCCTGGCGCTGACCGATGCGTCGCGCCAGGTCCTCGCCAACGCCCTCGGCTTGCTCGGAATCTCCGCTCCCAACGCGATGTAGCTCAGTCGGCGATCTGCGTCGCAGTCTTCTCCAGGAGGTCGGCAGAAGAGGCATGCAGGACGATCGTCTCCCGGTCTGAGACGTGAATCACCCGCGTCGCGAACGGGAGCCCTTCCTGGACACTGGCGTACGCGGTCTCAAATTCGGTTGACTCGATCGGGGCGTCCCACGCGATCCGCCAGGCGAGGGCCCAGTTGCCGGTGACGTCTGAGACCAACGTCAGGTGGTCGCCACCCCAGCCGTCCGCCGCCACATCAGCCGCAGCCTGCGGGACGCCAAGCCCCTGGAGCCAGACCGACATCCAGGCCTCGCCTAGGGTGCGGTCAGAGATGTCGGGCTGCTGCAGGCCGAGTGCGGTCCAGAAGTCGAGCCCCTCAACCTCAACCGGCGCCTCGCCGTCGATGTACTTCTGCGGATGAAGGACCTGCTCGGTCGAGGCGGGCAGGTCGTCATACGCCGCGTTGACCGCGTCCCAGCCGCCGGAGGCGTACAGCTGGCCGACGAACTCGGCTCCGGAGAGGTACGGAAATTCGAGCAGTCGAACCATCCAGTCGGGGATGCCGGTCATGTCAGGCACTGGCGACTCGCTGATCGCCGAGAGCTCCTCGGCCGAGAGATGCCCGATCGCCCACAGCACCATGGCGGTGGTCGCGTCGCCCTCTTCCAGCCCGAGCAGAGCCAGGTCGCCGTCGAGCTGTCCACCTGCGGCCAGGTGCGTGGCTCGACTGTCGAAGGCAGCGTCCTGGAGGGCGTGGGTGTACTCGTGGGCGTAGGTGATCTGCGCCGCGGGGGTGAGGCCGGCATCGGTCACGATCACCATCCGCTTGGCGTCGAAGTCGTAATAGCCGAGCACCTGGGCGGTGTAGAGCTGATCGGTGAGCGCCACGATGTCCTGGTCCGCGGTCAGCAGCCCCAGGGCCCGTAGGGTGAAGTTGTCGAGGGGCGGCTCGAGTAGGTGAGGCAGCACCTGCGCAACCTCGGCCCGGGTCAGGATCTCGGGCGGACCGATGTCGGCGGCTGGCAGGTCCCGCAGGCCGCGGACCTCCTCTTCGATCTGGCCGAAGACCGCGAGCGCGTCCTGCGAGGGCGCAGGACCGGAGGGCTGCGGCGTGGCCGTCGCCACCTCCGGGGTCGGGTTGGCAAACGGCCCGAAGCCGACCTGGAAGCCCATCCCTCGCAGCCCCAGGGTGGCGATGATCGCCAGGCTCAGCAGGAGGACGATGAGGGCGGCGAGGCGCTTGGCCAAGGGGGGCATCGGCCGCATTGTCGCATCCGTCGGATCGGCGGTTAGGTTCAGGTTTCTTAAGCCAAGCCCCCCTTTGGGATTCACCGTGGCCTCTTAGGGTGATCCCTGCGAGTAGGAAACCAACGGGTTTCCGCCTCCACCCTCCCTCCTTCGAGCGCCGGTGTCATTGGGCGGGCACCGGCGCTCGTGCTTTCCCGTAACATCGGCCATCCCATGGAAATCACCTGGTACGGGCGTGCCTGCTTCCGGCTGAAGGGGCGCGAGGCGACGGTCATCACCGACCCCTGTCCGCCATCCACCGGGTTCGTCGCGGGCAAGCACGACGTCGACCTGCTGACGATCTCCCACGCGCACGCCGACCACAGCTACACCCGCTCGATCACTGCCGGCCTGACGCTGACGCGCCCGGGTGAGTACGAGCACCGCAACCTGCTCATCACCGCGGTCCGCTCCTTCCACGACGGCGTGCGGGGCGCCGAGCGCGGCGAGAACATCATCTTCGCGGTCGAGATCGACGGCGTGCACGTCTGCCACCTCGGCGACCTGGGACACCTCCTCACCGAGGAGGCGCTGGCCGAGCTCGGACCAATCGACGTCCTGCTCGTCCCCGCCGGCGGCAACTTCACGATTGGTCCCGCGGAGGCCGCCGAGGTGGTCGCGCAGATCAGCCCCAAGATCGTGATCCCGATGCATTTCGCGACAGACGGCGCATCGGCCGATCTGCTCGGCCCCGAGCGTTTCCTCCACGAGCTCGCAGTCAGCGAGCCGATCCGCCAGCCCAAGGCAGTGGTGCAGTCATCCTCGCTCCCCGAGGAGACGCAGGTGGTCCTGCTGGAGGCTCGCGGCCGCACCGGCTGACCCGAAACCTTGGTGCGTCCCTGCACCACTCCTTTGTGCCCCGCACCTCAGCAGGCAATACTGCAGTGCGTTGGACCCCTCCCAAGTACTAGTCAACGCACCCGTTCAGGTGTAACCTCGCGGGCCTCAGGACTAATCCCAGGGGGAGACTGCGTGCCCCGCACGCACCGTCACCAGGGGAGCTGGAACACTAGAGGAGCCGGATATCGTGAGTACCCCGAACGCCAAGGCTGGGATCTTCTCCCGCCGCTTGCTTGTCGGCGGCGCCGTGGCGGCCATCGCCATGTCCTTCGCGCTGACCGCCCTGGTGATGGCCAACAACCTGCACCAGTTCGAAGACAACCAGAACCCCAACGGCATCAGCTGGGACCAGGCCCCGAAGGGGAGCGACGAGGACTGCAAGGACCAGCTGGCTCCCGGCTCAGTCCTGTGGCACTTCATCCAGAACGGGGTGACTGACGACGCCATCACCTCCGGCAAGATGACCGCCACCTTCGCCACCGCCGGCACCTTCACCGATGTCGTCTCGTACAAGAAGGCGGGCCCCGTGCTGATGTGGAACATCATCACGCCCACCCACGACACGCTGCTGTCAGCGTCGACCAACGTGACCTCTGATGGCCAGTTCAACCTGAGCCACGTCTGCTTTGGGCCTGAGGAGTCGGTCGCCGAGTCCGCCGAGCAGTCGGTCGAGGGATCAGTCTCCGAGTCCGTCGCCGAATCGGTCGAGCAATCCGTGGCCGAGTCCGAGGCTGAGTCGGTGGCCGAGTCCGTCGAGCAGTCGGTGGCCGAGTCCGTCGAGCAGTCCGTTGCCGAGTCCGAGGCTGAGTCGGTGGCCGAGTCCGCCGAGCAGTCAGTCGAGGGATCGGTTGCCGAGTCCGAGGCTGAGTCGGTGGCCGAGTCCGCCGAGCAGTCAGTCGAGGGATCGGTTGCCGAGTCCGAGGCTGAGTCGGTGGCCGAGTCCGCCGAGCAGTCAGTCGAGGGATCGGTTGCCGAGTCCGAGGCTGAGTCGGTGGCCGAGTCCGTCGAGCAGTCGGGCGAGCAGTCGGTCGAGGCCGGCACCGGTACACCCGAGGAGAGCACCCCTGACGGTTCGCTCTTCGGCAATGGGAATACCCCGCTGCCGACCATCGCCTTCAGCCTGATCCTGCTCGGATCTCTTGGCGGCCTCGCCTACGCGAACGTCAAGACCGTCCGCAACCGCAACTAGTCAGCTGAGGAAAGCGCGCAAGCCGAACACCTAACATCAGGCGGCCTCCGGGTCCCACCCGGGGGCTGCCGTGCGTTCGGATTGATCCAGCCCCCCTGGCAGGGACGGGGTAGAGGTTCGCCTCTGCCCCGTCTTCTGTTGTGTCGGAAGCGAGCTCGACAATTCCGGTGCGCGGACGCGCCAACCTAAGCCTTCAGGACTCCACGCATCATCACCAGACCCCACCACCGCCGCCTCCAGGGGTACTAGTCACAACTGGTACTTCCGGCCTACGGTGCAGGGGATCACCCCAGGGGGGTTCCGCGTGCATCCGCGCGGATCGCCAGGGGAGCTGTATAGGAGACCGGTACGTGACAACTCGAAGTTTTTCACGGCGCATGGTGACGCTCGCCTCAACGGCGGCCATCGCCATGTCCTTCGCGCTGACCGCCCTGGTGATGGCCAACAACCTGCACCAGTTCGAAGACAACCAGAACCCCAACGGCATCAGCTGGGACCAGGCCCCGAAGGGGAGCGACGAGGACTGCAAGGACCAGCTGGCTCCCGGCTCAGTCCTGTGGCACTTCATCCAGAACGGGGTGACTGACGACGCCATCACCTCCGGCAAGATGACCGCCACCTTCGCCACCGCCGGCACCTTCACCGATGTCGTCTCGTACAAGAAGGCGGGCCCCGTGCTGATGTGGAACATCATCACGCCCACCCACGACACGCTGCTGTCAGCGTCGACCAACGTGACCTCTGATGGCCAGTTCAACCTGAGCCACGTCTGCTTTGGGCCTGAGGAGTCGGTCGCCGAGTCCGCCGAGCAGTCGGTCGAGGGATCAGTCTCCGAGTCCGTCGCCGAATCGGTCGAGCAGTCCGTGGCCGAGTCCGAGGCTGAGTCGGTGGCCGAGTCCGTCGAGCAGTCCGTGGCCGAGTCCGAGGCTGAGTCGGTGGCCGAGTCCGTCGAGCAGTCGGGCGAGCAGTCGGTCGAGGCCGGCACCGGTACACCCGAGGAGAGCACCCCTGACGGCGCCCTCTTCGGAAACGGCGCAAGCCCGTTGCCGACCATCGCCTTCAGCCTGATCCTGCTGGCATCCCTTGGCGGACTCGCGTTCGCGAACGTCAAGTCGGTGCGCCGCTAGATCGAGCTGAGCGGCGTAAGCCGGTCACCTGACACGAGGCAGCCTCCGGTCCGCCGGGCTGCCAAATGTTCACCGGAGACGACTCCAGGGAGCAACCCGGTGGCGCGGTGCGCCGATTGATCCAGCCCCCCTGGCAGGGACGGGGTAGAGGTTCGCCTCTACCCCGTCTTCTGTTGTGGTGGCGTGATCCTCGAGCCGGCCCGGCGCGGTCAATCGTGGCAATTCACTCAACCGCACCAGACCTCCCGGAACTACCATGCGATCGACGTAGTCCCTGCTATTGTTCGCCATCGTCCACGGCGCATCGTTCGGCATCATCCTCAGCGGAAATGAAGAATCGAGGGACCCGGAGTTGAACGCCCAAGCCAAGGTCGTGTCGCGGCCGCTGATCCTTCTCGCCGCGACGGCCGCCCTGGCCCTTTCGCTGGCCTATCTCGTGCGTCCAGCGCTCGCCACCGAGGGTGACCCGCACAAGGTCACGATCTGCCACCGCACCAACTCGGTGACCAACCCGTATGTCGTCATCACGGTCGACGTCGCGTCGGTTGACGGCGACGAAGGGAATGACAACGGGCAGGGCGACCACCTTCTCGAGCATCTGGGTCCCGTCTTTGACGTGAACAACCCGCCACCCCCGCCGCACAACGGCGACCAGTGGGGCGACATCATCCCGCCGTTCTACGACGACGGCGTGACCCTCACCGGCTTCCCGAGCCTGAACTGGGACGCAGCTGGACAGGCGATCTTCGACAACGGCTGCAACTTCCCGGGTGAAGTCGAGGAGTCGGTTGCCGAGTCCGCCGAGCAGTCAGTCGCCGGTTCCGCCGAGGAGTCGGGGGAGCAGTCGGTCGAGGCCGGCACCGGCACCCCTGAGGAGAGCGTCGCGGACGGCGCGCTGTTCGGAATCGGGGCCAGCCCGCTGCCGACGATCGCCTTCAGCCTGATCCTGCTCGCGTCCCTGGGCGGCCTCGCCTACGCGAACGTCCGGACCGTCCGCAGCCGGCGCTAGCAGATTCGGGCAGCAGCCCGATTGATCCAGCCCCCCTGGCAGGGACGGGGTAGAGGTTCGCCTCTACCCCGTCTTCTGTTGTGCGGCGACATTCGACCTGGCAATTCCGTTGCCGCCACGCAACGACCAAAGTGACCCTCTTCGAACAGGACTCCACCAGACCTTCCCGGGGGTCCAGCCGGAGGTACTAGGCAGGCCCAGTACTTCCGATTAGGGTGCAGATATCGACCCCCAGGGGGGCCCCGCGGGTGTTCCGCGTCAGGCCAGGGGCCTCGGAAGACTCAAGGAGAACTCATCGTGAACGTTCGGACCACCACTCTGGCAAGGGCACCACGCACGAGCCTCGTGCTCGCCGCAGGGGCCGCCCTCTCCCTGTCGCTGCTGTACCTCGTCGGTCCGGCGCTGGCGACGAAGCCCGACCCGCTGCACAAGGTCACCATCTGCCACCGCACCAACTCGACCACCAACCCGTACGTCATGATCACGGTCGACGAGGCCTCGGTCGACGGCGACGAAGGGAATGACAACGGGCAGGGCGACCACCTTCTCGAGCACCTGGGTCCGGTCTTCGACTTCAACAACCCGCCGCCCCCGCCGCACAACGGCGACCAGTGGGGGGACATCATCCCGCCGTTCTACTCCGATGGTGTCACTCTGACCGGGTACTCGACCCTGAACTGGGACGCGGACGGCCAGGCTCTCTTCGAGGCCGGCTGCAACTTCCCCGGTGAGTCGGTCGAAGAGTCCGTTGCCGAGTCCGTCGGTGAGGAAGAGTCCGTTGCCGAGTCCGTCGGCGAGGAAGAGTCCGTTGCCGAGTCCGTCGGCGAGGAAGAGTCCATTGCCGAGTCCGTCGGTGAGGAAGAGTCCGTTGCTGAGTCCGTCGGTGAGGAAGAGTCCGTTGCCGAGTCGGCCGAGCAGTCCGTTGAGGGCGAGCAGTCCGCATCGGGCGAGCAGTCGGTCGAGGCCGGTGTCGGCACCCCGGCGGAGAGCACTCCTGACGGCGCGCTGCCGTTCGGCAGCTCGAGCTCGCTGCCGACCATCGCCTTCAGCCTGATCCTGCTGGCCTCCCTTGGCGGCCTCGCCTACGCGAACGTCAAGTCGGTTCGCAACATCAGTTAGCCCCTGAACGGCGCAAGCCGATACGGACGGGGTAGAGGTTCGCCTCTACCCCGTCTTCTTGTGTCGGGCTAGATCAGCGCCAGCTCGCGGCCGACCTTCTCGAAGACGGCCAGGCAGGTCTCCAAGTCCTCGGTGCTGTGCTCGGCGGTGACGATTGTGCGGACCCGCGAGCGATCGTCCGGGACCGTCGGGAAGCCGATGCCCATCGCGAAGACGCCCTCCTCGAAGAGCCGATCCGACAGCTTCATGGCCATCGCCCCGCTGCCGGCGATGACCGGGGTGATGGGCGTTTCGGATGCGCCGATATCGAAGCCGAGCCGCGCCATCCCGGCCTTGAAGAGACGCGTGTTCTGCCACAGCCGCTCGATGAGCTCCGGCTCGGACTCGAGCACGTCGATCGCGGCCAGGCAGGCGGCCGCCACGGCCGGCGGGTGCGAGGTCGAGAAGAGGAACGGCCGGGCACGGTGGATCAGGATCTCGCGCAGCGACTGGCTGCCAGCCACGTACCCGCCGAGGACGCCGATTGCCTTGGACAGGGTCCCGACCTGGATGTGCACCCGCCGGTGCAGGTCGAAGTGGTCGACGCTGCCACGCCCGTTGCGACCCAGCACGCCGGAGGCATGGGCATCGTCGACGTAGACGATGGCGTCGGCCTCCTCGGCTGCCTCCACGATCTCGGGCAGGCGCGCGATGTCGCCATCCATGCTGAAGACGCCATCGGTGATGACCAGGACGGTCCGATCGGCTCCGCCGGGAGCCCCCCGCACCTCCGCCAGCGCTCCTCGCAGGGCGTCCATATCGGCGTGGGCGAAGACCTTGCGCTCGGCCTTGGTGAGGCGGATGCCGTCGATGATGCTGGCGTGGTTCAGCGCGTCGGAAACGATGACGGCGCCCTCGGGGGCCACGACCGGGATAACTCCCGTGTTGGCGGTGAAGCCCGACTGGAAGGTGAGGACGGCCTCGACCTGCTTGAACTCGGCCAGGCGTCGCTCCAGCTCCTCGTGCAGGCTCATCGTGCCGGCGATGGTGCGCACCGCCCCCGACCCTGCGCCAAAGCGACGGACCGCCTCGATCGCGGCGTCCCGCAGGCGTGGGTGCGTATTGAGGCCCAGGTAGTTGTTGCTCGATAGCGTGATCACCTCCCGCCCGTCGATCACGCAGCGGCTGCGCTGCTCGCTCTGCACCACGCGCAGGCGCCGGTAGAGGCCCTTCGCCTTGAGTTCCTCGATCTCCGCGTCGAGGAAGGCAAGCGGGTTGCGCGCGCGGGCGCTGACGGTTTCGGTCATGGCAGGAGCACCACCTTTCCGGCGTGGCGGGAGGCGAGCAGGTCGAAGCCCTGCTCCCAGTCGGCGAGGTCGAGGCGATGGGTGATGATCGGCGTCACGTCGAGCGCACCGGAGCGCAGCAGCGACTGGGTGCGCTCCCAGGTGTCGTAGATGCGACGACCGTAGATGCCGTAGATACGCAGGCCCTTCTGAATCACGAAGTCGGAGAGATCCACACGCACCGGCTCGCCGAAGATGCCGAGCAGGCTGATGCGTCCACCGCGGGTGATCGCGGCCAGCGCCTGGTCGAGGGCCGCCTGCGCGCCGCTCATCTCGAGCACCACCTCCACCCCGTCGCCCTCGGTGGCGGCCAGGATGCGGTCGACCACGCCGGGGTCCCGCGCGTCGAGTGCCAGGTCGGCGCCCATCCCGCGCGCCAGCTCGAGCCGATAGCCCTCCGTATCGGTGGCGATGACCATTGCGGCGCCGGCGGCGCGGGCGATCCCCACCGAGCAGAGGCCGATGGGTCCGCACCCGGTGACGAGCACCGTGCGTCCCTCGACCGGCTCGACGAAGGCGGCGTGCACCGCGTTGCCCATCGGCTCCTGGAGGGCGACGACCGCGGGATCGAGCCCGTTCGACTCGATGGCGTTCTCCTGCGGGATAACCACGTACTCCGCGAAGCCGCCGTCCACGTGCGCCCCGATCACCTTGAGATTCCGGCACAGGTGCCGGTCACCCCGGCGGCACTGCGCGCAGGTGCCGTCGACGATGTGGCTCTCGACCCCGACCAGGTCACCCTCGGTGACGCGTGTCACGCCCGCTCCGGCGCCCACCACGCGGCCCGCGAGCTCGTGGCCGAGGATCGTCGGCGGCTTCAGGATCTCGGCCGCCCACGGATCCCAGCGGAACAGGTGCAGGTCGGTTCCGCAGATGGACGCCGCCTCCGTCTTCAGCAGCACCTCGCCGGGACCGGGCACCGGGACGGGTCGCTGGACGAGCTCCAGGCCGGGCTCGGGACGCGTCTTGGCCAGGGCCCGCATGGTGCGGGGTGGGGCGGCGGCGGCGGTCATCGGGCGAGCTCCATGAGCTCGGCAACGCCGGCTGCGGCGACGTGGTCGGCCGCTCGCGGCAGCTCGTCGACGACCGTGTTCTCGAGGATGCCGATCCCGTCGATCTCGCAGTGCAGCCGGTCTCCGTCGGCGAGGTAGCGGGGCGGTCGCTGGAAGTGCCCCACCCCGGCCGGCGTGCCGGTGGCGATGATGTCACCGGCGTCGAGGGTGATGGTCCGCGAGGCGAAGGCGATGATCGTCGCCACGTCGAAGACCATCTCGGCCGTGGTCGAGTCCTGCCAGGTCTCCCCATTCACGCTCGAGCGGAGTCGCAGCGATCCGGGGTGGGGCAGCTCGTCGGCGGTGACCACGACCGGGCCGATGGGAGCGAAGCCATCCGACCCCTTGGCGCGGAGCCAGCGGTGGTCCTCGCGCTGCAGGTCGCGCATGGTGACGTCGTTGAGGATCGTGTAGCCGAAGACGTGGGCCAGCGCCTCGTCGCGGGTGATGTGGCTCGCCCGCTTCCCGATCACCACGGCCAGCTCGCACTCCAGGTCGAGCTTCTCCGTCGCGCGGGGACGGGTGATGGGATCCCCCGGCGAGGCAATGGCGTTGGCGAACTTGGCGAAGAGCGGCGGGTAGGGAGGCGGCTCGATCCCCTGCTCCCGGCAGTGGTCGTGGTAGTTGAGCCCGACGCAGATGACCTTTCCCGGGCGCGGCAGCGGCGCTCGGATGCGAACGGTGTCGGGGTCGATCGCCTCGCCGGCATCGGCCTCGCCGACGGACCGCTCGGCGGCCAGCAGCTCGCCGACGTCATGCAGCCCGGTGGCGGCGGTCAGGTCGCGGACGCCGGCTTCGGTGAGGAGCCCCAGTCGCGTCGCGGACCGAGCGGATGGGGCATCGCGCGGCACATATGCCAGCAGCTTCACCCGGCAAGTATAGGGAGGCGGTCCGCGCCTCAGTCCTCGCTGAAGTAGGCTCGCGACCCCGGCCGCAGGAGGCCCACGATCAGCACCACGCTGATCAGGAGTCCGAGCGGGACGAAGAGCCCCTGCCAGCCCGCGACCGCTTCCGGCGGAAAGCCGAGGAGGAGTGGCGGAAGGCCCGCCAGCATCGGAGCGGCCAGGACGGCGATCCCGATCGCGAAGCGAAGCGCGATCCGCTTGCGTTGCATCGCCACCGTGATCCCGAACAGCAGCGCGGCCAGCTCCAGCATCATGAAGATGCCGAGCAGGCTGAACGGCGCCTTCTGGCTGAAGTCCACGAATTCGATGATGCGCGGCAGCAGGATGCCGGTGATGGCGAGCAGGCTGAAGGCCCAGACGAACCAGAGGCGGACGCCCCAGGGCATGGGCGGGCGCGGTTCCTCCTGGGGAGCTGAGCTGGCCGGCGGCATGCCGCCGATCCTACCAGCCGCGTGTCCGTCAGCCGCAGACGGGTGACACGAGTCGCTCCGGCACGCCAAATGGCCCTTGACAGATCAGATAGGCGATCCCTATCCTCCGGTTACTAAACCGGTTCACTAAATCGGTTTAGCCCCCAAAGGAGAAAGCCTGGGTGCGACCACGCATCGGTGACGTGGCGCAGCGGGCAGGCGTCAGCAAGACGGCTGTCTCGTTCGCGTTCAACCAACCGGAACACCTCAACGGAGCGACCCGCGACCGCATCCTGGCGGCCGCCGAGGAGCTGGGCTATCGCCCCTCGCCCATTGCGCGCCGGCTGGCGCACCGCCGCACCCAGCAGCTTGGTCTCGTGGTTCCGCAGGCCACGCACGACATCTTCGCCAACCCGTTCCTCCCCGAGCTGATGCGCGGCATCGGTGATGTCTGCGACTCGCAGGGGATCGCGCTGGTGGTGGTTCCCCCGGTCCACGGGTCGATCGCCACTGCCATCAACGAGGCACTGGTCGACGGGCTCATCTTGCTGGGTCTGGAGCCCGATCACCCCGAGTTGCTGCAGCTGCGGCGCTCGGGCCTGCCGATCGTGGCCCTGGACGTGGAGCGCTGGGAAGGCGCATCCATCATCGCCATCGACGATGTCGCTGGCGAGCGGGCAGCCGCCCGTCACCTGGCGCAACTCGGCCACCGTGACGTCGCGGTGGTGATCATTGCCCAGCATCCGGATACGCCGGTGGACGAGGAGCAGGGTATCTCCGCACGCCGCCTGGGCGGCATCCGCCGCGGGTTTGCCTCCGCGGGTGCCGGGGATATGACACTGCGCGTCATCTCCGCGCCCGTCTCCGAGGAGGGTGGCCGCGCCGCCTTCAACGCGCTCGGCAGCGGCAACCTGCCGACGGCAGTGATCGCCATGAGTGACGTGACCGCCATCGGGCTCATGAACGCGGCCATCGACGCTGGAGTGCGAATTCCAGAAGACCTGTCAGTGGTCGGCTTCGACGACATCCCCGCAGCCGCCTGGGTCGCGCCGCGACTCACCACCGTCCACCAGCCGATTCGCGAGAAGGGGCGCCTCGCGGCACTTCGGCTGATCGACGCCATCGTATCGGGGGAGGGCCGTACGCACTCTCGCGAAGTCCTGCCGACGCGCCTCGTCGTGCGCGGATCGACCGCGCAAGCTCGAACGAGTGACCGCCTGCCAGTGGCAGAGATCGCATGAGGAGGCGCCGCTGAGCAGATCACGTGTCATGAGTGAGCGCGAATCAACCCTTCAAAAAATGAGGTCTATCGAATGTCCATCTCCCGTCTAACCAAGTTCCTTCCGTTGATGATGGTCGTGGCGCTCGTGCTCGCGGCCTGCTCCAGCGGATCGCCGTCGGAGTCGGCGGCGATGTCGGAGGCCGTATCGGCCGCGCCGTCCGAGGCCGCATTCCCGACCGGCGATATCGCCATCGAGATGTGGACCAAGGAAGGCGACCCGCAGATCGCCTTCGTCCAGTCGCTGGCAGACGCCTACACGGTCCTGCATCCGAACGTGACCTTCAACATCGTCAACAAGGATGTCGAAGTGCTTCGCGAGGATATGGTCAATACGGCCCTCAGCCCCGACGCTCAGCCTGAGCTGCTGTGGACCGTGCTCGACCACGTCGGTCCGTTCGTCGAGGCTGGCGTCGTCCAGCCGCTTGACGGAAAGTTCGACGACAGCGTGCTTGCCGAGGCGGCCAAGGGATCCGGCACGTTCACCGATCCCGCGACCGGCGAGAGCCACGTCTGGGTTGCACCGATCTCGATCGGCAACCAGCTGATGATGTACTACAACAAGTCAATCGTCGCCTCGGCCCCGGCCGACAGTGACGCGATGATCACTGCCGCCAAGGCTGCCACCTCGGGCGACAACTACGGACTGGTCATGAACCAGACCGAGTCGTTCTGGCTGGTTCCCTTCCTCGGCGGCTTCGGCGGCAAGGTGTTCGCCGATGACGGCGTGACCCCAACCCTGAACACACCCGAGATGAAGGCCGCACTCCAGTTCCTGCATGACCTCAAGTACACGGACAAGGTCATGCCGGCGGAATGTGACTACACCTGCGCCAGCGACCTGTTCACGACCGGCGCGGCCGGCATGATCATCAACGGCGACTGGGAGCTTGCCAACTACACCACCCTGCTCGGCGACAACCTGGGCGTTGCCCCGATCCCGAAGATCGCGGAAACGGGCGACTACCCGGCGCCGTACATCGGCGGCACCTACTACATGGTGCCGACTGCCGTCGAGGGAGACACCCTCACGGTGGTGGAGGACTTCATCAACTACACGCTGGCTGCCGATCAGCAGCGTACCCAGGTCGAGCAGCTGAAGCGCCTGCCGTCGAACGCCGAGATCCTGGCCGATCCGATCGTCACGGGCGATCCGGGTCTCCAGGGTGCCGGTGATGCGGTTGCCAAGGGCGTGCCCCAGCCGATCAACGTCGAGATGCGCTGCAACTTCGACGCGATGACCGCCGGGGTCCGGGACATGTTCGGAGGGAATGCCGACATTGACGGCATCCTCGCGACCATGCAGACCGCGTCAGAGAACTGCATCGCCACCCTCGGGTAGCGCATGATGTGAGGCGGGATCGCCAAGGTCCCGCCTCACGCCCCCTCGTTCATCCCTGTCGGCGTTCCAGGGGAGACCGATGAATCTCGATCAGACGCTCGATGCCGTCCGCGAGGTCGGCATCACCCTGCTCTTCATCGCGGTGGCAGTCGCCGCCCTCGAGGGCCTGCTCTACCTGATCCTGGTGCGGTGGATCAAGGCACGGATGGCCGTGCCGCTGATGCTCATCGCCCCCGCGTTCGTCGGGATCATCCTGCTGATCGCCTACCCCTTGCTGTGGGAGCTCAACGCGAGCTTCACGAACATGAGCCTCCGCAACTTCTGCGACCCCGGCTTCCCGACCATGGGGATCGGGGTCCACTGCCGGACCGAGGGGGACATGTTCATCGGCCTGGAGAACTTCCAGCGGGTCTTCACCGCGCCGGTTCTCCAGCAGGCCGGCTTCTTCCAGGTCATGTGGCAGACGGTCCTGTGGACGGTCAGCAACGTCTCGCTGCACGTTGCCGGCGGTCTTGGGCTGGCCCTGCTCCTGCATCGAACGATGCGTGGCAAGGGCATCTATCGGGCGCTGATCGTCCTCCCCTGGGCAGTGCCGCAGATCGTCGCCCTGGCCGTATGGCGCACCGAGCTGCATTCCGAGTTCGGCATGGTGAACCAGCTGCTCTCGATCATCGGCGTCGATGGCCCATCCTGGCTGAGCGACCCCACCTGGAACTTCGTCGCCATGGTCGCTGTCAATGTCTGGCTTGGCATTCCGTTCATGATGGTGATCCTGCTGGGCGGCCTGCAGAGCATCCCCTCGGACCTGTACGAGGCTGCGGAGATCGACGGGGCCAGCAGCCGCCAGTCGTTCCGCCACATCACGCTGCCGCTCCTGCGGCCCGTGATGACGCCCGCCATCATCCTTGGGGTGGTGTGGACCTTCAATAACTTCAACGTGCCGTTCGTCATCAATCAGAACGAGCTCGAGACGAGCGACACGCTGGTCACCGGCCTCTTCCGGGCCGCCTTCCAGTACAACCGCTACGGGTTTGCCGCGGCGTATGCGTTCATCGTCTTCGCGATCCTGCTCCTCTTCGTCATCTTCTACGTTCGACGCAGCGGCGCGCTGAAGGGAGCCACTGAATGAGCGGCGTGACGAGCGTCCCGGTCCCTACGCCGGTGACGGCGCCAGTCGCCGCCAAGGCGGCCGGCGGTGGCGGTCGGACCGACTCGGTCCGCAAGCGGATCGTCATCCACGGGGTCCTGATCATCGCGTCCCTGATCGCCGCCTTCCCGGTCGTCCGCGTGCTCAGCGTCTCCCTGCGACCCGCCGATCAGCTGCTCGAGCGGAAATTCCAGCTGATCCCCGATGGGGCGACGCTCGCGTCGTTCGTCCACGTTCTGACCGAGACAGACCTCCCGCAGTGGCTCTTCAACAGCCTCATCATCACGATTGGCACCTCGCTGGTCGGCCTGGTGTTCGCGGCCACCTCTGCCTACGCCTTCAGCCGATACCGATTCCCGGGGAGGGGCGTTGGACTGACCGCGCTGCTCGCGACCCAGCTCATCCCCGCCACCATGCTCCTGGTGCCGATCTTCATCCTCGCGGTCCAGCTCGACCTGAAGGACACGTACCGCGGGTTGATGATCGCCTATTCGGTGACCACCGTTCCGTTCAGCATCTGGATCCTGAAGGGCTACTACGACACCGTGCCGATCGAGCTTGAGGAGGCCGCCCGCATCGACGGCTGCTCTCAGCTGGAGGCGTTCTGGCGCGTGCTGCTGCCACTATCGACACCGGCGCTGGCGATCGTCTTCCTCTTCAACTTCCTGACCGCGTGGAACGAGTTCGTCCTGGCGCGGGTCCTGATCGGATCGTCGCCGGAGCTGTTCACCTGGCCACTCGGGGTCCTGCGCTTCCAGAACCAGTTCCAGACGCAGTGGGGCGACCTGGCGGCGGCCTCGATCCTGATCTCCGTCCCCGTCGTCGCCCTGTTCCTCTACTCGTCGAAGTGGCTGATTTCAGGAGTCACCCTCGGCGGCGTGAAGGGCTGAGCCCGCCCATGTCCGATAGCGGTCCGCCGGGGTGGGTTCGGGATGCCGTCTTCTACCAGATCTTCCCCGACCGCTTCGCGCGCTCGGGACGGGTCCGCCCGCCCGGGGCGCTGGAGTCGTGGGATTCACCGCCCACGGTGCACGGCTTCAAGGGCGGGGACCTCTACGGCATCGTCGAAGGGCTGGATCACATTCAGGGGCTGGGCGTGACGGCGCTCTACCTGAACCCGATCTTCGCTTCGGCCTCGAATCACCGCTTCCACACGTCGGACTACTACACGGTGGATCCGCTGCTTGGCGGCAACGACGCGCTGCGCGAGCTGCTCGACGCGGCGCATCGGCGCGGGATGCGGGTGGTGCTCGACGGAGTCTTCAACCATTCGGGACGCGGCTTCTGGCCATTCCACCACGTGCTGGAGCAGGGGCGCCACTCGCCGTACCGGGACTGGTTCTACCTCCACGCTTCCGTGCTCGCCGAAGACCGTCAGCTGCTGGCCTACCCTGACGGAGCCCTGTCGGGACCGCTCGCCGCCGACTACGCCGAGACCCACCTCACCGACCCGCCCTCGCTCGAGCGGCTTGGCTATCGGGCGTGGTGGAACCTGCCGGCCCTCCCCAAGCTCAACCTCGGCAACCCCGAGATGCGCGAGTACCTGATGGGCGTGGCGGAGCACTGGATCCGATTCGGGGCCGATGGCTGGCGCCTCGACGTTGCCGACGAGATCGAGGACCCGGAGTTCTGGGCCGAGTTCCGCTCGCGCGTCCGGGCCGTCAACCCGGAGGCCTACATCGTCGCCGAGATCTGGTACGTGGCGGCCGAGAAGGTCGGGCCGCGTGGCTTCGACGCCCTCATGAACTATCCCCTCGGGTTCGCCATCCTCGGGTTCGCGGCGGGGACCCACCTGGACCACGCCGTGGCGGCCGGGCACAGCAGTGTCGCCAAGGCGCTGCTGTCACTCGATGGGCCGGGCTTCGCGGCCCGCGTCGAAGAGCTGCTGGCCGCCTATTCCCCGGAGCACGTGGCCGCGCAGCTCAACCTGATCGACTCCCACGACACGCCCCGGGCGCTGGCGCTGTGCGGCGGTGACAAGGCCGCGCTGCGGATCGCGATCCTGCTACAGATGGCGATGCCCGGGGCGCCGTCCATCTACTACGGCGACGAGATCGGCATGACCGGACTCGCGGATCCGGATTCCCGCCGCGCCTTCCCGACCGATGAAGCGGCGTGGGACCACGACCTGCTGGCCTTCACGCGGGCCGCGGTAGGCGCGCGTGAAGCCGATGCGGCCCTGCGCGGGGACGGCTACCGGACGCTGGCGAGTGCCGGCACGCTGGTCGCCTTCGAGCGCAGCGCCGGCGCCAGCCGCTCGATCGTGGCCGCCAACCCGGGCGAGCAGCCCGCGGAGCTGGCGCTGCCGGAGGTCGCGGACGCGACGCGCCTGACCGGATCGCTCAGCACCGACGGGACGTGGCCGGCCATGCGGCCCGAGCCCGGTGGTGGCGTGCACCTCACGATCCCCGCCCGCTGGGCCGGCGTCTGGCAGCTGACGCCATGAGGCCCCTGCCGGTCGACCCGGGCCGCCGGCGCATGGCGCTGGGAGCGCTTGCCGTGGGGCTGCTCATCGTGGCTGGCGCGGTGGTGGTCACCCGCCCAGCTCCCGGCCCTGGTCCCATCAGCCTCGCACCCGACCTGCAGCCACTCGCCGTCGACGGGGAGATCTCCGTCACCGACCTCGCCCACGACAGCCGCGACGACCTGTACCGCACGCCGTACGGCGCGGTCCCCGCGGGCACGGTGGTCACGCTGCGCCTCCGGGCAGCTGCCGGTGACCTCTCCGACGCCGCGGTGCGCATCTGGGACAACCGCGTCCAGGCGCAGGTCATCCTTCCCATGGCGGTGGCGGCGCGCGACACGATCGGCGGGGAGCACGGCTACGACTATTGGCAGGTCGAGATCCCCACCATCCGCCTGCCCACCGTCCTCTACTACCGCTTCATCGTTCATGACGGCTCCACGACGCGGTACGTGGAGGACGACGCGGCGCTGGACGGCGGACCGGGCACCGTGCTCGAGGCATCGGCCGATCAGAGCTGGCAGATCGACACCTATCAGCCGGACTTCACCACCCCGGCATGGGCGGCCGGCGCGACGGTCTACCAGGTCTTCCCGGATCGCTTCGCGAACGGCGACGCGGGCAACGACCCGTCGCCGAGCAACGTCCCGGGCACGACCGGGGCGGATCGCTATCGATTCGGCGACGTGTACGGCAACCCCATCCTGGCCAAGGCCTGGGACCAGCTGCCGGAGGGCTTCTGCCGCGCCTACAAGAAGGCAGCCACGCCATGCACCGAGGAGCCGCTGGGCCGCGACTTCTTCGGCGGCGACCTGGCCGGGCTGACCCAGCACGTCGGCGACCTGGCCGACCTGGGGATCACCGTCATCTACCTCAACCCGATCTTCGCCGCCCCCTCGAACCACCGCTACGACACGAGCGACTACCTCCAGATCGACCCCGACCTCGGCACGCTGGACGACTTCAACGCGCTGGTCAGCGCGGCGCACGCCGCGGGCATCAAGGTCGTGCTCGACGGGGTCTTCAACCACACCTCGTCCGACTCTCCCTTGTTCGACCGCTCGCACCGATACGCCGAGGTCGGCGCCTGCGAGTCGGCCGACTCGCCGTGGGCGACCTGGTACACCCTCCAGCCCGGCCCGCCGGCCAAGTGCTACGACGGGCAGACATACGTGGACTGGTTCGGCTTCGACACGCTCGCCGTCCTCTCCGAGGACCCGGCGGTCTTCACCTACTTCAACGGCCCCGACGGGGTGGTGCGCCAGTGGCTGGCCGCCGGGATCGACGGGTGGCGGCTGGACGTCATGAACGAGCTCGGCACCGATTTCCTGCGTGGCCTGCGTAACGCGGTGAAGACGGAGAACCCGGATGCGCTCGTGCTCGGCGAGGAGTGGAACGACTCCTCGCCGTGGCTGCTCGGCGACCAGGCCGACGGAGTCATGAACTACCGTTTCCGGCGCGCCGTCATCGGCCTCATCAACGGCGCAACAGCCGACCCCGACGGGATCATCGCCGGGATGACGCCGAGCGAGTTCGCGGCGGCGATGGAGGGCGTGCGCGAGGACTACCCGGCGCCGGCCTGGAACGCCCTGCTGAACCTGGTCGACAGCCACGACACGGCCCGCATTCTGTGGACGCTGACCCCGGGCGAGGACAACCGTGAGGCGAAGGAGGCCGATGCCGCGCTCGCACAGGGCAAGGCGAAGCTGCGCCAGGTGGCGGCGCTGCAGCTCACCTGGCCGGGGATGACCTCGATCTATTACGGAGACGAGGTCGGCCTGACCGGCCACGACGACCCCGACGACCGACGGCCGTACCCGTGGGGCGCCGAGGACGCGGCCCTGCGCGGCTACTACCAGGCGTTGGCCAACCTGCGTCGCGACCACGAGTCGCTGCGCGTCGGCGACCTGCGCTTCCTGTTGGCCGATGATGCGGCGGGCGTGCTGGCCTTCGGCCGGCGGACCGATGCCGAGGCGGCGGTCACGCTCCTGAACCTCACCGACGAGGTGCGCGAGTTCACCGTCGACGTGGCCGGCTGGCTGCCGGACGGGACGGTCCTCGACCAGTTGGATCCGGAGAACATCGGGAAGGTCACGGTCCAGGATGGCAAGCTGACATTCGCGCTTGACCCGCGTGGCGAGCAGGTGCTGCTCACCCGCGCCGGCGCCGACCTGGCTCCCCCGACCGCTCCGGCCGGCGTGACCGCATCCGCCGAGACGGCCCGCGTCAGCCTCGCCTGGGAGCCGGTGGCCGGTGCCGCAGGCTATGTGGTGTGGCGCTCGATCGTTGCCGGCGGTGGCTACCAGCAGGTCGGCACGGTGACCAGCGGAACGGCCTTCGTTGACACGACCGCCCGCAGCGGGACGCGATACCACTACGTCGTCACCGCGCTGGATGCGGCCGGCAACGCCAGCCCGCGGTCTGACGAAGTCGAGGCGCTGCCCCAGCTGGTCGTCGCCGACGCACGCCTCGAGGGCCCGGCCTCGCTCTCGCAGCCGCTCTCGGCTGTCGAGCCAGGAGTCGAGATCGGCGCCCGGATCCGGGTCGACGGCTACAGCGCCACCGACGGACCGACCATCGGCGTCGTCGCTCAGCTGGGCTTCGGCGCGGCCGACGTCGCCCCGGACGCGACCGGGGAAGCAGGCGCCTGGTCGTGGACGGCGATGACGTACCAGGGGGAGGTCGACGGTGCGGACCGCTTTGTCGGCACGGTCCGCCCGGAGGCCACCGGCACATGGGCGGTGGCGCTGCGGGTCTCCACCGACGGCGGGGCGACCTGGCAATTCGCGGACCGCGACGGGATCGGCTTCACCCCGGAGCAGGCGGTCAGCCTCGAGGCGACGGCGCCCTCCGACGCCGATCCGCCGCCGGCACCGCAGGGAGCGCGGGCCGCGACGGTCTCCGACACGGCGGTGATCCTGGCCTGGGACGCCGTCGACGCGAGCGACCTGTTCCGCTACGTCGTGCAGCGGGCGGATGCAGCGGGCGGCGCGTACGAGACAGTCGGCACCAGCGTCGAGCTGACGTTCACCGATGAGACGGTGCGTGCCGGCGGATCGTACGTCTACGTGGTCCTCGCCCAGGATGCGAGCTACAACAAATCGGCCCCGTCGGCCGAGGTCGCCGCGTCGGCGGCGTCGCGGCAGGTGGCGGTCACCCTCACCGTCCACGTCCCCGACAACACGCCGCCCGGCGACACCGTGCACATCGCCGGCGACTTCCAGAATTGGGATCCCGGCGCGACTCCAATGACCCGCGTCGACGCGCTGACGTGGACGATCACCCTCACCTTCACCGAGAATGCCCAGCCGCAATACAAGTTCACGCGCGGCAGCTGGGACGCGGTCGAGAAGGACACCGGATGCGGCGAGATCCCGAACCGCTCCTTCACCGTCGAGTACGGCACCGATGGCACGCAGGCCGTGGACCAGGAGGTCGGCAAGTGGCGCGACGTCGACCAATGCGGATGACGGCCGGAGGCGCCCGGGCGCGGTAATGTAGCGGCATGGCACGCAAGCGCCTGCCGCAGCGGGAGATCGACCTCAGCCATCAGTCGACGGAAGGGCTCGAGGTCGTCGAGAATGATCCTCGTTCCCCGCCGCCGGCGTCGCCGCCGCTCGACCTGCTGGCCGGGCTGCCATCGCCACCCGAGGCACCCTACGCGAAACCGGCCGAGGATCGCTCGGGAGCAAAGGGGATCTGGACCGCGATCGAGCATCTCTGAGGCGCCGATCTTCCCGACGAACGCGGCAGCGCTCTGGCAGTCTCTCGCATACCATGGCCGTGCCTGGCCGCCGGCCACGCGCCGATGAGTTCGCAGGCGAGGCCGATGTGAGCGTCGCACAACCGATCCGCCCTCACTCCCCTGTCCGGCGCAATCGCCTGGCCCCCCTGCTTGCCGCCCTGCTGCTCGCCGCGTGCTCGCTGGAGGCCACGCCGAGCCCCCCACCGTCCGTGGCCGGGACAGTGGGACCCTCGCCATCCGTCATCGCATCGGAGTCGTCAGGGTCGAGCGCGACCGCCGAGCCGAGCCCAAGCAATGGCGGGCGCCTGGTCCTCCCGGCGCCCACCGAGAGCGACCCGACGCCGATCAGCTACTCCGTCACCGTGCAGATCGAGGCAGGCGCATCGGGGCGGATCGTGGTCGTCGTAACGAACCTGGGTCAGGCCATCATCCCCGAGCTGCTCCTGCGCTGGCCGACCGAGCTGCGCGACACCGTTCTGCTCGCTCCGTTCGAGCCCTCCCAGCAGCGCATCCGGGAGGGAGGGGATCCGTTGGTCCAGGACTGGACCAGCTGGGTCGAGGGGCCGGGCGAGCACGGCGAGCCGGCCGGCACGACCTCCCTGGGTTGGGGTCCGCTGCTGGGCGGCGGGACGTTGACGATCCCGGTGCTCGCAACGCGGGTCGCGCCGGGCCCGATCGTCTTCGACCTGCAGATCCTCAACGGCGACACCGGCGCCGTGCTGCGCAGCGACGGCGAGCCGGTCTGGGTCCAGGTGACGGTGCCGTGACCCGCGCCATCCTTCCCGCCTGGACCGATCCGGACCCCGTCCTGCACGCACGCCTGGGGGACGTCATCGACCCCGACCGCAAGGTGCTGGCCGCGCTCGAGCGGATCATGCCGCTCGCCGGCAAGCGCATCGCGGACGTCGGCACGGGGATCGGCCACTACCCGATGCTGCTCGCGAAGCGCACCGGGCGCACCTACGGAATCGAGTCCGATCCGGTGCTGCTCGACGTGGCCCGCAAGCGAGCGGCTGCCTCGCACCAGCCAAACCTGCGCATCGTCGAGGGAGGGCTCGACCGCCTTCCGCTCCGCGACGAGGCGGTGGACGTGGTGCTGTGCGGGCTGATCGACGCGAACGATGCCTCGCTCCCGGGCATCGCAGAGGCGATGCGGGTCGTCAGGCCCGGCGGCCGCCTGGTGGTCATCGGCTACTACGGCCGGGACCAGGTCGCCAGCCTCCTGGAACCCGAGGTGGTCGCCCACGCCTTCGCCGCCACCCAGCGGAGGACCGGCTGGTGGCTGCGCCACGGCTTCAAGATCAAGGTGGTCCACAGCCGACTGGACATCTCGGATCCGGCCACCGCCATGGAGCTGCTGCCGCGGCTGTACGGCGATCGCGGGCTGGCGTTCCTGATGGGTCCGCACCCCCCGTCGCTGACCCTCAAGCTGGGCCTCTTCCACCTGCTCAAGCGCTGACGGAAATGCCTTGCGAGCGATGAGGCCCCGGACTATCATCGGGCCGTCGAAGGTCAGGCTCTTCTCCCCCCGGAGCCTGGCCTTTGGCATGCCCGTCGGGCTCGGAATGGGGTGCGATAATGTCCGCAGACCCCACCCCTGGCCCGGCCGTCCGGCACGGGCGCGACCCTGACACACCCGGAGGCGCGAGAGCCGAGATGGCGACCACCACACCGCGCATGAAGATCACCTACGCCACGCTGTCGGCCGACAACGAGGAACTGCAGTCCGCATTCGACGCCGCCGTCGAGCGTGTCCGCGGCGAGCTCGGCCGCTCCTACCCGATGCTCATCGGGGCAGAGGAGCGCAGCGGCGAGACCGAGTTCGAGGATCGCTCGCCCATCGACTCCAGCCTCGTCGTCTCTCGCTTCCCGGTGGGGACGCGGCAGGACGTCCGGGACGCGATCGCGGCCGCCCGCGCAGCTTTCCCGGCGTGGCGCGACCTCGGCTGGCGGAAGCGCCTCGAGCTCATCCGCCGCGCCGCCGACCTGATCAGCGAGCGGCAGTTCGAATACGCCGCCTTCATGTCGCTTCGAGGTCGGCAAGAACCGCCTCGAGGCGCTCGGCGACGTCGAAGAGACGGCCGACCTGCTGCGCTACTACAGCGACGGGATGGAGCAGGCGAACGGCTTCGTGAAGCCGATGGGATCGCTCTCCCCCGCCGAGCACACCCGCTCCATCCTCAAGCCACATGGCGTGTGGGCCGTGATCAGCCCCTTCAACTTCCCGATGGCCCTCGCCGGCGGTCCGGCGGCCGGGGCGCTGATCGCCGGCAACACGGTGGTGATGAAGCCCAGCTCGGACGCCCCGCTGATGGCCTACAAGTTCTGCGAGGCGCTGCGCGACGCCGGCATCGAGCCGGGCGTCTTCAACCTCGTCACGGGGCCCGGCGAGACGGTGGGCGCGGAGCTCGAGGAGAACCGCGACATCGACGGCATGGTGTTCACCGGCAGCTACGAGGTCGGGATGCGGCTGTACACCTCCTTCACCAAGGACTACCCGCGACCGATCATCACCGAGATGGGCGGCAAGAACCCCTCGATCGTGACGGCCTCCGCCGACCTCGACGAGGCTGCCGAGGGCGTCATGCGCTCGGCCTTCGGCTATGACGGCCAGAAGTGCAGCGCCAACAGCCGGGTCTACGTCGAGCGCTCGGTTGCGCGGCCCTTCCTCGACCTGCTGGTCGAGAAGGCGGCCCGCATCAAGGTCGGCGACCCCACCCAGCGGGAGAACTGGATGGGCCCGGTCATCAACGAGCGCGCGCTGGCCAAGTTCACTTCCGCGGTCGACGAGGCGAAGGCCGACGGCGGCCGGATCGAGGTTGGGGGCGAGGTGCTGCGCGACGAGGCGACGGAGCGCGGCTACTTCCCGATGCCGACGGTCGTCTCCGGCCTGCCGACCAGCCATCGGCTCTTCCGCGACGAGCTCTTCGTGCCCTTCATCGTGGTCGGCGAGGTCGACTCCCTGGACGAGGCGCTGCAGCTGTCGAACGCGACCGCCTACGGGCTGACGGCCGGCATCTTCAGCCACGACGACGACCAGATCCGCCGCTTCCTGGACACGATCCAGGCGGGCGTCGTCTACGTCAACCGCCGCGCCGGGGCGACGACCGGGGCGTGGCCCGGCATCCAGTCCTTCGGCGGCTGGAAGGGCTCGGGCTCGTCGGGCAAGAGCGGGCTCGGCCCCTACTACGTGCAGCAGTTCCTGCGCGAGCAGTCGCAGACCGTAATGGGCCAGGAGCCGCCGCCCGCATGACGACCGACGAGCTCGCGCTGGAGCCGGTCGTCGATCCGAGCGGCTGGTTCAGCGTCCAGCTCCGGTATGCGTACCTCATCGCCGGCGCGCCGATCATGGTCGAGGATCGCGTGGTCCTGGTCGACGGCGTCGACGAGGAGACCGCCCTGGGGCGCGCCATCGAGGTCGCCGAGGAGTACGAGGACGAGTTCGAGACCGATGACGGGGCGTCGGGCGTGATCCGGTTCGAGGGGATCGTTGCGCTGAAGGAGCTCGACGATCCGCCGGCGGCCGGGACGGAGGTGTGGCACGAGTTCATGGGCGCGCCCGGCGTCGAGCCCGAGCCCGACGAGGAGCCGCTGCCCGATCTGCGTCCGCTCGAGATGGCCTTCCCCCGCGCTCACGACGACTGATGCCCTGGCGGCGCGTCGCATATCGCGCGGCCCGTCCTCTCCTTTTCTCCTTCGATTCCGAGGTCATCCATCGCCGCAGCCTCGCCGCGCTGCGCACGACGGGACGCAGCGCCGTGGGCCGGTCGCTGCTGCGCGTGGCTGGTGGCGCCTCGCTTGGCGGGGCGGAGGTCGAGGTGGCGGGCCTCCGATTCCGGAGTCGCGTAGGCCTTGGGGCGGGCTTCGACAAGGATGCGGTCGCGCTCCGCGGCTGGGCCGCTCTCGGGCTTGGCTTCGCCGAGATCGGAACGGTCACGCCGCTCCCGCAGGCCGGAAATCCTCGTCCGCGCCTCTTTCGCCTCCGCGAGGATGCGGCGCTCATCAACCGGATGGGGTTCAACAACGCCGGCGCCGAGAAGGCCGCGCGGCGTCTCGCCGCCGCACGCCGAGGGCTGCCGGCCGGCTTCGTGATCGGTGTCAACCTGGGTCGCAACGCCGCGACGCCGCCGGAGGACTCGATCCGCGACTACCTCGCCGTCCAGCGGCGGCTCGCGCCGCACGCGGACTACTGGGCCGTCAACGTCTCCTCCCCCAACACGCCCGGCCTGCGCGACCTCCAGGCGCCGAAGCAGCTGCGGAAACTGCTCGACGCGCTGGCGGACGCCGGACAGCAGCTCGGCCCGGCGCGGCCGATCTTCGTGAAGCTCGCACCGGACCTGCTGCCCGGTGAGATGGAGGCGGTCATCGCCGCCGTGCTGCGAACGCGCGCGAAGGGGCTGATCCTCGCCAACACGACCCTCTCCCGCGATCGTCTGCTGGCGTCGGACGAGCTCGCCTCCGAGGCCGGCGGCCTCAGTGGCGCGCCCCTGCTGACCCGGACGCGCGGCCTCGTGCGTCGCGTGCGTGCGCTGGTCGGGGATCGGCTGGCGATCATCGCCTCGGGCGGCATCGGCTCCGGCCAGGACGCGGCGACGCTCGTCGCCGCCGGCGCCGACCTCGTCCAGCTGTGGACAGGCCTGGTCTATGCGGGGCCGGGGCTCATCGGCGAAGCGACAAAAGCGGTGCGGCCCGTCTCAGGCGGGCTGATACGATAGGAATCCATCTAGCCAGGGGCGCGGGCAGGACGCGCCGCTCCGGTCGGAGTTTTGGTACCGATGACCCTCGAGACCAGCACCTCCTCCGCGGCTGCCCGCCCAACGGCGCCGCATATCGTCACCGAGCTGCCCGGCCCGCGTGCCCAGGCGCTCATCGCGCGCGATGACGCCGTCGTCAGCCCCAGCCTGACCCGCGCCTACGCGCTCGTCGCCGAGAGCGGCGAGGGGTACGTCGTCACCGACGTCGACGGCAACCGATTCCTGGACTTCGCGGCCGGAATCGCGGTGTGCTCGACCGGCCATCGCCACCCGAAGGTGGTCGAGGCCATCAAGGCGCAGGCCGACAAGCTGATCCACATCGCGGCGACCGACTTCTACGAGCCGCGCTACCTGGAGCTGACCGAGCACCTGGCCCGCATCGCGCCGTTCGAGGAGCGCGCCCGCGTCTTCCTCACCAACTCGGGCACCGAGGCGGTGGAGGGCGCGATCAAGCTCGCCCGCTACCACACCCATCGGCCCGGGCTGATCGCGTTCGAGGGCGCCTTCCACGGCCGCACGATGGGGGCGCTGTCGCTCACGAACAGCAAGATCAAGCAGCGAGCCGGCTTCGGTCCGCTGCTGCCGATGGTCTACCACGCCCCATTCCCGCGCGTCCGGAGCCTGGAGAGAGGGATCCGGCGGCGACGGCAGCGCCGAGCTCCTCGTCCTGAAGCACGACATCCTCGGTCGATTGATCGCGCCCGAGGAGGTCGCGGCGATCGTGATCGAGCCGATCCAGGGCGAGGGCGGCTACTTCCCCGCGCCTGCCTCCTTCCTGCGCGGGCTGCGCGAGATCTGCGATGACCACGGGATCCTCCTCGTCGCCGACGAGATCCAATCGGGCATGGGCCGCACCGGCAAGTGGTGGGCCATCCAGCACGCCGGCGTGGAGCCGGACATCGTCACCACCGCCAAGGGGATCGCCTCGGGGATGCCGCTCGGCGCCTTCATCGCGCGTGACTCGGTCATGACCTGGCCGGCGGGCGCCCACGGCTCGACCTTTGCCGGCAACCCGATCTGCGCAGCGGCTGGCCTGGCCACGCTGACGCTGATCGAGGGCGGCCTGATCGAGAACGCCGCGCGCATGGGCGCCCGGCTGCGGGCCGGGATCGAGCGGGTCGCCTCCGAGCACGCCGGCGTGCGCGACATCCGCGGCGAGGGACTGATGATCGGGGTCGAGTTCGCGAGTCACCAGGCTGCGAACGCGGTCGAGCAGGAAGCGTTCGAGCGCGGCCTCCTGGTCCTCGAGTGCGGCGAGGCGACGATCCGCCTCTGCCCGCCCCTGATCGTCGACGAGGCTGCGGTCGACACCGCGATTCGCCTCTTCGCCGAGGCGATCGCCGCGGCGGCTCGGCCGCTCGAGGGGATTGAGGATATCGGCGGCTAGCCTCGAAGGCATGTCGTCCAAGGTCGTTTCCCTGCGCGAGGCGATCGCCGCCCACGTCCACGACGGCGACACGCTGGCGATCGAGGGCTTCACCCACCTCATCAGCTTCGCCGCCGCCCACGAGGTCATCCGCCAGGGGCGGCGTGGACTCACGCTGGCGCGCCTGACGCCGGACCTCGTCTACGACCAGGTGGTGGCGGCAGGCTGCGCCTCGAAGCTGGTCTTCTCCTGGCTCGGCAACCCCGGCGTCGGCTCGCTGCACGCCATCCGCCGGGCGATCGAGGCGGGACAGCTCGAGATCGAGGAGTACAGCCACCACGGCATGGTGGCGCGCTACGCGGCGGGCGCGAGCCGGCTGCCGTTCTATCCGCTGCGCTCGTACGACGGCAGCGACCTCGAGGCGGTCAACCCGATGATCCGACGCGTTGCGTCGCCGTATGACGGCCAGGAGATCGCGGTGGTGCCACCGCTCAACCCGGACGTGACGATCGTGCATGCGCAGCGTGCCGATGCCGACGGCAACGTCCAGGCGTGGGGCATCGTCGGCGTGCAGCGCGAGGCCGCCCTCGCCGCTCGTCGCGTGATCGCCGTGGTCGAGGAGCTGGTCGACGCATCGGTCATCCGCAGCGATCCGGACCGCACCCTGCTGCCGGGGACGGTGGTCGATGCCGTCTGCGTCGAGCCGTTCGGGGCGCACCCTTCGTTCGCCCAGGGCCACTACGACCGCGACAACGCCTTCTACCGCGACTGGGACCCGATCAGCCGCGATCCTGCCCGCCTGGCGGCCTGGCTCGACGAATGGGTGCTGGGCCTCGACGGCCGGGCTGCCTATCTCGAGCGGATGGGCGACGGGGCCCTCGACGCGCTGCGCCCCGAGCCGCGCCCGTCGGGGAGCGTCGACTACGGGAGCTACCGATGAGCGCCGCCACGCCCGACGAGCTGATGATCGCCGCTGCGGCCGGGGAGCTGACCGGGGTGCGCACCGTCTTCGTGGGAATCGGCCTGCCGAATGCCGCCGCCAACCTGGCTCGCCAGTCGGTAGCGCCGGAGCTCGAGCTGATCTACGAATCCGGCGTGGTGGGAGCGCGACCGACGCGGCTCCCCGACAGCATCGGCGACCCGGCCCTCGTCTCCGGCTCGGCCGCGACGATGAGCATGCGCGACCTCTTCGGCGGCTTCCTGCAGGGCGGCAGGATCGAGGTCGGCATGCTGGGCGCCGCCCAGATCGATCGCTGGGGCAACCTGAACACGACCGTCATCGGGCCATACGAACGCCCCGAGGTTCGGCTGCCCGGGTCGGGCGGGGCGTGCGAGATCGCCCTCAACGCCGAGCGAGTGGTGGTCGTCATGAACCAGTCACGTCGCTCGTTCGTCGAACGGATCGACTTCGTCACCTCGCCGGGCCATCGGCGGCCCGACGGCAGTGGCGGCCGTCCCCCCTGGGCCGGCGCCGGACCGACGGCCGTGGTGACCCAGCTTGGCCTGTACCACTTCGGCCCCGACGGGGAGATGGAGCTGGCGGGCCTGCATGCGGGCGTGGACGAGGGGACCGTCGACGCCGGCACCGCCTGGCCGATGCGGCGCGCGGCGAGCATTCGGACCCTTCCGGAGCCATCGGCGCAGATCCGCGCGGCGATCCGCGAGATGCTGGGCTAGCTCGTCCGGTTCGTCACCCACATCGCCAGGCGCGTCCAGGCGACCAGGTTGCGGAGCTGGCGGGGTGTGAGGCGATCGCAGGCCCAGCTCCAGTGGATGGCGACCATCTCGCCCGGCTGGACCTCGTCCACGAAGCCGGTGCCATCAAGCCAGCGGCTCACGATCTCGGGACGAGGGGCGCCCAGCCGCAGGCGACCGTCGACCATCTCGAGTGACGCCGCCGAGACGACGAGGCTGTCGCCGATCACGGCCTCGACGCGACCCCAGCGAATCCGGCACGAGTCAATGGTGGCAAGCACGTCGTCGACCGCCTCGCCACGCAGGAGCCCGACCTTCGGGAAGACGTCGAATACGTGGAAGGCGTGCACCGGTCGCGCGCCGAGCGCCACCGCGCTCTCCAGCCAGCGCCAGTCGCCCGGCGCGACCCGTGGCCGGAAGCGCTCCTCGACCGATCGGTGCAGCTGTCGAGCCCGGACCGAAGCGGTCAGCCCGTTGCCGAGCCAGTAGGCCTCGACCACGTCGCGGTCGAGCGGATCGGCCAGGTCGTTCGCGGCCGCGATCAGCTGCAGGTACGGATAGGCCCCCTCGAAGCCGCGCGCCAGGCTGCGGAGGCCGCGGTCGTCGCTTCCCGCCGCCGCGAGGGCGAGCAGGCTGCGCGATTCATCGGGTCCGCAGTAGCCGAGGCGATTCGGGCCGAAGGCGTATCGGCCGAACAGGACCGGCCCCGAGGGGACGCTCGTGACGGGAGCGAGGGTGGCGGCCACGGGGTTGCCTAGGCCGCCGCCTGCATCCGCTGGCTGCGACGCAGGATGGCCACCGCCACGCCGCCGGCGGCCAGCAGCATCAGCAGGTAGCCGGCCAGCGGCCCGGGCGCCGGAATGGTTCCGGTCGAGATGACCTGCAGCCCGGCGGTGATCGGCGCGCCGACGGTCAGCACGGCCGCCACCATCGCGGCGGGAGCGCGCTGGAGCGCCGCGTACCAGGTGGCCACGTAACCGGCCAGCAGGACGCCGGTGCCGAGCACCCAGGCCCACTCGGCCAGACCGAGCTGTGCGACGGCGCCGATCTTGCCGGTCACGACCAGGTAGCCGACCAGCACGACCAGGCCGATGCCCATTCGTCCGGCCCCGGCCATGAGCGGCGGGACCGATGCCAGGAGGCGCCGGGCGACGATCGCCTCGACCGCCCAGAAGCCGGTGGCGATGGCGATGAGGGTCTCTCCTCCGCCCCAGCTCACGCCGCTGGGCGGCTGGACCATGAGCGTCGCCAGCAGCAGCACGCCGATCGCGCCGATCTGCCATGCGCCAAGTCGCTCGCGGAGCAGCACGACGGCCAGCAGAGCGACCCAGATGAAGAGGGTCTTGTGGATGACCGCTGCCGCCGGGGCGCTCGCCTCGGCCAGGCCGGTGAAGAAGAGCAGGAACGGCACGCTGCCGCCGATCACGCCCAGCACCGCCAGCCCCAGCCAGCCGCGTGCCGGGAGGCGCCGTGGCATCCCGCCGACGGCCAGCAGGGCGCCGACCAGGAAGATGGCCGCCACGGCGTTCTTGAGCGTGGTGAACGTGGCCGGGTCGGCGAACTGCTTGACGGCGAAGGAATTGACGAAGACCGACGCGCCGCTGATCGCGGCGGTCCCCAGCGCCAGGTAGATGCCAACCGCAACCGTGCGGCTGCTGCTCGGAGTGTTCATCGTCAGGCTTCCTCTCGGTAGGCTTGGGTGACCGCGGCTGACAGATACGCAGCCTCCGGTTGTTCAATACGCTCCAGGATCGTGCCGGCCGCGACCACGACCCAGTCGCCGGCTCGGACGTCGGGCACCACCAGGGTCGAGGCACGACGCTCGTGCCCGCCGAGGAGGACGGTGGCTCCCTCGACGTCCACGGCCAGGACGCGGGCCGGGGCGGTCAGGCACATGCGACGGCCTCCCCGATGCGCTCGTTCAGTCGCTCGACCAGCGCGCTGAAGCGCGCCACGACGGCTGGTGACAGCTCGTCGCCGATGGCGAAGCTCTCGCCGCCGATGCCCAGGAAGCGATCCGCGGGATGGACGGCGCCGAGCAACGCGGCCAGGGCGACCGCGGCTCCCGGCGCAAGGGCGTGGCTCGAGGTCGTGCCCATCTGCGCCTCGAGGGCGGGCAGGTCGGCAAGCGGCAGGTCGATGATCTCGCCGCCGGGCAGGCCCGCCACGCAGTCGAGGACGAGCCGGCGCGTGGCCGGCGGGTCGCCGATCAGCAGCTCGGGCGACAGGTAGCCGACCTCCTCGATGGTGACCTCGCGACGCGCGAGCTGGGACAGGGCCCGAACGGCGCGCAGAGCTGCGCCATCGTCGCCGCGATCGATCGCCCCGCAGGCGAGCACCCGGACCGAGGGCGTCATCGGTCGTGCTCGATGCGCAGCTGGAGGAAGTGGGTGGCGCACGAGATGCAGGGGTCGTAGCTGCGGATCAGCTGCTCCAGCCGGCGGGTCGCCTCGTCGTGTGGCAGGTCGAGCACCTCGGGCGCGAAGAGGGCGAGGTCGTGCTCGATGGCGGCCTGGTTCTGGCTGGTGGGCGGCACGATCTGCGCCTCGCGGATCCTGCCCGCGGCATCGACCCGGTAGCGGTGGAAGAGCAGGCCGCGTGGCGCCTCGGTGGCCCATGCCGCGATCCCGGCGCGCGGCTGCCAGGGTGCGCAGGCGACGGCCGGCGGGCGGTAGTCGGCGACGATGTCGCGGGCCTCGGCCAGCGCGTGGAGCAGCTCGACCGCGCGGGCGACGATGCTGCGGAAGACGTTGCGCCGCAGGTCCTCCGGCGAGATGCCCGTCGCGTCCAGCGCAGCACGGGCGATCGGATGGAGCTGATCCGCGGCCAGCGAGACGCGGGCGGTCGGGCCGAGCAGGTACGGAACGCCGTCGGCAGCGTGCGCCTGGAGCGCGTGTGACCAGGGCACCTGCTCCTCGTGGAAGGCGTCGCGCCAGTCGGCCGGCGAGAGCTCGATCCCATCGCTCGAGGTGATCCGCCCGTCGTTCATCGGGTACTCCGACGGGTGGACGAGGGAGACGAGGCGTGGCTCGCGGTCCGACGGCGGAGTCTCGAGGCCGGCGACGAGCGCCACCGTGGCCTGCGCCTCGACGATTGCGTCGTCGAGCGGCGCACGAAGCTCGTCGAGCTCGTGCGCGCGTGGTGCGCGGGAGAAGCCGCCGACCCGCGGGCTGACCGGATGGATCGCGCGTCCCCCGACGATCGCCACGATCCGGTTGCCGACCTTCTTGATGCCAAGGCCGCGCCCGACCAGCTCGAGGTGGTCCTTCGCCATCTCGAGGGCGCTCGCGTAGCCCAGGAAGTCCGGCGCGTGGAGCAGGAAGATGTGGAGCGCGTGGCTCTCGATCCACTCGCCGCAGTACAGGAGGCGGCGCAGGCGGCGCACCTCGGGGTCGATCTCGACCTCGAACAGCGACTCGAAGGCGTGCACCGCGGACATCTGGTAGGCGACCGGGCAGATGCCGCAGATGCGCGCCACGATGTCGAGCACCTCGTCAGGGGTGCGGCCGACGACGAGTCGCTCGAAGTAGCGCGGCGCCTCGAAAATGCGCAGCTGGGCCGCGACCGAGCCGTCGGGCGCCACGCGCAGGTCGAGCGAGCCCTCGCCCTCGACCCGGGTCAGCTGGCCGACCTCGAAGTGGCGCTCGCCTTCCGCGACGGTCCTGCTGGTCATCAGCTCGCCTCACCCTTGGGTCGCCGGCGACGGGGCGCGGGCTGGATGGCCGCCACCGCCCGCTCGCTCGTGTCGCGGAAGGCGGGGGCGTAACCGTTGAAGGTCGCGAAGAGGCGATCGACCTCCGGCAGCGATCGGCCCTGCTCAAGCCATCGGGCGAGGCTGGCGACGTTCGGTCCGTCCTTCGGACCGAAGCACGCATAGCAGCCGCGCGCATAGCCGGGGCACAGGGCGCCGCAGCCGGTTGCCGTCACCGGGCCGAGGCATGGCAGGTCGGAAGCGACCAGGACGCAGACGCGGCCAAGCCGCTTGCATTCGTTGCAGACCGCCTCGTCGGGAAGCTGCGGCCGGCGTCCGAGGCGCAGGGCGGTGAGGAGCTCGACCAGCTGGCGCCCGTCGATGGGGCAGCCGCGCAGCTCCGCATCGACGCTCACGTGGTCGGAAACCGGCGTGGCGGTGGCCAGCGAATCGACGTACTGGGGCTGCGGATAGACCGATGCGCGCCATTCCGGCTCGTTCGACCAGTTGCGCATGGCCTGGATCCCACCGGCGGTGGCACAGGCGCCGATGGTGACCAGCAGCTTGGTGCGTGCCCGCAGCTCGGTGATCTGCTCCAGCTGCTCCGGGGTGCTGATCGACCCTTCGACCAGCAGGATGTCGTACGGGCCGTCCGAGCGGCGCGAAGTGGCCTCCGGGAACTCGACCAGGTCGAAGCGCTGCCCGATGGCGAGCAGCTCGTCCTCGAGGTCGAGCAGGGTGAGCTGGCAGCCATCGCAGGAAGCCATCTTGACGACGGCGACGCGCGGCAGCGAAGTCTCTGCCATCAGATTCCCTCCCGCGCGAAGAGGTCGCCCAGCTCGGCGAGCGAGAAGACCGGGCCGTCCTTGCAGATGAAGAAGGGGCCCATCTGGCAATGGCCGCAGAGGCCGATGCCGCATTCCATGTGCCGCTCCAGCGACACGAAGATCCGTTCCGGCGAGATGCCGGCGTCGCGGAGGATGCGGGTGGTGGCCTGCATCATCCGCTCCGGGCCGCAGACGAAGCCGACGGCGGCACGCTTCGAGAAGTCGCGCTGGTCGAGCAGGTTGGTGACGACCCCCACGCGGCCGGTCCAGCCCGGCCCGGAGCGATCGACGATCTGCAGCACCTCGATGCCGTGGGCCGCCCACGAAGCCAGCTCGTCGGTGAAGAGCCGGTCGGCGGGCGTGCGCGCCCCGTAGGCCAGGGTGATGGCGCCGAATCGGTCGCGCTCCGCCGCGAGTGCGTCGATGAGCGGCCGCAACGGGGCGAGACCGATGCCACCGGTGGCGATCACGACGTCCCGCCCAAGGGCGCGATCAAGCGGCCACGAACGTCCCAGGGGCCCACGCAGGCCCACCTCGCCGCCGATCGGCGTGTTGAGCAGGCCGGCCGTTGCCGGGCCTGCTGCGCGGACGGTGAGGAACAGGTCTTCGCTCCCATACCGCGAGACCGAGATGGGGAAGGCCGGGAAGCCGGGCTGCTCGACCATGACGAACTGCCCGGGCAGGCCGCCGAGCAGTGCCTGGTCACCCGGCACGAGGCGGAGCGTGTGCGTGTCATCGGTCTCCGCGCGGATCTCGCGCAGCGTCGCGACGTCGAAGCGTCCGGCGGAGGCGGCTGCGGGCCGCGCCGGCAGGCGCGTGATCGGGACGGCTGGCGGAGCGATGATCGAGAGCTCCTCGCGCACGTCGATGCCCACCGGGCACCAGGTCACGCATCGGCCACAGCCGACGCAGCCAGAGGTCCCGAACTGGTCGTGCCAGGTGGCGAACTTGTGGGTCAGCCACTGGCGGTAGCGGTCCGAGCGGTTCGGCCGGAAGTTGCCCCCGGCGACCTTGGCAAAGCCGACGTTGAAGCAGGAGTCCCACTCACGCTCGGCGACGTTGACCGTGCCGTCCAGGTCGGACTTGAGGGTGGTCGAGGTGCAGAAGCAGGTGGGGCAGACCATCGTGCAGTTGGCGCAGGCCAGGCAGCGGTCGGCGACCTCAGCCCAGCGCGGGCTGTCGAGCTTGTCCATGAGCCGATCGCGCAGTCCGTCGGCAGCCACCGCCTCGCCCATCGCGGCCCGCGTGGCGGCAACGTCTCCTGAGGCGGATGCGAGCTGTGCCGCGGTGGCCGGCGGTCCCGGCAGGCGGGCGAGCAGGCGGTCGCCCACCGGCGAGCCGGACTCGACCACGAAGCCATCGTCCAGCTCGGTGAGCACAAGGTCGTGCCCGGAGCGGACCTCTGGCCCGGTTCCCATCGACGAGCAGAAGCAGGTCGCCCCGGCGCGGGTGCATTGCACGGCGACGACGATCGCGGCGCCGCGACGAGCGCGGTAGTCCTCGTCGACGAACGTACCGTTGGCCAGCACCCGGTCGTGCACTCCCATGGCGGCGAGCTCACAGGCTCGAACGCCGAGGAAGGCGAGCCGTTCCGGATCGAGTGGCGTGGGCGCAAACGTCGCCGTTCCGTTGGCCTTCTTCTCGGCCCGACCGACGGTCACGCGCGGCGGGAAGGTCATCTGCTTCCAGCTCTGCGGCCCGTTGACGACGTCGAAGAGGCGCGGGCCGTGCCCGTCTGAGAGGCGGTAGTGTCCCGGCGATTGCTCGTCGCGCCAGCCTGCGGGGAGGTCGGCCGCGGTCGCGATCTCGCCGAGCATCACCGCATCGTCCCGGATGGTCGGCCCGATGACGGTACGACCGCCCTCTCGGAGCAGGTCCAGGAGGGCGTCCAATCGTTCTCGTGGCAGGAAGGTCGCCCCTGCCGGCGCCAGCGTCACCATGGGACGAAGTCGCGCTCCTGCGCATAGAGATCGAGGAGCTGCAGGCGCGTGGCCGTGAGTCGCCGGCCAAGGGCCTGGAGGATGCGTGGGTAGAGGGTCGCCGCCAGGGCGTCGTCCTCGGCCAGCAGGTCACGCAGGTCGGCCGCGTCGAAGATGAGGACCTCGCCGGGCTCGATGCCGAGAACCGTCGACGTGGACCGATGCGGCGGCACCAGCGCCGACCAGCCGTAGACGTCTCCGGGCTCGACGGTGAGCAGGGTTACCGCGCCGCGGCCGGGCACGAGCACCTGCATCCCGAGCAGGCCGCTGATCAGGACCCCGAAGGAATCGCACTCGGCCCCCTCGCGCAGGAGGACGTCACCGACTCCAAAGGTGCGCAGGTGCGCGCTCGCGACAAGGCGTTGACGGTCGCGCGGCACCAGTCCGCCCCCGAACCAGGTGCCGCCCAACCGTGCTGCCAGGCCGCTCGGATCTGCCATGGAAGGAGCGTCCCACCGCGCGCCTCGGCGAGCACCTGCCATTGGGTGGCCACAGCGAGTGACGTTTGGCCCGCCCCAGAAGGGCCGTGCCGCGAACGCCTAATTCAGGAGGTCGGAGAGGCTCGTCAACAGGAACCCGCGATCACGCAGGCCCGGGATCATGATCGAGAGCGCGTCGAGCGTCTCGTACCCGCCCAGGTGCATCAGCACGATCGAGCCGTCGCGCGCGTTGCCCACCACCTTGGTGGCGATCTGCTGTGCGGTCGGGCCGCCCTCGTTGATCGGCTTCCAGTCGATCGTGTCGACGTCCCACTGGAAGGTCTTGGTGTATCCGACGGATGCTGCCGCGTCGAGCACCGCCTGGTTCAGGGCTCCGTACGGTGCCCGCCAGTACGGCACGGGCTGCTGCCCGGCGTACTGCGCCAGGATCGTCCCGGCGTCGGTCAGCTCCTTGCGGATGAAGTCGGCGGTCATCGTCACGCCGGCGCACGGGGCGCTCGTCGGCGATCCCCCGCCGCCGCTCACCAGGTTGCAGTGGTGCATCGTGTGATTCCCGATCTCGAACAGCTCGGGGTGGGCCTTGATGACGGCCATCACCGCCTGGCCCTGGGTGGTCTGGGCCATCGCGCCGGTCGGGAAGATGGTTGCGCACACGTGGTTCGCGATCAGCAGGTTCAGGATGTCGATCCCGGGATCCAGGCGCCCGCCCATGTCCAGGGTCAGCGCCACGCCATGGCCGGCGTTTGGGACGGTGGTGAACGTCTGCTGCGAGCCGGCCGGCACGCGGTTGCCTGCCCGGCAGCCACTCGCGGGCGGCGTCGGCGCGACGGTCGGCACGGCGGTGGGCAGCGGCGTCGCCCCCGGGTCCGCGGCCACGATCAGGACCCAGCCTGCCTCCAGCGTGTTCGGGTCGGTGAGGAGCGATGGATGAGCCTCGGCGTTCCAGGCCTGCAGCTGTGCGACGCTCGTCCCCCAGGCCCGAGCGATCGAGGACAAGGTGTCGCCACCCTGGACGGTGTAGGTGGTGCCGGAGGCGGCCTCGGACGCTGACGGCATGATGGAGGGGCTCGCGTCGGGCGAGCCAGAGGAAGTCGCGCTTGCCGTGGGTAGCTGGCTGGTGGTGGCGGTCGGGCTGGGGCTCACTCCAGGAGCGCAGGCGGAGAGCAGCAACAGGAGCGCCACCCCGGCGGCAAGGCGTCGCATGGTCATGGTGATCAATTCGGGTGGTAGCGGAGATCGTCGCGACCGATCGGCGGCATGGCACCGTCGCCAAGCAGGCGCGCCTCGCGACGCAGGAGGTTCAGCTCGGCCTCGAGCCGGGATGCCCCGTCCGGCAGCTCGAGCAGCTGCTGCTTGCGGCTCAGCTCGATCTGGAGCACGCCGGCGACGGCGTAGCTGGCGGCCAGCGGGTCGTCCGGCAGTCGGATGGGCTTGAGCACCTCGTCGAGTGAAGCGGCCACGTCGGTGATCTCCTGGGTTTCTCGCCCTGTAGACGCCGTCGAGGCCACGAAGCGTTTCACCGTGTCCAGGTACGCGTCGAGCGCCGCCTGCACGCGCGGCAGCAGCTGGCCCGCGGTGGAGGGATCGCCGGTGGACTCAGGCAGCGGCTCGGCCTCGATCACGGCATATGGCCCGGACCGATCCACATCGCCCAGCACGACCCGCTCGGCGCCGACCACCAGCAGCGCCCAGCGCCCGTCGGCGAATCGTTCCGCGTGACGCACCTCGGCGACGGTCCCGACGGTCCCCGGTGTCGCGTCCTCGTCGCCGGCGTTGCTGACCACGAAGCGACCGGCGTACGGAGATCCATCGGCCAGGAGGTCGCGGGTCATGGCCCGGTAGCGCTCCTCGAAGATGTGCAGCGGGAGCGGCAGGTGCGGGAAAAGCACGACATGGAGCGGAAAATAGGGAAGCCGCATGGCCGCCGGATGGTGGCACGCACGGCCCGTTCGCGCAAAGTGCCGCGCCGTATGCTGCGCGTCACGATGCGACGACGTGCCCTCCTCTCGACCATCGGAAGCATCTCGCTCCTTGTCGCCGTGCTGTCGCCGGTCGCTGCCGGCGACCCGCTCCCGCAGGCCACGATCGACAAGATCCACGACTTCGCGAGCGCCGCCTTCAACGAGCTGGGGGTTCCTGGTGCCGCGGTCGTGGTCGTCGACGCCAACGGCATCCTCTACGAGGAGGGCTTCGGCACCACCGACGACGCGGATACCCCGGTCACGCCCAGGACTCCCTTCCACCTCGCATCGCTGAGCAAGCAGCTGACCGGCATCGCCGTGATGCAGCTGATCGAATCGGGCGACCTGACGTTCGACGCGACGGTGCACAGCTACCTGCCCTGGTTCGGGGCGGAGGGCTCGGAGACGGCGAAGATCACGATTCGCGACCTGATTGCGCACGCCAGCGGCTTCTCGGAGGGGGCTGGCCTCGCCAACCGGTCTGACGAAGGAACCGATGACGGCGCGCTGGAACGCAATATCCGCCGCCTGGCGGAGGTGCCGCTCAGCCATCCCATCGGCCAGTTCGAGTACTCGAACGCCAACTACGACGCGCTCGGCTACCTGGTCGCGGTGGCATCGGGGATGTCCTACGAGCGGTACATGGCGGAGAACGTCTTCGCCCCGCTCGGGATGGTGGACACCTTCACCAGCGAGGCCGATGCCGCCGCCGATGGCGTGGCCCAGGGTCACTACCCGTTCTTCGGATTCCCGATCCGGTTCCCGGTCGGCTTCGTGCGCGGCAGCGTGCCGTCGGCCTACATCGCGTCGAGCGCCGAGGACCTGGGACGAGTGCTCATGGCGCACCTCAGCGACGGACCGGTGGAGGATTCGCCTGTGCTCTCGCCAGCCGGCTGGCAAGGGCTGCGGAAACCCCTCATCCACCCGGATCTGTGGGATGGGTATGGCTGGGGCTGGTGGAGCTATCCGCTCTGGGGCGCCGGGCAGCTTGTCGATGCGCCCACGGGCTCGAGCTACGAGGTCCCGGTCATGTTGGAGCATGGCGGTTCGCACTCGACCTACGCCACGGGGATGGTGCTGTTGCCGGACGCCGGGTACGGCGTGGTCGTGCTGATGAACCGCAACGACGAGGCGGCCCCCTCGCGGTTCACCCAGATCCACACCGGTATCGCCCTGATCCTGAGCGGCCAGGAGGCACCCGCGCCGACCAACTATGACGACCCGCTTGGCACCTATGGGCGACAGCTGCTGGGCCTGACCGTCCTGCTGATGATCGTCGGGGTGTGGTGGGCGGTCCGGCAGCTGCGTCGCTGGCGACGCGATCCCGCCTCCGCGCCACGCGGTCGGCGCGGCATCCTGCGTCACCTCGTCGTGCCGCTGGCCCTTGACATCGGGCTGACCGGCCTGGCCTGGTGGCTCGTGCTCGATCGCTCCCAGCTCGGGGTGGGCGACTACCCGGCAATCCTGCACATCGCGCCCGATGCCGGCTTGGCCCTCGGCCTGATTGCGCTGTTCGGCGTGGCCTGGGGGCTGGTGCGGACGGCCCTCACGCTCCGTGTGCTACGAGCCTCCAGCACCTAACATCGGCTCGTGACAGGCGAAGGTTCCTACGTCGAAGCCAACACCCGCGAGCGTGCGCGCCTGCGATCCCTCGTCGAGGGGCTGGACGACGAGGCGCTCAGCGCCCCCGTGAACGAGTACTGGACGGTCGCCGGGGTCATGGGCCACATCGCGTACTGGGACATCCGCTTCCTGGTCATCGCCGAGAAGATCCACCGCGGCGAACCATGGGCCGCGGGCGATGCCGAGCCCGAGGGCGACTGGCTCAACGACACGACCCGTCCGCTGATCCACGCCATCCCACCGAGGGTGGCCGCTCAGCTGGCCCTGCAGACCGCGGAGCAGTGCGACGCGCTGGTGGCGGAGCTGCCGCCCGACCGGCTGTGGCCGGGCGATCCCGACTGCCCGATCAGCGCTCACCGGTTCGAGCACCGCGGCGAGCACCTCGACGAGATTGAGGCCGCCCTCGAGGCGCGAGGCTGACCCCGGGCTCAGACCTGTTCCTGGTCGACGAACTCCATGTCGATCTGCGCGCGCTGCAGCTTCCCGCTGTAGTCGATGTAGACGCTCTTCCACTCGCTGAAGAAGTCGAGCGCCGCCTGGCCCACCTCGCGGTGGCCGTTGCCGGTGGCCTTCGTCCCGCCGAAGGGCAGGTGCGCCTCGGCGCCGATGGTGCCGTGGTTCACGTACCCCAGCCCGGAATCGAAGTCTCGGATCGAGCGGAACGCCAGGTTGATGTCGCGGGTGAAGAGTGAGGTCGAGAGGCCGTACTTGACTGAGTTCACGATCCGCACGGTCTCCTCCCACGTCTCCACCGGAATGACCGATGTGACCGGCCCGAAGATCTCCTCCATCGCGATGCGCGCATCGGGCTTCACCTCGGTGAAGATCGTTGGCTGGAAGAAGCTCCCCTTGCCGAGCGCGCCGTCGCGCGCCGGCTCGCCACCGATTACGAGGTCAGCCTCTCCCCGGCCGATCGCGGCGTACGCCGCGATCCGCTCGACCGCCTTGTCGTTGATGACCGGACCCACATCGGTCTTGTCGTCCAGCCCGTCGCCGAGCACCAGCCCGGCCACGCGCTTGCGGAGCGCCTCGACGAAGGTGTCGTGCACGGACCGATGCACGATCAGCCGTGACGCCGCGGTGCAGCGCTGGCCGCTCGTCCCGAAGGCCGACCACACCGCACTGTCGAGGGCGAGGCCCAGGTCCGCGTCCTCCCAGACGACGATCGGGTTCTTGCCGCCCAGCTCCAGGCTGACGCGCTTCAGGGTCTCCGCCGCGCGGCGGCTGATCTCGACGCCGGTATCGGTGTGGCCGGTGAAGCTGATGACCCGCACGTCGGGGTGCTCGACGATGGCGTTGCCGACCTCGCCGCCCGATCCGGTCACGATGTTGACCACGCCGTCGGGGATGCCGCCCTCCATCAGCAGCTCGACGAAGCGGATCGCGCACGCCGGCGTGTCGCTGGCCGGCTTGATGACAGCCGTGTTGCCGCAGATCAGCGCCGGGAAGAGCTTCCAGCCGGGGATCGCGATCGGGAAGTTCCAGGGAGTGATGATTCCGACCACGCCGATCGGCTTGCGGATCGCCATCGCGAACTTGTCCGGCATCTCGGATGGAACGGTCTGGCCGAAGAGGCGACGTCCTTCGCCGGCCATGTAGTAGGCGACGTCGATTGCCTCCTGCACGTCACCGCGCGCCTCGGGCAGGACCTTGCCCATCTCGCGGGTCATGAGCCGCGACAGCTCTTCCTTGTGCTCGGCCAGGATGCGTGCCACCTTGAAGAGGATCTCGCCGCGCTTCGGGGCCGGCATCAGCGACCAGGCCGGGAATGCGCCCTTCGCCGCTTCGACCGCCGCGTCCACGTCGGCCGAGCTCGAGGCCGGGAAGGTGCCGATGACGTCCTCGTGGTTGGCCGGGCTGACGCTGTCGAAGGTCGCGCCCGACTTGGCGTCGACCCAGCGACCGCCGATCAGGTTCTTGAAGCTGGTGGTGGCAATGGTCACGGTGAAGCGCTCCTCATGGGACGGCCTTCAGGCCGATGGGAAATGGCGGGGTGTGCCCCCAATTGTAGGCCTCTCGGAGCCCCGGCTCCGCGCCGCCACTCAGGACGGGCCGAGCAGCCTTTCGAGGCCGTCGAGGATCAGGTCGAGCCCGAAGGCAAACTCCCCCTCGTCCTCCGGACTGCGCCCTTTCATGTGTTGCTGAGCGTGCTCCGCCAGGTGCGGGTAGGCGGACTGGTCGAGCTCCCGCAGGAAGTCCTCGACGCTCGAAATGTTCGCGAGCCCGGCCGAGATCCCGACCTGCCACAAGGTGAAGCCCATGATGTGGCTGTCGAGCGCGTGATAGGCGTGATCGGTCATCTCCGCCGAGAAGCCGCCCGTGCGCAGGCAGCCGAGGATCGCGTTCATGTACCGCAGCCTGGCGTAGCTCAGTCCGGGACCTGACAGGACGAGGTTGGCTGCCCAGGGATGCAGGAGGAGGACCTCGTACGCCGATATGGCGGTGCGACGAATGGCGGCCTTCCAATCGGCTCCATCAGCCGGCAGCTCGATCTCATCCACCACGATGTCGACCATGCCGCCCAGGATGTCGTCCTTGTTGGCGACGTGGTTATAGAGCGACATCGCCTCGACGCCCAGCTCCTGGCCGAGCTTGCGCATGCTCAGGGCCTCGATCCCGGTCGCGTCCGCGAGGCGGATGGCAGCGCGGAGCACCCGCTCCCGATTCAGCGGAAGGCGGGGCTCGACGATCGGCTTGGGGGGCCTGGCCATCGCTCGCACTCTAACCCAGATCGACGCGCCAGACTTACGCCGTACGTGCGTTACCCGAATCGGCGCGGTGCGCGATGCCGCGACCGCAGCGGGACGGCCGCACACGCGAGGAGGAACGCGGCGATTGCCAACCAGCCGCCCACGCTTGAGCCGTGCCTGAACGCGGTGTCTGAAATGTTGGCATCGACCGTCAACGTCCCCGAGCCGAAGCATCCAAATGGAGTCATGTCCACGCCCACGCTGTAGTCGCCGTCAGACACATCTGGGACGGTGAAATGCCGCGCGACCGCCGTGGCCGCGGATACCGACGCTGCGATTGTGCGCAATCGGAGGGGCATGGCTAGGCCTGCGTCATCCCCATCACGTCGAGGAGGCGATCAAGCTCCTCGAGGCTGAGCTTCCCCGAATCGACGTGGCCGCGCTCGATGACAACCTGGCGAATCGTCTTGCGCTCCGCCAACGCCTGCTTGGCGATGCCCGCCACCTCCTCGTAGCCGAGGACCGAGTTCAGGGCGGTCGCGATCGACGGCGACCCCTCGGCGAACTCCCGGGCGCGTGCCTCGTCAGCGGTGATGCCGCTGACGCATCGGTCTGCAAACAGGACAGATGCAGATGACAGCAAGCGGATCGACTCCAGGAGATTGCGGGCCATGACCGGCAGCATGATGTTCAGCTCGAAGTTGCCCGCGGCACCGGCGAAGGCGATGGTCGCGTCGTTGCCGATCACCTGGGCGCACACCATGGAGAGCGCTTCGGGGATGACCGGGTTCACCTTGCCCGGCATGATGGACGAGCCCGGCTGGAGGTCCGGCAGGTGGATCTCCGCCAGCCCGGCTCGGGGTCCGGAGCCCATCCAGCGGATGTCCGTCGCGATCTTGTAGAGGCCGATGGCGATCGTGCGCAGCTGGCCGCTCAGCTCGACCAGGCCGTCGCGCGCCCCCTGCGCCTCGAAGTGGTTGCGCGCCTCGGTCAGCGGGAGGCCGGTCGCGTCGCGCAGCTCGGCGATCACAGCGGCAGCGAAGCCGGCCGGTGCGTTGATCCCCGTCCCGACCGCGGTGCCGCCAAGGGCCAGCTCCGCCACCCGTGGCAACGTCGACTCGAGCCGCTCGATCCCGTACCGGACCTGCGCCGCGTATCCCCCGAACTCCTGCCCGAGCGTCACCGGGGTGGCGTCCATGAGGTGCGTCCGCCCCGCCTTCACCACGGAGCTGAACTCATCGGTCTTTGCCTCGAGGGCCGTGGCCAGGCGCGCCAGGGCCGGGATGAGCGCGTTGACCACGCCATCGGTCGCTGCCAGGTGGATGGCGGACGGAAAGACGTCGTTGCTCGACTGGCTGGCGTTGACGTGGTCGTTCGGATGGACCGGCCGACCCAGCCGCTCGGAGGCGAGGTTGGCGATGACCTCGTTCGCGTTCATGTTCGACGAGGTGCCGGATCCAGTCTGGTAGACGTCGATCGGGAAGTGGTCGTCCCAGCCGCCGTCGGCGACCTCGAGCGCAGCGCCCCGGATGGCCGTCGCCGAGTCGGCGTCCAGGACGCCCAGCGCGACGTTGGCATTCGCCGCGGCGGCCTTGATGAGGCCGAGGGCGTGGATCAGCTCGGGGTCGATGCGTTGCCCGCTGATCGGGAAGTTCTCGACCGCGCGCTGGGTGGTGGCGCCCCAGCGAGCGCCGGCCGGGACGTGGACCTCGCCCATCGAATCGTGCTCGACCCGGTTCGGCGGTTCATCGCTCATGGTGCTGCCCAACCTTACGCCATCCCGCTGCCGGAGTACCTCCCCGGACGGCCCGCCGAATCCCTGCCCATCGGCCCTTGTCCCCTCCACACCCAGATTGAACACTTGGGGGGCTGACCCCGGTCATTTGGGTGTGGTCAGCAGTTATGCGCCCTCTGGGGGTCGCGAAATGGAAGCGCTGAGGTTGGGGCTCCGCGGCTCCGCCGCCGAGCGAGCCGCGGCCTTCTCGCGCCTGCTCGACCCCTCCCTCGACCGCGAGTTCCGGGTAGCGGCCGTCATCCTGGGGAACCGCGAGGACGCAGAGGACGCGGTCAGCGACGCCGCCCTGCGAGCCTGGCAGCACGTATCGCAGCTGCGGGATCCCGACCGGTTCGGGGCCTGGTTCACGCGGATCGTGGTCAACGTCTGCCGCGATCGCCTGCGCCAGCGCCGTCCGTCATCCCCGCTGGCGTTCGATCCCATGAGCGGGGGCGATGCCTTCTCCGAGTCGATCGAGCGCGGCGCGCTGATTGAGGCGCTGGGCACGCTCACGCCGGAGCACCGCGCGGTGATTGCGCTGCACTATCTCGAGGGGCTGACCATCGAGCAGGTGGCCGAGCACCTCGGCACGCCGGTCGGCACCGTGAAATCACGCCCGCACTACGGGCTGAGCGAGATGCGCGCCGCGTGTGACGCGGCCGCGCGCGACACCGGGGCTGCACCCGGAAGGACGATCCGATGAACGACGAGCGCCTCGAGTTCGAGCTGCGATCCGTGCTGCGCGAGATCGCCGGCAGCGGGGCCCCTGCATCCCTGCGCAACAAGGTTGCGGCGGTCACCACGCAGGCGCCGGCGCGCTGGCTGTGGTTCTCGCCGCCGCTGCGCCTGGCCGCGGCCGCGGTGGCGCTGGTCGCGGTGCTGGCCCTCGCCTTCATCTTCATCCCGCGCAAGGACGTCGGCCCGCTGCCGAGCACCAGTCCCAGTCCGGCCGAATCGGTCGAGAGCATGGCGCCGAGCGCCTCGCCCACCCCCCAGCAGTCCCCGAGCGCCACGCCCGAGCCGACCCCTGCACCGACGCCGACGCCGGCGCCGGTGCTCAGCAGCTGGACAGGCCTCGCCTGGGGTGCGCCGTTCAACCCCTTCCCCGTCCAGACCTCCGAGGACGTGAGGTGGCAGGCGAGCGTCCACGACGTGCTCCGGTGGCATGGCAGATGGGTGGCAGTCGGGGAGTACGGCAGGGTCGGCTTCTCGTGCGAGGAGGCCGCATTCATGGGCTCGGAGGACGGCGTCAGCTGGGCCATCACGAGCCGCTTCCCGTCAGGAGATGAGCGCATCCCAGTCATGTGCCCGGATTTCGTGGTTGCGACACCCAAGGGTCTCCTGGCCCTCGCCCAGCAGCGGCTCTGGTCGTCGACGGACGCCACCACTTGGATTGAGGTCTACAGTCCGTCGTGGCGATCGTTGTGGTCACCTGTTGTTCGCGAGTTGTTCGACGTGGCAGGCGGGTCACAGGGCATCGTGGCGTTGGCCACTGATCGAGACACCGGAGAACAGGTCGTCGCCTATTCCCCGGACGGCAACGTCTGGCACCAAGTCGATCTCCCGGCTGGCGAGCAGCCGATCGTCCGCGACGTGGCCGCTTATCCCGGTGGCTTTGTCATCGTCGGCCGCAATGGCCAGGAAGACGGCAAGCCCTCGTCGGATCACCCGGCGGTCCGGCCCGGCGTCGGGCGAGCGGCCGCGTGGACCTCGAGCGACGGCGTGAACTGGACCGAGGCATCGGTGCAGGCTGATCGTGTGCAGGGCGGCGGCATGACACAGCTGCTGATCGGCTCGAACGGCCTGTTCGCGGTCGGCATCAACACTGGCGTCGATTACTACCCGCTTGGCCTTCAAGGACCAGGTGAACTCGCGACCGCCGCCTGGGTGTCCGTCGATGGGACCTCGTGGTCGTTCGCCGGGGCGCTCGGCACGGACCTGCCGCCGATGGCGCTGCTCCGCTCCGACGGCAGGACCATGGTCGGGCTGGGACTGCGACAGCCGTGGATTGGACAGGCTCCGACCGCGTGGGCTTCTGTTGACGGCCAGCACTGGAGCCCACTCGTGGTCAGCGGTCCCGCACTCGATGTCGGCTACGTGGTGCTGGAGCCACAGCTGCTCGACGGTCCACCCGACACGGCGCTTTGGGTCCTACCGGATGGGCTCCTCGCGCTGGGCAGTGGCGACGGCGTGCCGGTTGACGAGCCCTACCACAGCCAGTGGTTCCGGTTCGCTTCGGCCGTCCTGCCATGATTGGATCATGGTCGGGCGCGGCTTGACGCCAGTTCGGGCCGACATCCGGTCGGCAGTCGCGTTTTGCGCATGACCGCTGGTCTGGCGCAACCCCTGCGAATGCTCCCTCAGCGGTCGAAGTCCCGCGAGCGGTCCATCTCGACGAATCGCAGCACGGGCGGGATGAGGTAGGGCAGGAGCCCCTGGTTGAGGTCGTCCAGGATCAGTCGGCAGCGGGCAATGGGCTCGCTGAGGACCAGGTCGCGGTAGGCCGGTTCGTACTTCTTCAGCTTGCTGAGGCCCTCGCCGAGCTTGTTCCGCGCGCCACGGGCATTTCGGCGCTGGAGATGGAGCAGCCCGGCAGCGACCATGATCAGGCCCTGGTAGAAATCGCGATCCTCCTCGTCGGCCGCCCGCCAGAGCGTCTCCCAGGCCTCGTGGGCGTGCCAGTAGCGAAGCCCGTTGAAGAGGGCGACGCCCCGACGCAGGAGCTCTTCCTGATCCTTCGGGTCGAGCGGTGGGGTCCGGCCGCGCGGCAGCTTCTCGTCCGGCGGCTCCGCGGGCTGCACGGCGGCCCCGGCCTTGCGAGGTCGCTTCGCGCGGGTGGGCGCGGGCTTGATCTTCGGCTCAGCCATCGAGCCGATCATAGCGGCCGCGGGTATCCGTGAGGCCAGTGAGCCGAAATGCCGTTGCACGGTCGCGTCGGTGCAAGACCACGACGACCGGCGTGGTGGTGGCGACGTACGAGCCAGCCAAGAGCAAGCGGACGCGAAAGGCCGCGTAGCGCAGGGCGGCGGTCAGAGCGACGCCATCAGGACGAGCACAGGGAGGGAGGCGTCCAGCAACCCGTGAGCCACGGCGAGGTACGGGAGGGTGCTGGGACGCCGCTGGATGACAAACCCGATCCAGAGCGCGAAGGGGATGAACATGAGACCCCGCCACACGAGGAAGCGCCAGTCGAAGAGGAGCGGAAGGAAGACGTGCTGGGTCGACAGGACGATCGCCGTCACGATCAGCGCCCGAGCGCGCCATCCATATCGGCTCTCCAGGTGAGGCATGACGTACCCGAAGTAGGCTGGCAGCTCGGCAGCCGCCTGGACGATGGGGAAGGCGAGCAGGATGAGGATTGCCGCAGCGATCGGCAAAGCCCGGAAGCTGAGGTCGGCACCGACCTGGGCGTTTCCCCACAGCGCCTGGCCGAGCAGGATGTTCGGCAGGAAGCCGATCGGCCCCGCGAGCAGCAGAGCTCCGATGACCCACGGCAGGTCGGCGCGAACGCTCCCGCGCCGGACGGCATAAAGGTCGCGGAGCCGACGCCCCTCGCGTCGCAGGGCGCCCCGCAGCAGGACCAAGGTCAGGACGTTGGCAATCGCAAACCATCCAAGCCACCAGTCGGCGGCAGCTCGCCAGGGGTCGTTCGCGCCGGCAACGAGGGCCACGCCGGCGAAGGTGAGCTGGAGCCCGGCGGCCAGCGCGCTCCTCGCGACGAGCATGCCCCAGACCATCGCCCCCGGCCCAAGCGCAAGGGAGATGTCAGCCACGCGGCCTACGCCGCCATCGATCAGATTCGGACCGCTGACATCAACAAGGCGCCTTGAAGACATCGCTCTGCCCCACCGTCACGTTGCGTTCAAGCCGAGGTTGGACCGCTGCGAGATGCGTGGACAGAGCCATCCGGACTAAAGGCGCCGGGTCAGCGTGCGGCTTTCACTCGGGTGTCTGAGGACGGTTCCTTGGGGAGGAGCTTGTAGATCTCGTTCCGGTATCGGACTCCCGACGAGTGGCGCGTCAGCCAGCGCAGGTAGTCGAGATCGTGACGCGACAGGGCCCGAAGGCTCCAACCCGCGTATCGGCCGAAGTCGAGCACGGAGCTCCCATCCGACGAGCCATTGGTCGAATCGGCCTCTCGCTGCGCCGATCGGTCGAAGCGGGATGTCGGCACCACGACCGGCCCATCAGCCGGGGTCGTTCCAGGGCCGACCGGAGTCAGCCGCTGCCGGTCGTATGCGAGTCGCTGCTGGTCGTACGCGAGTCGCTGCTCAGGGGTCCGGACCATGGCGTAGGCACGATTGATCTCGGCCATGCGATCGAGGTCGGGGGCTGCGCCATCGGGGTGGTATCGGCGCGCGAGGGCGCGATATGCAGCCGCAAGCACGAACCACTCGGCGCGTGGGTCGATCTGCAGCACCCGGTAGACGTCGAAATCAGTGAACAAGGCCCGATGAACGCAACGCCGATGCTAGCCGGAACGCGGCGCGACGTCACCACCGCGCGAAGGATGGTGGTGCGAGAAGTCAACAGGGGTCCGGACATCCCTCCATCTCGCATTCACAATTGGCGCACAACCCGAGGTCAACCTGACTCTCATCGGATCCAGCGAGGATCCACATGCAAAAGGAGAGTCATCTCACATGGCCAGTGGTTTCGGCCGATTCATCGCCCTCCTGGTCCTCGTTGGGCTGCTGGCGGTGGCCGGCGTCGCCGTCTACAACGCCGGCGTGTCCGCCGGCATCAACTCGGACATCGGCCAGGCGATCGCGTCTGGTGCGCCGATCCCCGCCGGCTATTACTCCGGCGCCTACTGGGGCCATCCGGGCTTCGGGTTCGGCGGGTTCCTGATCGGGATCTTCTTCCTCTTCCTCTTCTTTGGCCTGCTGCGCGCCATCTTCGGATTCGGCCGATGGGGTCACCACGGCGGTGACGATGGCAAGGGTCGCTACGGCGGATGGCAGGACCGCATGGGCTCCTGGCACGAGGAGCAGCACTCCAAGGGTCCAGGCACCCCGGCGCCTGACAAGACCTGAACCGGTCAAGGACCGATGCGGACGGGCGGCCGGCGCCGCCCGTCCGACTACCATGCCGAACGTGGCACGCATCCTCGTCGTGGACGACGAGCCCAAGATCGTCCAACTCGTCCGCGACTACCTGGAGCGGGCCGGCTTCGCCGTCTCCACCGCGCGGGACGGCAACGAGGCGCTGATGCGCGCCCGCCAGGAGCGTCCCGACCTGATCGTCCTCGACCTTGGCCTGCCGGAGCTCGACGGGCTCGAGGTCACGCGCCGTCTCCGTCGGGACTCGGGCGTCCCGATCATCATGCTCACCGCCCGCCACGAGGAGACTGACAAGGTGGTCGGCCTGGAGCTCGGCGCGGACGATTACGTCACCAAGCCGTTCAGCCCTCGTGAGCTCGAGGCACGAGTCCGAGCCGTCCTCCGTCGTCAGACGCGCGATCAGGAGGATGTCCTGCGAGTCGGCGACCTGAGCCTCGACATCCCCCGGCTCCGCACGGAGGTGGGCGGTCGAGCGGTCTCCCTGACCGCGACCGAATTCGAGCTGCTCGCCGCCCTCGCCCGCCAGCCCGGCCGCGTCTTCACACGAGCCCAGCTGCTCGACGCCATCCACGGCGTCGCCTTCGACTCGTACGAGCGGGCGATCGACGCTCACGTCAAGAACATCCGCCGCAAGATCGAGCCCGATTCTCGGGCGCCCCGCTACCTGCTCACCGTCTACGGCGTCGGCTACCGACTGGCCGATGCCTGATCACCGTTGGGGCGGCCGCCGTGGCCAGCATCGGCCCCCGTGGTGGCCGGAGGGCGAGTCGTGGCCGCCGTCGGACGAGGAGGGGCGTCGGCGGATGCGCAGCCACTTCGCGGGGCGCATCGGCTGCTTCATCGTCGTGGTGGTCGTGGTCATCGCCTCGGTGGTCGGGCTGCTTGCCTGGCTCATCGGTAGCGTCATCGGCGCGACCAATTCGCCGGTGGTCGCGGTGCTGCTCGGCCTGCTGGCGCTCCTCGTCCTGATGCGGATCGCCCGCGCGCTTCGCCTGGCCACGTCACCGGTCGGCGACCTGATCGATGCATCCGGCCGCGTCGAGGCGGGCGATTTCAGCACGCGCGTCCCGGAGACCGGACTCCGTGAGGTGCGCACCCTGGCGCGCGCATTCAACTCGATGAGCGCTCGCCTCGAGGAGGCCGAGCAGGAGCGCCGATCCGCGCTGGCCGATGTCTCCCACGAGCTGCGCACGCCGCTCACCGTGATCCAGGGCAACCTCGAGGCCATCATCGACGGGGTCTACCCGGCCGATCCCGCCCATCTCGAGCCGATCCTGGCCGAAACCCGGATCCTCGAGCGCCTGATCGAGGACCTCCGGACCCTGACCCTGGCCGAGGCGGGCAGCCTCGTCCTCCACCCCGAGCCCACCGATCTCCGCGCCCTCCTCACCGATGTCGCCGCCAGTCATCGCACCCAGGCCGAACAGGCCGGCATCTCGCTGACAGTCGCAGTCGCCGACGAAGTCGCGACCCTGGACCTCGACCCGGCCCGCATCCGCGAGGTCATCTCGAACCTGCTCACCAACGCCCTTCGCCATACGCCACGCGACGGCAAGGTGGAGCTGTCAGCGGCCCTCGCCGGCGACCAGGTCGAGATCACCGTCCACGACACCGGCAGCGGCATCCCGCCCGACCGGCGCGACCGGATCTTCGACCGCTTCTATCGCTCCGCCGATTCCCCCGGAAGCGGCCTCGGTCTCCCGATCGCCAAGAGCCTCGTCGAAGCCCACGGAGGGACGATCACAGCGACCTCGGAGGCGGAGGGTGGCACCATCATCCAAGTTCGGCTGCCTCTGACGCCGGGGGTCCGGCCCAGGACCCCAGGGGATTAGCGCCTGCCGATTGCGGAGTCTCGTGGAGGCCCACGGCGGGGCGCCCGCTGCTACTGCCAAGCGCCATCGATGCGCTCGACGTCCGCGAGGGAGCCGGTGGCGAGTCGCTCCGGGATCGCACGCCACTCGCGCAGGACCCGGCGCGCGGCGCCATCCGAGGTGTGCCACCAATTCGATCGCGTCAGCGGGACGGCGTCATAGATCGGTTCCCACGTGACGGCATGGAAGCTCGGCACGTCGGGCAGATATCTGCGGAGCAGATGCATCGCGCGACGGTGGTACCACTTGCAGACGGCGGTCAGTTTGAGGCCGGAGTCGAGCGCCTCGAAGAGGAACGGCATGGCTTGCTCAACGTTTGCTTGGGTTGTGAGCGACGTCGCTTCGTCCCGGATGACGCTGTCGTCTACCCCGAGCTCGACGAGCACGCGACGGTGCTCGACCGACTCGACCACGCCGGTTTGGCGGTTCACGCCGCCAGTCAGGATGATGAGCGGCGCGAGCCCGCCGTGGAAGCGCCGTGCAACGAGCTTGGCGGGGATGAGTTGGTTGGTGCCGAAGACGATGTGCGCGGTCGGCTCGCTTGGGGGTGCCTCGGCATCCAGGAACGCCGTCATCCGCGCCGCATTGCCAGGGCTGATGTGCAACGTCATGACCTTGCCGATCCGCCAACCATTTGGAATCGGTACCTCGCGATTACCTAGAGCTCCCCGGCTTCCATCATCTCCTTGAGGTTGATGAGCCCCTGATCCCAACTCTTGCCGTACCAGCGTATGAATACGCCGGCGAAGAGCTTTGCCGCACCGGTCATGGAGAAGTCGATGTTGCACTCCACTCGTGTCCCGCCGTCGACCGGCTGGAAGGTCAGCATCGCATCGAAGGGGGCGTTCTTCGACGTCCCCTTAATGCCAGCCCGATGCGGTGGCTCGTAGACCGTGGTCACTGCAACGTTCTGGGTGGTCATCAGCCCCATCTTCACGCGCGCCCGCCGCGTGGATCCCACGCCGTGGGGTGGCGGCGACGTCCACCACTCGGCCACCTTGCCGGGAAACCACTTGCCGGTGTTCTCGACGTTGGTTAGCACGGCGAAGACATCGTCGATCGGCCGATTGATGGTGATCGAGCTCGTGATCGCGGACGCCATGTCGGTCACTCCCAGGAAGTACCGAGAACGCTCAGACTAGGGGCCATTGGAACGTTCCGTTCGAAGAGGCAGCACACATGGATATCTTCAAGAACCCCGACGAAGTCATCAAAGAGGTCGAGGAGGACGAGGACCGCCGCGAAGCGCAGGTGGACGTCGAGAAGGAAGCCGACAAATCAGAGGACGGAGAAACCGACCAGGGCGAGGATTGACCACACCGGCCTGAAGTTCAGGGTGCCTGGCGCCTGTGCGTCAGCCGATGCGGATCATCTTCTTGTTGGTGAACTCATCGGCTCCGAAGCGGCCAAGCTCGCGGCCCGAGCCCGAGCGCTTGATGCCGCCGAAGGGCAGCTCCGCGCCATCGGCGAGGACGACGTTCACGAACACCATGCCGGCCTCGATGCCGTCGGCGACGCGGAGCGCCTGCTGCGGGTCGGTGGTGTAGACGTACGAGCCCAGGCCGAACGGGGTGTCGTTCGCGATGCGTACCGCATCGGCTTCGTCCCTGGCGCGGAACACCTGCGCTACCGGACCGAAGAACTCCTCCTGGGAGGCGGGGTTCTCCGGCGTGACGTCGGTGAGCACGGTCGTCGGGAAGAAGGCGCCATTGCGGGTGCCGCCGTGCGCGAGCTTCGCACCGTGCTCGACCGCACGTCTCACCTGTTCTTCAAGGCGCTCGGCGGCCTTCAGCGAGGAGAGCGGGCCGAGTGCCGTGCCGCGAATCATCGGATCGGTCGCCTCGACCTCGGCGAGCTTCGCCGTGAACTTCTCGAGGAACGGCTCGTACAGCTCGTCGGCGACGATGAAGCGCTTGGCAGCGTTGCACGACTGGCCGCTGTTGTCGAGGCGGGCATCGATCGCGTTCTGCACCGCGGCGTCGAGATCGTTGGTCGAGAGCAGGATGAAGGGGTCCGAGCCGCCGAGCTCGAGCACGACCTTCTTCAGGTGGCGGCCGGCGATCTCGGCAACCGCGGCGCCGGCGCGCTCGGAGCCGGTGAGCGAGACACCCTGCACCCGCGGGTCGGCGATGACCCGCTCGATCTGGTCGTGCGTGGCGTAGATGTTCACGTAGGCGCCGGCCGGGAACCCAGCTTCCACGAAGATCTCCTGCATCGCGGCGGCGGACTCGGGGCACTGCTCGGCGTGCTTGAGCAGGATCGTGTTGCCGATGATGAGGTTCGGGCCGGCGAAGCGGGCGACCTGGTAGTACGGGAAGTTCCACGGCATGACGCCGAGCAGCACCCCGAGTGACGACCGGCGGATGACCGCCGAGCCATCGCCTGCGAGGAGGGTGATCGGCTCGTCCTTCAGGAAGTCTGGGGAGTGGTCGGCGTAGTACTCGTAGATCGAGGCGGCAAAGTCGACCTCGCCAACCGCCTGCCCCATCGGCTTCCCCATCTCCTGCACGATGAGCTTGGCCAGGTCCTTGCGGCGCTCGGTGTGCAGCTCGGCGACGCGGCGGATCAGCGCGGCGCGCTCCGCGACCGTGGTCGACTTCGACCAGGTGCGGTGCGCTTCGGCCGCCGCCGCGATCGCGGCCTCGAGCTCGGCGTCGGTGATGGTGTCGTAGGTCTTGACCGTCTCGCCGGTGGCGGGGTTGGTCACGGCATAGGTCATTGTCAATGTCTCCGGGAGGCGGGGTTGGTGGGGCGGGCCGATTCTACTCGCGGCTCCGGACGGGGCGGAAGCCCCCATCGGCCGCGCGCGCCATCACGAAGAGCAGGTCGGCCAGCCGGTTGAGGTAGGGCACCACCTGCGAGTCGGGGAGGCCGTCGGCGTTGGCCAGCGCGACCGCCCGACGCTCGGCGCGACGTACGCTGGTTCGGGCCAGGTCCAGCGCCGCGCCCGCCATCGTCTCGCCGGGAATCACGAACTCGACCGGCATCGGGTGATCGACCTCCAGGGCGTCGATCTGGCCCTCCAGGGCGGTCACCATCTCGGCCGTCACGCGGGTCACCCCGTCGGTGAGCTTCTGGCGCTTCTCGACATGGGTGGCCAGCTCGGCGCCGATCACGAAGAGCTCTCGCTGCAGCCGGATGACCAGCTCAGCCAGTGGGCCTTCGCCCAGGGCCGCGCGGGCGAGGCCCAGCGCGGACACCGCTTCATCGGTCGTGCCGTAGGCATCCGTGCGCAGGTCCGCCTTGCTGACCCGGGTACCGCCGAAGAGCAGGCCGGTGGTGCCGGTGTCGCCCTTGCGGGTGTAGATGCGCATCGGGGAGATGCTAGCGCGGGCGCGACCCTAGAAGAGGCCGGGCGGGGGCTCCCAGCGGTCGGCGAGCAGGGTGACCTTGACGGGAGGCCCGACGACCTCCTCGGTCTTCTGCTTTACGGTCTGGATCAGCTCACCGGCCCACGGGCAGAAGGGGGTGGTGAGGATCATCTTGATCTCGGTTGGCGCGCCGTCGACCCCGATCTCGACGTTCTTGATCAGGTCGAGGTCCACGATGCTCATCCCGATCTCCGGATCGTGGATGTCGTAGAGCGCGGTCATCACCTCGTCCACCTTGGCGAGGTTCGAGTCAATCGTCATTGCCGACCAGTCTAGCAAGGATTCGCAGGAGAGCTTCCGGGGGCCACCCGTCCACTGCCCCGCGCCACGCACGCAACTCCTTGCCTCAAGCGCAGTCAGTCCGGATCCGGGCCGGCGACGTTGACGTTCTGCGGCCCCGTTCCCACGCGGACCACGAAGAACTCGGCCTGCTCATCTGACCCGGTGATCTCCCGGTGGACCATGCGGGCGGGGGTGAAAATGAAGTCGCCGGCCATGGCCTTCACCTCGTCGCGCCCACCCGGACCGAATTCGATCGTCACGGCCCCGCCGAGCACGTAGATGTAGGAGTCGCGATCTCCGTGGTGATGCCAACCGCCTGCCAATCCAGCCTCGGCGCGCACCCAGCCGACCCAGGCGCCGCCCTCATCCATGATCCCGCGGCGTTCCATGCCCGAGGTGGAAGGGCCGGGCGCCACCTCGCCGCCACTTGCGCGAATGACGATCGGTCGAGCCTGGTCCATACGCGACTCGGAGGCTACACCAGGCGCGAGTAGAAGGTCGGGCGCGCCGCGGGGACCGTGGGGCGGACGCGGGTGTAGCCCTCGTACACGACCCCGTCACGGTCGAGCGCGGCGCGCAGCTCGGCGATCTCCTCGGCGACATCGGTCTGGCTGGCGTGGCAGGCGAGGGCGGCGAGCTTGCGGCCGGCGACCTCGGTGATCTCGATCCGGTGGCTGGCGGCTCCCTCCTCCGGGGAGAGGTCGTAGCTGCGGTGGCCGGGGCCGAAGACCGGCGCCACGACATAGACCGCGTGCGGCGCGATCCCGGACTCGGCGAGCCGCTCGACCGCCCAGCGGGTCGCGGCGCCGACCACCACGTGGTCCGCGTCATTCGTGACGCCATGGGCTCCGAAGGTGATGACCGCGTCCGGCCTGCGATCCGCGAGCCACAGCGCGATCTCGTCCACCAGCGTCGAGAAAGGAACCTCGGAGAGTCGACCGTCCGGATGGTCGACCACCGTCACCTCGTCCATGCCGATCTTGGCGGCCGCGCAGCGCATCTCCTCTTCGCGGGTATCGGCCAGGTCGAGATCGGGTGACCGTTCGGCGTTGCCGGCCTCGCCGCGGGTGAGGAGCAGCAGCCGCACCGTGCGGCCGGCGTCGTGCGCCAGAGCCAGGGCACCGGCGGCGGTGAAGCTCTCGTCGTCGGGATGCGCGAAGACGGCCGCAAGGCCGCCGATCGGCTCGCGCTGACGATCGGTCACCGATCCTCCTCGTCTTCGTCGCTCAGGTTTCTCCAGCCGCGCGTCGCCACGGCGACCCGCATGGTACGCAGCACGGCCACCTTGGCGCTGGCAACCTCGGCCATGAATCGGGCGGTGCCCGCATCGTCGAGGTCGGAGCCCGATGGCGCCGAGTCGCGACCGACGTTCAGCCAGGCCAAGTGGTATCGGTCCATCCGTCCCCATACCCGTTCGAGCAGCTCGTCGGAGTTGAGCAGCCAGGCGCGGAAGAGGTCCCAGTGCGGCGTGGCGACCAGCGCCTCGCCCTCGGCGATGAGGCGATCCGTCTGCTCCAGGAAGCTGCGGCGCGACATGACGGTGCGCCGGGCGGGAGGACTGGCCACAGCCCGAGGATACGGCAGCGACCGCGTCCGCGCCCTTCGTACTATTGCCGCTCGAGGGAGCCGACTCGACACTCGGCGGTGCACCTCCGCACCGCGGAACGCCCTTGAACCGATCTTCCACCGCGACCATCGCCCGCACCGGAGGCCGCCTCGTGGCGGTGCTCCTGCCGCTGGCCGCTGTCGGCCTGATCCGCGCCGTCCCGTCCCTCCAGGCATCACCTCTCCCCGGGGTGACGACGGTGGTCGTCGCCACCGCAGCGCTGGCGGCCGGGCTCGCCCTGCTCGTCACCGTGGCCGCCGCCATCGAGGAGGCTCGCATCCGCGACCTGGCCGACCTCGCCGGGCTCGGCATGCTGGCCACGGCCCTCGCCGTGATGGCGCTCGAGGCAACCGGGGCCGTGGGGCTCGGGATCGGAGTGGCATTCGCCGCGGCTGCGTTCGCCGCGGGATCGGCGAGCCGCCAGCGGTCCGTGACGGCCCGCCGCGGACGCGTGGTAGCGCTGGTCGTTGCCCTTGTCGCGGTCGAGGCATGCCTCGCGGCGATCCTCCTGACCGGTGGGTCGACGGTCGACACCCGGCTCTCCCTCTACCTGCCACTGGCCGCTGCCGTCCTGCTGGTGGCGGCCGCCCTGGCGAGCCTCGCGGACCCGATGCGCGCAACCGGGCTCGGCATCCTCGCCGCATCCGCCGCGGCCATCGCGATCGCTGGAGGCAACGGGAGCGAGATGCTGGCCGGCGCTGCCGCCCTTGGCCTTGCGTCGGGGGTGCTGGGCGCTCGGCTGCTGGTTGCTCGCCTGCGGCGTGCGGCGGCTACTGAACCGGCGGCCGTGCTCCCCGCCCTGCCGGAACCGCGCGAGGCCGACGCCGCCCCGGAGCCGGAAGTCGCCCCCGAATTCGACGAGCTGTCTCGCATCACCCGCGAGCTGCGAGCGACGTTGGACGACCTTGTCGCAGCCCGTCACCTGATCGAGCTGCAGCGGGTCGAGATCGGCCGCGCCTCGAGCGTGGACCAGCTCACCGGCGTTGCCAACCGGTGGACGACGCTCGACCGCCTCCGGACCGAAGCCGCAGAGGCGCGTCGCTACCTCCATCCGATCGCGGTGGTCCTCTTCGACATCGACGGCTTCGCCGACCTCAACCACGAGCACGGCCTCGAGGTCGGGGACGCGGTCCTGCGCGAGATCGCGCTGCGACTGCGGATGCGCATGCGCGAGGCTGATGCGGTGGGGCGGATCGGCGCCGATGCCTTCCTCGCCGTCCTGCCGCACACCGACGAGGTGGGCGCAGTGATCTTTGCCAACGCCGTCCTGGATCGACTCCTGAACCGCCAGATCGTCACCGCCCGCGGCGAGGTCCTCGTGACCCTCTCGATCGGGATCGGCCTCATGCGGCCCGGAATGGGCGTCACCGGCGACGAGCTGCTGGCCGCTGCGGAAGAGGCCCTCGACTCGGCGCGCGCGGCCGGCGGGAACCGCGTCGCGATCGATCGACTGCACGGGCTGGCCCGCCTTGACAAGCAGTCCCCGCACCCCGGGACTGCCACTGGACAGGCTGCAGACGAGGCTGCGGAGCGCTAGATTCCCCCCATGGGATTGGTGAGCCGCCTGGGCAAGGCCTTCTGGATCGGCGCGCTGCTCATCGGCCTCAGCGTTGCCGTCTGGTTCCTCGCTCCGCAGGCCCAGTCATGCGTCATCGACTTCGACGTCCAAGAGTGCGACACGACGGGCGCGGTCGTCCTCAACGTCATCGGGCTCATCCTGTTCGTGGCTGGCGCAATCTGCATCTTCGCCGCGGGCGGACTGGCACGCAGCCGCGCCAGGGCCCTGCGGAGAAGGGGCGCTGACGATCCCGGATAGCCTGGTCGACATCACGCCGCCCAGTCGCCGCACCCGGATCGAGCGCGCCACCCTGCGCGAGATCCTGATGGGAGCCCAGGACAACCTCACGAACGTGCTGGCCGTGGTGCTCGGAGTGGCGATCGGTGCGGGTCGGTCGGACCTCGTCGCGCTGGCGGGGCTGGCCGCGGGGGTGGCGGAGGCGATCTCCATGGGCGGCGTGCTCTACACCTCCACGCGTGCGGAGCTCGACCTGGAGGCTCGGGTCCGGGGAGAGTCGGCCGCCGGCGGCTCGGTGGCGCGCGAACGAAGCCTCAGCCCGGCGCAGGCGGGGATCGTCTGCTTCGCGGCGGCCATCGTGGCCGGGATCATCCCGCTCATCCCGTTCGCCTTCCTGCCGCTCCAGGCCGCCGTGGTGACCTGCTTCGTGATCTCGATCCTCGCCCTCTTCGGCGTTGGCAGCTGGGTGGGAGGGGTGACGGGCCGCAGTCCGTGGCGCGATGGCCTGCGCCTGGTCCTGATTGCGGGAACGGCAGCGCTGGCCGCAGCCGTGATCGGCACGATCCTGCGCATCGACTAGCCGCGAGGACACAAGATAGCGGGTCCGAAGTTGTCCACACCGCTACAGGTTGTGGATAAGCCGCCCCCGCTCCCCTGCGGCGGTGCTATCCTCCCGGGACCCATGCCGACCACCTCCGACGTCTCCGCCAGGCTGATCTTCCCGACCAAGGAGATCGTCGAGGAGTACTACCTCCCGATCATCTACACCGCCTGCCGGACGTGCTATTCGGAGCAGCTCCCCGACCAGATCTGGGACAAGGCGGTCAGCCGCCAGGTCGCCGACGAGAAGCAGCAGAGCCTCGTCCGCAAAGTGATGGAGTCGGGACACGGCTCGACCATCGAGCACGTCAACTTCACCTTCGCGATCAGCGGCGTCACCCGCACGCTGTCACACCAGCTCGTGCGACATCGGGCAGGGACCGCGTTCGACCAGCAGTCGCAGCGCTACGTCAGCTTCAAGCAGCGCGACAACTACACGATCCCCGACTCGATCACCCAGGGTGACCTGCCCGATGACCTGGCCGGCCAGTTCCAGCGCGCGATCGACTCGAACATGGACCTGTACGGCCAGCTCCTCCAGGCCGAGGTGCCGGCCGAGGACGCGCGCTTCATCTTCCCGAACGCGATGCAGACCAACCTGATCATGACCGTCAACCTGCGGCAGCTGATCCACATGAGCGGGCTGCGCCTCTGCACCATGGCCCAGTGGGAGATCCGGCAGCTGTTCAAACAGATCCGCCACGAGATCTTCCGCGTCTCGCCATTCTTCGGCTCGTTCCTGGCGCCCAAGTGCGTGCCGCTCGGCTACTGCGACGAGATGGGCAACCGCGACGAGCATTGCCGCATTCGGCCGCACCGCGACACGGTCATGGCCGTGTGGGAGGCCTACCGTTCCGGCGAGCTGGCCGAGACCGATGGGCCGGTCGTGCCCGAGACCTCGCCCTTCCGCCCGAAGACCCGCCGGACGCCCGTGCCGGTCGTCGACGAGGCGAGCCTCCCCGAGCGGCCGTTCGTGGGTGCCAGCGAGTCAGCCGGAGACGCCGACCGGGTCTAGTTGTCGGTCGTGACCCCGTCACCCAGCGAGAAGCGACGCAGCTCCTCGTCGCACTCATCCTTCAGGCGATTCGCCTGGCCCACCAGGAACGGCGTCATCTTGGTCGAGTCCACGATCAGCAGGGTATGACCGCGCTCGTTGCGATCGAGCACGATCCGATCCTCGCCGTGGAACGAGATCGACCAGTTGGCCTGGAGCTGGACGAGGCCGGCGAGCACGACCTTCTCGGCGAAATACCAGTCGAGGTGGGCCGCGTTCAATGCGGCAACCACGTCGCGCAACTGGAGCGTCTCGTTGCGTCGCAGGCGCGCCACGAAGGCGACCAGCCGGAGGGTCGCGAACGGGTCGCCAACCCGCGCGAGCTGTGGCGGGTTGAGGTCCGTCGCCGGCATGCCGACAACCGCCGGACCAAGCAGCGGCGATTCGGTGGTCATGGCCGACGAATTCTAGCCCTAGCCGATGCGGGTCCCGAGCGGCGCCCCCGGGGTCGGCTCGAGCAGCCAGACCTGCCCGGAATCCAGGCCCTCCCCCATCGCGCCGAGCAACAGCACCTCGCTTGCGAAGCCGGCAATCCGCCGGGGCGGGAAGTTCACAACGGCCACCACCTGCCGCCCGACGAGGCCCGCGGGATCGGGGTAGGTCATGGTCAGCTGCGCGGCGCTGACCCGCTCCCCGATCTCCGGGCCGAAGTCGATGCGGAGCCGGTACGACGGGTTGCGGACCTCGGGGAACGGCAGCGCCTCGGTGATCCGGCCGACCCGCATGTCGACCTTCGCGAAGTCGTCGAATTCGATCATCGGGCCACCGTAGCAGCGCGGCGGGAGCCGTCCAGCGCGGAACGCGCAACTGTTCAGATCACCTGAACACTTGTACGCCAGGCGGTCAGGTCAGGGGGTCCGGGGTTGGTGTCCGGGCGCAACAGCCCTCCCTAGTACTGTCGTGTCCTTCCGCGCTCGGCCGCGTGGAGCCACCATGCCGTCATGACCTTCTGGAACTGGCGCCGCGGCTCCGCGGGCGGGATCGCCACCGGCTCGGCAGCCGTGGCGATGAGCAGCCGCGACCTGGCGCCGATCGAGCTGTACACCGCGGACGCGCGGATCGTGGGCTGGATCGCGGCCAACGGGCAGCGCGTCACCGACCTGCTCACCGAGGAGACCGAGCTACGCCTCTGGCACCCGAGCCCCGGCCCGATCGTGGCGCCCACCGGCGCGGAGGCCGCAAACCCCTCAGAGCCCGGCAGCGACGACTCCGGCGAGTGGCAGTCGGTCATGACCGAGCAGCTGATCCTGGCCATGCCCCCCGAGTGGCGGGCGGCGCGACAGCTGCGCCTTCACCGCAAGCTGCGGCGCGTGGCGCTCTCCGCGGGGCCGTTCAGCGTGACGGGCAACCTGCATCTCGTGCCTGGAACCGACGGAAACGAGCAGGCGGCCGTGCACAACCGTCGCTTCCTGCCGCTGACAGACGCTTACATCCTCCACAACGGCGAGCCGCCGTTCGAGCACGTCGTGAGCGTGGTGATCGTGAACACCGCCCACATCACCCAGCTCGTGCCGCTTGTGACCCTGGCCTAGCCCTCGCCCGACTCCCGTGCGGCGATAATCGCCGCACCGATGGCCGTCCTCCGCTCCGCCCTCGACCCCGCCTCTGACGCGTTCGTCGCGAATGACGCCGCCCTGCGCGACCTCGTCGACGAGCTGCGGGCGCGGACCCGCGCCGTGACCGAGCGGGGTGCCGGCGGCGACGAGCGGTCCATCGCCCGGCATCGTGAGCGCGGCAAGATGCCGGTGCGCGAGCGGGTCGATCGGCTCATCGATCCCGGCAGCGCCTTCCTGGAGCTCTCCGCGCTGGCGGCCAACGGCCTCTACGACGACGAGGCGCCGGGGGCAGGGATGGTGACCGGGATCGGCCTGGTCGAAGGGGTCGAGTGCGTCCTCGTGGCGAACGACGCGACGGTGAAGGGCGGGACCTACTTCCCGGTGACCGTCAAGAAGCACCTCCGAGCCCAGGAGATCGCCCTCGAGAACCGGCTGCCGTGCCTCTACCTGGTCGACTCGGGCGGCGCGTACCTGCCGATGCAGGACGACGTCTTCCCCGATCGCGAGCACTTCGGCCGCATCTTCTACAACCAGGCCCAGCTCTCCGCGCGCGGCATCCCGCAGATCGCGCTGGTGATGGGCTCGTCCACGGCCGGCGGGGCGTACGTGCCCGCCATGTCGGACGAGACGGTGATCGTCAAGGGGACGGGGACCATCTTCCTGGGCGGGCCGCCGCTGGTGAAGGCCGCGACCGGGGAGGAGGTCACGGCCGAGGAGCTGGGCGGCGCGGAGGTCCATACCGTGACGAGCGGCGTGGCCGACCACTTCGCGCTCGACGACGAACATGCGTTGGCGATCGGTCGGGAGATCGTGCGCTCACTGGCGTGGCGCAAGCCGGAGCCGCCGTGGGAGCGGAGCGAGGCGGTGGCGCCATCGGTCAATCCGGAGGAGCTGTACGGAGCCATCCCGGCCGATCCGCGCTTCAGCTACGACGTCCGCGAGGTCATCGCTCGGCTGGTCGATGGGAGCGAGTTCCACGAGTTCAAGGAGCGCTATGGCGAGACGCTGGTGTGCGGCTTTGCGCACATCGAGGGCTACCCGGTGGGGATCCTCGCCAACAACGGGATCCTCTTCAGCAGCTCGTCGCTGAAGGGCGCGCACTTCGTCGAGCTCGCCAGCCAGCGCAGGATTCCGCTCGTCTTCCTGCAGAACATCACCGGGTTCATGGTCGGCAAGGAATACGAGGCGGGCGGCATCGCCAAGGACGGCGCCAAGCTGGTCACCGCGGTGGCGACCACCGCCGTCCCGAAGTTCACGGTGATCATCGGCGGCTCGTTCGGGGCGGGGAACTACGGGATGGCGGGGCGCGCCTACTCGCCGCGCCAGCTGTGGATGTGGCCCAACGCCCGGATCAGCGTGATGGGCGGCGCGCAGGCGGCCCGCGTCCTCTCGACCGTGAGCGGCGACGTGACCACCGACGACGAGCGCGAGGCCTTCGAGGCGCCGATCCTGGCCGAGTACGAGCGCCAGGGCTCGCCCTACTACTCGACTGCTCGCCTGTGGGACGACGGCGTGATCGACCCTCTCGACACGCGGCGAGTGCTGGCGATGGGGATCAGCGCGGCGCTCAACGCGGAGATTCCCGAGACGAGGTTCGGCGTCTTCCGGATGTGATCAGGCGGCTGGCGGCGTGCCCATCACCTCGAGGATCTCGAAGGTGTCGACCACGAACGCCTCACGGCACAGGAACACCTGCTCCGACGTGCTCGGAGCCGTTGCCGGATCGAGCTCACCGAGGTGGACACAGGTCGCTGCCGCCGAGTCGTCGAAGTGCCCGGTGATGCGGGCCCGAACCGATTCGTCGGGGAAGGTGATGCCGCTCGCCGGGTCGGCATGAAGCTGCATTGCGCCGGTATCGTCGGAGACCGCCCAGCAGGCATATGCCAGCCACGCCGGCTCGGCGAACACCACGCCGCCCTGGCAATGGCCGACCATGCCCTCCACGCTGACTGATACGCCGCCGAAGCAGCGCAACCGATCCCAGGCCGGCATCGCCAGCACCCCGCCGGCGGTTTCAGGGCAGGGGGGCTCGACAAGCGCGAGCAGCGAGGCGTCGTCGACGCGGAACCACCCCTGCTGGATCGTGTCCGGCTCCGGCGACCACTGGAGCACATACCAGGTGGCGCCGCCCACGACCCGCGGACCGGCGGCAATGACCACGCTGGTGCCGGAGGCGAGCGTGTCGACGGTCGGTCCGCCGAGGGACTCCGCGAAGGGGAGCGCGTCGGTCAGCTCGGCGCGGCTGTCCGGCGGCAGGTCGACGCTCGGGAAGGCATGGCTCGACCCGATCGATGACGGGGACGGTGCCGGTTCGGCGGCGGAGGACAGGCCCGATGGGGATGGGCTCCCGGTTCCCGACTGACAGCCGGCACAGAGGATCGCCAGGACGATCGCTGCAAGGGGCTTCATGCCGGCGCAGTCTAGCCCCCGGCCGGCGACGGGTTGTTCGGAGACGTCTGGAGGCAAGCGTAGAATCGGGCCACCGCGGCAGTCGTCGCGACGAATTGGAGTCACGTCATGGTGAGCTTTGGAGTTCTGTTGGTGGTCGTCGGCATCGGCTCATTTGTGCTGCCCGCGGCAGGGATCAACTCGGGTTTCCTCGACTCGCTCGATCCGGTGCAGCCGTGGCTGGGGATCATCGTCGCCGCCGTCGGCCTGATCACCGTCCTCTTCGGCCAGCGTCGACTGGCCTCGGTCCAGACCCAGACCACCGTGGTCGACGAGACCCCGACCGACCGCAGCGAGGAATAGGCGGGCGGCTCCGTCTCCGCTGGCAGGCTCCCGAACATGGTCCTCGACGCTCCCGAACCGGGCTCGCACGACCGCTCGATGCCGAGCGGCGTGCTCGAGGAGAGCTCCATGGCCATCTTCGAGGCGATGCTGGCGGCGCGGGACGCAGAGGCCAGCAGCGAGGGCGGGCGAGCCGCGCTGGACGCCTTCTATCGGACCCTGATGAACGGGACGCTCCTCCTGCCGGTCCCCCCGGAGCATGGGGACGAGGCGAAGGAGGCGCTCGCCTCCGCCGTCAACGACGACGAGGAGGTCGAGGTCAGCGTCCTGCTCGCCGCCGACGCCGATGGTCGCCCGACCAGCGTCTGCTTCGCATCGGTGGCCGCGCTTTCGGCCTGGTCGCCGCGTGGCACCGCCAGCCTGCCGCTGCCTGCGCGCATCGCCATCGGCAACATGGCAGCCGCGGGCGTGCCCGCGATCATGGATCCGGCCGGCCCGATTCCCTATCGCTTCGAGCCCGAAGAGCTCACCTCCCTGGCGGCTGGCGTCCTCCCCGGCACGCATGAGCCCCTTGCCCCGCCCACCGCGGCGCGCTCCATTCGCCTGCGGCTGGCGGGCACGAACGCCCTGGCACTGGAGCCGGCACTGCGCGACGCCCTGCGCCAGACCGATGTCGAAGCCGCGTGGCTGGTCGAATCGGAGAGCGACGGTGCGAAGCACCTCCTGCTCGGCCTGCTCGGCGGGGAGGGCGCGAGCGCGGTCGTGGACATTCCGGACGGAACGGATGTCGTCTGGCTCGAGGAGCCGCTCCTCTCATCGGTCCGGGCGGTGACCGATCCGTTCTACCGGCGAGGGCGCGGATGAGCGACCTGCTTCGTGTCGAGCGCGACGGTGGGTTGGCGCGTGTCACGCTCAACCGCCCCGAGGTGCGAAACGCCTTCAACGCCGAGCTCATCGCCATCGTGGCGTGGACCTTCGAGGCCTTCGCCGAGGAGCCGCCGGAAGGGCTGCGGGCGGTGGTGCTCTCGGGGGCGGGCGAGGTGTTCTGCGCCGGTGCCGACATCGAGTGGCAGCGTGCCTCGATCGGCCTTTCGATCGAGGAGAACGAGGCCGACGCCGGGCGCCTGCAGGAGATGCTCACCGCGATCGACGAGTGCCCGGTTCCCGTGATCGCCGCGGTGCAGGGTGCCGCCCTGGGCGGTGGGATGGCACTCTGCTGCGTGGCCGACATGACGCTGGCCACGGCAGACGCAACCTTTGGCTTCACCGAGGTGAAGCTGGGCCTGATGCCCGCGGTGATCAGCCCGTTCGTGCTGCCGCGGATCGGCGAGGGGGCGGCGCGCGCGCACTTCCTCAGCGGCGAGCGGTTCGGGGCGGAGCGCGCGCTGCAGATCGGGCTCGTCTCGGAGGTGGTCGCGGACCGCGCGGCACTCGTCGCACGGGTCGCGGCGCTCGTGGTGGAGGTGCTGAGCAGCGGGCCGGAGGCCGTGCGCAACGCGAAGGCCGTCGTCCTCGACCAGCGCCGGCTGTCGCGCGGAGATGCGCTGCGCCTGACGGTGGCGAGGGCCGCCCGGCAGCGCGTCTCGGACGAGGGGCAGGAGGGACTCGGCGCCTTCCTCGACAAGCGCCGGCCGTCCTGGCGGAAGGACTAGCCGGCCCTCTGCGACAATCGCGACATGAACGATGAGACGCTGACTCCGCGCCAGGTTGCGGAGGAGCTCGGCGTCACGGTTCGGACGGTTCAGCGCTGGGTCGCCGATGGCCGGCTTCGCGCGACCCGAGTCGGTGGACGGGTCCGGCTGTCGCGCTCGTCGCTCACCTCGGTGGCTGGTGGCGCTGCCGCATCAACGGCGGGCATCCGCTCGCTCCTCGTCGCCAACCGCGGCGAGATCGTGCAGCGCATCACGCGCACCGCCCGACGGCTCGGCATCCGGACCATAGGCATTCATGCGCGCGATGATCGGCCGCCCGATGGGGTTGACCTGGCGCTCCCAATCGCCGATTACCTCGACGCCGACGCGATCCTCGACGCCGCGCGCCGCTCTGGAGCCGATGCGATCCACCCCGGGTACGGCTTCCTGGCCGAGAACCCCGCGTTCGCTCAAGCGGTCGAGGCCGCCGGGCTGACCTGGGTCGGCCCACCCGCTTCGGCCATCACGGCCATGGGCGACAAGGCGGCAGCTCGGCGGACGGCAGCGGCGCACGGCGTCCCGGTCGTCCCGGGCTATGACGGCGAAGCGCAGGACGACAGGGCCTTCGCGGCCGCGGCAACCGAGATTGGCTACCCGCTCCTCATCAAGCCCTCGGCGGGCGGAGGCGGCAAGGGAATGCGGGTCGTCCGCGACCCGGCGCGCCTCAGCGACGAGCTCGCTGCCGCCCGCCGCGAGGGGCAGCGAGCCTTCGGGGATGATCGGCTCATCCTCGAGCGCCTGCTCGAGGGCGCGCGGCACGTCGAGGTGCAGGTCCTCTTCGACGCGCACGGTCACGGCATCCACCTCGGCGAGCGAGACTGCTCGGCCCAGCGACGAAATCAGAAGGTGATCGAGGAGTCGCCTGGTCCATCGGTGTCGCCGGGGCTCCGCGAGCGGCTCGGCGCAGCGGCGCTCGAGGTTGCTGGCGCGGTCGGCTATGTCGGCGCCGGCACGGTGGAGTTCCTCGTGACCGATGCGGGCGAGTTCTTCTTCAGCGAGATGAACACGCGGCTGCAGGTCGAGCACCCGGTTACGGAAGCGGTCACTGGGCGGGACCTCGTCGCCGACCAGCTTCGGATCGCCGCCGGCGAGGCGCTCGGCGTCGCGCAGTCAGACGTGCGCTGGAGCGGCCACGCCATCGAGGCGCGGCTCTACGCCGAGGACCCCGATGCGGGCTTCCTGCCCGCCACCGGTCGCCTGCTGCGCATCCGCTGGCCTGACGGCGTCCGGGTCGAGACGGGCGTTCGCGAGGGGGACACCGTCTCGGACCGATACGACCCCCTCCTTGCCAAGCTCATCGCCCACGGCCCGACGCGCGCCGAGGCGCTCGCGCAGCTCCGCGCCGCCCTGGCCGAGACACTGGTCCTGGGAGTGCGCACCAACCTGCGCTTCCTGCGCTGGCTGATCGACGAACCGGTGATGCGGGACGGCCAGGTGCGGACCGACACGCTCGCGCATCTCCCGCTGCCGCCCGCACCGCAGCCGAGCCCGGAAGCATGGAGCGCGGCTGCCGCCGCCCTGCTGTCCTCACAGCCGGCAAGCCCATGGAGCGGAGGCTGGCGCGGTGGGGCCGACGCCGCGGTGCGCATGCGCTTCGGCGACGAGGAGCGCCGCGTCGAGATGGGCGACGATCCGGCGGTGACAGTCGCAGTCGAAGGGTCCACCGCCTACGTGGACGTGGAGGGCCAGTCGCTCGAGCTCTCGCTCGCCGCACCCCCGAGCGTCGAGGAAGCGGTCCGCCATGCCACGGCGCATGCGGGCACCACTGCGACCCTGACCGCGCCGATGCCCGGCCGCGTGATCGCCACCCCGGTGGCGGAGGGCGCCTCGGTCGCTGTGCACCAGGCGATCGTGGTGATCGAGGCGATGAAGATGGAGCACGCCGTGGTGACGCCGCTGGCAGGCACGGTGACGCGCATCCGGGTCACGCCCGGTCAGCAGGTCCAGCGGGGCGACCTGCTGGCGGAGGTATCTGCCTAAGATGGCCGACCGATGAGCCGCCCCGAGGTCCGCATCTACGAGGTTGGCCCGCGCGACGGGCTGCAGGCCGAGGCCACGGTCGTCACGACCGATGCGAAGCTCGCCTTCATCGGCATGCTGGCCGATGCAGGGCTGCGCGAGATCGAGGCCACCTCGTTCGTGCGCCCCGACGCGATCCCCCAGCTGGCCGACGCCGACGAGCTCCTGCGCCGGCTCGACCGCCGGCCCGGCGTGCGCTACCCCGCCCTCGTGCCCAACGCCAGGGGTCTCGAGCGTGCCATCGCGGCCGAGCTCGACGCCATCTGCCTCATCACTGCGGCCACCGATTCCTACGTCCAGCACAACATCGGGATGAGCATCGACGAGTCCCTGGCGACCTTCGAGCCGATCGCGGCCGAGGCGCGGCGGCGCGGCTGGTGGATCCGCGGCTACGTCAGCACCGCGTTCGGCTGCCCGTATGACGGCGAGGTGGACGAACGCGCGGTGGTGAGCGTCGCCGAGCGGCTCCTCCGCCTCGGCGCGGATGAGCTATCGATCTCCGACACGGTCGGGGTGGCCACTCCCGCGGATGTGCGCCGCGTCCTGGCAGCGTTGAGCGCCGCCGGCATCGGCTCAGACGTCGTCGCCCTGCACCTCCACGACACACGGGGAACGGCTCTGGCCAACGTGATGGCGGCGATGGAGCTGGGAATCCGCTGCTTCGACGCTTCGACCGGCGGAACGGGCGGCTCGCCGTACGCACCCGGCTCGGCCGGCAACCTGGCGACCGAGGATCTCGTCTACCTGCTCGACCGCGAGGGGGTGCGCAGTGGCGTGGACCTCGATGGCGTCCTGGCTGCCGGCCGCTTCATCTCCACCCAGCTCGGCCGCGAGCTGTCCAGCAAGCTGGGTCGGGCCGGTGGCTGGCCGCGGTAGCGGGGTAGGATGACGCCGATGGAGGCGCGCCCGCCCAACGCCGAGCCCCGCCCGGTGATCCTGGACGTCGACACCGGGGTCGACGACATGGTCGCGCTGCTCATCGCCGCCACCGCTCCCGAGCTCAACCTCCGTGGCGTGACCTGCGTGGCGGGCAACGTCGAGATCCACCACGTGGCGCGCAACACGGGCAAGATCCTGCGCATGGTGGGGCGCGGCGACGTGCCGGTCAGCATCGGTGCGGCGCGGCCGCTCCATCGACGGCTGCGGACGGCACCCGACACGCACGGCCCCACCGGCACGGGCTACGTGGAGCTGACCGGCGAGGATCCCGCCCTCGGATCGACCGACTACACCGCCGTTCCCGCGTCGCGGTACCTCGCGGCGCACGTCCAGCGCCACCCGGGCGAGCTGACGATCGTGGCGCTCGGGCCGCTCACGAACGTGGCCGCTGCCACGCTGAATGGGTTGGACGTGGCCGGCGGCGCCCGCGAGGTGGTCTGGATGGGCGGCACGCTCGAGGAGCGCGGCAACACGACTGAGACCGGCGAATGGAATGCGTGCGTCGACCCGGAGGCGGCCGAGGCCTGCCTGGCGGCAGGCGCCCTCTCCAGCATCTTTCCGCTCGATGCGACCCAGGACGTCGTCTTCACCCTCGAGGACATGGCGGAGCTGCCCGACACCCCGCTCGCCGCGGTGGTGCGCGACGCGGTGCGCTTCTACGTCGCCTTCCATCGCCAGGCCGATGGCATCGATGGCTGCTATCTCCACGATCCGGTGACCCTCATCGGCTCGCTGCTGCGCCCGGACCTCGTGACCGAGACGGCGACCCAGGCGCTGGCCTGCGACACGAGCAGCGACCCGCACCTGGCCGGCAGCCTCTACCGTTCGAGGGACGAGAATCGGCGCGCCGTGGACATCGCAATGGCCCTGGATCCTGAGGCGATGCATCGGGAGCTCCTCGAACGCCTGGCTCGAGCGGTCGTGGTGCCGCCCGCCCGGGTGCAGACACGACAGTTGGGAGGTTGACCGACGTGGATTCCGCTCGCTGGACCCGCATGGCCATTGGAGTCGCGGTGGGGGCCGTCGTTGGCGCGGTCCTCTACGCAACGGGGCAGGTATGGCCGCTGGCGGCGGCCATCGGCGTCATCGTCGCGGACGTCGTCTATGCCGGCCTGACCCTGGCCCAGACCGGCGCATGGGGGCCGATGCGCGTGGCCGCCGGGCTGGTCGCGTTCGCTGTGGCGACCTACATCGGCATCGGCTTCGGTGACTTCAATGACGTCAATGCGGTCGACCCGAACACCTTTGCCAACACCAAGGCGGCGAACTCGTGGGCGCTGATCCTGACCATCGCCATGGTCATCGGCGCGGTGGTGACCTACGGCCTCGAGCTGGTGCAGACCGGGCGCCTCGCCTCGCTTGCCGGACAGTTCGGCACCCGGACCTACCTGCTCATGGCGGTCGGGATCGGGGTCAACGTGATCCTGGGGCAGACCGTGGCATCGGCGCTGAAGATCCCGATCTACCTCGACTCGATCGGGACGATCCTGGTTGGCGTCCTGTGCGGCCCGATCGCCGGCGCGCTGACGGGCGGGCTCGGCAACATCCTGTGGTCGTACGTCATCCCGCCGCCGTTCCAGTACCAGCCGGCGGCGGCTTTCGCCATCACGGCGGTGGCGATCGGCGTCATCGCTGGATTGGTAGGGCGCGCCGGGTTCCTCCGCCCGCGCCCGAACCGGCCCTACGGCGAGCTGCTCGCCGGTGGCGCGATCACGGTCGTACTGGTGGGCGTCCTGGCCTGGGCGGCGTCGAAGGCCTACACCGAGATCTTCCAGACGGACATCAACCTGCTCCCCGACCCGGGCAGCGTGGACCCGCTCTTCCTGGTGCTGGGCTACGTCGCCATCGCGCTGGTCGTGCTGGCGGTGGTGGGCCTCTTCGCGCTCCTGCTGGTGCGACGCGACCTCACCGCCGCGTACGTGGTCGTGGCCGGCGTCTTCACCGGGATCGTGGCAGCGCTGATCAGCGCTCCGATTGCGGCTGGCGTCTTTGGTGGCGTCACGGCGTCCGGCACGGACTTCCTGGTGGCTGCTTTCCGCCAGGCCGGCGCCGACGTGTATGCCGCGACGACCGGGCAGGGGCTCATCAGCGACCCGATCGACAAGGTGACGACCTTCTTCACCGTGTACCTGATCCTGTCGGCGCTGGCCAACCGGTTCAAGGCCCGCTTCCCGCAGGGTGAGCAGGTGCTCGAGGAGTCCTCCGACTGAGCGACAGCCTTCCCTCGTTCCTCGGGGCGCCGGGGCCAAGCCGCGTCCATCGCCTGAATCCGCTCACCAAGGCGGCGCTCGCCGTCGTGACGACCGCCCTCGCGGTGCTCGCGGGAGGGCTGCTGGGACCCGCGCTCCTGACCCTGGTCGCGGTGGTGGTGCCGGCGCTCCTCGGCCGCATCCTCATCCGCTTGCTGCGGACCGCCCTGCTGCTGACCCTGCCGATCGCGATCAGCGTGCTGGTCGTCAACCTCTTCTTCTTTCCCGGCGGGCGCGACGTCCTCTTCGCGGTCGGGCCGATCACCGCCACGGCCGAGGGCCTCGGCTTCGCGCTCGAGACGCTGGCGCGCATCGGCGCCATCAGCGGGGCGATCACGCTCTTCTACCTGACGACGCCGCCCAGCGCGCTCGTGCTCGATCTCGAGCATCGCGGCGTCTCGCCGCGCGTCGCCTTCGTGGCGCTCGCGGCGGTCCAGACGGTGCCGGCGCTGGTCGATCGGGCCGCGACGATCACCGCCGCCCAGCGAGCCCGTGGCCTCGACACGGAGGGGTCGCTCTGGCGTCGTCTGCGCGGCGTGCTGCCCCTGGCCGGACCTGTCCTCCTCGGCTCGATCACCGAGGTCGAGGAACGGACCATGGCCCTCGAAGCACGCGGGTTCACGAGGCCCGGACGCAGGACCCTGCTGTGGTGGCCGCCGGACTCGGCGCGCCAGCGGCTGGCACGCTGGCTGCTCCTGCTGGCCGTGCCGGCGATGGTCACGGCGCGAGGGTTCGGATGGCTGGGCTGGCTCGGCTGATGCTGACCCTCGAGTCGGTCACCTACCGCTACGCCGGGGCTCCACGACCCTCGCTCCACGACATCGGCCTGACCCTCGACGACGGTGAGGTGCTGGGCCTTGCCGGCGCCTCCGAGGCCGGGAAGACGACCCTCTGCCTGGTTGCATCCGGGCTGGCACCGCGAACCGTGGGCGGGACGCTGTCCGGCCACGTCCTGCTCGACGGGACGGACACGAGCCCGTTGGCCATGCACGACCTGGCCGGGCGGATCGGGATCGCCTTTGCGAGCCCGGCCACGCAGCTGTCCGGGGTGGCGGCCACGGTCTACGAAGAGGTTGCCTTTGGACCGATGAACCTCGGGCTGCCGCGCACGGAGCTGATCACGCGCACCGAGGAAGCCCTGGCCGCGCTTCGGATCGAGGCGCTCGCGATCCGCGACCCCGCGCAGCTCTCCGGCGGCCAACAGCAGCTCGTGGCGATCGCCGGGCTGCTCGCCCTGCGCCCTGCCCACCTCGTGCTCGACGAGCCCACCGCGCAGCTCGACCCGGCTGGGACGGAGATGGTCGCGGCGGCGCTGTCCGCCCTCGCCGCCGCCGGGTCCTCGATCCTGGTGGCAGAGCAGAAGACGGACCTTCTGGCGGCTGTCTGCTCGCGGGTGGTGGTGCTCGACGCCGGTCGCGTCGCCCTCGACGGGCCGGCAGCCACCGTGCTGGCCGATGCGCGCCTGACCGGCCTGGGCGTCGCGGCCCCCGCCGCGGTCCGCCTGCGACGGGCAGCGGACGAGCGCAACCTTGGGCCCGGCGAGCGAGCGCGGCTCGAGGAGGCCCTCGCGACATGACGGACCTCACGCTCGAAGGCCTCAGCTACCGCTATCCGGAGAGCGGGACCCTCGCGCTGGATGGGGTGGACCTGCGCATCGCCGCCGGAGAGCGGGTCGCGCTCATCGGGCAGAACGGGAGCGGCAAGACCTCGCTCGTGCGACATCTGAACGGGCTGCTGCGACCCACCTCCGGGCGGGTCCTCCACGACGGGTCGGATGTCTCCTCGCGAACCGTGGCGCAGCTGGCGCGCTCGGTAGGCCTCGCCTTCCAGGACCCCGACCGGCAGATCTTCCGCGGCAGCGTGCGGGGCGAGGTCGAGTTCGGGCCGCGCAACCTCGGGATGCGGGGTGCCGACCTCCGTGCGGCCGTCGACCGCGCCCTGGCCAAGGTTGGGCTCGACCGCGAAGCCGATACGAACCCCTACGACCTCGGGGCGTCGCGGCGAAAGCTCCTCGCCCTGGCATCGGTGCAGGCGATGGGCACCCCCGTGCTCGTGCTCGACGAGCCGACCACCGGCCAGGACCTGCGGGGAGTGGAGCTGGTGCGCGGCGTCATCAGGTCCGCCCACGCGGCGGGCCGAACCGTCATCGCCATCAGCCACGACATGGCCTTCGTGGCCGAGTCCTTCGACCGGGTCGTCGTGCTGCGCGGCGGCAAGGTCATCCTCGATGGGCCGCCAGCATCGGTCTTTGGTGCGGCATCCTGGGATGCGCTGCGCTCGACGTATCTCGAGCCGCCCCTGCCCGCGGTGCTTGGCGCCACGCTGGAGCTCGGCGAAACCCCGACCGACGATGCCCTGCTGACGGCCCTCTCGGGCGGCTAGAAGCCCGGCACCGGAGGCAGCGGTCTCCCCTCGGCGTCGGTCCGCTCCTCGGGCGGCAGCTCGTCGCGATGCCGGCGCCCGCCGGTCGGACCGGGGATGGGCTCGGCCATCACCGAATGGGTCACCTCGTCGAGCCGCTGGCCGATCCCCCGCAGGCCGAGATGTCGCAGCGCGGCACCAAAGCGATCGACGAACGCCGCGTCGCGCAGCAGGCCAAAGGCCAGTGAGGGGGTTGCGCGGATCAGCAGCTCGATACCGCGCACCGCCTCCGGCAGGTTGACCTGGTTCAGGCCGAGCTGCGCGTCGAGCAGGTCGAGGCCCCGATTTGCCTCCCTACGCGCTCGCGTGGTGAAGTGCGGCGTGCGATTGACCAGCACCCGCGTCCGATAGAGGGCGGCGCGGGCGAGTGGATCGCGTCCAGCGGGAGCCGGGAAGGCCATGGATCGAATCTTACGCGGCGACGACGGGTGGCAGGAAGCGGTCGGCGGCGCGCTCGCGCGTGCAACGCGACCGATCGCGGCCGATATGCGCTTCGCGCCGCGGACCGCGGCCGCGGGCTCGGACCTGCCGCGATACGACCGCGCCGCCTTTCCGCCCGCGCGCCCCGCGGCCACCCTCCTTCTCGTCTATCCGGGGCCGGGTGGTGAGCTGACGATCCCCCTCACCGTGCGCCACGCCGACTTGCGCGCGCACGCCGGCGAGATCTCGCTGCCCGGCGGGGCACGGGATGCCGACGACGCCAGCCTGGAAGCCACCGCCCTGCGCGAGGCGTGGGAGGAGGTCGGAGTCCAGGCGGCGGCGGTCACGATCCTCGGCGCGCTCGACGACGTCTGGATCCCGGTCAGCAACTTCGAGCTGCGGCCCTTCGTCGGCGCGACGTCCGTTCGTCCCGCGTTTGCGCCGCACACCGAAGAAGTGACCGAAGTCGTCGAGCTCCCGATCCGCCGCCTGCTGGCGAGCGACTCCATCACCGAGGAGCTGATCGAGGGTCCGGGCTGGCAGCTGCACGCCGCGGTCTACCGCCACGACGGGCATCGCATCTGGGGCGCGACCGCACGCACCCTGGCGATGTTCGCCGCCGTCCTGGAGGAGGCTGGCATTCAGCCCTAGCGGCGCGTCTCGACCGTGGTCCGCGCCTCTCGCAGGAGCGTCACCAGCGTTGCCTGGTGCGGGGAGGGCGCCGCGACGATGCTCAGCCGGGGGCCGCGCTTGGCGGTGTTCCACCATCGGCCGCCGTACAGGTCGGTGACGGTGGCCCCCGCGCGCTCCGCGATCAGTCCGGCGGCGGCGATGTCCCATAGCGAGAGACCGCCGTTCTGCACGAACGCGTCGAAGCGGCCCGACGCGACGTAGGCCAGCGCCAGCGCCGCGCTGCCCATGCGGCGCCCGATCCGGATCTCGTGGGCCACCCGCCGCTCGCGGGCGATCCCCCCGCGACCGATGATCGCCAGGCTGACGACGTAGTCGCCGAGCTGGTCCTTCCCGCTGGCGCTCACCACCCCACCATTCAGGGTCGCAGGGCCGCCGGCGGCCGCGGCGTAGCAATCGCCCCGCAGCGGGTCGAGCACCACGCCGACGACCGGCACGCCGTCCTCGATCAGGCCGATCGAGACGCAGAAGAACGGGATCCCGTTGGCGTAGTTGACGGTGCCGTCGAGCGGGTCGATGACCCAGGTTCGCTTGGCCCAGCGACCACGCGCCGTGGTGGTCGCGCCGTGCTCGCGCCCGGACTCTTCGGCGAGGATCGCGTCAGCGGGGAAGCGCTCCGTGATCGCCTTGATCACCAGCGCCTCGCTGGCGTAGTCCACGTCGGTGACGACGTCTCGCTTGCTCTTGCGATCGACCGTCATCGTCCGCTCGTACCCGCCGGTCAGGAGCTCTCCCGCGCGAGCGGCGAGGGCGATGGCAAAGTCGAGGTCAGCATCGTGAGGGGCAGGCATCGGTGCCGATCCTAGCGGAGCGGCAGTAAGGAGCCCGTCATCGGCCCGTAAGCCCCGCCCTGCAACTGTTCAGATCACTTGAACAGTTGATGGGGATCCGGCGAGAGTGGAGGAGCGGACGGAAATGGCGACGCGAAGACGCACCCGAAGGGCCCCGAGGTGGGAGGTCGTGGGACGAGCGCGCGATCGGCTGGACCTCTGGAGGCTCGCCGCGGACCTGTACCCAGTGACGCGCCGGAAGCTGGCGACCCAAGTGGCCGACCAGATCAGGCGCAAGATCACGAATGGCGATCTGCGCCCCGGCCAGCGCATCGAGTCGTCGCGGAAGCTGGCCCAGGAGCTGGGAGTCAGCTTGCCGATCGTCCGCGAAGGCCTCGCTGCCCTGTCGTACCTGGGCATGATCGAGGTCCGGCACGGGGTCGGCACATTCGTCACGCGACGGCCGCGGGGCGCCACCGCCCTCCGCCTGGCGGATCGCCACGCGCGTCGTACCGAGCTCCACGAATTGCGGGCCATGATCGCTGCCGAGAGCGCAGCTCGAGCCGCTCGCCGCCGACGGACTGAACGCCAGGATCTCGACCTGCATCTTCTGCTGTCGGAGCGCGAGCGATCCATCGTCGTCGGCGAGCCAGGCGCCTTCGTCCAGGCCGATCTCGATCTCCACGCCTTCGTGGCCGGGGTGGCCGGCAACCCGTTGCAGACGGCGATGGAGCGGATGCTGGGGGCCGCGTTGCGGACCGACTTGACGGGCAGAGCCGGTCGGCTGGCCCTGGACCAGCAGTTGGATCACCTCCATCGCGACCTGGTGGATGCGATCGACGCGTCCGACCCCGATGCTGCTCGCAACGCCGCCCAGGCGATCGCCCTTGCCGAAGGCGCGAAGCCCGACTAGGGGAAGTGGCTGCGCTACCCTATCGCGCATGCCACAGATCCACCTTCGTGCCGAGCCGGGCGACTATGCGCCGCTCGTGCTGCTCCCCGGCGACCCGAACCGTGCCCGCAAGATCGCCGAGCGCTTCGATGGCGGCCTGGCCCAGTCGAAGATGGTCACCGAGCACCGGGCCCTGTACGGCTGGACCGGCACCTACCAGGGGCACCCGGTCAGCGTCCAGACCTCGGGGATGGGCACGCCATCGTTCGCCATCGTGGCCGAGGAGCTCATGCGCCTCGGGGCTAAGCAGCTGATCCGGGTCGGCACCTGTGGCGGCATCGCGCCTGGCCTGAAGACCGGCGACCTGGTGGTGGCGCTCTCCGCCTGCCCCACCGACGGCGCCACGAACACCTACCTGCATGGGGACCGATACGCCCCGACCGCCGACTTCGCCCTGACCCACACCCTGGTGCACGCCGCCGAGCAGGCGGGGATCCCGGCGCGGGTGGGACCGGTGGCATCGGTCGACGTCTTCTACAACACCGATGCCGACTACTTCAGCAAGTGGCGCGATCGCGGGGTGCTCGCCTTCGAGATGGAGGCATCGGTCCTCTTCTACCTGGCGGCGCGAGCCGGCATCCAGGCCGCCTGCCTGCTGACCGTCAGCGACGTCCTCAACGAGCAGGAGGGGACGGAGGAGACCTACATGTCCCTCGAGGACCTCGACGCCGCGGTCGAGCGCATGATCGAGGTCGGGCTGACAGCCGCCGTACAATCGGGGCCATGACCGATACGATCGCCCGCCCCGCCGCCACGGACGCGGCGGCAGACTTCCTCCCCCTGAAGGGGATCGACCACGTCGAGTTCTGGGTCGGCAACGCCAAGCAGGCCGCTGCCTACTATCGGGCCCTGTGGGGATTCACTCCGGTCGCCTATGCCGGCCTCGAGACGGGGGTCCGCGACCGCGCCAGCTACGTGATGGTGCAGAACGACATCCGCTTCGTCTTCACCGCCCCGATCTCCGACACCGGTGAGCTGGCCGAGCACGTCCGCCGCCACGGCGACGGGGTGCACGACATCGCCTTTGCCGTGGACGACGTGGCGTCTGCCTGGCGCGAGACGACCGCGCGCGGAGCGGTCAGCGCCCTCGAGCCGACCGAGGTCCCCGGCGAGAAGGGCGTCCTGCGCCGCTCGGCGATCCACACCTACGGCGAGGTCCTGCATTCGTTCATCGACCGCAGCGAGTACCACGGCACCTTCGCGCCTGGCTACCACCGCGTCACGAAGCCCGCGGCCGCGGCCACCGGCCAGCAGCTGCTCGAGGTGGACCACTGCGTCGGCAACGTGGCGCTGGGCGACATGAACCGCTTCGTGGACTTCTACCGCGACGTGATGGGCTTCAGCCAGCTCATCCACTACGACGACAAGGTGATCCACACCGAGTACAGCGCCCTGATGAGCAAGGTCATGCAGTCGGGCAACGGCCGCATCAAGTTCCCGATTAACGAGCCGGCCGACGGCAAGCGCAAGAGCCAGATCCAGGAGTTCCTCGACTACTACCTCGAGGCGGGGACGCAGCACATCGCCCTGCGCACCGAGGACATCGTCGGCACGGTGCGTGCCCTTCGCTCACGGGGAGTGGAGTTCCTGGGTCTGCCGCACGAGTACTACGCATCGCTGCCGGATCGGGTCGGCGAGGTCGGCATCCCGATGGACCTGCTCGAGGAGCTGGGGATCGAGGCGGACCGCGACGAGGAGGGCTACCTCCTCCAGATCTTCACCAAGCCGGTGCAGGACCGCCCGACCTTCTTCTTCGAGATCATCGAGCGCCACGGCTCCCGCGGCTTTGGGGTCGGCAACTTCAAGGCCCTCTTCGAGGCGATCGAGCGCGAGCAGGAGAAGCGCGGCAACCTGTAGGCGTGGCTTTCAGCGCCAGCCGAGGGCGGGGGCAACGTGGCGCAGGACGCTCTCGATGACGTGGGCGTTGTAGTCCACCCCCAGCTGGTTCGGCACGGTGAGCAGCAGCGTGTCGGCGGCCGCGATGGCCGTGTCATCCGCCAGCTGCTTGACGAGGGCTTCCGGTTCGGCGGCGTAGGTGCGGCCGAAGACCGCCCGTGTCGTCTCGTCAAGGTAGCCGATCTGGTCGCTTCCCTGCTGCGCGTGCCCGAAGTAGGCGCGGTCGCGGTCGTCGACCAGCGGGAAGATGCTGCGGCTGACCGAGACGCGCGGCTCGCGAGCGTGCCCTGCTTCGCGCCAGGCGGTGCGAAATGCGGCGATCTGCTCCGCCTGCTGGAGGTGGAGTGGCTGACCGCTTTCATCGAACTTCAGCGTCGACGTCTGCATGTTCATGCCCAGCGTCGCCGCCCAAGCCGCGGTCGCATTCGTGGCGGCACCCCACCAGATGCGGTCGCGCAGTCCGGGGGAATGCGGCTCGAGGCGCAGCAGACCCGGTGGATTCGGGAACATCGGCCGTGGATTCGGCTCCGCGAACCCCTTCCCCGAGAGGAGCTCCAGGAAGACCTGGCTCTGGCGACGGGCCATGGCTCCGTCATCCTCGCCCTCGGCCGGGACGTGGCCGAAGTGGCGATAGCCCTCGATGACCTGTTCCGGCGATCCGCGGCTGATCCCGAGCTGCAGGCGCCCGCCGGCAATCAGGTCCGCCGCGCCCGCGTCCTCGGCCATGTAGTACGGGTTCTCGTAGCGCATGTCGATGACCGCCGTCCCGATCTCGATGCGGCTGGTCCGCGCCCCGATCGCGGCCAGCAACGGGAAGGGCGATGCGAGCTGCCGCGCGAAGTGGTGCACGCGGAAGTAGGCGCCGTCCGCACCGAGCTCTTCGGCAGCGACCGCCAGCTCGATCGACTGCAGAAGCGCGTCCGAGGCGGATCGCGTGCTCGAAGACGGCGCATCGGTCCAGTGACCGAACGAGAGGAACCCGATGCGCTTCACGCGCCGATTCTACCCACCGACTCGGGCTGCCCCATCTCGGGCGCTAGACTCGGCACGATGAAGATCGCCCATGTCCGCGAGCTTGGGGCTCCAGCGGGCACGCCCTGGCGGCTGGCGGCGGCGGTCGATGCCGGTGCCGCGCCGGCCCGCTGGCTCGACCTGGAGCCGGTGCGACGGGGCCAGGTCCAGGCGGACCGGCGCCTGGCGCACAACTCGGCGCTGCACCGTCAGCCGCTGACCACGCTGGATGCGCTCCTTAGGCGCGGCCTGCGGGTGGAAGCACTTGGCGAGCTCGTCGAGGCGGCCGATGCGGACGCCGCGCTCGACGCCAGCGACCTGGACTTCGGGCCGCCCATCCTCGAGCCACTCTCCCTGCGCGACTTCTATGCGTTCGAGGGACACGTCAAGACGATGTGGGAGCGCCGCGGTGGGACCGTCCCCGAGGCTTGGTACCGGCTCCCGATCTTCTACTTCTCGAACATCTCGGAGATCCGCGGTCCCGGCGATGCGGTCTGGTGCCCGGCAGCGTCGCAGGAGCTCGACTACGAGTTGGAGGTCGCGGCGCTCATCGACACGCCCGTCCATGACCTGCCGGCAGAGCGCGGCGAGGAGGCCATCGGCGGGTACCTGGTCTTCAACGACTGGAGCGCCCGTGACCTGCAGCGCGAGGAGACCGCGGTTCGGCTGGGACCCGCCAAGGGGAAGGACTTCGCCAGCTCCATCGGCCCCTGGCTGGTCACCCCCGACGAGCTGGCTGACGCGCGCGCGGGAACCGGCTACAACCTCACCATGACCGCCACCGTCAACGGCACCGAGCTGAGCCGCGGGACCTGGGCCGATGCCCAGTTCAGCTTCGGCGAGATGATCGCCCGCGCCAGCGCCGATGTTCGCCTTCGCCCGGGAGACCTGATCGGCTCGGGGACGGTCGGCACCGGCTGCCTGCTCGAGGTGAAGGACGAGATCCTCAAGCGCTACCTGGAGCCGGGCGACGAGGTGACACTGGCCGTCGAGCGGCTCGGCGCGCTGACGAACCCGATCGTGGAACGGCCGGCGGACCGATGACCGACGAGACGGTCGCCAAGGCCCTCGCCCGGATGAACGCCGTCGAGCGGCGGCTGGCCGAGCACGCCGCCCGGCCGCTGCCGTCTGGCCTGAGCGAGCCGGATCCCGGTGAGGAGGAGCGCTGGGAGGCCGGGCAGGTCTGGGCGCACCTCGCCGAGTTCCCTGCCTACTGGCACGAGCAGGTCCGGAAGGTGGCGGCGGGGGGCAGCAGTGAGCCCCTCGCGTTCGGACGCACCAAGGCCGATCCTGGCCGCCTCGCGGGCATCGAGCGGGAGCGGCGCACCGACCCGGGCGAGCTGCTGCGGCGGGTGACGGCGCAGATCGGCGACCTCTCGGCGACCCTGGCAGGCCTGCCCGATGAGGCCTGGGGGGCGCGGGGTGTCCACTCCGTCCGCGGCGAGATGACGCTGAGGGACATCGTCGAGCGATTCCTCCTCGGACATCTCGAAGAGCACGCGGACCAGCTGGATGGCCTGGAGCTGGTCTCTCTCGACGAGATCCGCGCGGCCGCGGCGCGAATCGGTGGCGTCGCGCTCCACACGCCGCTGCTGCGCTGGGACGACCGCACCTGGCTGAAGCCGGAGAGCCTCCAGCCGGTTGGCGCCTTCAAGATGCGCGGCGCCTACAACGCGGTCGCGTCGCTGACCGACGAGGAGCGAGCCCGCGGCGTCGTCACGTATTCGAGCGGCAACCACGCCCAGGCAGTCGCCCGCGCGGCCCGGCTGCTTGGCGCGCATGCCACGATCGTGATGCCGGAGGATGCCCCGCCGGTCAAGGTCGAGGGCGTGCGCCGCGACGGCGCCGAGATCGTCTTCGCCGGGCGCACCGGGGAGGAGCGGCACGCGATCGCCCTCGAGCACGTCGCGAACGGCGGGCGGGTCATGATCGAGCCGTACGACGACCGGCGGATCATCGCCGGGCAGGGGACGTGCGGCCTGGAGATCGCCGAGGACCTGCCACAGGTCACGAGCGTCCTCATCCCGGTGAGTGGCGGCGGCCTCTCCTCGGGAATCGCCACCGCCATCAGGGCGCTGGCGCCGAACGCGAGAATCATCGGTGTCGAGCCGGAGCTGGCCGCCGACGCACAGTGAGATCCTGCCGTGAAAAAAGCGTTCGGAGCCTTCGCAACAGCCGCCCTTGTTATCGCCATGTCTGTCCCTGCTACCCCGAAAGTAGCGTCGAAAGCCCCCGCCCCGTTTCCAACGAAGGGTTCGTTCTGTTGTGATCCCCCGCCCCAGTGCCCTTGGTGCGATCCCTTGCCGTTCTCGACTCACAAGTAGAGCCCTGAGCAGAAACCTTCGAACGGCGGGCCAAAACATAATTGCGGCATGAGCGGGAGCCGGGTTATTCTCAGCGGCTCCCGCCATGAGTTCCGCTAGTATAATGTCGTACGTTTTCTGGATCAGCTCCACGCTGCTCCATCTGGCACTCGCGCTAGTGATGCGAAATAAGCGGAGCAGTTTGCGCCTGGAGTTCTTTTACGCTTACATCGTCTTCAAGATATGCCGTTCCGTGGTCCTTTTCGTGACCTACCACGCCAGCAGCGGCCCTGCGTACTACACCTATTTTTGGCTCTTCTGGTTGAGTGAGTTTGTCGAGATCCCTTTAAGCATCGCCGTCATTTATGAGCTTTACGAGAATACGCTGGCGGAATACGAGGCAATCCGAAAGGCCTCGGGCATCCTCTTCCGCTGGGCGGCTGTAATCCTGATTCTGGTGGGCGCTATTGCGGTTGCCTCCAGCCCCGCTGCCGACAGCAGCCGCATCATGGTTGGCATTCTGAGCATCAAGCAGGCCGGAACGATCGTCTGTGCAGGCCTGTTGTTGCTGCTTTTCTTGGCCGGGAATGTGCTCGGTTTACGCTGGAAGCATTACGTATTTGGAATTGCTTTGGGGTTTGCGCTTCACGCAAGTGTGGAGCTCGTCGTCATCGCCGTTCGGGCACGCTTGGGCACGGTAACCCCCATTTGGCCTATAGTAGACGGCGTTGCGTATCACTGCGCCCTGTTGATCTGGATCACATACCTATTCAGCCGTGAGCGGAGCCAAGCCACTTCCACAATTGAATATCCCTTGCATGAGTTGGAACGGTGGAATGATTCGGTTCGGGAAATAATCGGGCGATGACCTTATTGTTCATCCTAGTGATGTTCGCCATCGTGGCACTGCTACTTGGCTGGAGGGCAGTCAAAGGGCGGGCGGCTTCGCAGGGCGATCCGGAGGAGTTGACCCGGCAAATTCGTCATGTCGACCTCCAGGCGTTTCGTAACCTTTTCGACCTGCACGACGAGGAATACCTGCGACAACGCATCAGCCCGCGGGACTTCCGCTCGTGGCAGAAGCTGCGTACCCATGCTGCATTGGAGTACCTGACCTGGACGTTTCAAAATGCTGCCCTGCTCCTAGCCATTGGCGAAATGGCATCGCGCAGTTCCAATACCAGTGTTGCTTCCCACGGCAGACAGTTGGCCAATGTGGCCCTCTCGTTGCGGATCAACTGCATCGTGGCCATTTCCAAACTTTATCTAAAGCTGATTTACCCTTCTCGTCGCTTCTCCATTGATCCTGTTTTCGATCGTTACGCCAAAGTGCACACCTCCTTCGTATCCCTGAGATTTGCCCAGCATCCTGCCTCGGTCAGCAAAGCATTTGGGATTCTGTGATGGAGCTCCAGTTCGATATCGCCAGAGGACGCTGAAGCGCAGCTTCGCCGCTGCAAAGGAGCCGGCACCGACGGTTAGAAGAACATCCGCACACCGAGTTGAATCACGCGCGCGTTTCCGGAAAACTGCTTTTCGTTCAGAAAATTCGGGGACGCGACGTTAGTATAAGCGGTGCTGAATGCATTGGCGCTGACCCCGAAGATGCTGGCGGAAGCCAGAGCGAAGTTTCTTTGATTGAAGGCATCGAACAGGACCGCCTGAAACTGAATCGACTTCCCTTCCGCAAAGGTCAGGTTCCTGAAAAACGCGAAATTCCACACATTCTGCGGCTCCGAAGACACGGTATTTCGTCCAACATCGGTGCGCGATCCCAGTTGCGCCAGTACGTATCTTGCTTCTGGATTGTTTGCTAGATAGCCCACTGTGCGGCTGTCTGGGCAGGCATTATTGATACTGGTCGCTCCCGAGACTGCGTCACGGCAGACGCGACTGGTTGCAGTACCGGTCCTGCTTCTTCCGTTCGGATTCAGAATTGCACGATCCCCTGCGCTGTCCAGATTTCCGTTTGAGTCCACGCCGGAGAGGACGGTGACTGGCTGGCCTCCCTGCCACAGATAAGAGCCGCTCCATTGCCAGTCTGTGAAAAAAGAACGGAGAACACGGTTCGAAAGGGCCGGTGCCGGGATGTCATAAACCCATGTCAGCGCGAACTTGCGGCGGACATCCATGACCGACCGTCCCCACTCTCGGTCCATGCGGAATGCGTCTTCCGCCCGCCGTGGGTTCACACTGCTAGTAAAGGAATCGTTCGTAGCGTCATCTTTTGCTGTCGACAGGGTGGTGTTAAAGCGGAATACCAAGCCTCGGCTTAAGCGCTGGTGTATGTCGAAAGCCAACCCTTGGTACCGGCTTGTGCCAATCGCGGGATACGCGGTAATGACGCTTCGAAACCCTTCGCTGGCAAACCGCAGTCCTTCCGTGGCCACGGCTTCAGCACGACTCGGGGCCTCTTGAGGTATAGATGCTGGAACTTCCAAAAGATTGAGGTAGGTTGGCAGGCCAGGGAAGCCGCGCTCGAAGATGCTGATCGAGTTCAACTGAGTCTGCACCGGGAGACGGAGGCCGCGCGTACCCAGATAGCTCACTTCAAGCCCGGTATCCGGCCCCAGTTCGCGCTGTACGCTGAATGACCAGGTATAGACCTGAGGGGAAATATTGTCCGGCATCATGAAGGAGGTGAGCGCTCGAGTTTCTGTCTGAGTAGCCGGCGGCACAAATCCAACCACCATCCCGCCCGAAGCCAGAAAGGCGGATCCTGGCTTCCCCGCGAGGAAGTCTGTGCACCACGCCGGGGGTTCGCCGAATGTTCCTGAGCAGGCGCTTCCCGGAGTCAAAGTGGCGCGCTTCTGCGGCGGAATGCTGGTGCTGTAGAAGCTGTAAGGGACCACATCATAGGTCAGGCCGCCGCCGCCTCGTAAAGCCCATTTGCCCGACCCGGTCGGGTCCCAGGCAAATCCTATCCGCGGCGCAAAGTTGTTTCTGTCGTTCTTAGGCTTTCGGAACACCAGGCGGATGCCGAGCGGAGTCACACAAGAGGGGCAGTCGGAGATAGCGTTCCTCCTGTTTTCAGCTGCGTCTCTCGGAAGTCCGAAAAAGTCGTAACGAAGTCCGAGATTCAGAGTTAGCCGGGATGTCAACTTGAGATCATCCTGAGCATACAGTACGTAACTGCTGGAATTTGCCACAAAGTCGCCGCTCCCTATGCCCAGAAAAGTGCCGCCCGGTACGTCGGGAACTTGATCATTTACCAGACGGCTTAATGTCTGATATGCGTCCTGCCCACGGCTGTTGGGCAGGAAGTTGGAATGCGACGTCGTCCAGCGATACTCTCCTCCAAACTTCCACGTGCTGCGACCAGCGAGGTAGGTAACATTTTCGGCCGCTTGGTACAAATTCGTGGTGCGGCCTTGTGGAAGACTTCCAGCGGGACCTATGATTGCACCAAGCTCGGCGACGAATATCGTTGGATAGCTGGCGGCGAGTTTCTCAAGGGGAGACTCAGCACTTAGCTGCCCAAAGGCGAATCTGAGGTCCTGAATCACGCGATTTCCGGACCAGATATCGTTCACAACTGCCTTTTGATTGTGGACAGACGCCTTCGAGTCGAAGATCGGTTGCGGAAAAGCGCCTTGGTTGGGTTGCTGCAGCCAGTTCGCCAGATGGCGAAGGTGAAGCTGATGTGCACCCTGATGGAGATCCAGGTTGGAAACATAGCTGTGTTCCACCAGGTAGTTTGGCGCGTGGGCGATTGCAGTTCCGATTGGAACCGAATATGTATTCCCCGCAGCCGTGACCGCTATGCTGGACTCTGCCGCTGGCGCCACTGGAAACTGCTCGATCAGCCGGCGCACAGTATCATTTGCCGAAATCTGACGCAGAGTCGCCAGTCCTTCGGCTGTCGGAGCCAGAATAGAAGGGACTCCTCCCTGAAGCCTAGTATTCTGAAACTCGTACGCCCCGAAAAAGAACAGCTTTCCCTTTATAATCGGGCCTCCAATCCTTGCCCCGGGGCGGTTGTAGTCGAACCGGCTTTTCTCAGGCTGAACCTCTTGCGCGATCAGCTGCTTCTCCTGGGCCGTGGCAGCATCGAGGTGACGATTGCTGCCATACCACCACAACGCGCCATGCACATCGTTTCCCCCAGTTCTGGTGACAACATTGAATTGGCCACCCGAAGCGCCGCCGTACTCAGCACTGAACTGATTGGTTGCCAGCGAGAATTCCGCAACCGCATCTTGAATCACCTCAAACGACGACGTTGAGGACTGAACGTCCGTGTTCAGTGCGCCATCGACAGCAAAGCTGTTCTGGCGCCCGCGTAAGCCACCGATGGATCCGCCATTGCCCGATGTGCCTCCTAATTGAGAAGTCGTATGAGGGAGGTAAACCGCCAAGTTCTGAACGGACCCGAAGTTGCTGGCCGAGAATATGGTCGGGACGTCACTTAACGTGCGGCCGGTGAAGGTATAAGAGAGCTGTGATGTTTCCTTCTGCGTTAAATCGGCGCCTGCCCGAATGCTGACGGATTCGGCTCGTCCCGCGGGCTGCAGCTCCAAGCTTACTTCCGTCACCTGAGCCGCGTTCACGTGTACCTGTGTCCGGGTATACGTGGCGAATCCAGGGGCGCTCACGGAAACCGTGTACGCCCCAACTATCAACCCTTCTACCTGGTAGCCGCCCAGAGCTGATGTGGTCGCCCCTTGAATGACGCCGGTCGCTTCATTGGTTACGAGCACCTGCGCCCGTGGTATGACGGCGCCGGAAATGTCACGCACCGTCCCCCTCAGAGTGCCATCGAACCTCTGGCAGATGCCGGGGTTGCCCGCCATCAAAGCGAACGTGATGAGCAGGGCTCCGGCTCGCAGGGGCAGAACCAAACGTTGAATTTGTTTCAAGGGAAAACGCCGCCCCTTTATCAATTTTCGGCGGAAACTTTTTGTCGTGCTGATCTTTCGCTGACCGGGGGTGCTCCCCAGTCCCTGCCAGCAACCAGCTCACCACGTAAGGCCGCATGTGAGAGTTCGAGGGTGCAGCCAAGGCTTGCTTGGGCTCGGCTTCTGCTGGAAATTTTTCCCCCTTATCTTACACAAATACCAAAAGCGTGGTGCAGACCTGCGATCTGGCTCTGCCTCTAGGCATTCTCCGTGTGTAGCACGCTCCGAGGACTACCTGTCTCGGAGTGGATGATTGGATCAAGGGTAGCAACTGGGAGGGGGTAGAGGGTTGCTGTTGGACCGATAAGATTAAGGGCTCTACCTTATACGGTTTCTCGTTTACCAGACCTGTTAGCGAATTTGTTACGAATCTGGAACAGGCTCTACCAGGCTGGAAAGTCAATTCATGACTCGGAGCCCTAGAATCCAGAATTTGGCCTCTCAAAAATGCCGTACGTGCTGCCCCCTCGAGGGATAGCAGGCACAATTGCCTGCATGCCTGTTCCGAAAACAGAACAGAAAGACGATTTTGTTGTTCCAGTCCTGGAATGAGGTTACATGTGCGCCTATGTCACTTCAGGACAGACCGCACAATTTGCATCAGTCAGAGACAGCCGTACCCAAGGCCGATCGCAGACGTGAAGAGCGCAAGCCGGCTACTGGGGAGGTTTCAGTTCGCCTCGATTACGGGACAAGGGTAATCCGTGGCGAGCTCGTGGACATAAGTCCCAGCGGCTTTCGAATACGCTATCCCGGTGCACTCCTGAAGACCGGGATCGAGGCCGACATCACATACCCATGGGGATACGTAAAGGCTCGCATCATGTGGGTGCGCCAAACCGGAGAGATCTGCGAAGCAGGATTTCTGGTTGTGGGATGACAAGGGGCTTATGCACATAGTTCGGCGTCCGAAAGAGTGGCAGGTCTCCTGGACTACCATCTCTTATCGCTGGGTTAAGATACTATGTGCATTGTTGCTGTTGGCTGCGGCGTTTGTGCTTTATTTGATCTTTGGTGCGCGTATCCTGGCCCTAATCGAAAGCGTAAGTATCCGCGGCGATGGCATCACGATTGAGCACCAGAAACCGTTTCCTTCTCCCATGACCATCGACGAGCTTGAGGGAGAAGTGCGCATCATGCACGCCGGCGCTCCTTCCTGGGTGTCCCCCAAGAAGGGAGAAGCCATCTCGCCCGGGGACGTCCTGCAGACCGATGAAGACGGAGCCGCAGTTCTCGCCATTCCTGAAGTGATCCGGCTGGACATCGCTCCCGATTCTGTGGTGGTGCTGGCAAACGCTACTCCTACGGAACATGGAGTTAAGGTTGCGGCCCGACTCGCATCAGGAAGCCTGGAGTTCGTCGCCGATCAGGTGCCCCGCGGAGCGGAACCGCAACTCTTCCTTGCGGACGCAACTTTTATTCCAAGAGAGCAAACATCGGGCCGGGCATGGGCCTCATCCAGGGCAGGCAGCTACAGTCTGGTGTTGCTGAATGGTTCGGGCACCCTGAATCGCGATCTCCAAGGTGTTGAGCTGAAGCCCTTCGATCGGGCCACCCTGAATGCGGAGGAAGGGGATTTCCACTTTAGGAGTGAATTGCCGCCTCCGGTTCTGTTGGTTCCTGAAGACGGCGCTCAGACGATGGTTGCCGATTGTTCTTCCCCACTCGACTTCTCCTGGGACAAGGTAGATGCAGCCGTGGCGTATCGCTTCCGCGTTGCCTCCACCCGCTTCTTTACCGAGCCTATTGTGGAGAAAGTGCTCTCATCCCGGTCCCTGCAATTGCAACTTCCAGAAGGAAATTACTTCTGGCAGGTCGAAGGAATTCAGGCCGGCCGCAAGCTATCTCTAGCCAGTGCTCCAAGACAATTTCAGCGCATATGTAGCCAGCGGTTTGGCGGGCGAGCGCCTGTAACTGGGTCTCCATAGGCTCACAGCCAGATGAACTCCCCATTGGTGGATTACATTTTTGCCTCCGCTCCCTCGCTCCTGATTCCCCTCGATGTGATTTCTGGTCGTGGGATGAACGGCAGTTTGCCTAGAAGCGGCCGTCGATTCAGAAAGGCCGATCTTCGAGCTTCAAAATCCTCACAGCAGAGCGTTGCGGCGGACCGGTATTCAGCCGCCCTTTCGAATCTACGATCTTCGGAATGCGTTTGGCACACACTTGGCAATGGCCGGAGTGAGTTCCCGTTCCTGTCGAATGTCTAACGCCCGCAAGGAAG